>CAVUDG010000001.1:0-717070 GCA_963740235.1 uncultured Bacteroidota bacterium
AGGTTTTCGTAGGGGAGCATTTGCTTTTATTTTATATACTTAAACCATTTACTTTCATAAAAATATCTACTTTATTCCACTCTGATTTGGATAATTTTCTAAAGAAAATTTGTCTAAATAGCTGGCTTTTCAATCTTTGCGTATTTAATAAAGAACTGAGATTTGTTAATCTCTCCTTCATTACATTTTTATTCTGTAATATATAAAAGAAAAGTTCTGTATCTTCTTTTGAATTATACTTTTTCACTATTTCATAAATCTCATTATCTCTTTTTTCTCCTCCTGTACTAGACTTATGAGCTTCGTGCAATCTATAGACAGAAAAATAGTCTGAAGTAACTATAAACTCAACTCCTTTTTCTTCTGCTCGTAAAAACCATTCCCAATCAAAAGTAAAGTGTAAACTCTCATTTAACTCTCCCACTAAATCCCATGCTTTTCTATTAAAAAAAGTGGAAGGTTGAATAATATAATCGCCATTTTTCAATTCAATTTCGTTATGCCATTCTGTAATAAGACTTCCTGTTCCAGTGTCTTTTCCTTGCTGGAAATGAAAACAGTTTCCCATAAGAATCACTGGTTTATCTAAAGGCAGAAGTTCGGCAACTTTATTTAAAGTACTTGTTAAATAATAGTCATCCGAATTTAACCAAGCTATTATATCTCCTGTTGATTTTTTGAACCCCTCATTAATGGCTGCACTTTGTCCTCCATCAGGTTTTGAATGCCAATAACTAATTTGTGATTCATATTTTTCTAAGATAGAAACCGTTTCATCTTTACTGGCTGCATCTAAAACTAAATATTCTATATTTTCATAAAATTGTCCTAATACAGATTGAATAGTTTGTTCGATATATTCTCCTTGATTGTAAGAAGGAGTTACAATAGATATTTTGGGAAAAACTTTACTCATGTTCTATTATTTTTCTATTATTTTTTTAAAAAGTTGAATATATGCTTTTGCTTGTACAGACAAATTATATTTTCTTTGTGCATCTTCTGCTATTTTTTTATTGTCAAAGATAGTAGGTTGTTGTAAGAATAATTCAATTTTTTCTTTTAATGAATTTACACTAATCTCTTCACAAAGATACCCATTAATTCCATTTTGTATCATATCAGGAATTCCTCCAATATTAAATCCAATAACAGGAGTTCCACAACATAGAGATTCTAAAACTGTGTTTGGTAAATTATCCATTAATGAAGGAATTACAAACAAGTCAGCAGCAGAATAAACAGCACTAAGTAACCTTTCATCTTGAATAAATCTCAATTCTATGACTTGATTATGTAAAGATTTATCTTTTAATTCTCCTACTGCACAAAATTGAATGGTAGGATATTTTTTGCGTACTAATTCAATAGCTCTCTTTAGATATTCAAATCCTTTCCTTTGGTTAGTAATAGATTCTGCTACAAATAATATCATCGGAACAGTTTTATCTATTCCAAAAAAATCTCTTGCCAAATCTTTAGGACGTGGTTTGAAAATAGTTGTGTCTAATCCATAAGGAATAGTTTGATAAGACACATTTTTAAAACAAGCACTTTTTTCAGCAGATTCAGTAAGCCATTTAGAAGGAGTTACGATGTGTAAATTTTCTACTTTACTTAGTATTCTCTTTTTTCTTTCTAAAATATCTTTAAAAATAGTTTGTTCTGTTTCTGTCAAAGTTCTAGGAATGGGTTTTCCTTCGTCAGAAATACCTAAATATTCTTCTTTATAATGTTCTCCTCCTAAAAATGAATTTTGATCATGGAACGTCCAAACAATAGGTTTTGTGTTTTTTTGAAAAAAACTCTCCCAGTCTAAAAAATAAGTTGTCCAATGCAGGTTAATTAAATCAGCTTCTTGATATAATTCAGTTTTAGTAATGTCGTAGTTAGAATCTGGAAAAGAAAATAATTCTAAACCTTTAGGTCTGGAGTTGATAAAGTTCTGTTGCTCTTTTTGTTTAGCAGAATAGATTAAAAACTCTTTAGCAGTCTTTTGATAGGTCTTATTTATTTTTTCATCTATCCAATTTTTTAAAGATAAAGTAGGTATTTGAGGCAAACTTAATTCTTCTTTATCGAACTTAGAAACATTCTTTTTAGAATTATCTGAACGATAAAGAACAATTACTTGATTGTCTATATTTTCTTGCATTAATCCTTTATGCAAGCGAAGACAAGCATTTGCAGCACCTCCTCTATCATAAGTACTTACTGTAAGTATTTTCATATTATAATTTTATAGCTTCTACAAACAAAGAATCTGGTTTAAAAACTCTTCCATTTTGACTTTCTAATTGATAATCATTCCAAGAGAGAATATTACTTTCAAAAGCTGTTTTTACTTCCACATTTTGAAAACCTACTTCTTCTAATAATTTTTTAATAGAATATCTATCATACATCCATTGGTGGATTTCTCCTCCTAAACGAAATTTTCCTAGTTGGGTATATTCTTTTTCATTTTCCATCTTTTCAAAATCATCTCTAAATAATCTATCTTTTATTTTATTTCTTATTTTGGTTTTTAGATTAGCTATGAAACTTTGTGTCTGTTTTTCAGACTGTATTATTTGATTTTTATTTTGACTATTTTTTTGATTCGCCAAATAATTTTCTCTCATTATTTTTCCTTCTTCTCCAATTCTTTGAAATACATATTCTTCATTTGGAATACTATTTTGAAAAATATAATTTGCCATATCGCCTCCTTCTGTTGTTCTAACAGTTTGGTCATACAATTCTAGTTTGATCCATTCATAATTTTGTTTGGCATTTTCGTTATCTTGTAGTGCTGCTTCTAAATTCTTGAGGTACTCTCTTGCAATCTGTTCTAAATCTGGAATTGCTAGTCTGATAATTCCATTTTTTTTGAGAACTCTATAACACTCTTTTATAAATTCTTTCCCATTTTTTTTGGCAAAATGTTCTAAGACGTGCGAATGATAAACAACATCAAAGTGATTATCTTCGAATGGAATTCCTTGTAAGAGATTATGAGCAATTACATTTTCTCCTGTACTGACAAAATCTACATTTATCCATTCTGAATGATAACGGTGTCCACAGCCTAAGTTTAAATAATTTTTCATTCTCTTTAATTATTTGAGTTATTAAAATATTGTTTTTGGATTCCAACTAATATACTTTTTTAGTTTGTTGTTATCTAAAATAATATGTTCTACGTCTTGTATTTTACTTGGTTGAGCTACTACATCTATCTTTTTGTTATGTCTTTCTTCTACTATTTTTATAATCTCCAAAGTAGTATATCCTCTGTTTGTACTCAAATTAAATATTTTATTACTTGCTTTTTTTTGTATCAAAGAAAGTATTGCATCAGTTACATCTTCTATATCAATATAATCTTTTTGAGTATTTCCTTCTCCCCAAAGGTAAAAAGGTGTGTCAGATTGTACTGCATTTACCAAAACACTTATTAAACCTTGCTTTTTACTCGTTTTCCAATCAAAATTATAAATATTAGAAGGTCTGACAATATCATATTCTATATTGTATTGTTTATGGTATAATTTTAGTGCATCTTCCATATATTTTTTACACATTCCATAAAAAGATATAGGATTGAGTACATGATTTTCTTTTACAGGAATTGTTTTAGGTTTACCATAAACAGCCCCCCCTGAAGATATATAGACTACTCTAGTTTCACCGTTTGCTTTTACATGTTCAAGTAAATCTAAAAAAGGCATCAAATTTTCTTCTACTTCTCTTGCTAAAGAATCGTTTTCATGTAGAGGATAACCCACATGAGCTGTATGTATTACTATGGTATTTTCTAAATTTAGGTTTTTAATAAATGGAATATCTTGAATTTTACCTCTAAAAAAATCTACCCCTGCATTTTCTACTAAGTGAGGAGAAAGCACTTTTACATCAAAATTATAGGCTTTTAATTTTCTATACAGATTTTGACCTACAAAACCATAACCTATAATGAGAATAGAAGTATCCATAAGACTAAAACAATTAAATGATTATTTGATAAATTAACCTGCTATAAAACGACGAATGCGAGTACGAATACGAAGAGTCCTTTTTAAATTAACCAAAAAACTGATTTTGTCATCTTCTAAAATAGTTGGTTTCTCTTCTATTTCTTCCTCAGTATTCTCTTTTTGAATAGAGTGAGGTTTGTACGTGGCTATTACCTGTTTCCAATTCTTTAAATGAGGCTCAAGTAATTTATCTTTACCAGCTTCAATATCATCTACAAAACAACCTGCAAAATGTATAAATACGATAGGATATTTATCATTAATCAATACACTTCCATCTTTTTGTAGTGTTCTTTTGCATTCCACATAATTCCATTCTGAAAGATTACAACCTCTATGCTTCATTATTTTGACTTTTTCAAAATAAATAGGCATTAAATTAAGATAGGTTTGATCTCCAAAATGTCCTTGCCATGTTGTCAAATCACATCTATACAAACAACAACTTGCCCACCAATCTAGTGCTTCTCTTGATTCCCTGTTTAGCCCTATAAAACCTGCATTAAATAATCCAGCCACAAATAAATGTTCAAAATGCTCATTTTCTTTACCTTCTTTTGCAAAAGGAAGAGAATTTCTCCAATGAGGGGTAAGTAAAATATTATTCTCATCCAGCTCATCAAATAAGAACTGAAAATTTTGATAAAAAAATAAATCAGCATCTAAAACTAACAACTTATTGTATTTCTCTAACAAATAATTAGCTAATATAGATTTTAATGACCAACGAAGTGCATTATCATCAATTCCCTTATATTTTGCTATAATTTCTTTCGCATTTTTTTGTTTTTCTATATCGCTTAAGTACAAAAAATGCACATTTGGAAATTTTTCTTGTATAGGACGTTCATCTATTTTATCATCTACTAACAAAATATAAAGAGGTATAATCTGAAATTTTAATAGTGATTCATTCAAAGCAAGTGCATAATGTATATAATCTGCTGTTACTATTGTACAAGAAGCATTCATATTTTGATTATTAGTTTCCATTCTTTAAAAGTTATTTCTTTAACGAAAAATTTTTGCTAGTAAACAAAAAGGATAAAGAATAGCTCTACCAATTTTATATTCTTTAGAGTTAGATAACTCTTCTATTTTTTTATCTTTACTACAAATGAGTTGATTCACACCTTTTTCAGATTTGCTTTCTTTATCTAGCAACACCTCTACTACAAAAGAACTAAATATATCTTTATTTTTTAGAATTAAATTCTTGTAAGATTCTAGATGATTATTTTCAGTATCTAATCGTGTAGAACTTTTTTTCTGACGATACAAAAATAAAGGTTCTTGTAATGTATAAACTTCATATCCTAAATTAGTTACTCTTAACCAAAAATCCCAGTCTTCATAAGCATTTCTGAATTCTTCAGAATAACCATCCACTTCTTGCCAAACAGATTTTCTTATTAAAGCACAAGCTACAGATTGATTATCGTTTACAAAATTTTTTATTGTACCTCCTTCTGCTTTCCAAACAAACTCACTTTCTCCAAAGCCTTTTACCCAAGATGAAACGGCTGCAATATTTGTATTTTTTTCTAAAACTGTTATAGCTTTTTCTAGAAAATTTTCTTCAAACATATCATCTCCATCAAGCGTAAGCACATATTGCGACGAAGAGTTTTGAAAGCCAGTATTTCTCGCTGCTGCTCCTCCAGCATTCTGCTGATTGATAATTCTTATTTTAGGGTTATCAAAATTTGCTAACTTTTCTATTGAAAATTCATCTGTAGAACCATCATTTATTATAATTATTTCAATGTTTGTATAGGTTTGATTCAGCATACTATTTACTGTTTCTTCTATATATAATCCATCATTATAATAAGGTATTACTACACTTACTAAAGGTCCTATATCCTTGTTTTCCATTTGATTAAACATTTTAGAATAAATATTGCTCTTTCCTTTATTGTCATTTGTGATAAGGTAGCAAAAGTAGCAAATTGGTACGCGCTGGGCGGCCAGCCTGTCGGGCGCGCCCGGCCCCGACGCCTTTTTCGCGACGGCCCTGGCCGACGGGCGTCGCTACTGGTCGCTCGGGCCGGGCTACGCGCTCGCGCTCCGCGGCTCGGCCGGGCTGAGCCTGGGCCCGAACCCCCAGCGGTTCTACGCGGCCGGCGTCCAGAACTGGGTCGAGACCGAGTTCGAACAGCCTCCCGTCGAGGGCCGGACGACTTCGTGTTCGCGACGCCGGTCCTGCCCGTGCGGGGGTTCGGGTTCAACGAGGCGGCCGGCGACCGCTTCGCGCTCGTCAACGCCGAGGCGCGCGTGCCGCTCATCGCGGCGCTCCTGCCGGGCCCGATCCCGCTCGCGCCGCTCTACAACATCCAGACGGTCGGGTTCGTCGACGCCGGCGTGATCTCGAACGGTGGCCTCGACCTGTGGCGCACCGTCTCGGTCGACGACGACGGCGACCCGGCCACGCCCGACGTCGAGCGCCGCGTGCTCGACGAACGACCTGCTCGGCGCCGGCGTCGGCCTGCGGACGTTGGTCCTCGGCTACCCCATCCGCGCGGATTGGGGGTGGCCGTTCGACGGCAAGCGGTTCGGCGAGCGGCGGTTCTACGTCTCCGTCGGGCTGGACTTTCAGGGCCGGTAGCGAGTTCGACTCCAGTCCGAGGAGGCGGTGGAATCCGGCGCGTCTCGATCCTCAGCAGCCGTCCCAGGCCTGACGGGCGTCATCGGACGACCGTGAGCGGGCGAGCCACGTGGTCGCCCCCACCTCGGAGGCGGACGGTGTAGGAGCCCGACGGCAGCGTAGCCACGTCGACCGTCTCCTTGCCAGACCCCCCGACCTCCTCCCGGCGCACGACTCGGCCTACGGCATCCACGACCTCGAGAACGCCGGCCCCGCCTCCGAGCCCGACCTCGACGGAGAACGAGCGGCGGGCCGGGTTCGGCCACGGCGAACCCAGCGTGAGGCCGCTCGGGGCTGGAGACGAGACCCTTCCCGTGGGCTGCCGAGACCGGGAGGCCGCGTACTGGCGGCGGTCGAACTGGCCGCTCTCATCGCGGACCCCGCCGGCCACGGCCCACACCCGTCCGGGACCTGCGGCCAAGCCGACGTTGACCGTGCCCAGGTCCATGCCGAAGAGGAATTCGGAGGTGCGACCACGCTCCGTCACGCAGAGACGCGTACATCTGACTTCCGACGCCGAGACGGGTCCCGCTCTGCGAGTACGCGGTGACGTGGGCCTCACCGCCATCGGACGCCGCGAGACGCAGTTGTACGTATTGATTGGGGTCTTCGGTAGGAAGCTCTGGCAGCGCGACGGCAGGGGCCGACCACGGCCGGTCGCCACTCAGCGGGCGGGACGAGCTGAGGACTTCGCGCGGCCACACGAAGTGCTCCCCAGGCCCGCAGGGGAACGCGGAATCCCTCGACCACACGAGGAGAAGCGTCCCGTCCCCGACAGCGAGGCGCGTGCCGACGGACGGCTTCACACAGGGGCCCTCGGCCCGCGCGTCGTAGACCCGTTCCGGTGCGGACCACGTGTCTCCTCCGTCTCGCGACGCCGCCACCACGACATCGCCGGACCGCACCGGGTCGACCGCGGGGTCGTAGGGCTCGTACGAGAGGTAGAGGACGCCGTCGGCGGTGGCGAGGTCGGGCCGATATCCGAAGGCGGCACCCGGCCCCTCGTCCCACTCGCCGTCCGGAGACCGACGGAGGTACTGGACCCTCGCCCTGCCGGACGCATCGCGGCCGTCGAACACGACGTGGACCGAGCCCTCGGGCAGGATGGACACCGAGATGGGGAAGGCCTGCCGGCTGAGAATGTCCGTCGCCCCGTAGATCTCGACGGCCTCTCCCCACGTCCCGCCCTCGTCCGTGGCGTAGAACAGGGACGTCACCGCCGAGATGCTCCCGACGTCGCGCGTGCGCTCGCCCCACACGACGTGGCGCGCCCCGTCCGGCCCGAGGGCGATCGTCGGAGTCAACGACTGGGTCGGAGTCCTCGACACGTTGACCGGCTCGCTCCACCCCGAGCCAGTCCGCGTCGTCACCCATACCTCGTCGGAGAAGACGCTGAAGTCAGGGGTGTACCGGAACGAGAAGTTGTTGACGGCCACGTGCAAGGCATCCCCAGACAGGGCGAGAGACGGGCTCGCCGCGCTATCGACTGGGACCCGGTCCGGTTCAGACCATGCGTCCTCGGCGTCGACCGCCCCGCGGTCACCGCCCCCCGCACGAGACGCGAGGAGCGGGACGGCGACGACGAGGAGGACGAGGAGCCAGCGCATGAGAGAGGAGCTAGAGATCCACGGAGACACGAGTACGTCTCACCACCCGGTGTAGTACTGAGCGGACGTTGACCCAAAGGCAGCGGCCTCACCCCCTATGTAGCAAGGGTCCCTGTCGAACACGAGATGGTCGCCGTCTTGGCGGAATGGTTGTCCCGGCCCAGCTGGAGCGAAGAGGAGAGCGTACGCGAAGGTGTCGTTCTCGCGGCGATCCACCACGAGGTACGGATAGAAGCCCCCAATCCACGACTGCGCGCTGACCTCGATCTCATCGATAGGATCCACCGTCTGGGACCAGGACTCCATCGACACTTGGTTCTCGCCCGCGGGCCAGATGCCGGAGTGAAACCAAAATGCGGTCCCGCAGGCGCTCACGCTTCCGTACTCGTCGTGAGAGACGCCACCGGAATTACCAGACGCGGCCGATCCGAAGGAAGAGGTCGAAGCGGACCTCCCGATTCCCCACCCAAGGATCAGATCGAGGGATGGTTCACGGGGGGTCTCGATCCGTCAGCGGCCTTCTGGCCTGCAAAGTGAGACGACGGAAGCACGTTGAGGCCGGGCTGAAGCTTCAAGATTCCGTGCTCGGCGCGGAAGTCATCAGCCGGGCTGTTCGACTCGTCTCGGAACTCCGGATTGACCTTCAGAGGTGCACTCTGTGAGACCGTTTGCGATGTCGCCAGTTCGTCGGAGGATGGAGCAGAGTCGCAGCCAACTCCGATCATGACGAAGGCCAGGACGGCAGCTACTGGTAGGATCTATTTGAACATAGCGGTGAGGTTGCTTGTGGGGTTGTGGGATGTCGCGTGAATGGTGGGCGGGATTGATGTAATGAATATTTGATATATAAGCTGTCTTGGGACTGATACAATAGGGCTTTTTCTTAGATGGAGTAGCTCCGCTGCCGCGCCGCGTAATCTTGGGCGGTTGAGGGGGCCTTCGGGGTAGACGCTACTGGCGAACTCAGACGAGGCTTTGAACTGCTGCTTAACACGGCGCGATCACCGACATCGAATAGTCCAGCGAGCCCGTCACTGGCTCCTTCCCACTGGCCACTGGCCCTCCCGCCCTCACGCCATTCTCACTGCCCGCCGGGGTCCCGGCGGCTAGCTTGGGCGTATCCCCCCGTGCGCGGTGCCCGTCCGAGGCGCCGCGCACGTTGCATATCCAGACCCCGACCGACCCGATGCAGACCGACGTCCGAGCCGTCAACAGCGTGGACTACGTCCTCGACGTGACCGTCCCCGCCGAAGACCTCCAGCCCCAGATCGACGCCGCGCTCCGCCGCGAGCGCGCCCAGATGAACCTCAAGGGGTTCCGGCCGGGCCGCGTCCCGCTCAACGTCGTCAAGAAGATGGTCGGGCCCCAGGTCCAGATCCAGGTCGCCGAGCAGGTGATCGGCGAGGCGTACCAGACGGCCGTCGCCGAGAACGACGAGTACGAGCCGATCGGCCAGCCCCGCCTGGTCGACCTCGCCTTCGACCTCGAGACGCCCGACGAGCCGCTCAAGGCGACCGTCCAGTTCGGCATCCGGCCCGACGTTCGACCTGGCCGACCTGTCCGGCGTGCCGGTGACCCGCGTCGTCCGCGCGTTCACCGACGACGACGTCGACGCCGACCTCCAGCGCCGCCGCGACCTGGCGGCCACCGAGGAGGACACCGAGCCGGGCACGGCCATCACCGCGGAGCACGTGGCGATGGTCGACATCCAGCCCGTCGACGCCGACGGCGAGCCGACCGGGGTCAAGCAGAACGCGGCCCGGATCGTGATGGCCAACCCCGACCTCCGCCCCGAGATGGTCGAGGCCCTCACCGGCCGCGTGACCGGCGACGAGACGACGGTCGAGCTCCCGCACCTGCACGACCACGACGACGAGGCCGACCACGACGTCCACGTCGACCGCTACCTCCTGACCGTCGTCGACGTGCTGGAGCGCGTGCTGCCGGAGATCGACGCCGACTTCGTCAAGGCCCAGACGGGCGGCAAGAGCGAGGACGTCGACGACCTCAAGACCCAGATCCGCCAGGACCTGGAGGAGTCGTGGGCCAAGCGCGCCAACCAGGCCCTCGAGCAGAAGATGGTCGAGCAGTTCGTGCTCGCCCACCGCGACGTGGTCCAGGTCCCCGAGACGTTGGTCGAGGCTGTCGCTGGACGCCTTGTTCGACGACGTCCGGAAGCAGTTCGAGGGCCAGGTCCCGCCGACGTTCGACTACGACACCTGGCGCGACGAGAACCGCCAGCAGGCCCAGGACCAGGTCCGCTGGCTCCTGGTCAAGGACCGGCTGATCGAGGACGAGGGCCTGGAGGTCTCGTCGGAGGACTTCGAGGCCGAGTTCGCCAAGCTCGCCAGCGACGGCGCCGACGCCGACCTGGTCAAGCAGTACTTCTCGTCGCAGCCCCAGCTGCTGGAGCAGATGGGCGACCAGCTGATGAACCAGCGCCTGTTCGGCGCGCTCGAGGGCCGGTTCGACGTCGTCGAGCGCTCGGCCGAGGACATCCGCAAGGAGGCCGACGCGCGCCGCGCCGAGCTGGAGGAGGCCCGGGCCAACGCGCCCGTCGAGCTCAAGCCCGCCACCGAGCCGGCCGACGACGAGCCCGAGACGGACGCGGCCCCGGCGACCGACGAGGAGGAGTAGCCCGGCCTCGGCCGCCCCGCGGGGCCACCGAGGCGGACGGACCCGGCGCCCTCCCCCCGCAGTGGGGGAGGGCGCCGTCGTGTCGGGCGGGCACGGACGGCACGGGCCTGCGCCAACCGCCGGCGGTGCGGGCCCGCGCCGCCCGTCCGGAACCGCGCCCGCGCGCCCGGGTGCCAACGCCCGACCCCCTTCCGCACCGCGAGCCCCCCGCATGAGCCAGATCAAAGACTTCGTCACGTTCTCCCGGAGCCTCACGTCGCTGCCGGACGACATCTACTCCGGGCCGCAGCAGAACGCGCCCATCAACGCCCTCGTCCCGATGGTCGTCGAGCAGACGACGCGCGGCGAGCGGTCCTACGACATCTTCAGCCGGCTGCTCAAGGACCGGATCGTCCTGTTCGGGACGCCCGTCAACGACACGACGGCCAACCTCGCCGTGGCCCAGCTCCTGTTCCTCGCCGCCGAGGACCCCGAGAAGGACATCAACATCTACATCAACTGCCCCGGCGGCGCCGTCTACTCCGGGATGGCCGTCTACGACACCATGCAGTTCGTCAAGCCCGACGTCGCGACGATCTGCGTCGGGCTCGCGGCCTCGATGGGGTCGATGTTCCTGCTCGGCGGCGCGGCCGGCAAGCGCGCGGCGCTCCCGAACTCGCGGATCATGATCCACCAGCCGTCGGGCGGCAGCCAGGGCATGGCGTCGGACATCCAGATCCAGGCGGAGGAGATCTTGTACATCAAGAACCGGATGCACGAGGTCATGGCCCACCACACGGGCCAGCCGCTGGAGGTCATCGAGAAGGCGACCGACCGCGACAACTTCATGAGCCCGACCGAGGCCAAGGCGTTCGGGATCATCGACGCGGTCCTGGGCGAGGGCACCGGCGAGCCGGCCGAGAACATCGAGAAGATGGAGGAGGCCAGCGACGAGACGCCCGACGCGTCCTAGCGCGCCGGCGCCTCGGCTTCGGCGGGCCCGTCCACGGCGACGGGCCCGCCTTTTTTCTGGCCTGTCGGTAGACGAACGCCGGTCGGCACGGCGAGCCCGTGGGGGGGCGCCCAACCGCCGGCCTCCGCCTCGGCGCCGAGACGGGGAGACTCGAAGTGGGGGAGCCGGGGCTGCGGCGGATGAAGACACGTGGGAGGCTTGCCCTTGTCTGGATGGAGTCCAGATAGAGGACTAGTTTGGACTCGATCCAGACAAGCCACCCCCATGCGCCTCTCCCTGCTCCTCCTCGCCCTCCTCGCGGTCTCGGCTAGTGCTCAGACCGCCTCGCTCGCCGGCCGCGTCGTCGGCACCGACGGGGCGCCACTGGCAGGCGCCAGCGTGGTCTTGGACGGCGGCACTCGCGGCGCGGCCGCCGACCGCGACGGGCGCTTCGAGATCGCCGGCCTCGGCGCCGGTCCGGCCGAGGTCGTGGCGACCCTGATCGGCTACGCCCCGGCACGCGAGCGCGTGGCGCTGGCTGAGGGCGTGCGGACGGAGGTCCTTCTGGTGCTGGTCGAGGCGACACTCGACGCGGGGGAGGTCGTGGTGACGGCGCGCGAGACGCTGACCGGGCGGGGCACGCTCGACCTTCCCGGCTCGGGCCACTACATCGGCCCGCGCGTGCTGGAGCGGGTCGGCGGCAGCGACGTGCACCGCGTCCTGCGCGAGGTGCCCGGCGTGACGATCCAGGAGGAGGACGGGTACGGCCTGCGCCCCAACGTCGGCCTGCGGGGGAGCGGCGCCGAGCGGTCCAGCACGGTCACGCTGATGGAGGACGGCGTCCTGATCGCGCCGGCGCCCTACTCGGCGCCCGCCGCCTATTACTTCCCCTCGGTCGGCCGGATGGACGGCGTCGAGGTGCGGACGGGCGCGGGCCAGATCAAGTACGGCCCCCAGACGACCGGCGGCGCGCTCAACCTGCTGGCCGCGCGCATCCCGGACGGGCCGGCGGCCCAGGGCGACCTGGTGCTCGGCCCCAACGACCAGCGGACGCTCCACGCGCGCCTGGGCACCTCGACCGCCTCGGCCGACTGGCTGGGCGGCCTCGGTGCCGGCGTCGTGGCCGAGGTCCGCTCGGACAACGTCGACGGGTTCAAGACGATCACCGGGCCGGGCGGCGCGGCGCTCGTCGGGCCCGGCGGCGACGCGTTCGAGACGGGCTACGACAAGCTGGACCTGTTCGGCCGGATCCGCCTGGCGACCGCGCCCGGCGCGGCCGTCTTCCAGAGCCTCACGCTGACCGCCAGCCGGACCGACGAGGTCTCGGACGAGACCTACCTCGGCCTGACCGAGGCGGACTTCGCCACGACCCCCTACACCCGCTACGCGGCCAGCCAGCGCGACCGGATGGACGCCGACCACGCCGCGCTCCGGGCCCGCTGGGTCGCCGTGGTCTCGGACCGCCTCGACGTTACGACGACGTTGTACCGCAACGACTTCGCACGCAACTGGTACAAGCTCGACCGCGTGACGGCCGGGGGGGGCGCCGTCGGCATCGCGTCGCTGCTGGACGCTCCGGCCGCCTACCCCGCTGAGCTGGCGGTCGCCCGAGGCGACGCTTCGGGCACGCTGGCGGTCAAGGCCAACAACCGGACCTACCGGAGCGAGGGCGTGCAGTCGGTCGCCGGGCTCCGGCTGGGGGCCGAGGGCGCCGGGGCGCTCGTCGAGGCCGGCCTGCGCCTCCACGCCGACCACGTCGACTTCTTCCAGTGGGTCGACGGCTACGCCATCGACGGCGGCCAGATGACGCTCGTCGCCGAGGGCCAGCCGGGGACGGACGCCAACCGCGTCGACCGGGCGCGCGCCGTCGCCGGGTTCGTCCAGGCCGAGGCCGAGCTGGGCCCGCTCACGCTGACGCCCGGCCTGCGCCTGGAGTCGGTCCGCCTGAGCCGCCAGGACTTCGGCCGGGCCGACGTCGACCGGACCGGCGCCGACGTGACCGAGCGCGAGAACCGCGTGACGGCGCTGATCCCGGGCCTGGGGGCCGTCGTCGAGGTGGCCCGGGGGTGGCGCGTGTTCGGCGGGCTCCACCGCGGGTTCGCGCCGCCCGACAGCCGCTCGGAGACCGAGCCCGAGTCGAGCGTCAACGGCGAGCTCGGCGTCCGCTTCGGGAGCCCGGCCCTGGAGGTCCAGGCGGCCGGGTTTTGGACCGGCTACCGCAACCTGCTGGGCAGCGACCTGGCCGCGGCCGGCGGCGGCGGCACGACCGACCAGTTCAACGGCGGCCGCGTCGACGTGAGCGGCCTGGAGCTCGGCGTCACCGCCGACGCGGCCCGGCTGGCGACGGGCGAGGCCGGCGGTTGGGCGGTCCCGGTCCGCGTGGCCTACACCTACACCGACGCGCGCTTCCGGAGCGCGTTCGAGAGCGACTTCGACGCCTGGGGCACGGTCGCCGTGGGCGACGAACTGCCGTACCAGGCGGGCCACCGTCTCTACGTCCGGGCGGGCGTCGAGCGCGGCGAGTGGGCGCTGGCGCTGCTCGCCAACGCCGTCTCCGACATGCGCGCGGTCGCGGGCCAGGGGCCCATCCCGGCCGCCCAGCGGATCGCGGCGCACGCGGTCCTCGACTTGGTCGCCGAGGCGCCCTTGCCAGGCGGGCTTGCCCTGACGGGCCGCGTGGTCAACCTGACCGACCAAGCGTACCTCGTCGCGCGGCGCCCGGCGGGGCTGCGGCCCGGGTTGCCGCGGACCGTCACGGTCGGCGTCCGCGCCCGCCTCGGTCGCTAGGCCGCCCGGGTCGCCAGGCCGGTCTGCGTGAAGTCGCGTCCGGTCCGGCAACCGCCGACCCCGATGGGCCGTTATGCGGACCGTGACCCTCCGCTCGTCCCTGCTCGCCCTCGTGTTGCTCGTCGTCTGCGGCGGGACCGAGGCCGGCTGGGCGGACGTGCGGGCGGGCGACGCTACCGAGTGCCCGGCCGCGCCGGACGCGCCGGGCCCGGAGTCCGAGGTGGAGAGCGAGCACGAGGCCGTCTGCGAGGTGGCTCGCGACCGGGCACCGACGCCGGCCGTCCGGGCCGGCGTCGCCCGTCCCCGAGCGGCCTCGGCGCTGGTCCCGGTCGGGACACCGCCCCCTGAACGGTAGGGGCCCGCGCTCGGCGCGGGTGACGCCTGAGCTCAGGCCCGTCCAGGGCTGCCTCGAGGTGGGGCGGCCGACTCCGCCGGCGTCGCCGGTGTCCAACCTGCTCCGCGCCGATGGCGTGCGAGTCTGTCTCTCCCGACCCCCATGAAGGCTCTCCTCCAACCGTTCCGGTCCTTTTTCCACACCGAGGCTGCCGGCGGCATCGTGCTGCTCGTCGCCGCTGCCGTCGCCCTCGTCTGGGCCAACAGCCCGTTTGCGGGCGCCTACGACGACCTGTGGGGCACGTACGTCACCGTCGGCGCCGGGGCGTTCGAGATCTCGAAGCCGCTCCTGTTGTGGGTGAACGACGGGCTGATGGCCATCTTCTTCTTCGTCGTCGGGCTGGAGATCAAGCGCGAGGTGCTGGCCGGCGAGCTGGCCGAGCCCCGGAAGGCGGCGCTCGCCATCGCGGCGGCGCTCGGCGGCATGGTGGTCCCGGCCCTGCTCTACACGGCCGTCACGCTCGGCACCGACCGGGTGATGGGCTGGGGCATCCCGATGGCGACCGACATCGCGTTCGCGCTCGGCGTGCTGGCGCTCCTGGGCAGCCGGGCGCCGCTCGCGCTCAAGGTGTTCCTGACTGCCGTCGCCATCGTGGACGACCTGGGCGCGGTCGTCGTGATCGCCCTGTTTTACACCGCCGAACTCAACCTGGCCGCGCTCGTCGGCTCGCTGGTGCTGGTCGGCGTGCTGGCCCTCGCCAACCGGCTGGGCGTCCAGCGGCCGGCCGTCTACGGGCTGATCGGGCTGGCGGTCTGGGTGCTCATGCTCAAGTCCGGCATCCACGCGACCATCGCGGGCGTGCTCGTCGCGCTGACGATCCCGGCCACCCGCCGGATCGACGAGGTCGAGTTCGCCGAGACCGCGGGCTCGCTGCTGGGCCGGTTCCGCGCCGGCCTCACCGTCGGCGGCTCGACGCCGACGCCGGACCAGATGGCGGCGGTCCACAGCCTGGAGAAGGCGTGCGAGCACGTCGAGACGCCGCTCCAGCGGCTGGAGCACGGGCTCCACGGGCTCGTGGCCTTCTTCATCATGCCCGTGTTCGCGCTCGCCAACGCCGGCGTCGCCCTGGGCGCCGACGCGGCCGCGCTGGCGACCGACACCGTCGCGCTCGGCGTGATGCTGGGGCTGGTCGTGGGCAAGCCGGTCGGCGTGATGCTGCTGGCGTTCCTGGCCGTCAGGACCGGGCTGGCCGCGCTCCCGTCGGGCGTGACTTGGCGCCACGTGCTGGGCGTGAGCTTCCTGACCGGGATCGGGTTCACGATGTCCATCTTCATCGCCAACCTCGCGTTCGGAGCCGGCCCGCTGCTCGACAGCGCGAAGGTTGGTATCCTGGCCGCGTCGGTCGTCTCGGGCGCGCTCGGCGCCGCCGTCCTCCTCGGGGTCTCCCAGACGGCCCCCGAGGCGGGCGGGGTGGGGAGGTGACGGCCGCACCGGCGGACCCCGGGGGGCGCCCCAAGAACCCGCGCGGGGTGGGGGAAGTCTACCCGGCCCCCTCGCCGCTCCCCCCTCGCCGCTCCCCCCGCTCGCCGTGACGTCCCCGCCCCTCGTCGTGATCGGAGGCTCCGCCGGGGGCCTCGACGCAGTCTCCCGCCTGGCCATCCACCTCGGTCCTGACCTGGGAGCGGCCGTCGTGGTGGTGCTCCACCAGGGCCCCGGGGCCAGCGACTACGTCGTCCGCCGGCTCCGCCAGGCGTCGGCGCTCCCGGTCGAGACGGCCACCGACGGCGCGGCGCTCGCGCCCGGCCGCGTGTTCGTGGCCCCGGCCGACCGCCACCTCCGGTTCGACGGCGGCACGATCCGTGTCGCGTTCGGCCCCCGGGTCAACCGCACGCGGCCGTCGGTCGACGTCGCGCTCCGGTCGGCCGCCGCCGAGCACCGGGACCGGACGGTGGGCGTGGTCCTGAGCGGCTTGCTGGACGATGGGGCCGCTGGGCTCGACGCCATCCGCCAGGCCGGCGGGGTGGTCCTGGTCCAGGACCCGGGCGACGCGGAGCACGGGGCGATGCCGTCCAACGCGATCGCCGCCGTCCAGCCCGACGCCGTAGCGACGGCGGAGGACCTGGCGGCCCGCATCGAGGAGGCCGTCCGCGCGCTTCCCGAGGCGCCGGGTTCGGCCCCGGCCGCCGTCGTCATCGAGGCCCGCATCGACGCGCTCGCCACCGGCGACATCGACCTGACCGAGCAGATCGGGACGCCCGTCCCGGTGTCGTGCCCCGACTGCTCGGGGCCGGTCTGGGAGATCGACGGGTCCCGACCGCGCCGGTACCGGTGCCACGTGGGCCACGCGTTCTCCGAGGCGTCCATGCTCCGGTCCCAAGAGGAGACCGTCGAGGGCTCGCTCTGGGTGGCCCTGCGGACGCTCGAAGAGCGGGCCCGCCTGCTCGACCGTCTCGCCCGGGCGGCGTCGTCGAACCTGGGGACCTCGTACCGGGAGCAGGCGGACGAGACCCGGGGCCACGCGCGCCGCATCCGGGACCTCCTGGCAGACCGCCACACGGTGGAGCCCGAGCCGGTGTCGTCCCCGGGCTGACCGCCCGTGACCAGACAACGAAAGACGCCGGCCCTCCGAGGAAGGCCGGCGTCTGGTACCGCGTACGGGATTCGAACCCGTGTTACCGCCGTGAGAGGGCAGCGTCCTAGGCCTCTAGACGAACGCGGCATCGCGAGGCGCCCGGCATCCGGCCGGGCAGGACGAAAAAGGTAGCGAGCGAATCGGCCCCTAGCCAGTCTCCAACGTCATCTTCACGTGCTCGATGCCCGCCTCGTCGAACACGTCGCCGACGGGCTCGAACCCGAACGACGCGTAGAGACCGGCCACGTAGGTCTGGGCGTGGAGCACGAACCGGCGGTGCCCTGCGGCGTGGGCGTCGGCCAGCGCGCGGGCGATCAGCGCGCGGGCCAGACCCCGGCCCCGGGCCTCCGGCACGACCGCGAACCGCTCCAGCTTGACGCCGCCCTCCACGACACGCCACCGCGCCGCGCCGACCGCGACCCCGTCCGACCTCGGCCACAGGTGGTGGACCGGACCGGCCCCGCGCCCCGGGCGCGTCGGCGGCGTCCCACTCCTCCTCGGGCGCGCAGCCCTGCTCCTCGATGAACACGTGCGTGCGGACCGCCTGGACGGCCGCCCAGTCCGCCTCGGTGAGGGCCTCACGCAGGACGAACGGTGGGCTCACAGCGACTCTGGTCGAGGAATGCCGCGATCTGGCCCTGGACGACCGGCACGCCGAGCAGCGTCTCGTGGGTCGCGTCGTCCACCAGCGTCGTGATCTGAGGACGTGCCGGGGGAGGGGCTCGAGCGCGTCCCGCAGGCTCACCAACTGGTCGTCGCCGACGACGCGGTCGCCCGCGGCGTGGAGGGCGAGGACGGCGGGGAAGCGGCCGCGCGGCGGTGAGGCGGGCGGGGGAGAGCGCGAGCAGGTCGAGGCGGACCTGGTCGCGCGCGATCTCTCCGTCGCGGAGCGGCAGCACCGGCGCCGCCAGCGCGTCGAGCGCTGGGTACGGGTCGGCCGGCGACACGCCGAGCAGGCGGCCCGGGCCTCCGCCCGGAACGAGGTCCGGAACAGGTCGGTCGGCGCCCCGAGCGTGACGACGGCGCGGACGCGGTCGTCCTGGAGGGCGGTCAGCAGCCCGACCGTCCCGCCGCGCCCGACGCCGAGCACGCCGATGCGGTCGGGGTCGACGCGCGGAATCTGACAGAGAGCGGCGAGTAGCGCACGGAGGTCGGCGACGTCGCCGCGATACGGGTCGAGGCGAGCGTCGAGCGGAAGGGTGCCGCCGTTGACGGAGAGCGCCTCACCGCGGTACGCCACGACGATCTGGACGGCGTCGGCCGGGAAGCCGCGAACGCCGGGTCGGTGAGCAGGTCGGCCTGGGAGGCGCCGTCGGTGCCGTCGGTCAGGACCACGACGATCGGCAGCCGCGTCTGCTCGGCCGCCGTGCCCGGCATCCGGACGAGGGCCGTGCACGGTCCGCCGGCCCCGGTCGAGGGCGAGCGTGACCCGCTGGCGCCGTCGCGGCCGGTCGTGAGCGGCGTGAGCGAGGCCGAGGTCGCCGTCGGTAGCCGTGATGGAGACGAACGCGGCGTCGACCTCGGTGCGGGAGGGCAGGGCGAACAGCGCGTCAGGTTGACGCCCGCCACCACCTCGTCCTCGGGACGACGGCGGCTCGCAGGTCGGGTCGACCCCGGGCACGCAGTCGGACACCGGGGGCGCCTCGCTGCACGCGCCGAGCCCGACGAGCAGAACGGCGCGGCAGCGGGACAGCGGCGAGCAGCGGGCATGGAGACGGGTAGATCTACGGCCGCTATAACGGCCCGATGCGCCGCGCGGTGCCCGCCGCGCAGACCGCCGCCACGACCCTCTCCGGCGAAGATCCACAACATCGATCCAGTGGCAGCCGTATACATCAGCAGACCGATACACCGCCGGTCTGCGGCCCCGAGATTCAGGGGCGCCGCCGGCGTTCGAAACCCGACCGTATGCGCACGTCTCTCTACTTCGACTACAACGCGACGACGCCCGGTCGACGAGCGGGTTCTCGACGCGATGCTCCCGTTTTTCCGGGAGCACTTCGGAAACGCTTCCAGCGAACACGCCCTCGGCTGGACCGCCGACGAGGCCGTCAAGCAGGCCCGCGAGCGGACGGCCCGCGTCATCGGCGCGACGCCGCGGACGATGGTGTTCACGAGCGGCGCGACCGAGTCGATCTCGCTCGCCATCCGCGGGGCCGGCGACATCTACGGCGGTCGCCGGCACCGGATCGTGACCGTCCGCACCGAGCACCGGGCGGTGCTCGCGACGTGCGAGGCGATGGAGCGCGAGGGCTACGAGGTCGACCTATCTGTCGGTCGACGAGAACGGCCTGATCGACCTCGACGAGCTGGAGGCCGCCCTCTACGAGGAGACGTTCCTGGTGAGCGTGATGTGGGCCAACAACGAGACCGGCGTGATCCAGCCGATCCCCGAGATCGCCGAGATCGCTCACCGGGCGGGCGCGCTGATGATGAGCGACGCGACCCAGGCCGTCGGCAAGGTGCCGATCTCGGTCAACCACGACGGCGTCGACCTGCTGGCGCTGTCGGGCCACAAGATGTACGCGCCCAAGGGCGTCGGCGCGCTCTACGTCCGCCAGCGCGGCCCGCGCGTCCGGCTCGCGCCCCAGGTGACCGGCGGCGGGCAGGAGCAGGGGCTCCGCGGCGGGACGCTCAACGTGCCCGGCATCGTCGGGCTCGGGATGGCGTCGCACATCGCGCGCCGCCGGCCAGGCCGACGACGCCGAGCGGATGGAGATGCTGCGCGACCGCTTCGAGGCCGCCGTCTGCGACGCCGTGCCGGGGACGGTCGTCAACGCGGCCGGGGCCCCGCGCCTGCCCAACACGACGCAGCCTGCAGTTCGAGGGCGCCCGGGCCGCCCAGCTCCTGCCCGTCCTGCACGACGTCGCCGCCTCGGCCGGCTCGGCGTGCCACTCCACGACGCGACGAGCCGAGCCACGTGTTGAGTGGCCATGGGCCGGACGCCGGAGCAGGCCCGCGCGACGGTCCGCTTCAGCCTCGGCCGTCCGACCACCGAGGCCGAGGTCGACGCTGCCGTCGAGCACGTCGCCGAGGCCGTCCACCCCGTCCGCCGCCGCGCTGCCGCGTAAGGAGGGCCGCCGTCGGGGGAGTCTGACCCCGGGCCTCCCTGTCGTCCCCAGATCCCTCCGCCCCCATGGAGATCGACCCCTGCCGACGGCCGATCGTCAACCGCGTCGCCGAGAGCGCGATCGAGACGCTCGACCTGGCCGCGCTCGCGCCGGCCGGAGCCGGTCGCCTTCGACCTCGCCCCGCATCTGTACCGCGGGCTCGTCCTGCGCGAGCGCGAGTTCCGGCAGGCCCTCAAGGCGACTCGACTGGTCGCCGTTCGCGCGACGCCGACGTCGCCGTGTTCTGCTCGGCCGACGCGCTCGTCCCGACGTGGGCCTACATGCTGGTCGCCGCGCGACTGGACGGGGTCGCCGCCTCGGTCGCCGCCGGGACACCCGCCGAGGTCCGCCAGGCCGGACTGGTCGCCGCGCTCGCCGAGGTGGACTGGGAGCGGTACCGCGACGCGCCGGTCGTGCTGAAGGGGTGCGGCAACGACCTGGTCCCGCTCGACGCGTTCGTCCAGGCGACGCGCCGGCTCCAGGGCGGTCGCCGGCAAGATCATGTACGGCGAGCCGTGCTCGTCGGTGCCGGTCTGGCGCCGGCCGCAGGCGCGGCCCGTGGTCGGTGGGGCCGCGACGCCTGCGGGGCCGCCCGTGAGGAAGCCGGCCGGGCCGCCGCGGTAGTCCGCCGAGGGGCGAGGCGGGACGAGACCGTCTCCGTCGCGCGAGGAGAACCTGCCGCGAGCCTAGAGCGTCGGATCGGGCCGTCTCCCCCGTCGCCCGTGCCCCTCCGCCCCGTCCTGCTCGCCGCTCGCCCTGCTGGCGCTCCCGGTCGCGGCTCGCGCCGGCCGCCGAGCGCGTGGCGCCTGACGTGGTGGGAACGTGGGAGCTGGTGGCGGCCGAGAACGTCCCCTACGAGGACGAGCTGGTCTTCGCCCGGCTCACGTTCACCGCCGACCGGTTCGACGCCGTCTACGTTTTTCTCGACCCCGACGACGCCGAGCTGTCGGGCCTGTTCGAGCGGGGCCGCTACCTGTCGTCGGCGGGCCAACTGGTCGTCCGCGTGCGGGGCCGACGTGACGGTGTTCGACGTCGACCGCGACGCGACGCTGCTCGACCGTCCACGACCTCGAGACCGGGGTCGTGCTCCTGCTCCGAGCCGCCGACCCCGCGCTCGCTTTCGACCCGGACTTGGTCGGGACGTGGAGCGGCACTCGCGGCGGCCGTCGTTCGGGGTCCGCTTCGACCCCGACGGCCGAGCCCAGGTCCGCGAGGGCGACGACCGCGACGACGGCGACTACGTCGTGGCCGGGCCGTACGTCCTGCTCGGCGACGACCCCGCCCGCTACACGTTCGCCCGCGACGCCGACGGCCAGCGCCAGCTGATCGTCGAGGCCGACGGCGAGCGGACCGTTTTGTCCCGGACCGGGGACTAGCCCGCACGAAGCCGGCCCGCCTCCCGTTCGATCTCCACACTCTCCCGCCCGCCATGCGCCCGCTCGTCCTCGCCGCCGCCGTCGTGGCCGTCCCCGCTCTCGCACAGACCGGCCTGGACCCGGCCCCGGTGACCGCCGAGCACGGTGGCGAGCGCCGAAGCGGCGACGGTGGACACGATGGAGGCCCCCGTCGACACGGCGCTGGTCGGCCGGTGGCGACTCGGCGGAGGTGGCCGAGGGCGGCCAGCTGGGCGAGTTGGGCGTCGACGTCGAGGCGATGGTGTGCTCGTTCGGGGCCGAGGGCACGGCGAGCGTCCAGATGGAGATGGTCCAGGACCTCGAGCCGCTCTCGATGGAGCGGACGTTCGACTACGACACCGAGGACGGCCGCATCGTGGTCGACGGCGACGACCCGGTGGCGTACGAGATCCTGGAAGACGGCCGGTTGCAGATGACGACGTCCGACGGCATGGTCGTCCGGCTGACGCGCTCGCGCCTGTGACCGTCGACCTCGCGGGCCGCGTCGTCCTGGTGACCGGTGCGAGCCGCGGGATCGGGGCCGCCGTGGCCCGCCGGTTCGGCGCGGCCGGCGCGACGGTCGGCGTCCACTACGGCCGGAGCGCGACGAGGCGGAGGCGCTGGCGGCCAAGACCGGCGGGCGGACGTTCCAGGCCGACCTCGCCCGGCCCGGCGCGGCCCAGGCCCTGTTCGACGCGGTGCTCGACGCGTTCGGCCGCCTCGACGTCGTGGTGGCGAACGCGGGCACGTTCGAGGAGGCGCCGCTCGACGCGCCGCTCGAGCGACTGGCTCGGGACGTGGGACCGGACGATGGCCGTAAACCTCCGCTCGGTCGCCGAGTTGGGCCGGGCCGCAGCGCTCCACGCCCGCCAACGGCGTCAGGCAGGTGAGACCGGCGTGTGTGTCCGCCTGGTGACCGTGTCCAGCCGGGCCGCCTTCCGCGGCGACGACCCCGAGTACCTCGCCTACGCGGCGTCCAAGGGCGGCGTCGTGGCGCTCACGAAATCGTTGGCCCGGGGCGGCGGCGGGCTGGCCGCGTTCGGCGTCGCGCCGGGCTTTACGCGGACCGACATGGTCGCGCCCTACATCGCCCAGAACGGGGAGGGGGCCGCGCTCCGGGGCGCCGCGCTCGACCGGCTCACCGAGCCCGACGACGTCGCGCCGACCGTCGTCTTTCTGGCGTCGGGTCTGGCCGACCACGCGACCGGGACGACGGTCGACGTCAACGCCGCGTCGTACGTCCGCTAGGCCCGTCTCGAACGGGTGACGGAGGGGCTGCCGCGGGGTCGGTACCCACCCCAGGCGGGCGAGCGCCGTAGGTTCCGGCCGCCCCCTCTCCGCATGTCCGACCGCTTCACCGCCGACGAGGCCCGCCGCATCTTCGCCCGCGCCGCCCGCCGCCAGCACGCCGCGCCGGCCCAGGACGGACTGTCCGCCGCCGAGCTGACCGCCATCGGCCGCGAGGCCGGCCTCGACCCCGCGCTCGTCGCCGCCGAGGCCGCCGCCGAGCGGGTCGCCGCCGGGCCCCAGAGCACGTGGCACGGCGTGCCCGTCGCCGTCAATCGCTCGCGCCTGCTGCCGGCGCGCCTGTCCGACCGCGAGTGGGAGCGCGTCGTGGACCTGCTCCGGGCCGAGTTCAAAATGGAGGGGACAGCGCAGCAGATCGGCCGGCGGCGCGAGTGGGCGACCGCGGCGAGCTCGTCGTCGACGCCCCAGACCTACCGCGTGCGTGTCGAGGAGCAGGCCGGCGGCGACCTGGTCACCATTGAGGCCCCCGACTCGGCCCGGCTGATGGGCTACGTGTCCATCGGACTGTTCGGCGGGATGGGCGTCTTGCTAAGCGCGACGAGCGTGCTGGTCGAATCGGCCAAGACGTCGGTGGGTCTGACGACCGCGGCTTGCATGGTGGCGTTCGGGCTGGCCCTCTACGCCGCGTCCTGGCTCTCCGCCAAGGTCGCCGCTGTGCGCGTGCCCGACCGGTTCGAAGGGGTCCTGGACCGGATCGACTTGATCTCTCGGCTCGATGGCTCGTCCGCCGTCCCACCCGCCCAGCGGCTCGACCCCGCCCACCTCGGCGACGCGCCCGAGCCGGCCGGAGCCGCCACCTCGCGCCGCCGCACCCGCGCCTGACCATGCCCCGACGTTTTTCCCCCGAGGAGGCCCAGCGGATCTTCGCGCTCGTCGCGGACCGCCAGCGGACCGTCAGCGGGACCGATGGGCTGTCTTTGGCCGAGTTGGAGGAGGCCGCCGCGGCGGCCGGCCTGGACCCCGGTCTGGTCGCCGTCGCCGCGGCCGAGCTGGACTCGGTCCCCCAGGCCGAGAAGACGCTGCTGGGCACGCCCGTCGAGGTCGTCCGGACGCGCCTGCTCGACGGCGCGGTCGGCGACGACGCGTGGGCGGCGATGGTCTCGGCCGCCCGCCGCGAGTTCGGCCAGCCCGGCATGGCCGGCCAGATCGGCCGCCTGCGCGAGTGGACCGTCATCAGCGGCGGGACCAAGAACGGGACCGTCACGCGCCTGACCGTCGAGCCGACCGAGGCCGGGACGCGGGTCACCCTGTCCCGGTCGATCCGCGACACCGTGTTCGGGTTCACGTCGCCTCGGCGATCCAGTGGGCGATGGCCGTCCTGTTCGCCATCCTGTGGGTCGCCGGCAGCGACCCCAACCTGTGGGTCCCGGCGGTCCTGATGGCCTCGCTGGGCAGCGTGATGGGTGGCGGCGTCCAGATCGGCGCGCGCGTCTGGAAGCGGCGCGAGCGGGACCGGTTCGAGGCCGCTCCTCGACCGCTTCGACCTCGTCACCCGCGACGCCGCCGCGTCCCCAGACGTGGAGGAGGCCGCCCGTCCTGCAGAGGCGGCCCGGATCGACCCTTCCCACCTCGATGCCGAGGCGGAGGGGACGAGTGGGACGCGCCTTCGCGGACGCGCACGCGGAGTTGATGGACCGCCAGTTCACCCGGGACGAGGCCCGGAGGCGTCCGCGCGCGCCGCCGAGCGCCAGCAGCCGACCGGGTCGACGCGTGGCCGCCGCTTCCCGCCGAGCGCCGACCCTCTCGATCCGACGACTGAGTCGGGGCTTCGGTCCGGCGCCGTTGGCCAGCCGAGCCCGACCACCCCGGTGACTCGTCCGAGGCGGCCGGGGAGGCAGCGCGGCGGAGCGCGCGGGGCCGACCGAGGTCCAGTGGCTGCCGTCCGGCTCTACCTTCCGGGACGCTCCGCTCACGCTCGGCCTTGACCTGCCCCGACCCTCTCGCTGATGGCGCCGGATGGCGTGAGGTCTCGGAGCCGCCCGTCCGGCCGCGCCGCCGCTTCCGCCCGCCGCGCTGCATCCGCCGGGAGGTCCAGCTGGCGGCCCTTGACGCGCCGGCCTGGGCCGCGGTCGTAGCCGAGGCCGAGCGGGCGTTTGGTCGCACCGGCGTCCACGCGTCGACCTCGGCCGGGACGGTCTGGTACGCCGCCGGAGACGGGCGAGGCGCCATCGAACTGAGTGCCGTCCCGGCCGACGCCGGACCCGTTCTCGCTATCCAGTACGCATGGCCCCGCCCGCGCCCCTGGGTGGCCGCCTCGGCCTGGCTGTGCGGGCCGACGGCCGCCGTCGTCGCCGTGGTGCTGCTGTCGCGTCCGTCGGTCGTGGGGGAGTGGTTGGCTGTGGTGGCGCTGGTGGCGTTCCCGCTGGCCGTGGCTGGCGTGAGCGTTGCCGCCGGGTGGGTCCGCCACGGCGTGGTCTCGCGCAAGGCGAGCCGCGTGCTCCGCCGGGCTCGGTACGAGACGGACGCGTGGGCGGAGGCGTGGGAGCCCGAGCCGGACGACCACGGCCCCGTCCTGCCCGATCCGGTCGGCCCAGCCGAATGGCTTGGTGCCGACGAGATCGAGGGGCTGCTCGACGCCCGCCCCAGCCGGGCCACGCCCGCCGACCTCCGCCGCTCGCGGCGCGTCGTGGTCCGGGCGCCGGCCGAGCGGGCGCCGGCCGCCGCGCTGCCCGACGGGTTCACCGAGTGGCAGCCCGCCCGCCCGTCGTGACCAGGCCCCTCCGTGTCGGGTTGTGCTACGACCGGTTCGGCGACGCGCCGCCCCCGCCGGGCGCCCCGGCCGACTGGGACGCCGAGTACGAGCCCGAGGAAACCATCGCGGCCCTGGAGGCCGCGCTCCGCCGGCTCGGCCACACCCCAGTCCGGATCGGCAACGCCCAGGCGCTGCTGGCCGCGATGAGCGCCGGCCCGCTCCGCCTCGGGGCCGCCGTGACCATCGCCGAGAGCTACGGGAGCCGCAACCGAGAGGCCCACGTGCCGGTCCTGCTCGAACTGGCCGGCGTGCCCTGCGTCGGGAGCGACGCGCTCTCGCTGTCCGTCTCGCTCGACAAGCACCTGACCAAGACCGTCGTCGCGGCGACGGGCGTCGCGGTGCCCCCGGGCGTCGCCGTCGCACCCGGGGCGGACCTGGCCGCGCTCTCGGGCCTCGCGTTCCCGCTGATGGTCAAGCCGCGCTACGAGGGGACGGCCAAGGGGATCGCGCCGTCGAGCCGGTGCCGGACGCCGGCCGAGCTCCGGGCCGAGGTCGGCCGCCAGCACGCGCTCTACCGGCAGGACGTGGTGGTCGAGGCGTTCGTCGACGGGGCCGAGTTCACGGTCGGCGTGGTGGGGACGGGGGGCGGCGCGCGCGCGCTCCCCCCGTTGCAGCGGGCCGTCGAGCCGGTCTCGGGCATCGGCGTCCACGCGCTCCCGGGCGACCCGGCCTACGTGGTGGAGGGCGTCTTGTCGGACGCCCTCGACCGCTCGCTCGCTGGAGCGGCGCTGGCCGCCCACCGCGCGCTCGAGTGCCGGGACTTTTCGCGCTCGGACTTCCGCGTCGGCGCCGACGGGGTCCCGGTGTTCGTCGAGATCAACCCGCTCCCGACCTTCGCCCCCGACGGGACGTTCGCGATCCTGGCCGAGCTCGACGGCCAGCCCTACGACGCGTTCCTCTCGGACGTGCTCGGCGCCGCACTCGACCGCGCGCTCGCCGCCGGCTGACCCTGTCGGGCCCGCCCTGCCCGCCTCGGGCCCGAGGCGGGGCTAGCTGTGGCGCGTCGGTGAACGGATGGCCGAGACAATCGTAGACCGAGCTCCCGCCTGCGCCTTCCGATGCCCGACCGCACCTACTCCGACCGCGAGGTGGCCGCCATCATCGCGCGGGCTGCCCAAGACCAACGGCTCGCGTCGTCGCGCGAGGACGCGCCGGGTCTGACGCTGGAGGAGATCCAGCGGGCGGGGCACGAGGCGGGCCTCGACCCCCAGGCGCTCCGCCGCGCCGCCGACGCGGTCGACGCGGGCACGCTCGCCCCTGACGGCTTCCCACTCGGGACGGCGGTCGCCGAGCGCTGGGTCGAGGGCGAGCTCCGGCCCGGCGCCTGGGAGGACACGGTCGGCCACCTCCGGCTGGCGCTGGGAGGCAGCGCCGCCTCGGCGTGGTCCGGGCCCGACGTCACCACGATGGGCGCGGACGTGGAGTGGACGCACTCGACGCTCTCGGGCGTCCTCACCACGGTCACGCTGAGCCCGCGCGCCGGCCAGACGCGCCTCCGCGTGTCGCGCGCGGACTCCAACGTCTCCGACGCTCGGGTGTACGGCTTGGCCCTCGCCGGGGCGGCGTCGATCTTGGTGGGGCTGCTGCTCGGCGGCGTGGTTGCCGAGGAGCTAGGCTTGGGCGACCTAGCCGGCATCCTGGCGGTCCTGACCGTCACGGTCTTGGGCACGGCCCTGGGCGGGCCGGTGATCACCCGGCGCCTCCGCGCCCGCCGCACGCGCCACGCCCACGACGCCGAGACGCTCGCCGACGACCTCGTCCGCCGACTCGCGCGGGAGGCCGGCCCACCCCACCTCGCCGCCGAGGCGGAGAGACCGGGCGTCGGCGGGGCGGTCCAAGGCGACGTGGGCGCTGCGTCTCGCCTCGACCGGTCGGCCCTCGACGATGCCCCGTCCGATCCGGGTGCGCGCCCTCGCCGCCGCTCGCGGACCTGATTCCACCGGGCCTCCCCGAACGCCGTCCGCGACGGCCGGTACACCGGTACGCTCCCCGCGCCCATGTCTCCTCGCCCGACCTGCTCCTGCGGCCACGACCGCTACCACCACTCGTCCCGTGCCGACCTCACGCACGGGACGGGCGGGTGGCTCGCCCTGTTCAACGGCCTGTCGAGCACGCCCAAGCGGATCGTGTTCACCTGCGCCGTCTGCGGCGAGACGTTCGAGGACACGACCGACTCGGAGGTGCTCGACCAGTACCGGCGCTACCCCTACATCCGCAAGCCCGACGACGCGTGACCGCACGGCCCCAGCACAACGCGTCCGACGCCGAGTGGAACGACTGGCGGTGGCAGATGCGCCACCGCGTCTCGACCGTCGAGGCGCTCGAGCGCTACGTCCGCCCGACCGACGCGGAGCGGGCGGCCATCGAGGCCACCGCCGACGTGTTCCGCTGGACCATCACGCCGTACTACGCGAGCCTGATGGACCCCGTCGACCCGATGTGCCCGGTCCGCCAGCACGTCGTGCCGCAGGCGGCCGAGGTCGCGCCCGACATCGTCGGCGTGGCGGACCCGCTCGACGAGGTGGGACACAGCCCGGTCAAGAACCTCGTCCACAACTACCCCGACAAGGTGGCCTTCTGCGTCACGTCCGAGTGCGCCGTGTACTGCCGGTACTGCCTGCGCAAGCGGATGGTCGGCGACGCCGACTTCATGATGCGGAAGGACGAGCTGCGCGAGGGGCTGGCCTACCTCCGCGCCCACCCCGAGATCCGCGACGTGCTGCTCACCGGCGGCGACCCGCTCGTGTTCTCGGACGCCAACCTGGACTGGCTGCTGGGCGAACTCCGGTCCATCTCGCACGTCGAGGTGGTCCGCCTGGGGAGCCGGCTGCCCGTCGTCAACCCGATGCGGATCACCGACGACCTGTGCGCGGTGCTGGCGCGGCACCACCCGGTCTGGTTGAACACCCACTTCAACCACCCCAAGGAGCTCACGCCCGAGGCCCGCGCGGCGTGCGAGCGGCTGGCCGATGCCGGCGTCCCCGTCGGCAACCAGACCGTGCTGCTGGCCGGCGTCAACGACGACGCCCGGACGACGATGCGGCGCTGTGCAACGGGTTGGTGTCGATGCGCGTCCGGCCGTACTACCTCTACCAGGCCCAGCTGATCGGCGGGACGGCCCACCTCCGGACGCCCATCGAGGCGGGCATGGGGATCCTGCGCGAGCTGCGCGGCCACACGTCCGGCTTCGCGGTCCCGGCCTACGTGCTCGACACGCCCGACGGCAAGGTGCCGCTCACGCGCGACTACGTCCTGGGCCGGGCCGGCGACCACGTCGTGATGGAGACGACGCGGGGCACGGTGTGGGCCGAGCCGAACCCGCTACCGACCGGCTACGAGCCGCCCGTCCGGCTGCCCGAGATCGCGATGCCGCCCGGGGCGCGGACGGTCCCGACCGGCGCCCCGCGGTTCGTCTACGGCGACCTCGACGGGCAGCCGGCCTGACTCGGCTAGTCGAACTGATCGGTCGGGACGGGGCCCCCGAGCGTCTCGGCCATCGCGCGCCGGGCGGCGAGCTGGGAGATGCCCGCGACGACGCTGGCGGCGACGGTCCAGGTTAGGGCCTCGGACCAGCTCGTCTTGACCGAGGCCGGGTTGAGCGGCGGGTCTTCGCCGGTGGCCGAGTTCCAGCCTTTCTTGAGCAGGGTGCGGGTCAGGAAGGACGCGGCCATGGCGGCGGCGCCCGACGCGAGGAGCCAGCGGTGGTCTTCGGGAGAGCATAGGGGGGAGGGGGGCAGTTTGGAGACGTACTCCGGAAACCCCGCCCAGATCGCTCCGGCGGTGACCCCCGGGATCTCCCCACGGACGGTCGACGCGCTCTTCGGGTACGCCGGCGTGACACTCGGGCCGGGCAAACGCGGCCGCGGAGCGGACCGGCCGATACGGGGTCGGATCCCTCTCCCATCTCCTCCCACCATGTCCTCGCTCTCCGTCTACCTCGTCGGCTTCCTCGTCCTGACCGCCGGCCTCGCCATGGGGGCCCACCTCGCCGGCGTGCCCACCGCCTGGATCGGCGCCGGCGGCATCGTCATGCTCGGTCTGGGCATCCTGCTGGCCGTCACCAAGACGCGGATGCGCGACACGCCGCCGACGCGGTACTAGCCGACCGGGCCCGCCTCGGTGGCGAGGCGGGCGCGACCCCGGGTCCGCCCAGCGACGCCGCGCTGTGTCGCCGTCGCTCGCGCCCCGAGCGCTCCGGACAGCCTGCCCGACCGTCCCAGGCTTGCACGTCCGGCTCGGCACGCGCCGTGCCCAGCCCGCCGCGACACCGAGGCGGGCGCTACCGGAACCGGACGCGGATCGTGCCCGGCGCCGGGATCCGGATCCCGTCGACCCCCCGGAACCGGGCCATCACCGCGGCCGGGTCCGACGACCCCGCCTCGGCCAGCGACGGGTCCTCAGCCATGGCGTCGAACAGGACGCCGAACGGGACGTCGTAGACCGTCAGCCGGGTGCCGTCGACCGCCGGCGCGTTCGTCTCGACGATCTCGCCGTCGACCTCGACGGCGACCGTCACCCGCGCGTCCTCCAGGAACCCCCGCATCATCTGGATGGCCTGCGACTGGCTCTCGGGGTCCACCTCGGTCGCGTCCCCGGCCGACTTGGCCGGGGACGGCTTCGGGACGAACAGCCGCAACGTGGACGGGGCCCCGTCGTCGAAGCCGAAGGTCATGCCGATCCCGTCGGACGCCTCCGAGCCCGAGTCCAGCGTCGGCGAGGCGTACGAGAGACGGCGGACGTCGTCGACGTCGTAGACCGCCGTGTAGCCGTCGTCGTGCGTCTCGAACGAGGCGAGCCGGACGCCCTCGCCCAGAGCCTGCGCTCGCGTCTCCATCTCCGACCGCGAGAACAGGCCCTCGCCTTCGCCGGTCTCTTCGAGCGCCATCAGGGCCATCCCCGACAGCGTGACCTGATCGCGGAGCTGGGCCGAGCCGTCCGGGCGGACGGTCAGCACCGACGCGACCTGGAAACAGCCGCTCAGAGCAACGGCGAACAAGACGACGAGGGCGCGCATGGCGGGGCGTGGCGGGACCCCGGAGGATACCCAAACGGATGCGGCCCCACCCCCGGAGGGGCAGGGCCGCTGGCGGAAGACCGGTCGGTCGCGGGGACCGACCGGTCCCGAACGCCCGCCAGTCTAGTACGGGTCGTAGGAGGGGTTCTCCAGCAAGAACCGGAACCGCTCGCAGTCGACGGGCAGCGACTCGACGCGCCGGTTGCGCTCGCAGCCCGGGCCCGGGTCCTCCTTGTCGCAGGCCGGGGCGGCCACGCCGCGGTTCCGGATCTGCAAGCGCGAGGCGGCGACGCCCTGGCTCAGGTAGTAGTCGTAGACCGCCTGGGCACGACGCCCGGCCAGGCCCATCCCGAACCGGTCGCCTTCGGCCGTGTCGGTGTAGCCGTCGATAAAGACGCAGCACGCCGAGTTCGAGAGCAGCAGGTCGACGTTCTCGTCCAGGAGCGTCCGGGCGCGCCGCGTGAGCGTGCCCGAGCCGTAGTCGAAGTAGATCGCGTTGAGCTCGACCAGGTCGCACACCAGCGGGGCCGGCGGCGGGGCCGGGGGCGCCGGCGGGGCGGGCGGCAGCGGCGCGACCGGCGGGGGCACGTAGGCGATCGGCGGGGCGCTCCCGAAGCCGAGCCGCAGGCCGGCCAGCAGCAGGCCCGAGTTGAAGCGGGTGTCGAAGTTCCGGTCGCCCTCCGGGTTCACCACCGGGCACCGGTCCTGGTTCGGGTTCTCCTCGCAGGTCGGGATCGGCGTGCCGCCCTTCTTTCCGCACAGGTGCTCGTCGTAGTTCGGGCTCTTCTTGTCGCAGACGTCGTCCGACAGCGACGCCGAGGCGAACGCCGAGCCGAAGGCCGAGCCCACCTCGGTGATCCCGAAGCGGTAGCTGCCCTCCGCAAAGAGCGAGAGGTTGCGCGAGACGCCGTACTCGATGCCCAGGCCCACGGGGATCGCCAGCGCCGTCGTCTCGACGCCCGGCGCCGCGTCGCCCGTCGCGAACAGGCCGCTCAGGCCCGTGAACACGTAGGGCGACAGGGCTCCGGCGCGGGGCCGCGTGAGGTAGTACAGCAGGTCCGCCTCGGCCAGGATGGTCTGGCTGGTCAGGAACGGGTTGTAGCGCGCGTCGGGCTGGCCCGCCGGGTTGGTGACGTCGGGGCGGACGTCGTCGGCGCCGATGTTGAGCAGACCGCCCATCACACGGCCGTAGAGCTGGCCGGCCAGGGGGAACGTGACCTCGGCGGTGACGCCCGAGGTTGGTCGCGACGACGTCGCTCTGGAACGCCGACGAGCCGACCAGTAGGTCGGGGCCGTCGTAGATGTACGCGCCGACGCCGAGGCCGATGCGAACGCCGGGCGACTCGTCGTAGCGGTCTACGTCGTCGTAGTAGGGGGCGTCGAGCCCGTTGTAGACGGGCTGGGCCGTCGCCGACGTCACGGCGAGGACCGCCAGCGCCAGAAGAGGAAAGAAACGGTTCATGGATCCTAGAGGAGGGGGAAGGACGGGCCGGGTCGCGGCAGTCGCCCAGGGCAGGCGTTCGGGGGCCGCATCACCAAAAACCCGGCACGGTTCGTGCCGCGCCGGATTCAGCGAGGAAGACGGACAGGGGAGGATTCCATCTCGTTCTGCTATACACCCGTCACGCCCCGGGAGCGCCACAACGAACGGGGGCGGCCCGCACGAATGCGGACCGCCCCCGGAGGCTTAGTGTCACGGGACTAGGCCCCGCGGTCACCCGTGCCTAGAACCCGGCGCACGACGACGGGATCGAGTCGGCCCGGCGGGCGCGGCTGTCGCCCGGGCCCGGGTCCTCCTTCGAGTTCGCCGACGGGTCGACCCCGCGGCCCATCGCACGGAGGCGGTCACGGCTGACCCCCTGCGAGACGTAGTACTGGAGCACGGCGTCGGCGCGGGCCTGCGAGATCCGCATGGCGTCGCCCGGCTCCGACCCGTCCGAGTACGCGTTGATCGTCACGCAGATGTCGGGGCACCGGCGCAGGATCTCGATGTTCTCGTCGAGGCGGCCCGTCGCGTCGGCCGTCAGCGTCGTCGCGCCGTACCCGAAGAACACCGGGTTCAGCTCCGTGATGCTGGCGCAGTACGAGTCGCCGACGGTGACCGGGATGGTGCACGTGTCGGTCCCGTACTCGTTGGTCGCCGTGATGGTCACCGTGTAGGCCCCGGTGTCGGAGTACGCGTGGCGGGCCGGGAGCGAGGACGCCGTCGTCCCGTCGCCGAAGTCGACCGTGATCCGGTCGGCGTCCGTCGCGGTCGCGTTGATCGTGAACTGGTCACCCACGTTGCCCGAGCTCGGCGTGGCGCGGCAGCCCGCGAGCGACGGCGGCGTCGGCGGCTCGACCACGGTGACGAGGCAGGACTCGGAGTCGTCGCCGCCCTCGTTCATCACCATCGCCGTCACCGTGTAGGTGCCCGGCGACGAGAACGAGTGGGACGTGGTCATGCCCGACCCGGTCGCACCGTCGCCCCACTGCCACGTCGTGGTGACGGGCATCGTGGCGTCGGCGTTGGTCATGACCATGAACGAGCCGGTCTCTCCGGTCTCGAGCTCGGCCGGGCACTCCAGGCCCTCGATCTCAGCGGCCGTGAACGGCGCGCGGAACGCGAAGCGGAGGCCGCCACCGAAACTGGCGAGGATGTCGTAGTCGACGTCGTCAGCCGTCGGGTCGACACCCGCCGTCCCGACGGGGAACGCGCCCGGGTCGGCGCCATCGAGGGCGACGTCCGGGAAGACGAGCGACGCCTGCGAAGCCAGGAACAGGCCCAAGCGCGGGGTCAAGGCGACGTCGAGGCCGAGGCCGACGACCGGGCCGAACCCGAAGACGTCCCCGTTGTCGGGGCCGTTGTTCCGCTCAAGCTCCGTGCCCTGTCCCGAGAGGACGTGGGCGCCGAGCTCGACGAACGGCGAGATCTTCGCGCTGTCGAACGGGAGGTACCGGAAAAGGGCCTGGAGCTGGTAGTACTCGCCTCCCCCCTCGTTCCGGACCGTCGACGGGACACCGCCGTCCGTCCGCGTGTTGTCGATGTTCGGGTGGTCGCCGTAGTTGAAGGCGAGCCCGAGCGAGAGGTTCGGGTTGAACAGGTACCCGAGCTCGCCGCCGATCACGTAGCCGGCGTTGTCGAACGTGTTGCTGAGGCTGTACGAGACGCTGTTGGGGTCGTTGTCGCTGTCCCGGTCGAGGTCACCGTAGTAGGCCAGGGCGCCGCCCCGGAGCATCACGTAGACGGATTCGGAAGGGCGAATCACCTGGGCGTGAGACGCGGTCCCGAGGAGAATCGCGGCAGCCCACACGATGAGTGTGCGGAGACGGGGCAAAGAGGGGGTCTCCAGTCGGAGTCGAGTCATGAGACGGGTGGGGGGTTAGGAAAGTGCCTGGATGCGGGGGGGCGCACGGGTGAGGCTGAGGGGTCCCTGGGCCAGAGCGGAAAGGCCGCCTGGGGCCAAGAAAAGGGCAAAGCCCGTCGATGTGCGACCTCGGTGAGGCCCTCATCAACCATGCGCCTACGCTCGTCTGGCCCGCGGGTTCGCCCAGCGGACCCGCGTCACCGTGTCTGCACGAAAAAGGGGCGGCCCGCACGAATGCGCGGGCCGCCCCCTGTGGGCTTCGAGTGGCGGGACTAGGCCTCGCGGTCACCCGTGCCTAGAACCCGGCGCACGACGACGGGATCGAGTCGGCCCGGCGGGCGCGGCTGTCGCCCGGGCCCGGGTCCTCCTTCGAGTTCGCCGACGGGTCGACCCCGCGGCCCATCGCACGGAGGCGATCGGCGTCGATCCCCTGACCGACGTAGTACTGCATCACCGCGTCGGCGCGGGCCTGCGAGATCCGCATGGCGTCGCCCGGCTCCGACCCGTCCGAGTACGCGTTGATCGTCACGCAGATGTCGGGGCACCGGCGCAGGATCTCGATGTTCTCGTCCAGGCGGCCCGTCGCGTCGGCCGTCAGCGTCGTCGCGCCGTACCCGAAGAACACCGGGTTCAGCTCCGTGATGTCGGCGCAGTACGAGTCGCCGACGGTGACCGGGATGGTGCACGTGTCGGTCCCGTACTCGTTGGTCGCCGTGATGGTCACCGTGTAGGCCCCGGTGTCGGAGTACGCGTGGCGGGCCGGGAGCGAGGACGCCGTCGTCCCGTCGCCGAAGTCGACCGTGACCCGGTCCGCCTCGGTGGCCGTGGCGTCGATCGTGATCTGCTGGCCGGCGTCCACGCGGGACGGCGTGGCGCGGCAGCCGGCGAGCGACGGCGGCGTCCGGCGCGGCACGACCGTGACGAGGCAGGACTCGGAGTCGTCGCCGCCCTCGTTCATCACCATCGCGGTCACCGTGTAGGTGCCCGGGGTCGAGAACGCGTGCGAGGTCGACATGCCCGAGCCCGAGGCGCCGTCGCCCCACGACCACGTCGTGGTGACGGGCATCGTGGCGTCGGCGTTGGTCATGACCATGAACGAGCCGGTCTCGCCCGCCTCGAGCTCGGCCGGGCACTCGAGGCCCTCGATCTCGGCGCGGGTGTAGGGCGCGCGGAAGGCGAAGCGGAACCCGCCGCCCACGTTGGCCAGGATGTCGAACGGCGTCTCGTCAGCCGTGAAGCCGAACGAGCTCGGGTCGGCACCGTCCAGAGCGACGTCGGGAAGCACGAGCGTCGACTGAGCAGCGAGGAAGAGGCCGACGCGCGGCGTCAGGGCCACGTCGAGACCGAGGCCGACGACGGGCCCGTAGCCCAGGACGTCCTCGTCGGCGCTCCCGTTGTTCCGCTCGTTCTCGGTGCCCTGGCCGAAGACCAGCGCGCCGCCGAGCTCGATGAACGGCGAGATCCGAGCGGCGTCGAACGGGAGGTAACGGAACAAGCCCTGGATCTGGTAGGCCTCACCGCCCTCCACGTTGCGGGTCACATCGATGCCCCGGATGCTCAGGGTCCCGTTGTTGAAGTCGCCCTCCGTGTTGATGTTCGGGTGGTCGTTGTACATCAGCCCGATGCCGAACGAGAGGTTCGGGTTGAACTGGTAGCCGAGCTCACCGCCGACGCCGAAGCCGGGGCTGAAGTCGCCGTTGGCGTCCGTGAAGCCGTCGGAGAGCGCGGGCTCCGAGTTGCCACCGTTCCGGTCGATGTCGCCGTAGTAGCCAGCGATGCCGCCGCGCAGGAGGACGTAGATGGACTGGCTGGGGCGGACGACCTGCGCCTGGGAGGCCGAGGCCATCAGGAAGGCCAGCGACCAGAGGAGGAGGGGGAGGAGACGCGAGCGCGTCGTTCTCTCCGTTGTCAGAAGGGGCATGGAGATGGGAGGTGGGTGGGGTACCGCGACAGAGCTGCGGACGAGAGACGTGGCCGAGAAACGGCGGGGGAGGGCTCGAGCGATCCTCAGATTGCTCTGCAGCCAGAGTACGCGAGGCAAGACGCGCGAGAACCTGGATGCTGCGAAGGAGGAAAGAACGAGGGGAATCTCCCCAATGTCCCCGGCTGAAGTGAAGCGCCGGCCAGAGCGACAGCGACCCTATCAACCGCCGATTACCGGACATGGTTCCTCGTATGGCCGCAATGCGCCTCCGCACGAGAGGGTGGGCCCGAGTCCCGACGGTGGAGGGGGGCGTGACTCCCCGCTCCGGGAAGAAGCCGAATCCTCACACGAGTAGACGTGCCATGCCACGCCACAACTCGCTCTCCTTGCGCGCAGGAAGGCCGAACCGTAGTCGTCGCCGCCGCGCATCCTAGGTGGACGGGGCATCAACGTGCCCGACCGTCCCGACGGTGAGACACCCTGTGGTGCAGTGACACGTGAGGGTCCGCCCTAGATGTCGCGACACCGGGTGCGGGACCCGCCCCCGTGGCAGCCGAGGCGTCCCGAGCCGACCCCTAGGCCGGCAGGTCGTGCGGCAGGACCGGCCCGCCTCGGGGACGACCTGCAGAGGGCCGCCGTCAGCAGGCGGGCCTGAGGATCAGAAGCCGGCGCACGACGACGGCACGAGGTCGACCCGCTGGGGGTCCCGGTCGTCTTGCTCCGTCGACGCGGTCCCAGCCGAGGTCCGAAGGCGCTCCGCGTCGACGCCCTGGCCGATAAAGTAGAACATGACGGCGTCGGCCCGTTGCTGGGCCACGTCGCGCGCCTCGTCCTCAGCGGCGGCGCCGGCGATGGTGAGACAGACGGCCGAGCAGCGGTCGAACAAGGCGGACACCTCGTCGAGCAGGCCCATGCTCTCCAGCGACAAGCCCGCGTCCTGGAACTCGAACGAGATCGGGGCCGGCGCCTCCACGGCCCGGCAGTACGGGTCGCGAACGGTGACGTTGACCGCGCACCGATCCCGCCCCGCCGTGTTCTCGGCCTGGAGCGTGACCGAGAACCGCCCGGCGTTCTCGTAGGTGTGTCGTGCCGGGACCGCCGAGGCCGACGTCCCGTCGCCGAAGTCGACGGCGACCGTCTCGGCGCCCGTCGCGGTCGCGCGGATGGTGACGGGCGTGCCCGCGTCCACCGTCGCCGGCTCGGCCCGGCAGCCGACCAGCGTGGGCATCTCGACGGACGCCAGGACGGTGACGAGGCACGACGCCGAGCGCTCGCCGCCCTCGTTCGTGACCCGCGCCGTCCCCGTGTACGTCCCTGGCTCCGAGAACGCGCGGGACGAGACCATCCCCGCCTCGGTGACGCCGTCGGACCACGTCCACTCGGTGCGGGCCGGGGTCTCCGAGTCGACCGTCGCCACGAACGAGCCCCGGGCTCCAGGCTCAAGCTCCTGCGGACAGGTCAGCTCGACCGATCGGGGCGGGGAGGCGGGTTCGGCGGGAGCCGGCTCACCGCGACGGGCGGGCGCTCCACCCCGTCGGCCGGCGAGGGCGCAGCGGGGGGCGTGGGCGCAGCGGGGGGCGTGGGCGCAACGGGCGGGGTGGCGGCCGGCGTCACCGGCGTCGGCGCCGCGACGGGGGCACGGGCGGGCGCCCGCTCCTCCACAGTGGGCGGCGGGATCGGAGCCGACGCGTCCCGAGCGGTCCGGCCGGCGCCGAACTGGTACCGCACGCCGATGCTGGCGTTCGTCAGCACGTCGTAGCTGACGTTGTCGCCCCGGGCGCCGGGGGGCGGGGAGGGCTCGTCCCGGAACGCGCTCGGGTCGGCCCCGTCGAGGGCGACGTCGGGGACCACGACGGTCGACTGGACGCCCAGGTGGAGACGCAGGCGGGGGGTCAGGACGACGTCCAGCCCCAAGCCGCCGACCGTGCCGTAGCCCCACACCCGGCCCGATCCCGTCCCGTTCCGCTCGTCCTCGGAGCCCTGGCCCCGCACGACCGAAAGCCCGCCCTCTGCGAACGGGGTCACCCCCAGCCCGGCGACGGGCACCGGGCCGAACGGGGAGAGCCGGACCAGCGCCTGGGCCTGATAGGCCCGCTTCCCCTGGACGTTTTTCGCGCCGTCGTAGCGGAATCCTTTGCCGAGCGACGGCAGGTCCTGCGACCACAGCGACAAGCCTAGTGAGACCCGCTCGCGGACCGGGAGACCGACTTCGAGCCCGAGCCCCGTGCCCGTCCGGTCGAAGGTGGAGCCGAAGTCGCTCTCGACACCGGCCACCGAGCCGCGGAGAAGCACGTAGGGCCGTGCCGTGCCCTGGGCCCCTGCGAACGGGGCGAGCAAGAACCCCGCGGCCGCAGTCAACAACAGAGAGACGCGCGCGGTCCTCGGATCCTTCGGGGGCATAGCGGGGGCGGGGTTGAGAGGGGAGCCTCCCAAGGCTACGACGCCCACGCGCCGTCCGCTCGGGCTCCCCGGCCGCCCCGAGGCGGGCTAACCCAGCGAGCGGACGTGGCGCTCGAGCTGGCTCTTGGTGTGGGCCGCCTTGTTGGGGTGGACCACGCGGTTCCCGGCCAGACGGTCGAGCTGGGCCTTGATGTCGTTCAGCTTGGTCGTGGCGGCGGCCAGGTCGGTCTCGGCCTGGAGTTCCTTGATCATCGTGCGGACACGGACCTTCTGGTAACGGTTGCGGAGGCGGCGCTTGGCGTCCTGACGGACGCGCTTGGCGGCGGACTTGTGCTGCGGCATAGAAACGAGGGCCGGGCTGAGCCGGCGAGGCGGCCGTCGACAGGACGGCGTCAGAGGGGTTCGGAGCCGGGTAAGTTAGGAGGCTGAACGACGGCGAGCCGTATGCAGATGACACGAACACCAATCGGCCCTCAGGGCCCGTCGAGGCGCGCTTCCATCCGTGACCGATTTCCTCCGCGATCTCTTCTCGCACCCGGGCACCTCGCGCACGGTCATCGTCCTCGAGCCGGACACGATGAGCACGCCGCGTCAGTACGAGGTCCGGCCCGGCTACGCGCTCTACGCGGCCATCATCGGCATCGTGGTCGCTGGGCGCGCTGCTCGTGGCCGCCGTCGTGCTGACGCCGATCCGAGGGCTCATCATGGGGCCCGGGACCGGCGAGCTCCGCGGCGTCGCCGAGACCAACGCTCAGCGGGCCGCCGCGCTGGAGGACTCGCTCGCGCTCCAGTACCAGCAGATCGCCCAGCTCCGGGCCATCATCACGGGCGAGATGGACGACCTCGGCGACGACGTGCTCGACCCGGCCGCGTTCGCGCTCCCCGACCTCGACGACCGGTCCGGCCTCGCCAGCCGTCGCCGGCGAGCCTCGGCGCCGGCCAGCGACCAGACCCAGCCGGCCCTCCCGCTCTCGACGCTGGGGCCCGCCGTCCGACGACGGCACCCGCGACGCTCGCGCCGCGCGGGCCTACCTCGACGGCCTGCGCCTGCCGACGTTCCCGCCGGTCGACGGCGTGGTGTCGCGCGGGTTCGACGCCGCCCGCGCCCACTTCGGGATCGACCTGGCGGCGACCGACGGGCACGTCGGTCCGCGCCTTCGCCGACGGCTACGTCGTCTTCGCCGACTGGACGCACGGCGGGCGGCCACACGATTGCCGTCCAGCACCCCGGCGGCTACCTTTCCGTCTACAAGCACAACAGCCGGTTGCTCATGCGGGTCGGGGAGCGGGTCCGCGCCCGGGAGACCGTCGCGCTCAGCGGCAACACGGGCGAGATCACGTCCGGGCCCCACCTCCACTTCGAGGTGTGGCGCGACGGGCTCGCGCAGGATCCCTCGGCCGCTCGTTCCTCGTCGCGCCCTGACCCATGGCCCTCTTTCGCTCCGACTCCTCACCTTCCATGGCCAAGCCTGCCGCGCGCCTTCTCCGGCAACCCCGCCGAGCAGCACAACATCATCGGCGCGTCGACGACGGTCGAGGGCACGCTGCGGTCGAGCGGCAACGTCAACATCTCGGGCACGGTCGACGGCAACGTCGAGGTGGAGGGGCGGACGATGGTGATGCCGGGCGGCGTCGTCGAAGGCGAGGTCGCGACGACCAGCGGCCGAGATCGCCGGGACCGTCCGCGGCCGCGTCGTCGTCACGGAGCGGCTGGTGCTCAAGGCCTCGGCCGTCGTCGACGGCGACATCCAGACGGGCAAGCTGGTCGTCGAGGACGGTGCGACGTTCAACGGCCAGTGCCAGATGGGCACGGCCGCCGGCGACCGCGCGGCCGAAGCACCAGGGGCTCGCGACCGGCAAGAGGGCGCGGCGATGTCGTCGGCACGGTCGGGATCGGGAGGACGCCGCCTGACCATGGCCGAGCGAGAGACCCCTGGGCCGACAAGCCCGACCGGTTCGACCAGGCCGACCGCGAGTGGGCCGGCAAGTGGTCCGACCGCGACCCGGACGAGACGCCGAGCCGGTCGTCGCCCGCGCCGACCGACTACCGGAACCAGCGGGTGACGGCGGGCCGGTCCACGACGCCTACACCGACGGGATGCGCGAGGCCGGCGAACCACCTCGGGACGGGCCTGCAGATCGGCGTCTCGATGGTGTTCTTCGTCGGCCTCGGGCTCGTCGGCGACCGCTGGCTGGGCACGTCGCCGTGGGGCGTCATCGTCGGCGCCGTGCTGGGGATGGTCGGCATCATGACGTTCGGTCCTGCGCATGGCGCAGGCGGAAGCGGAGAAGTAGGCGCGCCCGCCCGCCTCGGTCGGTTCGCCGCGGCCCGGACCGCGGGGGCACGTGAGGCCGGCGGGGTCTGACGTCTGGATCACGCCGACCCGGAACGGCTCCATCTCGGGGTTGTGGTCGGCCATCTCGAGGCCGGTCGCGATCCAGGCGCGCGTCTCGCGGGGTCGACGATCGCGTCCACCCACAGGCGGGCGGCGGCGTAGACCGGCGAGGTCTGCTCGGCGTAGCGCGTCTCGATCTCGTCGAGCCGGGCCCGGCGGTCCTCGTCGGACAGCTCGAGGCCCTGCTTCGACAGCGTCCGCTCCTCGATCGAGAGCAGCGTCTTGGCGGCCTGGCTCCCGCCCATGACCGCGATCTGGGCGGTCGGCCAGGCGAGCATCAGGCGCGGGTCGTAGGCCCGGCCGTTCAGGGCGTAGTTGCCCGCCCCGAACGAGTTGCCCATCACGACCGTGAACGTGGGGACGACCGAGTTGGCGACGGCGTTGACCAGCTTGGCGCCGTCCTTGATGATGCCGCACTGCTCGGCGCGCGTGCCGACCATGAAGCCCGTCACGTCCTGGAAGAACAGGAGCGGGATCCGCTTCTGGTTGCACTGCATCACGAACCGGGCCGCCTTGTCGGCCGCGTCGCCGTAGATGACGCCGCCGATCTGCATCTCGGACGCCTTGCCCTTGGGCGCCCGCGCGCGGACGACCTGCCGCTGGCTCGCCACGATGCCCACGCTCCAGCCGTCGATGCGGGCGTAGCCGCAGACCAGCGTCTGGCCGTAGCCGGCCTTGACCTCGGTCCCACGAGTCGGCGTCGACGATGCGGGCGAGCACCTCGCGCGTGTCGTAGGGCTGCTGGCGCGACTCGGGGAAGACGCCGAGGACGCCTCGGGGTCGAACGCCGGCGCGACCGGCTCGTCGCGCGTGAACCCGAACGCGCGGGAGCGGCCCGAGCCCGCCGACCAGGTCGCGGATCGTCGCGAGGCACGTCGCGTCGTCGGGCATCTTGTACTCGCAGACGCCCGAGATGTCGGTCTGCGTCGTGGCGCCGCCCAGCGTCTCGACGTCGGTCTCCTCGCCGATGGCGGCCTGGACCAGGAACGGGCCGGCCAGGAAGACCGAGCCCGTGCCGTCGACGATCAGGCTCTCGTCGGACATGATGGGCAGGTAGGCGCCGCCCGCGACGCAGCTCCCCATGATGGCCGCGATCTGGGGCACGCCGAGCGCGCTCAGCCGGGCGTTGTTGCGGAAGATGCGCCCGAAGTGGTCCTGGTCGGGGAAGATCTCGTCCTGCATCGGCAGGAAGACGCCGGCCGAGTCGACGAGGTAGACGATCGGGATCCGGTTCTCGAGCGCGATCTCCTGGGCCCGGAGGTTCTTCTTGGCCGTGATCGGAAACCACGCGCCGGCCTTCACGGTGGCGTCGTTGGCGACGATCATGCACAGCCGCCCGGCGATCCGGCCCGAGCCCCATCACGGTCCCGCCGGCCGGGCAGCCGCCCTCGTCCTCGTACATCCCGCGCCCGACGAACAGGCCGATCTCGCGGAACTCCGAGCCCGGGTCGACGAGCGCGTCGATGCGCTCGCGCGCCGTCATCTTGCCGCGCTTGTGCTCGCGGGCGATGGCCTTCTCGCCGCCGCCGCGCCGGACCTCGACGGCCTGCTGCTCCAGCCCGTCGAACTGCGCGCTGGTGGAAGCGACGCGGCGGTCGTAGGCCTCGCGGGCGGGCCGTCGCCGACGGCGGTGCCGAGGGGGAACGGGCGGGCGCGTGCGTCGGCGGTCTCGACATGGGGCGGGGAGGGCGGGGCCGGAAGCTACGGGCACCGCGGAAGCGCTTCGGGCCCGCCCGCCCGTCCCGGCTCCCTGGCGGCCCGACACAGAAGCGGCGCGCCCCGCCTGGGAGCGCGCCGCTGCGGTCGGTCGGACCGGGCCTAGAGGAAGGCCGACATCTTCTGCATGATGATCTGCCGGTCCTCGCCCGTCTGGGAGTGGATGAGGTTCACCATCTGGCTGAGGCTGCCGCGGGCCTTCTTCATCTCGGACTCGTCCATCTCGCCCCAGGTGGAGAGGATCTGCGCCTTCATGCGCTCCCAGTTGTCGTTCATGCGCTGCTTGCCCATCGGTCTGTTGGCTGTGTCCGGCCCGGACGGTGATACTTCCGCGTGCCCCAAGGTACGGGAGGCCGGCGCACCTTCCGACAAACGAAGCCCTTGCTGAGGCGCGAGGGCGGCTCAGCGGCTGAGGAGCGGGTCCGTGCGACTCCTCCCACCTCGGCACCGAGGCGGGCACGCGACCGCGTTTCGCCCTCTACAGCTTCAGACCTCCAGCCCCTCCGTCGCGAGGACTCCGTCGCCGGGAACCGCTCCCGCGCCGCGCGCAGATCCGGTCCAGCGCGTCGTCGTCGTGCGACGGGTCGTGGTGGAACAGCAGCAGCCGCCCGACGCCCGCGGCCGTGGCGGCCAGGGCGGCCGCGTGCTCCCAGGTCGTGTGGCCCCAGCCCGGCGGAGCGCGTACTCGTCGGGCGTGTACTGCGCGTCCGAGATCAGCACGTCGGCGCCGCTCGCGACCTCGCGCAGGCCCTCGTCGTGCGACGGCGAGCCGTGCTCGTAGTCGGTCGCGTAGACGAGCGACGCACCGTCCACCTCGATGCGGAAGCCGTGGGCGCCCTGGGGGTGGTTCACCGGAAACGGCCGCACCAGCATCGGCGCCGACCTCGAACGGCTCGCCGTCGCGCACGCGGATGGTCTCGGTCGGCCGCGGCCAGGTCGGTGAAGGGCACCGGGAAGTACGGCGACGTCATCTGGCCCCGCAGGAGCGCGTGGATGCGGCTCGTCGTCGGTCGCCGCGTAGAAGCGGATCGTCTGGCCGGGCGCGTAGAGCGGCGCGAAGAACGGCAGCCCCTGGAGGTGGTCCCAGTGGAAGTGCGACAGCGCCAGGTGGACTCTCGCCAGGCTCGCCGGCGGCCTCGGCCGCCAGCGCGTAGCCGAGCGACCGGGCGCCCGTCCCGGCGTCGAGCACCAGCGTCGTCCCGTCGGCCGCGCGGACGCTCGACGCACGCCGTGTTGCCGCCGACGCCCAGGAAGCCGGCCTCGGGGGTCGGGATGGACCCCCGGACGCCCCAGAAGCGGACGGTCAGGCGGGCGGGAGCGGGAGGCGGCGTGGGCATCGAAGAGGGGAAGGTCGCACCGTCAGGCGAGACCGTCTACAGGTGGTAGCGGCGGAGCCCGACGACCGTCTCAAGGAACACCACCTTCAGGATGGCCGCCACCGGAACGCCCAGCGCCATCCCGATCACGCCCGCCGACGCGCCCGCCGATCAGGATCGCCAGCAGCACCATCACCGGGTGCATCGACACGTTCTTGCCCGTGATCCAGGGCTGGAAGACCACGTTCTCGACCGTCTGGAGCACCAGGAACAGGACCAGCACTCGACCCGACGAGCGCCGTCCCGCCCGTCGTCACGATCGAGACGCCCACCGCAAGCGCCGCCGACACCACGAACCCCACGTAGGGGACGAAGTTGGCCAGGCCCGTCACCAGGCCCAGCACGAGGTAGTAGTCGACGCCGAGCAGCGCCCAGCCCGAGCGCCGTCGACGCGCCGACCAGCAGCGCGATCAGGGCCTGGCCGCGGAGGTAGCCGCCCAGGTGCGCGTCGGCCTTGTAAGACGACCGTCATCGCGAACTCGAAGTAGCGGTTCGGGACGACCGTCAGCGAGCCGCCGCCGCAGGGTCGGGCCGTCCTTCAGGAGCGCGAACAGGACGAACGGCACGATGAACGCGTTGCCCATCGATTCGAGCGCGTCGGGGACGTAGCCGATCAGGCGGCCCGGTGTCCGGCCCCGATCGGCTCGCGGATCGAGGCGACCAGCCCCAGGTCGCCGGGGTCGAGGAAGTCGAAACTCGAGCCGCCAGCGACGTCTCGACTCGCTGGACGAGCTCGCAGAAGCTCGCCGCTCTGCCAGCGCGTCCTGCAGCGACGCCGACCTGGTCGATCACCGCCGGGAGCGCCGAGCGCGACCAGCAAGCGCCGAGAGCGCCAGCAGGCGCAGCAGAACGAGCGTCGTCGCCTGGGTCCGCCCGATGCCGCGCCGCTCCAGCTGGTTGACGAGCGGGAGCCAGGAGGTAGGCCGCCACGGCGCCCAGGACGACGAGCCCCGCGATGTCGCTGGCGACCGCGACGACCCCGACCACGAGCGCGAGCGTGATCAGCCAGACCCAGCGGCATTGGCTGGCGGGCACGGCGGAGCGGCCGACCTCGGCGGAGGCCCGGAGGGGCGCGCTCGCCGGACGGTCTGACCATCGGGCGACCCGTCGGCTCGGACGTGGCAGCCGGGTCGTCCTCGACGGAGACGCTCGGCGAGTCAGGTCAGCCATCGTCGGTCAGCCTCGCGCGTCGCGCAGCTCTTCGCACTCCCGCGTCAAGCGCCTCGACCTCGTCGGACACCTCGACCAGCCGCAGCCCGACCAGGCGCGCCAGCGCCAGCAGCACCTTGACGCCCAGCCGCGGGTTGCGGTCGAGCAGGCTCAGCAGGTCCGGCTGGAACAGGCTCAGCAGCGTGCAGTCGGTCTTGGCACGCGCCGTGGCCGTCCGGATGACCTCGTTGAGGAGGGCGATCTCGCCGAAGAAGTCGCCGTCGACCAGCTCGACCAGCTCGCGACCGCTCGGCTCGCTCTGGATCGAGACCACGCCGCGCACGATGATGTACATGCCCAGGCCGGGCTCGCCCTGGATGAAGATGGACTCGCCGGCCACGTAGTCGCGCCGGTGGAGGAGCCGCTGGACGGCGTCGAGCTCGCGGGCACGTCAGGTCCTCGAACAACGGGACGGCGCCGATCAGGTCGTCCTCGGTGGCGCCGACGGCGCCGCCGAGGAGGCTCTTCCAGAGACTTTGCATGGAAGGAGTCGAGGAGAGGGGCGGGCGCCTACGACGCCAGGGCCAGCGCTGATCCGAGGGCCAGACCGGGGGGCGCGTGTGCGTAGCCTACGGCAGACCCGCCTCCGTGCGCCATGCCTCGCTCCCGCCCTCACTGCTCGCTCGCCCTCGTCCGCTCGTCGGCTGCGACTCCGACGCCCCCGACCGGGTCACCTTCCAAGGCGTCGAGGTCGACGTGCCGGGGCGACGCGTCGCTCGCCGTCGAGACGGCGGGGCGCTGGTCGTCTCCGGGCTCGACGGCTCCCGCGTCGGGCGGGTTCACCGTCGCCGGCGTGCCCGACCGGGTCGACGTCGAGATCGAGCCGCTCGTCGATCCCGGACGGCGGGCGGTTCGGTGTCGAGGTCCGCGACGGGGAGCGACTCGTGGCGTCGCTGTGCGAACCGAGGCCACCGGCGCCGGGCGCGTTCGACGTCGATGTTCGACTTGCCCGGACGCACTGGGCGCGACGGCCGCGATCGTCCGGTACCGTCTGAACGGCGAGGTCCGCTTCGAGGGGCAGGCTCGACCTGATCCCGGGCGATCGCGCGGCCAGCGGCGCCCGACCAGCGCGGGCTCCGGCGAGGGCGACGCGGGCTCGACGCACGTCGTGCGCGAGCGCGGGCGCTACGTCGTCGTGTCGGACTCCGGCAGACGACGCGGCGCGCCGCTCGGGCGGGTGTGCGGGCTTCCTGATGACGCCGCCGCCGCCGTTCGACCGGGCGAGCGGCCATCTGTGCCGACTGGGTCGAGGTCGAGCCGCTCGCGACGGCGCCCGTGCGCCAGGGTGACGGTGTCGGTCGTCACCCGGGGCGTCGGGTCGTTCACGGTCCGCCACTGGAGTCCAGTAGCAGCCCGCCTCGGCGCCGCGCTCGGCCTGCTCGGGCGCCCTGTCCACCTCAGCGGCTCACCCGGCCGAGACAGGCGGCAGGCCGAGGCCTCTGACGGGCGCCGTCGGGAGTCGCTGGGCCGCCGTACTCCGGCCGGCGTGGACGCGGGCAGGCGACGCGGAACGTCGTGCCCTCGCCCTCGGCGCTCTCGACGGTCATCTGGCCGCCGTGCACGCTCGTCACGATGTCGTGGGCGAGCGACAGGCCCAGGCCGGTGCCCTCGCCGGTCGGCTTGGTGGTGAAGAACGGCTCGAAGATCTGGGCCTTGACCTTGTCCGGGATGCCGGTCCCGTTGTCCTCCACCTCGATCGTCGACCTCGTCGCCGTCCGGCGCCGGGTGCGGACGGTGACGACCGGCGCGTAGCCCTTCTGCGCCAGCGTCGGACCGCTCCTGGACGGCGTGGAACGCGTTCGTGAGCAGGTTGATCAGCACGCGGCCGAACTCCTGAGGGACCACCTCCACCTCGCCCGTCGTCCTCGTCGAAGTCGCGGACGATCTCGACCTGAAAGTCGGAGTCGTTGGCCCGGGCGCCGTGGAAGGCCAGGTTGGCGTACTCGTCGATGAAGCGGGTCAGGTCCACGCGCCCGCGCTCCGAGGCGCCGCCGCGGCTGTGGAGCAGCATCGATCGCACGATCCGGTCGGCGCGCTGGCCGTGCTCGCGGATCCGGCGGCAGTTCTCCTGCAGGTCGTCGAGCAGGTCGCTCACCTCGCCCAGCACCTCGCCGACGGGCCGCTCGGGCGTCTCGCCCATCTCGTCGCGCAGCTCCTCGGCCAGCTCGACCGACAGGTCGGCGAAGTTGTTGACGAAGTTGAGCGGGTTCTTGATCTCGTGGGCGATGCCGGCCGTGAGCTGGCCCAGCGACGCCAGCTTCTCGGACTGGACGAGCTGGGCCTGGGTCGCCTTCAGGTCGCGGAGCGACGTTTCGAGGCGCGCGTTGGCGGCTTCGAGCTTGGCGTTGGCCGCCTCCACCTCGCGCGTCCGTTCGAGCTCGGCCGCCTTGCGCTCGTTCTCGGCCTGAGCGCGGCGGCCTCGGCGGTCGCCTTGCGCTGCTCGGCCTCGGCGGTCTCGGCGCGCAGCTCGGCCTCGCGGCGGTCGGCCCGCTCGCGCTCCTGGCGGAGCAGCCGCGCCCGCTGCCAGCGGTCCGCGCGGACGAGCGCGAACACGGCCAGCGCCGCGAAGCCCAGCAGCGCCCACCACGTCCGCCACCACGGCGGGCGGACGATCGACCTCGATGCGGGCCATGCCCGCCGCCGAAGCCGACGCCGTCGGCGTTCGCGGCCTCGACCTCGAAGGTGTAGCTTGCCCGGCGGCAGCGTCGGGAAGGTGGCCTCGCGCGTCGGTCCCGACCTCGTCGCCAGTCGTCGGACGCCGACGCAGTCCGGTAGCGGTAGGTGTTCTCGGCTGGGCGTCCGAGAAGTGGAGGCCGGCGTACTGGATCGTCAGGTAGGCCTGGTCGGGCCCGAACGAGATCCGGTCGGCGAGCGGGGCGGCCACGTCCAGCACGCCGTCGCGCGCCCGGCGTCGACCGGCTGGCCGTCCACCTCGACGCCGGTGATGACGATCTCAGGCGGGTTCGCGTTGCGGGCCGCGAGCGTCTGCGGGTAGAAGGCGAGCAGGCCGCGCGTGCTGCCGAACAGGAGCTGGCCGTCGGGCGCGCGCGTGGCGGCCGCCGTCGAGCGGCTGCTCGGCGCTCTGGCCGCTGAGCCGGCGGTAGAACGTCTCGGTGACCGGCTCGAAGCGGGCCAGCCCGTCGCCGGTGCTGAGCCACAGGAAGCCCGTCGTCGTCCTCGACGATGGCGTGGACGGCGTCGTCGGGCAGGTCGGTCGCCTCGGCGGTGAAGCGGCCACGTCGCGCCCGCCGTCGCGCGTGTCGACGGAACAGGCCGCCGCCGGTCCCGACCCAGAGCGACCCGTCGGGCCGGGCGTGGAGGGACGAGGACGTCGCCGCTCCCGAGCGCGCCCGAGGTCGGGCGGACCCACGCCGAGGCAGGTGAACGCGTCGCCCGCGGCGCGTCGAGCCGGCACAGCCCGCCGTCGGTCCCCACCCACAGCCGGCCGTCGGCGTCCTCGGCCAGCGCGCGGACCTGGTCGCTGGCCAGCCCCTGGGCCCGGCCCAGGCGCTCGACGTCGCCCGAGGCGCGGTCGTAGCGGAGCAGGCCGTCGCGAGCGTGCCGATCCAGAACCGGCCGTCGTCGGTCTCCAAGCAGCGCCGTGATCACGTAGTCGCCCCGCCCGGTCTGGGCAGCGGCGCCGCCGCCAGCTCGCCGTCGGGCGCCGACGCGCGACAGGCCCGCGCCGGTCGTCCCGACCCAGACCGTGCCCTCGCGCGTCCTCGTAGAGCGTCCGGACGGGGTGGCGCGCGAGGTCGCCGTCGACGCCGATCTCGGTGTGCGAGAACCGCCGCCCGTCGGTGCTCCGGTCGAGCGTCCGGTCGGTGCCGACGTAGAGCGTGCCGTCGCGCGCGGCCAGCACGGCGCGGACGTCGTTGCTGGCCAGCGAGGCCGGGTCGTCGGTGTGGCGGAGGTGGACGGCCGTGCCGCGGGCCCGGTCGAACCGGTCGAGCCCGCCGTACGTCGCCGACCCACAGGACGCCCTGGCGGTCCTCCAGGATCGCCGAGACCTCGTCGTCGGTGAGCGAGCCGGTGTCTTCGGGGACGACTCTCGTAGATGCAGTGGCCGTCGGCGCCCGGGCGTCAGGCGCCGCAAGCCCGCCGCCCAGCGTGCCCACCCAGATCGTCCCGGTCGGGTCCTCGTGGACGTCGGTCACGTTCTGGGCGATCACGTCGCGGCCCACGTCGAGCGCGCGAACGACGGCCGTGGCCGGGTCGAAGGCGAGCAGCCCGTCGCCCAGCGTCCCGACCAGCAGGCCCGCCCGCTCGCTCGGCGAGACGGCCGTGACCGAGAACGGGCCCGGCCCGCCGAGCGAGTCCGGCCGGACGGTCTGGTAGCGCCCGCCGCGTCGCCGCGCCAGGCCGTCGCCGGTGCCCACCCACAGGTCGCCGTCGTCGGCGAGGTAGAGCGCCTCGACGACGTCGTGGGGCAGGCCGGACCGCGTCGGTCGCCGCGTGGCGCTCGACGCCCGAGACGGTCCCGTCGGCCTCGACGAAGGCGAGCCCGGCCGTCGTGCCGACCCAGGCGTTGCCCGCCGGCGTCGGCCGCCAGGGCCAGCACGTCGTCGGACGGCAGGCCGGCGATCGCGCGAGAACCGGTCGGTCCGCGGGTCGTAGCGGTCGAGCCCGGCGCTCGTGCCCGACCCAGAGCGCGCCGCCCGGCGCGGGCGCGAGCACCTGGACCACGTTGCCGCTGCATCGACGTCGAGTCGGCCGTCCGCCGGTACGGGACCATGTCGACGCCGTCGTAGCGGACCAACCCCTCGTCGGTCGCCATCCAGACGAAGCCGAGCGCGTCCTGGGCCACGTCGAGCACGACGCCGCTGGGCAGCCCCTGCTCGACGGTGAGGTGGCGGAACGTGATCGCGTCGTCGTCGGAGAGCGCGGCGTCGGCCTGGCGGGCCTGGGCGAGCCAGGGCGGCCCGAGCACGGTCGCCACGGCCAGGAGCAACGGCCACGAGCGCGCCCAGCGCCGCGCCGAGGCGCGTGAGGCCGGTCCTCATCGCAGTCGGGAGAAGGCCTCGGTCGCGGCCGGCGGCACCGACGAGAACCGGAGGCTCGCCTCGCACCGCCCGTCGCCCGCGTCGACCACGCCGAGCACCTTGGCGTAGATCGTGGCCGGCTCGCCGTCGACGTCGACCGTCAGCCGGACGTCGGTCCGGTCGTCGATGGCCGTGTCGATCCGGGCCCGGGCGCCGGTCGGCGAGAGCGCGACGAACTCGCCGGCGTGGTCGTCGTTCGAGATCTCCTTGCCGTCGAGCACGGCGATCCCGAACGGGAGCGGGGTCGCCAGCGTCACCAGGTCCTGCTCGTGGTGGGGGACCGCGCCGCCCTGGTCGCCGCCCACCGAGCCGACGCTGTGGATCGCGATGGGCTCGGCGAACCCCTTGAGCGAGACGCGCCGGGTCTGCTCCAGCCGGACCGGGCCGCCCTCGCCGCCGGCCGCCTGGTAGGTCGCGTCCGAGACCAGGACCTCGCCGGGCACGGCCAGCGTCTGGATCCGCGCGGTCAGGTTGACGGCGCTCCCCACGACGCCGTACTTGGCCCGCTTCTCGGACCCGATCGTGCCCACGACGACCTCGCCCGAGTTCACGGCCGCCGTCATCTCGAGCGGCGGCAGCCCCCGGGCCTCCAGGTCCTGGTTGACCGTCTCCATCCGGTTCTGCATGGCGACCGCGCAGGCCGTGGCCTGGGTCGCGTGGTCGGCCATCTCGAGCGGGGCCCCGAAGATGACCAGGACGGCGTCGCCGATGAACTCGTCGATGGCCCCCTCGTGGGCGTCGACCACCTCGGTCATCGCGCCGAGGTAGACGTTGAGGAACTCGACGACGCGCTCGGGCTCGAGCCGCTCCGAGAGCTGGCTGAAGCCCGAGATGTCGCTCATCAGGACCGACACCTCGCGGCGCTCGCTGGACCCGGTCACGCTGGGGTCGGCCAGGACCGCGTGGGCGATCTTGTCCGAGAGGTAGCGCGTGATGGTCCGGCGGACTCGGTCGGCCTCGCGGTCGCGCTCGACGGCCTCGCGGGCCTGGCCGAGCGTGATCTGCAGGTCGTCCATGTCGATCGGCTTGGTCAGGAAGTCGAAGGCCCCCTTGTTCATCGCCGTCCGGATGTTCTCCATGTCGCCGTAGGCGGTCACCACGACGGCCCGGGTCCGGCGGCCGAGGTCGCTGAGCTCGCCCAGGAGCGTGAGCCCGTCCATCCGGGGCATGTTGATGTCGGTCACGACGACCTCGATGTCGTGGTCGCCGCGGAGGTGCTCGAGCGCCTCGACGCCGTCGGCGGCGAACACGAGCGCGACCGAGCCATCCCGCACCTGGGACCGGAACTTCTGCCGGATGAGCGGGACGAGGTCCGGCTCGTCGTCGACGAACAGGATCTTGATGGCCTCTGGGGACGCCTCGGGCATGGAGGGGCGGGGGGGGACGGGACCGGCGGGGCCGAAACTATGGGTGAACGGGGCGAACGCCCCACGGCTCGCCGGGTGTCCGCTAGTTTCTGGACCGGGCGGCTCGACGTGAGTGGCCCGGGTACGGACGGACCCCGCTCGGGGGTTCTCCCACCTGCGATCCCACCACGCGCTCCCCCATGCCGACGCTCCGCACCGTCGCCGCCCTGCTCCTCCTGGCCGCCGCCTCGCCCGAGGCGGCCGCCCTCACGTCCGACTCGACCGAGACCGCCGACCCGTTGGCGTGGGCCCGCGACGTCGTCCGCGCCCGCCAGGCCGTCGAGGCGGCCGAGGCCGAGGCCGACCCCGACCTCCAGGCGGCCCTGGCGGCGGAGGCCGTCGCGGTCGTGCGCGCGCTGGCGACCGACCGGGCCGCCTCGGCGTCGGTCCGGGCGCTCGCGCTCCGGGCCCAGTCGGTCTACGAGGCCCAGCACGGGCCGGTCGCGCCGAGCCCGCTCGCGCCGGTCGAGTGGGGCGCCCTGCGGGGGCCGGCGCTCGCCGCGCTGGGGACCGACTTCGCGCCGCCGCTCGTCGACCCGGCCGAGGTCGCCGCCCGGCGTGCCGAGGCCGCCGCCCAGCTCGCCGAGGCGGTCCGGGCCGAGGGGCCCGCGGCCCTGTTCTACCCGGCCGAGGGGGCCGACTGGGTCGAGGCCCAGCGGCCGGCCGCCGCCGGGCTGGCCCGGGCCGGCCGCCGCGGGCGGCGGACGCTGGGGCGGATCGAGCGCGTCGCTGCGCCGCCGCGGCCTGCCGACCGAGCTCCAGTACGTCGCCGTGATCGAGAGCGCGCTGAACCCGCAGGCCGAGAGCTGGGCCGGCGCCAAGGGCCTGTGGCAGTTCATGCCGGAGACGGCCGAGGAGTTCGGCCTGGACTCGCTGACGGTCCACCAAGAGGCGCCCTCGACCGAGGCCGCCGCGCGCTACCTCCGCTGGCTCGGCGGCCGGTTCGACGGCGACTGGCACCTGGCGCTGGCCGCCTACAACTGCGGTGTCGGCCGGGTCGAGCGGATCGTCCGCGAGGTCGAGGCCGAGACCGGCCGGTCGGCGACGTTCTGGGAGATCCGCGAGCGGCTGCCGCGCGAGACCCAGCACTACGTCCCCCGGTTTCTGGCCGTCGCCGAGGCGCTAGGCGCCCGCGGCTGACGGGCCGCGACTGGCTCTAACAAACAACCCGCCCGACGATCTCTCGTCGGACGGGCTGGCAAGCAGGGAGTACCCTGTCTTAAGAGTCACCCGGCGGGGCCGAGTGCTACTGCAAGGTACGCACGAGGGCGGCCCGTTCGTGCCCGGCGTCCCCTGACCCCGCCCGCCTCGGTCCGTTCGCGGCGGCGCCCGCCTCGCCCCGGTCGGCCCGCAGTGACGCCGAGGCGGGGAGGGCTAGCGGACGACGGTCACGGTCTGGACCGTCCGCTGGCCGCCGGCGTCGAGCACGACGACGTAGACGCCCACCGCGAGCTGCGACGTGTCGAGCGCCGCGCGGTGCTCGCCCGCGCTCCGGTCGGCGTCGACCAGGACCGCGACCTCGCGGCCCAGCCGGTCGACCACGCGCAGGCGGACCGGCCCGTCGGCCGCCAGCCGGTAGCCGACCGTCGCGCGGGTCGCCGAGGGGTTCGGGCGGACGGCCAGCCCGAGCGCGTCGGCCGTGTCGCCGTCGGTCGCGAGCGGGAGAACCAGCGAGCTCGACTCGATCCGCAAGATGGTGCCGCGCTCGGGGGCGGTCGGCGGGTCACTCCCAGCGTTGGATTGCCGAACGAGGGTGATCCGGGACAGCACTTCGGCCCCGTAGGCGCGCGGCGACAGGCCGACGGACTCGGCCCAGGCGAGGTAGCCGCGCTCGCCCGGCGCGACGTCCAGCGGGAGGTGCCACGAGACGCCGTCGGTCGCGAGCTGGCCGTCCTCGCTCTCGCTGACGGAGAACGCCCGGTCCCCGTCGGCGTCGTAGACCACGGGGACCAGGCGGACGTCGTCGGCCGGGTCGCCGGGCGTCCCGACCCCGACGTCCCACAGTTCGAATGGGACCGACACCTGGCGCCCGGAGGCGAGCACGCCCACGCTCCGGCCCGTGAACCGCATCTCGAAGTCGTGCGGCAACGCGCCCTCGCGGACGGCGACGTCGAGGAACGACGCGTACGATCTCGCGACCTGGTCGCCCAGGCCGCCGGCCCCGGGCAAGCCCCGAGCTGAGACGGTCCACCAAGCTCCCGTCGTCTGCTGGGCCGCCGAGGGGGCACGCCCGCCCGGCGTGGGGAACCCGTCGAACGGGTCCGCGGCGGGCTCGGGCGTGGGGAGCGTGCCGGCCGCGTTCGCGACGACGGAGAACCGGTCGAAGGCCGGCGTGAACACGACCACCGCTCGCGCCTCCGCCGGCGCGCTCTCGGCCCCAAGCCGGACCGACCGGACGCGCCAGTACAGCGGCGCGCGACGGTTCAGCGGCAGCTCCAGCGCGCGGACCGTCGTGGTCGGCTCGGCGACGACTTGAGCGAACACCGGCTCGACGGCGTCGGGCGCGTCGACGATCTCGAACCGGTACTCGTCGGCGCCCGGCACCGCGGCCCACGCGAACGTGATGGCGTCCCCTCCGGGCGTGGCGTCGGCGAGCGGGGCGCTGAGCGATGGGGGAGGGGGCGGTGCGGGTTCCCGGGCGAGCGCCGCCAGGGCGCCGGCGTTGTAGAGCTGCTGGGCGCGGTCGGAGACGCGCCGCAGGGCGGTCACGCTCGCCAGCCGGCTGTTGCCCTGGGCGAACAGGACGCCGAGGTCCAAGACCGTCCGCTCGCCGTCGGCCAGGCGGACCGGCTCGACCGACACGATCACGCGGCGGTCGGCGGGCGTCGAGCGCGTCCCCTGGCCATCGACGTTCTCCTCGCTCCAGAACGCGCCCGCGACCGGGTCGCCCGAGTACGACCACCGAGTCCGCGGGCCCGCCTCGGCATAGCCGTCGCCACCCTGGCGGAGCGGCGCCCCGTCCTTCCACCGCTGTGTCAGGTAGTTGAGCGCCTCCTGCGCCCCGTTCGGGTCCGAGGTGACCGTGCCGCCACCCGTGTAGTGCATCGCGCCGGCCGCGCCGCCGCTCAGCACGTCGATCCCAAGCGCCGGCGGTGACGCGCCGTACCCCCCGCCGCCCTCGTCGAGATCGTCGCCGTTGTAGACGACGGCCATCTGGCGGAGCGAGTCGGTGTGGACGTAGTCGTCGTTGAAGGTGCCCAGCTCGACGTCCGCGACGAACCCCAAGCGCAAGCTGTCGATGGGAGCCCCCCTCCGGTTGACGACCTCGTAGCGGTAGAACGTCGACTCGTAGAGCTCCGGCGCGTCCTCGGCGCCGTAGGACCAGGCCGTCGCCCGGACTTCGACGCCCAAGGGGAGCGCGTCGCTCCAGCGGTGGAGACCCCCGACGTCGTTCATCACCCACCACGCCGTCTGTCGTCCAAAGATCACGGGCCGCTCGCCGGCCCCGAGGTCGAGCGACCGAGTTCCATAGCCCGGGTCCTCTGGGTCCAGCGCTCACCGTCGGCTCGCCCGAGCCCTGGCGGCCGTCCACGTCGGCGTCGCGTAGAACGGGGCGCCCCACGGCGACGGGCCACTCGGCGAGGTCGGCCGTGGCCGTGCCGGTCGCGTCGTAGACGTCGAGGTCGGCCGTGCGGACGGTCCAGATCCGGTCGAGGCGCGGCACCGGGCCGCGCTCGTGGCCCCGCCGGGGGAGGCCGGGCCGGGCCAGAACTCCCACGGGCCGTACGTCGAGCCCGCGAACCGGAGCCCGCCGTCGACGACCCCGCTCACCCACAGGCCCGCGCGAAGATGGCGTTGACGCCGGTCCACTTCGGCACCTCGTAGACGGCCTGCTTTCCACGCCAGAACAGGCCCCCGGTGTTGTAGAGCGCCGCCCGCACGCCGGCCACGTCGAGCTGGGCCTCGGCCCGCCCCAGCTCGCGACACGTCGGCCGCCGACGGCTGCGCCGTGGCGGCGAGGGGCAGGACGAGGACGAGCGAGGAGAAGCGAACGGCGCATGAGCGATTGAGACCGGGCGAACCGGAAGAGAACGCAACGGCGAGCCGACCGACGGGGCAGATCGCCCTCCACCGAACGCACGCGCGGGCGCGGTCCGCCCGCCTCGGCCCCGAGGCGGGCGGGGTCAGCGGACGACGGTCAGCGTCCGGGTCGCCCGAGTCGCCCTCGGCGTCGAGCACGACCACGTAGACGCCCGCCGCCAGCCCGGCCGCGTCCACCTCGGCGCGGTGCTCGCCCGCCGGCGCGAGGCCGTCGGCGAGGACGGCGACCTCGCGGCCGAGCACGTCGACCAGCACGAGCCGCATGTCGCCGGCCGCCTCGGTCGTGACCATCACCGAGGCGCGCGTGCGGACCGGGTTCGGGCCGACCCGGAGCGACAACGCGACTGCGCTCCGGGCCCGCCACGGCGTCGACCGGGCGGAGCGGGTCGTTGACGACGATCCGGAAGATGGTCCCCGGCTCGGGGAGATCGGCGGCGTAGGGCGGAGCCGAGCCCAGGTCCCAGCCCACGAGTGTCGTCCGCCAGAGGATCTGTTCGTCGGCTTGAGACACGTCGATGGTGCCGCCGTTCTCGAAGGCGAGGTAGCCCGCCTCGCCCGGCGTCGTGTCGACCGGCGTCCACCAGTAGACCCGGTCCGTCTGCGGATCGTCGTCGCCGCCGAGATCGCGGACTCCACCGTCGAGAGGTTGAACGTCCCGCTCCCGTCCTCGTCGATGAGCCGGGGAATCATCCGGACGTCGTCGGACCGGTCGTCGGGAGAGTCGACGCCGATGGCCCACAGCTCGAAGGGGACGGGAACGACTCGTAGAGCGTGACGCTCTGCCCGGTGAATCGCATCTCGTAGTCGACGCCGAGGAGCGCGCGCGCGGTGGGCTCGAGGACAGGTCGGTTGCCGGAAGACTCGACGTCGGACGCGTCGCGGGTCGAGACCAGCCACCGGGTCCCGTTCGTCTGCTGCGCAGCGGTCGGGTCGGCTGCCGCCGGGCGTCGGGAAGCCGGCGAACCGGCGGCCCCGGGCTCGGGCGTCGCCAGCGGGCCGGCTGCGTTGGCGACGACCTCGATGGACGTGAACGTCGGCGCGTAGCGGTAGACCGTGAACGAGCCGAGTTCGGAGACCGCGCCCTGGACGCCGAGCCGATCTGGCCGGACGCGCCAGACGATCGGGGCGGCACGTTGGCTGCCAGCGAGTCGAAGGGCACGTCGATCTGCTCGGTGGCCGCGCGAAGACCGACAGCGGGCTCGGAGAAGGCAGGGTCGGTGTCGATTTCGAGGGTGTAGGCGGTCGCATCTGCGACGGGCGACCAGCGGAAGGTGACGGGCCGAGGCGCCAAGTCGGCTCCGTTCCCCGGTGCGAGGAGGACCGGCGACGGCAGTCGGGGGTGCCGGGTCCTCGACGAGGGCCGTGAGCATCCCCGCGTCGTAGCGGGCCTGGGCCAGGTCGGAGACAGCGCGGAGGTCGGAGACGCTGTCCAGGTGGTCCTCGCCCTGCGCGAACAGAATGGCGAGGTCGAGGGTACGGAGCTCGCCGGGCGCGAGCGCGCCGAAGCGGGCCGACACGAGCCCCATGCGATCTGCGGGGTTCGAGGAGGTGTCGTTCCCGTCGATGTCGTCCTCGCTCCAGAACGCGGGCGGGGTGCCCGAGAATGTCCAGCGTCGTGACCGGCCCGTCCGACTCGTATCCGTCGTTCCCGACTCGGAGCCGCGTGCCGTCCTTCCAGATCCCCTGGAGGTACCGGTAGGCGTCCTGCGCGGTGTTCGCGTCATCGTCGGCCCGATCCGATCCCGACGTCTTCTCGCCGGCCGTGCCCCGCTAAGCACGTCGACCCCGAGCGGCGGGTGGAGGCGACCCGTAGCCGCCCTGCCCTCCGTCGTCGTTGTCCCCGTTGTAGAACGTCAGACCATCGACCTGGTCGAGTCGGAGCCGACGTAGTCGTCGTTGAAGTTGCCGAGGTCGGCGTCGACGTAGAGCCCAGCGAAGGTGTCCTCGATGGTCTCCTGACTCCGGTTGATGATCTCGAGTCGGTAGAACGTCGACTCGACGAGGTCGGGGACGTCCGAGTCCCCGAGCGACCACGCCGTCGTGCGCACCTCGATGCCGAGCGGGGCGGGCGTCCAGCGGGCGAGGCCGCCCGCGTCGTTCGTGACCCACCACGCCGTCTGGCGCCCGAAGATCACCGGGCGCTCCCCACCCGCGAGGTCGAGCGTCTTCGTGCCGTAGCCCGCGTCGCCGAGGTCGAGCGAGATCGTCGGCTCGCCGTCGCCCTGGCGGCCGTCGCCGTCGGCGTCGACGTAGAACGGGGCGCCGACGCCGACGGGCCACTCGGCGAGGTCGCGGGCCGCCGCGCCGGTCTCGTCGTAGACGTCGAGGTCGGCCGTGGTGACCGTCCAGATCCGATCGTAGGCCGTGCATGTCTCGGCCGTCGTCGTGCCGTCCGCGTCGAGCGGTCCGGGCCAGTAGGCTGACTCCGTAGTCTCGCCTGCCGACCGGACCTCGCCATCCGACCGTCCCCGCGACCCAGAGATTCGTCGCAAAGATGGCGTTGACGTCGGAGCCGCGCGGCACCTCGTAGAGGGCTCGAGGCCCCGCCAGAACAGCTGCCCCGTGTCGTAGAGCGCGGCCCGGACGCCCGCAACGTTCAGCTCGGCCCGCGCCGTTCCGGCTCGCACACGTCGTCGGCCGTGGACCGGGCCGCTGGTGCCGGGAGGACTCTCTGGGCCGCGACATCGGCGGCGAACGCGATCGTGAGGATGAGAAGCAAGAGGCGCATAGACGACCGAAGGAGTGCGTGCCCAGAATCCACTCGTCCCGACTTCACTTCAGGGCCTTTCCATGAACCCATCCGGAGCCCTCTCCGAGCCGCCCGGTCGAACACGACAGCGCCCCGCCCGGGGCATCCGGGTAGGGCGCGCGAGTCGGTCCGCCTCGGTCGGTCCGCGAGGCTGCCGAGGCGGGGGGGCCTAGTACCGCGTCGTGACGGCCTTGCGCTTGAGCGCCGAGAGCCACCGCGTGATGTCGATGCCCTTGGGGCACGCCTGGACGCAGTTGAAGATGGTGTAGCACTTCCACAGGCCGTCCTTCGAGTCGACCACCTTGAGGCGCTCCTCGGCCTCGGTGTCGCGGCTGTCGAAGACGTAGCGGTAGGCCTTCAGCATGGCCGCCGGGCCGAGGTAGTCCGGGTCGGCCCAGGTGCTCGGGCACGAGTGCGTGCACGCGCCGCACATGATGCACTTGGTCGCGTCCTCGATGACGGCGTGCTGCTCGGGGCTCTGGACGCGCTCCTTGACCGGGACCGGCTCGTCGTTGATGAGCCACGGCATGACGGCGCGGTACTTGTCGAAAAACCGCGCTCTGGTCGACGACCAGGTCCTTGAGGACGGGCGCGGCCGGCAGCGGCTCGAACGTGACCGTGTCGCCGTCCTTGAGGCCGAGGTCCTGGACCAGGACCGAGCAGGCGAGCTGGTTCTCGCCGTTGATCTTCATCGCGTCCGACCCGCAGATGCCGTGGGCGCACGACTTCCGGAAGGTCAGCGTCCCGTCGAGGTGCCACTTGACGTAGTGGAGCAGGTCGAGCGCGCGGTCCATGGCCTCGGCCGGGACCTGGAACTCGTCCCAGCGCGAGCGCTCGTCGGTCTCCGGGTTGAAGCGCCGGACCTTGACGGTCAGCGTCATGGTCGGGGCCTCGCCGCCGGGCGACGACGGGGCTTGCTGCTGGCCCTCGGCCGTCCTCGACGCGGTCTTCGATGGGCGCTGCGACGGGCGATGGTGTCAGACATGGGGTGCGGGGGGCGTAGGGCGTGGGGCGCGAGTCGAGGGGCCGCGTGCCCCTCGCTCCGCGCCCCGTGCCCTCTAGTACTTGCGCTCCTTGGGCTGGAACTGCGTGATGATGACGTCCTTGTAGCCGATCTCGGTCTCGCCCTGCTGGTCGCTCCAGAAGAGCGTGTGCTTGAGCCAGTCGCCGTCGTTGCGCTTGGAGAAGTCCTCGCGGAGGTGGGCGCCACGGCTCTCGGTCCGGTTCCGCGCCGAGACCGTGATCGCCTCGGCGTAGTCGACCATGAACTGGACCTCGACGGCGTCCATCAGGTCGGTGTTGAAGCGCTTGCCCTTGTCCTGGCACGTCACCGAGGCGGCCCGGGCGCGGAGCGCCTGGAGGTCGTCGAGCGCCTCGCCCAGCGTCTCGTCGGTGCGGTAGACCGAGACGTTCTTCATCATGGTCTCCTGCAGGTCCGTCCGGACGGTGACGGCCTTGTCGCCGGTCGTCCGGGCCAGGATGCTGTCGAGCCGGTCGCGGGTCTCCGCCTCGGGCCGTCTCGGGGAGCGCCTGGCGCTCGGCGCCCTGGCGGATCTGCTTCGCCATCTCCATGCCCGTCCGCCGCCCGAAGACGACCAGGTCGAGGAGCGAGTTGGTACCCAGCCGGTTGGCGCCGTGGACCGAGACGCAGGCGGCCTCGCCGCACGCGAAGAAGCCGTGGACCGTGTCGCGTCCGGTCGGACGCTCTTGACCACCTGGCCGTCGATGTTCGTCGGGATGCCGCCCATCGCGTAGTGGCACGTCGGCGCGACCGGGATCGGCTGCTTGACCGGGTCGATGCCGAGGTAGACGCGGCTGAACGTCGAGATCTCGGGCAGCTTGTGCTCCAGCACGTCCTTGCCGACGCCCGTCATGTCCAGGACCACGTGGTCCTTGCCGTTGACGCCGCGGCCCTCGCGGATCTCCTTGTAGATGCACTGCGAGACCATGTCGCGCGGCGCCAGGTCCTTGACCGTCGGCGCGTAGCGCTCCATGAACCGCTCGCCCTCCGAGTTGCGCAGGATGCCGCCCTCGCCGCGCGCGCCCTCGGTGATCAGGATGCCCAGGCGGTACAGGCCCGTCGGGTGGAACTGGATGAACTCCATGTCCTCCAGCGGGAAGCCGTGGCGGAGCGCGAGCGCGAACCCGTCGCCGGTCCCGGCGTGCGCGTTGCGAGGTCGTCTTGAAGGCGCGGCCGTAGCCGCCCGTCGCGAAGCACGTGATCGTGCTGTGGAACGTGTGGACCTCGCCGGTCAGGATCTCGTAGGCGACGCAGCCCGAGACCGCGTCCTGGGTGTCGTCCGGGCGGATGAGGTCCAGGACCTGGAACTCGTCGTAGAACGTGACCTTGTTCTTGACGCACTGCTCGTAGAGCGTGTGCAGGATCATGTGGCCCGTCCGGTCGGCCGCGTAGCAGGCCCGCCGCACCGGCGCCTCGCCGAAGTTGCGGGTGTGCCCGCCGAACCGGCGCTGGGCGATCTTGCCCTCGCGCGTCCGGCTGAACGGGACGCCGTAGTGCTCGAGCTCGATGATCGTGCGCGGGGCGTCCTGGCACATCTGCTCGATGGCGTCCTGGTCGCCCAGGTAGTCCGAGCCCTTGGTGGTGTCGAAGGCGTGCCAGAGCCAGTGGTCCTCCTCCTCGTTGCCGAGCGCCGCGCCGATGCCGCCCTGCGCCGCGCCCGTGTGGCGACCGGAGCGGGTGGAGCTTCGAGACGACGGCGACGTCGGCCCCGCCCTCCGAGGCGTAGAGCGCGGCCATCAGCCCGGCGCCGCCCGCGCCGACGATGACGATGTCGTGGGTAGTAAGTCATGGGATTGAGTGGTAGGGGGAGCGGCGTATGGAGACCGGGAGGAGGACGCCAGCCCTCAACCCTCGTCCCCAATCCCGGCCCCGCTCAGAGGCCGGCGACGATGACGGAGTAGGCGCCGATCGACGAACAGGATGATCGCGAGCGTCCACGAGAGCGCCGTCGCGCCGACGCGGGCCATGTCGTTGCGGATGTAGTCGGTGAGGACGTTGTTGAGGCCGTAGAAGCCGTGGTGCAGCGCGAAGGCGAGGAACAGCAGGTTGAAGCCCTTCCACAGGACCGCGTAGACCGGGTCGCCGAGGCGGAGCATCAGGATCTCGTAGGGCGTCGGGCCGGCGGTCTCGCCCGGCGGGTGCGTCGGGCCGGGCGCGTCGCCCTCGATCTGGCCGAACCGGCTGTCCTGGGCCGGGACCACGCGCGGCGCCGCTCCGGCGCCGACGCTGCCCTCGCGGGCCTCGAAGGCGCGGACGGCCGCGTCGGCCTCCTCGGAGTAGCGCGGCAGGACGCCCGCCTCGGCCTCCTCGGCGGTGACGACCGAGTGCGAGATGCGACGCCGTGGTCCGGTCGAAGTGCTGGACCCAGAAGTGGGTGATCAGCAGGAAGATCAGGAACGTGCCCGTGATCCGGTGGGCGAACCACTGGAAGGCGCTGGAGCGGGCGGTGGCGCCGTACTTGCTTGCCATGATTCGTGTCGGGTGCGTCCGTGCCCCGGCCGGCCGGCCGAGGCGGGACGCGGCTAGCCGTTGAAGTAGTCGACGAGGGCGGCGATGGACGGGTAGCCCGCCGACGACCAGGAGGACGGCGGCGACGGCGCCGAGCGTCCAGAACAGGCGGCGCTGGTTCGGGCTCCACCCCATGAAGTCGATGAGCACGATCCGCAGCCCGTTGAGGGCGTGGTAGATGCAGGCGCCCAGCAGGCCGAACTCGGCCACCTTGAAGATGGGCGCGTGGTAGCTCGCGATGAGCGCGTTGTACGCCTCGGGGTTCGTGATCGCCTTGAGCCCCCAGATGTGGAGCACGAGGTAGAGCACGAGGCCCGACCCCGGTCAGCCGGTGGAGGATCCAGGCGAACATGCCCACGCGCATCTTGTAGCGCTGGACGGGGCGGACGACGTGACGTCGGGGTCGGCGACGACGGCCATGGCAGGGGGGAGGTCGGAGGCGGGCTACCGGGGGCCCCGCGCTAGGTTTCACTCGACAGTGAAAGTACGGGGGCGCCCCGTCCAAAGTACGCCGGCCAGGGCACTCCGTCCGGTCTTCGCAGACGACGAACGGGACCGCTCGGAGCCCCGCCCCAGCGGCACGGCCCCCGCCTCGGCCCCAAGGTGGGGGGAGCGGAACGGGACGGGGGGCGCGACCGCTCGGCCACGCCCCCCCCCGTTGGACTCGGTGCGAGGCTGGGCTCAGCCGCGGTCGGCGATCGGCGTCACCGTCAGGTCGCGCGGGCCGACGTACTCGGCGCGCGGGCGGATCAGGCGGTTGTCCTCCCACTGCTCCAGCAGGTGGGCCGTCCAGCCGGTCATCCGCGAGATGGCGAAGATGGGCGTGTAGAGGTCGGTCTCGATGCCGAGCAGGTAGTACACGCTCGCCGAGTAGAAGTCGACGTTGGCGTCGAGCCCCTTCTTGTCCTTGACCGTCTCCCGGATCGTGTCCGACATCTCGAGCCACTTCATGCTCGCCCTTCTCCTCGGACAGGTCCGAGAGCATGCCGCGCAGGATCGTCGCGCGCGGGTCGAGCGTCTTGTAGACGCGGTGACCGATGCCCATGATCTTCTCCTTGTTCGCCAGCTTGCGGTCGACGAAGTCCTGGGCCGTCTCGCCGCTCTCGTCGAGCGCGAGGAGCGTCTTCATGACCTCGATGTTGGCGCCGCCGTGGAGCGGGCCCTTCGAGCGCGCCCATGGCCCCGACGACGGCCGAGTACATGTCGGACAGCGTCGAGCCGATGACGCGGCAGGCGAACGTCGAGGCGTTCAGGCCGTGCTCGGCGTGGAGCACCAGGGCGGCGTCCATGATCTGGAGCGCGGCCGGGCCCGGGCGCCTCGCCGTTGAGCATGGTGAGGAAGTCCTCGGCCGTCGAGCCCTGCTGGGTCGGGGCGACGGGCTCCTTGCCCTTGCGGATCCGGTCGAAGGCGGCGACGAGCGTCGGGCAGCTTGGCCGTGAGCCGGATCGCCTTGCGGTAGTTGGCCTCGGGGTCCATGTCGTCGGCCTCGTCGTCGTAGGCCGAGAGCATCGACAGGGCCGTCCGCATGGCGGCCATCGGGTTGGCGTCCTTGGGCGTGTGGTGCCGGAGGTGGTCGAGCAGGTCGTCGTGGACCGGGCGCGCGGCGCGCATCTGCTCGTTGAGGTCGTCGAGCTGGGCCTGGGTCGGGAGCGTCGCCCTTCCAGAGCAGGTAGGCGACCTCCTCGAACGAGGCGTTCTGGGCGAGGTCCTGGATGCCGTAGCCGCGGTAGATCAGCTCGCCCTTCTGGCCGTCGATGAACGAGAGCTCGGTGTCGAGGGCGGTGACGCCTTCGAGGCCTCGGGACTTGGTGGGGGCGGGGGCAGGGGTCTCAGACATCGGTCGGGGAAAGGGGCGGGCCGGTAGGCGCGCGGACGGAACGGTGGGTCGAGGTCGGTACCCCGAAGGGCGCGCCGGGTTCGCGCGCTCTCGCGACGAACGCACGGGCCGGGCGCCGTTTCAGAGGATTCAGGATGGAGAACCGGGCCCGGGACGTGGGCGGCGCTCCGTCCGCCTGGCGGTCCCGCCGGGGCCGGGGCGTGCGCCCGAGGCGGGCGCCCGAGGCGGGCCGGGTCGCATGCGCTCTTCGCAGGCCCGCAGTCGAGCCCGGCCGCCGGCGTCGTACCTTTCGCGCGTGGACCGTGCCCGACGCCCCAGCGACGGGGGCGGTCCTTCCCACTCGCAGCGCCCGCGCAGCCCCGGACCGACAGCGTCCGCCGCCGCCGGCCCCCCGACGCTCCCGCGTCCGGACCGCGCTCCCCCATGTTGCACGTCGTGCTCCATCTCGTCCGCGTCGTCGCCCGCTGGGTCGCGCTCCTCGCCGTCCGGCTGGGAGCGCGCCGGCCGTGTGCGCCGCGCGACCCACTGCGCCTCGCCTCCCGGCGCGCGCCCTGGCCCCCGCCGCCCCGGTCCCGGACCGCGGCGGCCGAGCCCGGCGCCGCGCCGCGCGTCCCCACCGGGGCCGCGCGACGGAGCAGCGAGCGCGTCGCCCCCCCATCTTTTGAAAAAGCAGATCGTCATCAACGCGAGCAAGGACCGCTCGCGGATCGCCATCGTCGAGAACGACGAGTTGGTCGAGCTCTACGTCGAGAACCCCGATAACGTCCGGACGATCGGGAACGTCTACCTCGGCCAGAGTCCAGAAGGTCATGCCCGCCATCCGGGCCGCCTTCGTCGACGTCGGCCAGAAGCAGGACTGCTTCCTGCACTTCTCCGACCTCACCGACAACCTCCCCCAGCTGCTCGCGCTCGCCGGCGAGGACGTGCCCGGGCCTGGACGAGCCGGTCCTGTCGCTCGCCCCGGCCAAGCGCGTCGCCGACGACGAGAACGAGCCCGACGTCGAGGACACGCTCGAGGTCGAGGCCGGCGAGCCGGAGTCGGCCACCGAAGGGCCGGAGCCGCCGCCGCTCGCGCGGACGGGGCCGCAGCCGCCGCGGCCGAGGCCGCGAGGAGGAGGAGGAGCAGGAGGAGGGCGGCCGCCGCCGTCTGCCCGGCGTCATCGACCTGAGCTCGCCGGCCAAGCCCCGCCGCGCGCCCGCACCGCCGCCGGAGCCCGACGCCGCCGACGACGAGGCGGACGCGGCTGAGGCGACCGCGCCAGCGAGGCTGCGCCCACGGGCCGCCGTCGGGGCCGCGCCAAGACGGACGAGGTCTCGGGCCCGCCGTCGAACCCGCCCGCCTCGGACGACCCGGCCGGGGAGCCGACCGCCAGCGAGCCGTCGCACGAGGAGGCGCCGGCCCCGTCGCGCCGCCGCAAGAGGGCCCAGACTGAGGCGTCCGACGAGCCGCGCTCGGAGACGCCGACGCCGACCCGGCCGACGACGCCGACGACCAGGCCCCGAAGGGCCGCCGCCGGAGCCGCGAGAAGACGGCCGACGCGACGGACGAGACCGGGTCGAACGAGGCGGGCGGCACCGACTCCGACGACACGGACTCGGACGAGACGACCCAGCCGGACGCCGAGACCGACCGGGACGAGAAGCCGGCGCGCCGCCGCCGTCGCCGTCGCGGCGGACGGGGCCGAGGCCGAAAGGAGGACAGCGAGTCCTCGGAGGACTCCTCTGAGGCCAAGCCGGCCAAGACGAGGTCGTCCAAGGCTAAACCGGCCGACACGGACAAGGCCGACACGGACAAGGCCGACGCGGACGACGCCGAGCCCGAGGCGCCGTCGCGCCGCTCGCGTGGCCGCCGCTCGTCGAGCGACGCCGCCCCCGAGCCGCGCGACGACGGGCGCGAGCAGAAGGGCGACGTGTCTCCGACCGGGCGCAGCCGCCGTCCGGCCCAGCCGGTCACGGCCGACGACTCCGCCGACCGTGGGCTCGAGGCGGAGGCCCCCGAGACGGCGGCCGCCGACGCTCCGGCCGAGGAGACCCAGGCGACCAAGACCAAGCGCCTGCCCGCCACGCTCGACCTGACCGGGGCGGCCACCAAGTCCTCGCGGTCCAGCCGGACGGCGCCGGACGACGACGCGGACGACACCGAGGCGTCCGGCCGGAGCCGTCGCCGGTCGCGCGGCGGTCGGTCCGACGACGCCACAGAGCAGGACGGCTCGAGACTCCGAGGAGCCCCAAAGCGAGGGGCGCTCCGGGCGTGGCCGCTCGCGCTCGTCCGGCGACACCGAGGGCCGGAGCCGCCGCCGGAGCCGCTCGACCTCCGACGACGCCGATGGCGCGCCCTCGGACGAGGGCACGACGGACGACTCGGCAGACGGGCGCTCCAGCGGCGGCCGGCGCTCGCGGGGCGGCCGGTCCGGCTCAGGCCGGGACGAGCCGAAAACGGACGGGTCCCGACCCGGCGAGTCCAAGACGGACGAGCCGAGTCGGCCGCGGCTCGCGCGGCGGAGACGACCGGCGCGGCCGCTCGTCCGACCGGTCCTCGAACGGCCGCTCGTCCGACCGGTCGCGGGGCCGCACGGCCGACCGCGCCTCGGGCGGCCGCATCGTCCGGGTCGATCCCGTCGAACGAGGAGCTGCTCCGCGCGGAGCGGGAAGATCATCGTCAAGATCACCAAGGAGGCCATCTCGACCAAGGGGCCGCCGCGTCTCGACCGACCTGTCGCTGGCCGGCCGGTTCCTGGTGCTGGTGCCCGGCGGCCGACTACGTGGCCGTCTCGAAGAAGATCGAGAGCGCCAAGGAGCGCCGCCGCCTGCGGACGCTGGCGACCAGCCTCAAGCCCGACCGGTTCGGCGTCATCGTCCGGACGGTCGCCGAGGGGCGCGACGCCAAGAGCCTCGACATCGACCTCCGCCTGCTCGTCGAGAAGTGGCGCAAGATCGAGCAGAAGCTCGAACGAGAACCCCGAGCCGCCCGTCCTGCTCTACCAGGACGTCAACATGGTCTCGTCGGTCATCCGCGACCTGTTCTCGGAGGACTACGACCGGATCCTGGTCGACGACCCCAAGGTGTTCAAGAACGTCCAGGCCTACGTCAAGGCCGTCGCCCCGTCAGATGGCCGACAAGGTCGAGCTCCACCAGGGCCGCGGGCCGGTCTTCCGGTCGCTCGGCATCGAGAAGCAGGTCGAGGAGGCGTTCTCGCAAGCGCGTCAACATGCGCGGCGGGGGCTACCTCTTTATCGAGACCACCGAGGCCATGCACGTCGTCGACGTCAACTCGGGCCGCGCCGGGCGCGGCAAGTCGCAGAAGCAGAACCTGATCGACGTCAACGTCGAGGCGGCCCGGGAGGTCGCCAAGCAGCTCCGCCTGCGCGACCTCGGCGGCATCATCGTGGTCGACTTTATCGACCTCACGCTACGACCGCGACCGGAAGAAGGTGACCGACGTGCTCAAGGAGGCGTTCGCGCGGGACCGCGCGGTGACCAAGCTGCTCCCGATGTCGGACTTCGGGCTGGTCCAGATCACGCGCCAGCGGTTGCGCCCGTCGATCACGACCCAGGCGACCGACGAGGACGGCGACCCGCTCGACGCCGCCGACGCCGTCGAGGCGGCCGGGGCCGGCGAGATCCGCCGGCAGGGCCAGACGGCCTATGTCGAGCCCGAGGACGCGCCCGAGCCCGCCGCCGAGCGGCCGGCCGAGCGTCCGACGCTGGCGCCCGAGGAGTCGACGCCGCGCGCGCTCGCCGGCCGCGCTCCGCGGCTGGCTCGACCACTACCGCCAGACGGTCGACGAGAAGTACAAGCGGCGGCCCGTCGTCGTCCGCGTCCACCCGCTGCTGGGCGGCTACCTCCGGCGCGGCTTCCCGTCGCCGCTGACGCGCTGGCGCCTGTCGCTGCGCGGCATCACGTTCCTGCTCGAAGAGGACGCCACGGTCGACCCGCTGACGTTCGACGTCCGCGACCAGAAGTCGGGCCGGTCGCTGCTCAAGAAGTACGCCGCCTAGAGGGCACCAGGCGAGGGGCACGGGGCACGAGGGATCGCTCTCCTGCCCCGCGTCCCTCGGCTCGTGCCCCACGCCCTCATGAAGCCCTCCGCCGTCGTCGCCGCGTTCGAAGAGGCCCTGCGCCAGCTCGGCGTCCGCGTGCGGCGCGAGCGGGGGCCGTTCCGGGGCGGGCTGTGCGTGGTCGAGGGCGAGCCCGTGCTGGTCCTGAACCGGCTCCACCCGGACGAGGCCCAGGTCGCCGTGCTGGCCGCCGCGCTCCGCGAGCACGGCGGCGCCGACGGGCTCTACCTCCGGCCCGCCGTCCGCGCGGCGCTCGACGACGCCTGGGCCCAGGCCGACGCCGGCGCAGACCGCCGACGGCGACGCCGAGACCGATGGCGGCCGACCCCGCCTCGGGGAGCGCGTGAGCACGCCGGCCTTGACCGTGACGCTGCTGGGCACCGGGCACGTCGACCGGCGTGCCCGTCATCGGGTGCCGGTGCGCCGTCTGCACCTCCGACGACCCGCGCGACGCCCGGTTGCGGACCTCGGCCCACGTCGTGGCTCACACCGCGGCCGGCGCCGGTCCACCTCCAGATCGACGCCGGGCCCGACTTCCGGGCCCAGGCGCTGCGGGCCGGCGTCTGACGGCCGTCGACGCGCTCGTCGTCACGCACGAGCACTTCGACCACGTGACGGGGCTCGACGACCTCCGTCCGTTCTTTTTCCGCGAGCGCGACGCCCGATCCCCGTCTTCGCCCTGGCCGCGGACGGCCGACGCGCTCCGGGCCATGTTCCGCTACGTGTTCGACCGGACCTACCCCGGCGCGTCGCTGCTCGACCTGCGCCCGGTGGACGGCCCGTTCACGGTCGCCAGCCGGACGAACCCGGCGGCGACCGTCGAGGTCACGCCGATCCGGGCGCCCCACGGCGCGTTCGAGGTGCTGGGCCTCCGGATCGGCCCGTTCGCCTACCTCACCGACGCCGGCGCCGTGCCCCGGGCGAGCCCGCGAGGCCCTGCGAGGCGTCGACGTGCTGGTGCTCGACGGGCTCCGGCCGGACCCGCACCCGACGCACCTCTCGTTCGACCAGGCCGCCGAGGTGGCACGGGACGTGGGCGCGCGCGAGACCTGGCTGATCCACCTGACGCACGCCGTGACGCACGTCGAGGGCGACGCGACGCTGCCGCCGGGCGTCCGGCTGGCCTACGACGGGCTGGTTCTGGAGGTGCCCGCCTCGGGCGCGTAGCGGGGCGAGCGGACGGTCCGGCGGAGGGACCGAGGCGGGCGGTACCTTGGCGGCCCGCTCCCCTCCACGTTGTGCCTCGTCCCGGCGTCCTCGTCCTCAACGGCCCGAACCTGAACCGCCTCGGCGTGCGCGAGCCCGACGTCTACGGCGCCGTCACGCTCGCCGACGTCGAGGCCGACCTGCGCGAGCGGTTCCCCGACCTCGCTCCTGACCTTCGCCCAGCACAACGGCGAGGGCGCGCTGATCGACGCGCTCCACGACGCCGACACGGTCGAGACGGCCGGCGTCGTGTTCAACCCGGGCGGCTACGCCCACACCTCGGTCGCGCTGCGCGACGCCGTCGCGTCGATCTCGACGCCGGTCGTCGAGGTCCACATCTCGAACGTGTTCGCCCGCGAGGCCTTCCGGCACACGTCGCTCCTGTCGGCCGTCTGCGCCGGCGTGATCACCGGCTTCGGGGCGGCCGGCTACGCGATGGCCGTCCGGCACTTTAGCGGGACCTGATGGCCGAGCATCCCGAGGAGCGTCCGACGAGACGCCTCACCCGCCGCCGCGCCGGAGTCGGTCGCCGAGCCCCAGAACGAGCCCTCTCCAGACGACGCGCCCCGGCCGGCGGGCCTGAGCGCGCCGGGCGACGACGCCCAGACGCTGGCCGAGGCGGACGCGGCACCTGGGACTCACGGCCGAGGAGGCGCTCGTCGCCGAGCGGCCCAGGCAAGGACGCGCGCGCGCCGGCCGACCGGTCCGGGGCGCTGCTGGTCGCGGCCGGCATCTTCGCCAGCCGCGTGATCGGGCTCGTCCGCGACCGCGCGGTCGCCTACTTTTTCGGCTCCGGCGCCTTCGCCGACGTCTACCGGCTGGCGTTGCGGGCGCCCAACTTCTTGCAGAACCTGCTGGGGGAGGGGACGCTCTCGGCGTCGTTCATCCCGATCTACAGCCGGATGCTGGAGGAGGGGCGGGAGGAGGACGCGGGCCGGTTCGCCGGCGCCGTCTTCGGCCTGCTGGCGGCCGTCGCGTCGGCGGCGGCCGTCCTGGGCGTGCTCCTCGCCGAGCCGTTCGTGGCCGTCATCGCGTCGGGCTTCCTGGGCGACGCCGAGAAGGTCGCGGCCGGCACGTTGGTCGTCGACCGGTTCGAGCTGGCCGTCCGCGTCGTCCGGCTGACGTTCCCGATGACGGCGTTCCTGGTGCTGAGCGCGTGGTGCCTGGGCGTGCTCAACAGCCACCGGCGGTTCCTGCTGTCGTACTTCGCGCCGGTCGCCTGGAACGTGGCGCTGCTGGCGGCCCTGTTCGGCGGGGCGTACCTCTACTTCGACGACCCGCTCGGCGCTGAGCGCGCTCGACGCGGTCCCGGCCGACGCGCTGAGCCGGCTGCTGGTCGCCGTGTTCGTGGGCGGCATCGCGGGCGGCGTGCTGCAGTTCGCGGTCCAGCTCCCGACGGTGCTCCGGCTGCTGAGCGGCTTCCGGCCGGCGCTCTCGCTCCAGGTCGAGGGCGTGCGCGAGGCGATCTAGGCGTTCGTGCCGGTCGTGCTGGGGCGCGGGGCGTACCAGCTCTCGGGCTACCTCGACTTCTGGCTGTCGACGTTCGTCGCCGCCGGCGCGCTCGGCGCGATCGGGTACGCCCAGACGCTCTACTTGCTGCCGATCTCGCTGTTCGGGATGAGCGTCGCCGCGAGCGAGCTGCCCGAGCTGAGCCGGATCTCGCGGACGGAGCTGGACACGTTCCTGACGCGCGTGAGCGGGTCGGTCCGGCAGATCTTCTACCTCATCATCCCGACCGTCGTCGGCTACCTCGGGTTCGGGTACCTGGTGGTCGGCGCGTTCTACCAGACGGGCCAGTTCGGGACCGACGACACCTGGCAGGTCACGTTCGTGCTGGCGGCCTACTCGCTCGGCATGGTCGCGACGACGGCCGGGCGGCTGCTCCAGAACGCGTTCTACGCGCTCAACGACACCAAGACGCCGGCCCGGATCGCCGTCTGGCGCGTCGCGGTCTCGGCCGTGATCGGGGCCGGCGCTGATGTTCCTGCTCGACCGGTTCAGCGTGACCGGACGTGCTCGGCGTCCCGGCCGACGGCAACCCGCTGCGGCTGGGCGCGGTCGGGCTGGCGCTCGGCTCGGCGGTCGGCGCCTGGGTCGAGTTGTGGCGGCTGGTGACGCGCGCTGCGGGGCCACGACCCGGCGTTCCGGATGCCGTGGGCCGCCGCGCTCCGGATGCTCGGCCTCGCCGGCCTGGCGTCGATCCCGGCGGCGCTCGTCCGCTGGGCTCGTGCCGGCCGACGCCGTTCCCGATCTGGGCCTACGGCGTCGGCGTGATCGGCCGTCTACGGGCTGAGCTACCTCGGCGCTGGGCCACCTGTTCGACTTCGACGAGTCGGACGCCTGGATCGGGCGGTTCGTCCGCAAGCTGAAGCGCTAGCGCGCAGGCCACTCCGACCGCCTCGGCGCGTCGGCCGAGGGTGGGAACGGGGCAGCGCCGGCGGGCGCCCGCGAGGCCGGTGTGACACGACGGGGCACGGCTCGCGCGTACACTCTCGGCCCCCCCGACTCCGACTCGTCCCGTGGCCGGATACCGTGGACACCTCGCCGGCGCGACCGTCTTCTTCGGCGTCTACCTCGCCGGGCTCGCGCTGCTCTTCTCCGTCGACCAGGCCTACCGCCAGTTCACCGAGGTGGAGCTGGTGGCGTACCCGGCCGTCCTGTTCGGCGCTGTGCCTGATGTTCGGGCTCTGGCCCGACGTCGACACCAACTCGAAGGGGCAGAACGTGTTCTACAGCCTGTTCTTCGTGGTCGACGTGGCGCTGATCGCGACGCGCCAGATCGAGGAGGCGGCCTACCTCGGCCTGTTCTGCATCCTGCCGGCGCTCGGCAAGCACCGCGGGTGGACGCACACCTACTGGGCGATGCTGCTCATCCCGAGCCCGTTCCTGATCGTGCCCTACGTCTACACCCCGGAGCGGCCGCTCGCCGGGCTCCCGTTCTACGGGGCCGCCGTGGTGGGCTACTTCAGCCACCTGGTGATGGACGGGATGGTCGTCCGCCTGCCGCGGCGCCGGCGCAAGAGCGGCTGGTGACCGGCCGCGGGCCTCAGTAGAGCGACGTGTTGAACGCGGGCCGGTGCGCCTGGACGACCGGGTGGCCTGCTCGCCCAGCGTCTGGAACAGCGCGACGACCAGCTTGCGCGCGCCGTCGTCGTCGTAGTAGCGGTCGGTCCGGATGGCGTCGACGAGGTGGCCCAGCGCGGCGTCGAGGTCGGAGGGGAGGGCGGCGAGGGCGGCGGCGACCGGCGTCGCGGGCGCGGCCCTCGGGCAGGGCGGCCGGGTCGCGGTCGAGCGCGGCCCGGACCGTCCGGACGGCCTCGGCCTCGGGCGTGTGGAGCCCGTCGACGAGGGCGAGCGCCCGGTCCCCGTCGTCGAACGCCAGCAGGCGCGCCAGACGGCCCCGCGCGGCCTCGACCCAGGGGGCGGGCGCGTCGCCCTGCTCGGCCAGGGCCGCCTGGAACCCGTCGCGGGCGGCGTCGCGGTCGCCGGCCTTCCAGGCCGCGTCGGCGGCGCGGGCTCGCCGACGGGCGGGCGACGGGACGTGCTCGTCGAGCCACTGGCGCAGGACGTGCTCGGGCAGGGCGCCGGTGAACTCGGCCGTGACCACGCCGTCCTGCGAACAGCTTGACGGCCGGGATGCCGCGCAGCCCCAGCGTCTGCATCAGGCCGGGCGTCTCGTCGGTGTTGACCTTGACCAGGTCCCACCGCCCGCCGGCCTCGGCGTGGAGCCGGTCCAGGACCGGGCCGAGCACGCGGCACGGCCCACACCACGGCGCCCAGAAGTCGACCACGACGGGCCGGGCGCGGCTGGCCTCGATCACCTCCGACAGCGTGTCGGTCGTGGGGCTGGGGGGCATGGCGTCGAAAAACGGGGGAAGCGCGGCCGGGAGGCAACACGGACTCCGGCGCCGGGGTTGGCCGCGGTGTCACGGACGCTCCACTTTCCGGTTCCCATGCGCCTGCCTCTCGTCCTCGTCGCCGTCGTCGTCACCGCCCTCACCGGTTGCAACCGGTTGCAGGCCCTCCAGGCCGAGCAGGAGCGGGAGGCCGTCCAGTCCGCCCAGGCCGACCAGCCGATCACCGGCGCGCCCGTCCGGACCGACGAGGCCGACCCCGACGACCCGCTCCGGTTCGAGGGCGAGCGCCACCTCCGCAACGTCCGCCAGCTCACGTTCGGCGGCAACAACGCCGAGGCGTACTGGAGCCCCGACGGCGACGAGCTGATCTTCCAGAGCGACTGGGACGCGATCAACCCGCAGGGCTGCGACCAGCAGTTCGTGATGTCGGCCGCGCGCGGGGCGGGCCAGGACGGCGCTCGGGCCGAGCTGGTCTCGACCGGCCGGGGCCGCACCACCTGCGGCTACTTCCTGACCGACGACCGCGTCGTCTACGCCTCGACGCACGCCGCCGCGCCGGCCTGCCCCACGACGGCCGCCGAGCGGACCGGCCAGTACGTCTGGGACGTGTTCGACACGTTCGACATCTACGTCGCCGACGCCGACGGCTCGGACCCCGAGGTGCTGATCGGCGGGCCGGCCTACGACGCCGAGGCGACCGTCAGCCCCGACGGCCGGTTCGTCATCTTTACCTCGACGCGCTCGGGCGACCTCGAACTGTGGCGCTACGAGGTCGCGACGGGCGACCTGCTCCAGCTGACCGACACGCTGGGCTACGACGGCGGCGCCTTCTTCTCGCCCGACGGCTCCCAGATCGTCTGGCGCGCGTCCCGCCCGACCGGCGCCGACGCCGAGCAGTACCGCGCGCTGCTGGCCCAGAACGCCGTCCAGCCCGGCGCGCTCGATCTCTACGTCGCCGACGCCGACGGCTCGAACGCCCGCCGCGTGACGTCGCTGCCGGGCGCCAACTGGGCCCCGTTCTTCCACCCGTCGGGCCGACAAGCTCATCTTCGCGACCAACCACCACACGCTCGACCAGGGCGGGCGCGAGTTCGACCTGTTCCTGGTCGACCTCGACGGCGGCGACCTGGAGCGCGTGACCTACTCGGGCACGTTCGACGCCTTCGCGATGTTCTCGCCCGACGGGACCCGGCTGGTGTTCGCCTCGAACCGGAACCGGACGCGGACGCCCAGCCGCGACACCAACGTGTTCGTCGCCGACTGGGTCGAGTAGCCCCGCCTCGGCGTCGAGGTGGGCGAGGACGGGCGGCGAGACGGCGCGGGTGCCGTACTGTTGGGGCTGCCCGTCTCCGCCCGCCGTGTCGCCCGCTGCCGCTTACCTCCACGTCCTCAGCCGCTTCGCCGACTTTGACGGGCGCGCGTCCCGGGCCGAGCTGTGGGGCTTCGCCCTGGTCCACCTCGGCGTGACGCTGGCGCTCGCTGTGGGCTCCGCCATCGTCGGGACGGTCACCGAGGCGGCCTGGGTCGCGGGCAGCGCCGTGTTCGCGCTGTACGCCGTCGGCACGTTCTTCCCGGCGCTCTCGGCGGTCGCGCGGCGGCTCCACGACACCGGCCGGAGCAGCCTGCTCGTCATGGTCGGGCTGGTGCCCGCCGTCGGGCTGGTCCTGCTTTACTGGCTGGCCCTGCCCGGCGACCCGGCCCCTAACGCGTGGGGCCAGCCGCCGGACGGGTAGCCGGCGCCGCCTCGGGCGCCGGCGCTGGGGGTCTTAGATGCCGAACCCGCCGTCGTCGACGCCGCCCTGCGGCTGCTGCCGCGTTTGGGGCCGGTTCTGGTTCGAGCCGAACGTGTACGTCAGCGTGAACGAGGCCTGGCGGATGGTCGGGTCGAACGACGTCGCCCGCAGCACGCGGCCGTCGTTGGTCACGAACTCGAACTTGGCCAGCCCGAACGGGTCGTTGACGCGCGCCGCCAGCGAGAGCTGGTCGCTCAGCTTCTGGTTGAGGCCCAGCGTCGAGAACGCGAACGCCTTCCGCTCGCCGTCGACCGACGGGCGCGGGCCGTTGTAGAACACGAACGCCTGGAGGTCGGTCCCCTCGCGGACCTTGACCTGCAAGCTCGTCCGGGCGTTGTAGGCCAGGGCGTCGGCGTTGCCGCCGTTGGGCGACGAGTCGGCCAGGACGGCCTGGTAGACGCTGCCGGAGACGAACCCGCGGACCGGGCCGAGGGCCCCGAACAGGGTCAGGTCGGCGCCGTAGTTCGTCTCGGTGTCCAGGTTGGCGACCGAGAACAGGCCGACGCCCGTGGCCGGGTTGGTCGTGACCCGGCGCGTGATGGAGTCCGTCGTGCGCCGGTAGAACGGGGTCAGCGTGGCGAAGAACTTGTACTGGAGCGTCAGCTCGTACGAGTCGGTGTACTCGGGCCGGAGCGCCGGGTTGCCGACGCGGACGAACGTCGTGTCGGAGAGGTCCGGGAACGGGTTGAGGAAGAACGTCCGCGGCCGCTCGATGCCGGCGCGAGTAGGCGCCCTTGACGAGCGTGCCCGGCGACGAACGAGTAGGTCACGAAGGCGCTCGGGAACAGGCTCGTGTAGCTCTGCGACGTCTCGGCGTCGGGGTCGACGAACGGGTTGGCCTCGGCCGGCAACTCGGTCAGGAGGTTGAACGCGCGCTGGGCGACCTCGGCGCGCAGGCCGACCTGGACCTGGACCGGGCCGAGCGGCCGGGCTCCCTGGACGTAGCCGGCCAGGATCTGGCGGTCGTAGTCGAAGGCGTTCGTCTGGTTCGGGTCGACGACGAGCTGGCCCAGGTCGGGCCCGACCTCGAACCGGCTGTCGCTCGCGACCCACTCGGCGTTGGCCTTGGCGCCGACCTCCAGCTTGAGCGCGCCGACGGGCCGCGTGTAGTCGAGCTGGAGCGAGGCCTCGTCGTTGGTCTGGTCCGTCGTCTGGGACTGGACGCCGGTCAGGACGTCGCCCAGGGCGAGGTCCGAGAAGAAGCCCAGGTTGTCGGTGTCGAAGTGGGTGTAGCGGGCCTCGACGGCCAGCTCGTGGTCGCTCTGGGTGCCGCTGCCGCCGCGCGGGCCGCCGAAGCCCCGCCCGAAGCCGCCGCGCCCGCCGCCGCCGTCGCCCGCCTCGCCGCCGCCCCCGCCGCCGCTGGCGAACTGGCGCCGGAGCACGAGCGCCGCGTCGCCGTTGAGCCCGCCCGTGTCGTTGTCGGTCTCCCGCGACGTGCTGACCGCCGTCCCGGTGCCCAGCGTCCGCTCGAAGGCCGTGACCCCGTTGGCCCCGCCGCCGCGGACGCCGAACGAGCCCTCGGCCGTCAGCGTCGTCTTCTCGGCCAGCGAGTAGGTCGCCGAGCCGTTGAGGAAGTGCGAGATCTCGTCGCTCCCGTTGCGGCCGAGCTGGGACACGGCGAACGCGTTGTCGAAGGCGCGCGTGTCGGTCGTGACCCGGGTGATCCGCTCGCCGTAGCGGAAGCCGTACTGGACGTTGAGTGTCCCACGGCCCGCGCTGGTAGCTCAGGTTGGCACCGGCCTGGCCCGAGAGCTCGGTCCCGCCGCCGAACGTCAGCCCGCCGGAGAGCCCGCGGTCGGTCCCCTCAGCCAGCACGATGTTGACGATGCCGCCCATCCCGTCCGGCTCGTACTTCGCCGATGGGTTCGGGATCACCTCGACGCGCTCGACCTTGTCGGCCGGGATCTGGCGGAGAAGGGCGGCCAGGAACGCCCCGCGCACCGGGACGGGCCGGCCGTTGATCTGGATGACGACGTTCTGGTTGCCCCGGAGCGAGATGTTGCCGTCCGTGTCGACCTCCAACGACGGCAGGGTCTGCAGCGTCTCGATGGCGCTCCCGCCGGCGGTCACGGCCTGCTCCTGGACGTTGTAGACGGTCCGGTCGGCCTGCTGCTCGACGAACTCGCGCCGGGCGACCACCTCGGCCTCGCCCAGCACCTCGGCGCTCTCGCCCAGGCGGACCTCCCCGAGATCGGTCGGCGGGCCGGCGGCCACGGTCACGTCGCCGACGGTCTGGGTCGTGTACCCGAGGAAGCTGACGCGCGCGATGTAGGTGCCGGGCCGGACGGGGTCGATCCGGACCGCGCCGTCGACGTCGGCCGCGCCGCCGGTCACAAACGACGTGTCGCTCTGGGCGTACAGCGCCATCGTGGCTTGGGGCAGCGCCGCGCCGGTCGCGCCGTCGACGATGGTCGCCGTGACGGCGCCTTGGGGCCGGCCCCCTCCTGGGGCCTGGGCGAACGACGGGGCGGCGGCCACCAAGAGAGCGACGGCGGAGAGGATCCGAAGGGACATGAGAGAGGGGGAGGGCGCTTAGCGCTCCAACGGGAGGGGAGCCAGGGAGTTGTGTCCGAGTCGTGTCGGATGCGCGGAGGCTCTGCGAACGGCTCGGGGCTCAGCGTGAGCCGAACCCGCGCCGGTACGGCTGGAGCCCGGAGCGGTTGCGCGGGCCCGCTCCCGCCCCCGAGCCGCCGTCCCGGGCGGCCGTCGACAGAGGGGCGGTCCAGACGCGCCCGGAGACCTAGCTTGCCCCCATGATCCGTCCCCCCCGAGTCGCGCGCCCGCTCGCCGGGCTGGCCGTCGTGCTGGCGGGACTGGTCGGGTGCGTGCCGTACTCGGTCGGGTCGACGGCCGCGACCGTCGCGCCGCGCGAGATCGAGCCGAGCGCGATCTTGCAGGTGTCGTCGGGGCGCCGTGACCTCGACCGGGGCGACGAGCCCAAGGGCGCCGGGCTGATGCTGGCCAACGAGGCCCGGCTGGGCCTGGACGACCGGTCCGACGTTGGCGTGCGTCTGGTCGGTCTGGGGAGCATCACGGCGACCTACAAGCGGCGGCTGACCGGCGAGGTCGGCGGCGACGCCGGGGCCTCGCTCATCGTCGGGGGCGGGCGTGATCGGGGCGAGCCACTTCCACGCCGAGGCCACGCTCGTCGCCTCGCCGGGCCCGCTGCCCGGCGCGCGGCGGATCGTCCCGTACGGGGCCGTCCGGTTGCAGGACCTGTCCCCGTTCGGCCGCGACGCCCTCGCGTCGTCGCCCGCGGTCGGGCTCGTCGTGGGGGGGCGGTTCGGGTGGCCGGACCTGGCGATCAGCCCCGAGATCGGCCTGTTCTACAGCCCGTCCCCGCTGGCCGGAGACGACGACGTGATCGTGGTCCCGTCGGTGACCGTCCGCGGCGACCGGCTGCGGAAGGCGCTGGGGCTGTAAGCGCGTTTCGCTCGCGGGGACGAGGGGCGGGAACTGGCGTGGGGCCCCGCCCTAGGGCCCCGCCCTAGGGCTCCGCCCGCCGCACCCCCGACCCGGACTCCCCGCCTCGGGACCGAGGCGGGCGGACCCGGCGCTGCCCCGCCCCGGTGGGGGGCTCCCTGGGCCCACTTTCCGGCACGGGTTCTTCCCCGACCGGTCTCGCCGCGCGCTCTAGCTTGACCCGCCCCCCTGCTGTCGACATGACCCGCGACGACTTCCGCCAGATCCTCGACCGCCGAATCCTGGTCCTCGACGGCGCCATGGGCACCATGATCCAGGCCGCCGGGCTGAGCGAGGCCGACATCCGCGGCGACCGCTTCGCCGACTGGCCGACGTCGCTGGCCGGCGCCAACGACCTGCTGGTCCTCACCCAGCCCGACGCCGTCCGCGACATCCACCGCCAGTACCTCGACGTCGGCGCGGACGTGGTCACGACCAACTCGTTCAACGCCCAGGCCGTCTCGCTGGCCGACTACGGGATGGAGGACCTGGCCTACGAGCTCAACCAGGCCGCCGCCCAGGTGGCGCGCCAGGCGTGCGACGCCGTCGGGACCGCGCGCCGGCCCCGGTTCGTGGCGGGCTCCATCGGGCCGATGAACCGGACGCTCTCGCTGTCGCCCGACGTCGAGGACCCGGGCTTCCGGGCCGTCACCTTCGACCAGGTCAAGGCCGCCTACCGCGAGCAGATCCGCGGCCTGGTCGACGGCGGGGCGGACCTGCTGCTGGTCGAGACCATCTTCGACACGCTTGAACGCCAAGGCGTGCCTCGTCGCCCTCCGCGAGCACCGCCGCGAGACCGGGGGCCTCCCGCCGGTCATGGTCTCGGGCACCATCGTCGACCAGTCCGGGCGGACGCTGGTCGGCCAGACCGTCGAGGCGTTCCACACGTCGCTGGCGCACGCGCCCGAGCTGCTCTCGTTCGGGCTCAACTGCGCGCTCGGCAGCGCCCAGATGCGGCCGTTCATCGAGGAGCTGTCGGCCGTCACCCCGGCCTACACGAGCCTGTACCCCAACGCGGGCCTGCCCAACGAGCTGGGCGGCTACGACGAGGGCCCGGCGTTCATGGCCGAGCAGGCCCGGAGCTACGCCCGAGCGGGCTTGCTCAACCTCGTCGGCGGCTGCTGCGGGACGACGCCCGAGCACATCCGCTCGATCGCCAAGGCCGTCGCCGGCGTCGCCCCCCGCGTGCCGAGCGCGCCCGCCTCGACGCTTCGCGCGGCCGGGCTGGAGACGCTGACGTTCCGGCCCGAGACCAACTTCGTCAACATCGGCGAGCGGACGAACGTGACGGGCAGCCGCCGCTTCGCGCGCCTGATCACGACCGGCGACTACGACGAAGCGCTGAGCGTGGCCGCCCAGCAGGTCGAGGCGGGCGCCCAGATGATCGACGTCAACATGGACGAGGGGCTGCTGGACTCGGAGGCCGCCATGGAGCGGTTCCTGCTGCTGGCCATGGCCGAGCCCGACATCGCCCGCGTGCCCGGTCGTCGTCGACTCGTCCCGGTGGGAGGTCATCGAGGCCGGGCTGAAGTGCGTGCCGGGCAAGCCGGTCGTCAACTCGATCTCGATGAAGGAGGGCGAGGACGCCTTCCGCGACCAGGCCGAGCGGGCCCGCGACTACGGCGCGGCCGTGATCGTGATGGCGTTCGACGAGGACGGCCAGGCCGACACCTACGAGCGCCGGATCGCGGTCTGCCAGCGGGCCTACCGGATTCTGGTCGACGAGGTCGGCGATGCCGGCCGAGGACATCATCTTCGACCCCAACGTGTTCGCCGTCGCGACCGGGCTGGAGGAGCACCGGCGCTACGCGATCGACTTTGTCGAGACCGTCCGCTGGATCAAGGCCAACCTGCCCCACGCGCGGATCTCGGGCGGCGTCTCGAACCTGTCGTTCTCGTTCCGCGGCAACGAGCCGGTCCGCGAGGCGATGCACTCGGCGTTCCTGTACCACGCCGTCCAGGCCGGGATGGACATGGGGATCGTCAACGCCGGCCAGCTCGCGGTCTACGACGACCTCGACCCCGTCCTGCTGGAGGCCGTCGAGGACGTGCTGTTCGACCGCCGCGACGACGCGACCGAGCGGCTGGTCGACCTGGCCGACGGGTTCCGCGTGCCGGACCAGGCGGCCCAGGCCAAGGCGGCGGCCTGGCGCGAGACGCCCGTCGCCGAGCGGCTGGCCTACGCGCTCGTCAAGGGCATCACCGACCACATCGACGCCGACACCGAGGAGGCCCGGCAGCAGTTCGCGCGCCCGCTGGAGGTGATCGAGGGGCCGCTGATGGACGGCATGAACCGCGTCGGCGACCTGTTCGGGGCGGGCAAGATGTTCCTGCCCCAGGTGGTCAAGAGCGCCCGCGTGATGAAGCGGGCCGTCGCCGTGCTCACGCCCTACATCGAGGCCGAGCAGGCCGCCGGCGGGGAGGTCCAGACGCGGACCAAGATCCTGATGGCGACCGTCAAGGGCGACGTCCACGACATCGGCAAGAACATCGTCGGCGTGGTGCTGGGCTGCAACGGCTACGACGTGATCGACCTGGGCGTGATGGTCCCGGCCCAGCGGATCCTGGACGCGGCGCGCGAGCACGACGTGGACGCGATCGGGCTGTGCGGGCTCATCACGCCGTCGCTCGACGAGATGGTGCACGTGGCCAAGGAGATGGAGCGGGCCGGGCTTCGGCTGCCGCTCTTGATCGGCGGGGCGACGACGTCCAAGCTCCACACGGCCGTCAAGGTGGCGCCTCACTACAGCGGCCCAGCGGTCCACGTGCTCGACGCCTCGAAGTCGGTCCCGGCCGTCTCGTCGCTGGTCTCGGACGAGCACCGCGACGCCTTCGTCCACGGCGTCGCCGACGAGTACGCGGCCGTCCGGGAGCGCTACGCGGCGCGGCAGCGGACCCAGACGTTCCTGCCGCTCGACGCAGCCCGCGCCAACGCCCTGGAGGTGGCCTTCGACGACCTGCCCGGTGCCGGCGCGGCTGGGCGTCGAGCCGGTCGAGGTGACCGTCGCCGACCTGCGCCCGTGGATCGACTGGGGCCCGTTCTTTACGCCTGGGAGCTGCGCGGCAGCTACCCCCAGATCCTGGACGACCCCGACAAGGGCGAGACGGCCCGGGCGCTCTACGCCGACGCCCAGACGCTGCTCGACGAGATCGAGCGCGACGGCCTGTTCACCCCGCGAGCCGTCTTCGGCCTGTTCCCGGCCCGGCGCGACGGCGACGACGTCCGCCTCGGCACCGAGGCGGGAGAGGTCGCGCTGCACACGCTGCGCCAGCAGGCCCAGAAGACGCCGGGCAAGCCCAACCGCGCGCTCGCCGATTTGGTCGCGCCGGCGGGCCCGGACGGCCCGCGCGACCACCTCGGCGCGTTCGTGGTGACGGTCCACGGGGCCGAGGCGCTGGCGGCTCGGGCGCGCGAGGCCGGCGACGACTTCCGAGCCATCCTGGCCCAGTCGCTCGCCGACCGGCTGGCCGAGGCCGCCGCCGAGTGGCTCCACGCCCGGGTCCGCCGCGACGCCTGGGGCTACGCGCCCGACGAGGACCTGAGCACCGACGACCTGGTGCGCGAGCGCTACCGCGGCATCCGCCCGGCGCCCGGCTACCCGGCCCAGCCCGACCACACCGAGAAGGTGACGCTGTTCGAGATCCTGGACGCGCCGGACCACACGGGCGCCGGCCTCACCGAGCACCTCGCCATGACGCCGCCGGCGACCGTCTGCGGGCTCTACTTCGCCCACCCCGACGCCGGCTACTTCAACGTGGGCCTGCTGGCGCGCGACCAGGTCGAGGACTACGCCGCGCGCAAGGGGATGCCGCTCGCCGAGGTCGAGCGCTGGCTCGGCCCGTCGCTGGCCTACGACCCCGAGCCCGTCGGCCGGGCCGCCTAACGCCGCCTCCTCCGACCCCGCCCGCCTCGGCGCCGAGGCGGGCCCGCCCACGACCCGATGACGCCAATCAACCTCGCCGACAAGCTGGCCCAGTTCGACGCGACCTGGACGCCCCACGTCGTCGCCGACCTCAACGGCCAGCAGGTCAAGCTGGCCAAGCTGGAGGGCGCCTTCGTGTGGCACGACCACGCCGACGAGGACGAGCTGTTCTGGGTCGTCTCGGGCCGGCTCCGCATCGAGTTCCGCGACGCGCCGGACGCCGTGCTCGGGCCGGGCGAGATCGTCGTCGTCCCGCGCGGCGTCGAGCACCGGCCGGTCGCCGAGCCGACGGCCGAGGTGGTCCTGTTCGAGCCGGCCTCGACGGCCCACACGGGCACGGTCGAGACCGCGCGGACCGTCCGCGACCTGCCGAGGCTGTAGGACGGCGCCGCTCAGACGGCGATCTTGCCGCCCAGGTTGAAGGGACCGGCCGGCCCGACGATACAGAACGGGACCTGCCGTCCCGATGCGCCTCCTCGTCCTCGCCGTCTCGCTCTCCGCCCTCGCCGCGGGGTCCTTCTGGGTTCTCACCCAGGGGCCGCTGGCGCCCAGGGCCGCGGTCGCCGCCTCGTCCGAGCCGGTCCGCGTGGGCGTCCGGACGGCCGATCCCGGCGGCGTCGTGGTGGCCCCGCCGAGTCCGACTCCGGCCCCGCGCCCCCGCGTCCGCGTCGTGTCGTCCGACGAGACCTACGCCGTCACGGGCCGGACCGCGCCCGACGTGCTCCGGTCGCTGCTGGACAACGGCCCGCGCCAGGACGGCAGCGTCTTCTTCGGGCTGACCGAGACCGAGCTCGACGTCCGCTACGACCCCCGCGAGGTGTCGGGCGGGTGCCTGGTCGAGGACACCGAGGTCACGCTCGAGGTCGTCGTCACGCTGCCCGAGTGGATGCCGGCCGGCGAGGTGGACCCGGCCCTCTCGGCCGACTGGCGCCGGTTCCGCCGCGCGCTGACGGCCCACGAGCACCGCCACCGCGAGATCGCGGTCGAGGGCGCCGAGGCGGCCTACCGCGCCGTCGCCGGCCTCTTCCGGGCGCTCGTGCGAGGCCGTCGTCGCCGAGGCCCAGGGCCGACTGGAGCGCCACGGCATCGAGGTCACCGCCGCGCCACCACCGCTACGACGACGAGACCAGCCACGGCAAGACCGAGGGCGCGGTCTGGCCCACGCGCTAGGCCCTCGCCCCGCGCGCGCTAGGCGGGTCCAGTTTATGCTCGCCGGGTCCCTCTCGGCGGCCTACTCGAACCGCGAGAAGTCCGGGCGCGCGCTTCTCGAAAAAGGCCGAGAACGCCTCTTGGGCCTCGGGCGAGCCCAGTCGTTCGACGAACAGGGCGCCCTCCCGAGCGATGGTCTCCCCGACCGCCTGGGCGGTCGCGTGGCCCATCAGCGCCTTCGACAGGCGGACGGCCGCGGGCGGCTTGGCCGCGAGCACGGCGGCCCGCTCCAGCGCGTGCGCCACGGGGTCCTCGACGACCGCGTTGACCAGCCCGACCTCGCGCGCGGTCTCGGCCGCGACGGCCTCCCCGAACAGCAGCAGCTCGGCCGCCCGGACGCGGCCCGGCGAGTCGGGGCAGCAGCAGGCTCGACGCCGCCTCCGGCACCAGCCCGAGGTCCACGAACGGCATCTTGAGGAGGGCGTCCGGGCCGGCGTAGGCGAGGTCGCAGTGGAGCAGGATCGTGGTCCCGATGCCGATGGCCGGGCCGGCCACGGCGGCGACGAGCGGCTTGGGGAACGTGGCCGCGGCCTGCAGGAACCGAAAGACCGGGCTGTCGGGGCCCGTCGGCGGGTCCATCATGAAGTCGGCCAGGTCGTTGCCGCCGGTGAACACGCCGCCGCGCCCGCTCAGCACGACCACGCGGACGGCGCCGTCGGCCGCGGCCTGCTCCAGCGCGTCGGCCAGGCGGGCGTACATGGCGCGCGTGAGCGCGTTCTTCTTCTCGGGCCGGTCGAGTTCGAGGTGGAGGACGCCGCCGTCGAGCGTCGGCGGAGACGTGGTCCTGGTGCGAGTCGGTCATCGGGGTGGGGGAGCGTGCGCCAAGCTACGGGCACCCCGCCTCGGCCGGGCCGCCGGTGGGGTCGCGCGCCGTCCGGGTTGTGGCCCGGCGGGGAGCGGGCGGCGGGCCACGTATCTTGCGGGCCTCCCGCTCCCGCGCCCATGTCCGTCACCCTCACCGCCCCCTCCGCCGCCTCCGTCGACCGCCTGCGGGCGGCCGACGCCCCGCTCGCGCTCCGGCTCTCGCTCGTCGTCGGGACGGCGCTGCTGACCGGGCTGCTCGCCCAGTTCGAGCTGCGCGATCTACCTGTGGGAGGTCCCGCTCACGCTGCAGTCGCTGGCCGTCTACGGGGCCGGCCTGTTTCTGGGCTGGCGGACCGGCGCGCTCGCGATGCTGGTCTACCTCGCGCTCGGCCTCGTCCTGCCGATGTACGCGGGCGGCGGCACCGGCCTCGACCACCTGCTGGGCGCCTCGGTCGGCTACCTCGTCGCGTTCCCGCTGGTGGCGCTCGTCGCGGGTCTGGCGCACCGAGCGGAGCCGCGGGCTGGGGCGGACGCTGCTCGCGCTGGTCGCCGGCTCGCTGGTCCTGTTCACGTGCGGCGTCGTCGGCCTCCACGTCGTCGCCGGCTACGACTGGGCCGACGCGGCCGTCAACGGCTGGCTCCGGTTCGTCCCGTGGGACCTGACCAAGATCGCGCTCGTGGCCTCGGTCTACGCCGCCGCCCGCCGCGCGACCGCCTGACCCCGCCCGCCTCGGTCCCGAGGTGGACGGTCCCGAGGTGGACGGTCCCGGGGCGGACGGCCCCGCTGGCCTCCTGATTTTCACTCGGCGCCCGCCCTACCCGGCGGGCGTCGTGCGTTCGGGCCCGGCCGTTACCTCCCACCGGCCGCGAGCGGCCCTGTCGTCTGCTCACGCTCCCCCCGATCCGATGCTGCCTCCGTTCCGCCCTCTCCGCCGCCCTGGCGCTCGCCGCCGTCCTCTCGCTCGGCGCGTGCGACTCCAACGACTACGACGAGGACACGACGCTCCACGTCTTCGTCGTCGACTTCAGCTTCGACTCCCAAGACTACGATTCCGGGCGGCGACCTCAAGACGGCCACGTTCGACGCCGTCGACGCCCGCGTCACGCGCGGCGACCTCGACCAGGCGCTCGCGACGGCCGGCGACGGCGCGCTCGTGATGCTCTACATCGACGTCGAGCTGGTCTCCGCCGTCGAGGGGGCCTCGGGCAACACGACCTGGGCCGCGCTCCCGCTCTCGCGCTCGTTCGAGGAGCTCGTCCTGTCCGACGCCGACGGCGACGGGCTGGCCGACGAGATCCCGGTCGTCGGCTACACGGCGTCCTACGAGTACTCGTTCGACAACCAGGACCTCTACTTCGACGTGGTCTCGTCGGCCCCGTACACCGACTTCGACACGACGCCCGGCGCCCTGTTCGACTTCATCGTGCCCCAGCGCGTGCTGGGCGGGTCGAGCGACATCGACCTCCGCCTGGTCGTGATCCCGGACGAGCTGTACTTCGCCAACGGCCGGGCCGGCGCGCGCGTCGACCTCCGCGACTACGCCGCGGTCAAGCGGCGTACAACCTGCCCGACTGAGCCGGGCCCGCCCGCCTCGGTCGGCCCACGGCGGGACCCGAGGCGGGCCGGGCTAGACCTCGTTCCGGGCCGTCCACAGCGCGGCGCGCTGGACGAACTCGTTGGTCGTCTGGAGGCCCAGCTTCTGCTTGATGTGGACGCGGTGCGTCTCGACCGTCTTGGGCGAGAGCATCATGGCGTCGGCCACCTGGGCCGTCGTGAGCCCCTGGCCGAAGTAGCGGAACACCTCGAGCTCGCGGTCGGTCAGCTCGCGCCACGGCCGACTCGGCGGCCCGCCGTGGTGAGGTAGCTCCCGACGACCCGCTCGCGGACGTCGGCCGACAGGTGGAGCCGGCCGTCCAGGACCGTCCGGATGGCGTCGAGCAGGACGCCGGCCGCCTCCTGCTTGGCCACGTAGCCCAGCGCGCCGGCCCGGATGGCCCGCTCGGCGTAGACCCGCTCGGGGTAGGCCGAGACGATCAGGACGTGGAGGTCGGGGTAGAGCGCCCGGAGCTGCTTGGTCAGCTCGATCCCGTCGGACCCCTCGATGGCGATGTCGATCAGGACCAGGTCCGGCCTGGCCGACCCGATCAGGCCGACCGCGTCGGGCCCGGACGACGCCTCGCCGACGACTTCGAGGTCGGGGGCGGAGCCGATAAGGGAGCGGAGGCCTTCCCGGGTGATCGGGTGGTCCTCGACGACGAAGATGCGGTGGGTCATAGGGGAGACGGATCGGCATGTCGTACGCCGTAGGTGAGGCACGCCGGACACCCGATACGGGGGATCCCGTGATCCTCGTCACTGGGCCGTCCGCTTGTTTCAGTCTCGGCTGAAAGTTAAGGCGAGGCACCGACGGAACGCCGCCCGCCGTTCCTCGTGGGACCCCGGCGAGCCGGCCCCGTCGGGCTCCGCACCCTCTCCCCCTCGCCATGCGATTCCGCTACGCCGACTGGGACGCCGAGCGCCACGGGACGTCGCGCTCGACGTTCGACACGCTGCTCGACCTGTTCCAGCAGCTCCTGCTCCACACCGGCGGCGACGCCGGCGAGGCGCTGTCGTGGCTCACGGCCATCGACAAGGAGTACGGCCTCACCGACGAGGGGATGGGCCTGGGCGACTTTATCGAGGAGCTCAAGAACCAGGGCTACATCGACCGCGACGACGAGACCGGCGTGGTCTCGATCACGGCCAAGGCCGAGCGCGGGCTGCGCGAGCGGTCGCTGGAGGAGATCTTCAAGGACCTCCGCAAGGCCGGCCGCGGCGACCACAAGACGCCGTTCGCCGGCGCCGGCTCCGAGCGCCAGCCCGAGACGCGCCCCTACAGCTTCGGCGACGACGTCCACGACCTCGACGTGACGGGCACGCTCTCCGAACGCCTTCCGCCGCGGCGGCATCGGCGAGTTCTCGCTGGAGCAGGACGACTTCCAGGTGTTCGAGACCGACCACCACACGTCGGTCGCGACGGTCCTGATGATCGACCTCAGCCACTCGATGGTCCTCTACGGCGAGGACCGGATCACGCCGGCCCGCAAGACGGCGCTCGCGCTCGCCGAGCTCATCACGACGCGCTACCCCAAGGACACGCTCGACATCGTGGCGTTCGGGAACGAGGCGTGGGAGGTCGAGATGAAGGACCTGCCCGTACCTCCAGGTCGGCCCGTTCCACACCAACACCCGGGCGGGGCTGGAGCGCGCGCGCGACATCCTGCGGCGCCGCAAGAACCGGAACAAGCAGATCTTCATGATCACCGACGGCAAGCCGTCGTGCCACATCGAGAACGGGCGGATGTACCGGAACGCCTACGGGCTCGACCGCAAGATCGTCAACAAGGTGCTGGACGAGGCCGCGATCTGCCGCCGCGAGGGGATCACGATCTCGACGTTCATGATCGCGCGCGACCCGTACCTCCAGGACTTCGTCCGCCAGATGACCGAGGTCAACCACGGCCGGGCCTACTACGCCGGGCTCGACGAGTTGGGCGGGTTCCTGTTCGAGGACTACGCCCGCAACCGCCGCAAGCGGATGCGCTAACCCCGGCCGCCTCGGGCCGCCGGCCGGGGTGGTCCGATCGGACCAGGGAGCCGTGGCCGTGGCCGCCCTACACTGGCGCTCCCCTCGCCCCCCTCCGATGCGCACCCTCCCGCTGCTGGCCCTGCTGGCCCTCGCCGCCTGCGACGTCAACCCGTTCGACGCGTCGCAGGTGCCGACGGTCCGCGTCGACGCGGGCGACCCGCCGGTCTTTTCGTGGACGCCGGACGGCGCCCGGAGCGTCCAGGTGTTCGAGGGGGCCGGGGTGACGGACGCGCTCGACGGGGACCAGGTGTGGGCCGTCTACGCGCTCGACGGGGCCAACGGGCTGCGCGGGCCGGTGACGTATGGCGTCGTGCCGACCGGCGCTGAGGAGAACGTGGCGCCCCGGGCGCTCGTCGCGGGGCAGCCGTACACGGTCTACGTCCGCCGCGAGGACCCCCGGGGGACCGGCGACGGGTTCACGAACACGCGGAACGAGTACTCGGACGCGGCCACGTTCGTGCCGTAGGGCGAGGTCGCCCGCCTCGGCAGCCAGGTAGCCGTCTTGTCGCTCGCGAGTCGCTCTGCGGCACCGCCGAGGCGGGCGGGGCCGGCGCTTCTCGGCGAAGCCTCACGCGGCCGCCAGCTCGGGAGTGCGAGCTTCGGGGCCATGTCCGCCGACCTGCCCCGCGTCCTCGTCGTCACGTACTACTTCCCGCCGGCGGGCGGGCCCGGCGTGCAGCGCGTCCTCAAGACGGTCAAGTACCTCCGCGACACCGGCTTCGAGCCCGTCGTGCTGACGGTCGCCGACGGCGCCTTCCCCAGCCGCGACCCGAGCCTGGCTCGGGACGTCCCCGACGGCGTCGAGGTGATCCGGACGCGCGCGCCGGACCCGTTCGCGCTGTACGGGCGCCTCACGGGCAAGGGGGCGCAGTCGGTCCCGACGGGCGCGGTCGACCGGGACGGGCTGCTGGCGCGGGCCGCGTTGTGGGCCCGCGCCAACGTGTTCCTGCCCGACGCCCGGGTCGGCTGGGTCCCGTTCGCGGTCGCCGCCGGGCGTCGCGTGTTGGGTCAGGCCCAGCGGGCCCACGCGCCGTTCGCCGCCGTCGTCACGTCGGGGCCGCCTCACTCGGTCCACCTGATCGGCCGGCGGCTCCAGCGGACCGGCGTGCCCTGGGTGGCCGACTTCCGCGACCCTTGGACCGGCATCAACTTCTACGACGACCTGCCGATGTCGCGCCCGGCGCGCGCCTTCGACCGGCGCCTGGAACGCCTCGTGCTCCAGAGTGCCGACGCCGTCACGACCGTCAGCCCGGCCTGGGCCGGAATGCTGGCCGAGGCCGGCGACCTGCCGCCCGGCCGCGTGACCGTCGTCCACAACGGGGTCGACGCCGCCGACCTCGGGGCTGCCGCCGACCTGGCCGCTCGAGACGACGTGTTCGTGCTGGCCCACGTCGGGAGTTTGTACGCGACGCGCGACCCGGTCGCGGTGTGGGACGCCGTGCGCGACCTGCGCGAGCGGGGGCAAGCCGAGCGGCTGGTGATCCGGCTGGTGGGCCGGACCGACCCGGCCGTCCTGGAGTCCGCCCAGGCGACGGGCGCCCCGGTCGAGGTCGTGCCCTACGTCGACCACGCCCGGGCGGTCCGCGAGCAGGCCCAGGCGGCGCTGCTGTTGCTGTCCATCGAGCCGTTCCAGGCCGACGCGGGCATGATTACGGGCAAGCTCTACGAGTACCTCGCCTCGGGCCGGCCCACGCTGTCGGTCGGGCCGGTCGGCGGAGACGCGGCGGCCCTGCTGGACGAGACCGGGGGCGGGCGCCTGTTCGCGCGCGACGACGCGGCCGGCATCGCGGCCGAGATCGCCCGCCACTACCGCGCGTGGGCGTCCGGGACTCCGGTCGGCGGAGCCTCGTGGGACGCCGTCGCGCCCTACACGCGCCAGGCGCAGACCGCCGTCCTGGCCGACGTCGTCCGTGGGCTCGACGGGGGGCCGGCCCGATGACGACGCTGACCATCGCCGTCTGCACGCGGGACCGCGCTCCGATCCTGGCCGAGACGCTCGACCACCTGCGCGCCACCATCGGCCAAGCGCCGCCTGGCGCCGACGTGCTGGTCGTCGACAACGGGTCGAGCGACGGCACGCCGGCCGTCCTGGCCGGGCTCGCCGACTGGCCCGCGCTCCGGTCGGTGACCGAGCCTCGGCCGGGCCTCAGTCACGCCCGCAACCGCGCCCACCGCTCGACCGAGGCGGACTGGGTGGTCTACCTCGACGACGACGCGTTCGTCTGGCCGGGCTGGCTCGGCGCGCTCCGCGACGCGGTCGAGCGGCCGGGCGTGGTCCTCGTTGGAGGGCCCATCGAGCCGCGCTTCGAGGCCGCGCCGCCCGCGTGGTTCGACCCCGACTCGGTCCGTCGGAGGTTCGGGCCGGAGGGGCCGTTGTCGATTGTAGCGGCGCGCGAAGGGTTCTCGGGCGGCAACCTGGCCGTCCGCCGCGACGCGCTCGGCGCCGTGGGCGGGTTCGACGCCCGCCTCGGCATGGTCGCGGGCACGCTCGGGCTGGGGGAGGAGACCGAACTGGCCGGCCGACTCGTCGACCGGTTCGGGAACGCGACGTGGCACGCGCCCGCGATGGGCGTCGACCACCTGGAGCCGTCGTGGAAGCAGACGCCGCGCTACGTGGCCCGGCGGGCGTTCGTCAACGGCCGGCAGGCGTGGCGCTACGCCGGCGGGGGGCGTGGGCGCAAGGCGGGGTTCAGCGCGCTCAAGGCGGCCAAGCAGGCGGCGACCGGGCTGGCCCGGCTGCCGCTGGCGGTCGTCCGCCGTCAGGCGTTCCACCAGGCGCTCCGGGGGCTGGCGACGGGCGCGGGCGCGGCGGTCGGTGTCGCGCGGGCGTTGAGAGAGGGCGGGTAGACGTCCCACCTCCCCACGCACACGATCCGTCGTGTCCCACGTCGTGGCCTCTCTGTCGGAGATCGGGTGGTGGCGGCGAGGGAGGGGGGCGTCGAACGTGTCCGGCCCGTGCCGCGGTCGGGCGTCCGTGCCGCCACTCTCCACCCGCTACTCGCGATCCGTCCGGCTCCGGCCCGGTAGCTTCGGGCCATGTCGGAATCCCCAGCCCCGCTCCGCGTCGCTGTCACGAACGTGACGCTGGGCAACGGCGGCGACGCCGCGATCCTGCTCGGCCTCGAGCGCGCGCTCCGGGCGGCACTGCCGCCGTTCGAGATGACGCTGTTCGAGACCCAGCCCGAGGTGGCCCGGGTCGCGTTCCCCGAGTACGCCATCGAGACGGGCCTGTCGAGCGTCGCCTGGCCCCAGATCGCCCGCGGCATCCCGGCGCGCGGGCGACGGGCGTTCCGCTGGCTGGAGCGGCGGCCCCGGCTGGTCGCGGCGGCCCGGGCGTGGGCGGCCGGGCGGCGCAGCCTGGCGCTGTCGCTCGCCGGACGCGACGGGGTCGAGCCGTTCCGCGCGCTCGCCCAGGCCGACGTGGTCGTGAGCACCGGCGGGACCTACTGGGTGCCGGCCTACTGGCTCGGGCCCCGCTACCTCGAGTTCGACGTCCTGCACGCGCTCGGCCAACCCTACGCGCTCTACACCCAGTCGGTCGGCCCGTTCGACACGATGCCCAAGGACCGGCTCCGGCGGATCTTCGAGGGCGCCCGGGTGACGATGCTGCGGGGCGAGCCGAGCCAGGCCGCCGTCCGAGAGGTCGCGCCCGGTGCCCGGACGGTCGTCCGCGCCGACGCCGCGTTCGCGCTCGCCGACGCCGAGACGCTGGCGGCGGCCCGGACGCGCGCCTGGCCGTCGTCGCCGACCGTCGCCGTCTCGGTCCGCGACTGGCCCCACTTCGTGACCGTCGACGCCGAGACGGGCATGGCCCGGTACCGGGCCTCCGTCGCGGCCGCCGTGACGGCGTTGGTCCGCGAGCACGGCGCGACCGTCCGCTTCCTGTCGACGTGCCAGGGACGGGCGAAGTACCGGTTCGACGACTCGGCGGTCGCGCTCGACGTCGTGGCGCTGCTCCCCGAGGACGTCCGCGCGCGCACCGAGGTGGACCGGGAGGCCCGCGACCCGCTCGCCATACGGGACGCCTACGGCCAGGCCGACCTGGTGCTCGCGACCCGGATGCACGCGGCCATCTTGGCGCTGGCCGCCGGGACGCCCGTGCTGGGCGTCGCCTACGAGTTCAAGACCCAAGAGCTGCTCGACGCGCTCGGCCGGCCCGGCTGGGTCGAGGACATCGAGGCGATCACGCCCGAGAGCTTGACCGCCCGCCTCGGTCGCGTGCTGGACGACCTGCCGGACGCCCGCGCCGGCCTGTTCCAAGGCGTCGAGGGGATGCGCCAGAGCGCGATGGCGTCGGGCGCGCTCGTCGCCGAGGTGTTCGCCGACCGGATCGCGGCGGCCGGGGCCTAGGCGTGCTCCGCCGCCTGTTCCGCCAGAGCAGTGTCTACGCCGTCGCCAGCGTGACGTCGAAGCTGACCGGGTTCGTCCTGCTCGCCTACTACGGCGACCCCGACGTGCTGCCCAAGGCCGACTTCGGCTACCTCGGCGCGCTCGACGCGGCCAAGATGTTCGTGCTGCTGGTCGCCGGCGTCGGGCTGCCGTTGGGCATCCTGCGGTTCGCGTCGTCGCCGGCCTTGACCGAGCGCGAGCGGGCGGCCGTCCCCGCGACGGCGCTGGCCGTCGCCGTCGTGGCGGGCGGCGCGACCGCGCTGGCCGGGTGGCTGCTGGCGCCCGCCGCCGCCCAGGCCCTGTTCGGGAGCGCGGCCCGGGCCGACCCCGTCCGCTGGCTGTCCGTGTTCGTCGGCTTCAAGACCGTCTCCGACGTGTCGTACACCGTGCTCCGCCAGCGCGAGCAGGCCGGCGCGTTCGTCCTGATCGGCGTCGTCGAGTCGCTGCTGCTGGTCGGCGCCGTGGTCGCGTTCCTGCTGCTGGGGCAGGGGCTGACGGGCGTGATGAAGGGGTACGCCGTCTCGGCGGCGACCGTGGCCCTCGTCGTGACGCCGTTGCTGCTGTCCCGCGTCGAGAGGCGCGTGGACCGTCACCTGGTCGGGCGGATGCTGGCGTTCGGCGTCCCCCTGATCGCGTCCGGGTTCGCGTCGCGGTTCCTCAACATCGGCGACCGGTTCCTGATCCTGGGGATGATCGGGCCCGAGGCCGGCGCGGTCTACGAGTGGGCGGCCCGGTTCGGCGGCGTCGTGAACTCCTTCCTTGTCCAGAGCTTCGTGCTGGCGTTCACGGTCCTGGGGATGAAGGCGCTCGACGAGACCGGCTCGCCCGACCTGCACCGCCAGTCGTTCCGGCACTTCGCGGCCCTCGCCGGCTGGGTCACGTTGGGCCTGGCCCTGTTCGTGGCCGACGTGAGCCGGCTCCTGACCGACGACCCGGACTTTATCGGGACCGAGACGCTGGTCCTGCTGGTCGGCGGCGGGTTCGCGTTCTACGGGCTGTACTACGTGGTCGTGAACGTGCTCTACGTGGCCGGGCGGACGACGGCGGTGGCGGTCAGCGTGGGGGCGTCGGCCGTGCTCAACCTGGCGCTCAACGTGGCGCTGATCCCGGTGATGGGCGTCGCCGGCGCGGCCGTGGCGACGTTGGTGGCCTACGCCGCGCTCGCCGTCGGGACGGCCCGGATGGCCCAGTCGTCGACGCCCGTCGCCTACCCGTGGCGGGCGCTCGTGGTGGTGGCGGTCCTGGTCGCCGGGCTGTTCGTGCTCGCCCGGCCCTCGGCCGGCTGGGCCGTCGGTCCCCGCCTGGCGTTGCGGATCGGGCTGGCGGCGGCCTACGTGCCGGCCCTGTTCCTGACCGGCGTCTACCGCCGCGACGACTGGGACCGCGCCCGGTCGCTGCTGGCCCGGGAGCACGGCCGGAGCACGTCCGAGGCGGGCCGAGACGACGACGGCGCCGGCGGCCCGTAACCGGCGGCGGCCCGTCGTAGATTGGCCGCCCGGCGCAGGTCCGCGCCGGCCCCTCTTCAACAACAGAGATCCCATGCCCAACGGAGACTACGGCGCCGCCCTCGGAATGGTCGAGACGCGCGGACTGGTCGGCGCCATCGAGGCCGCCGACGCGATGGTGAAGGCCGCTCGCGTAAACCTGATCGGGAAGGAGCAGATCGGCGGCGGGTTCGTGACCGTCATGGTCCGCGGCGACGTCGGCGCGGTCAAGGCGTCGACGGATGCCGGCGCCGCGGCGGCCGAGCGCGTCGGCGAGCTGGTGTCGGTCCACGTGATCCCGCGCCCGCACGCCGAGGTCGAGGCGATCCTCCCGGGCGAGTAGCCCGGTGGCCGAGTCCCCCATGCCCGGAGAGGCGCTCGGCCTGCTGGAGACGCACGGCCTGGTGGCCGCCGTCGTCGCGGCCGACGCCATGGTCAAGGCCGCCGCCGTCACGCTCGTCCGCCAGCAGCGGACCGTCCCGGCGCTGGTCACCCACGTCGTCGTCGGCGAGACGGCGGCGGTCCGGGCGGCCGTCGAGGCCGGCGCGGCCGCGGCGGCGCGCGTGGGCAAGGTGGCCGGCTCGCTCGTGATCCCGCGCCCGGCCGACGGCGTGTGGGAGCTCCTGGCCGGCGGGCCCGCCTCGGCCCGCGTCTCGGCCGACCCGGCGCCCCCGTCGGTCACCCCGACACCCCCCGACCCGGCCCCGGCGCCGACCGAGGCGGACGGGGACGACGCGGCCGGCTCGGCTGACAACACTTCGGGCGACGACACTTCGGGCGACGACACCTCGGGCGCCGACTACGCCGACCGGACCGTCCGCGAGCTCCGCCAGATCGCGCGCGACCGCGACGACGACCGGCTGCGCGGCCGGGCCATCGCCCAGGCCACCAAGGACGAGCTGGTCGCGTTCCTCCAGGAGAGCGACCGATGAGCGGGAGCCGCCCGCGCCGGACCCTGCGCCTGATCCGGGACCGGCTCCGCGCGATGATGCCGAGCGACGAGGAGCCCGCCGAGGACGGCGACGAGCCCGCCGGCCGGCGCGGCCTGGCGATGCTGCTCTCGCTCGTCGTGGCTCTCGTCATGTGGTTCAGCTTCAGCATGCGGGAGTCGTACCCGGTCACGCTCCGGATGCCCGTCGAGATCGCGCGGACGCCCAACGGGACCGCGCTCCGGACGGCCCCGCCTGAGGCCGCGACCGTCACGCTCCGCGGCGACGGCTGGACGCTGCTCTCGCTCACCCGGCGGACCCCCACCATCCGGGTCAGCGCCGACGACGCCCGCATCGACCTCCGGGCCGCGCTGCAAGGGGAGGGGCTCCCGGCCGGGATCCAGGTCGAGGCCGTCCAGCCCCAGTACGTCGACCTCGACCTGGACACGCGGACCAACCGCCGGCTCCCCATCCGGCTCCGCCAGCGGATCGAGCCGCGCGTCGGGTTCGACCTGCTCCGCGAGCCCCTGCTCACGCCGGACTCGGTGACCGTCACGGGCGCCCAGTCGCTCCTGGGCGTCCTGGACGACTGGCCCACCGACGTGTTGGTGGTCGACAACGTCGAGGCCCGGCTGACGCGGATCGTGGCCCTGGCCGACACGTTCGGGGGCCTGCTCACGCCGTCGGTCCGCGCGACGACCGTTCGCGTCGACATCGGCGAGTTCACCGAGGCCACGCGCGACCTGGTCGTCGAGGTCGAGAACGTCCCGGCGGGCGTGCTCGGCGTCCGGTTCGACCCGCCCCGCGTCCGGGCCGTCTTCCGGGTCCCGTCGGTGGGCGACACCTACGACCGGGCGCTGGCCTCGCCCCGCGTCCGCGCGGTCGTGGACTTTTTCGACATCGCCCGCGACACGACCACGACCGACGGGCAGGTCCCGGTCTCGGCGCGCTGGCCGGACGACATCGACATCCGCGACGTGACGCTCCAGCCGGCCCGGGTCGGCTACTTCATCCAGCGCCCGCCGGTGGTGCGGGACCCGGGGGGCGAGGAGTAGGCGCCGGGCGGCGGTCGGCCCGGTCCGCCCGCCTCGGCGAGGACGGGGGCAAGGCGGGGGCAGACGGATTCCTCCCCGCGGCTCTGCCGGGTCTCCATGGGGCGGGCCCTATCCTCTCGCGCCCTCCGCTCCGCCCCGATGTTTTTCCTCGCCCTCGCCGTCGCGTGCAGCCTCACGATCGCCGTCGTGTTCAAGGTGGCCGAGCGGCGCGACCTCGACCGGACGGCGCTGCTGACCGTCAACTACCTCGCCGGCGCCGCGCTGGCGGTCGCGCTCCAGGGCGTCGAGGCGCCGGCGGCGCTGCCGGGCGGTCTGGTGGCGCTGGGCGTGGGCCAGGGCGTCCTGTTCATCGTGGGGTTCTGGCTGTTCGCGCTCGCCATCCGCCAGGCGGGGATGGGGCTGGCGGCCGGCGTGATGCGGCTGTCGGTCGTGGTCCCGTTCGTGGCGTCGTGGCTGGTCTGGGGCGAGGTCCCGACCGCGCTCCAGTTCGTCGGTCTCGCCCTCGCCGGGGCCGCGTTCTTCCTGGTCGCGCAGCCGGCCGCCGAGCCGCCCGGCAAGCTCGGCCCCCCCGACCTCGGCGACGCGCCGCGCGACCCGGACCACGAGCCGCCCGAGGCGGACCCAGCGGGCCGGACGGTCGGCGTGCTGGCGCTGCTGTTCCTGTCGGGCGGGCTCGTCGACGTCAACATGAAGGTGTTCCGGGAGACGTTCTCGGAGGCGGCCGGCGGGACGACGCCGATCTCGACGTTCCTCCTGTTCGTGTTCGGCGTCGCGTTCGTGGTCGGCGCTGTTGCCGTCGGCTGGACGGGCGTGCGGACCGGGCGCTGGCCGAGCCGGGCGGCCTGGGCGTGGGGCGTCGGGCTGGGCGTGGTCAACTACTTCTCGGCCGAGTTCCTGCTGCGGGCCTTGGAGGGGCTCGACGGGACGGTCGCGTTCCCGGCCAACAGCGTCGCCATCGTGTTCGGGGCCGCCCTCATCGGCCGGTTCGCCTGGGGCGAGCGGCTCTCGCGTGCCAACGTGGCCGGGCTGGGACTGGCCGCGGTGGCGCTCGTCCTGCTCGCGGGGTAGAGGGCATGGAGACGGGACACGCAGACCCTGAACCCTGAACCCTGAACTCCGCGTACCCCCCGCCATGACCGACACCCCCCGTCCCCGCCGCTCCGGGTTCGCCCTCGGGCTCGCGTTCGCCGCCGGGCTCGCACTCGTCGTCGCGCTCGGCGTCTCGGTGGTCCGGGGTGGCGGTGGGTTGACCGAGGAGGAGTTGCGCAGCGTCGTCCAGACCCAGATCCAGCAGGAGGCGGCCGAGGGGTTCGTCGTGACCGGCCGGCTGTCGTCGTCGCTGTCGGGGTCGAGCGCGCGGCGGTGGCGGCTCAAGCTGTTCGACATCGAGACGGGCCGGGCCGAGGTCGCCGTCCGCGTGCCGGCCACGATGACGTACGGGTTCTCGCTCGACGCCTTCGACGCCGACGCCATCCGGTTCCGCGAGGACGGCGTGGTCGAGGTCGTGCTCCCGCCGCTGTCGGTGTTCTCGGTCGAGCCCGAGCTAGAGGAGGCCGAGGTCGACATCGACGTGAGCGGGCAGGCCCGGCTGACGCCGTCGCTCACCGAGCGGACCGTCGAGCAGACGCTGCGCCGCGTCCGCCCCGCGCTCCGCGAGCAGGCCCAGGCCCACCTTCGCGACTCCGACCAGCCCGCCGTCAACTCGGCGCGGGCGCTCCGCCGCGTGCTCGCCGCGCCCCTGGAGGCGGCCGGGGTCGACCTGGACGCCGTCCGCTTCCGGTTCGTCGTCGCCCCCGGCGACACGCTCGACGTCGCCGCCGACGGCGACGGGTCCCGCCGCACCGTCCCCGCCGAATGACCTGGCCCTGGTCCCGCGCGCCCCGCGTCGCGCCCCCCTACGTCGACACCGTCGCCGGCCTGTTGGCCGCCGACGGGACCCACTACCGGACCACGGAGCCGCTGCTCCGCGAGTACGCCGAGCCGGTCGTCGAGGCGGTCGGCCTCGGGGTGCTGCTGGAGCGGGCCGGGGTCTGGCTCCGGTCGCCCCAGACGCTGGCGGCCCTGTTCCTGCCGGCGCTGCTGGTCGTGCTGCCGTGGTGGGCGGCGGCCGGGGTGTCGCTCCTGCTCTACGCGCTCTGGAGCGCGGTCGCGCCCGGATTCGTCGCGCCCGGGGCCATCGGGACCCTGAAGGTGCTGGAGCACCCGGTCGTCCAGGGGCTCGTCTACGTGGGCGTGCTGAGCGCGTTCGCCTCGGCGGGCCGGTTGGACGCCATGTGGACCGGCGTGGCCGGCTTCGTCGCGTTGCGGCTGGGCCTCGTCGCCCGGGCCCTGGGGCCGATCGTCCGGCCGGTCCAGGACGCGCTCCACCCGTTGCCGGCGGCGGACCAGACGTTGCGCGGGCTGATCGTCCGCGAGGCGCTCCGGCGCGGCGTGTCGCTGCCCGGCATCGACACCATTGAGGCCCGCGTCCGGGAGTTCTGGAAGCGCGGCAAGCGGTAGCGGACGGTCGCGGCCCGGCGGTGACCGCCCGGCTCTCAGCCTCCGCCGCGGAGCTTGGCCAGCATGTCCGGGTCGAGCAGGTCGGCGAGCGACGACGAGGCCGAGGCGGGCGCCTTGCCAGGCGGCTGGTCGCGTCCCGAGTCCCGGCCCGCATCGCGCCCGGAGCTCCGTCCCGAGTTCCGCCCAGAGCCGCGCGCGTCGTCGCGTCGGCCGGAGCCGCGGCCGGGTGCCCCACCGGAGCCCCGAGGCGGGCCGTCCCGCCTCGGGGTGTCGGCGGGCGCCGCGTCGGCCGGCGGGGTGGGCGGGCGCGGGGTCGAGAAGTCGACCGTCTCCCGCATCACCAGGCCGCCTCCGAAGGACGGCGCCGAGGGCCTCCGGGAGCCCGACCCGGCCGGCTTGACGGACAGGTCGAGCGTCCGCCCGGCGCGGACCTCGGGGTCGGGCACGACGGGCGGGCGGGGCGCGGGCGGCGGCGGCGGGGCGGCCGGGCCCGTCGAGAGATCGAGCAAGCCGCCGGCGCGGAGGTCGGTGCGCGGGGGCGTGGGGTCGTCGGACATCGGAGCGGGGGCGGCCCGGAAGCTACGGGCTACTGGGGGTTCGGCTGGCTCTCGCCTCCGACCACGTCGAACCCGGCCGCCTCGACGGCCGCGACGAGCATCGGGCGCGTGGCCTCGGGCCCGGCGTCGACGCGCGCCTGCCCGATCTCGACGGACTCGACGATGGCGCCGGACACGCGGGACAGGACCTTCTCGACCGACGCGACGCACGCGGCGCAGGACATGCCCTCGATCTGGAGCGTCTCGGTGTGGCGGTCGGGCATCAGGTTCATCATCGGAGAGGGAGGCTTGTCGAGAGAGGAGAGGCCCGAAGACGGAGCAGGGCGGGGGGAGATTCCGCCTCCGACCGTTCTTCGCCGTCGCCGGGTGGGCTCGGCGCGCGTCGCTGGACCGGCGGCCGCTCCGCTGGGCGACCGACCGGGCCGGCGGCTACAGCGCGGCGACCACGCGACGGAGCCGCTCGCGGACCTCGTCTGCCACGCCGCCCAGGTCGGCGTTGTCGACGGCGGCCATGCTGGCGACCGGGTCGATGGCCGAGACCTCCGTCCGCCCCTCGCCCAGGTCGCGCAGGACCACGTTGCACGGCAGCATCACCCCGATCCGGGGCTCGGCCAGCATCGCCTGGTGGGCCAGCGGGGGGTTGCAGGCCCCCAGGATCTTGTAGCCGGGCACGTCGGCGTCGAGCTTGGCCTTGAGGGTGGCCTGGATGTCGATCTCGGTCAGGACGCCGAACCCCTCGTCGGCGAGCGCCGCGCGCGTGCGGTCCTCGGCCGAGGCGAGGTCGGCGTCGAGCGTGCGGGAGAATGTGTAGTCGGCCATGGGTCGGGGAGGAGGGGACGGGCGTCTACGCGCGTCCGGCGGAGAAGAGCCCGCCGGACCGCCTCGCCCGCCCCGGCCGAGTCGCGGACCTGCTCGCCCCGGTCGAGCCGATGCTGGACCGTCGAGGTCCTGCGACGTCGTCCCTTGTCCCGCCGGGGGGGGGCCGGGAGGGCGGGGCTCCCGTCTGTCGCCCCAGCCTGCGTTCAGCGTCTGGGTCCTCCCCGGCGCGCCGGGTCAGCGGCGGACGGCGCGACCGTACAGGGTGAGGCCCACCACGACGTCGAAGCCCAGGCACGCCCAGACGTACCACGCGGGGGCGAGCGCGAACCCGGTGTGGAGGCCGACGTCCCAGACCGAGTGGAGCAGCCAGCCGGCCGACAGCCAGCCCAGCGACCCCCTTAGCCCGAGCCAGGCGAACACGCCGTAAACCACGACCCCGCCGAGTTCGAACGCCACGGCCAGCGGCGGCGCCCCGCGGGCGGCCGCCAGCGCGACGTAGACCAGCGCGACCGCGACGAGCCCGGCCGCCCACCACACGCGCGCCGCCCGTCCGGTCTGCCGGAGGCCGACGAGGAGGTAGGGCACAGCCAAGCCCGCCCCGAGCACCACCCACGCGACCAGACCGAGTGTAGACGTCACGGCGAGACCAGGGCCGTCCGGACCGTCGCCGAGGCGGGGTCGGTCCAGGCCACCAGCGCGCGGTCGCCGACGGCCGCGATCACGGGGACGCCGCTGGACCGCCCAGCGTCGACCGTGGCGACGGTCCGGGGCGCGCCCGCCGTCCCGCCCGCGACGCGTCGGACCCGGAGCTCGGCGGTGTCGCCGACCGCTTCGAGCCAGCTCACGACCGCGCTCCCGTCCGGCAGCAGCGCCACGCCGACGCGCCCGATGGGGTCTCCGGCGTCGATCCGGACGCGGTCGCCCCAGCTCGACCCGGCGGCGTCGGAGACGGCGAGCGAGACCTGGGTCGCGTCGCCGCCGGCGAACCACGCCAGGGCCACCCGGTCGCCCCGAGCGGCCAGTGCCGGGCCGTTGACGGGGCACCCCTCGATCCGCCAGCCGTCGGGGTGTGGGATCGTGGGCGCCGTCCAGACCCCGTCGACCTGGCGGACGACCGCGACGTCGCGGACCTCGGCGTCGCTCCGGTCGCGGTAGGCCACGACCAGGCCGGACGGCGTCGCGGCGGTCGCGGTCGGGCAGCAGTCGCAGGTCCGCTCGTCCAGCACGACCTCGTCAGACCGCGTCCCGTCGGGTGCGAGCGCGGCGTAGCGCAGCGTCATGGCCCCGCTGTGGTGGCCGTGGCCCGCCTGGTTCCGCCCGTCGAGCCAGACCAACCCGAGGCGGTCGCCCAGGGCCGCGCCCGAGACGAACCCGTGCTCGGCCGCGACCCCGTCCGTGTTGAGCATCTGTCGCCGGCCGCCCATGCGGACCGCGACGTCGTAGGCGTAGTCCCCGCCGTCCGGGTGGCGCGGCAGCGTGTGCGCCAGCGGGCGCCCGTCCGCGAACGCGATCACGCCCGGCGTGTCGGCCCAGTTGACGAACCAGTCGTCGCCCTGGGCGACGGTCTCGGCGGCGGCCCACCCGGCGCCGGTCCAACGCGCGGCGCGCAAGGCGTGGCCCGTCGCGGTCGGCTCGACCCACGACAGCAGGGGCGTGCCGTCCGGCCCGAGCGAGAGGCGCGGCGCGACCGCTCCGGAGTCGGCCGGGACGGCGACCTCGCCGTCGGGTGCGGCCGCCTCGGGCGGCGTGCCGGCCGAGCGGGGGGCGGAGGACGAGGGGTCCCCGCAGGCCGCGAGCGCGGCCGCGGCGACGAGCAGGAGGGCACGGGGCATGGCGGAGTCTACGTCCCGCCCCGCGCTCCGTCTATGGCTGGACGTTCCCCTCGACGTGGCTGAACACGGCGGCCTCGCCCGACTCGCCCACGATCAGCACGTCGTAGGCGTCGCGGCGGTCGCCCATCTCCATCCCCGGCGAGCCGACCGGCATCCCGGGCACCGAGAGGCCGCGCGCAGCGGGGCGCTCCTCCAGCAACCGCGCGACGTGCTCGGCCGGCACGTGGCCCTCGACCACGTAGCCGTCGACGACGCCCGTGTGGCACGACGAGAGGTCGGACGGGACGCCCAGGCTGTCCTTGACCGCGGCCATGTCGTCGCGGTCCCGGACGTCGACCGAGAAGCCGGCCGCCTCCATGTGCTCGACCCACATCGCGCAGCACCCGCACGTCGGGCTCTTAAAGACGGTCATCGTCGGCGCGTCGGCCCCGACCAGCTCGACGGGCAGGGTGACCGCGGCGTCCTGGGCGGCCGCGTCGAGGTCGGGCGCGGCGGTCCGGGCCGCCGACGAGTCGTCGATCTGGCAGGCCGCCAGGGCCAGGGGGAGGATGAGGAGGAGCAGGCGCATGGTTACCGTTCGGTGCCGGGCGTGAGGGCCTCCTCAACCTCGGAGGTCGCGTCGGCCGTGCCCGTGGTCGGTGCAGGTTGGGTGAGGTCGACCGGCGCCGCGCCCGGCGTGGGGACGCCGCCGAGCGGCTCGACCACCTCGGCCTCGGTCCCCATCGGGGTGCCGAGGATGTCGTCGGTGTAGCCGTCCTCGTTGGAGTGGTTGGCCTCGGCCCCGTCGGGGCGGCCCTCCCACTGGCAGCCAGTAAGGGCGACGAGGAGGAGCAGGGCGAAAAAGCGGGGGGGCATTCGAGAGCGGGGTGTGACGGAGGTAGGACGCGCGCCGGCGGGCCGGGTTCGGCACGTCGCCGGCCTACGGCTGCTGGCTCTCCAGGCTGTCGATCAGCGCCTCCATCTCCTCGATCTCGAGACGCTGCGCCGTGACGATGTCGTCGGCCAGCCGTCGGACCCGGGGGTCCGAGAGGTCCGCTCGCTCGCTGGTCAGGATCGCGATGGAGTGGTGCGGGATCATCGCCTTCATCCACGCCACGTCCCCGACCGTCTCCTGGCTCCGGACGACGAGCAGCGCGGCGACGAACACGGCCGCGGCGCCGACGACGACCGCGACGTTCTTCCGGCGGTCGGTGTACATCCCGAGCATGAACGCCAGCATCACGACGGCCATCGCGGCGCCCATGTAGAGGGCCATCCAGAACTTGGTCTGGCTCCACCAGACGTGGTCGGCCGTGGAGACCGTCGTGTACATCAGGGCGAACATGACCGCCGTCGAGGTGGCGGTCATGGCGAGGAATCGGGTGTAGGAGGGGGGCATCGGATCGGGAAGAGGGGAGAGGGCGCGCACGTCGGGCCCGCCTGCCTCGGGCGCGCCGCCGAGGCGGGCGGGTGAGACCGCGCGGATCACATCCCGCCGTGCGACGCCGGGCCATGAGACGAGCCGCCGTGGGGTCTCATGGCGGAGGGGCTGAGGCGCAGGAACACCTGGCCCGAGAGCGGCGCGCCGCCGTAGGTCGGCCGGAGGGCGTCGGGGACGGCGTAGGCCGTGGCCTGGACGCCGAGCATGGCCTCGACGCCGCCGAGCCGGGCCACGCGTCGCGCGCTGCCCACCGACAGCGCGCCGATGGCGTGGACCTGCTCGGCGAGGTCGCCGGCCAGGGACAGCTCTGAGCCCCCCTTCTGCGTGAGCCCCCCGCGCGCGAAGGCGGCCCAGGGCCCGAGCCGGACGGCCGTCTCCGCCAGGACCGCGTGCTGGCCTCCGTCGTGGGCGTCGGCCTCCTCGGCGCCGTGGTCGTCGCGGTCGTGGTGCTCGTTGAGGCCCCACGCGAGCGTCGCCGTGAGGTCGCCGTCGGCGAGGGGGGCCGCGTAGAGCACCGACGCCGTCGTCCGCCACTGGTCCACACCGGGCTCGACGGCCTCGGGCTGGCGAAGGAACCCGCGCGACACCTGGAACACCCACCGCTCCCCGCCCCACGAGACCCGCCCGGCGTACGAGTCGAAGCGAGCGCGGTCTGGGGCGACCCGGTCCTCGTCCGGCTCGGCGCCGGTGAACACGGACCCGTCGAGCTTGACCGGACCCACGATCACGCCGCCGGTCGCCACTCCCCAGGCGATGTGCGTCGCGTCCTGCCAGTGGTGCGAGAGCGGGGCGTCGGCGCCGAAGCGGGCGCTCGGCCGGTGCATGAAGGCCGTCGGGCCCAGGGCCGGCTCTCCGGGGTAAGCCACGTAGGCGAACGCCCCGAGGTCGTCGGTGAGGCGCGCGGCGACCGTGGCCGACGCCTCCGAGACCAGGTCGTGCGGGTGCTGCCGGTCGACCAGCCGCTCGCCCTCGAACGTCTCCCCGCTCTGGAACAGGAGCGGGTAGCCGGCGCCCCCCTCGGTGAGCGGGTCCGCCGAGACCATCCCCGCAGCGTCACGGCCAGGCGGTCGCTGCCGCGCTGGGCCATGCCCATGAGCCAGTTCGGAGCGCCGACGGTGGCGTCCGCCCCGCGGGGGCCGGCGTCCAACACGTCGGCCGCCGTCACGCGCGGGGTGACCGTCCCGTGGAGCGTCACGCGCCAGCCGCCGGCCGTGGCGTGGGCCATCTCCATCGGGCTCGCGGCCGGCAGCCACGACGTGCCGGAGCCGTCGGCTCCCATCGGCGAGGTGGGGTCGAGCGCGCTCGTCGGCCGGGGCGCCTCCTCCTCCGGCTCGGTCCCAGCGTGGACCTCGCCGTGCGTAGAGTGGCTGTGCCCAGTGGTGTCGGGCGTGGGATGATGCTGCGCGGCGGCACCGGCCGCCAGCCCGGCGGCGAGGCCGAGCGCGAGAAGGAATCGAGACATGGAGGATCTGGAGAGGGCGCACCGCGGGCACGCGGCGCACAGGGGCACGAGCCGGGCGACTGCCCGGCGGGACGTCAGGCCACACGGCCTGGGGGGCGTCCGACCGACGCCCCGGCCCCCTCAGATCAGGAACCGTCCGAGCTCGACGTGGCGCCTCGCCCGAGGTCGCAGGGGCGGGCCCTCGGGCAGCGGGGCCACCTCGGGCGCCGAGACGACGAGTACGTCGGTAGCGACCACCGCCAACAAGACCACGGCATCGGCCACCGGGAGCGGCGCGGGCACGTCCACGGCGGCCTGGGCCGCGCAGCAGGCGGAGACGCAGTCGCCGGGGGAGGGCGCGAGAGGCTCGTGCTCCGGCACGTCCGGGGCGTCGTGGCACGGCGGCGTCGAGTCCGGCGCGGGCTCGCCCATCGGCGTCTCACCCGCCGGCATCGCGTCCCTGGCCGTCTCCGCCGGCGTCCCATGGCCCGTGCCGTGGAGGCACGCCGCGCTCGCCGGGCCCGCCACCAAAAGGACGGCCAGCAGAACGGCGGCGGCAGGACGGAGCGTGCGGAGCACGGAGCGAGGAAGGCGGGGCTGGGGAACGACCCGCCGTGTCCTAGTGGTGTTCCCCGGACCCCCCTTCTCGCGGCGTCGCCCGCCCAGCGCCCCCACCTCGGCACCGAGGTGGGCGCGGTCGCCGCGGCGCCGACAGCGGGCGTGACCCGCCCTCTATCTTGGCCGGACACCGCCCCCGCCCCCATGGCCCGCCCGCCCGTTTTCCTCGCCGTCCTGCTCGCGCTGGCGCTCCCGGCCGCCGCCCAGACCGTCTCGGTGCTGCCCGACGTCGACGGCGACCCCGTCGTCCTGGTGGTCCACGGCGGGGCCGGCACGATCCTGCGGGCCAACATGGACGCCGAGACCGACGCCGCCATCCGGGCCGCCCTGGCCCAAGCGCTGCGCGCGGGCCACGCCCAGGTGACGGCCGGCGCGTCGGCCCTCGACGCGGTCGCGGCCACGCTCACGATCCTGGAGGACGACCCCCACTTCAACGCCGGCCGCGGGGGCGTCTTCGCCGCCGACCAGACGGTCCGCCACGACGCCTCGGTCATGGACGGCGCCACGGGCCAAGCGGGCGCCACCTCGGGCACGATGCACGTCCGCCACCCGATCCTGCTGGCGCGGCGCGTGATGGAGGCGTCGCCCCACGTCCTGCTCTCGGGCGACGGCGCCGAGGAGTTCGCGCTCCAGCAAGGCCTGGAGCTGGTCCCGAACACGTTCTTCCACACGCCGCGCCGGCTCCAGGGGCTGCTGAGCGTCCAGGAGCGCGAGCGGTCGGCGACCGGGCTGGCCGTCCCGTCGCCCGCGCCGTGGCAGATGCATGGGACCGTGGGGGCCGTCGCGTTGTCGGCCGGCGGCTCGCTCGCGGCCGGGACCTCGACCGGCGGCATGACCAACAAGCGGTGGGGGCGGATCGGCGACAGCCCCATCATCGGGGCCGGGACCTACGCCGCCGACGCGACGTGCGGCGTCTCGGCGACCGGCCACGGCGAGTTCTTTATCCGGCTCGGCGTCGCCCGCGACGTGGCGGCCCGGATGGCCTACCTCGGCGAGTCCGTGGACGAGGCCGCGACCCACGTGATCGGCACGACGCTGACCGAGGCGGGCGGGACCGGCGGCATCATCGCGCTCGACGCCCGGGGCAACGTCTCGATGCCGTTCAACACCGAGGGGATGTACCGCGGCACGATCACCCGGAGCGGCCGGGTCACGACGATGATCTACGGCGACGAGGAGGGATGAGGACGGAGGGTGTGGGGGAGGGCCGGCCGTCCAACAGTCTCGCCCTCCTCCGCCTGACCCTGCCCGCCTCGGTCCCGAGGCGGGCGACCTTTCCGCACCTCGCACCCCGCACCCCGCACCCCGCACCCCGTGGCTCCTCCGTACGACGCCGTCGCCGCCAGCCTGGCGCTCGCCGACTCCGACCCCGGACTGGCCGCGGTGATCGCCCGCGTCGGCCCGCCCCGGATCACGCTGCGGACCGACGAGACGCTGCCGGCGCTGTTGCGCGCGGTCGTGTCGCAGCAGCTCTCGGTCAAGGCCGCCGCGACCATCCACGGCCGCGTGCTCGCCGCGTTCGGCGACGGCGAGACGCTCGACCCCGACGCGGTCGCCCAGGCCGACGACGACGCGCTCCGCGGGTGCGGCCTGTCGCGCGCCAAGACGGCCGCTCTCCGCGACCTGGTCGCCCGGCGCCGGGCCGGGACGCTGCCCACGCGCGGTGCCCTGCTGGCCCTGCCCGACGGCGAGGTGGTCCGCCGGCTCACCGAGGTCCGCGGGGTCGGCGTGTGGACGGCCCAGATGCTCCTGCTGTTCAACCTGGGCCGGCCCGACGTCTGGCCCGTCGCCGACCTCGGCGTCCAGGAGGGCGTCCGGATCGTGCGTGGGCTGGCCGAGCGGCCGACGGCGCGCGAGATGGTCGCGCTCGGCGAGCCCTACGCGCCCTGGCGGAGCGTGGCCGCGTGGTACGCCTGGCGGGCCGTCCACCTGGCCCGGGGCGACGAGCGGGCGCCGGGCGACCCGGCCCCCTAGGCGTACATCTCGCCGATCACTCCGGAGAACCGCGCTTCGATCACGCGGCGCTTGAGCTTCATGGTCGGCGTCATCAGGTCGTTCTCGACCGCGAACGGCTCCGGCGCGACCCGGTAGGCCCGGATCCGCTCGTGGGACGCGGCCTGGGCGTTGTGCTGGGCGAACGCGCCGTCGAGGCGAGCGCGGAGTTCGGGGACGGCCAGCAGGTCGTCGTGTGGACTCGTGCGGAGGCCGAGCCCCACCGCCTCCTGCCGGAGCGCGTCGAGGTCGGGCACGACGAGCGCCGACAGGAACGGGCGCCCCTCGCCGATCACCATCACCTGGGCCACGGCCGGGCTCGCCGCGAGCGCCGCCTCGATGGGCCCGGGGTAGACGTTCTTGCCGCCGGCCGTCACGATCATGTGCTTGATCCGGTCGGTGATGCGGAGGTAGCCGTCCTCGAACCTGCCCACGTCGCCCGTCCGGAACCAGCCGTCGGGGTCGAACGCTTGGGCCGTCTCGTCCGGCCGGTTCCAGTAGCCCGGCATGACGCCCGGCCCGCGCGCCAGGATCTCGCCCGGCCCCGTCGTCACCTTCGTCGGGTAGTCGTCCCCGGCCACCTCGGCCAGCCGGTGGCCCGAGTCCAGCGCGCGGACGGCGAGCGTGACGCCCGGCATCACCCAGCCGACCGTCCCGTAGCGCGGCGCGTCGGTCGGGTTGGCGGCCAGGATCGGCGCCGTCTCGCTCAGCCCGTACCCCTCGATCAGGCGGACGCCGGCGGCGGCGAAGAACGCCCCGATCTCCGGGGGCAACGCCGCGCCCCCGCTGATGGCGAACCGGACGCGCCCGCCCAGCTTGGCGTGGAGCGCCGAGAACACCAGCCGGTGCGCCAGCGCGTGCTGGGCCCGGAGCGCCGGCCCCACCGTGCGGCCCTCGCCCCGGCGCTCGGCGACGGCCGTCCCCACGTCGACGGCCCAGGCGAACACGGCCCGTTTGACCGCCGAGCCCTGGGCGACCGACTGCTGGATCGTGCCGTAGATCCGCTCGAACAGGCGGGGGACCGACACCATCAGCGTCGGGCGGACCTCCGGCAAGTTCTTCGAGATCGTGTCGATCGACTCGGCGTAGACGATCTGGGCCCCGGCCGCCAGGACCGTCGTGTAGCCGGCCGTCCGCTCGAAGGCGTGGCTCAGGGGCAGGAACGACAGGTGGACGTCGTCCTCGCGCACCTCGATCCGGTCGAGCGCGGCCCGGGCGTTCGACATCAGGTTCCGGTGCGTCATCACGACGCCCTTGGGCTCGCCCGTCGTCCCCGACGTGTAGATCAGCGCCGACAGGTCGTCCGGCCCGACGACGTCGGGGTCGAGGTCGACGGCCAGGCGGGCGCCCTCGGCGAGCGCGTCGGCCCAGGTCGTGACCGGCGTCTGGGGGCGGGCCGTGCGGGGCTCGGCCATCGACACGATGGCGACGACGTCGGGGCACGAGTCGGTCGCGCGGTCGGCCTTGCGGAGCTGGAGGTCCGTCGAGACCACGAGGACCGTCGCCCCGCTGTCGCCCACGACGTACGCGACCTGGCCGGCCGGCGCGGTCGTGTACAGGGCGACCGTGACCGCCCCGAGCGCCTGGGCCGCCAGGTCGGCGACGGCCCACTCCGGCCGGTTCTCGCTCAGGATCGCGACCCGGTCGCCGACCCCGACGCCCCGGGCGCGCAAGAATCCCGCGAACGCCCGGACGCGCTGGTAGAGGTCGTCCCAGGTGACGTCCGTCCACTCGTCGGTCCCCTTGTCCTTGTAGCCCAGGGCGGCCTTCCCGGTCCCGGCGTAGTGGGCCGCCAGCCTGTGGAGTAGCTGGGGGGCGGTCTCGAACGGGACGACGGCGGGCATGACGGGCGGGGCGGGGCGGGTCCAGGCTACGCACGACCGGTCCCGCCTCGGTGAGCCCGTGGGCCTGGCCGGCTGGTCCAAACGCACCAGGGCCCGGCCAGCCGGCCGCCGGATCTTGGCCGCCCCTCGCCGTCCGCCGTCCGTCATGCGCATCCCCGTCCTGCTCTCGCTCCTGGTCCTGGCCGTCGGCTGCGACACCGCCGAGCCCGACGTCGCTCCGGCCGGGTGGATCGAGGGGACCTACACGCTCCCCGACGGCGCCACGGCCCGGTTCCGTACCCCGGCGCGGGCCCAGGGGTACGACCTGGGCCGGGGCTCGTCCCCGCAGCGGTTCGGCTTCGGCGGGTCACCGCCGTACCCAGTCGAGGAGCCGGGCGCGGTCGTGGTCTCCGTCAACTTCACCCAGTACAACGACCGGATGACGCCGGCCCCGGGCCGCTACCTCATGCCCTACGGCGCGACCAGCGAGCCGTCCATCGACGGCACCATCGTGATCACGAACGTGCCCGGCCTCAGCGCCCGGGACCTGCTCGACCCGTCGACCGCCATCGTGGACTTCCCCGAGGGCGAGATGACGATGACCCTGCGTTCGCCCGACGTGATCCAGGGGACGTTCGCGATGCGCGGCCAACCGTTCGGGACCGACAGCACGACGCGCGTCGCGGTCGAGGGGACGTTCGAGATCCCGGTCTCGCCGCCCTCGCGCTGACCGGCCCGGCCGGCCGACTCAGGCCGCCGGCGCTCCGAGCCCGGCTAGCGCACGACGGTCGCCGTCGCTACCCGGGTGCCCGCCTCGGTCTCGACGCGGACGAGGTAGAGGCCGGGCGTCCGCGCGCCCAGGGCCGCGTGGTGCTCGCCCGCGGCATGGTCGCCCTCGGCCAGCACGGCGACGAGCCGGCCGAGCGCGTCGTAGAGCGTCACGCGCGCCGGGCCCGGGGCCGGGACCGAGTAGGCCGCCCGCGCGCCCGAGGCGGACGGGTTGGGCGTGACGGACAGGGACAGAACAGCGACGGGCGCGTCCTGGTCGGCCGTGGCCCCGCCGAGCACGGCATCGGGCGAGTTGCACTGCCCGGCATCCGCGTTCCGCCCGATGACTAGGCTGCCGCCGACGCCGACGAAGCGACCGGACTGGATCAGTCCCGACAGCCCCTGGGAGCAGGACGCCAGCGACGGGTTGGACCCGACGCTGAGGCTGCCGCTAATGGCGCGGAGCGCGGCCAGCGGACGGATGTCCTCCAGGGCACCGTTCTGCTCGATGGAGAGGTCGCCGGTCACCAGGCTTAGTCGGCCGAGCCCGTCCAGCGTGGACAGGCCGGCGTTGCGTGTGATCGAGACCGTGCCCTCGGCGGTCGTGACGCCGTCGAACCCGCTCAGGCTCACCAAGGCGGGGTTCTCGCGGATCGTGAGGCCCTCGATGGCCCCGGCCACCTGGCCCAGCCCGCGCACGCTCTCCAGCGCCGGGTTGCGCTCGATCAGGATCGGCCCGTCGATGTCGAGGACGGAGCGCAGCCCGTCGATGTCGGTCAGGACGTCGTTCTGGGCGACCGTGAGCGACAGCAACGAGGTCAGGTGGTCCAGGCGTTCGAGCCCGTCGAGGTCCGGCAGCGCCGGGTTCTCCCGGACCGACAGCCCGCCGGTCCGGGCCAGCGACCGCAGGCTGTCGAGCCCGACCAGGGTCTCGTTCCCCTCCAAGCTGAGGGTGCCACCGACGTACTCGAGACGCCCGAGCCCGCCCAGGTCGCGTAGGTCGCGGTTGCGCGCGATCGCGAGGTCTCCCGTGACGTACGTCAGGGCCGGCAGCCCCAGACGCGTCAACGACGAGTTCCCCTCGACGCTCACGCTCCCGCCGACGCGGCGGAGCGAGGACAGTCCGCCCGTGCTGACGAGCAGCCCGTTCCGCTCGATCCGGAGGGTGCCGAGCACGTCGCCCAGGGTGCCGAGACCGTCGAGGGTCAGGAGCGCGTCGTTCGACCGGATGGTCAGGTCCCCCTCCACGCGCTGGATCCCGGCGATGGACGTCAAGGCGCCGTTGGAGGAGATCGTGACGTCGCCCGTCACCAACTGCAGCGCGGGCAGGTCGACGCGGTGCAGCACGAGGTTGTCGCTGATCTGGAGCGCGCCGCGCACTCCGTACAGCGCTGCCAGCCCGTCGGCGCTCGTGAGCACGGCGTTGCGCGAGATGTCGACGTTGCCGTCCACCAAGAGCAGCGCCGCGAGCGCGTCCAGTGATTCCAGCGCAGCGTTGTCGGCGATCTGCAGGCGCTCCCCGATCTGCTGGACGTTCTCGAGTCCGCGTAGGCTCGTCAGGGACCCGTTGCCCCCCACGATCAGGCCCCCGGGAAGCGAGGTGGCGCTGCGGAGCGCGCCGAGGTCGGCCAGCGAGGCGTTCCGCGTAATCCAGGCGCTCTTGAGCGATCCGAGCGCGGTCAGCCCGTCCACGTCGGTCAGCGCACGGTTGGCGTCGAGGACCAAGCGGTCGATCGATCGCAGCGCGCCCAAGCCGTCGAGGCGTTCGAGCGACCCGTTCCCGTAGACCAGGAGGTGCCGTCCCAGCGTCTGGAGGTCGTCGAGCCCACGGAGGCCGGCGACCGCCGTCTGGAAGAGGACGACGTCGCCCGTCACGACAGCCAAGCCGGCCAGCGGCGACAGGTCCGACACGTCGGCGCCCTGGACGTTGAGCGACCCTCGGACCTCGGTGCAGGCGAAGGCGTCGACCTGGGCCTGGGCGTCGAGCGTCACGTCGCCCTGGCAGACCTGGGCCTGCGCGGCGGTCGCCAGAACGAGGAGGAGTGCGAGTCGGGTCATGGAGGCAGGGCCGGAAAGGCGGCCACGGTACGTCACGAGCGACGCCTGCCGACCCGGTCGCTGAAATTCACGGGTCAACGTCGCTGGCCCCGTGTGGCCGCCGCCCCGCTGGGGGCGCGGCCGGCGCAGCGCGGGTCCCGACCGGGTGCCCCGACCGGGTGCCCCGACCGGGTGCGTCGTGCGCTTCACCGACCCTGCGCGCCCGCCTCGGTAGCTTCGTCGGCTCACCCGGGCCGCTGCCGGCCGACCGAATCGATGACTGAGATCCCGCGCGACCGAGGCGAAACGCCCGCCATCCCCGAGACGCCCGCCCCGGCGCCTGCCGACGGCCCCTACGACCCCGAGGCCGTCGAGCGGACGTGGTACCGCTACTGGGAGGACGGCGGCTTCTTCCACGCCGACCCCGAGGCGGTCACCTCCGGGGACAAGCAGCCGTTCGTGATCCCGATGCCGCCGCCCAACGTGACCGGGCGGCTCCACATGGGCCACGGCCTGCAGGACACCGTCCAGGACCTGCTCATCCGCTACAAGCGGATGCAGGGGTTCGAGGCCCTGTGGATCCCGGGCATGGACCACGCGGGCATCGCGACCCAGAACGTCGTCGAGCGGACGCTCAAAAAGCAAGGCGTCGACCGGAAGGAGATCGGGCGCGAGGCGTTCCTGGAGCACGTCTGGAACTGGAAGGAGGAGTACGGCGGGATCATCCTCCAGCAGAAGCGGCGCCTGGGCGACTCGTGCGACTGGCGCTACGAGCGGTTCACGATGGACGACGGCCTGAGCCGGGCCGTCCAGGACGTGTTCGTGACGCTCCACGAGCAGGGGCTCGTCTACCGCGGCGAGTACCTCGTCAACTGGGACCCGGACAACCAGACGGTGATCTCGAACGAGGAGGTCGACAACGTCGAGCGGCCCGGGTCGCTGTGGACCGTCCGCTACCCCGTCGTGGACGCCGACGGGACGCCGACGGGCGAGCACATCGACATCGCGACGACGCGGCCCGAGACGATCCCGGCCGACACGGCCGTCGCCGTTCACCCCGACGACGAGCGCTACCAGTCGCTCATCGGCAAGACGGTCGAGGTGCCCGCCGTGGGCCGCATCGTGCCCATCATCGCCGACGACTACGTCAAGCCCGAGTTCGGCGCGGGCGCGCTCAAGGTGACGCCGGGGCACGACGAGAACGACTTCGCCATCGGCAAGCGCCACGGCCTGGAGACGGTCTCGCTGATGAACCTCGACGGCACGCTCAACGACCAAGGCGGCCCGTACGCAGGCATGGACCGCTTCGACGCCCGCAAGGCCATCGTCGCCGACCTCACCGAGGCGGGCCAGCTCGTCCAGACGGAGGACTACCCGCACACGCTCCCGATCTCGTCGCGGAGCAAGGCCGATCATCGAGCCACTGCTGTCGCCGCAGTGGTACGTCGCGATGCAGCCGCTCGCCGACAAGGCCCTTGCCGTCGTCAACGACGGGACCATCACGTTCCACCCGAGCCGCTGGGCCAACGAGTACCGGCGCTGGCTGGAGGACATCCGCGACTGGCCGATCTCGCGCCAGCTGTGGTGGGGCCACCGGATCCCGGTCTGGTACCCGGTGGGGGAGGACGGCGAGCGCGACGAGGACGCCTTCGTGGTGTCGGTCGACAGCCCCGGGCCGGGCTACGTGCAGGACGAGGACGTGCTGGACACGTGGTTCTCGTCCTGGCTCTGGCCGTTCGCGACGCTGGGCTGGCCCGAGAAGACGGACGCGCTCCAGGCGTTCTACCCGGGCAGCGTGCTCGTCTCCGGGTACGACATCCTGTTCTTCTGGATCGCGCGGATGATCATGGCCGGGACCCACTTTTTGGACGAGGTGCCCTACACCGACGTGTTCGTCACCGGCATGATCAAGGACAAGCAGGGCCGCTGGATGTCGAAGTCGCTCGGCAACGGCATCGACCCGCTCGACATGATCGAGCAGTACGGGGCCGACGCGGTCCGCTACACGCTGGCGGTGCTGTGCGCCCAGGGCCAGGACATCAAGCTGGACGAGGGCAAGTTCGAGGGCGGCCGGAACTTCGCGAACAAGGTCTGGAACGCGAGCCGCGTGTTCGGCCGGTTCGTGGAGAAGGACGAGGCCGGCCGGCCTACGGAGGACCTGCGCCGCGAGCGCGACTTCGCCGACCTCGACCTGGCCGAGCGCTGGCTGCTCACGCGGCTCCACGAGACGACCGAGGCGGTCACGGCCGCGCTCGACACCTACAGGATCTCGGAGGCCGCGCACCTGGTCTACGACTTCGTCTGGCGCGACTTCTGCGACTGGTACCTCGAGGTCTCGAAGGCGCCGCACGGCGAGACGCCCGACCGCGAGACGCTGGCGCTGTCGACCGAGGTGTTCGAGCAGGTCGTGCAACTGCTCCACCCGTTCATGCCGTTCGTGACCGAGGAGCTGTGGTGGACGTTGCGCCCGCGCGCCGACGGCGACGCGCTCATCGCCGCGGCGTGGCCCACGCCCGACCCGGCCGAGACGGACGCCCAAGCGGCCCGGACGTTTGCGACGGTCCAGGACCTGGTCACGGCGGTCCGCCAGGTGCGGGCGCAGTACAACGTGCCGCCGTCCCAGGACGTCCGCGCGGTGATCGTGACCGGCGACGCCGCGACGGCCGCGTCGCTCGAAGGCGCGCGCGGCTACGTCGAGCGGCTGGCCGGGCTGGGCGACCTCACGCTGGGGACCGACCTCGACAAGCCGGCGGCCAGCGCGGCGGTCGTCGTCGGGGCCCACGTGGTCTACGTCCCGCTGGAGGGCATGATCGACCTCGACGTCGAGCGCCAGCGGCTCCAGAAGGAGATCGGCGCCAAGCGCGGCTTCCTGGGCGGCGTCGAGAAGAAGCTCCAGAACCAGGCGTTCACGTCGCGCGCGCCCGAGGCGGTCGTGGACAAGGAGCGCCAGAAGGCCGACGACGCCCGGGCCGAGATCGCGGCCTTGCAAGCCAACCTCGCCGACCTCGGGCTAGCCCCGCCTCGGCTAGCCCCGCCTCGGGGAGCCCCGCCTCGGCTAGCCCCGCCTCGGCTAGCCCCGCCTCGGGGAGCCCGCGGACGCGGTCGTCTCCGTCCGTCGGGCGCCCGAGGAGTCCGGGCCACGAAACGGGCCCGGCCGTACGTTCCCGCCGTCTCCCCCTGGTTCCGCCATGCGCGCCCTCCTGTTCGCCGCCGTCCTCGTCCCGCTCGCGGGCTGCCCCGCCCCGGCCGGCGTCGTGCCCGAGCAGGGCGGGCTCCCCACCGGCCCCGTGATGGGGGAGGGGCCCGCCGCCGAGCGCTCGCCCGACCTCGCGGCGGCTCGGGCCCGCTGGGCCGACGCCGGCCCCGACGCCTACACCATGACGCTCCAGCGGCTGTGCTTCTGCCCGTCGCCGGACTACACCGGCCCGTTCGAGGTGTCCGTCCGCGACGGCGACATCGAGTCGGTGGGGCTCGACGGCGTCGCGGTCGACGACGACCGGGGGGTGACGGTCGAGGGGCTGTTCGACCTGATCGACGACGCCTACGACCGGGGCGCCGAGGTGGTCGCGGTCGAGTACGACGCCCGGTTGGGCTACCCGGTCAGCATCGGCATCGACTACAGCAGCATGACGGCCGACGAGGAGATCGGCTACAACGTCTCCGACCTCCGCGCGGCGGACCGCTAGCCGGCCGCGCCCGGTCCGCCTCGGCGCCGAGGCGGGCGGACCGGGCGGGGACCCCTCCGCTAGGACGGGACCGGTCCGGCCTGCGCGACAGCATCGAGGCCGCCGCCCCAGCGCCGCGCCTCGGAACGCGCCCTGCGGCCCCCTCGGGCTCGGCCCCTCGCCCATTCTTCAACCTCCCCTGAGCCCGCTCTCAGGCGAGATCGCCGCCGGGTCCCGTTCTTGGGCCCGTCTCTCCACCGGCTCCGTGTCCCGACTCCTGCTCGTCGCCCTCGCCCTCGTGCTCGCCGCCTGCGGCGGGGACACTCCCCTGGCCGACGTCTCCGACCTCCGGCTCCAGCGCAAGGGGACGGCCTACCCGACGCTCACAGGCGTGCTGGTCAACCGCGGCGCCTCCGCGATCTCGTCGGCCGACGTGTTCGTGACGCTCTACGACGACGACAACCGGCCGATGGACGACGTGCTCGTCCAGGTCCGCAACGTGGCCTCGGGCGACTCGGCGCGGTTCGAGCAGCGGCTCGACCAACGGGCGAGCGCGGCCAAGCTGAAGTACGTCGGGCTCAACTGACGCCCGGGCCGGGAGGCGCCCGGGTCTGACGCGGTCAGGGATTGGATGAACCGGCGCGGTCGGGGTACGACCCGAGGAACGTCGGGCGTCTGGTCTGGTCTACCGACACCACTATGACCCCCCGCGCCTACCTCTCCGTCCGCCCGCTCCCGTCTGGGCTACACCGTCACCCAGTCAGAGGGGATCGACTGGATGAAGGCCGGGCTCCGCCGGGCCGCCCTGACGACGCCGATGCCGGACGTTGACCGGGCCGTCCGGTTCTACGACCTGCTCGCGCGCAAGACCCAGATCGAGACGCGCGTCACGGCCTTGGAGGACTACACGCACCGGGACTGGGACCGGATGAGGCTCCACGCGTCGCCCGCACTCGGCGACGGCCAGTCCGCGCCCGAGGCGCCGGGCGTGTGGCACCAGGCCCCGCTGGAGCGCCGGATGGAGCTGTTCGCCGAGACCGCCGAGGCCGTCGCCCACGACGCCTTCGCCGGCGACACCGAGGCGCCCGCGGCCGTCGTCCAGGTGAGCTGCACCGGCTACGACAGCCCCAGCGCCGCCCAGCGCGTCGTCGCCGAGCGCGGGTGGGGCGAGCGGACGCGCGTGCTGAGCATCGGCCACATGGGCTGCTACGCCGCGCTGCCGGCGCTCGCCATGGCCGCCGACGTGGTCCAGTCCGAGGCCGCGCGCCAGCCGGTCGCCGCCGACGCCCAGGTCGCCGCCGACGCCCAGGTCGCCGAGGCTGCCGACGCCCGCGCGGCCGTCCTGCTGGTCGAGCTGTGCACGCTGCACCACCACCCGGCCACGACCGACCCCGAGCAGATCGTCCAGCAGTGCCTGTTCGCCGACGGGGCCGCCCGCCTCGACGTCTCCGCGGAGCCGGCCGGCGCCGACTTCGCGCTGCTCGACCACGTCGAGGCCCTGGTGCCCGACACGCTCGACGAGATGACGTGGCGCCCGGCCGCCGTCGCTTTCCAGATGACGCTGAGCCGCCGCGTCCCGGACCACATCCGCCAGAACGTGGCCGGCGTCATGGAGCGGTTCCTGGGCCGCCACGGGCTGACCGTCGACGACGTCGACGTGTGGGCCATCCACCCCGGCGGCCCCCGCGTGATCGAGAGCACCGCCGAGGCGTTGGGCGTGGGCGAGGACCGGACGCGCCACAGCCACGAGATCCTGCGCGAGCGCGGCAACATGTCGTCGACGACGCTCCCCCACATCTGGGACCGGATCGCGCGCGACGAGGCCGTCCCGGCCGGCGCCCTGGTCTGCTCGGTCGCTTTCGGGCCCGGCTCTGACGGTCGCGGCCAACCTGATGCGGAAGGAGGGCTAGCCTCGCCGGTGAGGGGACCGAGGCGGGCAGGCCTGCCGTCCCGTCGCGGACCCCTGATCCGTCTGGGCCGTACCGCTCCGCCCTCGCTTCCGCCGCTGCCGTGCCCGCCGTCAACAACGCTTTCTACGACGACCTCGGCGAGCGGTGGTTCGAGGACGACGGGCACGCGATCGCGCTGCTCCGGTCGGAGGGGCGCCTCAAGCTGGCCTACACCCGGGAGGTCTTCGCGCCGGCACGGGCTGGGGCCCGGCGCCCGCGTGCTCGACGTCGCGTGCGGGGGCGGCCTGATCGCGCTGCCTCTCGCCGAGGCGGGCTACCGCGTCGACGGCGTCGACCTGTCGGAGCCGTCGCTGGAGCAGGCCCGCCGCCGCGTCCCCGCCGGCGCCGACGCCACGTTCCGCCTGGGCGACGCGACGGCCCTCGACGCCGACGACGCTAGCTACGACGCCGTCCTGCTGTTCGACATGCTGGAGCACGTCGAGGACCAGGCCGGCGTGATCGCCGAGGCGGCCCGGGTGGTCAAGCCGGGCGGCGTCGTCCTGTTCAACACGTTCAACCGGACGCCGCTGGCCTGGCTGGTGGCCGTTAAGGGCTTCCGGTTCGTCGTCCGCGAGGCGCCGGACCACATCCACGTCTGGCGCCTGTTCCTGCCGCCGAGCACGCTGGCCGAGCACGCCGACGCGGTGGGCATGACGGTCGACGAGGTCCACGGCGTCCGCCCCCAGATCGACGCGCGCGTTCTGGCGCTCGGTCCGCCGCCGCCACCTCGACCCGGCGTTCGCGTTCACGACCACGCGGTCGCTCGCGGTCGGCTACATGGGGACGGCCGTCAAGCGGTAGCCGTCTCAGGGCGTCACCGAGGCGGGGCCAGTCGGGGCCGCTGGCAGACCGGCGACCACGTCCTCTGGACCGACCGATCTGAGCGGCGGGCCGGCCCGCTGGCGACGGAGTATCGTCACGCGATGACTCTCCACGCCGCGTATGCGCCACGCCGTACTCCTCGTCGCCCTCGCGCTCTCAGCCTGCGACGCTGTCGGTGACGACGGCCCGCCCGCGATCGATCCCGTCGACGCATCCCTCGCCGTCGAGGTGGAGAGCGCGGCTCTGCTAGCCGGGTTCGAGCAGGCGTGGGACGCCGCGGCCGTCGACGACTACCGGCTCCGCTACGAGGTCGTTTGCTACTGCCCCCCGACCGTGGTCGACCTCCGCGTGGAGGATGGCACCATCACGGAGGCCTGGCATGAACGGGGAACCGTTCCCAGACGACCCGGTGTCGCTGGTCCTGCGCGTCGACGACCTCTACCGGATCGCGGCGGACGGCTTCGAGACGGCCGACGCCGTCACGGTCCGCGTGCTCCGGGGCGTCGCGCCCCTGCCGGTCGTCGTCTCGGTCGACCCGTCGTTCGCGCTCGCCGACGAGGAGGTCGGGTACCGGATCCTGGGCTTCGAGGCGGACTGAGGCCCGCCGGGCTCGCTCTAGGCCGACCCCGCGCGACCTCGGCCGCCGCGGGGCCCGCCCCGCCTGCCTCGGGGACTCCGTCGAGGCGGGCGGAGCCCGCGACCCGCAGGTCAGCCGCCGACGGCCTGGCGCGCCCGCTCGATCTGGCCCTGGTGGGCGAGGTCGTGGGCCGCCAGCAGCGTCGCGATCCGGCGGACGCTCTCCGGGCCCCGCTCGCTGTGGAGACCGGCGCGCGCCCACTGGTCGTCGTCCAGGGACCGGAGGAAGCGCAGCGTCATCCGGCGGCCGGCGGCGATAGTCGCCCAGCGCGTCGGCGACGGTCCCTCGGTGGTAGTGGAGCGTGTCGGCCCAGGCGTCTTGGTCGTAGCCCGGAATCGGCCGGCCGGTCCTCGCCCGAGGCGACGATCAGGCGGAGCCGGTAGCCGTAGACGATCTCGGAGTCGGCGAGGTGGCGGAGGATCTGCAGGACCGACCACGCGCCCGGCTCGGGCGCCCGGCGGGCGTCGTTGTCCGAGAGGTGCGCGACGGCGTCGGCCAGCCGGTCCGGCGCGGCCGCCAGCAGCGCGAGCGGGTCGCGGTCGCCGACCCGCGCCAGCATGTCGTCGACGTAGGCGCTGGGGTCGCCGGCGTCGTAGCGCGGCGGGCGGTCGAGGTCGCTCAGAGGTCGGGAGGCGGGAGCCGGGGACGCGCGGGATGGACGGGTCCGGGGCGACGGGCACGGGCTCGGGCCCGCACGACTCGCAGCATCGTGGCCCCGCGCCTCGTCCAGGTCCAGGCGGACCGCGTCCACCTCGGCGACCACGTCGACCGGGCCGGCCGTCCACGTCTCCGAGGCCGACGGCGGGACGTAACGGAACAGGACCTCGCCGGTCCGGACGGGCCCCTCGAACACGCCGGTCTCCTCGATGGACGCGCCCAGCAGCTCGGGGACGCCCTCGACGTCGGGCGAGCCGAGCGGCGTCAGGACCGTGTAGCCGTGGCTGATCGAGCGCGCCAGGAGCGCCGGGCAGTCCGGCCGGAGCCGGTAGACGACGTGGGCGTCGACCTCGCCGCCGACGTCGCCCGGCCCGAAGACGGCCGCGACCGTGTCGACGACCGTCGAGCAGCCGGGCGCCACGGCCGAGCAAGACCGCGAGCGGCGACGCGCAGCCCGGCGCCGAGGCGGCTGGCGGGCCGGCCTCCGGGGTGGCTAAACATGTCGCTCGGCGTGGTACGAGCTCCGCACCAGCGGCCCGCTCTCGACGTGGTCGATGCCGAGCGCCTCGCCCTGCTCCTTGTACCACGCGAACACGTCCGGGTGGACGAACTCCTCGACCGGCAGGTGGTGGCGCGTCGGCTGGAGGTACTGGCCGATCGTCATCACGTCGACGCCGTGGGCGGCGAAGTCGGCCATCAGGCTCACGACCTCGTCCTTCGTCTCGCCGAGGCCGACCATGATGCCGGACTTGGTGCGCAGGCCGTACTCGGTCTTGGCGAGCTGGATCACGTCGAGCGACCGCTGGTAGTCGGCCTGGGGGCGGACGCGGCGGTACAGTCGCGGGACGGTCTCGACGTTGTGGTTGAGCACCTCGGGCCGGGCCTCGAAGACGGTCTCGAGCGCCGGGCGGACGCCCCGCATGTCGGGGATCAGGACCTCGATGGTCTGGTCCTGGGCGTGGACCAGGCGGATGACCTCGGCGAAGATCGGCGCGCCGCCGTCCTCGCGGTCGTCGCGGTTGATCGACGTCACCACGACGTGCTGGAGCCCCATCAGCCGGGCCGCCTCGGCGACGCGGCGGGGCTCGTCGTAGTCGAGGTCCTTCTGCTCGGGACGGCCCGTGAGCACGGCGCAGAACGAGCAGCCGCGCGTGCAGACGTTGCCCAGGATCATGAACGTGGCCGTGCCGGCGCTCCAGCACTCGCCCATGTTGGGGCACCGGGCCGACGAGCAGACGGTGTGCAGGTCGAACTCCTCGATCGTCTTCTGGACGTCGCGGAACGTCTCGCCGTAGGGGAGCTTGGCGCGCAGCCACTTGGGCCGCCCGCCGGGCCGGTTGGCGACCTGGGGCTTCTGGACGACGGGCAGCTCGAGCGCGAAGCCGTCGCCCTCGGACTCGACGGCGAGGTCGGCGGCGGCGGGCGCGTGCTTGAGGGCGACCTGTCCGGGGCGGAGCGGGGCCTTGGTGGGCGTGTCCATGCGGTGCGGAGGCGGGGGAGAAGGCCGACGCGGTGCGCGTCGCAGACCGTACGCCGAAGGTACGGCCCGCCGCGTGCCGTTCGTGTGGAGCGGTGCCCGAGACCTCAGCGTCCGTCCGTCCGGCGCCCCGGCCCGCTGCCGACCTCAGCGGGTGCGTCGGCGAGAGCGGGCGCGCTCGCGGTCGTCGTCGGGGTCGTCGAGGTCGAGCAGGTCGAGGACGGGGGCGCGGTCCGCGAGGGGCGCGCTGGCGACGGCGCGAGCGGTGCGCTGGGCGCGAGAGGCGACGGCCTCCATCTGGCGCTCGCGCGTCCGGGCCCAGGTCGTTTGGCGGATCACGGGCGGTGGCCCCGACCGCGACGGCGATCAGCGCGAGCAGGGGCGGAGAGAAGTCGGCGAACTCGACGGGGGCGACCGTAAACGCCACCGCGAGCACGGCGTTGACGGCGGCGATGAGCAGCAGTTCGCGCGCGTGTCGTCGCGGCGGTTCGACTGCAGGCGGAGGCGGGCGCCGTCGCCCGACGGGGAGAGCGTCGCCCGCAGGTTGCCGTTGCGCCAGATCCGCGAGGCCCCGATCCGCTCGACCTTGCCGCGTGCCGAGAACGTCTCCTGGAGGTCCGACACGAGCGTCTCCCAGAGCAGGTCCGACGGCGGAGCGTCGAGGTGGGCCGAGCGGCGGACGCCGACCGGGACGCCGGCGAACGCCTCGCGCTTGTCGTCGGGCTCGCCCGCGGCGACGGCGCGGGCGGCCGCGGCCACATGCACCGGGTCCAGGCCGGCCTCGGCGCCGACGGCCTGGAGCTCCTCGACGGACAGCCCGAGGTCGGACTGGCGGTCGCGCTGCTGGGTGGCGGCGGCGCGGGCGAACACCTCCTCGATCTCGGACGGGGTGAATCGGTGGGCGGGGTCCATGGCGGCGGCGGCAAACGGGCCCCTACGGCGCGGCAGCCGGACGGTTGCGGCCGGCCCGCCGGCGCCGGCCCTCCGGCGCCGGCCCTTGCGTGGCCTTGCTGCCGCTCGGCGGCGGGTGAGGCCGGGGGACCGCGGTGCCGTCCGCTATCTTGGCGGGACCGCTGGCCGAGGGCCGCACGCTGCCGCCCCTCCACGCCCCCCGACCCACGCCTACGTCTATGCAGATCCTCGCCCCCGACGCCCGCAAAGCGCTTCCGGACTCGTCCGACGTCCGCGACATCCTCGGCCGCCACATCCTGACCGACGGCTACCCCATCGTCCTGGACATGGAGAACAGCCGGGGCGCGCGGCTCCGCGACGCCGTGACCGGCAAGGAGTACGTCGACTTCTTCACGTTCTACGCCTCCAACCCGCTGGGCATGAACCACGACGCGCTGGCGGGCGACGCGCCGCAGGCGGTCGGCTTCCGGGAGCGGCTGATGGACGCGGCGCTCAACAAGGTGGCCAACTCGGACGTGTACACGCCCCACTTCGCGCGCTTCGTCGAGACGTTCGGGCGGGTCGGCATCCCGGAGGAGCTGCCCCACGCCTTCTTCGTGTCGGGCGGCGCGCTGGCCGTCGAGAACGCGCTCAAGGTGGCGTTCGACTGGAAGGTGCGGAAGAACAAGGCCAAGGGGTACTCGGGCGAGCGCGGCTCCAAGGTCCTGCACTTCCGCGAGGCGTTCCACGGGCGCTCGGGCTACACGATGTCGCTCACGAACACGGACCCCAACAAGGTCTCGGGCTACCCGAAGTTCGACTGGCCCCGGATCTCGAACCCCAAGATCCGCGGCGGCGACGTCGAGCTGCGGGAGGAGATCGCGATCCGCCAGGCCGAAGCAGGCGTTCCGGGACCACCCCGACGAGATCGCGGCCATCATCCTGGAGCCGATCCAGGGCGAGGGCGGCGACAACCACTTCCGCCCCGAGTTCCTCCAGGCCCTGCGCGACCTGGCCGACGAGGCCGAGGCGCTGCTGGTCTTCGACGAGGTCCAGACCGGCGTCGGCCTGACGGGCGCGTTCTGGGCGTGGCAGGCCCTCGGTGTCACGCCCGACATCATCGCCTTCGGCAAGAAGACCCAGGTCTGCGGCATCCTGGCCGGCCCGCGCGTCGACGAGGTCGACGACAACGTGTTCCAGAAGTCGAGCCGGATCAACTCGACCTGGGGCGGCAACCTGGTCGACATGGTCCGCTTCGACCGGATCCTGGAGGTCATCGAGGCGGACGACCTGATCGGCAACGTGACGACCCAGGGCGAGCACCTCATGGCCCGCCTCGGTCAGATGGAGGACCGGTTCGAGGGCGTCGCCGACGCGCGCGGCCGCGGCCTGTTCTGCGCCTTCGACCTGCCCGACACGGCGACCCGGAACGCGGTCCTAAAGGCGGCCTACGACGACGGCCTGATGGCGCTCGGGTGCGGCACGCGCTCGGTCCGGTTCCGGCCCGCGCTCACCATCGGCCAGGCCGACCTCGACGCCGGGCTCGACATCCTGGAGGGCGCGCTCACCCGGACGCTGGAGGCCTAGCGGCGGGGCTCGGCCGGCGGCGGCGGTTGGCCGCCGTCGTCCGCGCGGCGGTCTTTGACGACGACGTAGGTGAAGAAGACGGCGAGTCCGACCGTGACCGCGCCGAGGAGGACGTAGAGGATGCCGCCGAGGCCGAGACCGAGGACCATGGGGAGTCAGAGGGGGAGGGGTGGAGCTACGGCTCCGCCGGCGTCCCGCTCCCTCCGGTCCGGGAATGGGGCGCCCCCCGACCCCGTCCGCCGCGGTCTCCCCACGGCCGTGCCGAGGCGGGCCGGATTAGGGCCGCGGGATCAGCAGCAGCGCCTCCTGGCGCGGGTCGATGTAGCGGACCGTCTCGCCGTCGAAGTAGGCGTCCTCCTCCAGCATGAACCGGACCGTCTTGCCGCCCCACTCGGCGACCGGGAGGGCCGCGTTGAGCTCGATCGAGTGGGCCGTGTGGGGGTGGAGTGGGTAGTCGCCACGGCCGGGCACGCCGCCCTGCTGGTCCCACAGGCCGATGGTCGGACCCGCGCCGTGGCCGTGCGTGCCGATGGGGTGCGTGTAGATGGTCGCCGCCAGCCCCTCGGCCTGGGCGGCGTCGAGCGCGCCGCGCAGGATGTCGTTGCCGCTTCGCCCGGTCGCGAACTGGCCCGTGAGCAGGTCCTGGGTGCGGTTGGCCGCGCGCAGCCCGGCCACCAGCCCGGCCGGCGCCTCCGTCTCGCCGGGCCGCAGGACGTAGGCCATCTGCTGGGTGTCGGTCTGGAGCCCGAGGTACGAGATCCCGAAGTCGACCCAGACCAAGTCGCCCGGCCGGATCACGTCGGCGTCGGGGCGGCCCGAGAAGTCGCCCGAGGGGGCGGGCGCGTCGGCGCGCTGGACGGAGACGCCGGGGTGGAACCAGGTCGTGAGCCCGAGCGCGCGGACGCGGTCGCGGTACCACCACGCCAGGTCGTCGGTGGTCGTCACGCCGGGCGTGATCGCGGCCTCCGACAGCCCCTGGTGCAGGATGCCGCGCGCGACCCGGACGACGGTGGGGTAGGCGGCCATCTCGGCCGGGATCCGCGTCTCCAGCCAGCCGACGGCCAGCCGCTCGCCCGACACGATCCGGTCGCGGTAGCGCGGGGCGAGCGCCGCCGTCAGCCCGTCGAGCTCGGACGCCGTGAGCCCGTCGGCCAGCGCGAACGTCTCCGACCGGTTGACGGCGATCCGGTCCGGGTCGCGCTCGGCCACGATCTCGGCCACCCGGGCCCACTGGTCGGGCTGGGCCTCGGGGTCCCACGCGCGCGGGAACGGGCCCACGTCGTAGCGCGCGACGGCCAGCCGCTCGACGGTCTCGCCGTCGTCCCAGAACACCAGCACCGTCCGCCGCCGGGCGGCCAGCCAGGTCGCCGGCAGCATGGTCTCGATCACCGGGTCCTCGTTGTACTCGCGCGCCGAGACGACCCACAGGTCGATGCCCTCGCGCCGCATCAACGCCGGGACGACCGTGTCGAGCCGCTCGGCCAGCCAGCGGTCCTGGACCTCGGCGCGGTCGCGCATCGAGAGGACGGCGGGGACCTCCTGGGCCCAGACGAGCGGGGCGGAGACGAGCAAGGCGAGGAGAACGAGGCGCATCGGTCGGGTGGGAGACCGCGCCAACCTAGCGCCCCCCGCCTCGGGCGTTCGCCGGCCCACCCCGCCAGGCCACCGAGGCGGCGACCCGGGGCGGGGACCCGGGCGGGGACCGGGGCGGGGACCCGGGGCGGGGACCCGGGGCGGCGACCCGGGGCGGGGACCCACGACGAGCGCCGGTCAGGCCCCGGGCGGTTTGCCCGGTCCGCCCCGGAAGATGACCACGGCCAGGATCAGGGTCATCACGACCATGACGGCCCCCAGGATGGCGGCGACGAGCAGGCTGGACGACATCGAGAGGCGGGGAGTGGGGGAGGACGCCCGGTCTCGGTCCCGAGGAGCGGCCGGCAGGGGTCGAGAACGGCGCCCGACGCGCCAAGCTCCGCCCCCTGGGTCCGTCCCCCAGGACGCGCACCGTGGGGCGTCGCCGCGGGCCGGGCTCCGCCTAGCTCTCGTCCGGCACCGGGTCCTCGTCCTCGTCCAGGTACGGCACGCGGGGCGGGGCCGAAGCGACGCGCGCCTCGGTGTCGTAGGTGCAGCCCGCCGCCAACACGTGGACGCGCAGGCCGATGATCGAGACCGGCTTGCCGCGCCGCGCCGAGTCCATCGACGAGTACGCCAGCTCCGAGGGGTCGACCACGGTGACGGTCCCGCTGCCGATCACCTCGAACACGTTGTCGGCCCGGAGGACCAGCGCCGTGTCCTCGTCGATGCCGACGCCGGTCGCGAACGGGTTGTACGAGACGGCCGTGAGCAGCCGGCCCAGCCGGTCGCGCTGGCGGAAGTGCTGGTCGATGATGAGCCGGTTGGTCAGGCCCATCCCGGGCGCCAGCGTCACGCTCTCGGTCGTCGGCGTGGGGCCGGTCGCGCCGGCGGCGATCATGTGCTCCGGGATGACGGCCGCGCCCGCCGACGTGCCCGCGACGACCGCGCCGGCCGCGTTCCGCCGCCGGATGGCCCGGGCCAGGTCGGTCCCGCCCAGGATGGTCGACAGCCGGAGCTGGTTGCCGCCGGTCATGAAGATGCCCGTCGCGCGGTCGACGGCCGCGACGGCCGCCGGCACGCGGGCGTGCTCGCGCTCGGTGATCTCGAGGACGTCGACCTCGGCCGCGCCCAGGTCGGAGAACAGCCGGGCGTAGCGGTCGCCGGTGTCGGGCAGCTCGGACGCCGTCGGGATGACGACGATCCGGGCGTCCGGCCCGCCGGCGAGCGTGATCACCTGGCGGAGCACGTCGCGCGTCCCGGTCTTGGCCTCGGCCCCACCGATGGGGACGATGGGGCCGCGCGACGTGTCGGTGGTGGGGGAGGGCATGGCGGGGGTGGGAGGGTCGGTCGGCTCGGGGCGTCGCCCGAGGCGGAAGGGGTCAGGCGCCGGGCTCGAACGTGCCCCGGACGACCGGACGCCCGTCGCGGACGTGCCACCGGCCGCGCGCCATCACGTCGCGGGGCCGGTCGTCGTCGCCCAGGACCACCAGGTCGGCGTGGGCGCCTTGGGCGATCCGGCCCTTGCCGGCCAGGCGGAGGGTCGCCGCCGGCGTCTCGGTGAGCGGCCGGAGCGCCTGGTCGAGCGGGACGCCCCGGGCCAGCAGGTCGGCCAGCAGGTCGGCCAGGGCCCCCGAGGTCGCGAAGTCCATCCGCTCCAGGACGCCGTCGCGGAAGTGGGGGAGGCACCCCCCGCCGTCGGACGAGACGGTGAGCCGGGCCGGGTCGAGGCCACGGTCGAGGAAGCGGACGACGGCGTCGGCGGCCAGCACCTCGTCCTCGGTGGCGAAGGCCGGCGGGAACGCGGTCACGTCGATGGTCACGCCGGCCTCGGCGGCGAGGTGGAGGGCCTCGTCGAACAGGGCCGAGCGGCGGTTGACGTGCGTCGGGTGGAGCGCGCGCGCCGGGACCTCGGTCTCGGCCAGGATCCGGCGGAGCATCCCGAGCCCGCGCGCGCCGTCGCCCAGGTGGAGGTGGAGCACGCCGGCCTTGCCCGTCATCAGCCCGCCCACGTGGCAGTCGGCCGCGACGCGCGCGACCTCGTCGAACGTCGGCTGGGACGAGCGGTGGTCGCTGAGGGCGAGCTCGCCGAACCCGAGGATGGGCTCGACGGTCGCGATGTCGGTGCGGACCGAGCCCGTCAGCGTGGTCGGGGGCAGGTGGTAGCCGCCGGTCCAGGCCCAGGCGCTCAGGCCCTCCCGGCGGAGCCCGTAGACCCGGCGGAGCAGGCCGGCCGTCGTCCGCGTGGTGTCGTCGGTCCCGAGCAGGCCGACGACCGAGGTGACGCCGGCCGTCGTGTAGGCCGTGAGCGCCGGCGCCGGTGCGGCCGTCTCGGGCCCGGCCTCGCCGCCGCCGCCGGTCACGTGGACGTGGGCGTCGACCAGTCCCGGGACCACGCGCCGCCCGCCCAGGTCGACGGTGTCGACGGCGACGCCCCGGATCTCGGGCCGGTCCCCGGTGACGGACACGACGCGGCCGCCGGCCACCAGGACGTGCCGCCGGCCGAGCGGGGCGGGCGCGTAGACGTCGGCGTCGAGCAGGAGCGTGAGCACGTCGGGACCGGGGGGAGCGGGAAACTAGCCGGCGCGCCGTGAAGCGGGCGCGGACATCCGGCCGAGGCCGGCCGAATGGGGGGGCGGTCGCTGCAGGCCGCACTCCGCGTCGGGGTCCCCACCTCGGGACCGAGGCGGGCCCACTCGGCACGCGCGGACCCCGGGGGCGGGCTCGGTGGCGCCGGGCTAGCGCTCGACCGTGAGCCGGACCTCGTTGGTCCCCCGGTCCCAGCGGTACGCCACCTCGTCGACCAGCCGGCGGATCAGGTGGAGCCCGTAGCCGTGCTCGGCGCGCCGGCGGACGACCTCCGGGACCGACGGCGCCGGCGCCGTCGTCGGGTCGAACCGGTCGCCCCGGTACCGGACCGTGACGGTCACCCGGCCCCGCCCGGGCACGTTCCGCACGACGACCCGCCCGCCCGCGTCCATCCCGTGCTCGATCGCGTTCGCGACCGCCTCGTCGACGGCCAGCTGGAGCCGCCGCGCCGGGCCCTCGCCCAGCCCCGCCGACGCGGCCCACGTCCCGACGCGGGCCCGCACCCGGGCCAGCTCGGACGTGTCGCCGCGCACGCGCAGGGTCTGGGCCGCCGCGCTCACCGCTCGCCTCCGAACGCCACGACGGCCGCCTCGACCGTCTCGTGCATGTCGAACACGGTCGGGAAGCCGAGCAGGTCGAACACCTCGAACACCCGGTCGGGCAGCGCCGCGATCTTGAGGTCGCCCCGGCCGTCCCGGGCCGGCTCGACGAAGGCCATGAACACGCCCAGCCCGGCCGACGACACGTAGTCGAGCCCGGACCCGTCGGCGACGAGCCGGTGGTCGCCGTCGTCGAGGCAGGCCTGGAGCGCGGCCTCGAAGTCGGGCGCCGTGTGGGCGTCGAGCTCGCCGCGCAGGGCGAGCACGCGCACCGCGCCGACGCGCTGGTCGAAGGAGACGGAAAAGTGGCTCATGTCGTGGGGGACGTGCTAGTCAGAGAAGGCGGGTCGCTCGGTGACGGGGGGGCCGCCCGAGACGTCGGCGGGGGCGACCGTCTCGCCCCGCCCGGTCCAGCGGACGACGACGAACGTCGTGTCGTCGTCGGGTTCGTTGGAGCCGGCCCAGGCCCGGGCCTCGGCCAGCAGCAGGTCGCGGAGGGCGATCGCGCCGACGTGGGCGTGGCTCTCGACGAAGGCGGCCAGGCGGTCGTAGCCGTACTCCTGGCCCTCGGCGTCGCGCGCCTCGGTCAGCCCGTCGGTGTAGAGGACGAGGGTGTCGCCGGGGGCCAGCGTCACGCACTGCTCGACCAGCGTCCGCCGGAAGGCGTCGCCGCCCCGGTCGAGCCCGATGGCCAGCCCGTCGCCGCGCAAGAGCCAGCGCCCGCCGTCGGGCCGGCGGCCGTCGCGGACGAGCACGGCCGGCGTGTGGCCGGCCCGCGCGAGCGCGAGCGTGCCGGCGTCGGCGTCGAGCACGGCGTAGACGGCCGAGACGAACACGCCCCGCCCGAGCGACGGCGACAGCGCCTCGTTGGCGCCCGCCAGCAGCGCGCCCGGCGACCGCGTGAGCCGGCTGCCGGCCTGGAACACCCCCTTGAGCTCGGCCATGTAGAACGCGGCCGGGGCCCCCTTGCCCGACACGTCGGCGACCATCACGCCCACGCAGTCGTCGCCCAGCCGGACGACGTCGTAGTAGTCGCCGCCGACCTCGCGGGCGGGGCGCTCGGCGGCGGCCAACTCGAGCCCGTCCACCTCGGGGAGCGACTGGGGGAACAGGCGCTGCTGGACCTCGCGGGCCAGCGCCAGCTCGCGCGCCATCCGCTCGCGCTGGAGCGCGTCGGCGAACAGGTCGGCGTGGGAGAGCGAGAGCGCGGCCTGGCCCGCGAACGTGTCGAGGGCGACCACGTCGTCGGGCTCGAAGGCGTCGGCCGTCGTCCGGGCGACCAGCAGGACGCCCCGCGTCAGGCTCCCGGGGCCGTCGTCGTGGCCGCCCAGCGGGAGCGCGACCAGGCTCGCGACGCCGTCGCCGGGCCGGGCCCGGACTCGGTGGTCGGCCTCGGCGTGGGCCAGGACCAGGGGGCCGCCCAGCTCGTCGGCCGCCCGGTACAGCGCGTCGGCGTCGGCGGCGCGGGTGGCCGCGTCGAGCGCGATCCCGGCCGCGGCCACCACGACCGGCCGGATCTGCCCCCGGCTCGGGTCGGTCAGCGCGACCCAGGCGGCGTCGCCCAGGCCCGCCTCGACGGGGCCCTGGGCCACGGCCGCGGCCAGCTCGGCCCGGTCCAGGAGCCGCCCCGACAAGTCGGCCAGCGACCGGAGCGCCCGGCGCTCGCCGGCCCGCTGGTGCTGGAGCGTCGCCGACGACAGTCCGAACAGGAGCGACAGCGTCGCCGCGAGCCCGTAGAGCACGCCGAACACGGTCCCCATCAGGACCAGCGACGCGAGCGACCGGCTCAGGACCATCGTGTAGGGCTGGGCGCGGACGGCCCCGGACCCGTCGCCGACCGGCAGCGAGCCGGGCCCGTCGATCTGGACGTAGACCAGCGCCACCAACGTCGCCGAGAGCGCGACCGCGAGCCCGCCCGCCGTCCACCGCTCGCGCGACGTCAGGTCCCCGATCCACCCCTGGCGGACGGCCAGCACGACGCCGGCCAGCACGGTCGCGATCACGAACGGGGCCATCACGGTCGGCGCGTAGCGCGTGAGCGGACGGCCGGCGACCGTCAGCGCAGTCCCGACCAAGAGCGTCAGGAAGACGGCCCAGGTGACCAGCGTCGACCGCCGCCGGCGGTGGAGCGCGAGCGGGCGGAGCGAGGCCAGGACGGTCGCCGCCAGCCCGGCCTCGGCCGTCCCCACCAGCGCGGACCACCACGCCGTCAGCGCCCGGTCGGCCAGCCCCGTCTTGGGGTCGATGAGTCCGTCGTGGACCTGGCCGATCCCCACGGTCAGCCCGAGGACGCCCAGCGCCAGCACCAGCGGGACGGCCAGGCTCCGCAGCGGGCCGGTCCGCCCGCCCAGGCCCGCCAGGGCGACGTACAGGGCGGCGGCCGCGCCGATGGCGGCCAGGTCGAGCGCGACGGCCACGCCGGCGGAGGGGGCGCCGGCCGTGACCGCGGCGGCCCGGACGGCCCCGATGAGGCCGAGCGCCGCCAGGCTTCCCCCGCCCAGGGCCAGCCGGCGGGGACCGGTGGCGACCAAGGCGCGGAGCGCGCGGCGGGAACTGGGGAGCGTGGTCGGCAGCGGGGCGGAGGGGCGTCGGGCCGTGTTCGGCACGGTCGCGGCAGGGTTGCGAATATATCCGGCGGGCGCCGGGCAACCCCGACGGCCGGCCCCCGTAGCGGCCGCATCCCCCCACCGTTGTGCGCACAGCCCTCTCCCGTGTCTTTCTGGTCGCCCTGCTCGGCGTCGCCGTGTTCGCCGTCGTCCACCTGGCGGGCGGCACGAGCCGGGCGCTGGTGGCGCTCGACCGGCTCCACGCCGACGAGCTGGAGCACCAGGCGTTCTCGCTCGACGCGCCCGGCACGCTCGCGGTCGACGCGGCCGGGTCGTTCGAGGAGGCCGGCAGCGCGGCGTCCGACACGACGCTGGCCGCCTACGGCTGGGTCGTCCGCCGGTCCGACGGGGCGGTCGTGTGGCAGATGCGGCCGGCCCGACCCGACCGCGGGACGCTCGTCGCGGTCCAGGACACGGTGCGCTTGGGCCCGGGCGTCTACGACGCCTACTTCACCGGCTTCGGCGACCCCCTCGTCCGCGAGCCCGGCCCGCGCGACGGGTCGCTCCGCGAGCGCGTCCGCGCGTTCCTGAGCCGGGGCGGGCGGGCCTGGGTGGGCGACGCCGGCCGCTGGCGCCTGGTGCTCCGGGCCGTCGACGCCGGCGCCCGCCAGGCCGAGACCTCCGGCCTCGGCGACCCCGCCCGAGCGGACGTGCCCCCCGACTCGGCCGTCGTTTGGCGGACCGTCGGCGTCGAGAACGGGGACCGCCGCGAGGCGCTCCTGCAGGTGACCGCGCCGGCCCGGGTCTCGGTCCGCGCCGTCACCGAGGTGGTCGATGGCGTCGTGGCCGACGTGGGCGCCATCGTCCGGCTCGGCACGCGCGACACGGTCTGGACCGCGCGGGGGCCGGGGACCTGGGCCGGCGGGTCGCTCAAGAACCGGGCGGTCGAGGACGAGGTCACGCTGGCGCCGGGGCTGTACCGGGCGTCGTTCCAGGCCGACCGGTCGCACGCCTACGACGGCTGGGCGGCCAACCCGCCCCTGGTCCCGTGGTCGTGGGGGATGACCGTCCGCCGGGTGACGCCGGACGCGGCGGTCTCCCGGCTCGACCCGGCGGCCCTCGACCTCCCCCAGGTCGTCGCGTTCGACTGCGTCGGGCCGGACCAGACGCGCCGCGCGACGTTCGACGTCTCCGACCCGCTCGACGTGCTCGTAGTCGCCGTCGGCGAGATCGAGTCCGGCTCGCGCTACGACTACGCGACGCTGGAGCGTGCCGACGGCGGCGGCGACTGGGACGACGTCTGGGAGATGCGGGAGCGACCTGGAGCCGGCCGGCGGGGCCGACAAGAACAAGCGGGCCGTGGCGGCGCTCACGCTCGACCCCGGCACCTACCGCCTGAGCTACCAGACCGACGGCTCGCACGACTGCGAGAGCGGGTTCAACGCCGACGGCCCGGACGACTCGCTGTGGGGCGCCCGCCTCTACGCCCTGGACGCGTCGGTCGACGTGGCCACGCTCAACGTCCGCCAGGAGGCCCCGCTGCCGGCGCCGACCGCTGGGGGCGCGCTGGCGCTCCCGCCGGCCGACCGGCTCCTGGCCCGGATCGACTCCGTCGGGGACGACGAGGACCGCCGGGTCCGGTTCACGCTCGACGCGCCCGCCGACGTCCGGATCGTGGCCCAGGGCGAACTGGCCGACGACCGCCGCTTCGACTACGCGACGCTGGAGCGGACCGACGGCGAGCCGGTCTGGGACATGACGTGGGAGAACACGGTCCCGGGCGGCGAGGCCTTCTACCACCGCCGGTTCGACGGGACGGTCGCGCTCGCGGCCGGGTCCTACGTGCTCCGCTACGAGTCCGACGACAGCCGGTCGTTCGGCGAGTTCGGGCCGGCCAGCGAGACCCTGTGGGGCGTCCACGTGTACGGGCCGGAGCCTCGGGACCGGCCGCCAGACGTCCCACCGCCTCCGCCTCCGCCGCCCTCCGACGTCTAGCCGGGCGCGTCGGCACCGCGCGCTGCGCCGTGCGTACGCCTCGCGCCCGACGCCCGTGCCCGACACCCTCCGCCTGACCCTCGCCCTGCCCGACGACGTGCGGGAGCCGCTGATCGCCGACCTGGCCGACCTCGGCTTCGACGCCTTCGAGGAGACCGCCGAGGCCGTCGTGGCCTACGCGCCAGCCCCGCGCTGGGACGGGACGGCGCGCGAGGCCGTCGCCGCGCTGCTCCGCCAGTACGGGCTGGACGGCGACGCGCTGGCCGAGGAGGTCGTGCCGGACCGCGACTGGAACGCGCAGTGGGAGGCGAGCCTGGCACCCATCGAGGCGGGCCCGTTCGTCGTCGCGCCGTCGTGGACCGAGGTGCCGCCCGACCTGGCGGCCGCCCGCGTCCTGCGGATCGACCCCAAGATGGCCTTCGGCACGGGGTACCACGAGACGACGCGGATCGTGCTCCGGCTGCTGGCCGACGTGGTCCCCCAGGGCGGGCGCGTGCTCGACGTGGGCACGGGCACGGGCGTGCTGGCCATCGCCGCGCTCCGGCTGGGCGCGGCCTGGGCGGTCGGCGTCGACGTGGACCCGTGGAGCGTTACGAACGGGCGCGACAACGCGGCGCTCAACGGGGTCGGCGACGCCTTCGACGTCCGGGAGGGGTCGGTGGAGGTGGTCCCCGAGACCGAGTTCGACCTGGTCGTGGCCAACATCATCCGGTCGATCCTGGAGCCGCTGCTGCCGCTGCTGGCGGACAAGGCCACGTCCCAGGCGCCGCTCGTGCTGTCGGGGCTGCTCACGACCGAGCGCGACCACACGATCGGTGTCCTGGACGGCCTGGGCTACGGGGTCCGAGCGGAGGCGTCCGAGAACGAGTGGTGGGGAGGGGTGTGGACGAGGCACGGGGCATGAGGCGGAGGGCCTGAAAGCCGAACGTCCCGCGCCACCCCCTCCGCCTCGGGCCCGAGGCGGGGGGACCCGGCCCATCTTCCCTCCCCGTTCCCCGTTCCCCGTTCCCCGTTCCCCATGCGACTCTGCGCCATCGACGTCGGCACCAACACGGTCATGAGCGTGGTCGCCGACGTGGCGGGCGGCCGCCTGGAGGTGGTCGCGGACGAGGAGCGGTTCGCCCGATTGGGGCAGGGCGTGGACGCGAGCGGCCGGCTGGCCCCGGAGGCCATGGACCGCGTGCTCGACCGGCTGGCGGGCGCGGCGGCGACGGCCGAGCGGCTAGGCGCCGAGCGCGTCGTGATCGGGGCGACGAGCGCGAGCCGAGATGCGTCGAACGTGGCGGACCTCCAGGCCCGAGTCCGCCGCGAGATGGGGCTGGACTACCGGGTGATCTCGGGCGCGGAGGAGGCGGAGGCGTCGTTCCGTGGCGCCCTCGCCCTGCTGCCCGGCCTGGACGCCGCGCTGGTGGTCGACATCGGGGGCGGGTCGACCGAGGTGGCCCGGGGCACGCGCGCGGCCGGCGTCACGGACCGCCAGAGCGTCGACGTGGGGAGCGTCCGCCTGACCGAGCGGCACTTCGGCGTCCGCCCGCCCGGCGCCCCCGCCGTCGCCGCGGCCCGGCCGACGCCGAGCGGGCCTACGCGGCCGTCGGGTTCGACCGGGGCGCGCTCCCGCTGGTGGCCACGGGGAGCGTGGGCCTGCTGATGGCCCGGCTCTCCGGCACCGACGGCCCGGTCCCCGCCCGGGTCATCGGCGAGTGGCGCGACCGGCTGTTGGGCCTGACGCCCGTCGAGGCCCTCGCCATCGCGCCGGACGTGCTCGCGGGCCGAGAGGACGTCGCGGCTGCGGCGCTCCTCCTGCTGGGCGCGGTCCTGGCTCGGTTCGACGCTGACACCTACGTCCCGACGGCGGGCGGCCTCCGGCACGGGCTGGCGCTGGCCGCCGCGGCGTTCGAGGGGTAGAGATCCAGCTCCGCCCGCCTCGGCGACCCGTTGGAGACAGCCGGGCGGCCTACCGAGGCGGGATCTCTCGCTCGCCGCCGGGGCGAGAGCGAACCGCCGGCCCCCCGCCGATCCGCTCATGGAGCGCGCGCGCCCGTCGCCTCCCACCCCGACGGCCACGTTTACGTCACCGAGCTCGCCGCTCGTTTCGGCGTCTCCCGACCGACCGGCTACAACGGATCGGCGTTCAGCGGCGTGCGGCGACTTGGCACAGCGCCCCTGAACACCTGGGTCTAGGCGATTCTACCACGCCACGAAGCCGGCACAGCCCGAGCACGTCCGCTGCAACGTCTTGTTAGGCGGCGGCGCGTTCGGCTCCGAGCTTTTGCGTGAAGAGAGACAGCAAGGCGGATTCCCGGTCGGGATCCTCGAGTGCGCGACGCGGAATGATGGTTGCTTGACCTCGGCCGAGCGAAAGGTAGATGAAGTCGGCGTCTCGAGACCAAGCTCGATACAGGGACCAAGGCAGCTTCGATCCTGTGGACGGCGTTGAGAACTCGATCCCGGCGTCGGAAAAGTTGAGCGAGTACGGCTCATTGAGCTGCGGCCTAAGACGAGCTGCAACGGACGGGTAGACGCCCGCTGACAGGACGGCAACCAGTGCGTAAAAGCCCGAGGCACCGACCGCCAACCAAAACAACCAGTGCTGGCTTCGGAGCAAGTAGGCGACGCCAGCCAGCGCGGCGCAGAGTGAGAAGTCACGGGCCAGATGGAAGTGCCGGACGCGATAGCGGCGCAGAGCTCGAGCGTACTCGCGGTCTGCGTATTGAAAGCGGACTACTCCCACGCGTGAACCACTGATTGTTGACGCCCAACAGTTTGCGCTTCAGCCGCCGGGAGTGACGGCACGGCGGTTGGGCGAAGCTATGACTGGCGGTGCCGTCCAGACGTGCGAGGACGCTGGCGCTCCCGGTCGGCCTGCAAGCGCGGGTTAGCGGTACTCACTCCGCGAGGGCCGGGATCGCCGTCACCGAGAACGAACCGAGGTCCGCCCGCTCGCTCGCGTGCTCCACCGTCATCCCGATCACGTTCCCGCTCTCGTCGTAGTCCAGCACCACGTCCGGGGCCACCTCGCCCGCATCCGCGCTGGGGCCGGGGCGGAGCGCGATGTAGAGCGTGTCCGTGTCGGGGAAGTACTCGAACGTCATTGCGCTGTGGGTTTGAAGGAGCGGTCGGGGAAGGCGTTGTGGAGCGTCTCGCGGTCCTCCAACGTTACGACGCGAAGGTGCTTGTCCAACTCCGGCACGAAGCGCCAGTGGCGAACGCGACCGTCCGGTTGGACCTCGGTCGCCTCGGGCTCGCGCACAGCGGCCTCGCACCACGCGAGTTCGATGTACGGGCGTTCGCCGAGGACGCGGCGCTTGAAGTACTCGGTCTGCTTCATCACCCGAAGCTAAGTGTCAGCCGAGCAGGGCCTCTCACGAGTACCGCTAACAGTGGACCGCTCAGCCGCCCTAGGCTGACGGCGCGGCGGTGATGCGACTGATGATAGCGCCGGCGCCCCGCCCGGAGCGGAAGAACTGGCGACTAGGGTCGGCCTGCAGCGGTGGGTTCTGCCGCCCCGACGTTGAAGCCTACAGGTCGGTTTAGCAACCGTACACCTTGTTGCCCCGTGAGTTGTAGTAGTACCGACCGCCGCGGGGTCCGGTGTAGCACGTCCTCGCCGGAGCGGCACGGGGTGCTGGTCGCGGACGCCAAGTCGATTCACAAACATCGCCGTCACCGTCACCGTCCAACTGGCGCAAGCCCACCGGGTCCGCGTTGTAAGCGGCCTGAGCAGCGGCCTCGGACGAGAACGACGCGCAAGTCCGGCCATCGGTAGTAGGGACGTAAGACCCCGAGGAGTACGTGCGGCCCGAGCGAGCGATCGCGGCCCGCGCGGCGGGTGACGGGTCCTCGTGCAACAGAGATTCGGAGATGTACCCGTCAGACCAATCACTTCCGCTCCCACTGGGCGCGACGCGGCACCACCCGGTATAACAGACGCGGACCCGAACGAAGTCGTCCCGGTTCAACTGCGCGATCTGGGAGTTGGACGTGCCCGGCCCGGAACGAACATTGACCCGGCCGTGGGCAAACCGCGTCTGCGGAGTTGCCTCTGGCGTCAACGCCCACGGGTCGGGCGGCTCGACACCGAAGGCGTCAGCGTCGGCTCGATAGAGTTCGCCGTCGTCGCTCGCTCGGAAGTGCACGAGGTAGCGGTCGCCTACAATCTCCGTACGGACGAAGGAGAGGCTGTCGCCCTCAGCGACGGCGAGGGGGGCACCTGCGCCGTCAGCTGCGAAGGCCGTCATGTCACGTGCCGCGACGATGAGGTCGCCCGCCGACTGCGCCGAGGCCGCCAGCGGAGCGACGACGAGCAGGACAAGGAATGGAAGAGTAGCGAGGTGGCGCATGGTGTTGGAGGGCGGCAGAACAGTGGGCCGCTCAGCTGCACAGGGCTGAGGGCACAGCGATGGGTTGAAGCGCAGGATACGCCCGAGCCCCGCCCGAGCCAAGAACGCTGACGCCCTGTGTCAGCCTGCAGCGGCGGGTTCTACCGCCCCTGACCACAGCGGTAGCGCGAGAGCCTCTTGAGCCCAGATAACGCCGGCGGGGTGGCGAGACGTGAGGCCAGCGGACCGAAGCGCCGAGCACTCGACGCGAGCAGGGCCAAGCTGAGATCGCCGAAGCGCCCCCGCTCCGGGCCGAGCGGCGAGGGCGGGGCGAAGACCAAAGCGCACCACCCCGCCCGAGCATCCCGCTCGGCCGGAGCGGGCGGGGCACAGCTTGCCGAGGCGGTAGAACAGTTGACCGCTCAGCCGCAGCACGCTGACGACTGGCGGTGTGGACGAAGCAACGTAGACACCGGCGCTTGGACGAGGCAAGGACGCTCGCGCGTGCTGTCGGCCTGCAGCGGTGGGTTATGCGGCACTAGCTGGCGGCTAGATCTTAGTTCGCACTCGCCGCGGCAGGAAGATTGCTGCGAGCCTCCACTCTCCTACCGCCCGAAAACGACGGGCACCTCGCGTTGTTAAAGTTATGCGTTCCGAATATCTCAACACACTGAGCAACCTGAGAACTGTCGATTCTGCCATTTTGCTCAAGATAAGTACACTGGGCAACCGAGCCGATCAGGTAACTCGCCAAGGGAGTTGACTTGTTGGAACGGCCAGCCCCATCCACGAAAGCAATCTCGTACAAATTTCCGCTGGTGGATACAGTATGCGCTATCTCGTGGGCCACGGTATTAATGGCGCAGGAGTGATCAACAATGTCTCCAGACTGAGGATTTGTCGAACTCCACTGTCTATTGCGATACATATTGACTCGGCCGATGCTCATGGAGCCACCAGTCGGCTGGTTGGTGAATGCTCCTGTCGGTCCAGTCCTTGCTGTGTAGTTGAAGTTGCCGCCCCCATAAGCCTCTCCTCCAACCAAAGCAACAGGCATTCGAACACGACGAGTGCCTGCTCGCGCTAGAGAGAGAATGTCCCAAACGTCTTGAACAGTCGAAGACTGCATTGAGGGACTGACGTAAACGCTTGGGTAGGCACTTGCGAGAGAAAGTAGATTGTCTTTGAAGTCATCGGATTCGATAACATTGGTAGACCTAACAACTAAATCGTTTAGCTCGTTGCGTTCGGTATCGGAGTTGACTCCTCCTATGTAAAGGAGACTCGCATTCGGTGCCAAGCTGGCTGGTGCGTCGACTGAGCTTTCTGAGGTGGCGCACCCCGAGACTGCCAAGATGGAGCAGAGCGCTATGGCGAGGACAGGTCTAAGCATGGGTTCCAGCAGGGGTGGGTGGCATTTCACATTATAAAGCGCTAGTCCCGACTGGCAAGGCTCATAGTCAAACATTGAGTCGCCTTGCCGCATAACAGATTGCGGCTCAGCCGCACAGGGCTGAGGGCGCGGTGGACTGGCGGAAGCTATGGAAGCGGCGGGGTTCGGAGCGGCCTGGAACGCTGGAGCCCTGTGTCGGCCTGCAGCCGCGAGTTATGCCGCTGGGCGCCTGGGTGGCTGTTTCCTTTCAGCAACCTTGAGTAGATACTCCCAATTCTCAAAAAGGTGAGCGTCGTACTGGCGTCTCATCATCCCGATCGCATCCTGAAACTCGGACCACAACTCAGGACTTGCGTAAATTATATCAAATATAACTTCCTCACTGATGATCCTACGCTTTACCAGTGAGCCAACTAATTCATAGAAGGCAGCCACCTCCCTGAACGACCTCCAAGACTCGCTGCTGTAGACATCCTCGATCGAGCCGCGATCCGCAGCTAGAATCTGACTTGGCAAGTCCTTTCCAGTTATCTCGCTCCGCTTGACAAACACGTCGTCATATCGCTTCGAGATCTCTAGCAGCAACGAGAGGTCAGAGGCCTGATTCATCTCTCTAACTTGGAGATAGATGAAAAGCGCAGACACGGCGGCTGCTATCGCTGCAACGGCGGCGAATAGAGCAGGTAACCAATCCACGCTGCCGCCTCCTCTGGAGAGGGCCTCGCTAGCTAAGTACAAACTGTCTGGGGACAATGTTTATTCCAGATTGGGGTGATGCGTCGGCGGCGGCATAACAGAGGGCCGCTCAGCCGCCTTTGGCTGAGGGCGCGGAGGTTCAGACGAGCAATGTAGGCGCTGAGCTCCACCGAAGCCAACAACGCCAGCGCCGAAGGTCGGCCTGCAGCGGCGAGTTCTACCGCCCACGACCGCAGGGCCAGGGGCGCGAGAGCGATAGACGGGAACGCCCTTGACCGGATGGCGCGGTGTTCGACCAGAGGACCGGAGCGCCGACGCTCAGGGCCGTCGCTGAGACTGCGGCGAGCGGCGAAGCGCCGACCTCTCGCTCGACTGGCGGCGGTACCGGAGGAGACCGAAGCGCGAACCTGCCAAGACGAAGCGCCAGTGGGGCGGCCAACGCTTGCGTGGCACTCTGCGGCGAGGCGGTAGAACAGAGGGCCGCTCAACCGCGAAGGGCTGAGGGCGCGATGGTCGAACGAAGCGAAAGTAGCGCCGACGTTCGAACGAACTGAGAACGCTGACGCCCTTCGTCGGCTTGCAGCGGCGGGTTATGTGTCCTAGCGCGGGACTATGCGTAGTAAATCAGGATTGATGCGAATGTCGGGGTGGCTTTGGAGAAGGTGGCCGATGTTGATCCCAACAAGCTTTCGTACCGCGCCTAACGAGAACTCTAGCTCCTGGAGAGAAGGATCTTCCGGAACCGTGTTCATGTAGTGCTGGCAAGCACGTATGATTGACTCGGCTGCAATGTCCGATTCCGAGTTCTCAGCTACCTCCATGCGAAGCTTCGTGAGCGCCGACCGAACATCAGACAGCGAAGCTGCCACATGACGGGGGTCTTCGACCGGATACAGCGCTACGCGTCCGGGCTGAGCCTGTAGCCCGCGTGACGTAGCCAGCCAAGCGAGTCCTCCCACGTCAGCGCACCGACCGCCGCCGCCAACGCTTCGTTCAGCGCCGTCGCCGTGTCGGCCCGTGCCCGCCGGACGAGGTGCTTCACCTTCGACCACATCTCCTCGACCGCGTTGAACTCCGGCGAGTAGCGCGGCTGCCAGACCAACTCCGCTCCGCGCGCCTCGACCAGCGCTCTCAGTTCCGGCCGCTTGTGGACGGAGTGGTTGTCCCAGATCACGATGTCGCCCGGCCTCAGGTTCGGAGCGAGGTGATCCCGGACGAAGCGCTCGAACACGTCACCGTCGACGCTTCCCTCGACGGCGACGACCCCGCCGCGCCCGAGGCCGACCCACCCGAGCAGGCTCGTCCGCCGGCCCTTGCGATAGGGCGCGTGCTCCTCGCACCGTTTCCCGCGCGGGGCGTACCCGTAGGCCACCCGGCCACCAGCGACGATCCCGCTCTCGTCGACGCACACCACGCGCGCTCCATCGACCGTCGGCTGCCACGCCGCGAACGCCTCGCGCTCGGCTACGATGTCGTCGCGGAGTCGCTGGACGGCTCGGATGGACTTTTTTTGTGCGTCAGTGCCATCCGCGCCAGCGTCCGCCCAACGGTCTGTTGGCTGACAGCGGGCTCGCCGGCGTCGGCCAGCCGGGCGGCGAGCACGTGCTGTGGGACCGACGGGTCATCGTCGAGCCAACCTTGCAGCATCGCGCGGCCAACCTCGGAGACGGCGAGAGGCGTCCCGCCGGTGTTGGGCCGGGGCATGAGCGCGCCGGTATCGCGCTGGAGGGCGAGCCAGCGAACGAGCGAAGCGCGGCCGACGGCGAAGCGTGCAGCGACGGCGTCGAGGGAGGCGCCACCTTGTCGGTAGGCCGCGACGGCGCGGCGGCGGAGGTCGACGGAAACAGCCAAGAGCATCGCGTGTGGTGAGGCCAGAAGCTACCGGCTCACTCCGAGCGCGTCACGCTGTAGGGTTGAAACAACGCGCCCTTGTATTCAATCAGCCGAATAAGCTTTTTGGCGTCCCCTCGATTTGAACGGCCAAGCAGCATACCGAGCATCATACGCTTCCCAGCTTCGAGGCTTGAGCCCATCAATGCTTCGTGATCCTTCTTCCACTTGCGAAGATGCTCGGCGGGGTAATCGACCCCATTGTTCTTATCTACAAGTGAAGCGCAAGTCCCACAGAGCCAGATTGCGTTGGTGATTCCGCTGCGCTGCGCTGGGGTCTGCGAAATGTCGTATCGCGCCCCATTCGGACTTGCAGCGTGAATGTGTGCTGCGACGCCGACATTGGCTGACTTCGATTGGTCCTGCGAAGACGGGCCAATTGTGATGCGGTTACAGCTGGGGTTGCTGCAAACGAAGCTCGCACGCTCAGCGACCTTTCTGATAATGGGCTTACTGAAGTCGTCGGCTCTACCGCTCACGGTTTCTCAGACTTGGGGAAGGACACATAACAGTGGACCGCTCAGCCGCATGGGGCACCGAGCAATATTGTCGATCAACGCGGAGAATGCGCCGACGGCTGGTGGAACTGAGAACGCTGTACGCCCCATGTCGGCCTGCAGCGGTAGGTTATGCGTACTTGTGGGCTACGTAATATTGCTATCCGAATCGCTATGTGTAGATATGCCAAGAACGGCAATCAGACTCGACCTTACAGCGTGACGCGCTCGGAGTGAGCCGGTAGCTTCTGGCCTCACCACACGCGATGCTCTTGGCTGTTTCCGTCGACCTCCGCCGCCGCGCCGTCGCGGCCTACCGACAAGGTGGCGCCTCCCTCGACGCCGTCGCTGCACGCTTCGCCGTCGGCCGCGCTTCGCTCGTTCGCTGGCTCGCCCTCCAGCGCGATACCGGCGCGCTCATGCCCCGGCCCAACACCGGCGGGACGCCTCTCGCCGTCTCCGAGGTTGGCCGCGCGATGCTGCAAGGTTGGCTCGACGATGACCCGTCGGTCCCACAGCACGTGCTCGCCGCCGGCTGGCCGACGCCGGCGAGCCCGCTGTCAGCCAACAGACCGTTGGGCGGACGCTGGCGCGGATGGCACTGACGCACAAAAAAAGTCCATCCGAGCCGTCCAGCGACTCCGCGACGACATCGTAGCCGAGCGCGAGGCGTTCGCGGCGTGGCAGCCGACGGTCGATGGAGCGCGCGTGGTGTGCGTCGACGAGAGCGGGATCGTCGCTGGTGGCCGGGTGGCCTACGGGTACGCCCCGCGCGGGAAACGGTGCGAGGAGCACGCGCCCTATCGCAAGGGCCGGCGGACGAGCCTGCTCGGGTGGGTCGGCCTCGGGCGCGGCGGGGTCGTCGCCGTCGAGGGAAGCGTCGACGGTGACGTGTTCGAGCGCTTCGTCCGGGATCACCTCGCTCCGAACCTGAGGCCGGGCGACATCGTGATCTGGGACAACCACTCCGTCCACAAGCGGCCGGAACTGAGAGCGCTGGTCGAGGCGCGCGGAGCGGAGTTGGTCTGGCAGCCGCGCTACTCGCCGGAGTTCAACGCGGTCGAGGAGATGTGGTCGAAGGTGAAGCACCTCGTCCGGCGGGCACGGGCCGACACGGCGACGGCGCTGAACGAAGCGTTGGCGGCGGCGGTCGGTGCGCTGACGTGGGAGGACTCGCTTGGCTGGCTACGTCACGCGGGCTACAGGCTCAGCCCGGACGCGTAGCGCTGTAGAGCTTCAAGTAGACGAGCGCGACCGGGAATAGTGTTGTCGTAAAAAATGACGCGATGCGGGCCGAGGTCGAAAGGAAGCTTGGTCCCACGCTGGGCTAGGAGCACGGTAGGCTTGTTTAGAGCATGAGCTACCCCTACTTCGTAGTACACATTCGGGTTGGCTTCGGAAACCTCTGCGATGACTACTGATGCCTCCGTGAGCTGCCCCCATATATGACTTCAGAATGATTCCGGGCTGAGATATCTCATCAACTCTAATAGGCTCGTAGCCAATCTCTTCCACCAGGGGCTTGATCGCGCTCTATACACTTCGTTCGTAAGGCTCTGAGAATTGCATTGCAACGAAGGCATTGGGTCTTCTGTCGTCAACCAGAAGTGGCCCAAAACAGCCTCCCCGCTCCCTTTAAGGCAAAAAGGCCAATTCCGTTTCCGCCCGTAGAACTTAGGCGGTTATAGTCAATGACCTTTACCCCATCCACAAGGAGCTGTATGCGTTGCCCGTCAAGTACGATGCGGACTTGGCTAAACCCGCTCGGCTTCCAAATTGCTGAGAATTGAACCCGCTCCCTGAAGCCGCGTGGTTGACAGATGACGGCCCTCCATCAGTGTATAAGCATTGTCCCATCCACCTAACCCCGCTGCATAGTAACTGCCTTGGCCGTTCGCACGAAACATGATCATGGCCCCACAATTATCGGTCGGAGCAGGTAGCTTGGATCGAGCACTCGATGACCCCGTCCTCAACTGAGCGACCCAAGAGGGCCAATCCGTGGCTTTTGCTGTCTTCCGACCCACTGTTGAAATGGACCTTCCGTCCCTTGGCTTGGTGAGTCCAATTCCCGTAAAGGGAAAGCATTTTGTCGAGCTTGATCTCGGTCATTTCGTTTTAGAGGTCGGGGCGGGAGTACGCATAACAGATGGACGCTCAGCCGCGAGAGGCTGAGGCGCTGAGGTTTCAGACGGGCAACGTAAGCGCCTGACCCGCCCGAAGCCAAGAACGCTAGAGCCTATCGTCGGCCTGCAGCGGCGAGTTACACCGCCCCGGCGCCGGGCTCACCCGCCAGCCGCGCTAGCACGGATTTGTCAGTGCCACCGTAGAGCACGGCCCCGCAGCACGAAGCTTGGACCGCCGAGACTACTGCATCCACTTCCGCCGACGTTTCCGGCTGACGACTGAAATAGCACCCCTCGTCCTTCCCACTCCCGCCGACATCCATCAGAGATGGAGCCGCGTGGACAGGCTGGAGGCAGAGGATGCACATTCCGCGCTCGACGAAGAAGGGGCCGGGCGCATTAAGCGGGTGCGGCTCAAGGTTCTGCCATTCCGACTTTTGTTGCTCGCTGGCGCGGGACATGGGGGCGGTGTAACAGATGGACGCTCAGCCGCGATAGGCTAAAGGCAGAGCGGTGAGCCGAAGCTACGGAGACGCCGAACTCCCGGCGGGACTGAGAATGCTGGCGCCTGTCGTCGGCCTGCAGCGGCGGGCTCGCCGCACCCCGCACCTATGCGAGAAGCGAGGGGATGGACATCGCGACGCACAGCGCGACGAGCACAACCGCCAGCGCGACGTGAAGCCAATACGTGAAGGGCGCCGATGCTCGGGGAGCGGTGCCGCCTCGCGTCCACATCACGCCGCTACGTAATCCCGCCACGAGCCAGTAACCGATCAGCCCGGCGAGCGGCAGGAAGACGATGGCGGAGAACTCCGGCTTCGACCCGGTGGCAGCGAAGAGGGCCACCGGAATGGCGAGAGCGAACCAAGCCCATGTAAACCAACGCGGCGGCATCAGGACATGCTGTGGATCAGGTTAGCTGTCAGTGCGGTAGAACGAGTGGGAGCCGCTCACCCGCCTTAGCTGACGGCACGGCGGTCGGATCGAGCGATGATAGTGCCGATGCCCCACCGAAGCCGGAGCGCTTGCGCCTAAGGTCGGCGTGCAGCGGCGGGTTATACGGCGCGGTGTTACCTGAGGGTGGGTTCGTTCTTGACCTTCGCTTTCAGAAGGCGCTGTACCTCTGTCGGCGCCAGCGGGTCGGGCCGAGTGAACAACTTGGGGGTGATCCCGATTCCAGCCGCCGACATCGAGAGGTCTTTGATCACGCGAGCGTCCACCTCGTTCAGTCCGCCTTCCCACTCATGTGGCACGTGAAGGAGGACCCGGCGCGGGCGGTGGAGTTTAGACGGAGCGATACGGCGGATAGCGTCGTTCAGGGCGGCGCTAGCGGCCCCGAAATCCCCGACAGGCATACGGGGGTGGTCGAAGCCGCTCCCCGTAATCTCGTGCTCAGCGCCGCTTGCGGGATCTGAGACCACGACGCGGCCGGGGTAGAAACGGATGTAGAGGTCGAAGCGGGGGCGAAACACTAAGCGAGAGCTAGGTAATGTTGAGAGCGCCGTATAACAGTTTGCGGCTCAGCCGCCCAGGGCAAGCAGCACGATGGTTGGACGAAGCGAAGGTAGCGCCGACGCCTGGACGAGCCGAGAACGCTGGAGCCCTGGGTCGGTCTGCAGCCGCGGGTTCTACCGCCCCTAGCACGGCGTTCACGACAGTACCCGGAACGATACGTCGTCGCAGGTGAGCACGACATCCGCGAAATCGGTGATGACCCTGTACGCGCCGTCTTCCATCGTGATGCTGTCGAACGATCCGTAGTCCTCGCTCCCATCTGGATCTCGGGTCGCACGGACGGACGACTGCTCCGGCAAGTCGCCCGACACGCTGGCGGCGGCGAAGAGCAGGGCAGCTCGTTTGTAGCACCCGAACTCGCCCGGCATCGGTTGCTGGTAAGCGGGGTGGTCTGGGCCGAGGAGAGCCTCCACGTCGAAGAATAGCCCGCCGACCTATAGCGAGTACCGCCAGCCGAAGGACGGAACGAATCCACCAGATCGACGCCGTCAAACTCAGCCATGTCCCGCCAGTCAGTCGTCATGTTGTAGGGCGGTAGAACAGATGACCGCTCAGCCGCATGGGGCACCGAGCAAGATGGTCGGTCAACGCGGTGAAAACGCCGACGACCAGTGGAACGCTGAGAACGCTGACGCCCCATGTCGGCCTGCAGCGGTGAGTTAGGCGTACCCCATGGCACGATTTACTGTTGGCTAAAGGCGGGCATAGACGTATAGTCGCTACCGATCACCACAGTTATATCTGCTCTTCCGTGGGCAGGAGGACCAGGATAGACGTGCGATGCAGGAACCCCAATGCGCTCAGCTAGCAACACGGCAGCATCGTAGGAGTTGCTGTGGAAGTACAACTCGGTGCTGATATAGTCTGGATTTGGGGTGTCACCTACATTTACCACGTTAATTCCTTCGGTTTTGAGACTCTCACGGAGAATTCCCGCAAGGCCGCCCTCTCCTACGCCGTTGAGCACTTGGACTCGTGCGTCCTGCAGTTGAACGGTGGGAGGGTCATTGGCTGAATTGTCTGTGCAACCCCGAAATAGGGAGGTGAGAAGAAGCAACGAAAGAAGTCCAACGGTAGCTAACGACAGCATTCTGACTTGTCCTAGGCCGGGCCGAACTCACGCCGGTATTCGGAGACGACTCCGCTTAGCGTACCCTGCAGGCTGAGAACTTGTTGGCTGACATTTTCGCGGATGCTTCCCGCTAGGTCCTGTCCGACGCCTGCGCGTAAAACCTGCTCTGTGCTTTCTGCCTGTGCTCGAACCTCGACCAAGCTTTGGCGCAGGCTTCCGATCTCAGTCAACAACTCCTCCCCCAGTAGGTCCGCCGTCCCTTCAAGCGCGCTCGTCAGCTTGTCGAGGCGTCCGCAACTTCGGCAGAGGAGCGAGTCGGCGTCGGAAATGTGGTCAAGCGCAGACTTGTACGCTTCCAGTTGCTCCTGCAACTGGATGACGTGATGGGCTGCTTCGGCGAAGCGCTGGCGGGTTTCATTCGTTTCCAATGTCTATTCCGGTAGTTTGGCTAGCAGTAGCTCATTCTTCGACACGATCCGCCCGAGTAAGAGATCCAGCGGCTCGCCTGGCTCGTGATACGTCGGTTGCCTGCCACACCTCCGCGATGAGAGCGTCGGTCTCGACCAAGTCGCCGAGTGAGGAGGTCAGATGCGGTGAAGCGGGTGTCTGGGCTGTGGGGAACAGGCTCAGTTTGCGTATCCGTGAGCACGAGCCGCGCGCCGCCTTCTGCTGGCGCGATCCTGTGCCGCCTAGCCCAATCGTTGGCTTTATCGTGATGGGCGACGTACAGAAGTGTCACGTCGGAACCGCGTTCATAACCTACGATCCTGATGTCCCTATTTACGCGATAAGTGTACACGCCTGGATAGTACTTCTCGCGGTGGAGTCCCGAAGACTCCGGGTTCTGACCGATCTGCTTCTCAGTCTTCCTCACAGCCCTACTTTCCCGCCTCGTAAGCTGGTCTACTGCGGGGTTGTACGTATCGGCGTGACTCAGGGAGCGTTTCATTGGCTGGGAGGGGGACGCCTAACAGGTGACCGCTCAGCCGCAGCACGCTGACGACTGGCGGTTGGGACGAGGCAACGTAGACACTGCCGCTGGGACGAGGCAAGAACGCTGAAGCGTGCTGTCGGCCTGCAGCGGTGGGTTATACGGCCTTGCATATATTTACAATCAGACTATTTATATCGACAAAACCGAGGCTATTCGTGCTCCAAGGAATGCTGAATATTCCTCACTTCAGATAGGCTTAAAAAATGAGATACTAAAGTGTGCATAGAATCAGTATCGAGCAGGCCCATGAACGCTCTGCCGGTAGCCGTTCTGCTAGCAACAAACCTAGGGTTGGATGGTTGATAGTCAGGGTTTATATATTTAATTATAGTGTCTAGAGGACTCCTTACATTTTTGTATAGCTTAAGTAAAGGCAGCAATACTGTCTTTGGATGTCTAGAGGCTTTAAAGGTAGCCTCAAAGGACTCCTCAATGAACCGCAACCTGTCCTCAATCTCCTTCTGGGGCAGCCCACCCCTTAGCATCCCTTCGAACTGCGCCATTTCATTTCTCACAGGCTGGAGCTCCTCCCGCAGTGCTACGATGGTCTCTGGGATCGAGGCGCGCGAATTGGAACGATCTAATACGATTGCTACAAGCGGAGGTAGAGGAATTACAGATCGCACGCTAGGACCGCGTGTGACGGCATCGTTCCAGTCGTGGGCCATTTTTGCGTAGAAGTCTCCAGCGAAGCCCCGATGGCTCATGGGTCGACTGAGGCGGGGATCGCTCAAGAATGCCGGCAACCCGAGGTGGGATGGGACAGCCGAGAGCGCAGCAGACTCGAATCTCAGTTTCCTCAAGATACTTTTCTCCTGCGGCTCCGACTTCAAGGCCAACAATGGTTGACTCCGCCAAGCTACTACGTTGTATGACACCATCTTTTACATCCACCTCTTCAACCGCGTAGATGGCATCGAAGGGATTTAGCTGTCTGAATAGCTCGAAAGCAAGCTGAGAGCGTGGATCGCTGTCTCTTACGTAAGTCGTCGGACCCCACGTTTCGCTCATGCGGCGAACATGAGGAGTTCCATGCCCCATCACGAGCGCGCGAGGGGCACCAGCCTTGAAGGCCGGTACAAGGACATCTACCCTGTCATGCCACATTAGAACTTGAAGGGCGGCCTCCGCTGCAGCAAGTTGATTCACCGAATGGACTGGACCCTCGACAAGCCGAGCAAGACCTTCGCATGTGTGCGCGTCGGTGAAACACGCATTTAGGTTCTCATAGCCTGTAGTATGTGTCCCAACGATTCGGAACAGGTCGGCAGCATGAGCGGGGTTTCCAATAGTTGGGATGTATAGAGGATGTCCATCCTCTTCTTTCGACACGTAGAACAGAGCCCCGTTTGAGCTCAAGTCTGGAAGCGATTTGTCGTGCTCCGATTCGAGAACCATTTGGCTCCCACAGTGCGGGCATTGAAGGATTCCGCTGGAGGTGCCGTCGCTGTCGAGTTTAGGTTTAGCGTCTGGATGTGCCCACTCTCCGACCGCGCCCGGAATCCGCGGAGTTTCAGCCGTGCATAGTAGGACCTGGTCACCGGGGCCGTCATTGTGAGCCTGACTCTCACCTTCGTTGGTCATGGTAGAAGCCTAGATGCTTGGTAAGCGTCGCCATCAAGCCTATCGCTGGGACGGCCGTATAACAGTTGGACGCTCAGCCGCGAGAGGCTGAGGGCGTGATGGTGGCCCGAAGCTACGGAGACGCCGGCGCTGGGCGAACCTGAAGACGCTAGAGCCTGTCGTCGGCCTGCAGCGGCGAGTTAGGCCGCGCCGACGACTTCCACGTACTCGACGTGCGCGCTTGGCGACGGGATCTGCTCGCCGTCATCGCGCATCCCTTCGAGGTGGAACTCGATGGCCTCGCGAATCAAGTCGCGCGCTTCCGCTTCCGTCTCCCCGATGGCGACGCAGCCGGGGAGATCTGGGACGTAGGCACCGAAACTGCCTTGCCCTTGCTCGATGACGACGGCGTACTGCATGGCTATTTGAGACCGGCTTGTTTCAGAATGGAGTTGAGTGTGCCGGGCGGAACTCCGAGGCTCGGCTTCCCTGCTACGGTGACCTTGCCCGGCTTGTTCGGGTGCTTGAACTGGCGGTGGCTCCCTTTGGTACGGATGTGCTCCCACCCGTCGTCTTGGATGAGTCTGAGGACGGCGCGGACTTTCATGCTGGAAAGCTACACCAGCGCGCCAATAGTAGGGGCGCGGCCTAACAGATGGACGCTCAGCCGCGAGAGGCTGAGGGCAGGATGGTGGACCGAAGCTACGGAGACGCCGAACCCACAGCGGGACTGAAAACGCTAGCGCCTATCGTCGGCCTGCAGCGGCGGGTTCTGCTGCTCCTGGCAGTGAGCCACGATTGCTAAACCGAACGGTCGCGGATGTCTGCGAGAAGCGTGATGACGGCACCGGCGGCCCAAACTAGCCCGCCACTGGCGATGCCCCCAAGCAGTGAGGCTACCGCAAAGGGGAGGTCGCCACTGAGAAGGGACGCCAGTGCTCCCAAAACGCTCAGGACTGCTATGACGCCACCGAGAACGCGGAGAAGCCCCGCCTTTCCAGTCGGATCAAACACATGGTTCGTTTTCGATCCGGCAGCCTGGGGCAAGCCCGCTCCTTGTGACCTACCAGCAGCCAGCCATTCGCTCGTGAACGGCACGAAGTCGCTGTCCTGAGGCTCGCCTGACTCCACGCGGGCTACCATTGTGCCGTCAAGCCCTCCGGTCGTGTAGCGGTTCGTGAGATACGAAGCCGGATGAGGGCCGGTCTGTCGGCCGTCCGGGTAGCGAATGAACGATGGCATAAGCGAGCGAGAGGGTGCGAGAGCAGCAGAACAGGGTTTTATGCGGATCCGATCCTGATAACGCGCGGGCTGGATCGCGATAACGCTGGGAGCTTACTCCGCAAGTCCCTGTCGCGCAACAGCGGGTCGCGTCCGCCGTGGTATTATCACGACGCTGTCCTGATAACGCGCATGGACCCGCTGCCCCGACCTCCAGACTTGCTCCTCGCCGTCCGCGAGGCATGCCGGGTGCGCCACTACTCGCTCCGGACCGAGCGGGCGTACGCCGGATGGATCAAGCGGTACTGCCTCTACAACCGAGACGCCACGGGCGCCCCCCGTCACCCTGACACGCTGGGCGAGGCCAAGGTGACCGCCTACCTCACCTACCTGGCCGCCGACCGCGACGTCGCCGCCTCTACCCAGGGACAGGCGCTCGCGGCGCTCCGGTTCCTCTACGACGTCGTCCTGCGGCGCCCGCTCGACGTGGACCACCTCGTCCCGCGGGCGCGGCGTCCGAAGCGACTCCCCGTCGTCCTCACCCGTGCCGAGGTGGAGGCCCTCTTGGCGGGGCTCACGGGCCCCCACCGCTTGGTCGCCTCCCTGCTCTACGGGGCCGGTCTCCGGCTCATGGAAGGCCTGCGGCTCCGCATCAAAGACATCGACTTCGGGGCGTCGACCGTCACCGTGCGCGAGGGGAAAGGGGACCGCGACCGCGTGACCATCCTGCCCGCTGCCGTCGAGGGGGCGCTCCGCGATCAGGTCGAGCACGTCCGCCGGGTCCACCGCCTCGACCTCGACGACGGGCACGGAGCCGTCTTCCTCCCGACCGCCCTCGCCCGCAAGATGCCGAGCGCCGCGACCGCGCCCGCCTGGCAGTACGTCTTCCCGTCGCGCTCGCTCTCCCGAGATCCCCGGTCGGGCCGCCGAGGACGCCACCACCTCTCCGAGTCGTCCGTCCAGAAGGCGGTCCGCCGCGCGGCCGAGCGGGCCGGCATCGACAAGCCCGCCAGCCCCCACAGCCTGCGGCACTCGTTCGCCACCCACATGCTCCAGCGCGGGGCCGACATCCGGACCGTCCAGGAGCTGCTCGGCCACAAAGACGTCCGCACGACCCAGGTCTACACCCACGTCGCCGGGCTGAACCGTCTCGGCGTGCCGAGCCCGCTCGACGCGCTCCGCTCGCCGTAAGGCCCGCCTCGGTGTCCCGGTCGGAGACGTCGACGGCGCGACCGAGGCGGAGCTAGCTGCGTTTCATCGCGAAGCCCGCCGCGAGCGCGAACAGCGGCCCCCACAGGAACCACGGCCCGCCCGTCGTGACCGCGATCACGCCCGAGACCAGGCTGGCCCCCGACAGCAGCGCCGTCCGCAGGCCGGCCAGCGGCGACGCCTCCGCGCTCCGGATCCGGGTCTCCAGAAACCGGATCCCCTCCGACAGCAGCGTCGGGCTCTTCACGATCAGGTCCACCAGCTCCGGCGCCCCGCGGAAGCTCTCCTTGAGCAGCGCGATCGGGTTGAACTGGCTCATGAACAGCTTGTTGACGTGCTTCCGGCTCACGTCGGCCACGTCGAAGCCCGGGAGCAGCGTCTGCCCGACGCCCTCGAACGTCACCAGCGCCTTCGTCATCAGGACCAGCTCGACCGGGAAGTACATCCGGTACTGGCCCGCCAGCCCGACCGACTCCATGATGAGCTGGCCCACGTTGACCTCGCCGTGGCGCTGGGCCCGGTAGAACCGCCGGCACAGCTCGGCGACGGCCCGCTGGAACCCGCGCGGGTCGGCCTTCTTGCCCGCCTCGGACACGCTCGCGAGGTAGCGGGCCGCGTTCTCGGCGTCGCCCGTGACGAGGGAGAAGAAGTAGTACAGCAGCGTCCGCCGCAGGTCGCCGTCGAAGTAGCCGACCATGCCCAGGTCGATAAAGCCGACCTTGGGCCGGATCACCCCGTCCGCGCCCGGCTCGGTGTCGAGCACGAACATGTTGCCGGGGTGCAGGTCGGCGTGGAAGAACCCGTCCTGGTACAGCATCCGGATGATGGCGAGCGCGCCCAGGTCCACCAGCCGCTCCCTCGCGTCGAGCGGCAGCGCCGTGCTGGCCGGCGTGTCCGGGCGGATGCCCCGGAAGCGGCCCATCGTGAGGACCAGCCGCGACGAGTACTGACGGTAGACCGGCGGAAACCGGATGTCGGGCTGGTCCGCGAAGTTGATCGCCATCTGCTCCAGGTTGTCCGCCTCGCGCCGCAGGTCGACCTCCTTGAGCGTGTACTCGGCGAACTCGTCGAGCACCTTCTTAGGCTGGTACCGCGCGAAAAAGACCTGGAGGAAGCTGCCGAAAAAGCCCAGCAGCCGCGCGTCCCGCTTCAAGATGACGTAGATGTGGGGCTTGACCACCTTCAGGATCACGTCGTCGCCCTCGACCGTCGTCGCCGCGTGGATCTGGCCGATCGACGCGCTCCCCAGCGGCTTCGGGTCGATCTCGGTGAACATCTCGTCGACCGGCCGGCCCAGCCCCTTCGCCACCCGGTCGAGGTACTCGGGGAACGGCATGACCGGCAGCCGGTCCAGAAGGTTCTTGAGCTCCTCCGTGATGAACGGCGGCAGCAGGTCCTCGCGCAGCGCCAGCACCTGGCCCAGCTTGATGTAGGTCGGCCCGAGCAGCTCCAGCCGTCGCCGGAGCTGCTTCTCGATGGGCAAGTCCCGCAGGCCGCGCTGGACCAGCGGGCGGACGAAGAACGCCGCCAGCCGGATCAGGAACAGCGGGAACCCCTTGACGAACGCGAACTGCTCGCGGTCGCGCGCGACCGCGACCGCGCTCCCGTAGACCAGGCCCGTCGCGTGGCGCAGCGTCGTGAAGTAGCGGCGGACCAGCGACGGCGGCTCGCCGACGTCCATCACCTCGAACCCGGCCTGCCGGGCCACCTCGGTGCCGGCGTCGAGCGCCGGCACGTCGGTCGTCCCCGCGCGCTGGCGGAGCCGGGCCAGCCGGCGCAAGTCGGCCGCGACGGCCTGCTCGCTCTCGGCGCGCGGCGCCGCCGCCGGAGCGTCGGTGGGGTCGGCGCGGACCGGGCCGGGCGCGGAGCCGGCGTGGACGGTCGCCGTCGCGTTGTCACCCGCGGGCCCGACCGGCCGGTCGTCGCCGTCCCGGGCCGCGCGGCGCTCGTCCTCGGTCACCGTCGGCTCGTCTTGCTGGCGGAGACTGTCCGGGGCTCCGTCGCCTTCGTGGCCCTCGGTCGCGGCCTCGGCCGCCGCGTCGGGCGCGTGGGCGTCGGCCGTCGTCTCCGAGAACGGGACGGGCTCCGGGACGTCGGGCAAGGGGTCGGAAGAAGGCATGGGGCCTTGGACGTAGGCCGGAGCGGGCGGGTTCGGAACGCCCGCGCTCCGCACGGTCGATCGGTTGGCGGGCTCGGGATCGGCTCGGGACCGGCCCCGCCTCCACGCCCGGCGGGCGGCAGGGGAGCCGACTCCGTCCGAGCGGCGAGTCGTCGGCCGTCCTGCCCGCCGAGGGGCGAGGCTGGCGGGCCTCCGCGCTACCGGTTGGCTCGCGCCGGCCTAGCGGTTGCGGCCGAACTTCTCGTGGCTCGACACCCAGTCGTTCGACGAGATCGCCGAGGCGAGGCAGACCTCGCCGGCCAGCACGACGCCCGCGATGATCTCGGCCAGCTTCTTGACGCCGTCCTTGCCGTAGCAGCCCAGCATCTCCAGGCACTCGCGCTGGGTCGCCAGGCCGATGCCGCCGCCGTACGTCGCCACGATCAGGCAGGGGATCGTGATCGACATGTAGAGGTCGTCGTCGTCGGTGTGCTCGGCGTAGAGGATCGCCGCCGACGACTCGGAGACGTTCGCCACGTCCTGGCCGGTCGCGATGAACATGGCCGTGATGCCGTTGGGGCTGTGGAGCCCGTTGTTGTTGGCGCCCGACAGCACCGACCCGATGCCCGCGGCGACGCCCCAGTGGTAGGCGAGCCCCTTGGGCTCGACGCGCATCACCTCGCGCAGCACGTCGCCCGAGATCTTGCACTCGGCCGTGACCCGCTTGCCGCGCGTCTTCATGATGTTGACCATCGACGCCTTCTTGTCGGTCGCGAAGTTGGACTCGAGGTAGAAGCGGCGGATGGTGTCGTTGTTCTCCAGGATCCACGAGCACGCGGCGAAGGTGGCCCGGCCGACCATGTTCTGGCCGGCCGCGTCGCCGGTCGTGAAGTTGAAGCGGCTGAAGGCGAAGTGGTTCGAGAGGTAGGTGTCGATGTTGGTCAGCTTGCCGACGCTCGTCGTCGACTCGGCCTGGGCCGCGATCTCGTCGAAGTTCTCGGCGAGCCAGACCTTGAAGTCGCGCGCGCCGCGGGCGTCCTCGAAGATGAAGACGGGCGCCCGCTGCATGGCGTCGTCCGAGATGGTGCACTTGACGCCGCCGGACAGGTTGAGCACCTTCATCCCGCGGTTGTAGCTCGCCACCAGCGTCCCCTCGGCGGTCGCCATCGGGATGAGGAACTCGCCCTGGGCGTGCTCGCCGTTGACCAGCAGCGGCCCGGCCACGCCGATCGGCACCTGGGCCACGCCGATGAACGCCTCGACGTTGCCCGCCGTGATGTGGGGGTCGAACGAGTACTGCTTGAGGTGCTCGAACGACTGGCCGGTGTACTCCTCGACGAACGCCTGGCGCGCCTGGATGGCCGCCTCGCAGAAGTCGTCGGCGCGGTCGCGGGGGACCGTCACGCGGTCGGGCCGCTCGGCCTGGACGGAGTCCTTGACCTTGAACTTGAGGTCGCCCATCCCCTCGATCCCGAACTTCAGCCTGAGCTCGTGGACGCCCTCGCTCGGCCTCGACGCCGGGCACGTGGACCGTCACGACGTCGCGGAGCGCGAAGGTCAACGGGCTCGACGACGAGACGTCCGAGGCGGCCAGGGTCGTGCCGTCCGCGAGCGACAGCGTCAGCCGGTCGGCCGGGACCTCCGTCCCGTCGACGGTGACGCTCTCGAGGCCGGTCAGCCTCGCGTCGGTCAGGCGGTTCTTGAGGCTGAACGCGACGCCGTCGTCGGTCGGCGTCAGGCTCCCGTTCGTGTAGAGCTGGCGGAGGACGAGCGAGGGGATCTTCATCGGGCGGCGGGGGAAGGAGGGACGGTGAAGCTAGCTCGAACCGCTTCCGGCCGCGCGCGCCGCCGCCTAGGCCTCCCGCCACATCACGTAGTGCGGTCCGATCTCTGGGATGTCGAACTCGGGCCCGACCGCGGCCATCCCCAGGCGGTCGTAGAACGGGACGGCGACCAGGCGCGCGTTGCACCACAGGAACCGCCCGCCGTGCTCGCGGACGACCGCGAACGCGTCCTCCAGCACGACCCGGCCCAGGCCGGTCCCGCGCGCCGCGTCCGAGGTCGCCATGCCGCGCAGGCGCCAGCTCGCGCCGTCGGCGTAGGCCGCCTCGGGGATCTCGTCGCGGTGGGCACCGGGCGGCGCCTCGGCGTAGACCGTGCCGACGCCGTCGGGCGCGTCGCGGCCGTCGCGGAAGGCCGCGACGTGGACGGCGACCGTCTCGTCCTCGGCGTAGGTCGCCAGCCGGTCGGTCCAGCCCGGGCGCAGGATCTCGGTCCGCAGCGGGCGGACGGCGGCGGCGGGGACGCGGCGGACGGTCGGCATCGGGGTCATGGGGCGAGTCCCCGAAAGCTAGCCGCCGACAACCGCCCCCGTCCGCGCTCGTCGGAGCCCGATGGACCTGTTCGACCCGCCCCCCGGCTCTCCCGAGGCCGCCGCCCAGGCCGACGCGCTCCGCGCCCGCGCCCTCGTCGTCCACGACCGGCTGTGCCAGGCGTACGACTGCCCGATCCCGTACTTCTCCGACAAGGACCCGCTGAGCGAGCTGGTCTCGGCGCTCCTGTCGCACCGGACCAAGAACGCGGACAGCGGCCGCGGCGTACGCCCTCCTCCGCGAGCGCTTCCCGACCTGGGAGCACGTCCGCGACGCGCCCGAGGCGGAGGTCGAGGCGGCCATCGCGCCCTGCACCTGGCCCGAGCAGAAGGCGCCGCGCCTCCAGTCCGTCCTGCGCGCCATCACCGACGCGCCCGAGACCGAGGGGCTGTCGCTCGACGCCCTGGCCGCGTGGCCCGTCGACCGGGCCCGGCACTGGCTCCAGTCGTTCAAGGGGCGTCGGGCCCAAGACGAGCGCGGCCGTCCTGCTGTTCAGCGAGCTCCGGGTGGCCGCGCTGCCCGTCGACAGCCACCACCACCGGGTCGCCCAGCGGCTCGGGCTCATCCCCGAGCGGATGGCCGTCGGCCCGTCGCACGACGCCCTCGCCGCGCTCCTCCCGGACGACTGGGACGCCCAGCAGGTCTACGACCACCACGAGGTGCTGATGCTCCACGGCCAGAAGTGCTGCTACTACCGCCGGCCCGACTGCGGCCGGTGCCCGGTCGTGGACTTGTGCGTCTGGCCGGGGAAGGGGAGAGGCTGGGAAGGGGAGAGGCTGGGGAACAATGCTCGTTCCAACAAATAAGTCTCTCTCCATCCCATCCCCCCCCGACTCCCATGTCTGATCTCAAGCAGAAGGTCGACGACCTCAACAACCGCATCCTCCAGGGCGACATCTTGGGCGCCTTCGAGGACTACTACGCCGACGACGTCGTGATGATCGACGCCGGCCAGCCCCCGCGCGTCGGCAAGGACGTCAACCGGAAGTACGAGGAGGTCTTCGTTAACGGGCTCACCGAGTTCCGCGGCGCCGAGGTCAAGTCGTGCGCCATCGACGAGGACAAGGGCAAGGCGCTCGTCGAGTGGCACTTCGACTTTACCCACAGCGACTTCGGCTCGCAGACCTACGACCAGGTGGCGGTCCAGACCTGGAAGGACGGCCAGATCACCGAGGAGCGGTTCTACAAGATCTAGCTCCGGCCCCGGCTGGCCCCAGTCCGCCCGCCTCGGTGACCGCACCGAGGCGGGCGGTTTCGCGTGAGCCGGGCGCGGCTCGCGGCTCCGGCCATCGTTCCCGGCTCTGACCGCGGGCCGACCGAGGCGGGCCGACACAAAAAAGGGGGAGGGCCCACGAGTGGCCCTCCCCCGGTCGCGTCGCGACGGTCCCGCTAGAAGGGGAGGTCGTCGTCGGGCTCGAACGAGTAGTCCTCGGACGGCGCCGAGGCCGTCTGGCGAGCGGGCTGCTGCGAGCGGCCGCCACCGTTGCCGCCGCCGCTCGACGCCTGCCGCTGCGGGCGCGGCGACTGGTCGTAGCTGCCGCCGTCGTCGCTGCTGCCGCCGCCGTCGTCGCGGCCGCCGAGCATCTGCATCTCGCGGGCCTTGATCTCGGTCGTGTACTTCGTGTTGCCGTCCTTGTCCTCCCACTGGCGGGTCTGGAGCTGGCCCTCAATGTAGACCTGGCGGCCCTTCTTGAGGTACTCGCCGCAGATCTCCGCCAGGCGGGCCCAGGCGACGACCCGGTGCCACTCGGTGTTCTCGACCTGGTTGCCGTCGCGGTCCTTGTAGGACTCCGTCGTGGCGAGCGAGAAGTTGCAGACGGCCGTGCCGCTGCCGGTGTAGCGGAGCTCGGGGTCGCTGCCGAGGTTGCCGACCAGGATGACTTTGTTGATTCCGCGTGCCATGAGGCTGGGGGTGTGCGGGGGCGCGGGTGCCCCCTGGTACATGAATCCGCCGGTCCGGGGAGTCCGGCCGGCCGTTCGGTGCCCGCACGAGCGGGCCGCAGAGGATAAGACCCCGGGCGGAGCCGGGGCGTAACCTCCACCCGTCAAAAATAGCCGAGGCCCCGTGTCATCTGCCCGTCACACCCCGTTCCCCTACGACGTCGCCGACCTCGGGCTCGCCCCGGAGGACCGCGCGGCGGCCCACGCCGAGCTGTTCCAGGACTTCGTCGCCATCGTCCGCCGGCTGCGCCGCGAGTGCCCGTGGGACGTGGCCCAAACGCACGACTCGACCAAGCACCTCACCATCGAGGAGGCCTACGAGCTGGTCGACGCCATCGACCAGGGCGACCCCGGCGAGATCCAGAAGGAGCTGGGCGACCTGTTCCTGCACGTGGTCTTCCACGCCCACATCGCCGAGACCGACGGGACGTTCGACCTGGCCGACGTGATGCGGGCCGAGATGACCAAGCTGGTCCGCCGGCACCCCCACGTGTTCGGGGACGAGGTCGTGTCCGGGACCGCCGACGTGCTCCGCAACTGGGAGGCCATCAAGCGCGCCGAGCGGGCCGAGGCCGGCACGCTGGAGGCCGCGCCGTCGACGCTGGACGGCGTGCCGGGGACGCTGCCGGCCCTGCTCCGCGCCGAGCGCGTCCAGGAGAAAGTCGCCGCGGTCGGGTTCGACTTCCCCACGGCCGACGACGCCTGGGCCAAGGTGGCCGAGGAGGCCGCCGAGGTCCGCGCGGCGGCGACGGCCGACGAACTGGAGGACGAGGTCGGCGACTTGCTGTTCGCCGTCGTCAACTACGCCCGGCTCCGGGGCGTCGTGCCAGAGACGGCGCTGCGGCGGACCGTCGACAAGTTCTCGCGCCGCTTCCGGTCGGTCGAGGCGGACCTGGGCGACCGGCTGGCCCAGGCGGGGCTGGACGAGATGGACGCGGCCTGGGACGCGGCCAAGGCCGCCGAGCGCGAGTAGCACGGGCCTCGCCCACCGGCCCCCCGAGGCGGGCTCAGCGGCCGCTGGGAACGAACACACCCGGGTCGGGGGGAGGCGCCCCGGGGCCGGCCACGAACGTGGCGTAGACGAACGCGACGGCGCCCAGCGCCACGGCCGCCGCCAGCGCGCCCCACTTGGCCCGGTGGAGCCAGGGGCGAGGGGCGAGCGCCTCGACGCCGGCCAACAGGACGGCCAGCCAGACGAGCGGGACCGTGAGCAGGCTCCACGGCACCCACATTCCGGCGAGGAGCCGGAGCAGCACCCCGACGGCGAGCGCTACGGTGAGGAACCCCAGGAGACGGGCCGTGGGCGTGGTGGGCGTCGGGTCCATCGGAAGCGGGGTCTGATCGGGGACGGACGGCGCCGCGTGGGGCACCGCCGAGGCGGAGCGAGGGGCGGCCCGGTCCGCCTCGGGGCCGCCGTCAAGGGCTCAGAGGGCCCCCTTGGTGCTCGGCATCCGGTCGCCGGCGCCGTCGCGGTCGACGGCCTGGCGGAGCGCCCGGGCGAACGCCTTGAACAGCGCCTCGATGCGGTGGTGGTCGTTCTTGCCCCGGAGCACGTCCAGGTGAAGCGTGAGCCGGGCGTGCTCGGCGACGCTCCAGAAAAAGTGCTCCACCAGCTCCGTCGACAGGTCGCCGACGCGCTCGCGGTCGAACCGGGCCTGAAACACCAGGAAGGACCGGCCGGAGAGGTCGACGACGGCCCGGGCCAGCGCCTCGTCCATCGGGACCGTCGCCGCGCCGTAGCGCGTGACGTAGGCCTTGTCGCCCAGCGCTTGGTCGAGCGCGCGGCCGAGGCAGATCCCGACGTCCTCGACCGTGTGGTGGTCGTCGACGTGCAGGTCGCCCTGGGCCTCGACGGTCAGCCCGAACCGGCCGTGCCGGGCGAACAGGTCGAGCATGTGGTCGAGGAAGCCGACGCCGGTGCGGTGGTCGTAGGTCGGCGAGGGGGCGTCGAGGTCGAGCGCGAGCCGGACGGTCGTCTCGGCCGTCTGGCGCTCGACGAGGGCGGAGCGGGGCGTGAGGTCGGGCATGGCCGAAAGCTAGGCCCGACGGCCACGGTCGGGGAGGCCCGCCCGCCCCGCCCGCCGGCCGGGCCCGCGGACCCTGCCCGCCTCGGGGCCGAGGCGGAGGAGGTCGCGGTCGCTTGGGCTCCGCCCCCGGGCGACCGCCGTTGGCTCGGCGCCGGCCGTACCCTTCGGCCCGTCCCCCGACCCGCCATGCCCCGCCTCGCTCTCGCCCTGCTCGTCGCGCTGGCGGCGTGCGGCCCGTCCGACGGCGCGCGCCAGGCGGTCATCGAGAGCGCCACGGTCACGCGGCTCCCGCTCGACCGGCCCTGGGACAGCCCCACCCGGAGCGACTTCCCCGACGTCTACGTCGACGTCCGGACGACCGAGCGCGGGCTGTTCGCGCCCTACTCGCGGTCCGTGTTCCGGACCGACGTGCGCGAGAACGTCGACGGCGACCTCCCGATCACGCTGGGCCCCCGCGCCGACCAGGACGGCCGGGCCCGGCTCCGCGACTCGCTCTGGCTCGACGTCTCCGACTCGGACAACGTGGGCGACGACCTGATGTTCACCTCGGGGCGGTTCGCCTTGCGCGACTACGCCCGCGGCCAGCGGGCCGGCACGACCCGGACCATCCGGTTCGCGGACGACGTCGCGGAGGTGTCCATCGTGGTGCGCTGGGAGTGAGACCGCGTCCGGGTGCTCGCGAGCACTCGGCTTCTCTCGTCTTTCTGTCGAGCCATCCCGCGCCGGCGGCGACGGCTCGTTGCGAGAGCAGCCAGCCGGACGTGGGGTGAGGGCAGGCGGAGGCCTCCCCGGGTTCGGCCAAGAGGCCAGGTCGGCCCACCTCGGCGTCGAGGCGGGGCACGCGCGCGTTCTTCGACGGATCGACACGGAGCGGCCGTCTGACACCCGACCTGTCAGCCGGGCGGGCCCATCGTGGAGCGTCCGCCCGTCGTACCCTGTCCGTCCGCCCCCGCTTCGACCGTGACCGCCCCGCCTCCCGTCGCCCCCGACGCCCTCCGCGCCGCCCTCCAGGAGCACTTCGGGTTCGAGAGCCTGCGGCCCGGCCAGGAGGACGCGATCCGCCCCGTCCTGGAGGGCCGCGACGCGCTCGTCGTGATGCCGACCGGCGCGGGCAAGAGCCTGGTCTACCAGCTCGCGGCGCTGCTCAAGCCCGAGGGCGTGACGGTCGTCGTCTCGCCGCTGATCGCGCTGATGAAGGACCAGGTCGACGCGCTCCGGGCGCGGGGCATCTCGGCCGCCTTCGTCAACTCGTCCCAGAGCCAGACCGAGCGGCGCGAGGTGCTGAGCGACCTGAGGAGCGGCCGGCTCAGGATGGTCTACGCCGCGCCCGAGCGGCTCCGCCTGCCGTCGTTCCAGCGGACGCTGCGGGAGGTCGGCGTGGCGCTGCTGGCCGTCGACGAGGCCCACTGCGTGAGCCAGTGGGGCCACGACTTCCGGCCGGACTACCTCGCGCTCGCCACGGCCCGGCGACGGCATGGGCGACCCGCCGTGCGTGGCGCTCACGGCGACCGCTACGCCGCGCGTCCAGGACGACATCGCCGCCCAGCTCGACCTGCGCGACCCGGCCCGGCTCGTCACCGGGTTCAACCGGCCCAACCTCACGTTCGAGGTCAAGGCGACCGCCACGGCCGACCAGAAACGCCAGGTGCTCCACCGCTTCCTCAACGCCCGTCCCGACGAGGCGGGGCTGATCTACGTCGCGACCCGGAAGGACTGCGAGGCCATCGCCCGGTTCGTCCGCGAGCAGGTCGGCCGGCCGTGCGAGGCGTACCACGCCGGCCTGCCGGACGCCGAGCGGGCCCACGTCCAGGAGCAGTTCGTGAGCGGCCGGCTCCAGACGGTCGTGGCGACGAACGCGTTCGGGATGGGCGTCGACCGCGGCGACGTCCGGTTCGTGGCCCACTGGTCGATCCCGTCGACGCTCGAGAGCTACTACCAGGAGGCCGGCCGCGCCGGCCGCGACGGCCAGCCCGCGGTCGCGCTCTTGCTCTACGCGCCCCAGGACCGCCAGCTCAAGGAGTGGTTTATCGAGCAGGGCGCGCCGACCGTCGACGACCTGCGCAAGACCTGGAACCACGTCAAGCGCGCCTCGGCGCGCCTGGACGAGGAGGTCGCAGCGATGGGCGAGGCGTACGACCCGACGGCCGGCACGTCCGACGCCGACTTCCTGCTCGCGATGAGCGAGGACACGGGCGTCCACGCGTCCAAGCTGCCCAACGTGCTCCGCCGGCTGGTGAGCGCCGGGGCGCTCGGCGAGCGCGACGACCGGGCCGGGCCCGCGCGCTGGCTCCCCCGCGAGTGGGCCGACCGCGACGTCAAGAAGGCGCTGAAGTCGGTCGACAAGCACCGGGGCGACCAGCAGGAGTCGCTCATGGGGATCGTCCGCTACGCCCAGACCTCGGACTGCCGGCGGCGGACCATCCTGGACCACTTCGGCGACGACGCCGAGACGCTGGTGCCGGCCGAGACGTGCTGCGACGCGTGCCGCCAGCAGGCCCGCCTCCGGGACCGCCCGCCGGGCGAGGTCCCCGAGTGGGACGACGTGCCGATGGCGTCGCGCGTGGCGCTCGGCCTGCTCGACGCGGTCCGCCGGATGCGGTGGCCCGTCGGCCGGCTGACGCTGGCCAAGATCCTGGCCGGCTCCAAGGCCAAGGGCATGGACAAGTACGAGTCGCACCCCTACTTCGGCCGGCTCCAGACGATGGGCCAGGGCTCGGTCGACGGGATCTACAAGGACCTGCTGCTCAAGGGCTACCTCCGGATCGGCGGTGACGAGTACCCCATCGTGGAGCTGACGCCGCTCGGCGACCAGGCGCTCGACCACCGCGAGACGCTGGACGTCGAGGTGCCCGCGTTCGGCTCGCGGGGCCGCGCGTCCCGAGGTGAGGCCGTCGAGCTGGACGGGCCGGACGAGGTCCTGTTCGAGGCGCTCCGCGAGTGGCGGACCGGGCAGGCCCAGGAGCGCGGCGTGCCGCCCTACGTGATCTTCAACGACCGGACGCTGCGGGGGATCGCCCAGGCCCGCCCGACGTCCGAGGCGGAGATGCTGGCGGTCTCGGGCGTGGGCCCGGCCAAGTGGGAGCAGTACGGCGACGCCGTCCTGGCGATCGTCGCCCAGCCCTGACCCCGCCGCCTCGGGCGAGAGGCGGGGGGAGTCGCGCGACCGGTCCCGGGTCCCTCCGCCACGGCACCGAGGCGGACGGGGTCGTTGGGTGGGGGCTCCCGCTTGGGTCGCTGTAAAGGGCCCGTTGCGGCGGTGGGGGGTGTATGCTCCCGGCCGGCTCCGCTCTGATCCGGCGCGTTATCCTGCCGCCGTCCGCATAATTACTGGTTCTACCGCGACTCCACCACGCCAGATATGGACCAGACCTATTGGCTCCCCAGAGACGTTCTACGCGGGTTCGTAGACCGAGCCGTCCACATGGCGTACAAGTTGGCGGAACCGCTTGACGTGGAGATGGCGACGCTCCACCTCGCGCTCGATCTCGCAGACGGGGAAATGAAAGAGCGGGACTATTACCGAGAGGAGTGGGGTTGGGACGGCGAGCGGTTCGACACTCTGTACCCGAGGATCGAGCAGCGCGCGGCCTTGATAGAGGCGGGGAAGATCAGTCCGGCTCAGTTGTCGTAGGCCCGTCACGGTAGAACCCGCCGCTGCAGGCTGACGTGAAGCGTCAGCGTCCTCGGCCGTCCGTAGCTTTGGCGTCTCCACCGCTTCGGCCGAACGCCGTGCCCTCAGCTTCACGCGGCTGAGCGTCCATCTGTTCTGCGGCTTCGGAACATCCATTGACCGGCCCTCCTCAATCTGCCCTCTCGCTCGGCCAACGGCTCGGTCTTCGCCCTCCGAGCGACTCGCTGTGGGGGTTCCACGTCTCGTGGGCCACGAGAGACCCGAGCGACTGGGTCATACAGCGCAACCGCCTCCAGCCCGACGACCTACGGTTCACGCTCTCGCTCTGCCAATCCAGCTGGAGGGCCGTGCTCGAACGTCGCGACGGCCTCTATCGAGTGGTCTGGCGGGGACAAGAGCCAGATGTGGACTCGGCCGCGGTGCGGTACCGAGTGACGACGGATTGGCCGTCCCTGGCGACCCCAGACGGCGCAGCGGGCGTCGTGCTCGACCTCGCCTCTCTGCTCAATCGAGAGTTCGAGCCCGAGGTCAACCTCGACGGCTCGCTGGTGGACCAAGTGCTAGACGCCAGGTTCGATGACGGTAGTCTTCGGTCTTGGTTGCAGCCGTCCGCGAATGGGTGGCAAGTATTCGGGAGACGGCCGTCTGGAGCGACCTCCGCCAAGCCGTAGAACTCGCCGCTGCAGGCCGACGATAGGCCCTAGCGTTCTTGGCTTCGATGGGACTCGGCGCTTACGTTGCTCGTCTCAACCGCCAGTGCCTCAGCCTGTCGCGGCTGAGCGTCCAACTGCTGTCATGCACCTCCCGGCAGGCTCCACACCAGACCGGAAAGCAATGCGCAGCTTCATCGCGAACTTAGAGGTCGTAGGGATCAACCCGTTCGTGCCCGTCCCGCAAGACGTCCTAGAGAGGTTGTTCGAGCGAGCGGGCAAGACCAGCGGCCCCATCCCGATTAGAGGCGTCGTCAACGGGGAGCCCTTCCAGCAGACGCTCGTCAGGTTCAGGGGCGCATGGCGGCTCTACGTCAACACGGTGATGCTCCCCGGTTCTCCCCAGCGCATCGGCGAGCGCCTCGAACTCTCCATCGCCTTCGACCCAAGTGATCGCACGATAGAGCCTCACCCGCTGCTAGTCGCGGCTCTGGAAGAGGACGACGCCGCGAGGCGGGTCTACGACGGTCTGCCCCCCTCCCGCAGGGCGGAGATCGTTCGGTATCTCTCCCGTCTAAAGACGGATGAGAGCGTCCGGCGCAACGTGTCGCGCGCGATCGGATTCCTGCACGGGAAGGAGCGCTTCATCGGCAGGGATGGCCCGGCCAGCCCCTGAGTCGCTGCCGTGGCCTTCCGATGCTCAAGCAGGCCGACGACGTTCGAGAACGCAACGACGCGTACCCCGCGTCTGCACGCCGACGAAGGACTCTAGCTTTTTGGCGCTGTTCAACCGGCGGCGTTTCGCTCCGGACTACCGCCAGCGGCCCTTGCTCTTCGCGGCTAACGGGCCTTCAGTTGTGTGGCACTCCCGAGAGGATGGCAGCGTGCGTCAGAACGCGAGACGCGCCCGCCTGGACTCGCACCACCCGGCGAGTGCCCCCACCTCGGTGGCAAGGTGGGCAGGGTGGCATCGGAGGGCGAGCCTCCCTCGGCCCCGGACCGCCGCGCCGACAGGCCCCGACCGGGCCCGCCTCGGTGCCGAGGTGGGCGGGGCGGCACGAGTAGAGGAGAGGGGCGAGCCGCGTGACCCGGTGCGGCCGGTGCGCGGCTGGGTCCCGGGAACGCGCCCGTGCGGTGGCTGCGTTCTCGTCCCCCCACCACCCCTCACCGCCATGTCCCCCCGTCTCTTGCTCGCCGCGCTGGCCCTCGACGCTCGGCGCGCTCGCCGGCTGCGCCACGCTCGGCGGCGCCAACTACTACTCCGTCGAGCAGGAGTGGCAGGCCGGGCGACCAGCTCGAAGCCCAGCTCCGCCAGCAGCTCCCGCTCACCAACGACGCGACGCTGACCCGCTACGTCGACCAGATCGGCCAGGCGATGGTGCGGCAGACCGCCGCTCGGCAACCGCCGTGGCGGTTCTACGTCGTCCGCGACGACGCCATCAACGCGTTCAACGTGCCCGGCGGGCTCGTCTACATCAACACCGGGCTGATCGAGAACGTCGGGAGCGCGGGCGAGCTGGCGGGCGCCATCGCCCACGAGGTCGCGCACGGGGCGGCCCGCCACGGCACGCAGCGGCTGTCGAAGGCGCAGGAGACGAACCAGCATCGCTGGCGCGGTGCTGGCGGCGTCGGCGGCGGCGTCGAGCGGATCGCGGCCCAGATCGCGGCCCAGGGCGCGTTCGCGTCGTTCTCGCGCGCCGACGAGCGCGAGGCCGACCGGATCGGGCGTCCAGCTGATGGCCCGCAGCGGGCTACGACCCCGACGGCCTGGCCGACCTCCTGGAGCGGCTCGCGTCGCAGGAGCGCGGCGGCGGCGTCGCCTTCTTCCGCACCCACCCGCTCTCGTCCGAGCGGATGCAGACGGTCCGCCAGCTGGCGCGCCAGTACGACGGCCGCGGCCTGCGGATGAACGACGGCCAGTTCGCCGCCGTCCGACGCCGCGCCGCGCAGTTGTGAGGACAGGGGTGAGGAATCGAGGCACGGGGCGGAGAGGCGTGATCTTGCGCCTCCTATTGCCTCACGCCCGGTGCCCGACACGCCCTCCTCGCCGACTACGCCTTCGACCTGCCGGACGGCCTGATCGCCCAGCGGCCGGCCGAGCGGCGCGACGGCTCGCGGATGCTGGTCCTGCACCGCGCGACCGGCGCGCGTCGAGGACCGCCTGTTCGCCGACCTCGGCGACGTGCTGGAGCCGGGCGACGCCCTCGTGTTCAACGACACGCGCGTCGTCCCGGCGCGGCTGGTGGGGCGGCGGCCGACCGGCGGCCGGGCCGAGCTGTTCCTGATCGAGCGGCCCGCCCGACGGCACGTGGTCGGCCCTCGCCAAGCCGGGCCGCAAGCTGACCGCCGGGGCCGAGGTGCTGTTCGCCGACGGCGTTACGGCGCGCAGGTCGAGGCCGTCGAGGAGAGCGGCCGCCGCCGCGTCCGCCTGCTGCGCGAGGGGGCGCCGCCTCGACGCCCGAGGCGGAGGAGGCCGCGCTCGACGCCGTCGGCCGGATGCCGCTGCCGCCCTACGTCGACCGCGCGCGCCGACGCGGCCGACCGCGAGCGCTACCAGACGGTGTTCGCCCGCCGCCGCGGCGCCGTCGCCGCGCCGACCGCCGGCCTGCACTTCACGCCCGAGCACCGTCGACGGCGCTCCGGGCGCAGCGGCGTCGTCACGGCCGAGGTCACGCTGCACGTCGGCTACGGCACGTTCGAGCCCGTCCGCGCCGACGACCTGCGCGACCACCGCGTCGCCGCCGAGACGGATCGAGGTGTCGCCCGCGACGGCCGGCGACGCTCAACGAGCGTCCGGCCAGGCCGGCGGCCGCGTCGTCGCCGTCGGCACGACCTCGACGCGCGCGCTCGAGACGTCCGCCGACGCCGACGGGCGCTTCCACCCGGTCGACGGGCCCGACGGACCTGACGGTGACGCCGGGCTACCGCTTCCGCGCCGTCGACGCGCTGCTGACCAACTTCCACCTGCCCCAGTCGTCGCTGCTGGTGCTGACGGCGACGTTCGGCGGGACGCGAGGCGGTGATGGCCGCGTACCGCCACGCCGTCCGCGAGGGCTATCGGTTCTACTCCTACGGCGACTGCATGCTGATCGTGTGACGGGCGGCGCGGCGCGGAGCCGCAGACGAGCCCGTCGCCGTCGGTGTGAGGGGCCAGATGGTCCCGGAGACGGTCGAAAGTCAAACGGTCTGAGACGCAGCGGTCATGGCCGCGGAGCGGCGAGTCCGGCGCCGATACCAGGCGGCCTGTCGGCCCGGCGTGCCAATCGGGCGGCGTCAAGGCGCCCGGCGGGCGGCGGAGCGTACCGCTTGCGCGGACGCGGGTGTTGAAGCTGTCTCCGTCGCCCGCCGATACCCCGGGCCCCCCGCCGCACCCATGTCCGACCGTCCCCCGACTGACCGCCCCGCTCCCGCCGCTGACCGGCGCGTACGACTCCGCCGAGGACGCCGTGTTCGAGGATCTCGCGTTCGCCGGCGACGGCGTCGGCGCTCGGGCGTCGCCGCCCCGACTGGGCGCCCGCTGCAGTGGGCGCCGGCCGCCGGCGTCGGCGCCGGCCGAGCGTCCCGTCGAGCCGCCCGTGCCCGCCGTCGAGGCCCCCGACGCCGTCCAACTCGGCGACCCGTTCCGGACGACGGCACGGCGCCGACGCCGCTCGCCTACGACCCCGACGAGGGGTTCCACATCGACTTCGACGAGCGGACGCCGCGTCGACGGCGCTCGCGCCGGTCCGCGGTCGGTCCCGGCGCTCCGGCCGAGCGGCCCGCCCGCGCTCCCGCCCTCGTCGCCGCCGACCGCCGCCGCGCCGCGCGACGAGGCCCGCCAGTCGGTCCAGCGGACGCTGCGGATGCTCCGCCGCCACTGGCCGCTCATCGTGGGCCTGACGCTGCTCGGCCTGGTCGCGGGCGGCCGCCCACGGCCTCTCACCCCGCCGACGTACAAGGCCCACAGCGTCCTGCTGATCGCGCCGGGCGACGGCGACCGCGTCGGCGGCGTCGCGCAGGCGCCCGGCGAGGACGTCTCGCGCGTCGTCAACCAGGGGCTCATCCTCCAGCAGGCGCCCCAGATCGCCGAGCGGACGGCCGAGACGCTGCTCGCCGGCCCGAGGCCCGGCGTTCTCGACGGTCGTGCAGGCCGCCGGCGAGCGCTACGGCGAGCCGGTCACCGTCGACGCCCTGGCCGACTACCTCCAGGAGGAGGTCGTCACGATCAGCCAGGCCGCCGACCAGGCCGACGCCATCCGCGTGGAGGCCGAGGCGGGCAGCGGCCGACGAGGCCGCGCTCATCGCCCGCCTCTACACGGCCGAGTACGAGGCGCTCACCCAGTCGACCTCGCGCGATCGCGCTCGACGCGGACGCGCGAGGTGCTGGACGAGCAGATCGCCCGCCGCGAGGGCGAGCTCGACGAGATCGAGCAACCAGCTCGAGCGGTTCATGACGGCCGAGAACGCCGCCGGGCTCGACGAGCAGACGCGCGTCAACGTGAGCCAGATCGGGCAGCTCCAGGGCCAGCTCGACATGGCCCGCGTCGAGGCGCAGACCCACCGGGCCCGCCTCGGGCAGCTCCGCGAGGACCTCGCCTCGATCCCCCAGCGCCTGGAGCGCAGCGCCGCCGTGCCGTCGGCGGTCGAGACGACCGACCTCGACACCGAGATCGCCCGCTCGAGCGGCTGCTGGAGCAGATCTACCAGCAGAACCCCGACCTGCGCGGCGACCCGACCGGCCACCCCGACGTGGCTCGGATCGACACGCGCCTGCGTGGGCTCCGCGCCGACCGCCAGCGCCGGATCGGATCGCAGACCGACGCGGCCGTCGCCGCCGGCGGCCTCGACCTCGCGAGCGAGGGCTCGAACGGCCAGGCCTACGTCGCCGAACTCCAGCGCCAGATCTCGTCCGTCCAGGCCGAACTGGCCGGTGCCGAGGCCCGCGCGTCCACGTTGTCGCAGCGGCTCGGCGAGGCCCGCAGCCAGCTCCGCGCCGTCCCCGGCCAGCAGGTCGAGCTCGAGCCAGCTCGAGCGCCAGCGGACGGCCACGGAGACCACGCTCATCCAGCTTCGCGAGCGAGTACGACCGCGCCGAGCTGGCCGAGACGACCGAGTTCGGGTTCGCCCAGGTGCTCCGCGAGGTGCAGGTGCCCGCGCGAGCCGGCCTCGCCCAAGCCTCGTGCTGTCGCTCGCGCTCGGCGGGATCGCCGGCTTCCTGCTCGGGCCTCGGCCTCGCGTTCCTGCGCTTCCAGACCGACACGCCACGTCCGCACGCCCGACGAGCTTCGCGAGAACGGCTTCGCCGTGATCGGGACGATCGCCGGACCTGACCGACGCCCTCCGCGGCGGGCGCCAGGAGATCGAGGGGACGCGCCGTCCACCCGGGCCTGGTCACGCTGACGCGCCGTTCGCGCCCGAGGCCGAGGCGTTCCGCCACGTCCACGCCGGGCTGTACGCCGGCGGCGGCGCCCACCCCCAGGTCGTGCTCGTCGGCGGGCCCGACGCCCACGTCGGGCAAGAGCCTGGTCGCGGCCAACCTCGCCATCGCCGCCGCCCAGGCCGGCCGCCGGACGCTGCTGGTCGACGCCGACCTCCGCCACCCGGCCGTCGGCGACCTGTTCGGGCTCGGCGACCAGCGCGCCGCTGGGCGAGGGGCCGCCCGAGTCCAACCTGGTCTACTGGAGCACGGCCGTCCCGGGCCTGCTCGCCATGACGCCCCGCGAGATGGCGACGCGCGCCCGACCAGATGTGGGCGCCGCACCAGATCGGCGCGCTGCTGCTCCACCTCCGCGAGGCGTTCGACATCGTCATCGTCGACACCCCGTCGGCGCTCGCCTCCGCCGACGCGGCGCTGCTCGCGCCCCACGCCGACGCGGCCCTGCTGGTCGCGCGAGGCCGGCCAGACCGACCTCGACGCCATGACGCAGGTCGCGACCGAACTGCTCGGGCGTCGGCCTGACGCGCGTCGGCGCGGTGCTGAACCGGTTCGACCCGCGCCGCGCCGTCGGCTTCAAGTCGACGGCGGGCGTCCGCCACGCCCCGCCCAAGGCCCGCTGACGGCCGCCTCGACCCACCACCGATCCTCCTGTCTCTTCCTCATGCGACGCATCCTCCTCCTGGTCGGCCTGGCGCCGGCCCTCGCCCTCGCCCAGCCCACGACCTCGTCCTTGCCCGGCGGCGGCGAGCGGCCCGTGACCCGCATCGGCCAGAGCGAGCAGACCGTCAGCACCGCGCCGGGCTACTACCGGCACCACCTCCCGGGCGAGGCGACGATCCAGATCCAGGTCGAGGGCGCCGTCGTGAACCCCGGCCTCTACGAGATCGCCGACGAGACCGACCTGCGCCGCTTCTGGCGCTCGTCGCGGCGGCCCGCGCGTCGACGTCCGCGACCGCAACAGCGACCGCCGCGTCGAACTGCGGCTGATCCGGCCCGGCACGGGCATGGTCTACGGCGCGCTCCTGGCCGACGCCGCCGCCAACCCGGCCGTGATCCCGCCGCTCCGCCACGACGACGCGCTCTGGTGGAGGTCATCGAGCGGCGCCGGTTCGGCTGGCAGGATGCCGTGACGGTGATCGGCGCGGCGGGCACGGTCGCGTTCCTGTACGACCTCCTGGTGCGGCGCTAGCGCGCCGCCCGGCGGCCCCGGCGCTCGGGGTCCCCAGTGACCGAGCGACCCGACACCTGTGGCTGAGCTCTCCGGCCGGCGGGCCCTCGCGGCTGGGCCCGGTCGGGGGCGTGGAGCGTGCTCGACCAGGCCCTGTTCGCCGGGGCCAACTTCGTGGTCAACGTCCTGCTGGCGCGCTGGCTCTCGCCGGAGGCCTATGGCGCGTTCGCGGTGGCCTTCGCAGTGTTCCTGCTCGCCGGGACCGTCCACGGCGGGTTGTTCGTCGAGCCGATGCTGGTGTTCGGGGCGGGGAAGTTCAAGGAGCGGACCGGCGGCCTACCTCCGGGCTCTGCTCGGCGCGCACGTCGTGTTCTCGCTGGTGCCGGCGCTTGTCCTGGCCGTCGTCGGCGGCGGTCGCGTGGGCGATGGGCGAGCACCGGCTGCTGGCCGAGTTCGTGACGCTGGCCGTCGCCTCGGGCGTCATCCTGGCGCTGTGGCTGATGCGCCGCGCCTGCTACGCCGTCGAGCGGCCCGACTGGGCGGTCGGCGGCGGGCACGCGTCTACGTCGCTGCATCCTGCTCGGCGGGGCCTACGGCGCTCTATCCGTCGAGCGTGCTCTCCGGCCCGGCCGGGTTCGCCCTGATGGCGGTGCGGCGTCGGCGGTCGCGTCGGGCATCCTGGCGCGTCCGTCTCGGACTGTTCGCCGCCGCGTCGCGCCCTGACGCCGCGCCTCGCGTCGCCGACGCGCGCGCCGCGCACGTCGAGTACGGCCGGTGGTCTGCGCCGACGGGCGTGCTTGGAGTGGGTCAGTCGGGGCGACGCCGCTGCTCGTGCTGCCGATCTTCATCGGGCTGGAGGCGAGCGGGACGCTCCGAGCGCTCTACAACCTGGCGATGCCCGCCTTGCAGGTGTTCTCGGCACTGAGCGTGATGGCGCTGCCCGATGTTCGTCCGCGCCCGGGCCCGGGCGAGCTGGGACGGACGGTCCGGGGCGTGGGGACGGCGTTCGCCGTCCTGTCGGTGGCCTACGGGTCGCTCATCCTGCTGGGCGGCCGGTGGGCCGTCGACTGGCTCTACGCCGGCCAATATGCTGTGTCCCTTCCTGTCCTGCTGTTGCTCGCTCTCGCTCCTGTCGGAGCCGCCTGCGCCAACGTGCTCGTCGCGATCGTGCGGAGCGCCGAGCAACCCCGCCTCGTGTTCAAGGCCCGGTCGGTGACTGTCGGCGTGACGGCGACCGTCGGGCTCGTCGCGACGGCCGCGCTCGGCGTTGTTGGAGCGCTCCTCTCCGACGTGATCGCGTTGCTGACCGAGATCGCCGTCCTCGTGCGGCCCGCGCGGCTTGCGGTCGCCACGCCCTCGCCGCCGAGCCAAGCTGAGACGCCGTCTCGCCCGGCTTCGGTCGCGGAGCCCGTCATCGCCACCTGATCCATGGAGCACGCCGCCCCCTCGTTCTCGTACACCCCCCCAGTCCGGTCCGCCCCGGTCCGGTTCGCGGATCGCTACGTGGGATTCCTGGGGGTGGTTCTGGTCGGGTACGCGGTGGCTGGGCGTGGCTTCGCGTACCTGGGCGTGCCGCCGTTGTTCATCGGCGAGATTGCCCTCGCCCTCGGGCTCGCGGCCTTGGTGAGCCTCCACCGCGCTCCGTCACTCGTGCGACCGTTCCCGATGGGACTGGTCGTCCTGCTCGTCGGGTGGGCCGTCGTTCGCGTTGCCCTCGGGGTTCCAGAGTGGGGAATCGACGCGGCTCGCGACGGGATGCTCGTGGTCTACGCTCTGTTTGGGGTGATCGCCTTTGGCTTGGTACTGCACGACCCCGAGCGGCTGCGCCTTTGGGTCCGTCAGTTTGGGACGGTCGTGTCGTGGCTCGTCCTCGTCGCGGTCCCGCTACACTTTTTCGGCCGCATCTTTCCCAACTACGTCCCGGTCTGGCCCTGGGCCCCCGTCGCGATCGTCCAAACCAAGCCGGGTGACCTCTTGGTGCTACTCGCCCTGGCCTCCGTGTACGTCGCCGGGACCTTCAGCCGGCCCCGGCCCCTCGTCCTGGTCGGCTTGGTCGCGGGTTCAATCGCTCTCATGGTGACGTCCAGGGGCGGAATGCTCGGGTTCGTGCTGGCGATGGGTCTCGCCGCGCTCTGGAAGCCCCGCTCGGCCCGGTTTGGAAAATTCGTCTACGTCGGTGCGGCGCTGGTCCTGGTGGGCGTGGCCGTCGGCTCGACGGGGGTGACGGTCAACGACGGAGACCGCGACTTCTCCGTCGGTCAACTCTGGGAGAACGTGAAGAGCATGGTCGGACAAAGCGAGCAGAGCCAGCTCCAGGGCACCGCCGAGTGGCGGATGGAATGGTGGAAGGGCATCGTCGGGTACACGTTCGGGGGCGAGTACTTCCTCGATGGAAAGGGATTCGGGATCAACCTGGCGACCGACGACGGCTACCAAGTCGATGACGAGGGGTCACTCCGCAGCCCCCACAACTCCCACCTCAACGTGCTTGCCCGGGGTGGCGTCCCGATGTTCTCGGTCTGGCTGCTGGTCCAGGGACTTTGGTTCCTGTCTATCGGCCGGGCCGCCGGCCGGGCCCGGAGAGCGGGGCTCGACGCCTGGGCCACGTTCTTCGCTGGGTGCGGTGCGTTTTGGGTCGCGGCGTTCATCAACGGCTCGTTCGACGTCTACTTGGAAGGCCCAATGGGCGCCGTCTGGTTCTGGGTGGTGTTCGGAGTTGGGCTGGCAGGGACGCGGCTCTCCCAGACCCACCCGAACCTGCTCGACGACATGAGCGAAACGGCACCCTCCAACTCGACCTCCGGCCCAGCGTGGGCTCCGGCGGCTCCTCCCACTGTGAGGGCGCCAGCGCCTGCCACAGCCGACCCGGCGTGGTCGTGGTCCCCCTCCGGCACGGTGTGAAGGGCGCGGCCTCTGTCACGCCACACCACTTCAACAGGGCCGATGGTGGACCTTTTGTGACGGAGCGGACCCCTAGACCGCTCGGTCTCCCGCGGGGCCGGCAACGTGACGACACCCCTCCGACACCTCCCCCCATGCGTTCCGTGGCCTGTTCGAGTCAACGACCGAGAATCCTGCTCGGGGCCTACGCCTGTCAGCCCAACTGGGGCTCCGAGTCGTTCGTGGGGTGGAACCGAGCGGTCCAAGCTTCTCGGTTTGGGCAGGTCGACGTGATCCTCCACGCCTACGCGAAAGAGGTGGCTGCCATTGAGGCCGCTGTAGAAAGAGACGGGCTCGCAGACTCCATCCGGTTCCACGTCTTGGACGACACGCCTCTTGAGCGAGCCCTCCAGCGCGTTCCGGGCGGGTTTTACCCGAGCTACCGGTTGTGGCAGCGACGGGCCTACCGCCTGGCTCAGCGACTCCACGCCGAGGCCCCTTTCGACCTCGTCCACCAGGCGACCTTCTGCGGGTACCGAGAGCCCGGCGAGTTGTGGAAGCTCGACGTCCCATTCGTTTGGGGGCCCGTCGGGGGGACCCAGGACACTCCGGCGGCCTTTCTCGACTCGGCAGGTCCTCAGATGGCCGTGACAGAGCGCGTGCGGACAGCCCTCAACGGGGTGCAACTGCGGGGAGGACGCGTGCGTCGGGCCGCCGAAGCGGCCGACGTGCTCCTGGCCGCCAACTCGACAGGCAAGCGCGACTTGGAGCGTGTGCTCGGAGTCACGGTCCGCCAGCACCTGGAGACGGGCACCGGTGAGGTGGGCTCTCCGAAGCGGTGGGCCGATCGGAAGCCGGGCCCGTTCCGTCTGCTCTGGGCCGGCGTTCTCAACCCGACCAAAGGGCTCCACCTGATGCTCGGCGCCCTCGAGCAGCTGCGCGCCGGCGCTCTCGGCGGCGGGCCCGAGGTCGAGCTCATCGTCGTCGGGGACGGGCCGGAGGCGTCCCTCCTGACAGACGTCCCCGGCGTCGATTGGCGCGGCTGGATCCCACGCGACGACCTCCTCAACCTGTACGCCGACGTCGACGGGTTTGCCTTTACGAGCTTGCGCGATACGTCGGGCAACGTGATGCTCGAGGCGCTGTCGGCTGGACTTCCTGTCATCTACCTCGACCACCAGGGAGCTGCCGACGTGTGCTCGGTCGAGTGCGGCCTCCCGGTCCCGGTGACCACCCCGGACGAAGTGGTGCAGGACCTCGCCCGAGCGGTGACGACCCTCGCCACCCAGGCCCCCCTGTACGACCGGCTCAGCCGTGGCGCCATCGAGCAAGCGCGCGCGCTCAGCTGGCAGGCCAACGGCGACGTGGTCAACGCGCTCTACGCCCAGGTGCTCGGCCTCGACGCCGACACGGACGCGCGAGAGGGGACCCGCGAGGCCCTCCTCGCCGAAGCCTGACACCCTCCAGGCACGGAGCAGTCTCGTTCAACGCGATGCCGTCTCCGGGGCGCTCTAGGCAGACGCCGTCGCGCGGAGGGCGGCCTCCACGCGGTCCCCGAGCGCACTGGGCGAGAAGGCCTCGGCCAGCCGGTCCTGGACGCCCCGGATCTCGCTGACCCCCATCGTCGTGACGTCGTCGAGGGCGTCGGCCAGCGTGGTCGGGTCGTCGAGCTGGAACAGACCGCGGTCGGTACCGAAGCGCAGCACTTCCTCGAGCGCAGTCCCGGTGGTGACGCAGACAGGCGTGCCCGACGCGTACGACTCGAGCACCGGGAGCCCGAACCCCTCGATCTCGGAGGGCACCACGACCGCCACCGCCTGGCGGAAGAGGGCCGTCAGCTCGGCGTCCGAGACGCGCCCGGACCGGCGGACGTAGGGGAGACGCTCGGCGAGTTCCTCGGTCTCGGCGTCGAGGCGGCCGAGCAACGTGAGCGGTGGGAGGTCGCGGCCCGAGGCTGCGAGCGTCTCCCAAGCCTCCAGCAACCAACGCGTGCGCTTGTGCGGGGCCTCCGAGGCCAGATGGAGGACGAACGGTTCCGGCCCAACGTCCGGCTCGTGGCGAACGAACGGAGTTGCCGCGTAGATCACGTCGACTACGGGCGGACGGATCGCCTCGGCGTCGCAGTAAGCCAGGATTTGCTGCCGCGCCGTCTCGGAGACCGTAGCCACGCGGTCGACGCGGCGGAGCGTCGCGCGCAACTGGTGGGTCCAGTACGCATACGCCGCACCGCTTCGCTCCTGGGGGTAGTGCTGCTGGTAGTGAACCAGGATCGTGTCGTGAACGAGGGCGAGCGTCGGCGCGCTCGCGCGGAGCGGCGAGGCCGCATACCCCTTGGGGTAGAACCACACGTCAGCGGGGACGGACGCGAACGCAGCGTGGGCAGCGTCCCCCACGAGCCGGCCGGGGCCGTGGTCGGTCCGAAACGGGAGGCGCGTCGTGGTCTCGGCTACGCCTGCCGGCAGGGCCACCGACGAGGCGGAGACGACTTCGTGGAGCGCGACTCGGCCGGCGATCGCGTCGGTGATGGACAGGGTGGCGCGCGTGATCCCGAGCGTCCGGTCGCGGTGCGGGTTCTGGTCGGCGAGGTAGAGGGCGACGTTCAGCATGGGCGAAGTGTCGGCCGGTCGTGCGATCCCCTAAAGACGCCCTGTGACCGGCCGATTCCTCACGGGACCGCCTCGGTCCTTCCCTGCGCCGCCTCGTGACTTCACCGCCCCGCATCGCCTTCGCCGTCCCCGTCTACAACGGGGGCCGCTATCTCGCTGAGGCGCTCGCTGCGCTCCAGGCGCAGACCGAGGAGCGCTGGGCCGCCATCGTCACGGACAACGCCTCGACCGACGCCACGGCTGACATCGCCCGCCGCGCGGCCGCGTCGGACGCCCGCATCCTCTACCATCGGAACGCGGTCAACCTCGGGGCGAACGGCAACTTCAACCGGTCCATGGCGCTCGCCATCGAAACGGGGGCGCCCCACGTGAAGTGGGCCGCCCACGACGACCGTCTCCGTCCCGAGTACGCCGAGCGTTGCCTGGCCATGCTCGACGCTCGGCCTGAGGCCGTCGGGGCTCACTCTGCGATCGCGCTGATCGACGGCGAGGGCACGCCCTACCCCTACGATGCCCACGCCGGCGGCTTCCTCGACGCGGGCGACGTGTGGCCCTGGACGCCACGCGACCAGTCTAGTCTCAGCGCCGAGAGCCCCGGCCGTCGGCTGTTTCGATTCCTGGAGGACAAGTCGGGGCAGTGGCTCATCTACGGAGTCTTCCGCGCTCAGGCGGTCGCCCAGACGCGTCCGTTCGCGATGCCTGGAGTGGAGGACGCGCTCTGCGCGGAACTCCTGCTGCGCGGGCCGGTCGCGTTCGCGAGCGAGGTCCTGTTCGAGCAACGTCACCACGCGGCGAGCGCGCGGCACCTCTCGCGGAGGGACTACATCGAGTACGAGACGGGCGTCCGGCCGTCTGGTCGGATGCTCCCGTCAGCTGGGCGAGCGCTCGACTTCGTCCGGGCGGTCCGCCGGGCCCCGCTGGCCGGTACCGACCGTTTCCGAGCGTGGGCGGCGTTGGGCCGCTTCGCGATCGGGCCCGGCCGGCTCCGCAACTTGGTGGTGCCCGGACGGGACAACTACCTCGGCCTCGGGGCAGGGTAGGAGGCACCCCGCTTCGGAGGGGGCGTCCGTCGCTCAGCGCAACCGCTCGACCTTGTCGCGGACGGCCCGGCCCAGGTCGCGGGCCCACTTGGTCGGCGTCCGGCCCGGGACGCCCAGCGTCCGACCGAGGCGGGCGCGCCAGGCGGCGTCCGGCGCGCCGTCCCAGAACCACGAGTCGTCGTCGCGGACGGCCCGGAAGAGGCGCCGCAGGCCCAGCCGCTTCTCGTTGGGCAGGTGCCAGATCATCATGTCCTGGTGGCCCGGCCGGACGGTCGCGCCCCGGAACCCGGTGAACATCCGGTCGATGAACGGGTCGGCCGTGCCCACGGGCAGGCCGAGGCGGTGGTAGACGTAGCTGAGCAGGTGGGCCTCCTCGTTGAACGTGGGGAGCCCGGCCTCGTGCCGGCGGAGCCTCTCGGGCCAGACGGCCCGGGCCTCGGCGGTCACGGCCCGGAGCGCCTGGGCGGTCCCGGCGACGATCTCGCCGCCGACGTAGGCCGGGATCGGGTCGGCCCCGTCGCCAGACGCCCCGCCGAGCTCGGTGTAGATCCGGCCCATCTGGCGGGGCGTGAGTCCGTTCTGGTCCTCGTCCGGCCCGATCTGGGCGTCGAACGTCAGCGCTCCGTGTTCGCGCGCAGCGTCGACTAGTGGGCCGACGGGCCGGGTGAACACGCAGTCCGAGTCGAGCAGGACGCAGACGGCGTCGGGCGCGAGCGTCTCGGCAAGGTGGGCCGTGACGTCGAGCACGTAGAACGGGTCGGCCCAGGCGCCGACGTCGCCGGCCGGCGGCTTCGACGCGTACGGCAGCACGACGGTCTCGACGCCGTGCCGGCGGAGAAACGCCGCCGTGTCGAACCCGTCGACGTCGGGGACGGCGGCCTCGTCGGTGTAGAGCCGGTGCCGGGCGTCGGGGTTGACGCGCGCGCTGGCCGCGAAAAAGTCGACGACGCACCGCCAGTGGACGGCCTGGAACCACGTCGAGGACGAGCGCCCGCCGACCTGGGGGTAGACGCTCTCCTCGCCTGGGCGCCCGGCGTAGGACCAGGTGGAGATGACGGGGGCGGACATGGGGGGCCGGAGGGGACGCCCGGGGTATCGGCCGGGCGCCGGGCGCCTGAAACCGGGGCCCGGCGTCGGTCGGGCGCTACCTTGGACGGCCCGTCCGCCCGCCCCGCCGCCGCCTTGCGCGAAGCCGTCTTCGTCCGCCGCCGCGCGCCCACCTGGCGCACCCTGGAAGCGCTGCTCGACGCCGACGGCGCGGACCCCGAGGCGCTGGCCGACGCCTACGTCCGCCTCGGTGACGACCTGGCCTACGCCAAGACGTTCTTCCCCGGCTCGGCGGCGGCGGCCTACCTCAACGACCTGTCGGCCCAAGCGCACGCCCGGATCTACCGGAACCGGCGCGAGGAGCGGGGCCGGGTCGTCCGGTTCTGGACGCACGAGGTGCCGCTGGCCGTCTACCACGCGCGCGGGGCCCTGCTCGCCTCGCTGGTGCTGTTCCTGAGTGCGGTCGCCGTCGGCGTGGTCTCGTCGCAGGGCGACGCCGGGTTCGTCCGGCTGATCCTGGGCGACGGCTACGTCAACATGTCCCAGGCCAACGTCGAGGCGGGCGACCCGTTCGCGGTCTACAAGGACGCCCGCGAGATCGACATGGTGCTGGGCATCGCGTTCAACAACGTCCGCGTGTCGTTCGCGGCGTTCGCCGGCTTCTTCCCCGGCGTGCCCGTGCCCGGCGGGTCGGTCGGGACCGGCTGGGTCGTGATCACGAACGGGATCATGGTCGGCGCCTTCGCCCACCTGTTCGCGTCCCAGGGGCTCGCCGCCGACTGGCTCCGCGTGGTGATGATCCACGGGACGCTGGAGCTGGCCGCCATCGTCGTCGCCGGCGGCGCGGGCCTGACGATGTGGAACGCGGTCCTGCTGCCCGGGACCTACCCCCGGCTCGTCGCGCTCCAGCGGGCCGCCCGGCGGGGGCTGACGATCGTGGTGGGGCTGGTGCCGGTCTTCCTGGTCGCCGCGCTGCTGGAGGGCGTCGTGACGCGCCGGACCGACATGCCGCTCGCGGCGAGCCTGGTCGTGATCTTGGGGTCGCTGGCGGCCCTCGTCGGTTACTTCGTCGTTCTCCCGGCCGTGCGCGGCCGCGCCCCCCATGCCTGACGCCTTCCCCGACCGCGGCGCCCTCCGGTTCCGCCGCCCCCGCGACGCGGGCGACGTGCTCAACGCGACGCTGGCGCTGCTCCGCGCCAACGCCCGCGAGCTGCTGCGGAGCTACGTCGCGGTCGTGGCCCCGGTCGCGCTCGCGTCCGGCATCGCGACCGGCCTCTACCTCCACCAGATGGCCGGCTTCATGGCCGACCCGACGGCGATGGAGAGCGACCCGCTGGCGATGTTCAACGGGACCTACGCGGGGATCCTGCTCTTCGGGCTGCTCGGCTCGGCGCTGGTGGTGGCCGCCGCCGCCGGCTACGTCCGCCTCTACCGGGACGGGATGGCGGGGGAGATCACGGCGGGCGTGTTGTGGGAGGAGGCCCGCGGGCTGCTGCGTGCCGTTCCTCGGCCTGTCGCTGGCCTACGGCGTCGTGGCGGTCCTGTCGGCCGTGATCGTCGTCGTCCCGTGCCTGGGCGCGCTGGCCTGGATGGGGCTGATCGTGTGGTCGTTCCCGTACTACTGCGTCACGCTGGCCGTGCGGACGCTGGAGGAGCCGACGGTGGTGGGCGCGTGGCAGCGGGCCCGCGTGCTCGTCAAGGGGTCCTGGGGACCGACGTTCGGCGCGATCGTGCTGGCCGGGTTGCTGTTCTACGTGGTCCTGATGGTGGTCTCCGTCCCGCTCTACATCGTGATGATGGTGGTCGGGCTCAACACGATCGAGAGCGACCCGACGGCCATGTTCTCGATGATGGGCGCCGTGATGGCCCCGCTCCAGGTGGTCTCGTACGCGGGCTACCTGGTGCCGCTCGTCGCCATCTTCTTCGTCCACGGCCGGCTGGTCGACGACCTCGACGGGACCCGCCTCCACGACGACCTCGACGTGCTCGCGGGCGAGGTCACGCCCGACACCCCGTCGGTCCGGCCCCGGTCGGGCCAGAGCCGCCCCGAGGCGGGGGCGCCCGCCTCGACCCCGCCGTCGCTCGGCGACCTCGGCGGCCCGCTGGGGGACCCGCTGGGGGACCCGCTGGGGGACCCGCTGGGGGACCCGCTGGGGGACTCGGGGCCTCCGCCCGACGACGCGCCCGAGCCCCCGCCCGGAGGCTTCCGAGGCGGCGGGTGGTCGTGAGGTGGGCCGTCGCGGTGCTCGCCGCGTCCGCCGCGGTCGCCCAGCCGTCCCCGCCGCCCGCCGCCCCGCCGCCTCCGCCGCCGATCTCGCTGCCTCCGGGCGACGACCTCTACGGCGCCCCGCCCGCGACCGACACGCTCCGCCCGCGCCCGGCCCCCGCCCGCTTGGGGGCCTACCGCGCCGACCCCGACTTCCAGTACGACAACCCCCAGGCCGAGGGCCCGTCGCTGGGCGAGCGGGTCTGGGTCTGGCTCCGCCGGACGGTGTGGGACCCGGTCCGCGAGAACACGACGGCCGACGGACGCTGGGCGGTCGTGGTCGCGCTGGCCGTGGGCCTGTTGGGGTGGGCCGTCTCGCGCCTGCTGCGCGCCGAGGGCGGCGGCGTGTTCGCCCGACAGCGCGGCGGGACCGGGACCGCCGGGCCGCTGCTGGACGTCGACGACATCGCGGTGGTCGACCTGGGCACGCGCCTGCGCCACGCGCTCGCCGCCGGCGACCACCGCCAGGCCGTCCGCGTGCGGTACCTCGTGCTGCTCCAGGCGCTCGACGCGGCCGGCGCGCTCGTCTGGCGCCGCGACAAGACGAACCGCCAGTACGTCGCCGAGGTGGCCGCGGCCGACCCCGCCCACGCGGCCCCGTTCGCCCGGGCCACGCGCGCGTTCGACGCCGTGTGGTACGGCGAGCGGCCCGTCCCGCCGGCCTTGTACGCCGAGCTGGCCCCGGTCTTCGACCGGGCGACGCCGTGAGCGGCCGCGGCTACCTCCTGATGCTGGCGGCGCTGGTCGGCGTGCTGGTCGCCGTCGAGCTGTCCAGGCCCCAGCCGCTCGACCTGCGCGTGCGGCTCGAACGCCGAGGCGACGCGCCGTTCGACGCCGAGGTGTTCTACGCCTCGCTCCCGGACTGGCTCGGCCAACCCGTCGAGCCGGTCGCCGTCTCGACGTTCGAGTGGCTAGCCGACACGACGACGCGGGGCCGGACCTTCCTGGTCGTGGCCCAGTCGGTCGCGCCCGACGCCGCCGAGGCCCGGCGGATGCTGGACTTCGTCGCCCGCGGCAACGTCCTGGCCGTCCTGACGCACGAGCTGACCGGCCCGCTCGCCCAGGCCCTGACCGCGCCCCCCTCGGTGGGCGGCTCGGGGGGGCCGGACGACGAGGCCGCCGAGGCGGACGACCTGGCAGGGGGCGACCCGGAGGCGGACGACCCGGACGGGATCGAGGCCTACCAAGACTGGGCGCTCGTCGACCCCGTCGTCGCGGGCGGGTTCGGATCGGTCGGCGCGTTCGGGCTGCGGGGCGAGGTCGGGCCGGACACGCTGCGGCTGGTCTCGCCGGGCGTCGCCGGGGCCTACGCGTTCCCGGTCGACGTGCGCGGCGGCGAGGTGATCGACCTGGACTCGACACGGAGCGAGGTCCTGGGCACCGGCCGCTGGCCGTGGGACGAGGCCGAGTCGATGGTGACGCTCGCCCGGATCCGCCACGGCCGGGGGACGGTCCTGGTCTCCTCGACCCCGCTCGCCGTCTCGAACGCCGCGCTGACCGGCGACGGCGATGGGCCGGCGTACGCGGCGGCCTTGGTCGCGGCGCTCCCGGACCAGCCGGTCTGGTGGGACGACTACCACAAGCCCTACCGCGAGCATGCCCAGACGCCGTTGCGGTTCGTGCTTCAGACGCCAGCGCTGCGCTGGGCGTACGGCCTGCTGCTGCTGGCCGGCGTGCTGTACGTCGCCTTCCGGGGCCGGCGCTGGCAACGGGCCGTGCCCGTCGTGGCCCCGCCGCCGAACGCCCAGCGCGAGTTCGCGCGGACCGTCGGCCGGCTGCACTTCGTCCACCGCGACGACCGCGCGCTCGCGCGCCGCGTCCAAGCCCACGTGCTCGACCGGTTCCGGTCGAGCTTGCGGATCGCCGAGCCGGCGCTCGACGCCGAGACGGCCCGGCTGGCCGCGGCCCGCGCCGGTGTGCCCGAGGCCGAGGCGCTCGCGCTGTTCGCCGCCCTCCGTCGGGCCCGCCAACGCCCCGCCCCCGACGACCTGGTCCGCCTCGACGCTCGCGTCGCCCGTTTCTTCCGCCACGTCTGACCGCCGCCCGCCATGACCGACCTCGCCTCGCCCGACGACCCCGACGAGACGTCCGATCTCGCCTCCGGCCCCCCGCCGTCAGACGGGGCGGTCCGCGACGGCACCGAGGCGGACGGCCCGGACCCGTTCGCCCCGACGACCGACCTGGCGCCAGTCGCCGACGCCGTCGACGCGCTCCGCGCCGCCATCGGCACGCTCGTCGTCGGCCAGCACGGGCTGATCGACGAGCTGGTGGCGTGCCTGCTGGCGGGCGGCCACGCCCTGATCGAGGGCGTCCCGGGCGTCGCCAAGACGCTGACGGCCAAGCTGCTCGCCCGGGCCTCCGGCCTGGACTACGCCCGGATCCAGTTCACGCCCGACCTGATGCCGGCCGACGTGCTGGGCACGAGCGTGTTCTCGCCGGCCAGCCACGCCTTCGAGTTCCACGCCGGCCCCATCTTCGCCCAGATCGTCCTGATCGACGAGATCAACCGGGCGCCGGCCAAGACTCAGGCGGCCCTGTTCGAGACGATGGAGGAGCAGCAGGCGACCATCGACGGCGTGACGCACGCGCTGCCGGACCCGTTCATGGTGGTCGCGACCCAGAACCCGATCGAGCACGAGGGGACGTACCGGCTGCCCGAGGCCCAGCTCGACCGGTTCCTGTTCAAGGTCGTCGTCGACTATCCCACCGAGGCGGAGGAGGTCGAGATGCTGACGCGGTTCCAGGCGTTCGGGGGTCGGATGGACGAGACGCGCGTCTCGGCGGTCCTGGACGCCGACGCGCTGCGGCGTGCCCAGGCGGCCGTCCGCGAGGTCCGCGTTGAGGCGCCGGTCCTGGCCTACGCCGCCGCCATCGTCGCGGCGACCCGGCGGCACCCGGCGCTGTCGCTGGGTGGGAGCCCGCGCGCGACGCTGGCGCTCGTCCGCGGCGGCAAGGCCGTCGCCGCCATGTCGGGCCGCGACTTCGCTACGCCCGACGACTTGCGGACCATCGTGGCGCCCGCGCTCCGCCACCGCGTCCTGCTCACGGCCGAGCGCGACATCGAGGGCGTCCGGCCGGAGACGGTCCTGCGGCGGATCATCGAGGAGATCGAGGTGCCGCGATGAAGGCGAGGGGCACGAGGCACGAGGCACGGGACGGTGCCTCCGTCCTGGCACGTCCTGCTCGCGTTGCGGGCCGGACGGCCAGGCCGGCTCGGGCCGGTGTCTCGCCTCCGGGGGGCGCCCAGCCGTTGCCCCATGCCCCATCCCCCTCGTGAGAGACCTCTTTCTCACCGCCCGCCCGTTTTGGGCCCTGCTCGGGCTGGCCGTCGCGTTCGTGCTCGCGTTCGTGTGGCCGCCGCTGCTGGTCGCCGCCCAGCTCGGCGCGCTGGTCCTGGCGGTGCTGGTCGTGGCCGACGGCGTGCTGCTGTGGGGGACGCGCGGCGCGGTCGAGGGCACGCGCGAGGTGCCGGACAAGCTCTCGCTGGGGGACCCCAACGAGGTCGTGGTCGAGGTCCGGAGCCGGTACCCGTTCCGCGTCTCCGCCCGCGTCATCGACGAGGTGCCCGTCCAATTTCAGGAGCGCGGTGACGGTCGGGTGGTCGCCGTCGCGCCGCGCGGGACCGCTCGCTTGGGGTACACGCTGCGGCCGACCCGGCGCGGGGCCTACGCGTTCGGCCGGCTGTTGGCCTACGCCTCGTCGCCGCTGGGATTGATGGCCCGGCGGTTCGCCGCCGCGGATGGGGGAGAGGCCGTCGTCTACCCGTCGATCCAGCAGATGAAACGGTACGCGTTCCTGGCCGAGAGCGACCGGCTCCGCGAGGTCGGCGTCAAGCGGGTCCGGCGGCGGGGCCACACGATGGAGTTCGACCAGGTCCGCCCGTACGTGGCCGGCGACGACCGCCGGTCGGTCAACTGGAAGGCGACGGCCCGACGGAGCGCGTTCGAGCCGCGCCTGATGGTCAACACGTACCAGGACGAGCGCGAGCAGCCGGTCGTGGTCGCGCTCGACATGGGCCGCGCGATGCGGTCGCCCTTCGAGGGGCTCACGCTGCTCGACCACGCCGTCAACGCGGCGCTGGTCGTCCTCAACACGGCGCTGCTGACGGCCGACCGGGCCGGGCTGGTCGCGTTCGACCGCGAGGTCCACGCCGTCGTCCCGCCCGACCGGCGGCGGGGCCAGCTCGCAGCCATCTTGGACGCGCTCTACCGGCTCGACCCGGGCTACCAGGACCCGTCGTTCGAGGGGCTGTACGCGACGCTGCGCGGGCGCCTGAGCCAGCGCTCGCTGGTCCTGCTCCTGACCAACTTCGACACGGTCACCGGGCTGGAGCGCCAGCTCCCGTACCTCCGGCGTATCGCGCGCGGCCACCGGCTGGTCGTGGTCCTGTTCGAGAACACCGGCCTGCGCGACCTGCTCGCCGCCCCGGCCGAGCGGCTGGAGGACGTCTACGTCAAGGCGACCGCCGAGGCGTTGGCCGTCGAGAAGCGTGAGATCGCGCGGACGCTCGAGCGCCACGGCATCGGCGCGCTGCTGACCACGCCCGAGCGGCTGACCGTCGACACGGTCAACCGCTACCTCCAGATCAAGTCCCAGGGCGCGTTCTAGAACAGCGCCCCGGTCCGCTCGTCCAGACGAGTGACCACGTGCCGTGAGCGCTGGGGACCCGTCGGAGGGGCCGGGCGACTGCTCCAGCAATCAGCCCCGACGTCTCTGACGGGCGAGGCCCGCGCCGTCCTTCGCGGTCGCTCCGCCCAGCGTGACACGCCCGGCGGGGTTCTGCGCGGAGCGCAGGAGAGGCGCGTCCGCTGGGGCCGCCCACCTCGGCGCCGGGGTGGAGAGGGCCGGGCCCAGTCGGGTCAGGCCGCCGTCTCCGCTGACGCGAGCGACGGCGGTCGGCCTCCGACCTGAGTGCGACGCGGCGGCCACGACGTGCGCGACGACGATGCCGGTAGGACGGACGGACTAGTGGCAGGAGGGCACAGATCGCAGGGGCCTAAGTCACGCATCCGTTCACTGTTTCTTGACAATCAGGGCACCGTTTAGAGGATTCTAGCCAGACCTCCTATTCCGAGTCGGATAGCCGGTCGGGCGTTGTTGAGGATTGGCTGAGGGGCCGTGTGAAGGGGGTGTTGGCCTTGTGTGAAGGATCCGAGTGCGGCTACCGTGCTCCAGCGCCTCGGCACCCAGTCCGGGGTGCGACCCTCCCACCACACCCCGCCATGCCCCTTGCTCTCGCCCGCCGGACTCCGGTCCTGGCCCTGCTCGCCGCGTTGCTCGCGGTCCCAATCGCGTCCGCCCAGGACGCCCGCTCGTCCCGACTGGCCGACTTCGGGTCGGTCGACCGGGCCGAGTGGCACTCGGACCGCGACGTGCCGCTGTTCCTCGCCGGCGACCTCGGGCCGGCCCCGTCCGCCGACGTGTTCTTCCGGGCCCACGCGGCGGCGTTCGGGTTCGACGAGGCGCCCGACGTCCGGGTGACGCGGACCGAGACCGATGCGCTGGGACTGACCCACGTGCGCGTCCAGCAGACCGTCGACGGCGTGCCCGTCTGGGGCGCCGAGAGCGCGCTCCACCTCCGGGACGGCCAGGTGTACGCCTGGGGCGGCGACCTGTACCCGGACGCCGTCGGCGCCCGGACGGCGCCGGCGCTCGGTGCCGCGGCCTCGGTCGAGGCGGCCAAGCGGGCCCTGGGCCCGGTCGAGTACCGCCGGTCGACGGCCCCCGACGCGCTCGCCGACGGGATCGACTGGACGCCCCGCTCCCGGCTGGTCGTCTTCCCCCACGACGACGACTTCCGGCTGGCGTACCACGTGACGCTCTACGTCGAGTCGCCGTCGCCGGCCAACTGGGAGGTGTTCGTCGACGCCCAGAGCGGCCGCGAGATCCACCGGTACAACTCGATCCACACGGTCGACGCCGCGCCCGAGGCCGGCGTACCGTACGCCCGGCGCGCCTCGGCGTCGCTGTGGGCCGGGCCGGAGACCGGGACCGGCGCGAGCCTGTTCGGCGGGACCTACACGCTGCCGACGTTCCTCTCGGGCGGCGCCTACTACCTCTACGACACCACGCGCGGGCCCCAGTACATCCGCACGATGAGCTCGAACGGCGGCAACAGCCTGCCGGGCAGCTACGTCACCGACGCCGACAACAGCTTCTCGGCCTCGGCCGCCGTCGACGCCCACTACGGCGCCGTCTCGACGTTCGACTACTACAAGAACACCCACGGCCGGAGCAGCTACGACGGCAACAACGCCGCGATCACGTCGACGGTCAACTACGACGACGTGCCGGGCGGGGCCGGCTACAACAACGCGTTCTGGAACGGCCAGCAGATGGTCTACGGCGACGGCGACGGCTCGACGTTCCGGGCCCTCGTCGACCTCGACATCGCGGCCCACGAGCTGTCCCACGCCGTGACCGAGGCGACCGGCGGGCTCATCTACCAGAAGGAGTCGGGCGCGCTCAACGAGGCGTTCTCGGACATCATGGCCGTCATGGTCGACCGGAACGACTACCTCGTCGGCGAGAACAGCTACACGCCCGGCGTCTCGGGCGACGCGCTCCGCTACCTCGACGACCCGACGCGGGGCGGCCAGCCGGCCCACTACGACGACCGCCTGTACCCCGGCTCGTGCTCGCCGGCCCGGACCAACGACTACTGCGGGGTCCACTCGAACTCGGGGATCGCCAACAAGCAGGCGTACCTCATGATCGCCGGCGGCACGTTCCGCGGCGTCGCTGTCGGCGCGGTCGGGCGGGGCGTGACCGAGAAGGTGTGGTACCGGGCGATGGCCAGCTACTTCACGTCGTCGACCACGTTCGCCGGCGCGCGCCAGGGGACGATCCAGGCCGCGACCGACCTGTACGGGGCCGGCTCGTCCCAGGTCGCCTCGGTCACCAACGCCTGGGCCGCGGTCGGCGTCGGCGCGGCCAGTGGCGGCGGTGGTGGGGGCGGCGGCGGCGGGACGCCCGAGTGGCGCTACGAGACGCGCACCTACCAGTCGCCCCACAACTACCCCAACAACTACACCAACACCAAGACCTACTCGAAGCCCGGCGCCCAGCGCGTCGCGATGTACTTCGAGCAGTTCGCGACCGAGGCGAACTACGACTTCGTCACCATCCAGGACGGTGGGGGCGCCACGACGGCGACCTACACTGGCTCCAAGGCCGCCTTCTGGGCGATCGTGGACGGCGACGCGATCTCGGTCACGCTGACCTCGGACTACTCGGTGACGGCCTACGGGTACCGGGTCACGCGCGTGGCCTACTTCTCGGGCCAGGCGCTGGCCGCCGGCAGCGACGCCGCCGACCCGTCGCTGGGCTTCGAGCCCCAGGAGGCCCCGAGCGACGTCCGCGCGACGGCGTCGGCCAAGGCGGAGGGCGCCGAGCTGGCGCTGGGGTCGGGCCGAACCCGGCCGGCGCCAGGCGACGGCGCTGGTCTCGCTGCCCCAGGGCGGCGACGTCCGCGTGACGGTCCTGGACCTGCTGGGCCGCCAGGTCGCCGCGCCCCACGTCGGGACGCTCGACGCCGGCCGACACGGCCGTCCGGATCGACACGGCGGCGCTGCCCTCGGGCGTCTACGTCGTCGTGCTCGACGTCGACGGCCAGCGGCTGACGCGCCGGATCACGGTCGTCCGCTAGGACGGCCCTCCGACCCCCGGTCTCCCCACCACGGCCGGGATGGAGCCCCCGCCTCGTTTGAGGCGGGGGCTCCTGTCGTTTGGGGACTCCGCCCGCGCGGCGGCCTCGCCCGCCTCGGGCCCGAGGCGGGGCGAGTCGGGTCGGCAATTCGGCGACGGCGGCACCCGGTCGCGCGCGGCGGCGTCCTGGCACGGCGCCCCTCCGAGCCCGATGAACCGCCTCGCCGACACCAACAGCCCCTACCTGCTCGGCCACGCCGGCAACCCCGTCGACTGGTGGCCGTGGTCGGACGAGGCGTTCGCCGAGGCCCGGCGCCGCGACGTGCCCGTGTTCCTGTCGATCGGCTACGCGACGTGCCACTGGTGCCACGTGATGGAGCACGAGTCGTTCGAGGACGCCGAGACGGCGCGCGCGCTCAACGACGCGTTCGTCCCGATCAAGGTCGACCGCGAGGAGCGGCCCGACGTCGACGGCGTCTACATGTCGGCCGTGATCGCGGCGACGGGCGCCGGCGGGTGGCCGCTGACGGCGCTGCTCACGCCCGACACGCGCGAGCCGTTCTGGGTGGGGACGTACCTCCCGCGCGAGAGCCGCGGCGGGCGGATCGGCGTCCGCGAGCTGGCCGAGAACGTCTCCGGGCACTGGCGCGAGAACGCCGACGGCGTCCGGCGCTCGGCGGCCGAGCTGGCCGGCGTCGTCCGCTCGATGGCGGATCTCGAGCCCGGCGCCGCGTTCGGCGAGGCCGAGCTGGTGGCGACGACCGACGCGCTGGGCCGGCGGTTCGACCCCGAGCACGGCGGGTTCGGGGCCCAGCCCAAGTTCCCGACGCCCCACAACGCGCTGTTCCTGCTCCGCCGGGCGACCCAGACCGGCGACCGGAGGCTGGTCGCGATGGCCGTCGCGACGTTGCGCGCCATCCGTCGGGGCGGCATCTTCGACCACGTCGGCGGCGGGCTCCACCGCTACTCGACCGACCGGATGTGGGTGCTCCCGCACTTCGAGAAGATGCTCTACGACCAGGCCCTCTACGCGTTCGCCTGCGCCGAGGCCCACGGTGCGACCGGCGCGGCCGACCTCCGCGAAGCGGCCGAGTCGACGCTCGACTACGTCCTGCGCGACCTGCGGAGCGAGCGCGGCGGCTTCTTCTCGGCCGAGGACGCCGACTCGCTCGACGCCGACGGCCACCGCGAGGAGGGCGCGTTCTACACCTGGACCGCCGCCGAGCTGCTCGGCGTGCTCGGGCCCGACGACGCGCGCCTGGCCGCCGACGTCTGGGGCGTCGACCCTGTCGGCAACTTTCTCGACGAGTCGACTCGCCAGCCGACCGGGGCCAACGTGCTCCACCTGCTCGACACGGCGCTCGGCCAGTCCGACCCGCTGGCGGCGACGGCGACCCGCCTCGGCCTCGACGCGGACGACGTCCGCTCGCGCCTGGACGGCGTCCGCGCGCGCCTGCTCGCCGCCCGCGCCCGCCGCCCGCGTCCCCTCTTGGACGACAAGGTGCTGACGGACTGGAACGGGCTCGCCATCGCGGCTCTCGCGCTGGCCGCCCGGTCGTTCGGCCGCGACGACTACGCCCGGGCCGCCACCGAGGCGGCCGGGTTCGTGCTGGCCGAGCTCCGCACGGACGCCGGCGACCTGGTGCACCGCTGGCGGAACGGCGAGGCCGGCATCCCGGGGCTCGTGGACGACTACGCGTTCCTGGTCTGGGGGCTCGTCGAGCTCTACCAGACCACGTTCGACCCGGCCCACCTCGGCGCCGCGCTCGACCTCCACGGCCGGATGCTCGACCGGTTCGGGGCGCCCGACGGCGGGACCTTCCGCGCGCCCGCCGGCGCCAACGACCTGCTCGTCCGCCAGCGGGCGCTCGACGACGGGGCGACGCCGGCCGGCAACAGCGTCGCCGTGCTCAACGGCCTGCGGCTGGCCCGGATCACGGGCCGGGCCGACCTGGAGGCGACCGCCCTCCGCGCGCTCGACGTGCCCGACGTGGTCCGCGAGCACCCGTCCGGCTTCACGTTCCTCGCGTGCGCCGGGGCGTTTGCCGAGGGGCCGGCCCAGGAGGTCGTCGTCGCGGGCGACCGCGACGCGCCGGACACAGCCGAGATGCTGGCCGCCGTCCGCTCGGTCTACGCCCCCCACGCCGTCGTCGTGCTTCGGACGCCGGGCGACGGCCCCTCAGCGGTCTCCGAGCTGGTCCCGTTTGCGGCGGAGCAGACCGCGCTCGACGGCCGGGCGACGGCCTACGTGTGCCAGCGCCACGCCTGCCAGGCGCCGACCACCGACCCGGCCCAGGCCCGCCGGCTCCTGGCGGAGTCGGTCGACGGCGCCTAGCGAACTGCCACGTGTGCCCGGCGGACTGAGTGCGTGGTGGGAGCCCCGCGAGTCAGGCCGTGCCCGTCACGGATCACCGATCGCACGTCGGCGGCGACCCGTGGCCGACCCGTCGAAGACTCCGGCGCAGAGCGCCAGCCAGGCCCGCCTCGGTCTCGCTGCGGGCCCGGTCGGTCGCGGCGCCGAGGCGGGCGGTGTCGCCGACCGTCGGGGGGGGAGGCGCTGGACCGCAGCCTAGCTCGTCACGACCGAGATCGAGCCGCTCCCGGTCTGGACGCGGAGCTCCGGGCCGCCCCGGCCCAGCCGTCCCTGCGCCTCGTCGCGCTCGCGCTCGCCCGAGAACCGGAGCGCCTCGTCGATTCGGACCGAGCTCCCGTCGAGGTCGACGTCGAACCCGGTCCCGCGCGGCACGCGGACCGTCACCGACCCGCTCCCCGTGCTCACCGAGGCGGTCGCGGCCGAGCGGAGCGTGAGCTCGACGCTGCCCGAGCCGGTGTCCACCTCGGACGGCCCGTCGACCAGGCCGACGGCGACGCGGCCCGAGCCGGTGTCGACGGCCAACGCGCCCTCGACGCGGTCCACCTGGACGTTGCCCGAGCCGGTGTCGATCCGGACGCGGCCCCGGAGCGACCTCGCCCGGACGTTGCCCGAGCCGGTGTCGAGCACGATCCGCTCGCCGGACACGTCGGCGACGTCGACGTTGCCGCTCCCCACGTTCACCGAGAGGTCGCCCTGCAACGACGCCACGTCGACGTCGCCCGAGCCCAGGTCGAGGTCGGCCGAGTAGCGGCGCGGGATCTCGACGGTCACCTGGAAGCTCGCGTCGGTCCGGCTCATCGACCACCGACGCCGGGGCGGGTCCGTCCGGACGACCAGGTCGCCGCGCTCGGCGCGGGCGCTGAACCGGCGGCGCTGGAACTCGGAGGCCGCGTCGCGGCCCCGGCCGTCGACGACCACGCGGGCCCTGGAGCCCGAGACCGTCCGGACGGTCACGTTCTCGGCGCCCAGGTCCAGCCGGAGCTCGCCGCCCGACCGTACGTCGAACGTCTCGTCGAACAGGACGTCGCGCGACGAGACCGGCTCGACGGTCACCCCGACGCTCTGGCCGTGCGGCGCCCGCTCGACGCGGACGTCGTAGGCGCCGGTCACGGCCGTGCGGACCGCCCGGGCGCCGACGGTCACGACGAGGACACCGAGGACAAACAGGAGGGCACGGCGGAGCGAGCGGCGGGGCGTGGACATGGCCTGCGAGGGTGTGTGGTGACGGCCCTACGGGCGCGAGGCCCGAAAGGGTACACCGCCCTGCGAAAACGACCGCACACGCCGCGTCCCGGCGCCCGGCCCCCTCCGCTTCGGGACCGAGGCGGCCGGACTGGCCAGACGCACCGCGCCCCCGGCTGGACCGTCCAGCCGGGGGCGCGCGAGCGGGAGACGGCAGGCCGCCTACATCTCCTCGATGCTCACCGACGTCATCGTGTCGCCCTGCTTGACGGCGTCGACCACGTCCTGGCCCTGGGTCACCTTGCCGAACACCGTGTGGCGGCCGTCGAGGTGCGACTGGGGCGCGTGCGTGATGAAGAACTGGCTCCCGTTCGTGTTCGGGCCGGCGTTCGCCATCGAGATCACGCCGGTCTCGTGCCGGAGCGGGTTGCCGGCCGTCTCGTCCTCGAAGCGGTAGCCCGGGCCGCCGGTGCCGGTCCCGTTGGGGTCGCCGCCCTGGATCATGAAGTTGGGGATCACGCGGTGGAACGTGAGCCCGTCGTAGAACCCGTCGCGTGCCAGGGCGACGAAGTTGTTGACGGTCTTGGGCGCGTGCTCGGCCGAGAGGTCGAGCACGATGTCGCCGCGGTTGGTCGTGATCGTGGCGCGGTACGCCTTGTCCGCGTCGATCTGCATCGCTGGGGGGGCGTCGTATTGCTTAGCCATAAGGGTGGGTGAGGGGGGGGTGTGAGGGGGGAGGCGGGCTACGCCTCGATGAGGCCGAGGTCGGCCATGATCTTGGACTGGTCGGTGACGCCCCAGCGCTCGACGCACCGTCCGTCCTGCCACCGGCCCATCTGCATGGCCGGGGCGGAAAACGTCTTGCCGGTCGGGGCGTGGCCCTGGAAGTCGCCCCGGTGCGTCCCGGTGACGGTGTAGCGGAAGGTCACGTACTCGTCGGTCGCGTGCATCTGCTCGACCTCCAGGTCGAAGTCGGGGAACGCGGCGCGGAAGTCGCGGAAGAACTGCTTGAGCCCCTCGCGGTTGCCGGCGTAGTCGCCGGGGTCGTGGTCGACGAAGCCGGGGGCGAGGATGGAGTCCAGGGCGTCGAGGTCACCGGAGGTGACGGCAGCGCCCCAGCGCTCTTGCTGGTCGAGGAGGGTCTGGCGGTCGGACATGGAGGTGGAGAGGGGGAGGGATCTACGTACTGGGAGCGTGCGCAGTTCGCGACCGAGCCCACCTCGGGACGGCGCCGGGCACGGCCCGCACCGGCCGACCGGACGCCCGAGGCGGCCAGGGCGACGGGGTCATGACGTGACCTCGGTGGCGGCCCGCTCCAGGTCGGGCGTGCCCGTGAACTGGCGCGCGGCCAGGTCGGCGTACAGGCCGCCGGCCGCCACCAGCTCGTCGTGCGTGCCCTTCCTCGACCACGCGCCCGGCGTCGAGCACCACGATCCGGTCGGCGTCGCGGACGGTCGCGAGGCGGTGGGCGATCACGAACGACGTCCGCCCCTGCATCAGCTCGGCGAGCGCGTCCTGGACGGCCGCCTCGGACGCGGCGTCGAGCGCGCTCGTCGCCTCGTCGAGCAGCAGGATCGGCGGGTCCTTGAGGAGCGCCCGCGCGATCGCGATGCGCTGGCGCTGGCCGCCGGAGAGCTTGATGCCGCGCTCGCCGACCGGCGTGTCGTAGCCGTCCGGGAGCGCCTCGATGAAGTCGGCGGCGTGGGCGGCCCGGGCGGCCGCCTCGACCTCGGCGTCGGTCGCGTCGAGGCGCCCGTAGCGGATGTTGTCGCGGAGCGAGACGCCGAACAGCTGGACGTCCTGGGCCACCAGCGCCACGACGTCGCGGACGCTCTCGACGGTGGCGTCGCGTACGTCGACGCCGTCGATCCGGAGCGTGCCCGCGTCGGGGTCGTAGAACCGGGGGATGAGGTGGAGCAGCGTCGTCTTGCCGGCCCCGCTCGGGCCGACCAGGGCGACTGGTCTCGCCGGGCGCGGCGCGCGAGCGAGACGCCGCGCAGGATCGGCTGGCCGTCGACGTAGCCGAACGTGACGTCGTCGAGCTCGACCTCGCCGCGCGACGGTCGCGAGCGGCCGGGCGCCCGGCGCGTCGACGATCTCGGGCGCCGAGTCGAGCAGCTCGAACAGCCGGTCCGACGCGCCCGCCGCGCTCTGGAACGACGTGTACAGCCGGCCCGCGCCGGCCACGCTCCGCGCGATGTTGAGCGCGTAGACGATGAACGCGACGAGCGCGCCCGCCGTCAGCCGGTCGGCCAGCACCTCGCGCCCGCCGAACCAGAAGATGACGACGAGCGCGACCGAGAACCCGAAGCCGACCGACGACCAGAACGCGGCGACGATCCAGGCCCGCCGCCGCGCCGTCTCGAACAGGTCCTCGACGGCGTCGCCGTAGCGCGCCGATCTCGTAGGCGCTCGCGCGCGAACGCCTTGACCACGCGGACGCCCGAGATGGCCTCCTCGGCGATCGCCGTCGTGTCCGCCAGCCGGTCCTGGATCGACCGCGACAGCTTGCGCACGATCTGCGCCGAACGAGCGCATCGCCCAGGCGATCGGCGGGACGACGGCGAAGATGACGAGCGACAGCCGCCAGTTCAGCGCCAGCATCAGCGCGACCGAACCGACGAGCGTCAGCGCCAGCCGGAGCGCGTCGCCCAGGTCGCTCGTCGCGGCCGACTGGACCTTGGAGACGTCGTTCGTGAGCCGGCTCGTGATCTCGCCCGTCCGCTGGTCCGAGAAGAAGCGGAGGCCCAGCCGGTGGAGGTGGCGCGTAGAGCGTCGTCCGCAGGTCGGTCACGACGCGCTCGCCGGTCCACTCCATGAGGTAGCAGCCGCCGAAGCCGAGCACGGCCTGCAACGCGAACAGGCCCAGCAGCGCGAGGGCGAGCTGGTTCAGCAACGTCCCGTCGGTGGCCTGGAAGACAGAGTCGAGCAGGCCGCTGCAAGCCCGAGCGGGACGACCAGCCCGACCGCCGTCGACGACCAGCGTCAGCGCGATGGCGATCGCGAGGCGCGTGCGGTAGGGCCGGGCGAAGGCCAGGATCCGCCGGAGCGTGGCGACCAGCGACCGCGGGCGGGCGGGGCCGCTCGGCGATCGTCCGTGCCTCGGCTGGCGTGGGGGTGCGGCCATGGCCGGTCAACGCGAGGTCTGGCGGCCGGGATTCGCTCGCCACGTGCGGTCTCGGTGGAGGCCTGGCGCCTGGGCTCGCCACGAGCTCGTCCGCCTCGGCGCGACCTCGTCCGCCTCGGTCTCCCCTCGGCGTCCTCGAGCCGTCCCGAGCCGCCAGGGCGGGGCGGGGATGCGTGTCGCTCCGCTCAGATCCGCACGCGGAGCTGGACGCCCAGCGTCGCTCACCCGCTGGCCGTCGACCTCGTTCGCGCCCGACCCGATGCGGCTCACCCGGCGGAGCCACGTCGTCGCCAGCTTGAGCTGGGCCGTCACGCCCGTCGACCGGGCGGGCCGCGAGCAGGACGTAGCCGCGCGCGCCGCGGCCCGAGAGCGCCGGGATCGCGAACACGCCCGTCAGGTCGTTCTCGAAGGCGTAGAGGCGAGCGTCGTAGCCGTCGGTGTCGAACAGCGTCAGCCGCGCGTCGGCGCGGAGCCAGCGGAGCGGCTGCCACCGGACGTCCTGGTAGACCAGCGAGCCCGTCGTCACGCTCACCTCGGTCCTCGACGCCGACGAAGCGGGAGCCCTCGACGCGCGCCCGCAGGCGCAGGCCGGCGGCTGGCGTCCCACTCGCCCTGGAGGCGGAGCGTCTGGCGCGTCTGCTCGCCCAGCCCGCCCACGACCGAGCCCGGAACCACGCCGGGCACGTCGAGCGCCGACCTCGCGCGTCTCGGTCCGCGCCTGGAGCGTAGGCGCGCGAGAGCGGCTCGGCCGGTGCTCGACGTGGAGCAGCGCCTCGCGGCCCCGGCTCGGGCGCGGCACGTTGAAGCGCAGGAACGGGAACCGGTACTGGTCGAGGTAGGCGTTGATCGTCCACGACCGCGACGGCTTGATGCGGACGCGCCGACGTAGAGCCCGCTCTCGTTGCTGCCCGATCCCGTTGCGCTCGCCGAACGGGTAGCCGTGCAGGCTCACGAAGTCCGGCGCGTAGCTCCGCCCGACCACCAGCAGGTCCGCGCCGCCGCCCAGGTCGACGCCGACGCCGCCGACGGCGCCCAGCCCGCCGCCCGCGCCCGCGCGCGACCTCGCCGAAGGCCAGCCCGGCCCGCGTCTTGGCGTCGGCGTAGGCGCTGACGACGGTCGCCTGGTCGCCCGCGAAGTCGAACAGCTGCGTCGGGCCGCGTGCCCGGCGCCGAGCGGGCGTGCCGAAGCGTCGACTGGGTGGCGACGACGCCCGCCCGCCCCTCGACCGGATCCGTTCGCGATCCGGTACTCGGCGCCGCCGCCGACCAGCGTCTCGTCGAGCGCGTCCTTGCGCGCCAGCTCGCGGTCGGTCCGGTGCAGGCCGTCGCGTTGAGGCTCGTCACGACGGCGTCGAAGGCGCCCGGCGGGAGGTCGGGGTCGGCGAGGTCGGTGGTGTCGGGCGTGAACACGCTCGCGTCGAGCGCGCGGCGGCTGGCGAACGCCGACACGTAGACGCCCGGCAGCGACGCCGACCGTCAGCGCGCGCGCCGCGGAAGAAGTTGTTCTCGTCGACCGACCCGTAGGGCCGGATGCCGCGCCCGCTCCGGAGCGGCCCGCCGATCGCGTCGGGCCCCTTGCCGAAGCCCGACGCCCGCCACAGCGCCAGCCCCTGCCCGAACTCGGCCGTAGAAGTCGCCCAGCACCGAGCGCGTCGATGCGACCGGCGTCGAGGAGCGCGACGTGCGCGCTCTGGTAGTCGTAGCCGTAGGTGTTCGTCCCGCCGTCGAAGCGGAACGCCTCGCCGGGGTCTTTCTCCAGCGTCACGTTGACCGAGACCTGGCGCCGGTAGGTCGCCTGGAGGCGCGTGTAGATCCGCTCGGGGGAGCCGAGGTACGCCCGCGTCGAGTCCGGACCGTCGTAACCCGACGCCCAGGTCGAGCCGCCGCTGGACGCGCTGCGTCCCGGTGTAGCGGAGGCCGTCGAGCACGGTCCCGACCGAGGGGACGGCGGGAAAGCGCGGACGGCCGGCGACTGGGTCTCCAGGCGGGACCGATGGTGAGGTACGGACGGGCGTCGAGGTAGACGTCGGCCGTGACGCCGTCGACCTGGCGGAGGTCGGGAAGCGACGTGAACAGCCCGCGCTGGGCGTCCGGATAGCGGACGATCGCGGCCGCGAGCGACGGCGCCCGAGCGCCGGCACCTGGGCCAGCTCCTCGCCGTCGCCGTGTTGATGTCGAGCGGGTCGTCGCGGAGCGACGCCAGCAGCTCGAGCAGCTCGGTCGGGTCGCCCGCGAGGTCGTCCTCGAGGAGCGCCTCGAAGCGCGCCTCGGTCTCGGCGCTCGTGTCGAGGGTGTCGGCCGGGACCTGGGCGGCGGCGCCGGACGCGAGCAGAAGCGCTCAGCGCCGAGCACCGGCCGCGCCTGCGGGTGCGCGTCTCCGAGGCGGGCGGAGGTGGTGCCGTCGCGGCGGCGCGGGCCGTCCACGACCGGACGCCGGCCATCGGAATGGGCGCGTCGCATCATCAGAACCCGATCTCGACGCCGACGGCCGGCGTCAGGCCCAGCGTCTCGTGCGACTCGACGGCGACGTCGGCCCGCAGAGGGCCCGGCGCGGACGCCCGCCCCGAACGCGAAGCGGACGGGCTGCGTCGAGACCCCGACGCGGAGCGCGAGCGACGTCGACCGGCGGACCTCGACGCCGCCGCGCACCGACAGCCCGAAGTCGAGGTCCTGGTCGGCGTCGAGCACGAGCGGTCGCCCGGTCCGACGGCGCGTAGGCCAGCCCGAACGGTGACGCCGGGGACGGTCGAGGCCGAGCGCCGCAGGTCGTCGTCGTCGCTCAGCCCCAAGCCCGAGCAGGTTGCGGGCCGACGAGCCCGGCGCGCAAGCTCCGGCAGCACGCTCGCCCTGGACGCCCAGCGTGCGAGCAGACGTGCCGTCTCGGTGGCGTACCCCTCGGTCGAGGCGCTCTCGACGCCGACGGCGACGCCCGACGTCGAGCCGCGCGGTCACGCTGAGCGGGAGCGCGCCGGCCGAGCCCGACCACGACGCGCGTCTCGCGGCGCTCGGAGAACCCGTAGGTCCGCGCGTGGAGCGCCGCCGTGCCGAGCGGGCGTCGGGAGCGGCGGCCGACAGCGCGCCGAGGCGGAGCTCGCGAGAGCCCGAACGCCTGGCTGGCCTGGAGGGCGGCGCGGGGCTCGCTCGAGTCCGGCCCACGCGGCCGGGTTCGTGTGGCCCCAGGCGTCGCCGCCCAGCGCGACGCCGGCGCGGCCCAGCCCGAGCACGCGCGCGCCGCCCTCGGCGAGCTGGGCCTGCGCCGCGGGTGCGGCCAGCAGCAGCAGAGGACGAGCGAGGAGCGAGGGGCGCGCATAATTGCCGTCGGTCGACGTTCGGGCGGGCAGCGGGCCCCGTAGCTTTGGGCTCGAACCCGCAACATACGCGACCGCCGCCCGACGTGCGTCGACTCGCTCTCTTCGTCCTGCTCGCCGCCTGCGCGCCGTCCCGACGGTCGCCGCCCAGGAGCTCAACTGCCAGGTCACCCTCAACCGCGACGCGCTCACGGGCAACGAGTTCGGGTTCCTCGACGAGTTCCGCGAGGAGGTCTTCCGCTACCTCAACGACCGCGCCTGGACCGACGACGTCTTCCGGCCCGCGAGCGGATCGACTGCCAGTTCCAGATCACGTTCACCGAGGCGGTCTCGCAGACCCGCTTCCGGGCCCAGCTCGTCGTCCAGGCCAGCCGCCCGATCTACGGGACCGCCCAGCGGACGACGACGTTGCGCTCCGCGACACCGGGCTGGGCGTTCACGTACACGCGCGGCCAGAACCTGATCTACGACCCCAACCGGTTCGACGAGCTCACGTCGGTCCTGGACTTCTACGCCAACGTCATCCTGGGCTACGACTACGACACGTTCGAGGCGTTCGGCGGGACGGTTCTTCGAGCGGGCCTTCCGGATCGCCGAGCTGGCCCGGGCGACGGACGCGGCAGCCCCGGCGGCGGCTGGTTCGGCCAGGGGATCGAGGACCGCGCGCGGTACACGCTCGCCCAGGAGTTGCTCGACCCCGTCTTCGCCCCGGTCCGCCAGGCCCAGTTCGACTACCACTTCACCGTGCTCGACCACTTCGTGATCCGCCACGAGCAGGCGTGGGTCGACGCCATGACGACGCTCACGGCGCTCCACGAGCTCTACCTCCAGATCAACCGGCGCCGCTACGCGACCGACGTGTTCTTCGGGGCCAAGTACCAGGAGCTCGTCTCACTGCTGCTCGACGCCCCCCAGCGGAACGAGGCCTACGCGCTCCTCTCCGAGATGGACTCGGCCCACATCGGCACGTACGACGGGCTGGTCAACGGGCGGTAACCGACGGGGCTCTCAACGTGCGCGCGGTCGATTGTGGCACGGTTTTGACCGGAGCCGGCGGAGTAGCTGCCCGCCTCGTCTCTGTGACCCTTGCCTCTCGCCCTACGAGCTCCTCGGTCTTCCCGAGACGGCCACGCCCGACGAGATCCGCCGGGCGTACCGGAAGCTGGCCTTCCGCTACCACCCCGACCGCAACCCGGGCGCCGGCCGCGGCCGAGACGTTCCTCGCGGTCAAGGAGGCCTACGAGCAGCTCGAGGACGACCCGGACGACGGCTTCGACGCCGAGCGGGTGGCGGCCGAGATGCAACAGGCCGCGGCCGAGGTCGAGCGCCGCCGGGCCGGCGAGCGGGTCCGGGCGGGCGTGGCAGCAGGTCCGACGTGTCGCTGACCCAGCCGCGAGCCTCCGGGTCCGTCAGGGGGCGTTGTCGCGCCGAGGTGTCGGCCGGCTGGGCCTGGCGACGCCGTCGCGCTCGTGCTGACTCTGCTCGGCGGGTGCCGGCGCCGGTCGGGGCGGTCGTCGCGCTGGTGCTGGCGAGCCGGCGCGATCGCCCACGCCATCGGGTCGTCCGTCGACGAGCCGTGGGCGGTCGAGACGCACTGGCAGGGGCTCCGCGACCTGCGGTGGGACGTGATGGTCGGCTGGAGCGAGATCCGGGACGTGAAGGAGTCGGACGGCGTCCTCGACCTCGTGTTGTCCGACGAGGCCGCCCGACCGGCTGGCTGCCGGCCTGGTGCCGTCCGGACCGCCCCCAGACGCCGATCTACCGGCCTCCCGGGGCGCGACCCGGCCGCCCTGGCCCGATCGTCCGTGCCCACGCCGGCTTGTCAGGGCCGGTCGTCGGCCCGCCTCGGCCGAGCTGGCCGACCCGAGCGCCGAGGCGGAGGCGCCCGGCTAGCGGGCCCGCGCGACGGGCTCGCGCGATCACGCGGGCCGCGCGGACCAGGTCGCCCTCCACGATGCGGTCGACCACGTCCTGGCCCTCGACGACGCGCCCGAACGCCGTGTAGCGGCCGTCGAGGTGCGGCTGCGGGCTGTGGGTGACGAAGAACTGCGAGCCCTCGGTGTCCTTGCCCGAGCTCGCCATCCCGACCGTGCCCGGTCCCGTAGCGGACGCGCGTGAACTCGCTCCGGATGGCCGTCTCCGGCCCGCCGTAGCCGTCGCGGCGGACGTAGTCGCCGCCCTGGACCACGAAGTTGGGGACGACGCGGTGGAACGGGACGCCGTCGTACGAGCCCTGGGCCGCGGTCAGCGTGATCCGCTGGACGGTCTGAGGCGCGGCCTCGGTGTCGAGTTCGATCACGACGGTCGCCGCGGTCGGTCTCGAGGATCAGGCGCGGGTGCCGGCCGACCTGGCCGAGGTGGGCCCAGTCGATGGTCGTCGTGGCCGGCGTCCCGCCGCGGCCAGTTCGACGTCGACGCCCTCGCTCAGCCGCTCGTTGAGCGCGTCGCGCGCCGCCTCGCGCAGGACCGGGTGCGCCGTCGAGCGCGACGCCGACCAGGAAGTCGATCTCGCTGCCGTCGCGGACCTGCCCGACCGCCTGGACGATCGCCGCCATCGGCTCGATGTCGGCGGGGGCGTCCAGGGCGTCGTAGACCTCGCGCAGGAGGGCGCCGGCGCCGAGCGGCCAGAACGCCGAGTCGGCCAGGGCCGGCGCGGCGATGCACGTCGTCGCGAGGTCGCCGCGGCGGAGGCCGTGGGCGAAGGCGTCGTAGAAGCGGCGGACGCCGTACCCGCCGCGTCCCAGCGCTGGCGGAGCGCGCCGAGCGCGGCGACCGCGAGGCGGGCGTCGTCGGATCGGGCGTCGGTGAACAGGCGCGTCAGCGCCGTCCCGTCGTCGGAGGCGCCGAGCGCGGCAGCGCGCCGCTTGGGCGAACGGGTCGGGCTGCCGGTCGGCCCAGGCGAGGACGACGTCGGGGCGGGCCGGGGCGACGAGCGGGAGCAGGGCGGCCTGGGTCTGCCACGGCGGTCGTCGCCGGCGACCACGCCGAGCGCGCGGTCGACCGCTTGGGGCGTCGGGTCGAGGGCGGCGAACGCGCTGCGGCCGTCAGGGCGACGTGCGGGGTTCGGGTCGTCGACGGCCCGGGCGAGGGCGCCGCGCGCCTGGTCCGTCCCGGCGTCGGACAGCGCCCGGGCGGCGTTGACGCGCGTCCGCCAGTCGGGGTCGTCGCGAGCGCGGCCGCCAGCCGGGCGGCGTCGGCGGGGTCGTCGAGGCGCGCCAGGGCGCGCGCGAGGTCGGCCCGGGCCGGGTCGCCGCGCGAGCGCGTCGAACGCGGCCCGGATGGCCGCCGCCTGCACGCGCCAGGCGTCGACGGGCGACCGCGTCAGGGCGTAGGCCGCCGCCTCGCGGACGCCGGGGTCGGCGTCGAGAAGGCGGGCGCCGAGCCAGCCGGCCCAGGCGGCGCTCGTCACGTCGCGCATCCCGAACCGGGCCACCGCGAGCGCGCGCGCCGGCTCGAGGCCGGCGGCAGGAGCGCGCCCAGCACGACGCCGAGGTCGGCCTGGCCGCCCGTCTTGCCGAGGGCGTCGAGGAGCTCGGCGAGCACGCTCGGCGTCGCCTCGCGGCGGAGCGAGACCGCCAGCGCGACGCCGACCGTCGAGTCGGCCGTCTGGCCGAGCGCGAACGCGGCGTCGGCGCGGACGGCCGGGACGGGGTCGCCGAGCGCGTCGCGCAGGGCGTCGACGGCGGCGGGGTCCTGGACCGACCCGAGCGCGAACGCCGCCCGAGCACGCACGACGCTGTCGGGGCTCGCCAGCGCCGCGATCAGCCCGGCCCCGTCGCGCCGGACCTGGAGGTCGACGAGCGCCTGGAGGTCCGGGCGCGTCAGCAACCCGTCCGTCGGCCGTTCCGTCGTGGCGTCCGGGGCGGGCTCGGGGGCGGCGGTCGAGGCGCAGCCGGCGACGGCGAGGACGAGGGCGGCCAGGAGGAGCGGGCGCATCGGCGTGGTGGGGGAGGGGCGTCCGGCCGTCGGACCAGGGTGCCGGAGGCGGGACTCGAACCCGCACGCTCGTGAAAGCAACAGCTCCTAAGGCTGCCGTGTCTACCGTTCCACCACTCCGGCTGGGCCCCGCCAGACGCGGGACGGCCCGAAGATACCCGCCGAGCCGCCGCGCGATCCCCCCCGCCTCGGCACCGGGGCGGAGGGGGCCACCTTAGACGGCTAGCGCGTCGACCACCGCCGGCGTTACGTCGAGCAGCGACTCCGCACGAGCGAACGCGTCCGCGCCCGGCCCCAGGGCGACGAGCGGGACCGGGTTGCGGGTGTGGCTCTTGGTCCCCAAATCCTCCAGGTTGCCGTGGTCGCTGCTGACGACCAGGAGCGCGCCGGAGGGCAAGGCGTCCAGCAGGGCGCCGAAGAACGCGTCGAGCGAGCCGAGCACCTGGGCCGCGCGCGCAGGGTCCTGGCTGTGCCCTGCCTTGTCGGTCAGGAAGTACTCGGACAGCACGAACGTGTGAGCGCGCACCAGGTCTGCCAAGACGCGGGCCGCTCCGGCTTCGGTCGTGGGCACGTGGTCGCGGTCGAGCAGGCGCTGCCACGTCTCGCCCGTCAAGTCGGCCGGGAGCGCGCGGCCAGCGGCCAGGTCGTCGGCGCGGCGCAGCCGGACGCCGGCCGAGTGGGCAGCCAGCGTCGTGACGGTCCAGCGGCCCCGGGCCTCGACCGCCTGAAAAAAACGGTCCGGGTAGGCGTTGGCGAACGCGAGGCGATCCGCCGGGACGCCGGCCGCGACCAGCCGGGCGAACACGCTCCGCTCGGCGACGATGGGGCGGACGGCCGTCGGCGGGTACGGTCCGAAGTGGCGCCCGTGGGCCCGGGCGGCGTTCTCGCCGGTGAACAGCGAGGCCTGCCCGGTCCCGCTCTGGGGCAACCCCTCCAGCCCCAGCGTCGCGTCGATGGGGACCACCACGTGGTCGGGCGTCCGGACCGGCGCGAGGTCGGCCGTCCAGCGCTGGCCGCCGCCCAGCCGCTCGAAGGCGGGCAGGCTCAGCGTCGCGAACGGGTTGTTCGGGCTCGGGCCCAAGCCGACGCCGTCGAGGAACACGAAGAGGACGCGGGGCACGGGCGCGGGGGCGAGACCGGACAGACGGAGGCCAGCCCGCCGGGGATCCGCGCTGGGCCGGCGCCTACGCCACCCAGTCCGCGACGGCGTCGAGGTCGTCCACCTCGGCGGCCGACCCGGCCCAGCCGGCGTCGGGTGGGGCCGGGGGGAGGAGCCCGACGGTCCGCCCGGCGTCGGCGGCCCAGGCCGCGGCCCGGTCTTCCGGGCTGTCGGGCGGAGGGGCGACCGCGAGCACGGCCCGGCCCAGCGCGGCCTGGACGAGTGCCCGCTCGCGGTCGTCGTGGTCGAACGGGCCGTGCGTCATCGGGAACGGCGACACGAGCAGGCCGCCGGCCCGGGTCAGTGCGGTCGCGCCGGGCCGCATCGAGCGCTCCAGCCGGGCGAGCCCGGCCCCGACGACCGCGACCGCCGGGACGCCGGCGGCCAGCGACAGCTTCTGCAGCGCCAGGTCGACCCCGTGCGCGGCGCCCACGACCAGCCCGCGCCCGCGCGCCAGGACGGCCCGGGCCACGTCCTGCGCCCGCTCGAACGGCTCGGCCGCCAGGGGCGCCGAGGCGAGCACGGCCAGCGACGGCCACGCGAGCGCGCCTAGATCCCCGAACCCGTAGAGGACGACGGGCCGGTCGGCGCGGTCGAGCGCGTCGAGCCCCGCCGGCCACCCGGCGCCGCCGGGCGCCAGCACGTGGAGGTGCCGCTGGGCGAGCGCCTCGACCTGCCGGCCCGCCGCGTCGAGGGCGTCGTCGAAGGCGGCGTCGCAGATGGCGTCGACGGCCCGGTCGGCGCGGGCCACCCCCTTGAGGCGGAGCAGGACCTGCTCGCGCGGCGCGGCGCGGACGGCCTCCGCCGACGGGAACCGCTCGAGCAGCCGGTGGGCGGTGACGCGCCCGACGCCGTCGAGCGAGAGGAGGGCGAGGGCGAACCGGGGGGTCGGTGGGCGTGCCACGGGGGCGTCGGTCGGATTGGGGTGGACACGTTACGAATCCGACCGCCGGCGGGAGAAACCGGCCTCCCGAGTCCGTCCGGGCCGCCGCTCTGCGTCCGGCACCCCGTTTGCGGGAGGGGTCGGTGATCCCACCAATCCGCATGTCCACGCTCCCCCGGATTCTGTTCGTCGCCGAGCCGCAAGCGGCCGTCGACGCACTCTCCGCCGTCCGCCAGGGCGGCCCCGTCCACGCCCAACTCGCCCCGTCCGCCGAGGTGCTGCGGACGACCCTCGCCGACCCCCGACGCGGCCCGGTCGTGGGACGCCGTCCTGTTCGTGCCCGGCGGCGCGGTCGACGAGGTCGAGGTGGCCGTCTACGTGCCGGACGCCGTCGCGCTGTTCGTGCTCGGTGCCGAGGTGCCGCTGTTGCTGAGCGGGACGGGAGCGATCGCCCTTCCGACGGCGGCCTTGCCCACGCTCCTCGCCCGCCTCGGCGACGCCCCGGACCCGGTCGCGCCGGACCTCGTCGCGCCCGACTCGGCCTCGGAGGCTCCGGCGCCCCCAGCCGCCTCACCCCCGTCTGCTGCCTCTCCGTCCGCGGCGGCCCCGGCGGGCCCTGCTCCGACCCCCTCCGCTCCGGCCGCGTCCCCGGCTCCGGTCGAGGGGGACCCCGTCACGGCCCCGTCGCCGCTGGAACGGTCGGCCGAGGCAGACGGGACGCCCCGCCCGCCCGCCGACACGCTGCCCCCGAGGCCCGCGCCCGCCGAGGCTGAGACCTCCGAGCCCGCGCTCGCTGGTACCGACCCCCTCGACCGTCCCGACGCGACGCTTGAGGCGGGCGACCTCGCGGGGGCCGCCGCGCGCACCGGGCCGGTCCAGGGTGGGATGCCCGTCCACCTCGCGTCCATCGCCGACCACCTGCCCATCGGCCTCTACCGGACCTCGCCCGAGGGCCGGGTCCTCTACGCCAACCCCGCGCTCGCCCGCCTGCTGGACGTCGGCTCGGTCGCGCTGCTGGACGCCGTCGACGTCCGCGCCGACCTGGGCTACCCGCGCGAGGCCTTCGCCGCCGAGATCTCGCAGAGCGGGAGCGTCCGCAACTTGGTCGTTTCGTGGGAGCGGCCCAGCGGCGAGCGCGTCCACACGCGCGAGAACGCCCGGTCGATCTTCGACGCCGACGGGCGCCTGGTCGCCTACGAGGGGACCATGGAGGACGTCACCGCCGAGATCGAGCGCTGCACTGAGGAGCGCGCCGTTAACCGCCAGCACCGGGCCATCGCGGCCTTTACCGCCTCGGCCGCGCTCGTCGACGACCCGGCCACCATCCACTGCTCCGCCGCCGGCGCGCTGCTCGACGCGGTCGGCTCCGACTGGGCGTGCCTGATCGCCGGGGAGGCCCCCTGCGTGACCGCCTCGGTCGGGGACGTCCCGTCCGACTGGGCCGGGGCCGCCGAGTGCTTCCCGAGCTTGCGGGAGGCGCCCGTCGCCGTGCCCCACACCGACCGGGGGACCGCGCCGCTCGCGGAGCGCCTCGCCGCCGCCGGCGTCGGGGCCTACGGGGCCGTCCCCGTCCGCAAGGGGGGGGAGCCGCTGGGCGTGCTCCTGTGGGGCTACGCCGAGCCGCACGAGGTGACCGACGCCGACATCCGCGGGGCCGAGTCGCTGGCGTGGCACGTCGGGAGCCACCTCGACCGGGCGACGACGCTCCAGGCCTTCCGCGATACCCAGGCGAGCCTGGAGGCCATCGCCGAGTACACGCCCCACGTCCTCTACCGCCTGCGCTACACGCCGGACGGGCCGGTCTACGAGTACCTCAGCCCGGCCGTCGAGACCCTGACCGGGATGACGCGCGCCGAGGTCGACGCGCGCGGTGGGCCCGGCAGCCTGGTCGAGACGCGCGACGTGATCGAGGGCGAGGGGATGGCCCAGGGCCCGGTCGAGGGGGCCGAGACCTACCGCGCCGTCTACCGCATGGCGACCGCCCACGGGTCGCGCTGGGTCGAGAACTCGGCGCGCCAGTGGCGCGACGCCGCCGGCCACCGGGTCGGGCTGATCGGCGTGCTCCAGGACGTCACCGAGCGCAAGGAGCGCGAGGACCAGCTGGCCGACGCGGCCCAGGCCGCGCTCATCCGCCAGCGGGCGCTCGTCGACCTCGCCCACCTCGACGGCCCCGACGGGTTCGGCGGCCCGGCCGCGGCCGTCGTCGCGGCCACGCTCGGCGCGTCCGACGTGTCGTTCTGGCTCTGCGGCCCGGGCGAGCCGTGCCGCGCGCTCCACGCGCCGGCGCCTCTCGACGGGATGTCGCTCGAGCACGCGTTCGGGCCGGCGTCGGCTCAGGTCGCCCAGCACCGCGCGCTGGCCGTCGCCGACGCCGCGGCCGACGGCCGGGTCGAGGCCCTGGGCCTGGGCCCGTTCGTCCGGGCCTACGGGCTCCGGTCCCTGCTGATCGCCCCGGTCCGCCGGCGGGGCCTGTCGGCCGGGTTCGTCGCCGTCCACCGGACCGACGGGCCGCACGAGTGGGACGCCGGCGAGGCCGAGTTCACGGCCGCCGTCGCGGACGCCGTCGCGCTGGCCCTGGAGCGGGAGGACCGCGAGCGGGTCGTGGCCGAGCTCGTCGGGGCCCGCGAGGCCGCCGAGGTGGGCCGGGCCGCGGCCGAGCGGATGAACCGGCTCAAGAGCGCGTTCCTGGCCAACATGAGCCACGAGATCCGGACGCCGCTCACGGGCATCCTGGGCTTCGCCGACCTGCTGGCCGAGGAGGTCCCCGAGGCCCACCGCGAGTCGGTCCACCTGATCCGCCGCAACGGGGTCCGCCTGCTCGACACGCTCAACTCGGTCCTAGACCTGTCGCGTCTGGAAGCGGGCGAGTACGAGGCCGACCTGCGCCCGATCGCCCTGGCTTCCGCAGTCGTTGCGGCCTGCGAGCCGCTCCGGGTCCAGGCTCTGGCCAAGGGGCTCCGGTTCGACCTCGACCTGGACCCCGAGGTGGCCGCCCTGGTCGACGCCGACGCGCTCCAGCAGACGCTCACCCACGTCGTCGGCAACGCGGTCAAGTTCACCGACGCCGGCGGCATCCTGGTGACGCTGGAGGGGACCCCGCACGAGGCGCTCTTGCGCGTGGCCGACACCGGCCTCGGCATCTCGCAGAGCGCCCTGCCCGAGGTCCTCGACGCCTTCCGCCAGGAGAACATCGGCCACTCGAGGAGCCACGAGGGCTCCGGCCTGGGCCTGACCGTGGCCCGCCGCCTGGTCCAGCTCCACGAGGGGCGGATCGAGATCGAGTCCGAGCAGCCCGGTGGGACCGTCGTCACGATCGGGCTGCCGCGCGTGGCGGTCGCCGACCGGCCCGCCCGCGTCGCCGACCTGACGCCGGGCGACGGCCTGGCGATGCCCGAGGCCGACCTCCACGTGGCGGCCCGGCCCGCTCCTCCGCCCGACCCCGGCAACCTGCTGGGCGAACCGTTCGACTTCACCTTCCTGACCGCCCCGGCCCCCCTGGCCGCGTCCCCCTTCGAGCCCCCGCCGCCCTCCACGACCGACATGTTCGATTTCCGCTTCGGCCGCTCGTCGGCCCCCAAGCCGACCCCTGAGCCGGCCCCGCGCCCGACTCCCGCCGCCCCGCCCGAGCCGTCGCGCCGGCCCGAGGCCCCCTCGCCGCGCGTGGCGCCCCCGCCCACCGCGGGGACCGACGAGCCGGTCATGATCATCCGGAACTCGGCGCCGGCGCCGCCGCTCTCGGTCCCCCGGCCGACCATCCCCGAGGTGGCGCCCCCGGACGAGGCCGAGGTCGTCGACGAGGGCGACGGGCGCCCGACCGTCCTGGTGGTCGAGGACAACGACGACACGCGGATGCTGCTCGAGCGCATCCTGCGCGCGACCTACGACGTGACCGCGGTCGGCGACGCGCGCTCGGCGCTGCTCGCCATGAACCAGCGCCGGTTCGCCGCGCTCGTGCTCGACATCAACCTGGGCGGCAAGGAGACCGGGGCCGACGTGCTCCGGATCGCGCGGTCGCTGCCGAACTACAGCGGGGTGTTCGCGGTCGCGCTGACGGCCTACGCGCTCCCCGGCGACCGCGAGCGGCTCATCGAGTCCGGCTTCAGCGCCTACATCTCGAAGCCGTTCACGCGGCAGTCGCTGATGGAGACGCTGGAGGCCGGCGTCTCGGCCTAGCTGGCCGGACCGGCCCCCGTCGCCCCGCCTCGGGCCCGAGGCGGGGCGTGCCGGGCCGGCGCCCGGTCGTGCTCCTCGGCGGCCAGGCTCTCGGTATCCTCCGGGCGTCCCCCCACGCCGTGTACGCCCCCGCCTCCCGACCCCTCGACGGCCTCCGTCCCGACGAGCCCGGCCCGCCCGCCGGCGGGGGCGGAGGCACCGCGCTCGCGCTGACCGGCGGCGGCGCCCGGGCCGCCTACCAGGCCGGCGTGCTCCGCGGCCTGGCCCGGATCGTGCCGAGCTTCCGGCCGGACATCTTGACGGGGGTCTCGGCGGGCGCGCTCAACGGGGCGTTCCTGGCGGCCTCGGCCCACCGGCCGTTCGGCGAGTCCGTCGAGCAGCTCGCCGCCGTCTGGCGAGACCTGCGCGCCGACCACGTCTACCGCCTGGACCGGCCGACGGTGCCCCAGGCGCTGGCCCGGTTCGTCCGCCGGCCCGCCGAGGTGTCGCCGCCGGCCGAGGGCGGGTTCCTCGACACGACGCCGCTCAAGGCGTTCGTGGAGGGCCACCTCGGGCCGGTCGGGGAGCCGATGGCGGCCGTGGCGAGCGCGGTCCGCGAGGGGCACCTGGGCGCGTTCGCCATCACGACCACCTCGTACACCTCGGGCCAGTCGGTGACCTGGGTCCAGGGCGACGGGATCGACCCCTGGGACCGGCCCATGCGCCGGGCCGTCCGGACGCCGCTCCGGCCCGAGCACGTCCTGGCCTCGGCCGCGCTCCCGTTCTTCTTCCCGGCCGTCGCCATCGACGACGCCGAGCTGGGCCACGGCTGGTACGGCGACGGCGGCATCCGGCTGACGGCCCCTCTGTCGCCGGCCTTGCACCTGGGCGCCGACAAGATCATCGTCGTCAACACGCGCTACGGCCAGAGCCGGGCCGAGGCGGACGCGCCCAAGGTCGACGCGTACCCACCGCCGACGCGCGTGCTGGGCGTGCTGATGAACGCCGTCTTCCTCGACGTGCTCGACCGGGACGCCCAGACGCTCCACCGGATCAACCAGTTGGTGGCCTCGGCGCCGCCGGGCACCTGGAACGGGTTCCGACCGGTCGACCTGCTCGTGCTCCGCCCGTCGCTCGACCTGGCCACGCTGGCGGCCGGCTTCGAGCCCGAGCTCCCGCCGTCGATGCGGCTGGTGATGGGGGGGCTGTCGTCGGGCGACGGCCGGAGCCCGGACTGGCTCTCGATGTTGGGCTTCGTCCCCGACTATATCGAGCGGCTGCTCGCGGTCGGCGAGGAGGACGCGGAGCGGCAGGCGGACGCGCTGCGGGCGTTCCTGAGCGATGCTCCCACGGCCCGTCCGCTCGGGCGAGAGAGGGGGGAGGCCGGCGCCCCGGTCCACGAGGGCGGCTAGACGCTGGACACGGCAGCGTTCGGATGCCGTGCGACTCGGTCCGGAGAGGCGCCGAGGTGGGCCGGGCACCATCACGCCCGTGCCTCTCGCACTCGTTTCGGAGCGGCCCGGCGGCCCCCCGTCGACGGCCGTCGGCCCGACGCGTCCAGACGGCTCGGGTCCGGTCAACCCGCCGGGCCTAGGCCGTGGTCCCTGCAGGCTCGCACAGCGAGGGGATGAGCTCGACTAGGTCGAGGTCCGCGATCGGTGTGCCCTCGACGCTGACGGTCCGCCCGTGCGCCTCGGCGTACTCGACGACGCGGTGGGCGAAGGCCGTAAACGACGACATCGTGGTCGCGGCGACCAGTCGCACGGCGCGCCCCTCGCTGTCGTGGCCGGTGACGGTCAGCCGTGTGGTGCCTACGTCGACCCGGTCGACCCGAGCCCACGAGAGCGTCTGCCGCCGGCCTGCCGCGTCGTAGCCCACAACTCGGGAGACCGACAGCTCGACCCGCCACAGGCGCCGGTACTCACGCGCGAGCCGGACCAGGACTAGGCCCGCGCTCAGGCTCAGGAGCGCCGCGCAGAGCAGCGCGACCCGTGTGGCGTCGAAGCGGGGCGACAGGGTCGCCAGTGGGGCCGCCGAGACCAGCGCGCCGCTCACCAAGGCGAACCCGACGAGCGCGCCTCGGATGCGGCACCGAGCCTCTTCGAGGACTCGGTCGTCGTCGAAAACTTGGGACCACGTCGACATGAGAGACCGGGGGCTGAGGGGCCGTGTAGCTCTCGTGAAGGTCGTCGTTCCCGGGTCGTCCGTATGTCGGGAATTACCCTTGATTTGGGAGTCTCTCGACTCCGCTACGTGTATCGAACGGTTAGAGCCGCCTCGGCCCGAGCGACGCCGTCGTCGTCGACGTCCCGGTGGAGAGTCGCGCGGACCGCGTTGGGGCCGAACGGGACCGTTAGGATGCCCGCCTCGCTGAGCGCCGCGACCGCCTGGGCGGCCGGCTCGGGCGTCTCGAACAAGACGATGTTGGTGTCGGGCGGGCGGACCAGGGCGAGCCCGCACGCTTGGACGGCGCGGGCCAGGCGCCGGGCGCGGGCGTGGTCGGCCCGGAGCAGTGCGTGGTCGTCCCGCTCGAAGTCGTCGAGGGCGACCAGCGCGGCGGCGGCGAGCACGCCCGACTGGCGCATCCCGCCGCCCAGCAGCTTCCGCGCCCGCCGGGCGTCGCGGACGTGGGCCTCCGACCCGACCAGGACCGAGCCGACCGGGGCGCCCAGCCCCTTCGACAGGCACACGTTGACGGTGTCGAACGGCGCCGCGAGCGCGTCCAGCGACGCGGCCAGCGCGATGGCCGCGTTCCACAACCGGGCCCCGTCGAGGTGGAGCGCGAGCCCGTGCGCCCGGGCCGCTCGGGCGACCGGCGCCACGGCCTCGGGCGGGACCGCGACCCCGCCAGCTTTGTTGACCGTGTTCTCCAGGCAGACCAGCTGGGTCCGCGCCTCCCAGTCGTTGGTCCCCTGGACCACGCCCTCGACGTCGGCCGCCGTCAGCACGCCCGAGGCGTCGCCGACGGGCCGGAGCTGGACGCCCCACAACGCGGCCGGCGCGGCGGCCTCGTAGTGGTAGAGGTGGCTCCGCTCGGCGACCACGACCTCGTCGCCCGCCCGCGTGTGGACCCGGATCGCGATCTGGTTGCCCATCACGCCCGACGGCACGAACAGCCCGGCCTCTTTCCCGAGCAGGGCCGCCACGCGCGCTTCGAGCCGGCGGACGGTCGGGTCCTCGCCGAACACGTCGTCGCCGACCTCGGCGTCGGCCATCGCCCGGCGCATGGCGTCGGTGGGGCGGGTCACCGTGTCGGAGCGGAGGTCGACGGTCATGGACGGGCGGCGGGCAGGGTGGAAGTGGGCGGGGACTCTCGCCTCGACACCGAGGCGGGCAGGGTCGAGGCGGACGGGGGCGCGCAACCCGCGGCCCTCACCACCCCGACTGTCGCATCCGGGTCAGGATGCGCGACGACGTCCGGCCCATGTCCTGGGGCCGCCGGTCGAGCGGGGCCGGCAGGCAGGCCACGAGTCGGGCCGCCTGCTCGCGCGTCAGCGACGACGCGGTTGTCCCGTAGTGATACGCCGAGGCCGCCTCGATGCCGAACACGCCCGGCCCCCACTCGGCCACGTCGAGGTAGAGCGTCAGGATCCGGTCCTTGGGCAGGATCCACTCGGCCAACAGCGTCAGCGGGACCTCGAACGCCTTGCGGACGACCGAGCGGTGGGTCGTCAGGAACAGGTTCTTGACCAGCTGCTGGGTGATCGTCGAGGCCCCCCGCATGGGACGGCCCGTCCGCCGGGCCGTCTCGCGCGCGATCCGGAGCTCCTCGGTGTCGAACCCGTTGTGGGTGTAGAACCGGCCGTCCTCGCTGGCGACCGCCGCGTGACGGACGTCCGGGTCCTGGCCCGCCTGGGGGACCGGCCGGTACTGGAGGTCGAACGGCTCGCCGGCCACGGCCGCCTCGACGGCGCGCTGGAGCTGGACCGTCGTCGCCGGCGGCTCGACCACGCGGTAGGCCGCCAGCAGGACCGCGCAGGCGACGAGGTAGCCGACGACGACCGCGGCCAGCGTCCGGAACAGGGACCAGACCCAGCCCAGCCTCCGCCGCTTGGCCGCCGTCGGGCGGGCCACGCTAGCGGGTGATGTCGAGGATCTCCAGCTGGACCGTCCCCGCGGGGACCTTCACCGAGACCGTGTCGCCCACCTCGCGCCCCAGGAGCGCCTTGCCGATGGGGCTCTCGACCGAGATCCGGTTCTGCTTGAGGTCCGCCTCCTGGGCCGCGACGAGGGTGTAGGTCGCCTCGCGCTTGGCCTTCTGGTTCATCACGCGGACGTTGGACAGGATCCGCGCCTTCGACGCGTCGACCTCGTCCTCGTTGACCACGCGGGCGCTCGCGACCACGTTCTCCATCTTGACGATGCGGGCCTCCAGGTGGCCCTGGGCCTCCTTGGCCGCGTCGTACTCGGCGTTTTCCGAGAGGTCGCCCTGGGCGCGGGCCTCGGCGATCTCCTGGGAGATCTTCTGGCGCTCGACGGTGCGGGCGTGGTGGAGGTCGTCCTTGAGCTTCTGGAGCCCTTCGGGGGTGAGGTAGACGGTGGAGCTCATGGGAAGCGATGAGGTCCGGACGAGGCCGGCAGGGACCGGGAAAAAAACCGCACCCCGGCCGAGAGGCCGGGATGCGGAAGGGGTGGCGCAAGATAACGCGGCCGCCGCCCGGATGCGCGGGGCGTAGGCCGGGCGGCCGCTAGCCGCGGGCGCCCGAGCGCGGGGTCGGCATCCGGCCCGAGGGCTCGGTGACGATCCGCCGGGACATCCAGTAGTGGCGGTCCCAGTAGCTCGACGACAGGTTCGAGACGGTCACGCCCTGGCTCGACGAGGCGTGGATGAAGTCGCCCTCGGAGAGGTAGACGCCCACGTGACGGACGCCGCGGCGGCGGAAGAACACCAGGTCGCCGGCGACCAGCTGGTCGCGCTCGATCGGGACGCCCTCGTAGCGCTGCGACGCCGTCGTGCGGGGGAGCTCGATGCCGAGGTTCTCCCGGACATACTGACGGACGAACGACGAGCAGTCGATGCCGCGCCGGGTCGTGCCGCCCCAGCGGTAGGGGATGCCGAGCCAGTTGGAGGCGTCCTCGCGGAGCGAGCGGTCGAGGCGGGCCGACCGGACCACGGCCGACTCGGCCGACATCTCGCGCATCTCGGGGCGCGACGAGACCGGGGCTACGGGGACCTCGATGGTGTCCCGGCGGGCCGCCGTGCGGCGGGTGGGACGGGTGCGACGGGTGACCGGTCGGCGGCGGGGGGCGGTCGTCTCCACGGCGTCGACAGACGGCGTCGTGGGGGCAATCGGGATCCCGGAACCGGTCTGGGCGTCGAGGGGGGAGGCGATGCCTACCAGAGCGGCGGCGGCGGCGGTGGCAGCCGCGCGTCGGAAAGACCAGGGCATAGGGGGGGAGACAGGGAGCGGTGGGACGCCGGCAAATCTAGTCCAAAACGGGGGGGATGGGGGAAACCCCGTGCCCCCCGTTTTGTCAATCCTGGGCTAGGTATCGGTGAACACAAGCCTTGCGGGTATCGGATTTCGGTTCCCGCTCTTAAGCAACTTCGCCTGCCGTCCTACAGATCGGCAGTGGCGTCCGCCTCCGGCCGTCGCGCCGCGAGGCCCCCGGGCGGCCTCGGTCCCGTCCGCCTCGGCGCTCGGCCCGTCCGCGTCGTGGCCGAGACTGCTCCGCCTCGCCGGTGTTCGCCGAGGGCCGGTCGTGCCCGACGCGCGCCGTCTTCGACGCCTCGGGCTCGGGGCGTCCGTAAGCTCGACCCGCGCTCCGACCGTCTACCGACGACCCTCCATTCCCCCCCATCTATGCCGTACCCCGAACCGCTCGTCGCCCCCATGCGCGACGAACTCACCCGCCTCGGCGTCCGCGAACTCCGCACCGCCGACGACGTGGACGCGTTGGTCGACGAGGCCCAGAGCGGGACCACGCTCGCCATCGTCAACTCGGTCTGTGGCTGCGCGGCGGCCAACGCCCGCCCGGCCGTCGCCCTGGTCCAGAACCTGGAGCCCCGGCCGGACCGGACGGTGACCGTCTTCGCCGGCCAGGACACGGCGGCGACGAACCGCCTCCGCGAGTACCTCGCCGGCATCCAACCGTCGAGCCCGTCGATGTTCTTGCTCAAGGACGGCGACCCGGTCTACGCCATCGAGCGGCGCCACATCGAGGGCCGCTCGGCGAGCGCCATCGCGGCCGACCTCAAGGGCGCCTTCGAGACGTTCTGCGGCGACGGCGCGGCCGAGGCCCCCGACCAGCCGCTCCGCCCGGACTCCCAGGCGCCCCCGGCGGCCGGCTTGCCGGGGACGTTCCGCTCGATCTTGTAGCGTCCCGGCCCGTCCCGGACGTCGAGCCCCTCGGTCTGCCCAGGCCGGGGGGCTCTGTCGTTGGCCCGCTTCCCTCGCGCTGCCCACCTCGGCGCGGTGACCGAGGCGGGGGATCCAGCGGCTCCGGCGCTCGTTCCGGGCCGGCCTGCCGGGTCCCGCGGCGCGCTCGCTCTGCTGCCTATGCCCGACCTCCCCCTCCACGAGCCCGTCGCCGTCTTCACGGTCGTCCTGCTCGTGCTGCTGGCGGCGCCGCTCGTCGGCCGTCGCGGCGTGCCGTCGGCCGTCGTGCTGCTGGGCGTCGGGCATCGCGCTCGGGCCGCACGCGCTCGGCGTGCTCGACCGCGACCCGACGATGGTGCTGCTCGGGACGGTCGGGCTGCTCTACATCATGTTTCTGGCCGGCCTAGAGGTCGACCTCCACGAGCTGGAGCGAGGGCAAGGCGCGGAGCCTGGGGTTCGGGGCGGCTCACGTTCGCTGCTGCCCCAGGTCGTCGGGGCCGGCGTCGGGCGCGGCGTGCTCGGGATGGGGTGGCCGGCGGCGATCCTGCTGGGGAGCGTGTTCGCGAGCCACACGCTGCTGGCCTACCCGGCCGCGGCCCGGCTGGGGCTGCAGAAGGCGCGCGCGACGACGACCGCCGTCGGCGCGACGATCCTGACCGACACGCTGGCGCTGCTGGTGCTGGCCGTGATCGCGAGCGGCGCGCGCGAGGGCGGCGGGTTCGACCGCGGCGGCTCGTGCGCGTGGCGCGGCTCGCTGCTGGCCGTCGGCGGCGGTCGTGCTGTGGGGGCTGCCCCGCCTGGGCGCGTGGTTTTTCCGGACGGCGGCGCAGGACGCGACGCATCGAGTTCGTGTTCGTGCTCGCGGCCGTGTTCGCGTGCGCGCTGGGCGTCGAGGCGCTCGGCGTCGAGCCCATCATCGGGGCGTTCCTGGCCGGGCTGGCGCTGAACCGGCTGGTGCCCGAGGGCGGGCCGCTGATGAACCGGTGACGTTCGTCGGCAACGCGCTGTTCGTCCCGTTCTTCCTGCTCTCGACCGGGATGCTGGTCGACCTGGGCGCGTTCGCGGGTGGGCCCGACGCGGCGCGCGCCTGGACGTCGCCGGTCGCGATGACGGCGACGCTTCTGGTGACCAAGGGCGCGGCCGCCTGGGCGACGCGGCCCGCGTTCGGGTTCTCGGCCGACGAGGCGCCGGCTGGCGTTCGGGCTGACGGTGCCGCAGGCGGCGGCGACGCTCGCGGCCGTCGCTCGTCGGCGTCGAGGTGGGCCTGTTCGACGGGGCCGTGCTCAACGGGACGATCGCGATGGTGTTCGTGACGTGCGTGGTCGGGCCCGTCGTGGTCGAGCGCGCCGGCCGGCGCCTGGCGGCGCGCGCCGAGGCGGGCGCGCCGGCCGTGCGCGGGGCGCACGCGTGCTGGTCTCGGTCGCCAACCCCGCGACGGTCGGGCCGCTCGTCGACCTGGCGCTGCTCGTGCGGCGGCGGCGGGCCGCTGGCGGCCGTCACGCGTCGTCGCGCCCGGGCCGGACCAGGCTGAGGGCGTCGCGCGTGGCCGAGCGGCTGCTGGCCGAGGCCGGCGTGCACGCGGCCGGGGCCGAGGTGCCGGTGCTCCCGCTCGTCCGCGTCGAGTCGAACGTGGCACGGGCGCTGGCACGGGCGGCCGCCGAGACCCGGTCGGCGCTCGTCGTGATGGGCTGGGACGGGAGCCCCGCCGCCGCGCGCGCGCTGTTCGGCGGCATCACGGACCGCGTCTCGGCCGAGACGCACGGCGGCCGTCCTGTCGCGCGCGAGGCCCGGCCCGCCGGCGACCGTCCGGCGCCTGCTGGTCGCCGTGCCGCCGCTCGCCGACCAGGAGCCCGGCTTCGGGCTGGCCGTCCGGACGCTGTCCGGCCTGGGAACCCGCCTGGGCGCCGAGGTCGTGGTCCTCACGCCCGAGACGTCGCGCGAGATCGTCGGCCCGGCGTTCGGGCGCAAGGGGAAGGCGCCCGAGGTCGTCGGCCTGGAGCGCTGGCGGGACCTGGCCGACGCCGTGGGGTCGCTCCGGCGCCCGGACGACGCGCTCGCGCTGGTCTCGTCGCGGCCCGGCGCCGCGGCCTGGCGGGCCTCGCTGGACGGGCTGCCGCGCACGCTCGCCGACCGGTTCCCCGACCTGTCGCTGTTCGTGCTCTACCCGGGCCGCGTACCGCCGACGCCGGCCGCGTTCGTCGCGGCCGGCGACCCGGCCCAGCGGCTCCCCGAGGCGGTCTAGGCTACTCGGTCGCCGCGGCCTCGACGGCCCGCCAGACGCGCATGGCGTTGCCGCCCAGGATCTTGCGGACGTCGCCGTCGGCGTAGCCGCGGCGTAGCAGCTCCTCGACCAGGTTCGGGTACGTCGAGACGTCCTCCAGCCCGACCGGCAGCGTCGGCCCGACGCCGTCGTAGTCGGACCCGAGCCCGACGTGGTCGACGCCGACCAGCCGGACGACGTGGTCGATGTGGTCGGCGACGTCGCTCGTCTCGGCGAGCCGGAGGGGGTTCTCGGCGTCGAAGGTCCGTCTGGAAGGCGTCCGCCTCGGGCGAGCCGGCGACCAGGCCGCGCGCCTCGAGGTCGGCGGCGAACCGGGCGCGGAGCGCGTCGCGGTCGTCCTGAACGCGCTTGAGCAGGAACGTCGAGCCGAAGTTGATCTGGACGACGCCGCCGTTCTCGGCCAGCCGCTCGATCATGGCGTCGCTCATGTTCCGCTCGAAGCCCGGCGTGAACGCCCGGGCCGACGAGTGGCTCGCGATGACCGGGACCGTCGTGACGTCCATGACGTCGTCGAAGGCGGCGTCGGAGACGTGCGACACGTCGACCATGATGCCCAGCCGGTTCATCTCGCGGACGACGTCGCGGCCGAAGTCGCTCAGCCCGCCCCACGTGCCGGCGTCGTCGTAGGACGAGTCCGAGATCTCGTTGTCGCGGCTGTGCGTCAGCGTGACGTAGCGGATGCCGCGGTCGCGGAAGTGGCGCAAGTTGGCGAGGTCGCCCTCGACCGGCGCCCCGTTCTCCATGCCCAGCGCCAGCAGGACCCGGCGCGGGCTCCGGAGGCGGTCCACGTCGGCGACCGAGCGGACGACGGCGAACCGGTCCGGGGCGCCGGCCGCGATCCCCTCGACCATGTCGATCAGCGAGTCGGCCAGGGCGCGGGCGCCGCCGGTCTCCTGGTAGCTGGCCGGGATGTAGATCGACATGAAGGCCACGTCGAGACCACCGGCGAGGGCACGCGGGTAGTCGAAGTCGCCGGTCTCGGTCGCCGCCCCCACGTCGTCGGGCGTCTCGCGCAACCGGTACGGCACGTCGATGTGGGTGTCGACGAGGAGCGCGTCGTGAGTGAGGGCGTTGGCCCGGGCGGCAAGGTCCACGGTGGGGGCGGTCGGCGCGGTCGACGAGCAGCCCGAAGCCGCCACGAGCAGGGCGAGGAAGGGCAGGGCGAGGCGCATCGGGGGAGGGGGAAGAGCCGGAATGGTACGCCGCCCGGGCTCGGCCGGCCGGCCGCGCCCGCGCCCCACTCCCCCCACCTCGGGAGCCGAGGCGGGCACGCCGGGACGCCCCGGCGTGCGCATCTTGCGGACTCACCGCCGCCACCGTCATGCCCGTCTTGCACGTCTCCGCCGAGTGCGCCCCGTTCGCTAAAGTCGGCGGTCTGGCCGACGTCGTCGGCGCGCTGCCCCGGGCGTTGGCCCGGAGCGGGGTCGACTCGGGCGTCGTGATGCCGTTCTACGGCGGGCCCGGCGGGCGTCTCGCCGAGCGCGCCGGCGAGACCACGTCGGTCCACACCGGGGTCGTCTTCTTCGAGGGCGAGTGGTTCCCGTTCGAGGTGTTCCGCTCCGACGCGCTGAGCGGCGACGGCGCTACGGTCCCGCTCTACCTGGTCGCGGAGCCCGAGCACTTCGGCGACGACGGCGTGTACTTCCGCGCGTCCGACAACGCCTGGTTCGCGCGCGGCGAGGTCCGCTACCTCGTCTTCCAGTTGATGGTGCTCGACTGGCTCCGCTCGGAGAACTCACCGCTCGACGGCGACGACCTGCTCCACCTCCACGACCACCACACGGGGCTCGTCCCCGTGCTTCTGGCCGCCGACCCGGCCAACTCGGTCCTGCGCGACGTGCCGACCGTGTTCACGGTCCACAGCGCCGACCACCACGGCGAGATCCCGTGGCCGCGCTGGGACGGGCTGGGCGTCGCCGTCGAGGACCGGGCCTCGCTCGACCACCTGGGGCGGGTCAACAGCCTCAAGGCCGGCGTCGAGCACGCCGACCGCGTGACGACCGTCAGCCCGACCTACGCCCGCGAGCTGGCCGATGGGCCCGAGCCCTCGCACGGCCTGGACTACGCGTTCCGGCGGGCGGGCAAGCGGCTGAGCGGCATCGTCAACGGCGTCGACACCGACGCGTGGGACCCGGCGACGGACCCGCACCTGCCCGCCGCCTTCTCGGCCGACGACCTGGCGGGCAAGGCCGAGACCAAGCGCGCCGTCTGCGCCGACCTGGGCCTGGACCCAGACCGGCCGCTGCTGGTGTTCGTCGGCCGGCTGACGCCCGAGAAGGGGGCGACCGTGCTCGCCCCGGGCGTCCGCCGGATCCTGGACGAGACCGAGGCGGCCGTGGCCGTGCTAGGGTCCGGCTACGCCGAGCACGAGGACGCGCTCCGCGAGGTCGCCGGCGGCGCGCCGGCCGGCCGGTTCTCGCTCACGCTGGCGTTCGACGAGGCGCTGGCGCACCGGCTCTACGGCGCCGGCGACGTGTTCCTGATGCCGTCGAAGCAGGAGCCGTGCGGGCTGGGCCAGCTCTACGCCATGCGCTACGGGGCCGTCCCGGTCGTCCACGCGGTCGGCGGGCTCTGCGACACCGTCGCGCCGTGGGACGGCGAGGCCGGGACGGGGCTGCGGTTCGAGGCGTTCACGCCCGACGCGTTCGTCGGGGCCGTCCGCCTCGGGCTGTCGCTGGACGAGGCGGCGACGGACCGGCTGCGGCACAACGGGATGACGGCCGACCACTCGTGGGGCGCGTCGGCCGCGGCCTACGCCGAGCTGTACGCGTCGCTGGAGCCGAAGGCCTGACCGGTCCCGTCCGGCCTGGGCCCGCACGCCGGGCCCGCCTCGGGCCCGGGGCGGGCTGGGCGAGGCGGGCGGACTCGGGCGGCTGGATCGCAGTATCGTTCGGTCCCCCTCACCCCTCGACCCGCCATGCGCGACACGTTGGCCGTCATCCTGGGCGGCGGAGCCGGCACCCGCCTGTTCCCGCTCACCAGCCACCGCTCCAAGCCCGCCGTCCCGCTCGCGGGCAAGTACCGGCTGATCGACATCCCGATCTCGAACTGCGTCAACAGCGAGCTGATGCGGATGTTCGTCGTGACCCAGTACAACTCGGCGAGCCTCAACCGGCACGTCGCGCGGGCCTACCGGTTCGACCGGTTCGGCCACGGGTTCGTGACGGTGCTCGCCGCCGAGCAGACGCCGGACTCGCACGACTGGTACCAGGGCACGGCCGACGCCGTCCGCCAGTGCCTGCCCCACATCGACCCGTACCCGCACCGCCGCGTGCTGGTGCTCTCCGGGGACCAGCTCTACCGGATGGACTTCAACACGTTCTCGGCCCACCACCGCTCGACCTGGGCCGACCTGACGGTCGCCACCATCCCGGTCACGGCCGACGAGGCGCCGGCGTTCGGCATCCTGAAGACCGACGCGGACGGCGTGATCACGGAGTTCCACGAGAAGCCGGCGCGCGACCAGCTGGACGGGCTCGACAGCCCGGTCTCGGCCAAGATGCGCGAGCAGGGCCGGGTCTACCTCGCGTCGATGGGGATCTACATGTTCGAGCGCGACGTGCTCCGCGAGGTGCTGCTGACCGACCCCGGCCAGACGGACTTCGGCAAGGAGGTCATCCCGGCCGCCATCGCGTCACGTCGGGTGGTGAGCTACCCGTTCGACGGGTACTGGTCGGACATCGGGACGGTCCGGTCGTTCTACGAGGCGAACCTGGCGCTCGCCCAGCCCGACCCGGCCTTCGACCTGTACGACGAGGACGCGCCGATCTTCTCGAACGCGCGGATGCTGCCGCCGGCCAAGATCCAGGACTCCCACGTCCGCAACTCGATGATCGCCGAGGCGGCCGTCATCACCGACGCGACCATCGAGGACTCGGTCGTCGGCCTGCGGTCGTTCGTGTCGCCGGGCGCCACGCTGCGCCGGACGGTCATGCTGGGCGCCGACTACCACCCCTGGCGCGACCCGTCGAAGCGGCCCGGCCTCAACCCGCCGCCGTCGCCGGGCATCGGCCCGAACAGCGTCGTCGAGGGCGCCATCATCGACAAGAACGCCCAGGTCGGCGCCGACTGCCGGATCACGAACGCCGACGGCGTGGCCGAGGCGGACGGGGACGGGTGGTACATCCGCGACGGCGTGATCGTGCTGCCCAAGAACGCCATCATCCCGGACGGCACGGTGATCTAGGGCCGGCCTCCCGCCTCGGTGGCTCCACGGGCCGAGTCGCCGGGGCGAGGCCGCGCGCGGACGCGGGACCTCGTCCGCCCGCCGGCAAACGGCTACGGCGTCTCGCCGTCCGGCGACCAGGCGACGCTGCTGTGGGCGACCGGCGGGGCGGCAAACAGCGGCGTCGTCCGTGCCCAGGTCGTCTTGAACAGGTCCGAGTGGCGGTAGGCCTCTAGCGCGTCGGCCGAGTCCCAGCGGCTGAACGTGGTCAGAACGTTGGGGAAGCGGGCGTCCTGCCACAGCTCGAGGTGTCGGCAGCCGGGCGCGGCGGCGATCCGGGGCTGGGCGTCGGCGAACAGGTCGAGAAAGTCGCCCAAGCGGGCTGGGGCGAACGTCATGCGGACGGTGCGGAGGAGCATCGGGCGACGGGTGAGGGGACGACGGGTAGAGCGTTGCCCGGGTGGACCTTGCGAGGAGGCGAGTGGCTTGCTACCACCCCCACCGCTGGAACGCGACGGTGGCGCCCGCCGGCGCCTCGGGCCAGTCGGCGGGGAGGTGGGCCAGGCCGCCGGCCAGCGCGAGCGACTGGGCGACGTGGGAGCCCTGGGCGCCGGCAGGTCGCGCTCGCAACCGGCCCGTCTCGTCGTGGCGGACGACGACCCGGGCGAACGTGTGGAGCCCGGCCTTCTTGGCGAGCGGCGCGTCGAGCACGGCGGCCTCGGTGGGCGCGTCGGCCGAGCGGCCCAGCATCGCGGCCAGCAGGGGGCGGACGTAGACCTCGAAGCACACGGCGGCACTGACCGGGTTGCCAGGCAGCCCGATCACCGGCCGTCCGCCCAGCGTGCCGACGGCGAGCGGCTTGCCGGGCCGCTGCCGGACCCCCCACAGCGCCCACGTGCCCCCGGCCGCCTCGACGGCCCCGCGGACGTGGTCGCGCTCGCCCATCGAGACGCCGCCGGCGACCACGACCACGTCGGCCGAGGCCGCGTCACGGAGCGCGCGCGCGAGGTCGGCCGCCGTGTCTCGGGCGACCCCGCCGGCGACGGCTCCGCCGGCCGCGACGACCTGAGCGGCGAGGCCGGGCCCGTTCGAGTCGCGGATCTGGCCCGGCCCCGGCGTCTCGGCGGCGGGCACCAGCTCGTCGCCGGTCGCGATCACGGCCACGAGCGGACGCGCTCGGACCTCGACGGGGTCGGCCCCGGCCGAGGCGAGCACGGCGACCAAGCCCGCCGTGACCACGGCACCGGCCGGCGCCACCGGGGCGCCGTCGGCGAGCGCCTCGCCGGCCCGGCGGACGTGCTGGCCCAGCGGCGGCACCTCGCCGAGGCGGACCGTGTCGCCGTCGCGCTCGGTGCGCTCGACCTGGACCACGGCGTCGGCGCCGGGCGGGACGGGCGCGCCGGTCATGATGGCGACGGCCGCGCCCGGTGGGAGCGGAGCCGGCACGTCGCCCGCGTGGACCGCGCCAGCGACGGGCAGCCGGTGCCGTCCTGGCGAGGTCGGACAGGCGGACCGCGAAGCCGTCCATCGCCGAGGCGTCGAACGGCGGCTGCGGCCCCCGGCTGGCGACCGGCGCCGCCAGCGTCCGCCCGACAGCGTCGGCGAGGGCGACGCGCTCGGCGGGCGCCGCCCGGGCCATCGCCAGGACGACGGCCAAGGCGTGTTCGACCGAGACGAGCGCGTCCACGGCGGGACCGGGGTGGGGAAGGGCGGCGCTAGCCGCCGTAGCCGAACAGGCCCATGAACTTGGTCGCGAACGGGACCGACCCCTTCATCTTGACCTTCCCCTGCATCATGGCCATCATCGGGTTGAGGTCCCCGTTCTCGATCGCGACCCAGTCCTCGGTCTTGGCCGTCAGCCGGAGCGTCGGGTCGTCGGGCACCTCGCCCTCGATCACGTCGAGCTCGCCGTTGTGAACGTAGAGCGTCACGTCGCGGGCGTTGTCGCCGGTGAGCTGCATGTGGACGCGGTCGTCCATGGACTGCGCCTTGTCGCTGTTGAAGCGGGCGGGGTAGGAGGCGAGCACCTCGTCGAAGTCGGCGTAGCGGGGCATGTCGAAGAGAGGGGGGAGAGGGGCCGCGAAGATAGGCCGGCCGGAACCCGGCGGACGGCCCCGCGTGGTCCGCGGCGCGCCGTCGACCCGCCATGCCCGCCGACCAGACCGTCTCCGTCGCCACGCCCCGGGGGCTGGTCACGATCACCTCGTCCCGTCCGGCCTCGGGGCGGGCCCGGTCGAGGGCCGAGTCGCACCGCGCGTTCTTGGTCGACCACTGGCCCGAGCTCTCGGCCGCGGCCTACGAGGGGTACCGCCGGCACGGCGCCGGGGCCGTCGTCTTGTGGCGGAGCGAGCGGCCGCGCCGGTTCCGCCCGCGCCCGTTCGAGCCCGAGCGGCTGTTCTACACGACCCAGATCCACTCGCTCCCCGGGACCACCGAGGCCGACTTCGACGGCTGGGAGGCCCGCCAGCTCGAGGCCTACGACCCCGAGGCCGAGGGGCTGGTCGTGCTGGTCGAGGGCGACGGCGTGGCCGGGTACCGCGTGGCCGGCCAGCCGCCGCCGCCGGTCGCGCTCCGGGCCTCGCGGGCCCGGGAGAACTGAGCGCTCCAGGTCGGGCGCGAGGGGGCCCGCCCCCGACCGACTCGCCCCGCCTCGGCCCCGAGGCGAGCGCGGCGGCGGCGCCCGCGGGCACGTTCGCTGCGGGCCCGCCGTTCATGCCCTGACGCCCGGCGACCGTCGGCGTAGCTTCGACCCCGAACGAGCCCCCCGACCGCCCGGCGCCTCCGATACCCCGCTTTTCGTCCCCTCCCAAGGTCTCGATGCGCACGGCGCTGTCGGCTCGTCTCTTTCTGGTCGCCCTGGTGGCGGTCGTCGCCCTGGCCGGGTGCCGGTCGGGCTCGCCGCTGGCCAACCGGTACAACAACTTCCGGGCGTACTACAACACGTACTACAACGCCTCGCAGTCGCTGGAGGCCGGCGAGAGCGCGCTGGAGCGCTCGGCCGTGACCGTCGACCGGAACCGGCTGGTGGCCGTCTTCCCGTCGACCTCGACGAGCCCCCAGAGCGGGCCGTTCCAGGAGGCCATCGACAAGAGCGCCGAGCTGCTCCGGAACCGCCCGACCTCGAAGTGGGCCGACGACGCGCTGCTGGTCATCGGCAAGGCGTACTTCTACCAGCGCAACTTCGTCGGGGCCGAGCAGAAGTTCCGCGAGACGATGGCCGCGGCCGAGGTGGTCGAGGACCGGCGCCTGGGCGACGAGGCCCGGTTCTGGCTCGGCCGGACGTACGCCTCGGCCGACCGGTTCGACGAGGGCGTGGCGGTGCTGGAGGAGGGGCTGGCCGGCGACGACGGCGACCGGCGCTGGCGGGCCCGGATGCAACTGGCGCTGGGCGAGCTCTACGCCCGTGCCGGGCGGTGGAACGAGGCGGCCGAGACGCTCCAGGCCGGGGCGCCCGCCGAGGGCGACGCCGACGTCTCGGCCCGGGCCTACGTCCTGCTGGGCCAGGTCGAGGAGCACGCCGAGCGGTGGGACGAGGCGGCCCAGGCCTACGCCGAGGCGCTCCGCCGCCGGCCGGCCTACGAGCTGGGGTACGCCGCCCAGGTCGGCCGCGCGCTCGTGCTCGGCATGGAGGCCGGCCAGACCGACGAGGCCGTCGCGGCCATCCGCGCCATGCGGTCCGACGACAAGAACTACGACCGGCGCGGCGAGCTGGCCCTGATTGAGGCCCAGCTCCGGACGGCCCAGGGCGACGACCCGCGCGCTCTTGCGCTCTACCGGTCGGTCCTCTACGACCCCGACATGAACGGTCAGGCGGTCAAGGGCGAGGCCTACTACCGGCTCGCCGAGTTCTACCGGGACCGCTCGGGCGACTACGTCCGCGCGTCGGCCCACTTCGACACGGCCGCGACCGCGCTCCGCGCGCCGACCTCGGAGGTCCGCCCGGCGCGGCGCGCCATCCTGGACGTGGCCGACGAGGCCAAGACCTACAGCGCGCTCGCCGGGACGGCCCGGTCGATCGCCGAGGCGGACTCGCTCCTGGCCCTGGGCGACCTGACCGACGAGGCGTTCGAGGCCCGGATCGCTGGGATCGAGACCGAGCGGCGGCGGGTCTACGTCGAGGAGCAGCGCCGGCTCCAGCAGGCCCGGACCGAGCAGGCGTTCAGCGGGGGCGGCCTGGAGAGCCCGCTGTCCGGAGGGCTCGGCCCGAGCCCGGCCACCCCGGCGGCGCCCGCGGTGGTCGCCGGGAGCGGGTTCCTGTCGTTCCGGCTGCCGGCCTCGATCCAGGCCGGCCTGATCTCGTTCGAGCAGTCGTGGGGCGACCGGCCGCTCGTGCCCAACTGGCGGCGCCGCTCGGCCATCCAGGCCGGCGACGTGGCGGCCGCGCGGGGCGTCGTGGGCACCGAGGTCAACGGAGGGCTCGGGATCAACGAGGGGCCGCCGCCGCTCGACCTGTCCCAGATCCCCCGGACGCCGGCCAAGCGGGCCGAGCTGGTGACCCAGCTGGCGGGCCTCCGCTACGAGCTCGCCAACGCGTTCTTCCTGTCGCTCGGCCGGGCCGACACGGCCGGGGCCCTGTACCGGACGATCCTGTCCGACACGCCGGACCTGCCGGTCGCCGTCCGGGCCCGCTACGCGCTGGCCGAGATCGAGCGGGCGGCCGGCCGCGAGGACGTCGCCCGGCCGCTCTACCAGCGTGTTGCCGAGGACGACTCGTCGGCGCTCGGCCGGGCGTCCCGGCTCCGCCTCGGCGTCGAGGTGGAGGAGGCCGAGGCCGAGGCCGCCCCGACCTCGGCGGCCTACGACGCGGTCCGCGCCGACTGGGTCGGGGGCGACCCGCTGGGTGCGGCGACGGCCTACGTCGCCCTGGGCGACGCCGAGCCGGACGAGCCGGAGGCGCCCCGCGAGTTCCTGGCTGCCGCCGTGTCCTACGTCGAGTGGGCTGGCACGGACTCGCTCGCGCTGGCCCGACCGTTGCCAGACAGCCTGGTCTCGGGCACGCTGTTCGTCGTGGCCGACTCGGTCGCACGCGCGCAGTACCAGGCCTGGGTGCCCGCCCGGCGGGCCTCGCTCGCCAACGAGGCCGCTGCCGCCGCCGCCCGCGCGACGGCCGACTCGCTCGCCGCGGCCACGCCGTCCCCGGCGGAAGAGCCCGGTGCTCCGCCGGCGGGGCCCGCCGACGTGCTTCCGGCCCCCGACGACGCGCTTCCGGACCCTGCTCCCGCACCCCCGCCGGTCGCCGAGCCCCGCGACGACCAGCCGGCCGTCAAGCAGATCCCCGGCCGCGACCGACCGCGACCGGTCCGCACGCCGGGCGCGCCGCCGCCGGGCGCCCCGCGTCCAACGCCGCCCGCGCCGACTGGAGCGGCGGCGGGCGTGGCTGGAGCGACTGCCTCGGCGACTCTCGCGCCGCCGCTGCCCGTCCCCGATTCGACGTCGTTCACGCTCCGTCACCACCTGGTGGCGCTGGCCGCTCGCTATCCGGGCACGCCGTACGCCCTCCGTGCGGAGGCGTTGGTGGCGGGCCTCCCGGCGCTCGCGCAGCCGGCCCTTCCCGGTCTGACCCCGACGGACTCGGTGACGGCTCCGGCCAGCCCGCCGGTCGCGTCGGACTCCGTCGCCGCGCCGGTTCCGCCGGTGCCGCCAGACTCCACGACCGCCAGCCCGGCTGAGCCCGTCGCCGAGGCGGGCGACAACGGCGTCCTGGATGGTGCCGCGGCTCCGACGTGGGGCGTCAGCGCGGTCGAGGTCGGGCTCCGGACCGGCGGACCGATCGACCCCAGTCGTGGGGGCTACTCGCTCCGCGTCCGCACGCTGTCGATCGCGGACGAGGGGGCGCAGGTAACGGGGGTCTTGCAGGAGGCCGGCTACCGGGCCGCCGTCCTGCGCGACGTCACGAGCGGCGCCTTCGTCATCGTGATCGGCCAGTTTGAAGACCCCGTGACTGTCAACGCCGCGCGCGACGAGATGCCGGCCTGGGCGAGGCTACGGGGGGAGGTCGTGACGCTCAGCGGGTTCGAGCGGGTCCCCGAGCCGGGCGTGGTAGACGACGCACCGTAGGGTCGTCGTTCTCCCACCGCATCGCCGCCCTGGACGCCTGAAGTGTGGCTCCCGAGGCCTAGAGGCTCGCGGCCGGGCCCCGGCTGGGCCCGAGCCTAGGAACCTCCCCCCTAGGGTCGGGTACCGCCCCCCTTTGATCAGAATCGACGCGCGGGTCTGCCCGTGCCCGCGCCCCGGGCGCACCTCACCCCTATGGCTTCCACTCCACGGACCCCTCAGAATCCCCGCGACGGGGGGAGCCGCCCCGAGGGGGGCGGCAAGCGCCCGCGCCTGTCGCTCGGGACGTTCTACCTGTTCGTCCTCATCGCCCTGCTGCTGCTGGCGGTCCAGACGTTCGTGGCCGGCAGCGGCACGTCGTCCGAGATCGAGTACTCGACGTTCCTCGAACAGGTCGAGGCGGGCTACGTCGAGACGTTCGAGGTCCAGGACCGCGTCGACATCCGCGGGACCTACACCGAGGAGGCCGTCGAGGAGGGCGTCGTCGACGCGCCCACGCCCGAGCCGTCGTTCGGCCGCCAGCCCGACGCCGACGCCGGCCGCCGCTTCCGGACGACCAAGCCCGACGACCACGACCTGACCGACTTCGTCACGGCCGTCAACGGCGACCGGGTCGCAGCCGGCCAGACGCCGGTCGAGTTCGAGGCGGACTACACGTCGAGCGTTTGGAGCGGGTTGCTGTCGTGGGTGGTCCTGTTCGGGCTGTTCGCGCTGTTCTGGATCTTCATCCTGCGCCGGATGGGCGGGCCGGGCCAGCAGGTCCTGAACATCGGCAAGAACAAGGCGACGCTGTTCGACCAGACCGAGGGCGCGCCCATCACGTTCGCCGACGTGGCCGGCCTCGACGAGGCCAAGGAGGAGGTCGAGGAGGTCGTCCAGTTCCTCAAGGACCCCCAGCGGTTCACCAAGCTGGGCGGCAAGCTGCCCAAGGGCGTGCTGCTGGTCGGCCCGCCCGGGACCGGCAAGACGCTGCTCGCCAAGGCCGTCGCCGGCGAGGCCGAGGTCCCGTTCTTCAGCCTGTCCGGGCTCCGACTTCGTCGAGATGTTCGTCGGCGTCGGCGCGGCGCGCGTGCGCGACCTGTTCAAGCAGGCCAAGGAGAAGGCGCCGTGCATCATCTTTATCGACGAGATCGACGCCGTGGGGCGCTCGCGTGGGCGCGGCGCCATCATGGGCGGCAACGACGAGCGCGAGAACACGCTCAACCAGCTGCTGGTCGAGATGGACGGGTTCAACACCGACAAGGGCGTCATCCTGATGGCGGCCACGAACCGGCCGGACATGCTCGACTCGGCGCTCCTGCGCCCGGGCCGGTTCGACCGCCAGGTGCTCATCGACCGGCCCGACCGGCGCGAGCGGGCGGCCATCTTCGCGGTCCACACCGAGAACCTCACGCTGGGCGACGACATCGACCTCGAGCTGTTGGCCGGCCAGACGCCGGGCTTCGCCGGCGCCGAGATCGCCAACGTCTGCAACGAGGCGGCCCTGCTGGCCGCGCGCGACGGCAAGGACGCCGTCGAGATGATCGACTTCGAGCGGGCCATCGACCGCGTGATCGGCGGGCTCGAGAAGAAGAACAAGCTCATCAGCCCCGAGGAGAAGAAGATCGTGGCCTACCACGAGGCCGGCCACGCCGTCGCCGGCTGGTTCCGCGAGTACACCGACCCCGTCGTCAAGGTGTCGATCGTGCCGCGCGGCATGGCGGCGCTCGGCTACGCGCAGTCGCTGCCCCAGGAGCGCTACCTCTACACCCGGGAGGCCTCGTCGACCGGATGGTGATGACGATGGGCGGGCGCGTGGCCGAGGAGATCATCTTCGGCCAGATCACGACGGGCGCCCAGAACGACCTCGAGAAGATCACCAAGATGGCGTACGCCATGGTGGTCGACTACGGGATGAGCGAGGAGATCGGCTACGTCTCGTTCAACCTGTCGGGCCAGGGCGACCAGCCCCAGTTCAGCAAGCCGTTCTCGGACGACATGGCACGCCGGATCGACGTCGAGGTCAAGCGGATCATCGACGACGTGCGCGCCCAGACGCGGCGTGCTCCTGGAGGAGCGGTCCGACGAGATGGAGCGGCTGGCCCAGGCGCTCCTGGAGAAGGAGGTGCTCAACGAGAACGACCTGCGCGACGTCCTCGGCGAGCGGCCCTATGCCCGCGCCGAGTATCAGCCCGGCGTGACGGCCGAGGGCGAGCCGACCAACGTCCCGCCGGCCTCGGCCTCGGAGGGCGACGGCGTCGCGACCGACGTGCCCCCGCTGGCCGACGACTCGCGCCCGCCGGGCTCGTCGCTCGGCTGATCGCGCGGAGACCGGCCCGGCCCCGGCTGCCCTCGCCTCGGTGACTCGGCCGGCTGGCACGCCGAGGCGGGCTCGGTCAGGCTCGCGCGGACCGCGAGCAGGACGTCGAGCAGGTCGCGGCGCCCGGCGATGACCCGGTAGACGACCAGCGACGACTGGGCCGCGATCTCGCGGTACTCGACGACGGCCAGGTTGCCGTAGGCCACCTCGGACATCGCTCGGGCGACGCGCTCGCGGTCGGCCTTGACGCTCCGGCGGACGTCCTCATAGCGCGTCCGCATGTCGGCCGGCATCTCGATCGCCGAGCGCGCGAGCATCCGGTCGACGTCGGCGATCACGCCGGCGGCCTCGCCGAGCAGCAGGCCCGCCGTGTGCGTGCTCGACAGGGCCGCGCTCCGGTGCTCGACCCGGCGGAGCCGCCGGTTGTCGACGTAGATCAGCATCGCGAAGACGAAGCTGGCGAACGACAGGAGCAGGGCGGCGACCGATTCGGACAACGACGGGGCACGTGAGCGCGAGCGCCGCACAACCTACGGGGGGCAGCGGGCCCGAGCACTCTTGGCGAATGTGTGTGTCGGTCGGCGTATGGTGGGCCGAGGAACCCGCGTTCGCCGTCGCAACGGGGGCACCCCTCGTGCCTTCGAGGCCGGCCGCCTCGGTCTGTCGGTGGCCGGTGCCCAGCGCAGGCGCGGTCGTTGTCCGGTCCGCGGACTCAAGGCCCGTCCGGGTGTCGGTCGTCGAGGTTCGCGGCGCGAGACCGCCATCCTCCACGACGGGATCGGCCGGGGAGATCTTCGTCCGTCCGTCGCTACCCCTTGGATGGCCGCCGGGTGTTTGCACCGTCCGCGCAGTAGGGGGCCGTGCCGCCGCGTCTGTGCGGTGGGTCGTCGCGTGCTAGCCCAGAGACGGGCCCCATGTCGGGCGAGCGTATCGCGGTCTATTGATCTGTACTGCAAGTCGATCTCCACACAAGCTTCGCGCACTGCGGGGCGGAATGGCGGGTCTGGGCGCTCGTTTGTGAAGGTCTCGGCGTTGGGGCGGGTGGAGGGCGACGGTACGTTGGGGGACCGACTTTCGCGCGCCGGCCCGCCGTCGTGCGCGCTCCTCACAGACCCGACCGCACCGCTGTGCCTACGATCAACCAACTCGTCCGCAAGGGCCGCACGCCCAAGCGCAAGACCTCCGGGTCCATCGCGCTCCAGGGCAACCCGCAGCGCCGCGGCGTCTGCACGCGCGTCTACACGACGACGCCGAAGAAGCCGAACTCGGCGCTCCGCAAGGTCGCCAAGGTGCGCCTGACGAACGGCTACGAGGTCATCGCCTACATCCCGGGCGAGGGCCACAACCTGCAGGAGCACTCGATCGTGCTCGTCCGCGGCGGCGGCGCCAAGGACCTGCCCGGGCGTGAAGTACCACATCGTGCGCGGCGCGCTCGACACGGCCGGCGTCGCCGACCGTCGCAAGACGCGCTCGAAGTACGGCGCCAAGAAGCCGAAGAACTAGTCCGCCCGCCTCGGGCACGGCGCGGGACCCCCACGCGGCCGGCCGAGGCGGACCTCCTGGACCCTCCAGATTCTGACCCCATGCGCAGGAAGCAAGCAGAAAAGCGGATCCCCACCCCGGACCCGATCTACGGCGACGTCACCGTCGCCAAGTTCATCGCCGCCGTCATGCGTGACGGCAAGAAGTCGGTGGCCCAGGGCCTCGTCTACGGCGCCTTCGACCTGATCGAGGAGCGGATCGGCGAGCCCGGCGTCGAGGTGTTCCGCCAGGCGCTGACCAACGCGGCCCCGCTCGTCGAGGTCCGGAGCCGCCGCGTCGGCGGCGCGACCTACCAGGTGCCCGATCGAGGTCCGCCCCGAGCGGCGCACGTCGCTGGCCTTCCGGTGGCTCTTGCAGTACGCCAAGGCCCGCGGCGACAAGTCGATGGCCAACCGGCTGGCCGCCGAGCTGATCGCCGCCACCCGCGGCGAGGGCGGCGCCGTCAAGAAGAAGGACGACACGCACCGCATGGCCGAGGCCAACAAGGCCTTCGCGCACTTCGCCCGCTTCTAAACCGAACCGTCACGGACGGGGGCGCCCAACGACGGCGCCGGCCCGTTCCCCCTCGGCACCCCCAACCGAACCGACGACCCCCATGGCTGACGACCTCCAAGGCAAGACCTTCTCGCTCACCAAGACCCGCAACATCGGGATCTCGGCGCACATCGACGCGGGCAAGACCACGACGACCGAGCGCATCCTGTACTACACCGGCAAGACCCACCGGATCGGCGAGGTCCACGAGGGCGGCGCCACGATGGACTGGATGGAGCAGGAGAAGGAGCGTGGCATCACCATCACCTCGGCGGCGACGACCGCCGAGTGGAAGGGCCACCGCATCAACATCATCGACACGCCCGGCCACGTCGACTTCACCGTCGAGGTGGAGCGCTCGCTCCGCGTGCTCGACGGCGCCGTCGCGCTGTTCTGCTCGGTCGGCGGCGTCGAGCCGCAGTCCGAGACGGTCTGGCGGCAGATGGACAAGTACAACGTCCCGCGCATCGCGTTCGTCAACAAGATGGACCGGACGGGCGCCAACTTCGAGAACGCCGTCGCAGATGATGAAGGACCGCCTGGGCGCCAACGCCGTGCCCGGTCCAGATCCCGATCGGCGACGGCGAGATGTTCCGCGGCCACATCGACCTGATCTCGAACCGGGCGTTCATCTTCGACGACGCCACGCAGGGCTCGACCTGGGACGAGGTCGACATCCCGGAGGACCTCAAGCCGGCCGCCAAGAAGGCGCGGATCGTGCTGCTCGAGGCCGTCGCCGAGCACAACGACGAGCTCCTGATGATGTACCTCGAGGGCGAGGAGCTCCCCGTCGAGACCGTCAAGGAGACCGTCCGCAAGGCCGTCCTCTCGATGGACATCACGCCGGTCTTCTGCGGCTCGGCGTTCAAGAACAAGGGCGTCCAGCAGCTGCTCGACGGCATCGTCGACTACCTCCCCTCGCCGCACGACGTGCCGGCGATGGAGGGCCACAAGCCGCGCACCGAGGACATCGTGACGCGCGAGGCCGACCCGGACGCGCCGTTCGCGGCCATCGCCTTCAAGATCGCGACCGACCCGTACGTCGGCCGCCTGACGTTCGCCCGCGTCTACTCGGGCACGCTCAACAAGGGCGACGCGCTGATCAACGCCAACACCGAGAAGAAGGAGCGGGCCGGTCGCCTGCTGTTCATGCACGCCAACACGCGCGAGGACGTCGACTCGGTCAAGGCCGGCGACATCTGCGCCATCGTGGGGCTCAAGGACACCAAGACCGGCGACACGCTCTGCGACCCCGACGCGCCCGGTCGTGCTGGAGTCCATGGACTTCCCCGAGCCGGTCATCAAGATCGCGATCGAGCCCAAGACCAAGGCCGACATCGACAAGCTGGGCGTCGGGCTCCAGAAGCTCGCCGAGGAGGACCCGACCTTCAAGGTGTCGTCCGACGACGAGACGGGCCAGACGCTGATCGCCGGCATGGGCGAGCTCCACCTCGAGATCATCGTGGACCGCCTCAAGCGCGAGTTCAAGGTCGAGGCCAACGTCGGCGAGCCCCAGGTGTCGTACCGCGAGGCCATCCGCAAGACGGTCGACCACACCTACACGCACAAGAAGCAGTCCGGCGGCCGCGGCCAGTTCGCGCACGTCGAGATCGAGTTCGCGCCCGACCGAGCCCGGCACCGAGGGCCTCGAGTTCATCGACGAGATCAAGGGCGGCTCGATCCCGCGCGAGTTCATCTCGTCGGTCGAGAAGGGCATCCGGAGCGCGCTCGACCAGGGCCCGCTCGCGGGCTACCCGATGGAGGCCATCAAGGCCCGCCTCTACGACGGCAAGTTCCACAACGTCGACTCCGACCAGCTCTCGTTCGAGATCGCCGGCCGGATGGCGCTCCGCGAGGCCACGCGCCGCGCGAGCCCGGTCATCATGGAGCCCATCATGAAGGTCGAGGTCATCACGCCCGAGGAGTACATGGGCGACGTGATCGGCGACCTCTCGTCGCGGCGCGGCCGGATCGAGGGCATGGGCCAGCGCGGCGACGCGCAGGTCGTCGACGCCTTCGTCCCGCTGTCCGAGATGTTCGGGTACTCGACCGACCTGCGGTCGCAACACGCAGGGCCGGGCCATCTACTCGATGCAGTTCGACCACTACGAGGAGGTCCCGACCTCCATCGCCGAGGAGATCTCGGCCGCCGGCAAGGCCGCCGCCTAGCCGCCTCGGCCGCGAGGCCGACCCACTCATTACAGACGGACTCACCCAGACCAACAGAACCATGGCAAAGGAACAATTTCAGCGGACGAAGCCCCACGTCAACGTGGGCACGATCGGCCACGTCGACCACGGCAAGACGACGCTGACGGCGGCGATCACGAAGGTGCTCGCCGAGGCCCAGGGCGGCACGGCGATGTCGTTCGACGAGATCGACAACGCGCCCGAGGAGCGCGAGCGCGGCATCACGATCGCGACGGCCCACGTGGAGTACGAGACCGAGAACCGGCACTACGCCCACGTCGACTGCCCGGGCCACGCCGACTACGTCAAGAACATGGTGACGGGGGCGGCCCAGATGGACGGGGCGATCCTGGTGGTGGCGGCCACCGACGGGCCGATGCCGCAGACGCGGGAGCACATCCTGCTGGCGCGCCAGGTCGGCGTCCCCTACATCGTGGTGTTCATGAACAAGGCCGACCTGGTCGACGACGAGGAGCTCCTGGAGCTGGTCGAGATGGAGGTCCGCGAGCTGCTCGACTCGTACGAGTTCCCGGGCGACGACCTCCCGGTGATCCAGGGCTCGGCGCTGGGCGCGCTGAACGGGCGAGGCCGAGTGGGTCGAGAAGGTGAACGAGCTGATGGCAGGCGGTCGACTACTACATCCCGACGCCGGAGCGGGCCGTCGACCAGCCGTTCCTGATGCCGGTCGAGGACGTGTTCTCGATCACCGGCCGCGGGACGGTGGTGACGGGCCGGGTCGAGCGCGGCCAGATCAAGGTCGGCGACCCGGTCGAGATCGTGGGCATCCGGGAGGCGAAGCAGACGTCGACGGTGACGGGCGTCGAGATGTTCAGGAAGCTGCTGGACTCGGCGCAGGCCGGCGACAACGCGGGGATCCTGCTCCGGGGGATCGAGAAGGACGCGGTCGAGCGGGGGATGGTGCTGACGAAGCCGGGGGCGGTGACGCCGCACAAGAAGTTCGAGTGCGAGGTGTACATCCTGTCGAAGGACGAGGGCGGCCGGCACACGCCGTTCTTCAAGGGGTACCGCCCGCAGTTCTACTTCCGGACGACGGACGTGACGGGGGACATCGAGCTGGCCGAGGGCGTGGAGATGGTGATGCCCGGCGACAACACGCAGTTCACGGTCGACCTGATCCAGCCGGTGGCGATGGAGCAGGGGCTCCGGTTCGCGATCCGCGAGGGCGGGCCGGACGGTCGGCGCCGGCGTCGTCTCCAAGATCCTCGACTAAACACACACACGACGCGGGCGGCAGGTCGGACCTTCTCTGTCCTGCCGCCCGCGCGTTCTCTCTCAGCCACTGGCCAGCGAACGGCAGTCCAGTCTCGGCACCCGCCCACTGACTCTCTCTACCTGGCCCCTGGCCCTCAGCAATGGCGAACCAGAAGATCCGGATCAAGCTCAAGTCCTTCGACCACACGCTGGTCGACAAGAGCGCCGAGAAGATCATCCGCACGGTCAAGTCGACCGGCGCCGTCGTGAGCGGGCCCATCCCGCTCCCGACGCGCAAGAAGATCTACACCGTCCTGAAGGGGCCGCACGTCGACAAGAAGGCGCGCGACCAGTTCGAGACGCGCGATCACAAGCGGCTGATCGACATCCTGTCGACCTCGTCGAAGACGGTCGACGCGCTCATGAAGCTCGAGCTTCCGAGCGGCGTCCACGTCGAGATCAAGGTCTGATTCCTGCGGGCCTCGAGCCCGCGTCCTTTTTCGCTTAACTAACCCCACGGTTCAATGAGCGCACTTCTCGGCCGCAAGGTCGGAATGACGAGCGTCTTCGACGAGTCCGGCCGCCAGACGGTGGTCACGGTCATCGAGGCCGGCCCCTGCGCCGTCACGCAGGTCAAGACGCCCGAGACGGACGGCTACTCCGCCGTCCAGCTCGGCTTCCAGGACAAGAAGGCAAAGCGGACCACGAAGGCCCTGCAGGGTCACTTCGAGGCCGCCGGCGTGTCGCCCAAGAAGCACGTCGTCGAGTTCCGGGACTCCGGCCTCGACGTCGTCCCTGGGCGACGAGGTCACGGTCGACGTGTTCGCCGAGGGCGACAAGGTCACCGTCTCGGGCACCTCGAAGGGCAAGGGCTTCCAGGGCGTCGTCAAGCGCCACAACTTCCGGGCGTCGGCGACGCGACGCACGGCCAGCACAACCGCCAGCGAGCCCCGGGCTCGATCGGCCAGGCCTCCGACCCGTCGCGCGTGTTCAAGGGCACCAAGATGGCCGGCCGGACGGGCGGCGACCGCGTGACGCGAGAAGAACGTCCGCGTCGTCCGCACCTACCCGGACAACAACCTGATCCTGGTCAAGGGCGCCGTGCCCGGTCACAAGAACGGGATCGTCGAGATCCGCCGAGCCTAGACCCATGAAACTGACTGTCTACACCCGCGAGGGGGCCGAGGCCGGCCGCACGGTCGAGCTCGACGACGCCGTCTTCGGCCTCGAGCCGAACGACCACGCGATCTGGCTCGACGTCCGCGCGATCCAGGCGCACAAGCGCCAGGGCACGCACAAGACCAAGGAGCGCGGCGAGGTCTCGAAGTCCCGCCGCAAGCTGTACCGCCAGAAGGGCACGGGCAACGCCCGCGCCGGTGATGCCAAGAGCCCGCTCCGCAAGGGCGGCGGCACCATCTTCGGGCCCCGCCCGCACGAGTACAAGCTCCGGGTCAACCAGAAGACGAAGCAGCTCGCCCGCCGGAGCGCGATCGCGTACAAGCTCGACGCCGGCACGCTCCGCATCGTCGAGACGATGACGCTCGACGTGCCCAAGACGCGCGAGATCGCCGGGATGCTCAAGGAGCAACGGGATCGCCGGCAAGGCGCTCGTCCTGACGAACGGCCTCGACGACGTCTTCTACCGCTCGGCCCGCAACCTCCCCGGCGTCACCGTCTGCCCGGCCGACCAGGCCTCGACGCTGGACCTGATGAACGCCAAGACGATCCTCCTCCAGGAGGGCGCCGTCGAGACGCTCACCGAGGCGCTCCGCCCGGCCGCCAAGGCGACCGCCGTCACGACCGAGCCCGCCTCGGCCCCGGCCGACTCGGACCTCCCCGTTCCAATGGACGAGGCCCCGACTACGCCGAACCCGGAGGCGCCTGACGCCCCGACTACGGCCGACGACACCGACGCCCCCGAGGGCGACGCCACCGCTTAGGACCCATGAGCCAGATCATCCTCGCGCCCGTCCTGACCGAGAAGTCGACGCGCCTCTCCGAGGAGGGCCGGCACTACACCTTCCGCGTCAAGAAGACGGCCAACAAACTCGAGATCCGCAAGGCCATCGAGGACCGCTACCCCGACGTCGAGGTCAAGGAGGTCCGCACGATGGTCGTCCGCGGCAAGCGCCGCCGTCAGATGACGAAGCGCGGCCTGGTCCAGGGCCGCCAGGCCGGCTGGAAGAAGGCCATCGTCACGCTGAAGACCGGCGAGATCGACTTCTACGAAACCGTTTAACCCACCGGGGCGCAAAGCCGGCGGTCGCCGCCGGCACGAATGCCCCTCGTACCATGGCAATCCGCAAGCTAAAGCCGACCACCCCCGGTCAGCGGCACCGCTCGGTGTCCGCCTTCGACACGATCACGAAGTCGGAGCCCGAGAAGAGCCTGCTCGACACGTGGAAGCGCTCCGGCGGTCGCAACAACAACGGCCGCAAGACCTCCCGCCACCGCGGCGGCGGCCACAAGCGGCGCTACCGCATCATCGACTTCAAGCGCAACAAGGAGGGCATCCCCGCCCGCGTTGCCGCGATCGAGTACGACCCGAACCGGACCGCGCGCATCGCGCTGCTGTTCTACGCCGACGGCGAGAAGCGCTACATCATCGCGCCGGACAAGCTGGAGGTCGGCCAGACCGTCATGAACGGCCCCGACGCCTCGCCCGAGGTCGGCAACTGCCTGCCGCTCTCCAACATCCCGCTCGGCACCCAGGTGCACGCCATCGAGATGAAGCCGGGCAAGGGCGCCCAGATGGCCCGGTCGGCCGGCACGTACGCGCAGCTGACGGCGCGGGAGGGCAAGTACGCCAACCTCAAGCTCCCCTCCGGCGAGGTCCGCCGCGTCCCGGTCGAGTGCCGGGCCACGATCGGCCAGACGTCCAACCCGGACCACATGAACATCGAGATCGGCAAGGCCGGTCGGTCGCGCTGGCTCGGCATCCGCCCGCAGACCCGCGGCGTGGCGATGAACCCGGTCGACCACCCGATGGGCGGCGGCGAGGGCAAGTCGTCCGGCGGTCACCCGAAGAGCCCGACCGGCGTCTACGCCAAGGGCTTCAAGACGCGCAAGAAGAACAAGGCGTCGAACCAGTTCATCGTCCGCCGCCGCAAGGCCAAGAAGTAACCAGATATGGCACGCTCGCTCAAGAAAGGACCCTTCGTCCACTACAAGCTCCGCCAGAAGGTGGAGGAGATGAACGAGGGCGGCAAGAAGCGCGTCGTCAAGACGTGGAGCCGCGGCTCGATGATCACGCCCGACATGCTGGGCCACACGTTCGCCGTCCACAACGGGAAGCAGTTCATCCCGGTCTACGTGACCGAGAACATGATCGGCCACCGGCTGGGCGAGTTCGCCCCGACGCGGACGTTCCGCGGCCACGCCGGCGGCAAGAAGGACCGCCGCCGCTAACACCGACTGCGCCCACCTCGGCCTGGCCGAGCGCCGACCCGAGGTCGGGCCACCACACAGAACCATGGAAGCACGCGCCAAGCGGAAGTACCTCCGCATCAGCCCCCGCAAGATGCGGATCGTGGCCGACGTCGTCCGCGGCAAGAACGCCCAGCAGGCCATCACGACCCTGGAGTTCATGCCCCAGAAGGCGGCCGCGATGGTCCGCCGGACCATCCAGGACGCCTACGGCAACCTGGTCGACCAGAACCAGGACGAGCGGATCGACGACGACGCGCTCATCGTCAAGACCATCATGGTCGACCAGGCGCCGGTCATCAAGCGGTTCCAGCCCGTCTCGCGCGGCCGGGCCCACCCGATCCTCAAGCGGTCGAGCCACCTCACCGTCGTCGTCGGGACGCCCGACGTGGCGCAGGAGGCGTAACCCCACACCCAGACTACAGAGACCATGGGTCAGAAAACCAACCCCATCGGCTTCCGTCTCGGTGTGATCCGAGGCTGGGACTCCAACTGGTACACCGACGGCTCCTACGCCGACAAGATCGTCGAGGACCACGAGATCCGTCGCTACCTCGACGCGCGCCTCAAGCGGGCCGGCCTGTCGCGGACCGTCATCGAGCGGACGCCCAAGCGCGTCATCCTGACGCTCCACACGTCGCGCCCGGGCGTCATCATCGGCCGCGGCGGCTCCGAGGTCGAGAAGCTCCGCGAGGAGCTCAAGGCGCTCACGTCGAAGGACATCCAGATCAACATCAACGAGATCAAGCGTCCCGAGCTGGACGCCTCGCTGGTGGCGCAGAACATCGCGCAGCAGCTGGAGGGCCGCGTGTCCTACCGCCGCGCGATGAAGCAGGCGCTCGGCGCCGCGATGCGCATGGGCGCTCAGGGCATCCGCATCAAGCTCGCCGGCCGCCTCGGTGGCGCCGAGATGGGCCGCGTCGAGCAGTACCTGGAGGGCCGCGTGCCGCTCCACACGATGCGCGCCGACATCGACTACGCGCAGGCGACGGCCTTCACCATTCAGGGCACGGCCGGCGTCAAGGTCTGGATCTTCCACGGCGAGGTCATCGGCAAGCCCGACCTCTCGCCCAACGCGACCGCCCAGCGCCAGCAGAACGCGGCGCCGAGCGTCCCCGAGCGCCGTCGCCGCGACGGCCGCGGCGGCGGTCGTGACGAGCGCGGCGGCGGCGGCGGCGAGACCGTAACCGCGGCGGTGGCGGCGGTGGCGGCGGTGGCGGCGGCCGTGGTCGCGGCGGCAACTCGCGGCGGCGGCGGTGGCCGTCGCTAATCGACCCTTCTGACAGCACTCATCTAGACTGAATTTGCCATGTTGATGCCGAAGCGGACCAAGTTCCGCAAGATGCAGAAGGGCCGCGTCAAGGGCCTCGCCCAGCGCGGCGCCCGGATCTCCTTCGGCGACTACGGGATCAAGGTCCTCGACGCCGGCTGGATCACGTCCCGCCAGATCGAGGCCGCCCGTATCGCCATGACCCGCCACATGAAGCGCGTGGGCAAGGTGTGGATCCGCGTCTTCCCCGACAAGCCGATCACCAAGAAGCCGGCCGAGACCCGAATGGGCAAGGGCAAGGGCTCGCCCGAGTACTGGGTGGCCGTCGTCAAGCCGGGCCGGATCCTGTTCGAGGTCGGCGGTGTGCCCGAGGACGTCGCCCGCGAGGCGATGCGTCTGGCGATCCAGAAGCTGCCCGTCAAGGCCAAGTTCGTGATCCGCCCGGAGGCGTCGCCCGTGCCGCCCCCGGCGGGGACGGCCGCTGACGAGACCGAGCATCACGGCCGAGGTCACGACCGAGGACCTGACGAAGGTCTACGGTCTGGGCGACACGATGGTCGAGCAGCTCGAGGCCGCCGGCATCGACACGTTCGCCAAGCTCGCCGAGGCGGACCTCGAGCGGCTCCGCGAGATCATCGCGACCGACGGCACCGACGACCAGTCGGTCAACGAGGAGACGTGGGCCCGCCAGGCCCGGTACCTCGCCGACGGCGACTTCGACGGCCTCGACGAGTACGTCGAGAGCCTGCGCGAGGAGGACGGCAACACGGTCGACATCCCCGAGGACGAGGCCGAGACCGAGATCGAGCGCCCCGTCGGCGAGGACGCCGCGAGTCCGCCGAGGAGAACGCCGGCCCGAACCCGCAGAACGCGGGGGACGAGACTTCCGACCGGCGTAGCCCTTCGCCGATTCGACCCCGGCCTCGGGCGTTGCGCCCGGGGCCTTTCCATGAACACCGATGAAAGCCAACGAGATCCGCGACCTCAGCGAGGCCGAGATCCGGACAGCGCATCGCCGAAGAGCAGCGGGACCTCACGGACCTCCGCTTCCGGCGCTCCGTGACCGGCCTCGAGAACCCGATCGTGCTCCGCGAGAAGCGGCGCGAGATCGCCCGCCTCAAGACGGTCCTCAACCAGAAGAAGGCGGGCGCCTAGCGAGGCCGGTGCCGCGTGAAGCTTCAGTGGGGGGGGGGCTCTGGCCCGCTCTCCCTGAACCTTCACTCGGACCGTGCCTATCCTCGGCGTCCCCGGTCGGGCCTCGCCCCGCCACGCGCCCCGGCGCATCTCCCGTAGTTGGTGGGGTCCCGGCCCACCAAGCGACTAGCAACCCGCCCGAGAGGGCCACAGGCTATGGCTACTGACACCCCGACCGCCGACGCGGCGGTCGCCGAGCGCGACGCGCGCAAGTTCCGCGTCGGCCTCGTCGTCTCCGACAAGATGGACAAGACCATCACCGTCGCCATCGAGCGCCAGGTGAAGCACCCCATCTACGGCAAGTACGTCAAGCAGACGACCAAGCTGAAGGCCCACGACGAGACGAACGACGCCGGCGAAGGCGACACCGTCCGCATCCAGGAGACCCGCCCGCTGTCGAAGACCAAGCGGTGGCGGCTCGTGGAGGTCCTCGAGCGCGCCCGATAAATCCCCCGCACGGGGCCGCTGGCTGGACATCGTCGTCCAGCTGCCGGCCCGCACTCGGCACCCCATGATTCAGCAGGAGTCCCGGCTCAACGTCGCCGACAACAGCGGGGCCAAGGAGGTGCTCTGCATCCGCGTGCTCGGTGGCTCCGGCCGTCGCTACGCCCGCGTCGGCGACATGATCGTCGTCACGGTCAAGAACGCCATCCCCGGCGGCAACGTGAAGAAGGGCGACGTCTCCAAGGCCGTCGTCGTCCGCACCAAGAAGGAGCACCGTCGCCCCGACGGCTCCTACATCCGCTTCGACGAGAACGCCGCCGTCCTCCTCAACGACGCCGACGAGCCCCGCGGCACGCGCATCTTCGGGCCCGTCGCCCGCGAGCTGCGCGACCGCCAGTTCATGCGGATCGTCTCCCTCGCACCCGAAGTCCTCTAGACCGATGCCGCGCACAAAGAACAAGCAGAAGAAGCTGCACGTCAAGAAGGGCGACACGGTCGTCCTGACGAAGCCGATCACGGCCCACGGCGGCGGTCAGAACGACCGTCCCAAGGGCTACCAGGCGCGCGTGCTGGAGGTCTACCCGACGAGGGAGCGCGTGCTCGTCGAGGGCGTCAACGTCCGGCTCAAGCACACCAAGCCGAACCAGGCCTACCCGAACGGGGGGCGGATCGAGGCCGAGAGCCCATCCACGTCTCGAACGTGATGGTCGCTCGACGGCAACGGCGCTCCCACCCGGATCGGCCGCAAGCGCGTCGAGGACCCCAAGACCGGCCAGGGCCGCTGGGTCCGCTACGCGAAGACGACCGGCGAGGAGCTCGACAGCTAAGCCCGCATCGGCGGACCCCCGCCTTCCGTCCACGAGGCCGCCCGCTCCACTGGCCGGCCCGACGACGACACTCCCATGGAGAACTACACCCCCCGTCTCAAAGAGCGCTACCGCTCCGAGATCGTCTCCGGCGCTCACAGAGCAGTTCGGCTACGACAACGTGATGCAGGTCCCGCGCCTGTCGAAGATCGTCGTCAACAAGGGCATCGGCGAGGCGTCGCAGAACAAGAAGATCCTCGACGACGCGGTCGAGGAGCTTCGCACGATCACGGGCCAGCAGCCGACGTCCGCAACGCGCGCAAGTCGATCTCGAACTTCAAGCTGCGCGAGGGCATGCCCGTCGGCGTCGCCGTGACGCTCCGCGGCGACCGCATGTGGGAGTTCGTCGACCGCCTGATCACGCTCGCGCTCCCGCGCGTCCGCGACTTCCGCGGCGTCCCGGACCGCTCGTTCGACGGCCGCGGCAACTACACGCTCGGCGTCAAGGAGCAGATCATCTTCCCCGAGATCGACATCGACTCGATCTCGCGCATCTCCGGCCTCGACATCACGTTCGTGACGACGGCCGACACCGACGAGGAGGCGCATGGCGCTGCTCAAGGCGTTCGGCATGCCGTTCGTCCGCCGCGAGGCACAGGCCGCGTAACGCGCCTGCCCAACTCCCACACCGAGACGATCACCATGGCTAAGACAGTGTCATCGCCCGCGAGAACAAGCGCCGCAAGGTCGTCGAGAAGTACGCCGCCAAGCGCGCCGAGCTGAAGGAGCCGAGGGCAGCTAAGACGAGCGACGACTTCAACCCCGCGACGCGCAGGCGATCGCGGAGCAGCTCCAGAAGCTCCCCCGCAACGCCAGCCCCGTCCGCCTCCACAACCGCTGCGCCCTCACGGGCCGCCCGCGCGGCTACATCCGCAAGTTCGGCGTCTGCCGCAACGTGTTCCGCGAGATGGCCCTCGACGGCAAGATCCCCGGCGTCCGCAAGTCCAGCTGGTAGGGGTTCAGGGTTCGGGGTCAGGGATCCGCAGGGATCCGTACCCGAGCGCGCCGTGACCTCCAGCCTCACGATCCTTTTCCCTCTAGCGGCCAAGCGGAGCCGCCCACCTCCGCCGAGGCGCGCACTCGAACTGACCGAAGACACTCAATGAGCGCACTCACCGACCCCGTCGCGGACTACCTCACCCGGATCCGCAACGCCCAGAAGGCCCGCCACCCGCTACGTGCGACGTTCCCGCGTCGAAGCTCAAGCGCGCCATCACGCAGATCCTGCTCGACAAGGGCTACGTCAAGCGACTACGTCAACGTCGAGGACGACAAGCAGGGCCTGATCCGGGTCTACCTCAAGTACCTGCGCGGCGGCAAGCCGGTCATCCAGCGCATCGACCGCGTCTCGACGCCGGGTCTCCGCCGCTTCGTCGGCGCCGACAACCTGCCGCGCGTCATGAACGGCCTCGGCATCGCGATCATCTCGACGAGCCGTGGCGTGATGACGGACAAGGAAGCGCGCCGCGCCGACATCGGCGGCGAGGTCCTCGCGGTCGTCAACTAAGCCGCCGCGCGAGGTCAGGGGGCGGGACCTCACATCCAGACTCTCATGTCCCGAATCGGAAAACTCCCGATCCCGTCGCCGACGGCGTCTCGGTGACGTCTCGGACAAGAACCACGTCGACGTCAAGGGCCCGAAGGGCCAGCTCGAGCTCAACGCCAACCCGGACATCTCGATCGCAGGGCGAGGACGGCGACATCGACGTCTCGCGCCCGACCGAGCAGAAGCGCCACCGCGCGCTGCACGGCCTCACGCGGTCGCTCATCGCCAACATGGTGCGAGGGCGTCTCGGAGGGCTACAAGAAAGAGCTCGACGTCATCGGCGTCGGCTACCGCGCCGAGGTGACCAAGGTGGGCATGGACGTGCTCGAGCTCGCGCTCGGGTTCTCGCACCCGATCTACTTCGTCCCGCCGGACGGCATCGACGTCGAGGCCACGACGGTCCGCGGCCAGAACCCGCGCGTCGTGATCAGGGCATCGACAAGCAGCTCGTCGGTCAGGTCGCGGCCAAGATCCGCGCCCTGCGTCCGCCGGAGCCCTACAAGGGCAAGGGCGTCCGCTACACCGACGAGTTCGTTCGTCGCAAGGCCGGCAAGACGGCCGCTCGCTAGATCCTCCCCGTCCGCCTCGGCGCCCTCGGGGCCGTCCGAGGCGCGCACCGACCTCACTCTCCGCGCGGCCGGACGGCAACCCCGTCCGGCCACCCAGCGCCTCCTCGATGGCAAAGACCGCCAAGACGGACCCAGCGCGCCCGCGTCCGGCGTCGCATCCGGGCCAAGGTGTCCGGTACGCCGCCCGCGCCCGCGCCTGAGCGTCTTCCGCTCGAACAAGCACATCTACGCCCAGCTCATCGACGACGCGGCGGGCACGACGCTCGCCGCCGCCAGCACGCGCGAGGACGACAGGCCGGCATCGGCGTCGACGCGTCCAAGGCCGTCGGCCAGCGGCTCGCCGAGCGCGCCAAGGAGGCGGGCATCGACCGCGTCGTCTTCGACCGCGGCGGCTACCGCTACCACGGCAACGTCAAGGCACTCGCCGAGGGCGCCCGCGCCGGCGGCCTCACGCTCTAACACCGAACACACCATGGCTCAGCAGCAGAACCGAGGCGGTCGCGGAGGTCGTCGCAACGACGGCCGCGACAACGACGCCAACCCGTCCAACCTCATCGAGAAGCTCGTCTCGATCAACCGCGTCGCGAAGGTCGTCAAGGGCGGACGCCGCTTCTCCTTCAACGCCGTCGTCGTCGTCGGCGACGGCAACGGCAAGGTCGGGCAGGGCCTGGGCAAGGCCAACGAGGTCGCCGACGCGATCTCGAAGGGGACCGAGGACGCCAAGAAGAACATGTTCAACGTCCCGGTGACCGAGACGGGCACGATCCCGCACGCCGTCCGCGGCATCCACGACGCGGGCACGTGCTCCTCAAGCCCGCCTCGGAGGGTACCGGCGTCATCGCCGGTGGCGGTGTCCGCGCGGTCCTCGAGTGCGCCGGCATCCGCAACGTGCTCTCGAAGAGCCAGGGCTCGTCGAACCCGCACAACCAGGTCGTCGGCGACGATGAACGCGCTCAAGCGCCTCCAGGACCCGGCCGAGGTCGCCGCGCGCCGCGGCATCACCATCAAGCAGGTCTTCGAGGGCTAGCAGCCCGAGGCGCGGTGGGGGAGGGCCCCACGGCGCGCGCCTCGTCCTCAACCCGGACTCCACGTACCACGCATCACGATGGCGACTCTCAAGATCACACAGACCAAGAGCGTCATCCGGCGCCCCGGCGACCAGAAGCGGACGATGGACGCGCTCGGCCTCCGCAAGATCGGCAAGACGGTCGAGCGAGACCGACACGCCGCAGATCCGCGGCATGGTCACCAAGGTGAGCCACCTCGTCTCGGTCGACGAGGCGTAGGCGCGACGGGGGCCTGCGCCCCTCGGCGAAATACCGAACCCAGGCCGGCCCGGCACGTCGCCCCGCCGGTCTATCTTTTCAGGGCGCCCCCATCGGCGCCGCGCCGTCTCGGCGCCTCGCGAGTCGGCTCCGGCCGGCGTCTCTAGCCACTCCATACGATGGATCTCAGCAACCTCAAGCCCGCTACGGGCTCGACCAAGACAAGAAGCGCGTCGGCCGCGGCCAGGGCTCCGGCCACGGAACCACACCGTCGCCAAGGGCCACAACGGCCAGAAGAGTCGCGCGGCGGCGGCGTCCCGACGTGGTTCGAGGGCGGCCAGATGCCGCTCCAGCGTCGCGTCCCGAAGTTCGGGTTCAAGAACCGCGACCGCGTCGCCTACGACCCGATCAACCTCGGGCGCCTCTGGCGCTCGTCGAGGAGGGCCGGCTCGAGGCGGGCGCCACGATCACGCCGGCCACGCTCCGGGCGCTCGGCATCGGCGGCAAGAACGGCCGGTCAAGGTCCTCGGCGACGGCGACGTCGGCGTCAAGCTGACGTCCACGCGCACGCCTTCTCGGCGTCGGCGAAGGAGAAGATCGAGGCCGCCGGTGGAACGGCCACCGTCGTCGAGTAACCGTACGGGGTCCGACCGCGTCTCGCAGCCCTCCGCATCCTGAGCCCAGACCGGCTCTGGCAACCCCAGATCGATGGCATCGGTCGCCGACAGCATTCGCAACATCTGGAAGATCCACGAGCTCCGGCAGCGGATCCTCTTCACGCTCGGCGTCCTCGTCGTCTACCGGTTGGGGTCCTACGTGACCCTCCCGGGCATCGACGCGATCGCGCTCCAGAGCTGGCCAACGGCCACCCGCAACCAGGGCGGCCTGTTCGGGCTGTTCAACCTGTTCGTCGGCGGCGCCTTCTTCCGCGCGGGCGTGTTCGCGCTCGGCATCATGCCGTACATCACGGCGTCCATCATCATCCAGCTGATGGGGGCGGTCGTGCCGTACTTCCAGAAGCTGCAACGCGAGGGCGAGGACGGCCGGCAAAAGATCACGCAGCTGACGCGCTACGGAACGATCGGCATCACGGCGCTCCAGGCGATCGGGTACGCGATCAACCTGCAGTCGACGACGGGCGAGGCCATCGTGATAACCCGGCCTGGGCGTTTACATGGTCGCGTGATCTGCCTGACGGCCGGTACCATCTTCGTGATGTGGCTCGGCGAGCGGATCACGGAGAAGGGCATCGGCAACGGCATCTCGCTGATCATCATGATCGGCATCATCGCCTTCCTGCCGCCGTCGATCGCCAACGAGTCCAGATCGGCGGGATCGACGGGCTGACACCAACATCTTCATCTTCCTGATCGAGGTCGCGGCGCTCTTCCTGGTCACGATGGGCGTCGTCTACGTGACGCAGGGCACGCGCCGGATCCCGGTCCAGTACGCCAAGCGGGTCATCGGGCGGAAGCAGATGGGCGGCACGACGCAGTACCTGCCGCTCCGCGTCAACGCGGCCGGCGTCATGCCGATCATCTTCGCGCAGTCGATCATGTTCATCCCGAGCACGATCGCGCAGTTCTTCCCGGAGAGCGGCTTCTGGCAGACAGTGGGCAGGCGACGGGCGACATCTTCGGGTTCTGGTACTCGGTGATCTTCTTCGTCATCTGCGTCTTCTTTACCTACTTCTACACGGCCATCGCGGTCAACCCGCAGGAGATGGCGGACACGATGAAGCGCCAGGGCGGCTTCATCCCGGGCGTGCGTCCGGGCCGCCAGACGAGCGAGTTCATCGACACCATCCTGACGCGGATCACGCTGCCGGGCGCCATCTTTATCGGCACCGTCGCCATCCTGCCGGCCGTCGCGGCGCAGTTCGGCGTCCAGCAGGGCTTCGCGCAGTTCTTCGGCGGCACGAGCCTGCTCATCCTGGTCGGCGTGACGCTCGACACGCTGCAGCAGATCGAGAGCCACCTGCTGATGCGCCACTACGACGGCTTCATGAAGACGGGCCGCGTGCGCGGCCGCCGCCGCTAGATGGCGACCGGACGGATCATGCTCAAGACCGAGCGCGACGTCGCGGGCCTCCGCGAGGCGGCCGGTCGTCGAGCGCGTGCTGGCGATGGCGGCCGAGTGCGTCCGCCCGGCGATCCCGACGATCCGCTCGACGACGCGGCCGAGGCGGTCATCCGGGACGCGGGCGGCCGGCCCGCGTTCAAGGGCTACCAGATGGGGGGCGACACGCCCCGTTCCCGGGTCGCTGTGCATGTCGGTCAACGACGTGGTCGTGCACGGCTTCCCGAGCGACTACGAGCTGCGCGACGGCGACATGGTCTCGGTCGACTGCGGCGTCGAGCTCGGCGGCTACTTCGGCGACTTCGCCTACACGTTCCCCGTCGGCGAGATCTCGGACGAGGCGCAGCGCTCCTCGACACGACAAAGGCGTCGCTCTACGAGGGGATCGGACAGGCGGTCGCCGGCAACCGCGTCGGCGACATCGGGTACGCCGTCCAGACCTACTGCGAGAGCCGCGGCTACGGCGTCGTGCGCGACCTGGTGGGCCACGGCGTCGGCAAGAGACTCCACGAGCCGCCGAACGTGCCGAACCTCGGTCGCCGTGGCGTGGGCAAGAAGCTGTCGCCGGGATGACGATCTGCATCGAGCCGATGATCAACGGCGGCACGGGCGACGTCACCGTCGACGACGACGGCTGGACGGTCCGCACGGCCGACGGCGCGCTGAGCGCTCATTACGAGCACATGGTTCACGTCGCAGCGGGGCGGCGCCGAGGTCCTGTCGTCGTACGACCTGATTGAAGCCGCACTGGCCTCGGCGGCAGTCCGTGGCGAGCCGGTGAGCCGCAACGGCCGGCCACCCCAACCCTTCCGAGTCCTAGCAACCACCTGCGCCCCGGCGCTCCCGTATGGCAAAGCAACCCGCGATCCGACAGGACGGACAAGTGACCGAGGCGCTCCCCAACGCGCAGTTCCGCGTCACGCTCGAGAACGGACACGAGATCCTCGGTCTGCTCTCGGGCAAGATGCGGAAGTTCTACATCAGGATCCTGCCCGGCGACCGCGTGACGGTCGAGCTGTCGCCGTACGACCTGACCAAGGGCCGCATCGTCTACCGTTACAAGTAGCCGCCGGCCGGCTCGGCAGACCGGCCGAGGCGGACGAGTTCGGCGGGCTTTTCACGCCATCCGAGGCGCGCGCGCCCTCATTGGGAGCGTTCTTTCAGGCCGGCCTTTTTCGGCCGTCCCCCCACGACCAGACCAGACCGACCATGAAGGTTCGCGCCAGCGTCAAGAAGCGGTCCGCCGACGACAAGATCGTCCGCCGCAAGGGCCGCATCTACATCATCAACAAGAAGAACCCCAAGCACAAGCAGCGCCAGGGGTGATCGGTCCGCGCCTGGCCCCGGCCCCGCCGGCGGTGTGCGCGCTGCTCTAACCACAAGCTTCAGCGTTATGCCTCGAATCGCAGGAGTCGACGTTCCCGGCCACAAGCGCGGCGTGATCGCGCTGAAGTCCATCTTCGGCGTCGGCATGAGCCGCGCCGAGGAGATCCTCGAGCGCGTCGACCTCGACGCCGACACGTACCCCGACCAGTGGAGCGAGGACGAGACCCGTCTCGTCCGCTCGCTCATCGAGGACAACTACGTCGTCGAGGGCTCGCTCCGCACGGAGACGCAGCTCAACATCAAGCGGCTGATGGACATCGGCTGCTACCGCGGCCTCCGCCACCGTCGCAGCCTGCCCGTCCGCGGTCAGCGCACCAAGACGAACGCCCGCACCCGCAAGGGCCGCAAGCGGACCGTCGCCGGCAAGAAGAAGGCACCGCGCAAGTAGTGCCGGGCGCCCGCTCGGCGCCCGCTCCTTCGGGGAGCGTTGCACGCCGGCACCCGCTCGGCGGGACCACCCCTGACGCGCCCGCCCCGTCTCACCTCTTCCCGCTTAGTCATGGCAAGGCACAGCGCGCAGCGAGGGGCCCGCAAGAAGAAGGTCCAGGTCGAGTCGAACGGCAACGCCTACGTCAAGGCCACGTTCAACAACGTGCTCATCACGATCACCGACGCCTACGGCAACACGATCTCGTGGAGCTCGTCCGGCAAGATGGGCTTCCGCGGCTCGCGCAAGAACACGCCGTACGCGGCACAGGTCGCCGCCGCCGAGGCGGCCAAGGAGGCCTACGACCTCGGCCTCCGCCGCGTCGACTGCTACGTGAAGGGCCCCGGCTCGGGCCGCGAGGGCGCCGTCCGCGCCCTCGCCAACGCCGGCCTCGAGGTGCTCTCGATCCGCGACACGACCCCGATTCCCCACAACGGCTGCCGGCCGCCCAAGCGTCGCCGCGTCTGAGGTGAGTGGCCAGGACCGAGTGACCCGTGGCACCCCCACGGGCGCTCTCTGCTGGCCACTCCCTCGATGCGCGCAGCGCTGGCATAAGCCCGGTTGCGCCCGCCTCGGTGCTCCCACGGGAGACGCCGGGGGCGGACCGCACGTAGTTCCCTGGCAGGGCCGTAGCCCCGGCGCTGCCGACTCACGAGACACAGACAACACCATGGCCCGTTACCGCGGACCCAAGCAGAAGATCGCCCGCCGCTTCGGCGAGCCCATCTTCGGCCCCTCCAAGGCCCTCGATCGCAAGCCCTACGGCCCCGGCCAGCACGGCAACGCCCGCCGCCGCAGCGAGTCCGAGTACTCGGTCCAGCTCAAGGAGAAGCAGAAGGCGAAGTACACCTACGGCCTCCTCGAGCGCCAGTTCCGGAACCTGTTCGAGAAGGCCGCCCGCAAGAAGGGCGTCACCGGCGAGAACCTGCTCCAGTTCCTGGAGGCGCGCCTCGACAACGTCGTCTACCGCCTCGGCTTCGCGCGGACGCGCCGCCAGGCCCGTCAGCTCGTCAAGCACGGCCACGTGATGGTCAACGACCGCGTCTCGGGCATCCCGAGCCACCAGCTCCGCCCCGGCGACATCGTCGAGATCCGGCCGAAGTCGAAGAACCTCGACATGGTCCAGGACGCGACCGACGTCAACCGCCGCAGCTTCCCGTACTTGGAGGTCGACCGCGACGCCTCACGGGCAAGTTCCTCGACTTCCCGGCGCGCGAGGACATCCCGGAAAACATCCGGGAGCAGCTCATCGTCGAGCTCTACTCGAAGTAGTCCGCCCGGCGCCGGCCGCGCCCGCCTCGGTGCGGAGCGGGCCGGCGCCGTCGATCTCTTTCACCAACGACAACCCCAACTATGTCACAGATCCAGCTCCAGATGCCCGACGGCGTGCAGGTCGAGGAGATGAACGAGACGTACGGGCGGTTCGTCGTCCAGCCGCTCGAGCGCGGCTACGGCGTCACGATCGGGAACGCGTTCCGGCGCGTCCTCCTCTCGTCCCTCGGCGGCACGGCCATCACGGCGGTCCGCATCGACGGCGTCCAGCACGAGTTCTCGACGATCCCCGGCGTGACCGAGGACGTGACCGACATCATCCTCAACCTCAAGGGCGTCCGCTTCCGGGCCGAGGAGGAGGACGAGGGCTCGGTCTCGATCCACCTCGAAGGCCAAGGCGCCTGGACCGCGAAGGACATCGCCGACAACACGGCGGACTTCGAGGTCCTGAACCCCGACCACCACATCGCGACGCTCGCCGAGGACGCCGACGTCCGCATCGACCTGCGCATCGAGCAGGGCCGCGGCTACGTCGGCCGACGACAACAAGCGGGCCGACGACCCGATCGGCGTCGTCGCCATCGACGCGATCTTTACGCCGATCCTCAACGTCAGGTACAACGTCACGCCGACGCGCGTCGGCCAGAAGATCGACTACGAGCGCCTGACGCTCGAGGTCGAGACCGACGGCTCGCTCACCGCCGAGGACGCGCTCACGAACGCCGCGGCGATCCTGCGCGACCACATCGGCCTGTTCGTCGAGGTCGACACGTCGACGGGGCAGGACGCCGAGGAGACCGAGGTCGACGCCGAGGTCCAGCGCGTCCGCGCGATCCTCGACCAGTCGGTCGACGACCTCGACCTCTCGGTCCGCGCCCAGAACTGCCTGCGCGCCGCGTCGATCAAGACGATCGGCGACCTGGTGCGCCGCGAGGAGAGCGAGATGCTCAAGTTCCGCAACTTCGGCCGCAAGTCGCTGCTCGAGCTCGTCCAGGTCCTCGACGAGCGCGGCCTGCGCTTCGGCATGGACGTCGAGCGCTACGGCGACCTGAACTAGGGGCTGGTTCGGGGTTCAGGGTTCTGAGTTCGCCGGTTGCGACTCCGAACTCTGATCCTGCGAACCCTGAACCCTACACCCTGAACTGAAAAATGAGACACGGAAACAAGATCCTCAAGATCGGCCGGAACGCCTCCCACCGGAAGGCGACGCTCCAGTCGATGTCGGCCGCGCTCATCGAGCACAAGCGGATCACGACCACGCTCGGCAAGGCCCGGGCGCTCCGCAGGTTCGTCGAGCCGATCATCACGCGGGCCAAGGACGACTCGACGCACGGCCGCCGGCAGGCCTTCCGCCGGCTCCAGGACAAGGAGGCCGTCAAGACGCTCTACGACGAGGTCGCGGAGAAGGTCGGGGACCGTCCCGGCGGCTACACGCGCATCGTGAAGCTCGGCCAGCGCGCCGGCGACGCGGCCGAGATGGCCATCGTCGAGCTGGTCGACTTCAACGACGTCAAGCCCGACGGCTCGAAGAGCTCGTCCCGCAAGACGCGCCGGTCGCGCCGCAAGAGCGGCAACAACACGGCGCCGACGGTCAAGGCCGCTTCGACGGCTCCGACCGCCTCGAGCGCCCGTCGCAGACACCCCGGAGCCCGCCGACGCGGTCGCGGACGACTCGGCCGACGCCTCGACCGAGGTCGAGGAGACGCCCGCGGTCCAGAGCGCCGGCGTCGACGAGACGACGCCCGACGGCTCCGGTGCCGTCCAGGTCCCGCCCCACGGCGACGACCACCCGGACGCCGGCCAGGGCAGCCCCGACCCAGACCGGCGAGCCCCGCCCGGGCGCGGATGCCGAGAACCTCGGCCGGAACCACGACAACCGCTAGGGTTGCCTCGCTGACAGTCTCGCGAGGCCCCGTCCCCAGCGGACGGGGCCTCTCGTCGTTCGTGCCGCTCCCTCCGCCTTGGCCGAGGTGGGCCGGGGACGGCGCGAGCGCGTCACAGGAGAGGACGAAGACGGAGCGAGGGGCCTACCTTTCGGATCCCATCTCTGCGGTTCGGGCGTTCCTGGCCGACGCCCGCGCACCCCGATGATCCAGGCCTCCAGCGACCTCCACCGCCAGCTCGACACGCTCGTCGTCGCGCCCGAGTACGAGCGGCGGCTGCGCGTGCTGCTCGAGCACTGCGCGCGCAACCTGCCGACCGTCGACGAGGACCTGATCCGGCGCGCGTTCCGCGTCGCCTACTGGGCGCACCGCGACGACCGCCGCGCCTCGGGCGAGCTCTACATCTCGCACCCGCTCGAGGTCGCGCTCATCGCCGCCCGCGACATCCGGGTGGACGACGTGACGGTCGCCGCGGCGCTCCTGCACGACACCGTCGAGGACACCGACCTGTCGCTCGACCTGGTCCGGAGCGAGTTCGGCGACGAGGTCGCCCGGATCACCGACGGCGTGACCAAGATCGGGAGCGTGTTCGAGAACCGGGCGCTCGGCCGGGCCGAGAACGTGCGCAAGCTCATGCTCTCGATGGCGTCGGACGTGCGCGTCATCCTGGTCAAGTTCGCCGACCGGCTCCACAACATGCGGACGCTGGGCGCGCTGCCGCGCGACAAGCAGGTCCGCATCGCGGCCGAGACGCGCGACCTGTTCGCGCCGCTCGCGCACCGGTTCGGGCTCCACGAGGTCAAGACCGAGCTCGAGGACCTGTCGCTCAAGTACATCGAGCCCGAGGCGTACCGCGGGATCGCGAAAGGGCTCAACGCCAAGCGCCGCCAGCGCGAGCGGTACGTCGAGCGGTTTATCGAGCCCGTCCGGGCCGAGCTGGAGGAGGCCGGGTTCGACTTCGAGATCTACGGCCGGCCCAAGAGCATCTACTCGATCTACAACAAGATGAAGCAGCAGGGCGTGGAGCTGGACGAGGTCTACGACCTGTTCGCGATCCGCGTCATCCTGCAGACCCAGGGCAAGCAGGGCCGCGAGGACTGCTGGCGCGCCTACTCGGTGCTGACGGCGCTCTACCCGCCCATCGCCGCCCGCTTCCGCGACTTCATCTCGGTCCCCAAGTCGAACGGCTACCAGAGCCTGCACACGACGGTGATCGGGCCCGAGGGCCGGCCGGTCGAGATCCAGATCCGGACGGCCGAGATGCACGAGATCGCCGAGCGCGGCGTCGCGGCGCACTGGAAGTACAAAGAGGGGGGAGGCGACGGCGCCGCACCGGCCGGAGCGCCCGCCGGTGCCGGTGAGGCGCGCATCGACGAGATGTACGCCTGGGTGCGCGACCTGCTCGAGAACCCGTCGCCCGACGACGCCGGCGAGTTCGTCCGCGAGTTCCAGCTCAACCTCTACGACGAGGAGATCTACGTCTTCACGCCGAAGGGCGACCTGGTGACGCTGCCTCGCGGCGCGACGCCGGTCGACTTCGCGTTCCAGATCCACACCGAGGTGGGCTTCCACTGCATCGGCGCCAAGGTGGACGGCAAGATGGTGCCGCTCAGCTACCGGCTCCAGTCGGGCGAGCAGGTCGAGATCCTGACCTCGAAGCGGCAGACGCCCAACCCGGACTGGACGACGTTCGTGGTCACGCACAAGGCGCAGACGCGCATCCGGCACTGGGTCAACGAGCGCCGCCGCAAGGCCGTCGCGCACGGCCGCGAGCTGCTCGACAAAAAGCTCAAGCGCGCCAAGCTGGCGCTCGACGAGCAGGAGATCAACCGGCTGGCCGCCGACCTCAGGTTCACGTCGTCGCAGCAGTTGTTCTTCGAGATCGGGACCGGCCTGTTCGACCCGGCCGACTTCGTGGCCGCGCTCCGGCACGGGCTCGAGGCCGAGACGCCGCCTCGGACGCCCGCCGGGCGCCTCGCCGGCGCTGCTCGAGGTGGACGAGATCGACTTCCGCGAGGACGCGCGCGAGCGGGGGGCAGGGCGGACGACGCTCGTCATCGAGGGCGAGCGGCACACCGACCTCGCCGTCGAGTACGCGACGTGCTGCGGCCCCATCCCCGGCGACGACGTGTTCGGGTTCCTGTCCAAGACGGGCGTCGTCAAGATCCACCGGAAGGGGTGCAAGAACGCGCCCCACCTGCTCGTCGACCACGCCGAGCGCGTGATCCCGGTCGAGTGGAGCCGTCAGAAGGACGTCCAGTTCTCGTCCACGCTGCGCGTCGTCGGCGAGGACCGGGTCGGTATCGTGAGCGACATCACGACGGTGATCTCGAAGAGCCTCAAGACGAACATCCGCTCGATCACGGTCACCTCGGAGGACGGGATGTTCGAGGGCACCATCGTCCTGTACGTGAGCGACGTCAAGCAGCTCCGGCGGATCATGAAGCGTCTCGGGCGGCTCGACGGGATCTTCGGGGTCTACCGCGAGGAATAAGGGGCCCCCCTAGACGGAACCATGTGTGAGGCGCTGGAAACGCCGACCACGGACCGGGTGAATCTTGGGTCTGCCGAGCGCGGAGGTCGTTCGTGGGCGTAGGTTAGGTATGTACGTAGAATGTTCTCGGCTCCCGTGCGGGCGAGCCTTCCCCCTGTGTCACATGCTCACACCTGGTTGGCCGCGCCTTGTGCTGCCACCGTGTGGGTACCCCCCACCACCACACGATGGACTCCACCACCCCCCGCACCCCCACGCTCACGAAGAAGGACGTCGCCCGTGAGGTCGCGACCGCCCTCGGCGAACCGCTCTACAAGTGCGAGCCCTGGGTCCAGGCGACCATCGACGCGCTCCGCGACCTGATGGCGTCCGCCGACCCCGAGGTCCGCATCGAGCTTCGCGACTTCGGCGTCTTCGAGGTCAAGAAGACGAAGGCCAAGCCCAAGGCCCGGAATCCCAAGACGAACGAGACCGTCTTTATCCCGGCCCGTCGCAAGACGCACTTCAAGCCGAGCAAGCGGCTCCGCGAGACGCTCCAAGAGCCCCTCGAGGACCTGGGCTACGAGATCCCCGAGGGCAGCGCCGACCACCCCTCGCGCCGTGCCCGGGCGGCCTAGCTCGCCCCGCGCTCGCGCGTCCCTACCCGCCCCCTCCACCTCGGTGTGGAGGGGGCGGGTCTCGTTCCGGGCTGCCGGTCGTGTCGGTCACCAGTCGTGCCGGGCACGCGACCGAGGTGGGCGGACCGGCGGGATCGGCTAGCTTGGACCATGACTCCGCTCCCCCGCGTCGCCGGGGTCGACTACGGGTCCCGCCGCGTCGGGATCGCCCTGGCCGACCCGCTCCGCCTGTTCGCCCGGCCCGTCGGCACGTTCGCGCCCGGCCAGGCCCTGACCGAGCTGGCCCGGCTGGTGGCCGACGAGGGCGTGGGTGCGATCGTCGTCGGGTGGCCGCTCATGGACGACGGGGGGGAAGGGGCGGCCGTGGACCGGGTGCGCCCGTTCCTGGGGCGCCTTAAGAAAGCGGCGTCCGGCGCCGACGTGGAGGTCCAGGACGAGCGGGACTCGTCGCGGCGGGCCCTCGACGAGCTGGTGGCGGCCGGCGTCTCGAAAAAGCGTCGGCGCGAGAAGGGCACGCTCGACGCGGCCGCGGCGTGCGTCATCTTGCAGGACTGGCTCGACGAGCACGCCGGCGCCGAGTAAAGGAGCCGGCGAGTGAAGGCGACGCTGAAACCCGCGCCTCAGCGGAACGCCGCGCCGGCTCCGGCCTATCCACACGCCCCGCCCACGTTCCCCGATGGTCCTCCCGATCTACACCTACGGCCAGCCCGTCCTCCGCCAGCGTGCGGAGGAGGTCACGGGCGACAGCCCCGAGTTGCAGGCCCTCATCGACGACATGATCGAGACGATGGGCGTCGCGCGCGGGGCCGGGCTGGCGGCCCCCCAGGTGGGCCAGTCGCTCCGGTTGTTCGTGGCCGACCTGACGTCGTACGCCGAGGACTTGGCCGAGGACCATGACGGAGTCGTGCCCGAGTACGCGCGAGCGCCGTTGGTCTTCATCAACCCGGAGATCACGCTCGACGAGAACGCGCCCGAGGTCGACGTGGAGGAGGGGTGCCTGTCGATCCCGGACCTCCGCGAGACGGTCTGGCGGCCGGACGCGCTCCACGTCCGGTTCCTCGACCGCCACTTCGCGCCCCACGAGTGGCCCGTCGACGGGCCGCTGGCGCGCGTCGTCCAGCACGAGGCCGACCACCTCGACGGCGTCCTCTACCTCGATTACCTCTCGCCGCTCCGCCGGAAGTTTCTCGAGCGTCGGCTCCGGGCGATCGCTCGCGGCGACGTCGAGGCCGACTACCCGCTGAGCTTCGTCGACCGGTAGCGGCGCGCCTCGCCGAGACTCGGCCGGGCCCGCCTCGGCGCTCGAGCGGGGAGGCGGGGGGCCGAACCCCGCTCCCTAGCGTGAGTAGGACCGACCCCCCTCTCTGACTCCGATGGCCGACCTCTCTACCAAGAACGACCCCCTCCACCTCCGCGACGAGCGGCCCGACTACGTCGAGGACAAGGTGGGCCTGGGCAACCAGCCCGACTCCGACGACGACCTCTCGGAGGAACTGCCCCCGACCGTCAACGCAGGGCCCCAGGACACCGGCTCGCTCGGCATCGAGAAGCCGACGGTGACGCTGGACGAGGACGCCGTCCGCAAGGCCGAGGCGGAAGGCAAGGGGTATCAGTAAGCGCGCTCGCCCGAGCCGCGTCCGACCGGCCCCCCGCACCTGCCCGTGACCGCTCCGGCCGCCGCGCTCCTGTCCGTCCTCGGCATCTCGCTCGCCTCGCTGGCCGGCGCGCTCACGCTGTCGCTCGGCAAGGCCCGGCTGGAGCGGACGATCTTCCTGCTCGTCGCGTTCGCGGTCGGCGCGATGCTGGGCGGCGCGCTGCTCCACCTGATCCCCGAGAGCTACGAGGCGCTGGGCGGCGGACCCGAGACGGGCCTGCTGGTGCTGAGCGGCGTCGTCGCGTTTTTCGTCCTGGAGAAGTTTCTCCACTGGCGCCACCAGCACGGGGCGCCGGAGGCCCTGGAGGGCGCGACGGGCCACGTCCACCACGGGCACAGCCACGGACCGGACACGGCGGCCCCGTTCGCGCTCGTCAACTTGGTCGGCAGCGTGGCCCACAACGTGATCGACGGGGCCATCGTGGCGGCGGCGTACCTGGTCTCGATCCAGACGGGCTTGGTGACGACGCTCGCGGTGATGCTCCACGAGATCCCCCAGGAGATCGGCAACTTCGGCATCCTCGTCTACGGCGGCTACCCGCCCAAGAAGGCCCTGTTGTACAACTTCGTCGCTGGCCTCGGCGGGCTGGTGGGCGCCGGGCTGGTCCTGCTTCTGGGCGGCCGCGTCGAGGGCCTGGCCGACGTGCTCCTGCCGATCACGGCGGGCGCGTTCCTCTACATCGCCGGGAGCGACCTGATCCCCGAGCTCAACCGCCGGCACAGCTACCCGGCGACCAAGGCGGTCGGCCAGCTGGTGATGATGCTGCTCGGCATCGCGGTGATGGCGGTCCCCCTCCTGTGGTAGATCTCGCGCGCCCGGCCGCCCCGGCTCACTCCGCCTCGGTCCCGAGGCGGACGCGCGGAGCCGGCCGGTGGTTCAGGTGCTGACCCCGGACCTCCTGCTGGCGGCCTACCGGATCGGCGTGTTTCCGATGGCCGATCTCGACGGCGAGATCGGGTGGTACGCGCCGGACCCGCGCGCCGTCCTGCCGCTCGACGCCGTCCACGTGCCCAAGACGCTGGCCAAGACGATCCGCCGGGCGCCGTTCGAGGTCGCCGTCGACCGCGACTTCGAGGGGACGGTGCGGGCGTGCGCGGAGCCGGCGCCGGACCGACCCGAAACCTGGATCTCGGACGAGATCGTCGCGGCCTACGTCGCGCTCCACGAACGGGGCTACGCCCACAGCGTCGAGTGCTGGGCCGACGGCGCGTTCGCGGGCGGGCTGTACGGCGTCGCGCTCGGGCGGCGCGTTTTTCGGCGAGAGCATGGTGACGCGGCAACGCGATGCGTCGAAAATCGCCCTGATGGCGCTCGTCGACCGCCTCCGAGCCGGGGGGTTCGCGCTGCTCGACACCCAGATGACGACGCCCCACCTGGCCCGCTTCGGGGTGGTCGAGATCCCGCGCGCGACGTTCGAGCGTCGGCTGGCCGGAGCGCTCGCGGTCCGGGCGGACTGGCGCGCCATCGACCGAATCGGACCGGCCCCGCGGTAACACTCCGGTCGGTCGGGCGTTCACCCGACCCTCTCGCCCGCCGTCCGATGCCGACTCTCTCGACGTTCCGCTTCCGCCTCGCGCTCGTCCTCGGGCTGGCCGCCGTCGGTGTCGCGTGCAGCTCGCGCCAGCCGGCGGAGGCCGCCGCCCCTCCCCAGACGGTCGCCCAGGTGGAGGTCGTCCCGGCCGCCCCGCCGGTCTCGAACGCCGTCCTGCCCGTCGTCGCGGCCGAGGCGGCCCAGGCGTCGGCCGACACCATCGAGGCGGCCCGGACCGAGACGATGGAGACGTTCCAGCGGATCGTCGACCAGGCGGCGGCCCAGAACGTCGCGGCCCGCCCCTACGGCGAGATCGTCCAGTGGGTCGGGGAGCAACTCGTCGGCCGGCCCTACGTGGCCGGGATGCTCGACGCGCCCGAGAGCGAGACGCTCGTCGTGGACCTGACGGCGTTCGACTGCGTGCTCTACATCGAGAACGTCCTGTCGCTGTCGCGGGCGATCGCGCTGGGCCAGACCGACTACCAGGCCTACGCCGACGGCGTGCGGACGCTCCGCTACCGCGACGGCTCGCTCGACGGCTACTGCTCGCGCCTCCACTACTTCTCCGACTGGATCCGCGACAACGAACGGCGCGGGGCGCTCGACAACGTGACGGCGTCGATCGGCGGCGAGCGGTTCGAGAAACGGCTCACGTTCATGGGCGAGCACCGCGACGCCTACCCCAAGATGGCCGTCGACTCGACCTACGCCTGCATCGTCGACATGGAGGCGTCGCTGGCGGAGACCGAGCTGTTCTACGTGCCCCAGGACCGGATCGCGGCCGTCTACGGCGCGCTCCAGCCGGGCGACGTGATCGCGACTGCGACCAGCATCGGCGGGCTCGACGTGACGCACACCGGGTTCGTCCACAAGACGGCGGCCCACACCGGATTCATGCACGCGTCGCTCTCGTCCAACGCCGTCAAGATCTCGGACGACTTGCAGAGCTACGTCCGGGGCATCAAGAGCCAGGTCGGCGTCGTGGTGGCCCGCCCGCTGGACCCGCGCGTGGCCGCCGGCTGACCGTGCCCGCCTCGGCGCCGAGACGGACCTGAGGTGAAGAGTCGGCGGCTGTCGGCGTAGGCGTCCGGGCCGGTCGATCTTCCGGGTTCTCCCGACCCCACCCGGCATGGACCTCAAGCGAATCGGCGTGTTCACCTCGGGCGGCGACTCGCCCGGCATGAACGCCTGCATCCGGGCGTCGGTCCGCCGCGCGCTGGCCGAGGGGCTGGAGGTCGTCGGCATCCGGCGGGGCTACGCGGGCATGATCGACGGCGACTTCGTCGAGATGGACCGGCAGTCGGTCTCGAACATCTTGCAGCAGGGGGGGACCATCCTCAAGAGCGCCCGGAGCGAGCGGTTCCGGACGCCCGAGGGCCGCGCCGAGGCGGCCCGCCAGCTCCGCGAGGCGGGCGTGGACGCGCTCGTGGCGATCGGCGGCGACGGGACGCTCCAGGGGGCCACCCACATCGCGGCCGAGCACGGGATCGCGGTCGTCGGCTGCCCGGGGACCATCGACAACGACCTGTTCGGGACCGACGAGACCATCGGGTTCGACACGGCGCTCAACACGGCGCTCGACTCGATCGACAAGATCCGCGACACGGCCGACGCCCACGACCGGCTGTTCCTGGTCGAGGTGATGGGCCGCGACACCGGCTTCATCGCGCTCGCGTGCGGGATCGGCGGCGGCGCCGAGCTGGTCTTGATCCCCGAGATGATGACCGACGTGGTCGCGATCAAGGACCGGATCCTGTCGCTCATGGCGTCGCAGAGCCGGTCGAGCATCGTGGTCGTGGCCGAGGGCGACGAGCTGGGCGGGGCCCACATGATCCGCCAGGCGCTGGCCCAGGACCCGGCGTTCGACCGGATCGACACGCGCGTCTCCGTCCTGGGCCACATCCAGCGCGGCGGCTCCCCGACGGCCCGGGACCGCGTCCTGGCCTCGCGCCTGGGGGCGGCCGCGGTCGAGGTCCTGATCGAGGGCCACGACGGCGTGATGGTCGGCATCGTCAACAACGACCTCAAGCTGACGCCGATGCGGAACGTCTGGAGCCGCAAGAAGGACGTCGACTACGACCTGCTCCAGCTCACTGAGCTGCTGAGCTAGCAGCGGCGACTGGTGGGGCTCGGGCAGGAGCGCGCGCCCAGTCAGCTCCGGCTGTGGAGAGACCCCGTGCACGGTCGCGCGTCCACCACGGGCGGCGTCTCTACAGCCCCCACAGAGACTGCGGAGGAGCCCGCCCACCGGCGGCCTATGCGCCCGCTGCTTCCCGGACCATCGCCAGCACGTCGTCGCGCTGACTGAGCGCGAGCACCAACGCGAGGTCGCCGGCCTCGGTCCAGTCGAGGGCGTAGCGGGTGCCGGCCACCGGGTCGGGGAGCGTGACGCAGGCGTCGGCGGCGACGCCGCGCTGCTGCAGGGATCGAGCCAGGAGCGACGGGACCTCGCCCTCGGCGCGGCCCCGGAGGTAGCCCGGGATGTCGACCAGCACGTAGCAGTCGGCGCCGACCTGGGCGATCACGTCGCACATGGCGTCCAGGTCGGCGTCGGACCGGTCGCCGGCGCTCCCGAACAGGACCAGGCGGCGGCGGGCCGGCCAGTGGCCGGCCAGCGTGGCCAGGGCGCGCAGGCCGTGCGCGTTGTGCGCGTAGTCGACCACGACGCGTGCGCCGCCGACGTCGAACCGGTTGGCCCGGCCGGGGTTGTCGTGCTCGTCGCTGCGGAACGCGCGGAGGCCGGCGGCGACCGCGTCGTCGCCCAAGCCGAGGGCCTGGGCCAGCGCCGCCGCCGTGAGCGCGTTGCGAACGACGTGCTGGGCGGCGCCGCCGAGCGCCGCCGGTACCTCGTCGACGCGGCAGACCGAGTGCCACTCGCCGTTGTGGCGCAGCGAGATCGCGCCCCCCACCACAGACGCCGCGAGAGCGTCCGGCGCGTCGGCCTCGGGGTCGAGCGCGGTCCAGTGGATCGCGACGCCGCGCGCCCGGAGCCCGTCGCGCTGGCGGAGCGCGGCCGCGGTCGCCTCGGGCTCGTCGGCCGGCGCCACCAGGACGCCGCCCGGGCCGAGCGCCTTGGCGACGACCATCTTAGCGTCGGCGAGGTCGGGGACGGTCTCGACGCCGTAGTCGCCCAGGTGGTCGGCGGCAACGTTGGTGAGCGCCGCCGCGGTGACGAGCGGGACCGGGACGCCGCGCCGGAGCAGCCCGCCTCGGGCGCTCTCACAGACGGCCAGCGTCACGCGGCCGTCCCGCATCACGGCGCGCGCGCCGAGCGGCCCCGAGAAGTCGCCACGCTCGACCACCTCGTCTCCTACCGTGACGGCGTCCGTCGTCGAGAACCCGACCGTGTGGCCCGCGGCGCGCGCCATGCCCGCGAGCATCCGGACCGTCGTCGACTTCCCGTTCGTCCCGGTCACCAGCGCCGTCGGGACCGGCCCGACCGCGCTCCAGTCGAGGGCCTCGGGCGCGGGGAGGGCGCTCGGGCGGGAACGTCCGGCCTCGGCTCCCCAGCCCGACCGTGACCGCGTCGTCGTCCCAGACGACGGCCACGCCGCGGCGGCCCGCCTCGCGCGAGCAGTGCCGCCAGCGCCGGGTCCGCCTCGCGCTCGGACGCGGCGCGGAGCGCGTCGACGGCCTCGCCGAGGTCGGGGAGGTCACGTCCGTCGAGCTTCGCCCGCGCCCGGCGCCACGCGGCCTCGTTCACTTCGGTCGCCGTGTACAACCGGTCGACGGGCGCCCCCAGGCCGAGCGACAGGCCGCGCGGGAACGGGCGGACGACCAGGGCGGCGTCGGTCCACCCCAGGGCTCGGCACAGCCCGCGCGCGTGGCGGCGCCAGGCGTCGGCGGCGTCCTGGCGGAGCGGCTCGGGGACGAGGACCTCCATGGCCGCGCCGGGGCCGTCGAGCAAGAAGCCCGCGCCCGTCTGGCGGCGGCTGTCGAGAGGGGAGGAGAGAGCGTCAGTCACCGGGGGAACGGGCAAGGTCAGCGAGAGCGAGTCGGGCCGCGGAACATCCGGTCCGCAAGGCGGGCAGGGCCAGCCCCGCCCGCCTCGGTGCCGAGGCGGGCGGGGCTGCGACGTGGCGGTCGGCCAGGCCACGGGTCAGTCGGCCTCCTCGTCGGTTCGGAGGTGGACGCCCCGGCGGTCGCGGACGAGCCGCTGGCCCGTCGCGACCTCGAACGTCTGAGGCGAGTCGTCGTCGTCGTCGACCGGGCTGGTCGGCCGTGGTGCCGGGGCGTGCGTCGCTGCGCTGTCGGCGTCGGGCAACCCGTCGCCGGTCGAGGTCCCGAAGTGGACGATCTGGTCCCAGCACCGCTCGATCTTGTCGCCGAACACGACCACCAGGTCGCCCGGCCGGGCCAGGCCCAGCGCGTGGTCGACCGCCTGGGCCTCGTCCGGGACCAGTTCGATGGCGTCGTCGGCGACGCCCGCCGCTCGGAGCGAGGCCTGGAGGAGCTCGGGGATCTCGGTCTCGCCGCGCCCGCGCAGACGGTCGTCCCGCTTGCAGACGAAGTGGTCGAAGTGGCCCGCCGCCGCGCGCGCGATGGCGTCGACGTCCTCGTCGCGCCGGTCGCCCGGCGCCGCGATCGCCAGGATCCGCCGGCCCGAGACGTCGAGCCGGCCCACGAGGTCCGACATGGCCTCGACCGCGGCCGGGTTGTGGGCGTAGTCCAGGATGACGCGGAAGGGGTGCCCGTCGAACACGTTGAGCCGGCCGGGCGCCTCGTAGAAGCTGGTCGAGAACGTCTGGAGCCCGTGGCGGATCTGGTCCAGCGTCAGCTCGATGGGCCCGTTGCCGAGTGCGTAGGCGATGCCAGCCGCGAACATGGCGTTCTGGACGTTGTGCGTCGCCTTGCCCTCGATCGTCGCCGGGATCGAGTGCGTCCAGACCAGGGGGAGGTGGCGCCCGGCGTCGTGGATCGTGATCATCTCGCCGGCCACGCCGCGCTCCAGCACGACCGCCCGGCCGCCCTCGCGGACGTGCTCGCGGACCAGGGCGTGCTCGGCGTTCATCGTCACGTAGCAGATGTGGTCGGCCTGGGCGTGCTCAGCCATGGCCAGCACCCGTGGGTCGTCGGCGTTCAGGACCACGGTGTCGGTCGCGACCTCGATCGGGATCCGCTTGATCTCGGCCAGGTCGTCGAGCGTGTCGATCCGGCCCATCCCGAGGTGGTCGGCCGAGACGTTGAGGCACGCGGCCACGTCGCACCGCCGGACGCCCAGCCCGGCGCGGACCATCCCGCCGCGCGCGACCTCCAGCACGGCCGCGTCGACCGCCGGATCGCGCAGGACCGTCCGCGCGCCGAGCGGCCCCGTCATGTCGCCCTTGACCGTCAGTCGGCCGTCGACGAAGACGCCGTCGGTCGACGTCATGCCGGGCACGAGCGCGGCCATCTGCAAGACGTGCGAGACCATCCGCGTCGTCGTCGTCTTGCCGTTCGTGCCGGTCACGATCGCGACCGGGATCCGGGCGGGCGAGCCGGTCGGGAACAGCATGTCCATGACCGGGCCGGCCACGTCGCGGGGCGTGCCCTCGGACGGCGCCACGTGCATCCGGAAGCCCGGCGCCGCGTTGACCTCGACGATGGCACCGCCCACCTCGCGCCAGCTCTGGGTCACGTCGTCGGACAGGAAGTCGACGCCGCCCACGTCGAGCCCGACCGCGCGGACGGCGCGGACGGCCATGTCGCGGTTGTCCGGGTGGACGACGTCGGTCAGGTCGATGGCCGTCCCACCGGTCGACAGGTTGGCCGTCGAGCGGAGGTAGAACGTCTCGCCCGTCGGCAGGACGGTCTGGGGCGAGTGCCCAGCCTTGGCCATCAGCCGCTCGGCCTGGGCGTCGAACGCCAGCCGGGTCAGGACCTTCTCGTGGCCCACGCCCCGGCGCGGGTCCTGGTTGACGATCTCGACCAGCTCCTCGATCGTGTGCTCGCCGTCGCCGACGACGTGGCCCGGGACGCGCTTGGCGACGGCGACCAGGTGGCCGTCGACGACCAGCATCCGGTGGTCGAAGCCCGAGACGAAGCTCTCGACCAGGACGCCCGAGCTGGTCCCGTGCTGCGAGGCGTGCTCGAAGCCGGTCCGCACCTGGTCGTCCTCCGTCAGCCGGATCGAGACGCCGCGGCCGTGGTTGGCGTTGAGCGGCTTGGTCACGACCGGGAACCCGATCCGGTGGGCGGCCTCGACGGCGCTCTCGGGCCCGTAGATCAGCTCCTGACGGGGGACGGGCAGCCCGAGCGACTCCAGGAGCGACCGGGTGTCCTCCTTGTCGCTCGCGATCTCGACGGCGATGTGGCGCGTCTGGCCCGTGACGGTCGCCTGGATGCGCTGCTGGTACTTGCCGTGGCCGAGCTGGACGAGCGAGTACCGGTTGAGCCGGATCCACGGGATGTCGCGCGACTCGGCCGCGTCGATCAAGGACTGCGTGCTGGGCCCGAAGGCGAGCCGCTGGGCCCGCTTGATGAACGCGTCGCGCTCCTGCTCCCAGTCGTAGTCCGGCTCCTTCTCCTCGTCCAAGAGCGCCTGGACGTCCTCGGGCAGCAGCCGCAGGATGATCCGCCGGGCCAGCTCCGACGCCTCCAGCCCGACGTCCTTCTGCTGGTACTCGAACACCATGTCGTACTCGCCCTCGGCCCGGCCCGTCGACCGCGTCTTGCCGAACGTCACGTCGTGGCCGGCGATCCCCTGGAGCTCGAGCGCGACGTGCTCCCAGACGTGGCCCAGCCAGGTCCCCTCGTCCTCGCGCATCCGGCGGATGAAGCCGCCCTCGGTCCGGTACGAGCACCCGTGCTCCTGGAGGCCCGGCAGCGTCTCGACCAGCCGGTCGACGAACCCGTCCAGGCGGGCCGTGGGGTAGTGCTCGAGCGGCCCCAGGTCGATGGTGTGCCGGATGACGGGGAAGCGGGCGTACTGGTTGGGGCCAACGTAGACGTTGGTCGAGACGACGCGCATGGGCGAGCGGGGAGGGAGGGGCGCAAAGGTGCCCTACGCCGGCCCTTCGTGCAAGCTCCCCACAAGGTCCGACTCGATCACGGCCCTCGCGCCGGCGGCGACGGCTCTCGTCGCCCTAGGGGAAACGGTGGAGCGGGTTCGCGCCCGGCTCTGCCGGCCTCGCGCACGAGGCGGACGGCCCCACGGCCGAGGCGGGCCGAGCCGCCGACGGTGGGGCCAACCAAAACGCCCCACCCGGCCGTCGCCAGGTGGGGCGTAACGAGCTGGGGCCAGAGGCCGACGCTCGTCGGGCCTGCCCTTCTCGTCCGCGAGTGCGGGGTCACGGGATGCTTGTCGTCGAGGTGCGGGCGGCGAGCAAGCGGTGCGCCCGAGGCCGACGCAAACGGAGACGAGAAGGGAGGCACAGACCCCTCTTTCAATCGTCGTGCCAAACGTGAGATCGGGGCCCAGAACGTCTCGGAGTGGGGTCCGTCGCCGGAACGCGTGTCCGCGTTGCGCACGCCGTGCCGGCCGCCGCGCACGCCGTGCGCACCCTACCAGCGGGCGCGGAGCTGGAGCCCCAGACCCTCCGGGGCGGGGGCGACCGCGGGCCCGCCGCGTGGCCTCCGGGCCCCCGCTGACGAGGGCGTCGAGGGCGGCCGCGCCCCACACGGCGGCCGCGCCTCGGACGAGGACGCCGCGCGTCGTGTACCACCGGTCGCGCCGCGCGTTGAGCGCGGCGAAGTCCGCCCCGCGCCCGGCCTGGGTGTAGTCGCGGTCGGCGTCGAGGTAGACGAGGTGGGCCGCCGCCGTGCCGGCCGCCAGGGCGCCGGCCGTGACGACGAACGCCCAGCCCTTGCCCCGGTCCCCTTTGTAGAACTGCCCCCACCCCGGGACCACGAGCGACCGGAGCGCCGCCGCAGGCCGGGGGTCCGGCACGACGACGTAGCGGATCTCCTGGGGCCCCGCGGGGCTCTCCCGGGGCGCCGCCGCCGCCCGGACTCCGTCGAAAAACTCGACGGTCTTAGGCGAGACCAGGACCGGGTCGAGCCGGAGGTCCGGCGCGATCGACAGGGCCGCCTCGAACTGGCGGCGCGCCTCGACCGGCTCGCCCCTCGTGTGGAGCAGGACGCCCAGCGTCGTGTGGACCTCGACGAGCTGGTCCGGCGACAGCGCGTCGCACCGGGTGAGCGCGTCGCACCGGGCGAGCGCCTCCCGCGCCCGGGCCTCGGCCTCCTCGTAGTCGAGCCGCTCGACGGCGGCGTCCATCGCGCGCACCAGGGCGTCCGCGGACGGCGCCGGCTGGGCCGCGGCCGACGCGGCGACGAGCAGGGCGAGCACCGCGGCCCTCATCGCACGACGGTCACCGTGGCCGACGCCACCCCCGCCTCGGTCACGAGCCGGGCCAGGTAGACGCCGGACGACACCCGGCCGTCCCAGCGGACCGTCACGCCCCGCCGGGACGACGCCAGCAAACACCTCGGCCACCTCGCGCCCGGTCACGTCGACGACGGCGAGGCGCGCTGGGCCCGGCCCCTCGATCTCGAACGCCGTCCCGGTGCGGCTCGGGTTGGGGCCCGCAAGGCGGAGCCCGGCGTGCCGGGCCCCGACGGTCCGTCGTCGGCAGCGGTCGTCGCGACCAGCGCGAGCCGGCGGACCGTCGCCAGCGTCCCGCCGAACGAGTCGGACCCGCCCGCGACGTAGAGGTAGTCGCCCAGGACCGCGGCCACCCCGGCCTCGACCGAGGCGGGCAGGTTGGGTAACGACTGCCACGAGGCGCCGGCCCTGGGCGAGAGCGAGTAGACGTCGGACCGGATCGTATCGTCGGCGTCGCGCCCGCCGGCCACGTAGACGCGGTCACCACTGGCGGCCACCGCCGTCGCGCCGACGGAGAACGGGTACGGCTGCAACGGGGTGACCGTCCCGGACTCCGGGTCGAACCGCTCGACGCTCTGGACCGGACCCAGCGCGCTGAACCCGCCGACGAGCACCGCGTCGCCGTCGAACTCGACCGCGCCCAGCTCCGCCCGGCCCGGGTCGAGCTGGAGGATGCTGAGCGGCGTCCAGACGGTCTGGTAGACCTCGACCGATTCGAGCAGGTCGCCCTGCCGGCCGGCCCCGCCAAGGGCGTAGAGGCGCCCGCCGGCCGAGACCGCGGCCAAGCCCTCGCGGGCGACGCGCAACGACTCGAACGGCTGCCACTGGCCCGTGGTGGGGTCGTAGGCCTCCGCGAGCCGGATCGCCTCGCCGTTGGCCCCCGGCCACCTATCACCACCACGCGCCCGTCCAGGACGGCCGCCGCCGCCGCGCTCCGGGCCTGCTGGAGCGGCCCCGCCGAGGTCCAGCCGACGCCGGGCTCGAACACCTCGACCGAGTCGAGCGGTTTGCCCTCGACGTCCTCACCGCCGATCACGTAGAGCCGGCCGTCCAGGACCGCCCCCGCCGCCGCGGTCCGCGCCCTCTGCAACGGCGAGACGGACTCCCACACCTGCGCCGAGGCGGAGGTGACGAGCAAGAGGGCGAGCAGGGGTGCGAACGCAGTGCGCATCGGCGGCAGGATAGAACGGGGGCGGGGGGGGCAGGACAAAGGCCATACCGTTTCACCCGGTCCCCTCAGTCCAGCCGTCGACGGGAACGCGCCGGCCTCGGTGGGCCGGCCTCGGTGGGCCGGCGGAGGGGGCTGCTAGTCGTCGCAGGCCGGCACGGCGGGCGACGGGGGCCGGTCCATCCGCTCACGGACCGTCCGGCGCTCCCCGGCCGCGACTCGGATCGGGACGCGCTTGGGCGCGAAGCCGGGGTTCGACAGGCACAACACGTGGTCGCCCGGTGCGAGCGCCAGCGGACGCTCCAGGGGGACCTGGTCCCGGTACTCGCCGTCGACGTAGACGTTGGCCCACGGGCTCACCACGACCTCGACCTGGCCGACCGTGTCCCACAGCGAGATCGCCTCCATCGTTCGCTCGCCGGCCTCGATGCGGACCGTGACGGAGTAGGGGGGAAGCCGGGGTTGGAGAGCGTCATGGTGTACTCGCCCGGGTCCAGCGACGCGGCCGCGACCGGCGTCGTACCCAGGTCGCGGCCGGCGACGCGGACTCGCGCCCACGGCTGGACGTCGACGGCAAGCGTGCCGGGCCGGGGCGGCACCCGGGCGGGCTCGTCGGTGGGCGCGGGACGGGGCGGCGGGGGCGACTCGGGCGGCGTCGGGCGGGCCGGCGCTTCACGGGGCGCCGGCTCCGGGGGCGCTGGCCGGTCGTCCGGAACGCGAGAGGGGGGCCGGGGTGGCGGGGTGGTGCCTGGCGCGGGGTTCGGGGTCTCGTCCACCTCGGCTGGCAGGGCGTCCCCCCGCTCGGCGATGTCGACCGGTGACGCTGGCGGCGGCTCGCTCGGCGCGACCGGCCGCGCGTCCTCGGACGGCCCCAGCGCGAACGCGAGTGCGACCAGGACCGCGCCGCCGGCCAAGGCCGACGCCGCGATCACCGAGCGCCGGCGCCGGGCCGGAGCGACCGGCCGTGGGGAGGCCGCCCGCGACGGGGCCGGGCGAGCGACCGGAGCCGCGACCGGCGGCGGGCGGTAGCTCGCGGGGTCCTCTAGGAACGCCGCCAGGTCGTCCGCGCCAGGCGCCCCGAGCGCACGGTGGACGGTGTCGAACTGGTCGGCCACGGCGGCGGCGCTGACCGGCCGGTCCGTTGGGGCCTTGGCCAGCAGCCCTCCGACGGCCTCCGCCAGCGCCGCCGGCACGCGGGGGTCCGCGTCGAGCCCGGCCATCGGGTCGGCGTGCAAGACCGCGTCGAGCGTGTCGGACGTCGCGGCCCCCTCGAACGCGGCCCGCCCCGTGAGCGCGTGGACCAAGACGGCGCCGAGCGAGAACAGGTCGGCCCGGGCCGTGGGCGCCTCGCCGCGGACGACTTCGGGCGCCAGCGTGCCCAGCGTGCCCCGGACCTCGCCCGCCTCGGCGGTCGCGAGCGAGGCCAGCCCGAAGTCGGTCAGCCGGACCGACCCGTCCAGCCCGAGCAGCACGTTCCCCACCGAGACGTCGCGGTGCAGGACGCCGGCCTGGTGGACGGCGTCGAGCCCCAGCGCCGCTTGGCGCGCCACGAACGCCGCGAGCCCGGCCGGGAGCGGCCCACACCGTGCCACGGTGCCCCCCAGGTCCGAGCCCTCGACCCACTCGGCGACCAGCTCCCCCTCGCCCGCGTGCAGCACCCGGACCACGTTCGGGTGGACGACGTCGGCGGCGATCCGGGCCTCCTCGGCGAACCGCCGCTGCCGCTCGGGGTCGGCCGAGGTCAGCCGCTTGAGCAGCACGACCGTCCCCGTCGCCCGGTCGACGGCCTTGAAGACCGTCGCGACGGGGCCGCGGGCGATCTCGGCGAAGGGCCGGACGTCGGGGGCGTCGGTGACGATGGGGACGGGCGGAGGGGGACCCGGAACCTACGGGTCCGAGCGCGGGGTGCTCCTGGGGGGACCCCGCGAATCCGACGCCCCGCGTGGATCGCGCCCGGGTCTAGGCGGCACGACCGCCCGGGTCCCGGCGAACGCCCGAGGCGGGCCGCTCGGTGCCGGCACGTCGTCGTCAGGCTCCCATGGACCGCGAGACCGAACGGACGACCCCGATTCTCCGCTCCATCCAGGAGCGGCCGGGAGCGGCGGCTAGGCCGCGCCGGCGTCGTCGGCCGCCCACTCTTTGAGGCGGTACTGGATCCAGCGACGCGAGACGCCCAGCGTCCGCGCGGTCGCCGAGACGTTGCCGTCGCAGGCGCCGAGCGTCCGCTCGACGGCGAGCCGCTCGACCTCCTTCATGGTCAGGTCCGGCGGCAGGTCGACCTCGTCGGCCGTCGCCGGCTCGGGCAGGCGGAGGTCCTCGACGGTGACCTGGGAGCCGCGCGCCAGCACGACGGCCCGCTCGACGGCCCCCTCGAGCTCGCGGACGTTGCCGGGCCACCGGTGCCGCCGGAGCGCGTCGAGCGCGTCGGGCGTGAACCCCTCGACGCGCGCCCGGGGGCCGACGGCGAACCGGTCGAGAAAGTGCGTCGCCAGGAGCGCCACGTCGGCTCGGCGCTGGCGGAGCGGCGGGAGCTCGACGCGGATCGTGTTGAGCCGGTACATCAGGTCCTCCCGGAACGACCCGTCCTCGACCAGGTCCACCAACGGCCGGTTGGTCGCCGAGACCACGCGGACGTCGACGCGGCGCGTGGCCGTGTCGCCGACCCGCCGGACCTCGCCGGTCTGGAGCACGCGGAGCAAGGCGGTCTGGAGCTTGGGGCTCAGGTCGCCCACCTCGTCCAGGAACACGGTCCCGCCGTCGGCCGCCTCGAACAGCCCTTTCTTGTCGGTCGCGGCGCCGGTGAACGCGCCCTTCTTGTGGCCGAACAGCTCGCTCTCCAGCAGGTTGTCGGGGAGCGAGCCGCAGAACAGGGCCACGAACGGCTCTTTGGCGCGCGGGCCCTCGTAGTGGAGCGCGCGCGCGACCAGCTCTTTGCCGGTCCCGGTCTCGCCCTCGATCAGGACCGTCGCGTCGGTGTCGATCACCCGGCGCATCGTCTCGAACAGGCCCTCCATGGCCGGGCTCGTCCCGACGATCTCGGCGAACCCGTGGCGCTCGCGGGCCTCGGCCAGCAGGCGCCGGTTCTCCTCGCGGAGCGCGGCCTCGCGGCGGGCACTCTCGATGGCGATCGCCGCCTGGTCGGCGACGGCGCGCAGGAACGGGAGGTGGTCGCGCGTGAACCGGCCGCGCGTCTTGACGGCGTCGAGGTAGATGGCGCCGATCTGGCGCGCTCGGAGCCGGAGCGGGACGCACGCGATGGACTGGATGTGCTGGAGCACGACGCTCTCGACGCCGCCGTAGCGCTCGTCGGCCTCGGCCTCGAACACCAGCACGGGCTCGCCCGTCCGCAGGACCTCCTGGACCACGCTGGTCGAGAGCGGGCGGACGCCGGCCAGGTCGTCGCCGGAGAAGTTGCGGCTGGCGCGGACCTCGAACGGGGCGTCGCCGCCCTCGGCTTCGAGCAGCACGAACCCCCGCTCGGCGCCCAGCGCGTCGAGCGCCGCGTCGAGCACGGCGTCGAGCACGGCGGCCGGCTCGCGCGCCGAGTTGATCGCCGCGGCGATCTCGGACAGGGCTGCGAGGGCGCTGCGGGCGTCGTCGGGCGGCGGGGCGGGCACGAGGCGGGTCGGGTCGGGAAGGGGCCTGAGATGCGCGAGCCCTGAGCCGTGATCCGCTCCGGTCCGCCGCCGCGTCGGGCGTGCCGGTCCGAGCGCTCACCGAGGCCGGCCGGGCGACCCCGCCTCGGGCCGGCCCTCGGGGGGTGGGTCCGACTAGCGGACGCGGAAGCCGGCCTCCTTAGACCGGCTCCGGTTGCCGGCCTCGTCGACCACCCAGACGGTCCAGTAGTAGTCGCCCGGCCGGAGCGTCTGCTGGACCTGGTAGCGGGTCGTCGCGGGGTCGATCCCCGGACGCTCTCGACCAGGTTCGGGATGCCGGCCCCGTCGACCAGGTTGACGTCGACGCGGTAGGTGAACGGGAACGGGATCTGGGACGGCCGCCACTCCAGCGCCGGTGGGTTCTGGTCGATCTCCTCCAGCCCCTGGGGCCCCACCGTCAGCGGCGTCCGGTCGATCACGCGGACCAGCGCGAGCGGCGGGCCCAGGCTGACGTTGCCGCCGGTGTCGGTGGCCTCGATCCGGAGCGGGCGTCCCGAACAGGCCCTGGACCTGCCCGCCCGGCAACGTCTCGGCGTCGAAGGTGGCCCGGAACTGACCCGGCGTGGTCTCGGCGAGCGGCGCCCGGAAGCCGAGCTCCTCGATGACCAGCGCGACGGCGCTGATGTCGGTGTCCCGGTCGGGGTCGGTAACGGTCGCATCGACCTCGAGCAGGTAGAGCGGTGCGTCCGGAAACCAGCGCTCGATGTGGACCGTCCGCGCGGACTGGGCGCTCACGACCGGGAGCGCGTCCAGGCGCAGGGCCACCTGGGCCGTCACGCCGGCCTCGACGGTGACCTCCTGGTCGTCGGCCCGGAGTCCGTCGCCCTCAGCGCGGACGAGGTAGCGGGTCCCCTCGGGCCCGGCCGGGACGTCGGCGACGGTGAACGCGCCACTAGCGTCGGTCGTGGCGACGCGTTCGACGCCGCTGGCGCCCAGCGGCATCAGCCGGACGCGGACGCCGGCGATCCCGCGGAATGGCGGGTAGATCCCGCTCACGGTCCCGGACACCTCCGCCGTGCTGGCGTACTGCTGAGAGTCCGGGTCGAACGGGTTGTCGTGCGGGGCCTCCCCGAGACAGCCAACGCCGACGACGAGAGCGGCGAGCAGGAGCAGCGGTCGGATCACGGCGGGAGCGTCAGGTGAGGACGAAGATAGGCGGGGCGATTCTGGCGGACGGGGCAGAACCCGGGCACCGCGTACGAGCCGCGGAAGGCAGCGAGCCGAGCGGGCCGGTCCAGGCACCAACGCGCCACCGAGGCGGGCCGTCTGCCGGCCGGCCCACCTCGGCGTGGCGTCGGCGGGGCCGGCGTCGGCGGGGCCAGTGCCCGCCCGGTTCGCAGCCTGCGCACGGCGTGCGCAGGAGACGAGAGCGCCCCGCCGGACCGGAGCCAGGCGGGGCGCAGGGGGGGACGACAGGTCGTCGACGGCCGGGGGCGCTCGTCGGTCAGCTCCGGGTGTCGGACCGCTCGGGACGAGCGGCCAGGAGGAGGAGGGCGAAGAGAGCCGCCGGCACAGCGAGTTGGAGCGCAAGGACCATGACGTGCGGCGGCTGGTGAACGGGGACAGGTGGACATTCGTAAAGACGCACCGGATGTTGCGTCTGGACGCCAGGGACCGCGTCATCCGTCGGATTCGCCCGCCGAACGGGCGACTCGAAGCGGTCACTCGCACCCCGGCCCGCAAGAACGGTGCCGCTCCACTTCCTCTCCCCACCCCATGCCCCTCCACATCACGACCCCCACCCGCATCCCCGGCCCCGGCGGCAAGACCATCGAGGAGCACGTCGGCCGCGTCCACACCGGGACGGCCAGCCTGTCGGTGGCCCACATGGTGGCGCCGCCCGGGTGGCACGAGCCGGCTCAGGCGCCGGCGTTCGACGAGGTCACGATCGTGCTCCGCGGGACGATGCGCGTCGAGCACGAGGGCGGCCACCTCGACGTCGGCGCGGGCGAGACCGTCCTGTGCCAGGCCGGCGAGCGCGTCCGCTACCTCAACCCCTCCGACACCGCCGACTGCGAGTACTGGGCCGTCTGCGCCCCCGCGTTCTCGCCCGGGACCGTCCACCGAGACGCGGAATAGGCGCCGCAGGTACCATCGGCGGGTACCGCCGCGCCGCGCCGCGCGTTGCTCGCCCATGCCCGCTGACTTCTACGCCCGCCTCGCTCCCGTCGCCCGGTTCGACCGCCTGGTCGACGACGCCGCCTACACGCCCGTCCCGGCCGACTGGACGGTCGTCCTGACCGACGTGGTCGGGTCGACCGAGGCGGTCCAGGCCGGCCGCTACCGCGACGTCAACTACGTCGGCGCGGCGTCGATCGCGGCCGTCCTCAACGCCGCCGACCGGGCCGACCTCCCGTTCGTGTTCGGCGGCGACGGGGCGACGCTGGTGGTCCCGCCGGAGCACCTGGACGCGGCGCTGTCGTCGCTGGCGGCGTTGCAGGACCACTCGAGCCGCCGGCTCGGGCTCCCGCTCCGGGTCGGGGCGGTGCCGCTGGCCGACGTCCGCGCGGCGGGCCACGAGGTGGCCGTGGCCCGCTACCAGGCGTCGGAGACCTACGCCCAGGCGCTGTTCCGGGGGACCGGGCTGGGCTGGGCCGAGCGCCAGGTGAAGGACCCGGCCACGGCCGACCGTTACGCGAGCCACGCCCAGCCGTCCGACGACGACGACCCCTACGCCGGCCTCGAGTGCCGCTGGCAGGACGTCAAGAGCCCCCACGGCGAGACGGTCTCGCTCTTGGTCGAGGCCGTCGGGGACGACCGCGACGCGACCTACCGCGAGGTCCTGGCCGCGCTGGGCGAGATCTACGACGACGAGCGGGCCCACCCGGTCGCGCTCGACCGGCTCCGCCTGGCCCTGACCCCGGCCAAGTTCGGGCCGGAGGTCCGGTTGCGGCACCCCGACCAGCCGCTCCGCCAGCGGGCCGACGCTGTGGGCGCTCAACGTGATCGGCCGGGTCTTGATCCGGTTCGGCGTCGAGACGTCCCAGACCGACTGGGCCCGGTACCCGGTCCTGTTCCGGTCCTCGACGGACTACCGCAAGTTCGACGGCGTCTTGCGGATGGTGCTCGCCGGTGGGCCCGGCGAGCGCGCGCGCCTGGAGGCCGTCCTGGAGCGGCTCTACCAGGCCGGCCGCCTGGCCTACGGGCTCCACGTCTCCGACCGGGCCGTCCTGACGTGCCTGGTCTACGAGCGGATGGGCCAGCAGGTCCACTTCGTCGACGGCGCGGGCGGGGGCTACACGAACGCGGCCGTCGGGTTCAAGAAAAGGCTGCGCGAGCTGTCCGCCTGACCGCCCGAGGCGGTGAGGCCGGGCGCGCGGCCGGAATAGCGGACGCGAGCGACGCTTGAGTGGGACACCGCGCCGGCCGATAGGGGGAGGGTCCCCCACCACACCCATGGTCCTCACCGAGACGGCCCCCCTCGGGCGACCCACCGAGGCGGCCGAGGTCACGCTCGCCCGGCTCCGCCGCCTGCTCGACGTCAGCGTCGCCCTGAACGCCCACGGCGACACCGCCCGGCTGCTCGACTACATCGCCCAGACGACGACCGACGTCCTGGACTGCCAAGCGGCCTCCATCCTGCTGTTCGACGAGGTCACGGGGGCGCTCCGGTTCGCCGCGGCGACCGGCGAGGCCGGCGCGTCGCTCGTCGGGACCGAGGTCCCGGTCCACAAGAGCCTGGCGGGCACCGTCTTCTGCGACAACCGGATCGTGCACGCGGCCGACGTCGAGGCCGACGCGCGCCACCACAGCGACACCGACACCCAGACGGGGTTCGTGACCCGGTCCATGTTGGGCGTCCCCATGCGGATCGACGGCCACGCGGTCGGGGTGCTCCAGGCGCTCAACCCCAACCGCCCGGCCTTCGACCGGGCCGACGCCGAGGCGCTCTTGATCGTGGCGTCTCAGGCGGCCGTCGCCATCCGGAACGCGCGGCACGACGCGGCGCTCCGCCGGGCCAACGAGCGGCTGGGCGAGCTCGACCGGCTCAAGACCAACTTCATGTCGATCGCCTCCCACGAGCTCCGGACGCCGATCACGGCGGTCCAGGGGTTCGGGCAGATCCTGGCCGAGGAGGTCCGGGGCGACCTCCACACGTTCGCCCAAGCGATCGTCGGCGCCGGCGACCGGATGATGGACGTCGTCGAGACGATCGACGTGATGGCCGAGCTCCAGGGCGAGTTCGGCGCCCACCCCGGCGCGCTGGCGTCGATGGCCCGCGTCCTCGACGAGGTCGTGACGGAGGCCGCGCCCCACGCCGAACTGGCGCTCCCGGACGGCCCGCTGCTGGTCGAGGGCGACGGGCGCCGCCTCCGCCTGGCCGTCCGCAACCTGGTCCGCAACGCCGTCCAGTTCTCGGACCCCGGCGCGCGACTGCGCGTCGCGGCCGAGGTCGCCGACGGCGAGGTGTGCCTGGCGATCACGGACAGCGGCCGGGGCCTCTCGGCCGAGGACCTGGAGCGCGTGTTCGAGGCCTACGTCCAGGTCCAGGACCCGGACCGCCGGGACCACGAGGGGCTGGGCGTCGGGCTGACCGTCGCCCGGGCCGTTGTGCTCCAGCACGGGGGGAGGCTCTGGATCGAGAGCCCCGGCCTCGGTCACGGCGCCACGGTCCACGCCCGCCTGCCGCTCGCCGTCCCGTCCGGCGACGGCGAGCGGACGTCCCACGTGCCGGCGGTCGCCTAGCCGCTCGCCCCGGACGACGGGTCGGGGCCACGATCGTGGGCGGCACGAGAGCGAGGGGTCGGGGTCCGTCCGCCACGCACGTCGGGCGCGGATCGGAGGGGTAGACGCGTGTGGGGGAGGGTACGCACCGGGGCCGGACGCATCCGGCCGGGGTCTCGGAGACGGGTCATTCTGTGTGAGGTAATTGAGAACACGAGCCCTCGCACCGACCCTCACGGTGTGCCGGCGACCCCGGCACGCTCTCTCTCTCCAGCAGGTTCTCTCTCATGACCCCCACCGCTACCTGGGACCGGCCACCGGCCGCGTCCCACCGTCCGGACACCCTCGAACGATTCCGCAGCCTCCTCGACGTCACGCTGGCGCTCAACGGCGGCGGCGACCTCGACCGGCTCCTGGACGTCATCCTCCAGACCGCGACGACGGTCGCCGACTGTGAGGCCGCGTCCATCCTGATCCACGACGAGTCCGACGGGGCCCTCCGGTTCGTCGCCGTCACCGGCCCGGTTTCCGACGGCCTGGTCGGGCTCCGGGTGCCGCTCCAGGGGAGCCTGGCTGGGACCATCTTCCGCGACGACCGGGTCCTCTACGCCGCCGAGGTGGGCGGCGAGCAAGGACACTACCGCGAGATCGACGAGGCGACCGGGTTCGAGACGCGGGCTCTGCTCGGCGTCCCCATGCGGATCGGCGACGAGGTCGTCGGGGTCCTCGAGGTGCTCAATCCGGCGCGCGGCCGGTTCGACCGGGCCGACGCCGAGGCGGTCCTGGTCGTGGCCGCCCAGGCCGCCGTGGCCATCCGCGACGCCCGGCACAAGCGGGCGCTCGAGCAGCTCAACGCCAAGCTCGCCGAGCTCGCCGAGCTCAAGAGCGACTTCCTGGCGATCACGTCCCACGAGCTCCGGACGCCGCTCACGTCGGTCCGCGGGTTCGGCCAGATCTTGGTCGAGGAGGTCCGCGACGAGCTCGCGCCCTACGCCCAGGCCGTCGCCCGGGCAGGCCAGCGGATGACCGACGTCGTGGAGACGCTCGACGTGATGGCCGCGCTGCGTGGCGAGATCGGGAGCCACCCCGGCCGCCGCGTGTCGGTCCGGTGCCTGGCCGAGGAGGTCGCCTCGATGGCCGAGCGCGAGGTCCGGATGGACTTCCCGGACGGCCTCTACGTCGAGGGCCACGGGCCGCGGCTCCGGTTGCTCCTCGGCAACCTGGTCAAGAACGCCGTCCAGTTCTCACCGGACGACCGGCCCGTCGACGTCCACGCGGCGGTGAGCGGGGCCGAGGTCCACGTCCGGGTGGTCGACCACGGGCGGGGGATCGCGGACGAGGACCTGGAGCGGATCTTCGAGGCCTACGTCCAGGTCCAGGACCCGGACCGCCGGGACCACGAGGGGCTGGGCGTCGGGCTGACGGTCGCCCGGGCGATCGCGGTCCAGCACGGGGGCGCGCTCTGGGCCGAGAGCGACGGGCCGGGCCGGGGGGCCACGTTCCACCTGATCCTCCCGCTCGTGCGGTGACCGGCCTCCCCCGCCCCGGCACCGAGGCGGGGGAGGGGCCGCCTACGCGTCGTCGAGCGGGGCCGCCTGGGGCGGGACGGCCTCCATGCCGGCCTCGGTCGCCTCGATGGCCGCGGCCTCGTCGTCCTCGATCACGACCCGGGCCACGTCGGCGATGGCGTCGTTCGCCTTCAACGTCAGCACGCGGACGCCCTGGGTGTTCCGGCCGTACTCCGAGATGTCGCCGACGGCCATCCGGATCATGATGCCGGCCTCGGTCGCGATCATCAGCTGGTCCCCGTCGAGCACGCTCTTGAGCGCGACGAGCGGGCCCGTCTTGCTGGTCGTCTTCTGGGTCAGGATCCCCTTGCCGCCGCGCGTCTGGATCCGGTACTCGTCGAGGTCGGTCCGCTTGCCGTAGCCGTTCTGCGAGATCGTGAGCACCTGGGCCCCGTCGCGGCGGACGGCGATCATCCCGATCACGTGGGCGCCCTCGGGCAGGTTCATCCCGCGCACGCCGCGGCTCTTGCGGCCCATCGAGCGGACGTCGGACTCGTGGAACCGGATGGCCTGGCCCTCGCTCGACCCGAACAGGATCTCGGTGTCGCCGTCGGTCAGGTGCGCCTCGATCAGCTCGTCGCCGTCGACGATGTCGATGGCGATGATGCCCGAGACGAGCGGGCGCTTGAACGCGGCCAGCGCCGACTTCTTGACGAGCCCCTGGCGGGTCGCCATCAGCACGAAGTGGCTCTCCAGGAACTCGTCGTCGCGGAAGTCCTCCTTCTTGATCGCGAGCACGGCCCGGACGCGGTCGTCGGCGTCGATCCGGACCAAGTTGCGGACGCTCCGGCCCTTGCCCGTCCGCGAGCCCTCGGGCACGTTGTAGACCCGGAGCCAGTAGCACTGGCCGTGGTCGGTGAAGAACAACAGGTAGTCGTGGGCCGAGGCCGTGAACAGGTGCTCGACGAAGTCCTCGTCGCGCGTGCCCGTCCCGCGGTGGCCCGTGCCGCCCCGGTTCTGCGCGCGGTACTCGTCGATCGAGGTCCGCTTGACCAACCCCTGGTGCGTGATGGTCACGACGACGTGCTCGTCCTCGATCAGGTCCTCCAGGTCGATGTCGCCGCCGCCCATGACGTCGATCTCGGTCCGGCGCGGGTCGGCGTACTTCTCGGCGACCTCCTTCAACTCGTCGGCGATGATCTGCATCCGCAACGGCTCGCGAGGCCAGGATCGACTGCAGGCGCTCGACCTCCTTCAGGATGTCGGCGTACTCGGCGGCGATCTTGTCGCGCTCCAGGCCGGTCAGGCGTGACAGGCGCAGGGCCAGGATGGCGTCGGCCTGGGCCTCGCTCAGCCAGGGGCGCGGCGTGAAGTCGTCGCGCGTCATGGCGTAGCCGCTCGCCTGGCGTTCGCCGGTGATCGCGACGGGGTCGGCCTCGGGGAGCCCCAGGCGCTCCTTCTGCTCGGCCGTCAGCCGCTGGGGGTAGACGCCCGCCATCAGGTTCATCTTGGCCGCGTCGGTGTCGGCCGACTGGCGGATGATGGCGATGACGGCGTCGAGGTGGTCGAGCGCGACCGTGAGCCCCTCCAGGATGTGGGCCCGCTCCTCGGCCTTGCGGAGCTCGAACTCCGTCCGCCGGACCACGATCTCGTGGCGGTGGTCCACGTAGTGGCGGATCATGTCCTTCAGCCCCAGGGTCTTCGGCCGGCCGCCCACCAGGGCGATCATGTTCATCCCGAAGGTCTGCTGGAGCTGGGTGTACTTGAACAGCTGGTTCTTCGTGACCTCGGGGACCGCGTCGCGCCGGAGCTCGAGCACGATCCGCATCCCGTCGCGGTCGGACTCGTCGCGCAGGTCGGCGATGCCCTCGATCTTCTTGTCGCGGACGGCGTGGGCGATCTTCTCGATCAGCGTCGACTTGTTGACCTGGTACGGGATCTCGGTCACGACGAGCGCATCCCGGCCGACCCCGTCGCCGCCGCGCCGCTTGATCTCCTCCTCGTGCATCCGGGCCCGCATCACGACGCGCCCGCGGCCGGTCCGGTACGCCTCGCGGACGCCGCCGACGCCGAAGATGACGCCGCCGGTCGGGAAGTCGGGCGCCGGGATGTGGGCCATCAGCGCGTCCAGCTCGATCTCGGGGTCCTCGATGTAGGCCACGACCCCGTCGACCAGCTCGCCGAGGTTGTGGGGCGGGATGTTGGTCGCCATGCCGACCGCGATGCCTGAGGCACCGTTGAGCAGCAGGTTGGGCAGCGCCGCCGGCAGCACGGACGGCTCGTTGAGCGACCCGTCGAAGTTGGGCGTGTAGTCGACGGTCTCCTTGTCGAGGTCGCGCAGCAGCTCCTCGGCGATCCGGGTCAGGCGGGCCTCGGTGTAGCGCATGGCCGCCGCCGAGTCGCCGTCGACGGACCCGAAGTTGCCCTGGCCGTCGACGAGCGGCCCACGGACGGCGAAGTCCTGGGCCATCCGGACGAGCGCGTCGTAGACCGACTGGTCGCCGTGGGGGTGGTACTTGCCCAGCACCTCGCCCACGATGCGGGCGCTCTTCTTGTGGGCCCGGCCGGCGGCCAGCCCGAGCTCCTGCATCCCGTAGAGCACGCGCCGCTGGACCGGCTTCAGGCCGTCGCGGACGTCGGGCAGGGCCCGGCTCACGATCACCGACATCGAGTAGTCGATGTAGGAGGACTTCATCTCCTCCTCGATGTTGATCGGGATGATCCGGGAGTCGCTGTCGGGGATCTCTGCCATGGCCTCGGGGGGACGAAAAACGGGGTGGGGGGATCTCGGCAAAGGTACCGACACGGGGCGCTTTTGGCCTCCGCAGAGCCTCCGCGGAGGGCCGCTCCGGCCACTTTTCCGAGCCCCGCCCGTGTCCGCCTCGGGCGGGCGGCGGGAGGGCGGAGGCCGCGGCCCGTCTGGCGGGGGCGCGGCCAAATCAGGTCCGGCCCCTAGGCGTCCGGGGGGCCGACCGGTGTACCATCCCCGTCCCGACCGCTCTGATCGCCCATGACCCCGGACCCCGTGCCCTCCCCGACGCGCCTGCTCGTCGTCGACGACCACTCCATCGTCCGCCAGGGCCTCGACCGGCTCTTCGAGTCCGAGAGCGACCTCGAGGTCGTGGCCGAGGCCGAGACGGCCGACGGCGCGCTCGAGGCCGTCGACCGGGGCGGCGTCGACTTCGTGATCCTGGACATCGGGCTCAAGCAGGGCTCGGGCCTGGACGTGATCGGGCAGATCCGCGCGCGCCAGCCGGACCTGCCGGTCCTGGTGTTCTCGATGCACCAGGAGCGGTTCTACGCCGAGCGCGTGATCCGGTCGGGGGCCCAGGGCTACGTCATGAAGCAGAGCGACCCGGCGTCGATCGTGCCGGCGATCCGCCGGATCCTGGCCGGGGACCTCGCGCTCAGCCCGGACATCGCCGACGAGCTCGTCCGCCGCGCCGTCGACAGCTCGGGCGCCCGGCAGCCGCCCGCCGAGCAACTGTCCGACCGCGAGGCCGAGGTGGTCCGCCTGATCGGGGAGGGGATGTCGACGCGCGAGATCGCCGAGGAGCTCCACCTCTCCGTCAAGACGATCGAGAGCTACCGGGCCAACGTCAAGCGCAAGCTGGGGCTGCGGAGCGGGTCCGAACTGGCCCGGTTCGCGTACGACTGGACGAGCCGGTCGATGAACGTCACCGCGGGCTAGCCCGCCTCGCTAGGTCCCGTCGGTGCCGACCGCTCTCACTCGGCGTGGCGGGGGGCAGGGCGCGACGCTGGCGCGGCGTGTTGAAGTCGGGCGCTGGGGTGGCCGATACGGCAGAGAACCCCCTGTACCCCCATGCGCTTCGTCCTCGGTCTCCTCGCCCTGCTGTTCGCCGCCACGCCCGCCTCGGCGCAGAGTCGGTTGTACGCCTCGTGCATGACGTCCGCCGAGGGCGACGGCGCCCTGTCGCCGGCGGTTGCGCAATCGCTCTGCACGTGCGCGGAGACCCGCGTCCTGTCCGGGGGGGAGACGGAGGCCTCGGTCGACCGGTACCTCACGTACGCCGAGGGCCTCAACGTGGGCCCGTCGGGGATGGCCGAGGTGGACGACGCCCCGGAGTGGGCGCGCGCCACGTCGTCGGTTCTGGTGGGGGCCGTGACCTCGTGCGTCACGGACCTCCAGAGGCGGGCCTACGCAGAGTCCGACGACCCCGACGTCCCGGCGGTCGTGTCGACCGGTGCGCCCGAGGCGGGCGGAGCCGCGGTGACGGGCGGCCCCGCTGGCACGACCGCGGCGGGCGCGTCGCGGCCCGCGCTCCCGGCCGGCCTGCGCACGGGCGACGGGACGGCGCCGGTCCAGACGCGGCAGATGGGGAAGGGGGCCGCGCTGCGGATCGTCGGCTAGGGACAGCCGGGAGGCTTTTAGACCGTTAGGAAAATCGGAGTGGCCCCGTCGTCCGCAGGCGGCGCGGCCCGCCTCGGCCGCGGGCTCGGGAGGCCCGGCGCCGTGGTCAGTCTCGCAAGGAGGCCCCAGACGGTGCGGTGGAACCGCTTCCACCGATTTGGGGGCCGGCGGCCCGGAGGGCTCCGTACGTTGGCCCGGCCCCTCGACTCGGGGCCGTCTCCACTGCCAGCCTGCCCCTCCCCGATGTCCCGGCCCACGCCCCGTCGTACCAAGATCGTCTGCACCCTCGGCCCGGCCGTGTCCACCCGGGAGGGCGTCCGCGCCCTGATCGGAGCGGGCATGGACGTGGCCCGGCTCAACTTCTCGCACGGGTCCCACGACGACCACCGCCGGATGATCGAGGTGGTCCGGGAGGAGGCGAAGGCGGCCGGCCGGATCGTCCCCGTGCTCCAGGACCTCCAGGGCCCCAAGATCCGGCTGGGCCTGGTCGCCGGCGGGGGCGCCGAGATCCGCCAGGGCGACGCGCTCGTCCTGACCAGCGCGCCCGTCGAGGCCGGCACGGCCCAGCGCGTCCACGTGAGCTACGACGCGCTCGCCGAGGAGGTCTCGGAGGGGAACCGGATCCTGCTCGACGACGGCCACCTGGAGGTGGTCGTGACCCGGATCGACGGGGTCGACGTCTGGACCGAGGTGGTCGTGGGCGGCGTCATCAAGTCGCGGAAGGGCGTCAACCTCCCCCAGCTCAAGAGCGCCCGGCCGTCGCTGACCGACAAGGACCTCGAGGACCTGGCGTTCGGGCTCGACCACGACGTCGACCTGATCGCGCTCTCGTTCGTCCGCTCGGGGGCCGACGTCGACGACATCAACCGGCGGATCCGGGCGGCGGGCAAGGTGATCCCGGTCATCTCGAAGATCGAGAAGCCCGAGGCCGTCGGCGACTTCGACTCGATCCTGGCGGCCAGCGCCGGGATCATGGTGGCGCGTGGCGACCTGGGCATCGAGATCCCGATGCAGGAGGTCCCGATCGTCCAGAAGAAGCTGATCCGGGCGTGCCTGGAGGCCTCCAAGCCCGTCATCACGGCGACCCAGATGCTGGAGTCGATGATGGAGAGCCCGCGCCCGACGCGCGCCGAGGCGACCGACGTGGCCAACGCGGTCCTGGACGGGACCGACGCGGTGATGCTCTCGGGCGAGACCGCCGCGGGCAAGTACCCCGTCGAGACGGTCCGCGTGATGGACGAGATCGTGCGCCAGGCCGAGGCCAACCGCCGCGGGCTCGGCGGCCGGCAGGCGGTCGTGGCCGTCACCGACGACTCGGACCCGGTCACGGACGCCGTCTCGTACACGGCGGTCACGCTGGCCGAGGGGACCAAGGCCGAGGCCATCTGCTGCCTGACCCACTCGGGCTCGACGGCGCGCGCCATCGCGAGCCACCGCCCGGACGCGCCGATCTACGCGTTCACCGACGACGAGGCCGCGCTAGGCCGGATCGCGCTGTCGTGGGGCGTCGAGCCGATCGCGATCGACTTCCAGCGCCACACCGACGACGGCATCCGGGCCGTCCACCACGCGCTGCTGGCCCGGGGCGACTACGAGGCGGGCGCGCGGATCGTGGTCACGGCCGGGCTCCCGCTCCCGGCCATGGGGCGGACGAACATGGTCCACGTCTCGTCGCTCGGCGAGGACTGGATCTAGCCTGCTAGGCGGCGGGCCGGGACGAGGGGGGCGAGGCGTCGGGTCTCGCTCCCGTCGTCCCGGACGGGGCGCCGTCCGGCCACGCGGCGCGGCGAGCGCCGAGGCCGCCGCAGCACCACCGGGCGCGGCGGCGGGGCGGACGCGGTCCGGCTCCGTCCGCCTCGGCGTCGAGGCGGGGCAGGGAGGCCGGGCGGAGGAACGGGCGACGACGGGGGGCCGTTGAGCAGTCCCTCTCTCCTTTCCCCCGTCTCACTCCATGGCCCGCTTCCTCTGCGCCGTCCACGCCCCGGACGCCACCCCCCGCGCCTACGCCCTCGTCGAAATCATGGCCGACGGCCCGGCCCCGGTCTACGCCGTCCGCGACCTCCGCCGCGTCACCGGCGACGACCCCATCCAGACCGTCCTCCGCGCCGCCAACTCGGAGAAGCAGTACGCCGGCCAGACGACCGTCGTGACGACGGGTGGCCAGCGCGCGGCCGACGCCATCCACGAGGCCGGCCCGAGCGCCGTCGCCGTCCACGTCGGGTCGGGCGACAACGACGCCCACGACGTCTCGGCCCAGGTCCTGATCGACACGTTCGAGCGGCTCTACCGGGCCGGCGCCGTCGAGGTCCCCGGCACGCTCGACGCGGCGACCGAGGCCATCGACGCCATCTACGGCTCGGCCGACCTGGAGGCCGCCGCGCCCGACTCCGACCGCGACGCCGACGGCGACATCGACGCGAGCGAGGACGGCGCCTCGACCACGATGGCCGGCACGTCGGTTCCGGGCTCGGGCCCGAGCCCGGCCGTCATCGAGCAGTCCGGCTCGGAGGCCAACGTCTCCACCGAGGTCATCGAGTCGCCCCTCTCGCCCGACGAGGCGAGCGCTGCTGCCGTGGAGGCGCGCCAGAACCGGGGCCGGATCGCCGCCTCGACGGGCGCCGACGTTGACCTGGGCGACCACGAGGACGTCGCGTTGGCGCTGGCGCTGGCGTGCTGGTACGGCGAGGCCTCGCGCGACAGCTTGCCTCAGACCGACAAGGCCGACGAGGCTCTGGCCAACCGCGTCAACCGCCCGGGCCGACGCAACTAGGCACCGCGGACACCGACGGATTGCGCGCCCCGCTGGTCAGGCCGACGGGCGGGGCGCCGCTGTGTCGGCCCGGCCCGGCCGGTCGGGCTACCGAGGCGGGCCGACCCGGGCCCAGTGCCACGCAACGACCGGGCCGCCCGTAGCGGACCCGTCGAGCGTGGGCCCGCTCGCGAGAGCCTCGCGTTCCAAATTCCGCACGGGGCGAACCCGCCGAGGAGAACGCGGCGGGGCTCTAAACGGCCCGGGAGCCCGACGGCTCGACGGGGAACGTAGGCGCCGAGACGGGCGCCTCGGCCGGTTGGCGGACGACCTCCCAGACCAGGTGCCGGAGGTCGGGCAGGATCAGCCGGTCCATCGCGAGGCGGACGGCGGCCTCGGAGCCCGGGCAGCAGAACAGGAGCGTCTCTGGTGGGCCGTCCTCGGCCCCGTAGAGCCCGGCCGTCGCGCGCGACAGCATCGCCGCCGGGCCGATGTCCTGGAACGACAGCATCCGGAACAGCTCGCCGAAGCCGGGCAGCGGTTTCTGGATCAGGCGCTCGGCCACCTCGACGGTCCGGTCGCGCCGCCCGATCCCCGTTCCGCCCGTCGTCACGACCGTCTCGACGCGGCCCGCGAGGTGGAGCAGGACGGCCCGGATGGCCTCGCCGTCGTCGGGCACGATCCGGTAGAACTCGAGCGTGTGTCCGGCGTCGCGGAGCGCGTCGCACAGCGCCTGCCCGCTGGTGTCGTCCGCCTCGGTGCGGGTGTCGGAGGCCGTGACGACGGCGCAGGTGACCGGCGGGGTCGCGGACGCGCGGGCGCGGTGGAGGTCGGCGGACATAGGGGGGAGGCGAGTGAGCGCGCTCAGACAATACGCGCGTGGGCCGCTACCCCGGACCGGCCGCCCCCGTTCCGTCGGGTTCGCCGAACCAGCGCGGCGGGTCGTGGCCGTGGCCGCCCCAGGGGTTGCACCGCAAGATCCGCCAGACCGCCAGGACCGTCCCCCGGACGGCCCCGTAGCGCCGGAGGGCCTGGACGGCGTACTCCGAGCACGTCGGGGAGTACCGGCACGACGACGGGAGCCACGGCGAAATGGCGCCCTGGTACACCCGCACGATCCCGACCAGCGCGAGACGGGGGAGGTGCCAGAAAGCGGTCGCGACCGACATGTGTGGGAGGGCAGATCAGCTCGGCCTGGTTACGCCCGCCCGTCCACCCCGGGTCCACGCTGGGCCGGGCCGCCGTGCCGCCGAGGCGGGCGGACCCGGCGCGGCACCCCCCGGTGGAGGCGCCACGCCGGACGTGGGCGGACCGACCCCGTGCTAGGCGTAGATCCCCCGCATCTTGAGCGCGCCGGCCACCTTCTCGATGGCGATCACGTAGGCGCCGATCCGCATCGACGTGTCGTAGCGCTCGGCGGCGTCGTAGACGCGGTCGAAGGCGGCCCGCATCATCCGGTCGAGCCGGCGGTTGACGCGGTCCTTGGACCAGAAGTAGCCCTGGCGGTCCTGGACCCACTCGAAGTAGCTCACCGTCACGCCGCCCGCGTTCGCCAGGATGTCCGGGATGACGAGCACGCCGTTCTCGTTGAGGATGGCGTCGGCCGGGGCCGTCGTCGGCCCGTTGGCGCCCTCAGCCACGATCTTGGCCTTGATGTCGCCGGCGTTGGCCGCCGTGATCTGGTTCTCCTTGGCGCACGGCGCGAGCACGTCCACGTCGAGCGTCAGCAGCTCCTCGTTGGTGATCGGCTCGGCCCCGTCGAAACCAGCGAGGGACCGGCCGTGCTCGGCGGCGTAGGCGATCGCGGCGTCGATGTCGATCCCGCTCGCGTTGTAGTACCCGCCCGAGACGTCGCTCACGGCGACGACCGAGCAGCCCTGCTCGCGCAAGAGCTGGGCCGCCACCGACCCGACGTTGCCGAAGCCCTGGACGGCGACCGTCGACTGGCCCGGCCGCATCCCCAGCCGGTTCATGGCGCCCAGCGTCGTCGTCATGACGCCCCGCCCGGTCGCCTCGCGCCGGCCCTCCGAGCCGCCGATCAGCAGCGGCTTTCCCGTCACGACGGCCGTCTCGGTCCGCCGGGCGTGCATGGAGTACGTGTCGAGCAGCCAGGCCATGACTTGCTCGTTCGTGTTCATGTCGGGCGCCGGGATGTCCTTGTCGGGCCCGAACACGTCGATCAGGTTGGCCGTGTAGCGCCGCGTCAACCGCTCGACCTCGCCGGCCGACATCGTGCTCGGGTCGCACGTCACGCCGCCCTTGGCGCCCCCGAACGGGACCCCGACGACGGCGCACTTCCAGGTCATCCAGGCCGCGAGCGCCTTGACCTCGTCCACGTGGACGTCGGGCGCGAACCGGATGCCGCCCTTGGAGGGCCCGAGCACCTCGGAGTGGATCACGCGGTAGCCCTCGAACACCCGGAGCGACCCGTCGTCCATGACGACCGGGATCGAGGTGATGTGGATCCGGGACGGCGAGCGGAGCACGTCGTACAGGCCCGAGTCGAGCTCGAGCAGCTCGGCGGCGACGTCGAACCGCTCCATCATCGACTGGAACGGGTTGTCCTTGTCGATGGGCGGCGTGGGCTCCTGGTAGATGGCGCGGCTTTCGACGTCGCGTTTGAAGGGGGTCTGCATGGCATCCCGGCGGACCGGGGGAGGGCGGGGGGAGGGCCGCGGGGACGGAAACCGGAAGCGCTTCCGTGCGGCGTTGTCGAATCTACAGCGCGTATCGCCCGGCCTGCCGCTCCGTTCCCTCTCCGCGAGGCGTTCACGCGGGCGGGGCACGGGCCACGGGAAGTTCCGGGCCACTTCCTCCGCCTCAGGCCCGAGGTGGGGAGACCTGGCTGCATCTTCCCGTTCCGCCCGTTCCCCGTTCCCCGTTCCCCGTTCCCCGTTCCCCGTTCCCCGTTCCCCATTGACCCGCCAGCAACTCAAAGACCTCGCCCAGTTGTCACGGGCCCGCGCGCGGCGCGAGCAGGGGCGGTTCCTGGTCGAGGGGCTCCGGTCGGTCGAGGCCGCCGTCGCGGCGCGCGCGCCCCTGGAGGCCGTCCTCGTCTCGCCCGAGGCGGCCGGCGACGCCCGCGTCGCCGCGCTCTCCGCCTCGGCCGACGCGCCGGTCTGGGAGGTGCCGGCCCGGGACCTCGACCGCGTCGGCGACGCCCGGACGTCGCAGGGCGTGATCGCCGTCTCGCGGTCCGTCGTCGGCGACGGCTCCGGCGCGCTGGACGCGCCGGTCTTGCTGCTCGACGGCGTCCAGGACCCCGGCAACGTGGGCGCGCTGGTGCGGACGGCCGCGTGGTTCGGCGTCCGCACGGTCGTCGCGGACGAGCGTTCGGCGGACTTCGAGACGCCCAAGGCCGTCCGTGCGGCGATGGGCGGGCTGTGGGACCTCGCGCTCGCACGGGTCCCGGCGCTCGTCCCGGTCCTGGACCGGCTCGGCCAGGCGGGCGTGGACGCCTGGGGCGCCGACCTCGGCGGTGCGGCGGTGGGGGAGTGGGCGCCGGGCGAGCAGGCGGCGTTGGTGATGGGCAGCGAGGCGCACGGGCTCTCGGCTCCGGTGGGCGGGTGGCTCCGCGAGCACCGCCCGGCCGGCAGCCGGTTCGTGGTCGTCCCCGGCGCCGCGCGGCCCGGGCCGAGCGGCGTCGAGTCGCTCAACGTGGCCGTCGCCGGGGGCGTCTTGCTTGCCCGCTGGCTCGGCTAGCGCTCGCCGCCCTCCGGGCTCGCCCTCCGACTCTCTCCGCCTCGGCGCCGAGGCGGGGACACCGGCGGCCTCAGATCCGCTGGACGCCGTTCAGCGACGGGTCTCGGCGCGAGACGCCGTCCGTCATCCAGCACCCGTCGTACTCACCGCCGTCCTGGACCGACAGGTCGAACACGTAGGTCGCCCGGCGGCCGTCTTGGTGCGCCAGCGTGACCCGCTGGGCCGCCCGGTCGCCGTCGACCACGATGGCCCCGAAGTCGGCCCGGTCGGCGTCGAGCATGTCGCCGTAGACGGGGCCCTTGACCATCTCCGAGAACCGCTGGATCGGCCCGGTCGCGGCCTGGTTCGACGGCGACGCGAACCGGAAGGTGGTCTCGATGCCCGCGTCGGTGTAGGGCTCGTCGTTGCGCTGGAGCGCCTCGACCTGGATCCGGACGACTTGCTCGGCGGTCAGGTCAGGCGACGGGTCCGGCCCGGCCGGCGCCTTCGCCATCAGCAGCGCGGCGGGGATCAGCAGGACGGCGAGGACGGCGAGCATCGTGTTCATGGCGGTCCGGGGCGGTCGACGGAGCCTGGGGACGCGGGCGCGGGGCCCAAGATCCGGTGTCGGCGGAGATGAGGAGGAGTCCGACACGGACCCGGGGCGGCGCCGGGGCGGGCCGAGTAGCTTGCGGGATGGAGATCCCCGCCTTCCAAGGGCTCGCCGCCGAGCCCGTCCTGCTCCCCCTCGAAAAACCGGCCGCCTTGGGCGAGCACACCCAGCGGTTGCGGATCGGCGTGCCAAGCGAGGCGGGCAACGACGAGCGCCGGGTCGCGCTGGCGCCCTACGCCGCCGCGCTCCTGGTCGCCAACGGCCACCAAGTGCGGATCGAGGCCGGCGCCGGCGCCGAGGCCCAGTTCGCCGACTCCGCCTACGCCGACGCCGGATGCGACGTCGTGGAGACGCCCGCTCAGATCTACTCCGAGTGCGACCTGGTCGCCAAGGTGTTCCCCCCCCGGGCCGACGAACTCGACCTGATGCGCGAGCGGCAGGTGCTCATCTCGGCGCTCCACCTGGGCGGGCTCCAGGCCGAGACGCTCCGGCGGTTGATGGAGCTGCGCGTGACCGGCATCGGGTTCGAGTTTATCGCCGACGCCGACGGAACGTTGCCCATCGTCCGGATGATGCACGAGATCTCGGGGTCGATGGCGGTCCAGACCGCGGCCCGGCTGCTGGAGTCGTCTGAGGGCGGGCGCGGCGTGATGCTGGGCGGCATCTCGGGCGTTCCCCCGGCGACGGTCGTCATCCTGGGGGCCGGCGTGATCGGCGAGTGGGCCGCGCGGACGGCGATCGGGTTCGGGGCCCACACGATCGTCCTGGACACGGACCTCACGGCGCTCCGGGCCATCGAGCACGTCCTGGACCGGCGCGTGACGACGGCGATGGCGAACCCGACCTACGTCGAGAGCGCCGTCAAGAACGCCGACGTCGTGATCGGCGCGGCGATGTCGGTCGGCCAGCGGTCGCCGGTCGTGGTCACCGAGGACATGGTGGCGACCATGCGCTCGGGCTCGGTCGTGGTCGACCTGGTGATCGACCAGGGCGGGTGCGTCGAGACGAGCCGGCCGACGACGCCCGACGCCCCGACGTTCGTGGCCCACGGCGTCGTCCACCACTGCCTGCCCAACCTGCCGTCGTCGGTCGCCCGGACTGGGACGTACGCGCTCTCGAACGCGCTCACGCCCTACGTCCTGGAGATCGGCGAGGCCGGCAGCATCAACGACGCGCTGTGGTCCAACGTCTCGCTCAGGACCGGCACCTACGTGTACCGCCGCCACCTCACCAAAAAGAGCCTGGCGTCGATGTTCGGGATGCCCCACCGCGACATCGAGTTGCTCATCGCGAGCGGGATCTGAGGCCCCCCTTGCGCGCAGGAACGCGGCCAGGGGGGACGGACAGTGGCGGGACGGAACCGTGCCAGAGCCCGGAGCCGCTCATTCGTGAGCGCCTCGCATGGTGGCTGTGCCGACCGCAGTGTGGGTGGTGCGCCCGGGGCGTCTCGTCCCGACGGTAGGCCCACCGCGTCGGCACTGGCAGTCGCGCGCCAGCGGCCGGAGATTCTACGCCTCCACCCGCTCCGCCTCGGCCCCGAGGTGGTCCCACCCAGATCCCCCCATGAGTCCCGTCGCGCTCCGGGCCGAGGTCGACCTCGGCGCCATCCGCCACAACGTCCGCCAGCTCGCCGCGCGCCGCGGCGACGCCGTGATGGGCGTGGTCAAGGCCGACGCCTACGGGCACGGCGCGGTGGCCGTGGCCCGCGTGCTGATCGAGGAGGGGGTCGAGTGGCTGGCCGTCGCGACCGTCCCCGAGGCCGTCGAGCTGCGCCAGGCGGGCGTCCGAGCGCGCGTCCTCGTGCTCGCGGCGCCTCTCCGGGAGTTTCTGCCGGCCTACGTGCGGTGGGGCTTGGACGCCGTCGTCTCGTCCGCCGAGGTGGCCCGAGCCGTGATCGCGGACGCGCCCGGCGTCGCGGTCCACGTCAAGGTCGACACCGGGATGCACCGCTTGGGTGTGGCGCCGGACCAGGCCGCAGCCGTCGTCCGCCAGTTGCAGGGTGCCGGCGTGACCGTCGAGGCGCTGTGGACCCACCTCGCGACCGCCGACGCCGCCGACCCGTCGTTCGCGCTGCTCCAGGTCCGCCGGTTCGACGGCGTCCTGCGCGCGCTCGGCGCCGACGCGCCCCGACTCGTCCATGTCGCCAACGGGCCCGCCTGGGTCCGGCTGCCGGCGCTCACGTCGCGGCCCGCGCTGGCGCGCCTGGGCGGCGTCCTCTACGGGCTCGACTCCGACGCCGCCATGTCGGGCGCGACCGCGGGTCTCCGCCCGGCGATGCGGCTGGTCGCGCGCGTCGTCCACGTCCAGACCGTCGCGCCCGGCGAGTCGGTGAGCTACGGCCAGACCTGGACGGCCGAGCGCCCGACGCGCGTCGCCACACTCGGTGTGGGCTACGCCGACGGGTTGCCACGCGCGCTCTCGAACCGGGGCGAGGTCGGGCTCGGCGGCGCCCTCGTCCCCATCGTCGGGCGCGTGTGCATGGACATGACGATGGTGTCGCTGGGCGACCCCAGCGGGCCGGGCGGGGCGGTCGAGACGGGCGCCGAGGCGGTCCTGTTCGGGCCGGACGGGCCGTCGGCCGAGGCCGTCGCCGAGCGGGCCGGGACGATCTCGTACGAGCTCACGACCGGCCTCACGGGCCGCGTCCCGCGCGTCACCCACGGCGGTTGACCGGGGGCCTGGGCGCTGGAATGTGAAGACGGCAGAACCCGGCGGGCCCGACCGGGTATATCCCAGAACCCCCTCGGTTTGAGGGTCACCCAACCCACCGCCTTTCACCCGCGCCCCATGGCCACCTCCACCCCTCAGGAGATCACCATTCTCGTCGTCGACGACGAGGAGGACGTCGTCGAGATCATCTCCCACTTTCTCCGCGAGGAGGGCTACAACGTCCTCACCGCCCACGACGCCGACGAGGCGCTCTCGAAGGCCGGCCCGGACGTCGACGCCATCGTGCTCGACGTGATGCTCCCCGGCATGAGCGGCTTCGAGATCGCCAAGCGGCTCCGCGGCCGCGTCGAGACGGAGAAGATCCCGATCATCATGCTGACGGCCAAGACGGAGGAGACCGACCAGCTCGAAGGGCTCCAGAACGCCGACCAGTACATCACGAAGCCGGTCAGCCCCCAGGTCGTGCTCGCCAACATCCGGGCCGTCCTGCGCCGGACCGGCACGGAGGAGAGCAAGACGCTGTCGGTCGCCGGCCTGACGATCTACGAGGACGAGTACCGCGCCACGCTCGACGGCGACGACCTCGGGCTCACGCTGACCGAGTTCGAGCTGCTCCGCTACCTCGTCCGCCACCCGCGCAAGGCGTTCACGCGCCAGCAGCTGCTGGAGACGATCTGGAAGGACGCCATGATGGTGACCGAGCGGACCGTCGACGCGCACATCAAGAACCTCCGGGAGAAGCTGGGCGAGTTCGCCAGGCACATCCAGACCGTCCGGGGCGTCGGCTACCGGTTCGTGGAAGAGGCCGAGACCGAAGCGTAGAGGGACGGAGGGACCGGAGGCCGAGGGGTGGGGCGCTCCGCCTCTCCCTCCCCCCGTCCCGATCCCGCATTCCTCCGACTTATGCGCTGGCGCAACGTCCGCGAGCTCGTCTACCCCCGTCGGGCGTCGACCCAGACGTGGATGATGCTGACGTTCGCCCTGTTCGTGGGGCTGGCCGTCGTCGGGGTCGGGCTGTACTCGTTTCTGATCCTGCGGGGGCAGGTCCGCGACGCCGCGCGCGAGACGCTCCGCGAGGAGGCGTCGCGGTTCGCGGTCCAGCTCGAGGCCGAGCCCGACCGGGCGGCCATGCTCGACCTGGGGCAGCAGGTGGCCCGGCTGACCCAGATCGACGTGTCGATCGCGACGCGCGACGAGCTGGTCGGGGACTTCGGGCCGTCCACCGAGGCGGACGACCCGGCCGACCAGGTCCCGTTCTTCGAGCGCCAGGAGGTCGCCGAGGCGTTCGCCGCCGACGACCACGTCGGGTTCTCCGAGCGGCGGGGGCCGAGGCGGCGGCACGCGGCTCTACCTCGCGCTGTACCGGCCCGAGACCGGCCTGCTGGTCCGCCTCGGCGAGCCCGTGCCCGACCTGCTCCGGGCCATCCAGTCGCTCCAGGCGGTGCTCGCGGTCGGCATGGCGCTGGCGCTGCTGACGGCGCTCGTGGGGGCGTGGACGGCGGCCCGGCAGGTGACGCGCCCGCTCATGGCGATCACGCGCAGCGCCCAGCGGATCAACGAGGGCGACCTCGACGGCCGCATCGTGGTCCGCACGCGGGCGGCCGAGTTCCAGGACCTGGCCCGCAGCCTCAACCACATGGCGAGCCGGTTCCGGGCCGACATCCACGAGCTCCAGCGGATGCAGCGCGTCCAGAACGAGTTTATCGGCAACGTGAGCCACGAGGTCAAGAACCCGATCTTCGCCGTGTTCGGCTACCTCGAGGCGCTCGGCTCGGACACGCTCCCGACGGCCCAGCGCAAGCGCTACGCGCAAAAGGGGCTGGCCAACCTCCAGCGGCTCAACAGCCTGTTCTCGGACCTGATCGAGATCGCCAAGCTGGAGTACCGCGAGGACTCGATCCGCCCGTCCGAGTTCGACCTCCAGGACCTGATCGGCGAGATCGGCGAGATGCTCGACCCCAAGGCCGACGCCAAGGGGCTGGAGCTGATCTACGAGAACGACCCGCTCACCGTCGCGGCCGACCGGAACCGGATCCGCCAGGTGCTCACCAACCTGATCGACAACGCCATCGCGTACTCCGACGAGGGCTCCGTCCGCTGCCGGATGCGGCGCCACATGGACAAGGCGCGCGTCGAGGTGGTCGACACCGGCCGCGGCATCTCCGAGGAGCACCTCGACCGCATCTTCGAGCGGTTCTACCGGGTCGACACCGCGCGGTCGCGCAAGGAGGGCGGGACGGGGCTCGGGCTGGCCATCGTCAAGCAGATCATCGAGGCGCACGGCTCGACGATCCACGTCGAGAGCACCAAGAACCGGGGGACGCGCTTCTGGTTCGAGCTCCCGCTCGCGAACGCCGTGCCCGGCGGGGACGGCGCGGTGGCGCCGGCCCGCGCAGAGACGACATGACCCGAGACGCCGACCTGTACGCGCTCGTCTACACCTCGGAGGCGGTCAGCCCGTTCTCGGAGGCCGAGCTGGACACCCTGCTGGAGGTCTCGCGGGCCTACAACCGCGGCGTCGGCGTGACCGGCTTCCTGGCCTACGAGGACGCGTCGGCCGAGCGGCCCGGGACGTTCGTCCAGCGCCTGGAGGGACCCCGGGACGCCGTCCAGAGCGTGTACCACGACCGCGTGCTCCCGGCCACGCGGCACGAGAACGTCGAGGTCAAGGCGGCCGGCCCGATCTCGCGCCGGACGTTCGCCGACTGGACGATGGCGTTCCAGCGCCGCGGCCCCGACGAGCCCGAGGGGTTCGACCACCTGGTCGACCGCCTGGGCCCCGCGCCGCGGTAGTGCCGCCGCCGTCGTCGCTCCCCAACCTGAGCCCGGTCTCAGACCGGATGTCGGCAGACGTGGGCATCGAGGCGGCCGACGACGTGGCCGAGGTGGGCGCGGCGATGGCCTGGCGGATGGTCAAGCACCGTCACCCAGCCGCGACGCTCCACCTGCGTTACGCCCTCGAAGGGCGCTCCGGGCGCCACTGGGCCCGCTTCTCGGACCGAGAGCAGGCCGCGATCCGGACCCGCGTCGACGGGGACCTCGAGGTCGGGTCAGACTGAGTCCGCCCGCCCGGGGAGGCAGTGGAGTTGGGCCGTCGGCACCGCTTGGCAGGAACGGGCGCCCACGACAACGCCGGCCTCGACACCGAGGCGGGCGGGGCTAGAGACGAGCGAGGGCACGGGCCGCGATCTCGTCGCCGATCGCCAGCGACGCCGTCGCCGCCGGGCTCGGCGCGTTGATCGACGTGGACCGCCCGGGGCGTCTCCTCGATCACGAAGTCGTCGGCCAGCGTGCCGTCGGGGTGGAGCGCCTGGGCGCGGACGCCCGACGGGGCCCGCTCCAGGTCGGCCAGCGCCAGGGCCGGCACCAGGCGACGGGCCGCGCGCCAGAACGCGCGCAGGCTCAGCGACCGGCCTAGCTCGCCCAGGCCGGAGCCCAGGTGCGTGGCGCGCCAGCCGCCGGAATGCGCGCGAGCCGACAGCGCCTCGCCCGAGGTCGGCCCAGCGGACGTCGCGCAGGCGGTAGCCGTCGCGGGCGAACGCCAGCGCCGCGCTCGGCCCGGCGTCGACCGTCCCGTCGACGCGGCGCGTCAGGTGGACGCCCAGAAAGGGGAGGGCGGGGTCGGGGACCGGGTAGATCAGCCCGCGCACGAGCCCGGCCGCCGGGGGCCGGAGCCGGGCGTACTCGCCGCGGAACGGGACCAGCTCGACCGACGGCTCGGCGCCGAACAGCCGCGCCACGCGGTCGGCCCACAGCCCGGCGCAGGTCACCAACGCGCGCGCCTCGATGGCGCCCCCAGTCGGTCTCGACGACCACGCCCGCCGCCGTCTCGCGCCCGCCCGTCACGGCGCGTGCCCGTCCGGATCTCGGCGCCCGCCTCGGGCGAGCTGCTCGGCCAGCCGGCGGGCGACCGCGCCGAAGTCGGCGACGCCGGTCGACGGGCACCCAGAGCGCGGCGACGCCGGCCGCGTGCGGCTCGCGCTCGCGCAGCCCGTCCGGCCCAGGCGCTCGACCGCGACGCCGTTCGCGGCGGCCCGCTCCGCGAGCGCGTCGAGGCGGGGCACCTCGTCGCGCGTCGACGGCCACGACGAGTCTTGCCGGAGCGGACGAACGGGAAGCCCTTCGGCCTGGCAGTACGCCTCCATCCGCGGCCTTGCCGGCCTGGCACAGCCGCGGCCTTGCGGCTGCCCGGCCGGTAGTACAGGCCCGCGTGGAGCACGCCCGAGTTGCGCCCGCTCTGGTGGGCGCGCGACCGTCGCCTCGTGCTCGATCACGACGACGCGCAGGTCGGGCCGAGCCGCCAGCGCCGCGCCGCGCCGTCGCCAGCCCGACGAGCCCGCCGCCGACCACGACGAGATCGGCCGTCACGCTAGCGGACCAGGACGACGCGCGTCGTGCCCCGGGCCGTCTCGCCTCGGAGGCGGACGACGTAGGTGCCGGCCGGCAGCGTCCGCCCGTCGATCCGGATCGATCTGCCACTCGTCCTCGGCCGGCGACGCCGTCGAACAGCGTCTGGACGCGGCGGCCCGAGCAGCGTCGTAGAGCTCGGCCGTGACCGGCTGGCGCCGCCTCGACCCGGAAGCGGACCGTCGTCGGACCCGGTGAACGGGTTCGGCCGGGCGGCCTCGAACTCGACGCCGGCCGTGCCCGGGCACCGTCGACGACCTCGAACCCGACCGGGCATGAGCATCGGCCCGACGATGTCGCACTCGAACGGGTTGCCGGCCGAGTGGAGCGCGCCCGAGCGGTACCAGAACACGGTGTCCTCGCCCTCGACGCACTCGCCGTTGACGAACGGCTCGAAGGCGAAGGCGCAGCCGCCGGTCACGATGGTCTGGCCGTCGTCGATCTCGTCCATCTTGTAGCGCAGGACGAGCGCGTCGGTCTTGGAGAACGGCGTCGGCGGGCAGGCGCCGGTCGTCCTCGCCGGGCTGGATCTCGTAGCCGATCCCGCGTCGCGCCGTCGACGACGCTCCAGTAGCGTCGGGTCGGCGGCGCCGCCCAGGACGCGCGAGGCCTCGGCGGTGAACGCCCGGCCGGCGCTGCCCGGCGTGGCGTGCTCGCGGACGACGTCGTTGGTCGGCGTGCCGTCGAGGTCGAAGTCGAACCGCCAGTAGGCGTGGTGGCGGTGGCCGGTCTGGGTGCAGACGGCCTGGGCGGCGGCGAACGAGAACTCGGGCCAGATGCGGCCGTCGGTGTAGAAGTGCCACTTCATGCGGTACCGGTACCAGCCCGCCTCCATGTGGCCCGTCAGGACCAGCTCGTCGCCGTAGTCCTCGACCGTGACGCCGGGAAGTCGCCCGACGTCGCCGCCGGGCGTCGGGTCCGGCGGGCTGATTGGCCTCGCACGCCGTCTCGGACCGCGCCCGGCGTCGGACTGGGCGAGGCAGGGGAGCGTGAGCACGGCGTCGTCGCCGACCTCGATGGGCGCCTCCTCGTCCTGCCAGTCGCGGAAGCAGCCGCAGCCGTCCCGGCGTCGTACTCGACGTTGAGGACGGGCACGCCGGCGCGGGCCAGGACGGTCCGGCCTCGGTACGACACGTCGCGGAGTTCGAGGCCGCCGCCGTTGAGGCGTCGTCCGGTTGGCGGGCCGGTACAGGTCGAACTCCCAGACGGGCGCGTCGGCGGGCCAGGCGATGTGGCCGTTGGGGACGGTCGGCGGGGCGGGGCCGTCGTTGTAGCGAGCCGTTGGTGGCGCACGTCGCCTCGGTGAGCGGCGACCTGGCGCGGCGGCCGGGGCCAGCAGCGAGGCCGAGCAGGGCGAGCGAGCCGAGCGAGGATCGCGGGCATGGCTGGAGGCGGGAGCGCCGGCGCGCGGCCGGGTTGGCGAGGTTCGAGTCGGCCTCGGGGTCGGCGTCGGCGTCGAGCACGCGCAGCGCGCGCAGGTCGACGACGACGTAGCGGAGTGCGGCGCGGCGCGGACGCCGGCCCGGCGCGCGTCTCGAACACGTCGATCATGACGCACCGGCCGCCGGGCCCGCACGGGTGGCCGGCCTCGCGCACGAGCGGGAAGCCGCCCTCGACGTGGACCGTCGCCGTCGGCCGCCCGGCGATGAGCGGCGCGACCTCGGGGTGAGCGGCCACGAGCGCTCGGGCCGCGCGCTGCCTCGTCGGGCGTCGGCGCGATCACGCTCGTCATCCGGACGTGACTCGCTCAGCGACGCGGCCGTCGGCTGCCGGTCGTCCGGTCGGTGGTAGTGCCCGCGACCGGGTCGTAGGTCACCGTCCGGGTGACGCGCTCGCGCCCGCCGTCGTCGGTCTTGACCGAGTCCGAGACGCTGAACAGCACCCGGGGCCGGCTCGGCGTCGACGCGCGAGCGCCTGGGCGCCGGACACGGGCGCGGCGAGGGCCGCCACCAGGGCGGCAGCGAGCAATCGGCATAGCGAGACATCTCGCGGGGGGACGAGGAGCGGCCAAGCTAGGCGCCTGCGCCGCCGATTCCCAATGGAGGCGCCAGAATGACACGGCAGCCGCCGTCTCGGCCCGCGCACGGCACCCGGCCGGGCCCGAGCGGCGTTGGACCCCCTCGTATCTTCCGGAGCCGCCCGCTGGCAACGCCCCGCGAGGCCCGGCTGCCATCCCTTCCGTCCCACCTCCCCCGCACCGATGGCCTCCGACGACCGCCGCTCCGCCGACCCCGCCGCCGACGCCCGCTCGCGATTCTCGACGCGGACGTTCCTGAGCCCCGACGACGAGCCCGGCGACGGCTCCACGGCCGCGCACGACGGGCCCCGGAGCGTTCGGGACCGGCGGCGTCGACGACGCCACGCTCGATGCGGCTCGTCCGAGACGGGCGGCGCGACGACGCCCGCGTTCGTGTGGGCGGCGGGGACGTCCCCGAGGCCGTCACGGGCCCGGCCGATCCGAGCCCGGCGCCCGCGGCCGACGCGGCTCCGTCGAGGCCCGAGACGCTCGACTTCGGCGGCCTCGTGACCGAGGCGGCGGGCTCTGGGCCACGAGAACGAACCGGCTCCGGAAGCGCTTTCGGTGGATTCGCTGGCGACGCAGAGCGCGGTCGGCGACGCCGACGCTCCGACGGCCGGCGCGGCAGCCCCCATCGCGGCTCCCCTGGAGACCGCGCCGCCGACGACTCCGGAGCGGGCGCCTCCGACCGCGACGACGCAGACTCGGTGGTCGGTCCGGCAGAGACGAACGCCCACACCCAGCCCGACGGCGACCCGACGGCCACCGCGGCGTCCGACGAGCCTTCGGCCGACGCCTTCGCCCGAGACGAACCGGAGGCCGCGGTGGCGGGACCGGACTCCGACGGCCGAGATCGACCCGGCCAGTGGCGCGCAGGACGCCGACTCGGTCGCCGAGGCGGACCTCCTTCGAGACGGAGGCGCCCGAGACGCCGTCGGTCAGCTGGACCCCTGAGGACACGACGGGCGCGGCGGAGGCGGGCGCGGCAGTCCGCCGCCTCGGCGAGCGCGGTCGGACGACCGGTCTCGGAGGCGAGCGCTGGGGAGGACGTGTTCCACGAGCAGACCGCCGCCGAGCCCGTGGCGCCCGTCGTGCTCCCGGTCGACGCGTCCGTCGACGCCCGAGGGGGAGACGGCCGAGATGGCAGACGCCGACGACGACCGCGGAGGCCGAGGTTGACGACGCGGCCGACGTCACCGACGCCGTCGACGACGCGTTCGAGGCCGAGACCGACACCGCCAAGGGCCGACGCGCCCGACCTGGACGGCCCCGAGGGCACGCTCGAGGTGACCCCGCTCGGGCCCGACGACTTCGAGCCCGACGAGCTGCGAGGCCGTCCTGCGCACGATGATGACCTCGCGGCGCCTCGACGAGAAGATGCTGACGCTGCTCAAGCAGGGGAAGGGCTTCTTCCACATCGGCTCGGCCGGCCACGAGGCGAGCCAGATCGCCGTCGGCCCGGCACTTCGAGGGCGGCAGCGACTGGTTCTGCTTCTACTACCGCGACCTGTCGACCGCGCTCTCGGTCGGCGTGACGCCCGACGAGGTGCTGCGGGCCCACTTCGGCAAGGCCGCCGACGTGTTCGGCGGCGGGCGCCAGATGCCCGAGCACTTCGGCCACCGCGAGCTCAACATCCTGTCGCACGTCGTCGTCGGTCGGCGCGCAGTACGTGCCGGCGGTCGGCTTCGCGCTGGCCATCCAGCGCAAGGACGGCGACGCCCGAGGGCGAGGCGAGCCAAGGCCGTCTACGTCTCGGGCGGCGAGGGCTCGACGAGCCAGGGCGCCTTCCACGAGGCGCTCAACTGGGCCGCGCGCGAGGCGCTGCCGGTCGTCTTCCACGTCCAGGACAACAAGTACGCGATCTCGGTCCCGGTCGAGGAGCAGACCGCCGGCGGCTCGATCTGGCACCTGCTCGGCGGCTACGCCGGTCTGGCGCGGATCCGCTACGACGGCACGGACTTCTTCGAGTCGGCCGCGGCGGCACGCGCGGCGCTGGCGCACGTCCGCGCCGGGAACGGCCCGGTCGCGCTCCACGCCGACCTGGTCCGCCTGCTGCCGCACTCGTCGTCGGACGACCACCGCAAGTACCGCGAGGCCGACTCCATCGAGGCCGACGCGGCGCGCGACCCGATCCCGCGCCTCGCCGCGCAGCCTGGTCGAGGCGGGCGTCCTGACCGACGACGAGGTCGAGGCGATGCGAGCAGGAGATCGCCACCGAGGTCGACCGCATCGCCCGCGCCGTCGAGGCCGAGGCCGACCCGGACCCGGCCGACGCGACGACGCCACGTCTACTACGAGGGCCCGGACGACCGCGAGTACGAGGTCGACGGCGCGACCGGCGACCTGATCGTGATGGTGGACGCCATCAACCACGCGCTCGACGAGGAGATGGCGCGCGACGAGCGCGTGCTGGTCTACGGCGAGGACGTGGGCGGCGGCAAGGGCGGCGTGTTCACGGCCACGCGCGGGCTGACCGAGAAGCACGGGCGCGACCGCTGCTTCAACAGCCCGCTCGCCGAGCACTCCGTGATCGGCAGGGCCGTCGGGCTGGCCGCGGCCGGCTACATGCCGGTCGTCGAGATCCAGTTCGCCGACTACATCTGGCCCGGGATGCAGCCGCTCCGCAACCAGGTGGCCTCGATGCGCTACCGCTCGAACGGCGAGTGGGCCTGCCCGATGGTGCTCCGCGTGCCGTGCGGCGGCTACATCCACGGCGGGCTGTGCCACAGCCAGAACGTCGAGGCCATGTTCGGCCACTTCCCCGGCCTGCACGTCGTGATGCCGTCGAACGCGGCCGACGCCAAGGGCCTGCTCAAGACGGCGATCCGCGGCGAGGACCCGGTCATCTTCCTGGAGCACAAGGCGCTCTACCGCCAGGGCCCGGCCCGACGGCCCGAGCCCCACGCCGACTACCTCGTCCCGCTCGGCAAGGCGGCCGTCGCCCGCGAGGGGACGGACCTGACCATCGTGACCTGGGGCGCCATCGTCTACAAGGCGCTCAACGTGGCCAAGGCGCTGGAGAAGGAGGGCGTCTCGGTCGAGGTCGTCGACGTGCGCTCGATCCTGCCGTTCGACACCGAGACCGTGCTGGCCTCGGCGCGCAAGACGGGCCGCGTGCTCGTCGCCTACGAGGACCACGAGTTCATGGGCTTCGGCGCCGAGATCGCCGCCCAGATCTCCGACGCCGCCTTCGGCTACCTCGACGCGCCCGTCAAGCGCGTCGCCGGCGCGTTCTCGTCGATCCCCTACGCCGACGCGCTGGAGAAGGCCGTGCTGCCCCAGGACGACGACGTGCTGACGGCCGCCCGCGACCTCCTCGACTACTAGCCATGCGCCTGCTCGCCCTCACCCTCGTCCTGGCCGCGGCCCCCGCGCTCGCCCAGGGCCGGCTCGCCTTCGACGCCGAGTCCCTCGACCTCGGCCGCATCGCCGAGGCGGGCGGACCCGTCACGGAGACGTTCCGGTTCACGAACGCCGGCGACGCCCCGCTCCGGCTGACTCAGGTCGAGGCCGCCTGCGGGTGCACGACGCCGTCGTGGACGCAGGGCGCAGTGGCGCCGGGCGCGACGGGCGCCATCGAGGTGGCCTACGACCCGAGTGGGCGCCCCGGCGACTTCGACAAGGCCGTGTTCGTTCGGGCCGAGGGTGCCGAGCCGGCGGCGGTGACGCTGCGCGTGTCGGGCGTCGTCCGGTCGGAGCTGGCCGACACGGGCGTGCGCGTGGGCGCGCTGGCCTTTCGCCACGTCGAGGCGGACGCGGGGGTGGCGCCGCTGGGCGAGCCGCTCCAGACGGCCGTACAGTTCGCCAACGTCGGCGAGGCGCCGGTCCGGATCGAGCGCGTCGAGGCGCCGGACGGCGTCGACGTGGTCTGGCCCGAGCGGCCCATCTTCCCGGACCGCCTGGGGGGCCTGTTCGTGACCATCGCCGACCCGTCCGCGCTCGCGGTCGACGGCGCGGTCTCGGTGCCGCTGGTGATGCACACGACCGACCCGGTGGAGCCGGTCAAGCGGGTCCGCGTGGTCGGGACGGTGGGCCCGGCGCGCGAGGTTCCGGCCGGGGAGTAGCCGCACCGACGCGGTCCGAGTCCGCCCGCCTCGGTGCCGAGGTGGAGGGGGTCGGCCGCCGTCACCGAGGTCCCGTCGGCGCCGGGTAAGACCGAGCGGGGTCGCCTCGTTGAGAGCCCATGACCCGACTCTCCGTGCTCGCCGTCCTGCTCACCGCGCTCGCCGTTCCGGCCCGAGCGCAGGCGTCGGTCGAGGCGCCGCTCGACCGCCTGCTAGGCGCCGTCGTCCAGTCCGACGGCCGCGTCGACTACGGGCTGTTGGCCTCGCAGCACCGAGACGACCTCGACGCCGTGCTGGCGGCCGTCGCCCGCCAGGACCCGGCGGCCCTGCGCACCGACGATCAGAAGACGGCGTTCCTGATCAACGCCTACAACGCGGTCGTGCTCGACCGCGTGCTCGACCACCCCCGGGCGACGAACCTGGAGACGCAGGACCTGTTCGGGGCGTTTTTTCGCCAGCCCGTCCGCGTGGCCGGGGTCGACATGACGCTCGACCAACTGGAGCACGGCATCTTGCGCCGTCAGAACCGGGCCAACGGGGCCCCGGTGCTCCCCCCGATGCGGACGCTCCGCCCTAGTCGCGTCGACCACCGCGTCCACGCGGCGCTCAACTGCGCGGCCGTGTCGTGCCCGCCGCTCCGGGCGCGGTCGTACCGCGCCGCCACGCTCGACGCTGACCTCGACGCCCGTTTCCGGCTGTTCGCGGCGTCCCCCCGGGCCGCGCGCGTCGATGGCCGCCGAGTCGTGCTGTCGTCGCTGTTCGACTGGTTCGCCGACGACTTCGAGGCCGGCGGGCAGGCGGTCGGCGACGTGCTGCTGGCCGCGATGCCGCGCGCCCGAGCCGCCCAGTTCCGCCGCCAGCTGGCGGGCGCGTCTGCCGCCGACTTGCGCGACGCGTCGGGCGTGACGTTCGCCTACGACTGGACGGTCAACCGAGCGCGGTGACCGGGGCGCCCCGCCTGGGCGCCGAGGTGGACGGGGTCGGGGGCGTGGCCGATCTTCCCGTCTCCACCTCCCCCGCCCCGATGTCCGCCCGCGTCCTCCAGGTCAACACGTCGCCGGGCGGGGTCCCCAAGCGGGCCGTCGCGGAGGCCCACGTCGGACGCGAGGGGTTGAGCGGCGACGCCGTCAACCACCCCAAGGTCCACGGCGGGCCCGAGCGGGCCGTCTGTCTGTTCCCGGTCGAGCTGATCCGGGCGCTCCAGGCTGAGGGGCACCCCATCGTCCCGGGCTCCATCGGCGAGAACCTGACGGTCGCCGGCCTCGACTGGCCCAGCCTGGAGGTGGGGACCGTGATCGACGTGGGCCAGGCGCAGCTCCAGTTGACCCAGCGCGTCGAGCCGTGCAAGACCATCGCGGGGTCGTTCGCCGGTGGCGCGTTCAAGCGGATCAAACCGGACCGGGTGCCCGACGAGACGCGGTGGTACGCCCGCGTCCTCCGTGAGGGCGTCGTGCGACCGGGCGACGAGATCCGCGTGTCCGAGACCGCCTAGTCCGACCGTCCCTGGCCGGTCGGGTCGAGCGGGACGCCGTCGTCGCCGGGCGCAGGCGTCGGGTCGAGCCGGGCGATCAGGCGCGTCTCGCGGACGGTGAACACGACGTAGGCGACCGCCAGCACGGCGGCCGTCGCCAGGCCGAGCAGGTCGAACAACGTCCAGGTCTGACCGAGCCACCCGATCTGGCCGGGGCCGACGGCCCAGACGGCCGTGTTGACCACGATCACGGCCAGCCGCAGCTCGGTCGGGCCGACGTGGGCGAACGAGATCTTGAACACGTCGCGCGCGATGGTCACCATGTTGACCAGCAGCATCATCATCAGAACGCCGACCCCGATGGCCAGCGCGATCTCCATCCGCATCAGCGAGCCCGCGCCGACCCCGACCGCGAGGGCGACGACCGAGATCGCGTCGCACTGGTGGTCGACGAAGAACCCGTAGCGCTCGCGCCGGATGCGGCGGACGCGGGCCAGCGTCCCGTCCAGGCTGTCGCCCCACCAGTGGAGCACGAGCCCGGCCGAGGCGACGTGGAGCCAGGCCGTGTTCTCGCCGGCCAGGGCGTAGGCCACGGCCGACAGGAGCGCGCCGGCCAGCGCGACCGCGGTCAGGCCGTCGGGCGTGACCCAGGCGGGCAGGCGGGCGGCCATCCGGGGCAGCGCCCACCGCTCGAACCGACCCAACACGATGTCGTTGATCCGACGCTTCGCCACCACCGGCGGGCGCGCCGAGGCGGGTGGGGCCGCCTCGGCCGACGGGCGGTGCGTCGCGGAGCGGGAGGGGGCAGGGGCGGACGACACGGCGACGACGGGGCGGGGGGCCGAAAGGTAACGGGACGGTCCCGCCGGCCTCCTGCCCGCGATCTCCGCAGTCCCGGCTAGGCCGCCATTTCGGGCTCGCCGACGGCCGCGAGCGCCCGGTCGAGGTCGGCGATCAGGTCCGCCTCGTCCTCGACCCCAACGCTCAGGCGGACCAGCCCGTCGGGCAGGCCGGCCGCGTGGCGGACCTCGGCCGGGATCGAGCCGTGCGTCATCGAGGCGGGGTGCGAGACCAGGCTCTCGACGCCGCCCAGGCTCTCGGCCAGCGCGAACACGCGCGTCGCCTGCATGAACCGGACGGCCGTCTCGACGGTGTCGTCGGCGAGCACGAGCGAGACCATGCCGCCGAACCCGCTCATCTGGCGGGCCGCGATCTCGTGGCCGGGGTGGTCCTCGAAGCCCGGGTAGAGCACGCGCGAGACGGCGTCGTGGCCGCGCAGGAAGTCGGCGACGGCCCGGGCGTTGGCGCAGTGCCGCTCCATCCGCAGGTGCAGCGTCTTGGTCGAGCGCAGGAGCAGGAAGCAGTCGAGCGGGCCGGGCGCCGCGCCGACCGCCTTGATCTGGAACTGGAGGTGCTCGGCCCAGCCGTCGTCCGAGGTCAGCACGGCGCCGCCGATCACGTCGGAGTGGCCGCCGATGTACTTGGTCGTCGAGTGGAGGACGAGGTCGGCCCCGAGCGCGAGCGGCCGCTGGAGGTACGGGCTCGCGAACGTGTTGTCGACGGCCACGTCGGCGCCGTGCTCGTGGGCGACGGCCGCCAGCGCCTCGATGTCGTAGACCCGCAGGAGCGGGTTGGTGGGCGTCTCGATCCAGACCAGCCGGGTCGCGTCGGTCATCGCGTCGGCCAGGGCCTGGGGCGAGCCCAGGTCGACGAACGTGAAGTCGACGCCCATCGGCTCGTGGATCTGGCGCATGAGCCGGTACGTCCCGCCGTAGAGGTCGCTCGTCGAGACCACGTGGTCGCCGGGCCGGAGCCGCCGCAGGATGGCGTCGATGCCGGCCACGCCCGAGGCGAACGCGACCCCGTGGGCGGCGCCTTCGAGCGAGGCCAGGTTGGCCTCCAGCGCCGAGCGCGTCGGGTTCGTGACCCGGGCGTACTCGTGGCCCTGGTGGTCGCCCGGCGCCGCCTGGACGAACGTGCTCGTCAGGTGGACCGGCGTCATGATGGAGCCCGTCGAGGGGTCCGGCTGCTGGCCGGCGTGGACGGCGCGGGTGGCGAAGCCCTGCTCGGGCAGGTCGGCCTCGGTACCGAGGCGGGGGGAGTCAGTCACAGGGAGGGAGGGAAACAGAGCGGGGGCGTGGAAAGAGCCACGCCCCCGCCGGGGAAAGACACGAGCCGGAGACCGGAGCCGCGGGGGCCGCCGCTCCGGCCGTGGGCCGGCTAGTCCATCGAGATGCCGGCGCACTCCGAGACCTCCTCGGCGTCGTCGACCCGGCCGAGCTGGGTGTAGACGCGGAAGAGCGCGTCGCACACGCCGGGCTCGTCCGGGGTCCCGGTCGAGAGCGTCCGGGCCTGCATGAGCGGGCCCAGCGAGGACTCCAGGTTCATGTCACGCTGGTCGATGAGCGAGTTGGCCTCGTCGGTGTCCTCGGTCGCGTTGGCCTGCTCGTTGAGCGCGGCGGCCCGGTTCTGGTACGACGCGCCCAGGTTGTAGAAGGCGTCCGAGTTGTCGGGCGCCAGCCGGGTCGCCTCGGTCAGCTGCTCGATGGCCTCGTCGTAGCGCTCGGCCTGGAGCAGGAGCGCGCCGTAGTTGTAGCGGAACGTCGGGTTGGTCGGCTGCTGCTCGACGACGCGCTCGTAGCGCGCGATGGCCTGGTCGGTCTGGCCCGACAGGGTGTAGGCGTTGAGGAGCATCGTCTGGATGTCCTCGTCGTCCGGGAACCGGGTCTGGGCCCCCTCGAGGTACGTCACGGCGTCCGACGGGCGGTCGGCCAGGACGAGCGAGCGGCCGTAGTAGTAGGCCAGGACCGGGTCCGTGTCCGCGATGGCGATGCCGCGCTCGAGCGGGCCGATGGCCTGGGCCGCGTTGCCGTCGCGGAGCTAGGCGAGGCCGAGGCCGAGGTAGCCCTGGGACGAGTCCGGGTAGAGCGTCGTCGACGACTCGAAGTAGTTGATGGCCTGCGAGACGTCGGCCTCGGGGTTGCGGATCATGTCGTTGCCCGCGTTGACGGCGAGCGCCCACAGGGCCAGGCGCGTCGTGGCGAGGTCCGCGTTGTCGGGGGCGAGCCGCTGGGCGCGCTCGTAGGTCGAGACCATGTCGGCGTAGTTCGCGTCGAGGAACGCGGCCTTGGGCTCGGCGCCGGCCGTGTTCTCGTACTGCTGGCGGAGCACCTCGACGCGGAGCTGGAGCGCGTCGACGTTGTCCGGGTTGGTCGCGAGGGCCTCGTCGAGGTTCTCGATGGCGCGGTCGTAGTCGCCGTTGCGGAGGTCGAGCTTGGCGCCCTCGACGTTGGGGTCGCTGGCGCAGCCGTCGGCACCGCCCAGCGAGCAGCGCGACGACGAGCGAGAAGGAGAGGGTGAGGATGCGGGAGGGCATGGGCGGAGGGCGGAACGCAGTGGGGCGCCTCGGGATCACGAGGCGGGTCGGGTGGGTCGTACCCTTCCACGCCAAAACTAGCGCCTGGGTCCGGCTGCGCCCGGGTCTCCACCGGCATCTCGTCCATGACGCCCGCCGCGCACGCCCTCCTCGACGGCCTCATCGACTACGCCGGGCTGTTCCCGCCGGCCGCCCTCGACCTCGCCCCGGCCGCCGACGCCTACGCCCGCCACCGCCGGAGCCCCGAGGCCTGGATGCTCGGCCCGGTTCATCGTCCCGGCCGGCCGCCTGGACGACCTCGGCGCCGAGGTCGACCGACTCGCGCCCGACGCCCCCTGGCACGTGTCGGTGCTGGGGCTCGCCGGCGAGCCCGGCGCCTGGCACGAGTCGGCCCTGCGCACGCTCGACCGGCGCCCGGGCCCGAGCGTGCCCGGCCGGACCTGGTCTGCGACCGGTTCGAGATCAAGCTGCCCGCCGACCTCGCCCGCGACCCGGACGCCCTCGCCGGCACCCTCGCCGACCTCGACCGGGCCTACACCGACGGCGGCGCGGCAGGCCCGCGCGCCGCGCTCGAGGTCCCGTTCCTGGACGCCCCCGACGCCGTCGCCCCGGCGGCCCAGGCCGTCGCCGACGCGAACGGCCGCGCCGGGCGGCCCGCGTTCGCGCTCAAGTTCCGCTGCGGCGGCGTCACGCCCGACCTGGTCCCCGACGTCGAGACGCTGGCGCCGGCGCTCGCCGACGCGCTCCGGGCCGGCGCCCCGTTCAAGGCGACGGCCGGCCTCCACCACCCGCTCCCCAACGACGACGACGCGGTCGGCGCCCGGATGCACGGGTTCCTGGGCGTCTTCGGCGGCGCCGCGCTCGCCCGCGTCCACGGCCTCGGGCCCGGACGACTTGGCCGAGATCTTGCACGACGGCGGACCCCGGCCGCGTGGTCCGTCGGCGACGACCTCCGCTGGCGCTCGCTCCGCGCCACGCCCGCCGAGGTCGCCGACGCCCGCCAGCAGGCGGCGCTCAGCTTCGGCTCGTGCTCGTTCGACGAGCCCCTCGACGACCTCGCGCGCTCGGCTGGTCTCGCGCGCGGACGCCTGAGCAGCGGACCCTCGATTCGTTCTCTCGACGTCTCCTCTCCAGACCGTTGACCTCCTTCCTCGACCTCGACCGCCGACACCGGCTTCGGCCTCCACAACCTGCCGTACGGCGTGTTCTCGACCGCCGAGGTGGCCCGCCCGGTGCGGCGTCCGCCTCGGGCGACTTCGTGGTCGACCTGGCGGTGCTGGAGAGCCACGGCGTGATCGGCGTCGCCGGCGCCGGCCGCCAGCCCGTGTTCGACGACGGCTCGCTCAACGCGTTCATGGCGCTGGGGCCCGACACGTGGCACGCCGTCCGGACGCACCTCCAGGAGCTGCTGAGCACCGAGGGCTCGCCGGCCCTGCGCGACGCGGCGACGCTCCGCCAGCGCGCCGTCCTCCCGCTCGCCGACGTCACGATGCACCTGCCCGGCCGAGATCGGCGACTACACCGACTTCTACTCGTCGCGCCAGCACGCGACCAACGTCGGGACCATGTTCCGCGGGCCCGACAACGCGCTGATGCCGAACTGGCTGCACCTCCCGGTCGGGCTACCACGGGCGGGCGTCGTCGTGGTCGTGAGCGGGACCGACGTCGTCCGGCCGAGCGGCCAGCAGCAAGCCGGACGACGACGCGCCGCCGGTGTTCGGGCCGTCGAAGCTGCTCGACATCGAGCTCGAGCTGGGCTTCTTCGTCGGGCCCGGCAACGCGCTCGGCACGCCGATCCCGATGGCCGAGGCGGGCCGCCACATCTTCGGGTTCGTGCTCGTCAACGACTGGAGCGCGCGCGACATCCAGAAGTGGGAGTACGTCCCGCTGGGGCCGTTCCTGGGCAAGAGCTTCGCGACCTCGATCTCGCCCTGGGTGGTCCCGTACGCCGCGCTCGCCCCGTTCCGCATCGAGGGCGAGGCGCAGGACGCGCCGCGCCGGGCAACCCGGAGCCGCTGCCGTACCTCCGCCAGCCCGAGCCCCGCTCGCTCGACCTCGGCCTGACCGTGGCCCTGGAGACCGAGGCGATGCGCGAGGCGGGCACGGACGCCCACGTCGTCGCCCGGTCGAACGCGACGAACCTGTACTGGAGCCCCGAGCAGCAGCTCGTCCACCACACCGTCAACGGGTGCAACGCGCGGCCCGGCGACCTGATGGCGTCGGGGACGATCAGCGGCGACTCGCCCGGGAGCTACGGGTCGCTGCTCGAGCTGACGTGGCGGGGCACAGAACCCGCTCGACCTGCCCGGCGGCGAGACGCGGACGTTCCTGCACGACGGCGACCGCGTCGTGCTCTCGGGGCAGGCGACCCGCGACGGCGTCACGCGTCGGGCTCGGGCGAGGTCGAAGGAACGGTGGTCCCCGCGGCCCCCGGCGCGTCCGGCGCCCACTCCGAGCCGTAAGGCGTCTATATTGAGACGTATTCGGGCGGTCCCCACCGCCGGCCCGTGCTTCAAGGCTGCCCCTCCGGCGGCCGCACACGTGTCACGGAATCCGTCTCGCATGCAGGTCGCCCACCCCTCGTTTCGGCAGCACGCCCTCCGGCTTAGCGACTTCGACTACGACTTCCCGAAGTCGCTCGTCGCTGCCTACCCCATCGAGCCTCGCGACGACGCCCGCCTGATGGTGGTCGACCGGGACCGCGGGACCATCGAGCACCGCTCGGTCCGCGACCTGCCCGACTACTTCTCCGAGGGGGACGTGCTCGTCGCCAACGACACGATGGTGTTCCCGGCCCGGCTCCGCGGGATCAAGGAGAACACGGGCGCCAAGATCGAGGCGTTCCTGCTGCGCGAGCTCAACAGCGAGCACCGCTTGTGGGACTCGATCGTGGACCCGGCCCGCAAGGTCCGCGTCGGCAACAAGATCGTGTTCGGCGACCGCCTGGCGGCCGAGGTCATCGACAACACGACGAGCCGCGGGCGGACGCTCCGGTTCATGTTCGAGGGGACACCCGACGAGCTCTACGCCGCGATCGACGGCCTCGGCGAGACGCCGATCCCGCCGTACCTCCGCCGCAAGGCCGAGCCGGCCGACCGCGTCCGCTACCAGACGATGTTCGCGCGCAGGCGGGGCGCGGTCGCGGCGCCCTCGGCCGGGCTCCACTTCACGCCGGACCTGCTCCAGGCGATCACCAGCAAGGGGTGCGACGTGGCGACGGTCACGCTCCACCTGGGGCTCGGGCTCGTTCCAGCCGGTCGAGGTCGAGGACCTGTCGAAGCACCGGATGGACTCCGAGTTCTTCGAGGTGCGGCCCGAGGCGGTCGACGTCGTCAACCGGACGCTGGCCCACCCGACGCGGGACCGTGACCGCGTGCGGCACGACGGTCGTCCGCGCGATGGAGTCGACGCTCTCGGCGGCCAAGACGCTCAAGGACGGCCGCGGGTGGACGGACAAGTTTATCTACCCCGTCCACACGTTCCACGTCACGGACCGGCTGCTGACCAACTTCCAGCGCCCGCGCTCGACGCTGCTGATGATGGTGGCGGCGTTCACGGGCCACGACCTGCTCATGGAGGCGTACGAGACGGCGATCCGGGAGGAGTACCGGCTGTTCTCGTTCGGCGACGCGATGCTCATCCTGTAGCGGCCGGAGACGCATGGCCGACGACCTCTCGCGCTCGGGCGTGCCCGCCTCGGTGGGCGTGGTGCTGCCCGCCGGCGGGAGCGGGGACGCGCATGGCCGAGCCCGGGGCGCCGGCCAAGCAGTTCCGGGACCTGGGCGATGCGCCGGTCCTGGTCCAGACGCTCCGGGCGTTCCGGCGGCACCCCGAGGTGGGCCCGGTCGTGGTCGTGGTTCCGGCGGGGGAGGAGGAGGAGACCCGGTCGATCTTGGCCCGGCACGATGCCCGAGCCGAGGTGGCCGCCGGCGGCGCGACCCGGCAGGCCTCGGTCGCGAACGGCGTCCGCGCGCTCGACACCGAGATCGTCCTGGTGCACGACGCGGTCCGGCCGTTCGTGTCACAACGACCGTTATTGAAGACGTGATCGCCGCCGCCCGCCGCCACGGCGCGGCCGCGGCCGCGGTGCGCGTCGCCGACACGCTGCGAGCCGGCGGCGACGGCCCGCTGTTCGGCGCGACGGTCCCGCGCGACGGGCTGTGGGCCATGCAGACGCCGCAGGGAGCGCGCCGCGTGTGGCTCGCACGGGCGGCGGCCAACGCGGGCGGCCTCGTCGCCACCGACGAGGTCGGCCTGCTCCAGCACGCGGGGCACCCGGTCTGGATCGTCGAGGGCGACGCCCGGAACGTCAAGCTGACCCGGCCGTCGGACTGGCACCTGGCCCAGGCGCTGTGGGCCGAGTGGGAGCGCGGGGGAGGGGTAGCCGACCGCGGTCGGAACGTTCTGCGCCGCCCCACCCACCTCGGCGCCCAGGCGGACGATCTTCCACTCTCCACTCGCTCACCCCTCCGGTCCTCCACGATGCGCATCGGCCACGGCTACGACGTCCACCGCCTGGTCGCAGGCCGGCCGCTCATCCTGGGCGGCGTCACCGTCCCGTCCGAGGTCGGCCTGGACGGCCACTCCGACGCCGACGTGCTGACGCACGCCGTCATCGACGCGCTCCTGGGCGCCGCGGCGCTCGGCGACATCGGCGCGCTCTTCCCCGACACCGACGCCGAGTGGAAGGGGGCCGACAGCATCGACCTCCTGGGCGCGGTCGTCGGCCGCGTCGCCGAGGCGGGCTGGGCCGTCGGCAACGTGGACGCGACGGTCGTGCTCCAGCGGCCCAAGCTCCGGCCCCACATCGACGCGATGCGCGAGCGTCTCGCCGCCGGGCTCCGGGTCGGTCTCGGGTCAGGTCTCGGTCAAGGCGACGACGGGGGAGGGGATGGGGTTCGTCGGGACCGGCGAGGGGGCGGCGGCCCACGCGGTCTGCCTGCTTGGTCGCGCGCTAGGGTGGAGGCCTGGGTCGCCGACTTCGTGGCCTGGCTGGAGGCGCTGCCGCCGGTCGGCATCTACGCCGTGCTGCTGGCGGTCGCCTACGGCGAGAACCTGGTCCCGCCGATCTGGGGCGACACCGTGATCGTGCTCTGCGGCTCGCTCGTCGGCCTGGGCGTGTTGTCGTTCTGGCCGACCGTCGCGCTCGTCGTCGCTCGGCGGGGCGCGCTGGGCTTTCTGACGGTGTTCGCCGTGGGTCGGCGGCTAGGCGACGCCATCCACGACCCGGCCCGGTGGCGGTGGATCCCGCGCGGCGCCGCTCCACCGCGTGGAGGGGTGGCTCCGGCGCTGGGGCTACGGCGTCGTCGCGGCCAACCGGTTCCTGGCCGGGGGGCGCGCGGTGATCGGACTGCTGGCCGGAGCCTCCGACCTCCGGTGGACCCCGACGGCGGTCTGGGCCACGTTCAGCGCCGTCGCCTGGAGCGCGCTGCTGGTGTGGGGCGGCGCGTTGCTCGGGTCGGAGTGGGAGCGGGTGCTCGACTGGCTCGCCAGCTACGGCCGCGTCGTGACGGGCCTGCTCGCGATCGCCCTGGTCGTCGTCGGGGTCCGCTGGCTCCGGGCCCGACCGAAGAACTCACGGCGAAGAGACCGGATTGGGCCCGCCGATCCCCCCGGGCCGGTTGACGGCTGACGCCGGACCGGGCTAGCTTCGCGCTTCGCGATTGTCCGCGCCGCTGGCGTAGCTCAGTTGGTAGAGCAGCTGATTTGTAATCAGCAGGTCGGGGGTTCGAGTCCCTCCGTCAGCTCCGCCGGCGCCCCTGGGGCGTCGCGACGTTCTTTCTTCGGGCAGGTGGCCGAGTGGTTAAAGGCGACAGACTGTAAATCTGTTCTCTTACGAGTACGGAGGTTCGAATCCTTCCCTGCCCACGATGAGCCGGCGGCGCCCGCCGCCCGCCGTCGGGAGCCCGCTGGGCCCCGCGGCGGGCGCCGGCCGCCGTCCGCGCCGTCTGCGGGAGTAGCTCAGTTGGTAGAGCATCAGCCTTCCAAGCTGAGGGTCGCGGGTTCGAATCCCGTCTCCCGCTCCCTCGCGCGTCGAGATCCGCCGAACGGTTCGGTACTGTCCGGTCCGCACTCGCCTCGCCTCCTTAGCTCAGTGGTAGAGCACTTCCATGGTAAGGAAGGGGTCCCCGGTTCAAATCCGGGAGGAGGCTCCGCGGCCCACGCCGCTTACGTGATTTCCCCTCACTGCGCCGCGCGCATCTAACGACACAGACCCATGGCGAAGGAACAGTTTCAGCGGACGAAGCCCCACGTGAACGTGGGCACGATCGGCCACGTCGACCACGGCAAGACGACGCTGACGGCGGCGATCACGAAGGTGCTCGCCGAGGCCCAGGGCGGGACGGCCATGTCGTTCGACCAGATCGACAACGCGCCCGAGGAGCGGGAGCGGGGGATCACGATCGCGACGGCCCACGTCGAGTACGAGACGGAGAACCGGCACTACGCCCACGTCGACTGCCCGGGCCACGCCGACTACGTCAAGAACATGGTGACGGGGGCGGCCCAGATGGACGGGGCGATCCTGGTCGTGGCGGCCACCGACGGGCCGATGCCGCAGACGCGGGAGCACATCCTGCTGGCCCGCCAGGTCGGCGTCCCCTACATCGTCGTGTTCATGAACAAGGCCGACCTGGTCGACGACGAGGAGCTCCTGGAGCTCGTCGAGATGGAGGTCCGCGAGCTCCTCGACTCGTACGAGTTCCCGGGCGACGACCTCCCGGTGATCCAGGGGTCGGCGCTGGGCGCGCTGAACGGGGAGGCCGAGTGGGTCGACGAAGGTGAACGAGCTGATGGCAGGCGGTCGACTACTACATCCCGACGCCGGAGCGGGCCGTCGACCAGCCGTTCCTGATGCCGGTCGAGGACGTGTTCTCGATCACGGGCCGGGGGACGGTGGTGACGGGCCGGGTCGAGCGGGGCCAGATCAAGGTCGGGCGACCCGGTCGAGATCGTCGGGATCCGGGAGGCGAAGCATGACGTCGACGGTGACGGGCGTCGAGATGTTCAGGAAGCTGCTGGACTCGGCGCAGGCCGGCGACAACGCGGGGATCCTGCTCCGGGGGATCGAGAAGGACGCGGTCGAGCGGGGGATGGTGCTGACGAAGCCGGGGGCGGTGACGCCGCACAAGAAGTTCGAGTGCGAGGTGTACATCCTGTCGAAGGACGAGGGCGGCCGGCACACGCCGTTCTTCAAGGGGTACCGCCCGCAGTTCTACTTCCGGACGACGGACGTGACGGGGGACATCGAGCTGGCCGAGGGGGTCGAGATGGTGATGCCCGGCGACAACACGCAGTTCACGGTGGACCTGATCCAGCCGGTGGCGATGGAGCAGGGGCTCCGGTTCGCGATCCGCGAGGGGGGCCGGACGGTCGGCGCCGGCGTCGTCTCCAAGATCCTCGACTAGACACTCGGCAGCCGGCCCGCCTCGGGACCGAGGCGGGCCGTCTCCATCGACCCTTCTGAACCGCGCTCCCCGCGCGGCTCGTAGATTGGCCCGACCGCCGGCGTCCTTCGGGGCGTCGGCGGTCTGCTAGACGGGCGTAGCTCAATTGGCAGAGCAGCGGTCTCCAAAACCGCAGGTTGCAGGTTCGAGTCCTGCCGCCCGTGCCCGTCGGCTTCCCCGAACCCGCCGCCCCGCGCGGCCTACGACATGGCGACACAGACTCAGACACCGGCCCCCGGCGGCGCCGCGGGGAACTACATCGTCGAGGTCCGCAAGGAGATGCGCAAGGTGAACTGGCCCAAGCGCAAGGAGCTCATCGAGCAACACGGTCGCTCACGCTGGTGTCGTCCCTGCTGGTGTCGCTGTTCATCTTCGGCGCCGACCAGGTCATCAGCACGGCCCTCCGGTTCATCTACGGCAGCTAGCGCTCCGCTCCGCTCCCCGCCTCACGCACTATGGCCCGCCCCCCGATCCGCAAGTGGTTCGTCCTCCGCACCTTCTCCGGCCACGAGAAGAAGGTCAAGGAGTACCTCGAGAGTGAGGTCGAGCGGCTCGGCTACGAGGACAAGCTGACCCAGGTCGTGATCCCGACCGAGACGGTCTTCGAGATGCGGGCCGGCAAGAAGAAGACGCGCGAGAAGACGTCGTTCCCGGGCTACATCCTGCTGGAGGCCATCGTCGACCCGTACCTCCGCGAGGTCATCAACGGGGCGCCGTCGACGATCGGGTTCCTGGGCGCCAACGGCGAGCCCGTCCCGCTCCGGCCCGACGAGGTCAGCCGGATCCTGGGCATGATGGACGAGGACAAGGGCGAGACGATGGAGATCCCCTTCAAGCAGGGCGACGCCGTCAAGGTGGTCGACGGCCCGTTCAACACGTTCACCGGCTTCGTCGAGGAGGTCTACCCGGACAAGATGAAGGTCCGCGTGATGGTCTCGATCTTCGGCCGCAAGACGCCGCTGGAGCTGGACTACCTCCAGGTCGAGCACGAGGGGTAACGGGCCCGTCCACCTCGGGCCGCGTGCGACCGAGGCGGGGAGGGCGCGCGAGGGTGGGGTGAAAGGCGGGCGAAGCCCGTCGGCCAGGCCGATATCGGTCCACGTGCTCCGTAGTTTTTCCGTCCGCCGTGCCGTGCTGGCGCGGCCCCACATGCGCGGGAGCCGGTGACCCCGGCGTTGGCACCGCACATTCTCTGATGGCGAAGAAAATCGACGGCTACATCAAGCTGCAGATCAAGGCCGGGCAGGCGAGCCCCGCGCCGCCGATCGGCCCGGCGCTCGGCCAGAAGGGCGTCAACATCATGGAGTTCTGCAAGGCGTTCAACGCCGCGACGCAGGACAAGATGGGCCTGGTGATCCCGGTCGTCATCACGGTCTACGGTGACAAGAGCTTCACGTTCATCACCAAGAGCCCGCCGGCGGCGGTCCTGCTCAAGATGGCCGCCAAGGTCCAGAAGGGCGCCGGCGACCCGCTCCGCGAGAAGGTCGGCAAGGTGACCTGGGACCAGTGCCGGGACATCGCCGAGCAGAAGCTCGAGGACCTCAACGCGACCGACCTCGACAACGCCGCCCGCATGATCGCCGGCACGGCCCGCTCGATGGGCCTCACGGTCACCGGCGCGCCGGTCGCCTAGCCCGGCTCGGCGCCCCGAGATCACGCGGCCCACGGCCCGCCTGGTCCCCGGGACACGAACCCCCACCGCGGGAGCCAGCCTCCGCTGGCGCTAGCACCGCACACCCCACACCCCCATGGCAAAGAAAGGCAAGCGCTACCGCCAGGCGGCCGAGCTCATCGCGCAGCGACCGAGGAGGCCGGCGGCGCGCTCCCGCTGGACAGGCCGCCGAGCTCGTCAAGAAGACCGGCGGCGCCAAGTTCGACGAGTCCGTCGACATCGACATCCGTCTGGGCGTCGACCCCCGCCACGCCGACCAGATGGTCCGCGGCTCGGTCGCGCTCCCGCACGGGACCGGCAAGACGGTCCGCGTGCTCGTCCTCACCAACGAGGGCAAGCAGGCCGAGGCTCGCGACGCCGGCGCCGACATGGTCGGCCTCGACGACTACGTCGACAAGATCCAGAACGAGGGCTTCACCGACTTCGACGTCCTGATCGCGACGCCCGACGTGATGCCCAAGGTCGGCCGTCTCGGGCCGCGTGCTCGGGCCCCGCGGCCTGATGCCGAACCCGAAGTCGGGCACGGTCACGAACGACCTCGCCGAGGCCGTCGAGGCCGTCAAGGCCGGCCGGATCGACTTCCGCGTCGACAAGGCGGGCATCATCCACACCTCGATCGGCAACGTCTCGTTCTCGCAGGACCAGATCCGCGACAACGCCGACGCCTTCCTCAAGGAGATCGTCCGCCTGCGTCCGGCGGCCGCCAAGGGCTTCTACGTCAAGAGCGTCACGCTCTCGACGACGATGGGCCCGGCCGTCCCGGTCGACCGCGCCGCCGTCGTCGCCGCCACTCGATAACCCCAGACTCCAACTACGATGCCGCTCACACAAGAGCAGAAGCAGGAGGCCCTCGGGGCCATCGAGGAGACCCTCGACGGCGCCAACACGGTCTACCTCACCGACTACCAGGGCCTGACGGTCGAGCAGGCCACCGGCCTGCGCCGCGCCTTCCGCAAGGCCGACGTCGAGTTCAAGGTCCTCAAGAACACCCTGCTCCGTCGCGCGATGGAGAACCAGGGCGGCTTCGACGACCTGCTCGACCAGCTCAACGGCCCGACGGCCGTCGCGTTCACCAACGACCCGGCCGGCCCGGCCAAGGTGCTCAAGAAGTTCCTCGAGGACAACGACCTCGAGGTCCCGCGCTTCAAGGGCGCCTACATCGACGGCGCCATCTACGGCGGCAACCGCTCGACGTGCTCGCCAAGCTCAAGAGCAAGGACGAGCTCCTCGCCGACATCCTCGGGCTGCTCATCGCCCCGATCACGAACGTCGCGTCGGCGCTCGGCGCGCAGGGCGCTGGCCTGGCCAGCGTCATCCAGCAGATCTCCGAGAAGGAGGAGGCCTAGCGCCTCGCCGGGCCCGGCCCGGCACCTGACCCCGCTTGGGCACTCTGCCGAGGCGGGCACCCTCATCCATAATCAGCGGCGCAGCTCTCACCCGGGCACAGACCGCCGCAGGAACACCCCAACACCATGGCAGACATCAACAGCATCGCCGAGAGCCTCGTCAACCTGACCATCAAGGAGGCCAACGAGCTCCTGACGGTCCTCAAGGACGAGTACGGCATCGAGCCCGCCGCCGCCGCCGCCGTCATGGCCGGCCCGGCCGGTGGCGACGGCGCCGCCGCCGCCGAGGAGCAGTCCGAGTTCGACGTGATCCTCACGGGCATCGGCGGCAACAAGATCGCCGTCATCAAGGAGGTCCGCGGGATCACCGGCCTGGGCCTCAAGGAGGCCAAGGAGCTGGTCGACAACGCCCCGTCCGCGATCAAGGAGGGCGCCACGAAGGAGGAGGCCGACGAGCTCAAGGGCAAGCTCGAGGGCGCCGGCGCCACGGTCGAGCTCAAGTAGTCCGCGCTGGCGGCCCGCGCCGCCCGCGCCGTCGCGGTTCGCCCGCTCGCCCCGGCGCGTCCGAGGGCGGGCGGGCGTTCGCGGCATCCGGCGGCCCCCGTTTTCGGGCGCCCTCGGACGTGCCGACCGACCCCGGCCGGTCTGCACGCGAACCGAGCGGAACACCACGTTCCGCCCCCCGGTTCACACCGGCGAGCCCACCTCGGTGGACTCCCGGATGCCCGCGCCGCCCGAGACTGACTCGGCTGGCGCCGCCCGGCGGCCCCCACGTCCTGCGTGCGGAGCCGCGGCCGGGCCCCTCGCATCAGCGGTCATCACACCCAGGGGTACGCCTTGAGCAACAGCAAGAGCGCGGCGCGACCGGCGCCCAGCGGCGAAAGCACTCGCCAGTCGTTCGCGGACATCGCGCCGGTCCTCGACTTCCCGGACTTCCTCGAGATCCAGCTCCGGTCCTACGACGAGTTCCTCCAGGCCGAACTCGTCCCGGAGGAGCGGGACCCGGCCAAGGGCCTCGAGGCCATCTTCCGGGAGCACTTCCCGATCACCGACACGCGCGAGCGCTACACGCTCGAGTACCTCCACTTCACGCTCGAGGCGCCCAAGCACTCCATCGAGGAGTGCCTCGCGCAGGGCCTGACGTTCGCGCTGCCGCTCAAGGCCAAGCTGCGCCTGAGCGCCAAGGAGGACGAGGACGAGGACGAGCCGGAGGAGGCCATCCAGCAGGACGTCTACCTCGGCAACCTCCCGGTCATGACCGAGAAGGGCACGTTCGTCGTCAACGGCGCCGAGCGCGTCATCGTCAGCCAGCTCCACCGCTCGCCGGGCGTCTTCTTCTCCCAGTCGGTCCACCCCAACGGGACCGACCTGTACAGCGCCCGCGTGATCCCCTTCCGGGGCTCGTGGATCGAGTTCTCGACCGACGTCGCGAACGTGATGTGGGCCTACATCGACCGCAAGAAGAAGCTGCCGGTCACGGCGCTTCTCCGGTGCGCTCGGCTACTCGTCCGACGCCGAGATCGTCAACCTGTTCGACCTCGCCGACGAGGAGAAGGTCACGACCAAGAAGCGCGTTCGCGAAGCTGAACGGCCGCGTGCTGGCCGCGCTCGGTGACCGTCGAGGTCAAGCACGAGGTGATCGACGAGGACACCGGCGAGGTGCTCCAGGAGACGACCGAGCGCGAGGTGATCCTGCCGGCCGAGCACGAGCTGACCGAGGACGACTACGGCATGCTCAAGGACGCCGGCGTCGCGACGGTCATCGTGCGCCGCGAGGTCGACGACGACGACAACACGTCGCTCGACATGTCGACGCTGCTCAACACGCTCAAGAAGGACCCGACGCACTCGTCGGACGAGGCGCTCAAGCACCTCTACGAGACGCTCCGCGAGCGCCGAGGCGCCCGACGTCGACGCGGCGCGCGCGCTCCTCGACCGCCTGTTCTTCTAGCGACAAGCGCTACGACCTGGGCGCCGTCGGCCGGTACCGGATGAACAAGCGGCTCGGCCTGAGCGGCGAGGACACGTCGGTGACGCTGTCCAAGGAGGACATCGTCGCGATCATCACCGAGCTGGTCAAGCTCCAGAACGGCAAGTCGAACGTCGACGACATCGACCACCTCGGCAACCGCCGCGTGCGGACCGTCGGCGAGCAGCTCCAGAGCCAGTTCTCGCTCGGCCTCGCGCGCATGGCGCGGACGATCAAGGAGCGGATGAACCTCCGCGACGCTGACAAGTTCACGCCCCAGGACCTGGTCAACGCCCGGACCGTCTCGTCGGTGATCAACACCTTCTTCGGGACGAACCAGCTGAGCCAGTTCATGGACCAGACCAACCCGCTCGCGGAGCTGACGCACAAGCGTCGGATGTCCGCGCTCGGGCCCGGTGGTCTGACGCGCGAGCGCGCCGGCTTCGAGGTCCGCGACGTCCACTACACGCACTACGGCCGGCTGTGCCCGATCGAGACGCCGGAGGGCCCGAACATCGGCCTGATCTCGTCGCTGTGCACGCACGGCGTCGTCAACCAGTTCGGCTTCATCGAGACGCCGTACCGGAAGGTCAACAACGGCAAGGTGACCAAGAAGATCGAGTACCTGTCGGCCGAGGACGAGGACCGCTACACGATCGCTCAGGCCAACGCGCCGCTCAACGCCGACGGGACCTACGCCAACGACCTGGTCCGCGCCCGGATCGGCGGCGACGTGCCGCTGGTGTCGCCGGACGAGATCGACTACATGGACGTGGCGCCGAACCAGATCATCTCGCCGGCGGCGAGCCTGATCCCGTTCCTGGAGCACGACGACGCCAACCGCGCCCTGATGGGCTCGAACATGCAGCGCCAGGCGGTGCCGCTCCTGCAGCCGTCCGCGCCGTTCGTCGGCACGGGCCTGGAGGGCCGCATCGCCCGCGACAGCCGCGCCATCCTGGTCGCCGAGGGCGACGGGACGGTCGAGTACGTCGACGCGACCAAGATCACCGTCCGCTACGACGAGACGCCCGAGGACGCCGACGCGGCGTTCGAGGAGCCCGTCCGCACGTACGCGCTCGTCAAGTTCCGCCGGACCAACCAGGACACCAACGTCACGCAGAAGCCGCGCGTCGCGGCCGGCATGAAGGTGAAGAAGGGCGACCTGCTGGCCGACGGCGCCTCGACCGAGCAGCGGCGAGCTGGCGCTCGGCAAGAACGTGCTCGTCGCGTTCATGCCCTGGAAGGGCTACAACTTCGAGGACGCCATCGTCATCTCGGAGAAGGTGGTCAAGCAGGACATCTTCACCTCGGTCCACATCGAGGAGTTCGACCACCAGGTCCGCGACACCAAGCGCGGCGAGGAGGAGCTGACGCGCGAGATCCCGAACGTCTCCGAGGAGGCGACCAAGGACCTCGACGAGCGCGGCATCGTCCGCGATCGGCGCCGAGATCAACCCCGGCGACATCATCGTCGGCAAGATCACGCCCAAGGGCGAGACCGACCCGACGCCCGAGGAGAAGCTGCTCCGCGCCATCTTCGGCGACAAGGCCGGCGACGTCAAGGACGCCTCGCTCAAGGCCAAGCCGGGCATGAAGGGCGTCGTGATCGACACGATGCTCTTCAGCCGCCGCAAGACCGACGCCGTCACCAAGAAGGCGGAGGAGAAGCGGCTCGAGGAGATCAAGCGCCAGCTCGACCGCGAGGTCGAGGCGCTCCAGAGCTCGTTCTACGAGCGGTTCTTCCAGCTCATCGGCGCCAAGAAGGCCGGCGCGGCCATCGAGCTCCGCGACGGGACCGTCGTGATCTCTGAGGGCGGCAAGCTGACCAAGACGGCCGTTCAAGGCCATCGAGCCGGCCGACCTCAAGATCCGCCAGCCGTTCACGAACGACGACGACGACGAACCGCCAGGCCTGGAAGCTGCTCGCCAACTACCAGCGCCGCCACCAGGAGGTGACGGGCTCGGCCGAGCAGGAGGAGTACCGGATCCAGATGGGCGACGAGCTGCCCCCGGGCATCGTCCAGCTGGCCAAGGTCTACGTCGCCAAGAAGCGCAAGCTCCAGGTCGGCGACAAGATGGCCGGCCGCCACGGCAACAAGGGCGTCGTCGCCAAGATCGTCCCCGAGGAGGACATGCCGTTCCTGGAGGACGGCACGCCGGTCGACATCTGCCTCAACCCGCTCGGCGTGCCGTCGCGCATGAACCTGGGCCAGATCTTCGAGACGCTCCTGGGCTGGGCCGGCGACAAGCTCGGCGAGACGTACGCGACGCCGGCCTTCGACGGCGCGTCGATGGACGACATCGCGGCCAAGCTGCGCGAGGCCGGCCTCCCCGAGGACGGCCGCGTCCAGCTCTACGACGGCAGACCGGGCAAGGCCGTTCGACCAGACGCACGACGGTCGGGCAGATCTACATGCTCAAGCTGTCGCACCTGGTCGACGACAAGATCCACGCCCGGTCCATCGGGCCGTACAGCCTGATCACGCAGCAGCCGCTCGGCGGCAAGGCCCAGTTCGGCGGCCAGCGCTTCGGCGAGATGGAGGTGTGGGCGCTCTACGCCTACGGCGCCTCGAACGTCCTCCGCGAGCTCCTGACGGTCAAGTCCGACGACGTCCAGGGCCGCTCGAAGGCCTACGAGGCCATCGTCAAGGGCGACAACCTGCCCGAGCCGAACGTGCCCGAGTCGTTCAACGTCCTGCTCCGCGAGATGCAGGGCCTCGGCCTCGAAGTGAGAATCGACTAGGGGCCTGCCGACGCGCGCGCCGAGGCTGGCCCACCCCGCCTCGGCGCCGCGCCCGACACCCCCAAACACCAACTACCCTAGTCTACAGATATGGCATTCGGCATCCAGCCGGCCCAGCCGGCCCAGAAGAAGTACTACAGCTCGATCACCGTCAGCCTGAGCTCGCCCGAGACCATCTTGGAGCGGTCGTTCGGCGAGGTGCTCAAGCCGGAGACGATCAACTACCGGAGCTTCAAGCCGGAGAAGGACGGCCTCTTCTGCGAGAAGATCTTCGGCCCGGTCAAGGACTGGGAGTGCCACTGCGGCAAGTACAAGCGGATCCGGTACAAGGGCATCATCTGCGACCGCTGTGGCGTCGAGGTGACCCAGAAGTCGGTGCGCCGCGAGCGGTTCGGGCACATCACGCTGTCCGTGCCGGTCGTCCACATCTGGTACTTCAAGAGCCTGCCGAACAAGATCGGGGCGCTCCTGGGCATGAAGTCCAAGGACCTCGACAAGGTCATCTACTACGAGTCGTACGTCGTCGTGAACCCGGGCGGGGCGGTCAACCTCGGCATCGAGCAGGGCACGCTGCTGACGGAGAACGAGTACTTCGACGTGCTCTACCAGATCCGCGAGGACAACAACCGGCTGGCGGACGACGACCCGGAGAAGTTCGTCGCGATGATCGGCGGCGAGGCCGTCGAGGAGTTGCTCAAGCGGATGGACCTGGACATGCTCGCCACCGAGCTCCGCTTCCAGGCCCGCACCGAGACGAGCCAGGCCCGCAAGGCCGAGGCCCTCAAGCGGCTCGGGCATCGTCGAGGCCTTCCGCGGCGCCAACGCGCGCATGGAGAACCGTCCCGAGTGGATGGTGATGAAGGTGATCCCGGTGATCCCGCCGGAGCTCCGCCCGCTCGTGCCGCTCGAGGGCGGCCGGTTCGCGACGTCGGACCTGAACGACCTGTACCGGCGCGTCATCATCCGCAACAACCGCCTCAAGCGCCTGATCGACATCAAGGCGCCGGAGGTCATCCTCCGCAACGAGAAGCGGATGCTGCAGGAGGCCGTCGACTCCCTGTTCGACAACTCCCGCAAGGCCAACGCCGTCCGCTAGCGACACGAACCGCGCGCTGAAGTCGCTGAGCGACATGCTCAAGGGCAAGCAGGGCCGGTTCCGCCAGAACCTGCTCGGCAAGCGCGTCGACTACTCGGGCCGTTCGGTCATCGTGGTCGGCCCGGAGCTCAAGCTCCACCAGTGCGGCCTGCCCAAGCAGATGGCCGTCGAGCTGTTCAAGCCGTTCATCATCCGCAAGCTCATCGAGCGCGGCATCGTCAAGACGGTCAAGAGCGCCAAGAAGGTGGTCGACCGCCGGACGGCCGACGTGTTCGACATCCTGGAGAAGGTGATCGACGGGCACCCCGTCATGCTCAACCGCGCGCCGACGCTGCACCGGCTGGGCATCCAGGCGTTCCAGCCGGTCCTGATCGAGGGCAAGGCGATCCGCCTGCACCCGCTGGTGACGACGGCGTTCAACGCCGACTTCGACGGCGACCAGATGGCCGTCCACGTGCCGCTGTCGCACGCGGCCGTGCTGGAGGCGAGCATCCTGATGCTGGCCTCGCACAACATCATGTCGCCGGCGCACGGCGGGCCCGTCGCGGTCCCGTCGCAGGACATGGTCCTGGGCATGTACTACATGACCAAGGACCGGGCCGGCGAGAAGGGCGAGGGCATGCTGTTCTCGTCCGACGCGCGAGGTCCGGCAGGCGTTCGACCAGGACGTCGTGGCGCTCCACGCCCGGATCAAGCTCCGCTCGTCGAGGCCACGTTCGACGGCGAGCACGAGGCGGGCGACGATCATCGACACGACCGTCGGCCGCGCGCTGTTCAACGACATCGTGCCCGACGGGCGTCGGCTACATCAACCAGGTCCTGACCAAGAAGAACCTCCGCGGCATCATCTCGGGCGTCTTCAAGGCGACCGACTTCCCGCGGACGGCCACGTTCCTGGACGACGTCAAGGACCTCGGCTTCGGGCAGGCCATGCTCGGCGGGCTGAGCTTCTCGCTCTCGCGACATCGTGGTGCCGGACGCCAAGGAGAAGCTGATCCAGGACGCCGAGGGCCGGGTCGACGAGGTCCGCTCGAACTACGAGATGGGCTTCATCACCGAGGCCGAGCGCTACAACCAGGTCATCGACGTCTGGACCTCGACGAACAACGAGGTCTCGGACGTCCTGTACGACGGCGCTCCAGAACGACCAGGACGGCTTCAACGCCATCTACATGATGGCCGACTCGGGCGCCCGTGGCTCGCGCGAGCAGATCCGCCAGCTCGGCGGGATGCGTGGCCTGATGGCCAAGCCGCAGAAGTCGCCGGCGGGCTCGGCGGGCGCGATCATCGAGAACCCGATCAAGTCCAACTTCAAGGAGGGCCTGTCGGTCGCCGAGTACTTCATCTCGACGCACGGTGCCCGCAAGGGCCTGGCCGACACGGCGCTCAAGACGGCCGACGCCGGCTACCTCACGCGCCGCCTGGTCGACGTGTCGCAGGACGTGTCGATCCAGGAGCACGACTGCGGCACGCTTCGCGGCGTGCGGATGGAGGCGCTCAAGGACAACGAGGACATCGTCGAGTCGCTCCGCGACCGCATCGTGGGCCGCGTCTCGGTCCACGACGTGCGCGACCCGGAGTCGGCGAGATCATCCTGCGCCGGGACGACCTGATCACCGACGAGATCGCGGACCAGATCGCGGCGACGGCCATCGAGACCGTCGAGATCCGGTCGGTGCTGGCGTGCGAGGCCAAGCGCGGCGTGTGCGCGCTGTGCTACGGCCGCGACCTGGCGAACGGCCGCCTGGTCCAGATCGGCGAGGCGGTCGGCGTGATCGCGGCCCAGTCGATCGGCGAGCCCGGCACGCAGCTGACGCTCCGGACCTTCCACATCGGTGGCACGGCCTCGCGCATCGCGGCCGAGTCGACGATCGAGGCCAAGTTCGCGGGCACCATCGCCTTCGAGAACCTGCGGACCGTCACCGACGACTCCGGCGAGGCCTCGCGCACGATCGCCCTCGGGCGCTCGGGCGAGGTCAAGGTGCTCGACGCCGACGGCAAGCAGCGGATCGCCTACACGATCCCCTACGGCGCCGACGTGGCCGTGACGGAAGGCCAGTCGGTCGAGAAGGACGACGTGATCGCGACGTGGGACCCGTACAACTCGGTCATCGTGGCCGAGACCGCGGGCACGCTCCGCTTCCAGGACATCATCGAGGGGACGACGTACCGCGAGGAGTCCGACGAGCAGACGGGCTTCCGCGAGAAGGTCATCACCGAGACGCGCGAGCGGACCCTGACGCCGGCGCTCGTGATCGAGGGCAAGGGCGGCCGTGAGTACACGATGCCCGTCCGGGCTCGCCTCCAGGTGACGCCGGCGACAAGATCAAGGCGGGCACGGTGCTCGCCAAGCTGCCGCGCCAGTCGGCCAGTACGCGAGACATCACGGGCGGTCTGCCGCGCGTGATCGAGCTGTTCGAGGCGCGTCAGCCGTCGGACCCGGCGGTCGTGACTGAGATCGACGGCGTGGTCAGCTTCGGCGGCCGGAAGCGCGGCTCGCAGGAGGTGATCGTGACGAGCCGCGACGGGGCGACGGAGAAGACCTACCTGGTCTCGCTCTCGAAGCACCTGCTGGTCCACGAGAACGACTTCGTCCGCGCGGGCGAGGCGCTGTCCGACGGCCAGATCTCGCCGCAGGACATCCTGGCGATCCTCGGGCCCACCGCGGTCCAGGAGTACCTCATCAACGAGGTCCAGGAGGTCTACCGCCTGCAGGGCGTCGGCATCAACGACAAGCACATCGAGGTGGTCGTCCGCCAGATGATGCAGAAGGTGCGGATCTCGGACCCGGGCGACACGCCGTTCCTGGAAGGCGACCTGGTCGACCGGCTCGAGCTCGAGAAGACGAACGACGCGCTCTACGACAGCTTCGTCGTGGTCGACGCGAGCGAGTCCGAGCTTCGGATCGGCGAGTCGATCACGCGCCGTCAGATGCGCGACGCCAACTCGACGATGAAGCGCGAGGACAAGCCCGAGGTCGAGGTCCGCGACGCGGAGCTCGCCGTGGCCGAGCCGGTGCTCCTGGGCATCACGCAGGCCGCGCTCGCGACGGACTCGTTCATCTCGGCGGCCTCCTTCCAGGAGACCACCAAGGTGCTCACCGAGGCGGCCATCGCGGCCCGTCGGGACCAGCTGCTCGGGCTCAAGGAGAACGTCATCATCGGCCACCTCGTCCCGGCCGGGACGGGCCTGCGCGACTACCGCGACATCGTCGTGGGCAGCCGCCAGGAGCTCGAAGCCTTGCAGGCGACGCAGGACGCGCTCGACCGCGGGCTCTCGACCGGCGACGGCGACATCCTGGGCGCGCCGACCGCGCCGGGCGCCGCCGACGACGAGACGCTGGCCGAGATCAACCGCCGTCTGGGCTAGCCCCACCCGGCCCGCCTCGGTCCCGAGGCGGAGACGACCGGACGCCCCGGCTGCTTCGTGCGGCCGGGGCGTCGTGCGTTCCGGGCTTGGGCGGAGCGGTGGGGCGAGCCGGATCCTCCCCAAGGAGGCCGTATCGTGCGGGCCCGCTCCCGAGTCCTCATGCGTCCAGTCTCGTTGTACCGGCTCGTGCTGGTTCTCTCACTCGTTTTGGTCGGCTGCGACGGGGGCGGGCCCGACCCGGGCGCGCCGGTCCCGGAGGGGTTGATCTCGCGTCTGGAAGTCCGCCTCAATCCGTCCGGGCGCGCCCCGCTGTCGGCCGAGATCGACTTGGCGACGACGCAGCCCGTGGCCGTCGAGGTGACGGTCGAGGGGAAGGGGGGCGCGGGCACCGAGATCCGCCACCGCTTCCCCGGCGTGAGCGCCGACCAGCGGGTGCCCGTGCTCGGCCTCTACCCGGGACAGACGACGGCCGTCACGCTCGAGCTGTTCGGGGCCGACGGCGCGTCGCTGGGGACACGCGACCTGGACGTCTCGGCCGCCCCGCTGGACGCCGCCTTCCCCTACGTCTCCGTCGACGTGCCCGCCTCGGGCGCGCGCCGGCCGGGGCTGAACCTGGTCAGCTACTTCGGCCACGCCGGCAGCGTGACGCCCCAACGCGCGTTCATGTTCGACGACGCCGGGACGATCCGGTGGGCCCTCGACCTCACGGGCGACGGCACCCTCGGTGGCCTGTTCTTCGACGACGGCGTCGAACGGCTGGCCAACGGCAACCTCTACTTCGGCGACCGGACCTCCGGACGGATCTACGAGGTCGACATGCTCGGGCGGACGGTGCGGTCGTGGGGGATGCCGGGGTTCTCGTTCCACCACCAGGTGCTGGAGCTGCCAGCCGGCAACTTTCTCGTGACCGTCAACCGCGACGGGGCCGCGACGGTCGAGGACCACGTGATCGAGATCGACCGGCAGTCGGGCGCCATCGTCACCGTCTGGGACCTGCGCCAGTCGCTCGACCCCGGGCGCCGCGCGTGGCCGACGGACCTGGCCGACCTCGACGTCGACTGGTTCCACGGCAACGGGATCGCCTACGACCCCACGGACGACACGATCCTGGTCTCGGGCCGCACGCAAGGGGTGGTCAAGCTGACGCGAGACAACCGGGTGGTTTGGATCTTGGCCCCGCACCGCGAGTGGCGGCCGGACCTAGCCTCGGCGCTGCTCCAGCCGCTCGACGCCGCCGGCCGGCCCATCACGGATCCGGCCGTCCTCGACGGCACGGCCACGCACCCGGACTTCGAGTGGGCGTGGTACCAGCACGCGCCCACGGTGCTGCCCGACGGGACGGTCTCGCTGTTCGACAACGGTGACAACCGGGGCTACGGACTGGGCGGCACCTACAGCCGCGCGGTCCTCTACGACATCGACGCGCAGGCCCGGACGGTCCGCCAGGTCTGGGCGTACGGGCGCGAGCGGGGCGCCGAGACCTACTCCCGCATCGTGTCCGACGTCGACGTCCACCCCGAGGTGGGGACGGTCCTGTTCATGCCGGGCGCCGTCGCGGACGGTGGGCCGGTCGGCAAGCTGGTCGAGGTGGACCGGGCCAGCCGGTCGGTCCGGTTCGAGGCGACCGTCCGGCCGCCCCAGGCCGCGTTCGGCATCACGTTCCACCGGATCGAGCGGCTGCCGCTCTACCCGAACGCGAGTGCGCCCCGGTCGCGCAAGGCGGCCGGGCGCACGTCCGAGGAGCGGGGGCGCGCTAGGCGCCGCGGCCCGTCTCGTTCTGGAGCTCGTCGATCTTCTTCGACGCCTCGGCCTTGTCGAGCCCGTCCACCTCGGACGGGTCCTGGCCGGCCTCCTGGGCCAGCGTGTGGAGGTACGAGCGCTGGGCGCCCGTCATCTCCTCGTCGCCGGTCGTCCAGTTGTCGGGGTCCTTCTGCGCGTTCGAGCTCGTGTCGTTCTGGTCCTGGGGGGTCGCCATGGGGAGGGGGGAGAGTGAGGCTGGAATCTCCCGCCGGACTGTGCCGACGGTGCGTCGCACCCCGATCCCCCAGGGCGTAGTCAGGCGTCCCCGCACCCGGCCCGCCTCGGCGAGCGCCCGAGCGACGAGGCGCCAAACCGGCACCTCCCGCTCATGCCCCGAGGCGGACGAACCTGAGGCCAAGGCCGGCCCGGACCGGAACCGCGTCCCGGCCGCCGGGTCCCCAACCCCCACGCCTCCGCACGAGCCATGCCGACCGACGCCCCCCGTCCCGAGAAGCCCCGCGGCGTCGCCGGGGTCGCCAACTTCGTCGCCGTCGCGTCGGGCAAGGGCGGCGTGGGCAAGAGCACCGTGGCCGCGAACCTGGCCGCGGCCCTGGCTGCCTCGGGCGCCCGCGTGGGCCTGCTCGACGCCGACGTCTACGGGCCCAGCGTGCCGCTGATGTTCGGCGTGCCCGAGGACGAGAAGCCGCGCCTCAACGACGACCGTCACATTGTGCCGCTCGTGCGCTACGGCGTCAAGCTGCTGTCCATGGGGTTCCTGGTCGACGAGAAGAACGCCGTCATCTGGCGCGGGCCGATGGTGTCGAGCGCCGTCCGCCAGTTCCTAGGGCAGGCCGCCTGGGGCGAGCTGGACTACCTCGTGATCGACCTGCCGCCCGGGACCGGCGACATCCAGCTCACGCTCGTCCAGACGGTCCCGCTGACCGGCGCCGTCGTCGTCTCGACGCCCCAGCCGGTCGCGCTCGCCGACGCCCGGAAGGCGGTCAAGATGTTCGAGAACGTGTCGGTGCCGGTGTTAGGCGTGGTGGAGAACATGGCCTACTTCACGCCGCCCGACCTGCCCGACCGGAAGTACTTCCTGTTCGGCGAGGCCGGGGCCCAGAAGCTGGCCGCCGAGCTGGACGTGCCCGTCCTGGCCGAGATCCCCATCGAGCAGGGGACGCGCGAGGCCGGCGACCGGGGCACGCCGGTCGTGCTCGCCGAGCCCGAGAGCGCCTCCGCCCAGGCGTTCCGCGAACTGGCCGCCCGGGTCGTCGCTGAGGTCGACCGGCGCAACGCGGACGCGCCCCCGACCCAGACCATCGAGATTCTGTACAAGTAGCCCGGCCGGGGAAGAATCGCGCGCCGCGCGGCGTCCTCTCAGAGCTCCACGCCGGGCCCTCGGCCCGGTGGTACCTTCCGGCTCCCCCCACGCGGACATGGCAGACGACTCGATCATGGACCCCACCGACCCCGCGCTCCACGCACGGATCGAGGAGACACTCGACGCGATCCGGCCCTACATGATGGCCGACGGCGGCAGCGTGCGCCTGCAGTCGGTGACCGACGAGATGGTCGTCGAGCTCGAACTGCTCGGCGCCTGCGGCACCTGCCCGATGAGCATGATGACGCTCAGGGCCGGCATCGAGCAGGCCCTGCGGCGCGCGGTCCCCGAGATCACGCGCGTCGAGGCCGTCGCTCCCGCCCTCCGCTAACCCCGGGCCGTCGCCTGCCGACGCCCGACCCGGATCGACCCAGACCCGATGGCCTTTGAGAGCGAGGGCGCTGCCGACGAGCGCCAGCCGGAACCGCGACGGCTCCACCACATCACGCGGATCGACATCGAGCCCTCCGAGGCCCACCCCCGGCGCCACCCGACGCACGGCTGGCAGGTCCGCGCGCGTCGCGACGGGAAGCGGCTCTCGAAGTTCTTCGCCGACGCGAAGCACGACGGGAAAGAGGGCGCGCTGGAAGCGGCGCTGGGCTACCGCGACGGCCTGCTGGCCTCGATCCCCGACGAGCCCCAGAAGCCTCGGAAGGCTTGGAGCAACACGGGCGTCGTCGGGCTCTCGGTCCGCGAGAAGGACGAGGGCGTCCGGCCCAAGCTCTACGTCCAGCTCAACTGGGTCGACGCGGCCGGCAAGCGGAAGGCCGGGTCGTACTCGGTCGAGAAGTGGGGGCTCCGGCGGGCGTTGTGGAACGGGTGCCTCAAGCTGTACCGCGAGCGCCAGGCCGCCGGGTACCCCGTCGAGGAGCCCCACGTGATGTTCGCCCGGGCCCAGGAGCCGTTCCAGGACCTGGTCGCGGCCGAGATCGCCGCCGAGCAGGCCGAGGCCGCTGCGGCGGCCCCCGCCGCGGCGGCCCCCGCAGCGCCGGAGCCCACGGCCGAGGCGCCGTCGGGCGACGGGTTCGTGAGCCCCGAGGCCGAGCTCGCGCGCGAGGAAGCGACGGTCCGCGCCCTGGAGGACGTCCTGTTCAGCTAGGCCCACCTCGGTGTGGGTCTGGGGGGGACCGTGGGCCGACCGAGGCGGCCCGGGTCAGCCGACCGCGCGGCCCTTCCACGAGACGCGGCCCGTCGCGTGGGCCCGCGCCGAGTCGAGCTGGAGGGCGAGCCCGAGCGCGAGCGTGAGCGGCGCCAGCGCGCTCACCCAGAGCGGGAACCGCCCGGCCCGGTCGATCGCCAGCTTCAGGAGCACCAGCGAGGCCAGTGCCCACCATCCGGCCGGCGTGGCGAGCCACAGCACGCTCGGCACGACCCACGCCAGCGCGTACAACACGGTGAACGCGACGAACGGCACCGTGACGGGCCGCCCCGGCTGGCCGCCCGCGATCAAAGCCGCGTTCTTCTGGAACCCGCTCCACCCCTGGCCGAAGCTCTCGTACATCCGCACGGCGACCTCGCCACCGAGGTCGCGGAAGAACAGCCGGACGCCCGACCGCTTGAGGTAGCGCCCGATCAGGACGTCCTCTAGCACCTCGTTCTGGACCGCTTGGTGGGGCGCTAGGCGGCGGTAGTCGTCGGCGCCCAAGACCCACACCTGGCCGTTGAGCGCGCTCAGCGACGACCGCCGCGTCCGAGGCACGAGAGGGACCGGGAGCGCGGCCAGAACCGCAAACGGGACCAGGCTCGTCAGGAGCGCCGTCGGGCCGCGGTCGAGGTAGCGGGGGAGCCCGGTCAGCGCCGTGCCCGGCGCCGCCGCCGTCCTGCCAGCGGCCGACGAGCCGGACCAGCGCGCCGTCGTCGCGGAGCTGGGCGTCGGCGTCGAGGCAGACGATCACGTCGCCGGTCGCGCGCTTGGCGGCTTGGAACAGCGCGTGCGGCTTGCCGACCCACCCGGCCGGCGGGCCGGTCCCGCGGACGGCGACCAGGCGCGCCTCGGCGTGCTCCTGGAGGACGTCCCACGTGGCGTCCTCGCTCGCGTCGTCGACCACGACGACCTGGAGGTCGATGCCGCGCTGGGACAGCAGGGTCGGCAGGAGCGCGCGCAGGGTGGCCTGCTCGTTCCGCGCGGGGACCAGGACGGAGACCGACGGCAGGTCGGTCGGGAGCACGCGCCGGCGGTCGCCGGGCGAACGACACCAGGTTGACGCCCACGACGGCGGCCACGCCGAGGTGGACCGCCAGCACGATGGCCAGGAGCACGTCGGCCAGGCGTCACGGAGGGTCGATCAGGAACTGGCGGAAGATCCGCGGCGGGTTCCGGGCCAGCAGGCGGCGTTGGAGCTGCGCGCCGGCGGCGCCGTCCTGCCGGCGGACGGCCATCCAGACCCAGACCTCGGCCTCGAACGGGTGCAGGCCGGGCACGCGCCGCGTCCCGACGCGCTGGCGGAGCTGCTCGAAGGTCACCCGGGCCGCGTCGACGTCCCCGCCGAACACGCGGGGCTTGTAGAAGAGCCCCTGCCCCTTGACCAGCAACGCGTACGGCTCGGACGGGTCGCGAGCGAGCGCCGCGTTCAGGATGCGCTCGGACCGGCGGCCGTAGGTCGGCAGCCGCCACGCCGGCCCGGCCGCGGCCCGGTACGCCCACAGCGCCGAGATCAGCGCCAGCTCGCGCGCCGACTGGACGCCCGCCTCGGACGGGATGTCGGCGAGGTAGCCGCTCGTCCAGCGTCATCGGGTACAGGCGGTACAGGCACAGCAGGCGGTCCTCCCGCGTCCGCGCGCGCGTCCGGTACAGCCGCTCGACGCCGGCCGTGTCCTGGCGGGCGTAGTAGTGCGTCAGCGAGTCGCGGACGGTCGCGGACCCGTCGGCGGGGGCGAGCGTGAGCAGGAGCGCGGCGATCGAGAGCAGCATCGTCAGGCGGGGGGACATCCGATCCGAACGCGAACCTAGACCCCAGGCGTGCCGCCGGGGATCCAGAAACCGAACGTTCACGACATCGGCACCGTCCCGCTCGGCCTGCCCCACCTCGGTGCCGAGACGGGCGGGGCGTTGAGCCGCCGGAGTGGACTCGGACGCCGTTCCGTGACGCGTCGTGTCCCTGCCGACTTCGCCCCTGCCGGCGTCCGAGTCCGTCCGCCCCGATGCCGAGGCGAGGGACACTACGACCCGAACGTCCAGCGCTCGTACAAGCCGGCCAGCCGCGACAGGTCCCAGCGCTCGTCCGGGCCCGGACGGCCGTCCAGCAGGAGGGAGGCCGTGCCCGCGTCGAGGTCGGTCGGGCGGGCGCCCTGGGCGGCATCGAGGGCCGAGGCCAGACGCTCTCGCTCGGCCCCGTCGGGCGCGTCGTGCGTCTCGCCCAGCGCCACGACGCCGGTCGGCCGGCTCTCGCCCCACCACGACGTCGCGATCCCGACCGGGGCCCAGGCGACCTCGGGCAGGACGCGCCCGAGGCGGAGGAGGTCGGCGCGGAACTCGCCCAGGCCGTCGCCGGGCACCCGCATCCCGCCCTCGGGGTAGAGGTAGAGCGCCGTCCGGGCGTCGCCCTCCATCCGCCGCGCCGTCTCGCGGACCGTCCGGACGCGGCGGCGGGCGTCGCCGTCGGGGAACGGGAGCGCGCCGACCGGGCCGAACAGGGGCGCCCGGTCCCAGGCCTCCATCCAGACCACCATCTCGCGCCCCCACGTCTGGGTGATCAGGTGCCACAGCATGAAGCTGTCGGGGTAGACGTGGTGGTTGGCGTAGAGCACCAGCGGCCGGCCCGGCGCCGGATCCCGCTCGATCCCGCCCACGCCGACGACGCGGCGGAGCGCGGTCAGCTCGCCGCGGATCGTCCGGACGGCGAACCGCCGGGCCAGCCGGGCGCCGAGCCCGTCGGGGGCGCCGTCGGCCCTCACCGGGCCAGGCGGCCCCGGCGCCCGGCGTAGCCGTCGACCACCAAGACGCGGAGCTTGCGGCCTAGGGGGACCGCCGCCCGCCGGGACAAGTTGTCGTACCCGTTGGCGCGGACGCCGTTGAGGAACTCGCGGTACATCCGGGCCGCGCTCCGGATGCCCACGCGGGCCCGGCGCCGGAGCGCGCCGATCCCGTCCGAGCCTTGGTCGTAGAGCCGCTCGGCGTCGGCCATCAGCGACTCCACCAGGTCGGCGTAGGCCGGCGTCACCGGCGGCGCGTCGCCGACCAGCCGGCCGAGGTCGATGCCGCGCGCGTCGAGGTCGGCCGTGGGGAGGTAGCACCGGTCGAGGTCGCGCCAGTCCTCGCCCACGTCGCGCAGGATGTTGGTGATCTGCATGGCGTTGCCGAGCGCCCGCGCGGGCGCGTCCAGGCGGGCGAGGTCGGCCCGGTCGCGGACCAGGAACGGCAGCATCGCCGCGCCGACCGACCCGGCCACCAGGTCCGAGTAGGCCAGCAGGTCGGCCCGGGTCTCGACCGCGCGGCCGGTCAGGTCCCAGCGGGCGCCGTCGAGCAGCTGGCGGAGCGGGGCAGAGGGCAGGTCGTAGACGCGGTGGACCTCGGCCAGCCGCGCCCACAGGAGCGCGTGCGCGCCGGCCGGCGGTCGCCCCGCGAGCGCGGCGTCGAGCCCGGCCTCCAGGTCGTCCACCTCGGCGAGCGCGGCGGCCGGGCCGATGACCGCCGAGCGCTCGTCGGCCAGCGAGTCGACGGTCCGGCAATAGAGGTAGAGGACCGCGACCGGCAGCCGCTCGCGACGGGGCAGCAGGCGCGCCGCCAGCGAGAACGTCCGGCTGTGGTGGCGGAACGCCTGGCGCAGGAACCGGTCCTGGAGCGCGCGCGGCGCCGTCACGGAGGCTGCCGGCGGGGGCGACGAACCGGGCCGAGGCCGGCCGGGGGGCCTCCGCCGTCACGACCGCGCGATGGCGAGCGGCTCCGCCTGGGACCGCCAGCGGACCAGGGCCAGGACGGCGCCGAGCGTCACCAGCCCCAAGATGCCGGCGCTGGGCAAGCCCGTAGAGCAGGCAGATCGAGACCGGGAACAGCACGTTGAGCGCGTACACGATGGGCGCCCACCGCCGCGTCAAGGCGGTCGACCCGGACCGGAGCCCGCCGAGCGCGTCGAACGCGAACGCGATGGCCACCGACGTCACGGCCCAGCCGACCCAGTTCACCCAGGGCATCCCGTAGAACGGCCCGCCGCCCGGGTACTCCCAGAACACGAACGTCCCGCCGCCCTGGTTCATGGCCGGGTCGAGCGACACGTCCCACACGATCATGAACAGGGCCGTCCCGAGCGCCCGCACGATCCGGCCGCCGCCCAGTCGCCCCGCCAGGTCGTAGCTCAGCACACCCAGCGCGTACCACGACGTCGGGATGAAGTAGGGGACGTCGCCCAGGATCTTGGCCCCCAGCCGGTCGGTGTAGTCGTACGCCCCGAACGGGATGCCGGTGTTGGTCCCTAGAAGCTCGGCCGTGGCCCCGATCACGCTCGCCGCCAGCAGGAACAGGAGGGACCGGCGCACGCCGAGGTGGTCCCAGTAGAGCGCCAGCGACACGACCGGCAGCAGCGCCATGTAGGTCCAGGTCGGCGCGGCAACGAGGGTCTCGTAGTACGGGAGGAAAAAGTCGCGGACGGGCCCGATGAACAGCGACAGCGTGCCCAGGATGGCGAACACGATGGTCGCGACGAACAGGGCGAGGGCGGCGCGGAAGACGCGGTGCGAGGGCACGATGGGGGCGCGGGGAGGGGGAGAGACCGCGCGGACGGCGCTACCATCGACGGCGTTCCATCCACACGTCGCCTGTGACGGCCGTCCGCCCGCCCGAGTTCGCCCCGCGCCTGGCCTACGCCGCGCTCCTGCTCGCGGCCGACCGCGTGGTCCTGGCCGACACGTTCCCGTTCAGCCGCCAGGCCGGCCACAACCGGACCCGGATCGGGACGGACCAGGGGCCCCGTTGGCTCTCCGTCCCCCGCCGCCACGCCGGGCTGGGCCAGCCGCTCACCGAGGTCGAGGTGGTCGGCGACGGCTGGCGCCGCCGGCACCGGGCGTCGCTCGCGGCGGCCTACGGGCTCGCCCCGTTCTACGCCACACGTCGCGCCGGAGTGGGACGCCGTGCTGGAGACGCCGGGCTCGCTCGCCGACCTGGCCGTGGCGTCGGTCCGGTTCGCGGCCCGGTGGCTCCGGTCGTCGGCCGAGGTCGTCCGGGCGTCTGAGCTGGCCGGCTCGCCGTCCACGCTCGCCCGGGTCGTCGAGGCCGCCGGCGTCGAGGTGCTGCTCACCCTCCCCGAGTCGGCCGAGCGCGACGCCCGGGCGGCCGGGGTCCCGGTCCGCGTGCTCCGCTTCGACCCGCCGGCGTACCGCCAGACGCACCCGGGCCCAGGCCTGGGCATCCTGGACCTGCTGATGGCCCACGGGCCCGCCTCGGCCGACGTGCTCCGCCGAGGGACGCACCTCGACTAGCTAGGCGCCGCCGGCCAGCCGGTCGAGCAGGAACACGTGGTCGCGGACGACGGCCTTGAGGAACGCCTCGGGCGGCATCTCGACCGGGTCCATCTCGAGCCGGCGCTCGACGGCCGCCTTGGCGCGCTGGGCCAGCGCCACCGACCGCGCGTCGCGCGGGGCGAGCCGGAGCCGGACGATCACGGCGCGGAGCGTCCGCACGTCGGCGTCGCTCAGGCGCTCGGCCTCGGGGAACTCGGCGACGTGGCCGGCCGGCGCGGCCGGGTACAGCACCTCGTCCAGGCGGACCCGCCGCCGCCGCCGCACGACGGTCGTCCCCGCCGCCAGGTCGCCCAGCCGCTGCGACCGCTTGGACATCGCGACCGACACGACGGCCGCCATCCCGCTCGTGGCCGTGACGTCGACGAACCGGATGAGCCAGCGCAACAGGTACTGGCCCAACGTCGGTTGGGCCCCGTCGACGCGGGCCACCTGGGTCTTGAGGAGCAGCTTGCCCGGCGTCCGCCCTTCCAGCAGCACCTCGAACGCGAGGTGGTAGAGGAACACCGGCAGGACGACGGTCACGATCACGACGGCCGTCGAGTTCAGCCCGCCCGCCGCGCCCAGCACGACCATCGCGATCACGTACCAGGCCCCGACGATGGCGCCGTCGACGAGCGTGGCCAGGATGCGCTGGCCCAGGCTCGCCGGCTCGATCGCGAGCGGGACGTTCTGGGCCGTCTGGATGTCGAGGGAGAGGTCCACGGCCCCAGGATAAAGCTTTCCCAACGACGCGGAGGGCGATGGCTGCGGGACGAGGGAGGCGCGCTTCCGCCCACCCCCTCGCCCTGCATGGCCGGTTCCTCGGGGCCACCCGAGAGAGCCTCCGGGCCCGCCGCGCTCGGCCAGCTACGCCGTCTTGGCGGCCCCGACCGTGTCGATGACCGCCTGGCAAAAGGCCGGCAGGTCGTCCGGGTTCCGGCTCGTGATCAGCGTGAACGGGCCGTCCTCGTCCACCACGACCTGCTCGTCGACGACGGTGGCCCCGGCGTTTTTGAGGTCCGTCCGGATCGACTTGAACGAGGTCATGCGCCGACCTTGGGCCAGCCCGGTCTCAACGATCAACCAGGGCGCGTGGCAGACCGCGGCGACGGGCTTGCCCGCTTGGGCGAACGCGCGGACGAACGCGAGCGCGTCGCCGTCGATCCGGAGCTTGTCCGGGTTGATCTGGCCGCCAGGCAACACCAGCGCGTCGTAGTCGCCGGCGTCGGCGTCCGAGAGCGTCTTGTCGACCAGGACCGTGTCGCCCCAGTCGTCCTGGTCCCAGCCCTTGATCTCGCCCGACTCGGGCGAGACGACGTGGACGGTGGCCCCGGCGCTCTTGAGCTCGGACCGCGGCGTCATCAGTTCGGACTGCTCGAAGCCGTCGGTGGCGAGGATGGCGATGGAGGTGCCGGAGAGGGGGGTAGACATAGGGGAGAGGGAACGGGGGAGGGGAAACGTAGGACAGGGTGTCACCGGCCACGCTCTACCAGGTTCGGGGCCGGGTCGGAGTTCAGGGAGCACCGGACGCCGGGTCAGCCGTCGACGCGTCGGATCTGCTCGGACAACCGGGCGATGGGGACGCCCCAGAACCGGACCGTCGCCAGGTTGAGCGCGAGGTCGCCTCCGGGTTGGAGCGTCAGGTCCTGGCGCATCGACAGGCCGCCGCTCATCGAGTACCGGATGTGGAGGACGTTGCCCTCGGTCCAGGCCTCGACCGGGCCGTCGGCGTCGGTCAGCGTGCCCGAGTACCGTCCGGGCCCGTCTGGGACCAGCTCCCACGTCCGCTCCGACGCGTCGCCGTCCCCCCGGCGGATGCTCTGGCGGAGCGTGAGCCCTCCGTCGGGCCGCGGCGTCCCCACACTCTCGACACGGACCACGACGGGCCGCCGGGTGCGGACGGTGAGCGTACCGAGGCCGGCCGTCGGGCCTCGGAAAAAGGCGACGGCGTCGAACGCCGGTACGGGCTGGACCTCCGGGCGGGGGAGGGCGGGCAGGCAACCGGCGACCGCGAGCGCCAGCACGGCGGCGGCTCGTCTAGAGCGCGACAACGCTGAGAGCCAGGACGAGGAGCGTGAGGACGGCAGCGAAGCGGGCGGGGCGGAAATCGGCGGGCATGGCAGCGCTTTGAGATGGCGGGGTCTTGGTACGGCGCCGGCCCCCGGAGGTGTCCCGGGCGAGCCCCGAGGCGGGTAGTTTGGGGGAGTCCCCCACCGACCCCATGGCCCTCGACCTCCTGCTCTCCGGCGGCACCGTCCTCGACGCCCGCACCGGCGCCTCGCGCCGCGCCGACGTCCTCATCCGCGACGGCCGGGTCGCCCGCCTCGGGGAGTCGCTCGGCGACACGCCCGAGGCCGAGGGGGTCGAGGTCTACGACGCGACGGGCCGGACGATCTCACAGGGCTGGATGGACATGCACGTCCACTTCCGCGAGCCCGGCCAGGAGCACAAGGAGACCATCGAGACCGGCGCCCGGGCCGCGGCCTTCGGGGGGTTCACGGCCGTCGCCTGCATGCCCAACACCGAGCCGCCGATCGCGACGCGTGACGTGGTCGAGTTCGTCCGCAAGCGGGCCGAGGGGCTGGCCGTCGACGTCTACCCTATCGGGACCGTTTCGAAGGGGCGGAAAGGGGAGGAGCTGGCCGAGATGTCGGACATGGCCCAGGGCGGCGCCGTCGCGTTCTCCGACGACGGCTCGCCGGTCCAGCACGGCGGCCTGATGCGCCGGGCGCTGGAGTACGCCCGGACACTGGACAAGCCGATCCTGGGCCACGAGGAGGACCTGACGCTCAACCCCCACGGCCACATGAACGAGGGGGCCGTCGCGACGCGGCTGGGGCTGCCCGGCATCCCCGGGCTGGCCGAGGAGGCCATGATCGCGCGCGACGCGCTGCTGGCCGGCTACACCGGCGGGCGCGTCCACGTCTGCCACATCTCGACGGCCCAGGCCGTCGACATCGTCCGCCGGGCCAAGGCGCGGGGCGTCCCCATCACGACCGAGGCGTGCCCCCACCACTGGGCGCTCACCGACCAGGCCGTCGAGGACTCGGGCTACGACACGCACACGAAGATGCACCCGCCGCTGCGGACGGCGGCCGACGTCCAGGCCATCAAGGACGGGCTGACCGACGGCACCATCGACGTGATCGCGACGGACCACGCGCCGCACGCGGGCTACGAGAAGGAGGTCGAGTTCGTCGAGGCCCCGTTCGGGATCCTGGGCCTGGAGACCTGCTGGGGCCTGACCGTCCGCGACCTGGTCCGCCCAGGCGTGCTCACGCTGGCCCAGGCCGTCCGCAAGCTGGCCGTGGCGCCGCGCGAGATCCTGGGGCTCGACGTGCCCACGCTCGACGAGGGCGCGGAGGCGAACCTGACCGTCTTCGACGACTCGACCGAGTGGACGTTCGAGGCGCGGCACGTCCGGTCGAAGTCCCACAACACGCCGTTCATCGGGGCGCCGATGGTGGGGCGGGCCTGGGCCATCGTCAACCACGGGCAGCTAGTCGAGGCGGAGGCGTAGGCCGTCGGACGCGCTGGCCTGCCGAGTCCACGGTGTGCACGTTCGTCGGTGTACAATGGTGCGGCCCCTCCCTCTGCGAACGGTGCCCGAGGCGGACGGACTCGTTTCTGTCAGGCATCCGGCTGCCCCACACCTGTTGCACGGCGCTCCCGAGAGACCGCCGGTCCACCATGATCAAAGCCGCGCTCAACGGGGGCCGCTCGCAACACGAGCACGGCTCTATTCCCGTCACGCCGCTCGACCTTGGCCTGGAAGCACGACGGGCTGTCGAGGCCGGCGCCGCCGCGCTCCACGTCCACCCCCGCGACTCAGCCGGGCGGGAGAGCCTAGCCCTGTCAGACCTGACGGCGGCCCTCTCAGCCATTCGAGCATCCTGTCCTGGCGTGCCTGTGGGTGTGAGTACGGGGGCGTGGATCGAGCCCGACGTACCGCGGCGTCTCGCCCTGCTAGCGGACTGGACGGGGCCGGACTTCGCCTCGGTCAACTTCGACGAGCCCGGAGCCGAGGCCGTCGCTCGCCTCCTCCTGCGCCGTGGTATCGGCGTCGAGGCCGGGCTCGCTACGGTGGAGGCCGCCCGCACATTTGCGGCGTTCGACCGGGCGGGCGACTGCCTCCGGGTGTTGATCGAGCCCCAGGAGCCGGAGACCGACCAAGCTGAGGCGACCCTCCGGGACATCGAGTCCATCTTGGACGAGTCCAGAATCGACGTGCCGCGTCTGCTCCACGGTACCGGAAACACGACGTGGGCTCTGATTCGGACCGCGAACGCCCGTGGCTACGATACTCGGGTCGGGTTCGAGGACACGCTGGTGCTCCCTGACGGTAGGATTGCGGCATCTAACGGGGCGTTGGTCCGGGAGGCGTCTCGGAGCGGGGTTGCTGTCCGTGCCGTGTAACTCGCCGTTGCCGGCCGACGATAGGCCCTCGGTTTCCGATGCCCGCTACCATCGACGTCTCCATCGCTTCTTGCCACCAGCCTGTCGCGGCTGAGCGTCCACCTGCTATCCCTCTCACACGGAATGATGCAGGGGTGTCAGGGCTGAACCGCACCTGTCAGGCCCCCGAAGAATCAGCACCATGAGCGAAAACGAGCAGGCCAACATCCCCCCCTCCCAACTGATCGGGGCACGGATCGAACACCTGAACGATTGGCGCGGTGAGGTGCTGTCCCAGCTCCGCGCCCTGATTCACCGAGCAGACCCGGACGTGGTACGAGGAGTCTACAGCGTTGTGCCGTCGGTCCTCCTGCCCATCGGCGCGTTTCTCTTCCGGGCGTTCCGGCTCCGCTACCCCGGCTAGCGCGCGACGTCGACCAGGGTGAGGTCGAACGTCAGGGCCTGGCCGGCGAGCGCGTGGTTGGCGTCGAGCGTGACCGCCTCGGCCGACACGTCGACCACCTGGGCCTCGACGGCCCCGCCGCCCTCGAGCCCGAGGCGGACGCCCTGGCCCACGTCGGGCGCGGTGTCGCCGGGGAACGCGTCGAGCGGCACGCTCAGCACCAGGTCGTCGCGGCGGGCGCCGTAGGCCGCCTCGGCGTCCAGGCGGACCGTCTTCTCCTCGCCGATCGCCATCCCGGTCACGGCCGCGTCGAAGCCGGCGACCACCTGGCCGGCACCCAGCGTGAACGAGAGCGGCTCGCGGCCTTGGGACGAGTCGAACGGGGTGCCGTCGTCGAGACGGCCGGCGTAGTGGACGGAGACGACGTCGCCGGGCTTCGCGGTCATGGGAACGGTGGAGGAGGGGAAAGGCCCCGAGATGGACGAGGACACGGGCCGGTTCCGCGTTCGACGAGATTGCGCGGGCACGAACGGCGGGGCCGGTCGCGTAGCTTGGGCGCTCTCCCGTCGCGTGCCGCGTGCGTCTGGCCCTCCTCCTGCTCGCCGTCGCGCTCGCCGCGCCCGTCTCCGGGCAGGGCGCCGTGCTCGCCGGCCGCCGCTGCGCGACGCCCGAGCCGACCGTGAGCCAGGCGCTCTCGACGGCCCGGCTGGTCCGGGAGTACCGGGCGGAGGGCGCGTTCGGGCCGGCCCAGTCGCGGCTGGCCGAGCCGCTGACGGTGCCCGTCGCGGTCCACGTGATGCGGGCGGGCCTGGGCGCCGACCAGGGCAACGTGCCCGACGCCTGGATCGAGGCCCAGGTCGACACGCTCAACGCGACGTTCGCCGGCCTGGGCGTCCGGTTCGCGCTCGCGCTCGTCCAGCGGGTCGACCGGCCGGACTGGTACCAAGGGCTCACGCTGGGCTCGCCCGCCGAGGCCGACATGAAGGGGGCGCTGGCGCTCGACCCGGCCCGGGTCCTCAACCTCTACACGGCGTCGCTGGGGCTCGACTACCTCGGCTGGGCGACGCTGCCCGACAACCGCGCCGAGACCGACCGGGACCAGGGCGTCGTGGTCCTCGACCAGTCGCTGCCCGGCGGCGACGCCGAGCCCTACAACCTGGGCCACACCGCGACGCACGAGGTCGGCCACTGGGCCGGCCTGTACCACACGTTCGCCGGCGGGTGCTCGGCCGCGAGCGACGGCGTCGAGGACACGCCCCGCCAGCGGCGGTCGACCTCGGGCTGCCCGTCGCCGGCGCCCGACACGTGCCCGCTCGACCCCGGCCTCGACCCGGTCCACAACTACATGGACTACTCGGACGACGCCTGCATGACCGAGTTCACGGCGGGCCAGTTCGACCGGGCCCGGGCCATGCTCGCCGCGTTCCGGCCCGCACTCCAGGCCGGCGGCTTCGCGCTCGCGACCGCCCCCCGGTCCGAGATGGACGAGCTGTTCGTCGGCGTCCCCGTGACCGTCGCGCTCCGGGTGACGAACGCGACCGCGGCGCCGCTCACGGTGACCGGCGTGACGGCCGAGGGCGCCCAGGCGTCGGTCGCGCCGGTCGTGGTCGCGCCCGGCCAGGCGGCCCGCCTCGACCTCGCCCTCCGCCCGACCCGGCCGGGCGCGGTCGTCGTCCAGGTCGTGACCGACCGCGACGTCACGCCGGACGCGCTGGTCGTCCGCGGGGCGGCCGTCGTCCCGCCGGTCGCGCGGCTGGAGCAGGCCGGGCTCGCCGCGCGTGTGATCGAGGGGGGCACCGCCGAGCGGACCGTGACGCTGGCCAACCCGGGCGGCGGCACGCTCACGTTCGGGGTCGCGTCGCAGCCCAGCTGGGTCGCCTCGGTGACGCCGTCGGCCGGGTCGGTCCCGGCGGGCGGGTCCGTCGAGCTCGCGGTCACGTTCGACCCGGGCGCTCTGTCGCCGGGCGAGCTCGCGGCCCCGCTCGTGGTGACCACCAACGACCCGCTGCGCGGCGAGGTCACGGTCGCCCTCGACCTCGACGTGCTCCGGCGGCCGACGGCGCTCGCGGTCGGGGCGGCCTACCCGAACCCCGCCCGCCGCCGCGTCCGGATCCCGCTCCAGCTCCCCGACGACCTCGACGTCTGGGCGGACGTGGTCGACGTGCGCGGCCGGGTCGTCGCGGTCCTGGCCCGAGCGCGCCGGCTGCCGGCCGGCTACCCCGAGCTGGAGTGGGACGCGTCCCGGGCGGCCCCCGGCCTCTACGTCGTCCGGGTCCGGACGGCCACCGAGGCGGGCGTGGGGCGCGTCGTGGTCGCCCGCTGACCCGTCGGGCTTGGCAGGTGCGGGGAGCCATCGGACGGGTAGGGCCTGGCGGAGGCTAAGCGGGTGTCGTTAGCAGTGACGATTTGAGCGTTCGCCGGACGGCCAGATCGCGCTCGGTCGGGCGGTCGGTCGATGGTTGGCGAAACGAGGATTAGCCAGGCTAAGTATTGTTTGTCTTAGACTTGTGGATAGCAGTCGGTGGTCGCCTACTTGTCCCCGTCCCTGGTGCTCCGGACACGCGAGAACCCTTCCCACTGCCCGAGGCACACGACCGACCCCACCTGAGGTACCAGCCATGGCAGAGCAGAAGCAGCGGGCCCGCCCCGCAGCAGGCGACGACGACGTGATGACCCCCGAGATGCGGGCGGCGATGGAGAGCGGAGACGGCGGAGCGAGCGAGGCCATGCTCGCCGAGGCGGGCGCCCTCCCGCTCCCGACCCCGTTCCCCCTCACGCCGATCCCCATCCGCTGGCTCCTGTTCGCGAGCGGGCTCTACGAGTACCGGCAGCAGATCTTCATCCCGCCGCCGCAGCCCATCCCCCAGCCGATCCCGATCCCGATCCCCTTCCCGCGCCCGGGACCGCTCGGGCCCGGCGCCGAGGGGGACGCCGAGATGGACGGCCAAGAGCCGGTCGAGGCGGTCGACACCGCGCTCTCGCCGGTCCTGCCCTGGTGGTTCCGCCGCGAGGAGCTCCGCTTGGACGTGGACGGCCGGCACCCGCTCATGCGCGTCAGCGGGACGCTCTACAACGGGTTCGCCGTCCGTGTCCACTGGATCGCGAACCTGACCCAGATCGCCACCAACACCTACGCGGGCTACATCTGGTACAAGGACGGCCTGACGTCGGCGCTGCCCCACACCCACGTCAAGGTGGTCGTGACCAAGTCGTGGTTCACGAGCCAGCGGAAGGCGACCGTCACGTACTCCGGCGGCGGCGCCCCGGCCCGCGTCCGGACGCACGCCTGGAAGTCGTCGTCGTTCCACCCGGTCGAGTTCGAGTTCGACCACGTCCAGGGCACGACCCCGGTCACGGTCATCAACACGGGCGCGCACCCGAACAAGCCGGCCGGCCTGGCGACCGAGAACCTGAGCATCGAGACCGTCTTCCGCCGGGCCGGCTTCGGCGTCACCAAGACCGGCGCCGACAACCAGATCCCGATCGCGGCGGCGGGCGTCAACGCGACCTGGAGCGACCAGGAGATGCACGACGCCATGCAGGTCCACTGGTCGAAGTACGCCGGCCACGCCCAGTGGTCCCTGTGGACCCTGTTCGCCGGGCTCCACGACATGGGGAGCGGCCTGGGCGGGATCATGTTCGACGACATCGGCCCCCAGCACCGCCAGGGCACGGCGCTCTTCAACGAGTCGTTCATCAAGAACGCCCCGGCCGGCGACGCCAGCCCGGCCGCCTGGGTCGCCCGGATGAAGTTCTGGACGGCCTGCCACGAGATGGGCCACGCGTTCAACCTGGCGCACTCGTGGCAGAAGGCGCTCGTCAGCGGAGGCCGGGGCCCCTGGATCCCGATCCCGAACGAGCCCGAGGCCCGGAGCTTCATGAACTACCCCTACAACGTGAGCGGGGGCCAGGCGGCGTTCTTCTCGGACTTCGAGTTCCGGTTCAGCGACGGCGAGCTCCTGTTCATGCGGCACGCGCCGTCCCGGTTCGTCCAGCAAGGCAACGCGGACTGGTTCGACGACCACGGGTTCGAGCAGGCCTTGGTGTCGTCGGAGTACCGGCTCGACCTGAGGGTCCACCGCGACCTGGGGTACTTCGAGTTCATGGAGCCGGTCTCGGTCGAGCTCAAGCTGACCAACACCTCCGACCGGCCTGTGGTCGTGGACGCGGGCCTGCTCGAGCACACCCACGACCTGAGGGTGGTGGTCAAACGCCGGGGCCAGCCGGCCCAGATGTGGCGGCCCTACGCCCACCACCTCCACCAAGACGAGACGGAGGTGCTCCGGCCCGGCGAGTCGCTCTACGCCCAGCACCTGGTGGCCGTCGGCCCGAACGGGTGGGCCATCGACGAGCCCGGCGTGTACACGGTCCAGGCCTCGCTCGCGATCGACGGGGCCGACGTGGTCTCGAACCCGCTCGACATCCGGGTGGCCCCGCCTCGGGGGTACGACGAGGAGTTCGTCGCCCAGGAGTTCTTCTCCGACGAGGTCGGCCGGACGCTCGCGTTCAACGGGTCCCGGTTCTTCGACGGCGCCAACGACACGCTCCGCGAGGTCGTCGAGAAGATGCCCGAGCGCCGCGTGGCGACGCACGCCCGGGTGGCACTCGCGACGCCGCTCACGCGGTCGTACAAGCTGCTGGTCGCCGAGACGCCGGACACGCCGGACGACGAGGTCGACAAGCGGTTCACGCTCCTCAAGGCCGAGCCGGACGAGGCGCTCGAGCACCTGACCGAGGCGCTCGTCGAGCACCCCGACCAGGCGGCCGAGACGCTGGGGCACATCGCCTACCGCGACCGCGTCGAGGCGCTCGGGAGCTTCCTGGCGGGCGAAGGCGAGGCGGCCGAGGCGGCCTCGGCGCTCCAGGCCGGTGCCAAGGCGCTCGACGGCCGGCACGTGCTGGACCGGGTCGTGGCGGACCTCAAGGACCAGGGGAAGGCCTACGAGTCGAAGGCGGGCCGGTCGTCCAAGTCCAAGAAGAAGTAGCCCTCGCATCCCGGCCGCGCCCCGCGCGGCCGGGCCCTTATCCATGACGCACGCGGAGAGACGGACGAGCGCTCGGCCTCGTCGGGCGCGAGCCCGTCTCTCCGTGCTGTGCGCCGTCGTCCTGGCCGCCTGCCAGGCCCCCGAGCCCATGCCGCCTGCCCCGCCGCCCGGCACCGTCCTGTCCGTCGCGCTCCAGGAGGGGTTCGAGAGCGACCGGGTGATCGTCCGTCTCGACGGCGTCGAGGTGGCGCGGCGCGACGACGTGACGACCGACCTCCGGATCGGGCTGGCGACGTCGTTCGAGGTCTCGCTCGACGACGACTCCCGAGCCATCGAGGTGCGGGTCCCCAGTCAGGGCGTGGTGGGGCAGACGGTGGTCTCCGTCGACGGCCCGCTCCACCTGGGGGTCAGCGTGGTCGAGGGCGAGGTCCGCTTTCGGGCCTCGGAGCAGCCGTTCGGCTACCTTTAGGACGGTCGGTGGGCAAAGGCCGCTCGGTCGGGACCGCGCCCGAGGCGGGCGGCCCCCGCGTGGTCCCGGCGCGCGACTCACCCCGCCTCCGGCGGCGGCTCGGCCAGGGCGGGGGCGCCCTGGGCGCGCAGCGAGCGGACCAGGAACGCGATGGCCGCGCCGGCCAAGACCAGCGTGACGACGCCCTTGAGCGTCTCGCCCAAGACGGTCCACCCGACGCCGAACAGGGCGGTGTAGACGGCGGCGCAGCCCAGGAGCCACTGGAGTACCAGCCGGCCCATCCCCGCGTCGACGACGACCTCGGGGTTCCGGGCGGCGACGGGCTGCCAACCGGGGCCGCCGGGCCGGATCTTGCGGAAGAAGGCGTCCAGGACGGGCCCGGGCGTCGGCCGGGTGAGGAAGGTCGCGGCCAGCCAGCAGGCCGTCGTGATGCCGGCGATCCCGAACAGGTTCGTCGGGAACGCCGAGGTCAGGAACGGGACGTCCAGCCCGAGCAGCTGCAGCGCGACCAGCAGCAGCGGCACGACCGTCGCCACCAGCTCGCTCCAGGCGTTGACCCGCCACCAGTACCAGCGCAGGATCAGGACCAGGCCGATCCCGGCCGACGCGCTCAGCAGCAGCCCCCAGGCGCCCGAGACCGAGTCGAGCTGGGTGGCGACCAGGAACCCGCCGATGGCGAGCGCGAACGTCAGCACGCGCGAGACCAGGACGTAGTGACGCTCGGTCTGGTCCGTCACCGCGAACCGCCGGTACAGGTCGTTGACGAGGTAGCTCGTGCCCCAGTTGAGCTGGGTCGAGATCGTCGACATGAAGGCGGCCAGGAACGCCGCGAACAACAGCCCGAGCAGGCCCGACGGGAGCGCGTCGCGCATTACCATGACGTAGCCCTCGCCCGGGTTCTCCAGGCCCGGGTACAAGACGAGCGCCGCCAGCCCGACCAGGATCCACGGCCACGGGCGGAGGCAGTAGTGGGCGATCGCGAACCACAGGACCGACAGGACGGAGTCGGTCTCGGACCGCGTCGCCAGCATCCGCTGGGCCACGTAGCCGCCGCCGCCGGGCTCGGCGCCGGGGTACCAGCTGGCCCACCACTGGACGCCGAGGTAGGCCGCGAACGAGATGCCGCTCAGCGCCAGCGTCGCCGCGCCCTCGATGGGGTTGCCCAACGTCGGCGTGAACCGGAACGCCTCGGCCGGCAGCGCCGCCCGCAGGCCGGCGACCCCGCCCACCTCGGGCAGGTCGAGGGCGAACCACGCCAGCGCGACCGAGCCGGTCATGGCCAGCACGAACTGGAACGCGTCCGTCACGGCGATCCCGATCAGGCCCGAGAGCAGCGAGTACACCCCGACCAGCAGCATCAGCCCGCCGACCGCCAGCGTCGGCGCGTCCAGGCCGGCGACCTCGGTCTGGCCGAACACGGTCATCCCGGGGAACAGGACGCGGAAGACGGTCGACATCGCGAGCACCACCCAGCCGATCACGACGGCGTTGGCGAACAGACCGAAGTAGACCGCCTTGACGCCCCGGAGCCAGGCGGCCGGCGCACCGGCGTAGCGCATCTCGACGAACTCGACGTCGGTCAGCACCCCGCTCCGCTGCCACAGGCGCGCGAAAAAGAACACGGTCAGCATCCCGCCCAAGGCGGCGTACCACCAGAGCCAGTTGCCGGCCACGCCCGACTGGGCCACCAGCTCGGCGACGGCGAGGGGCGTGTCGGCGGCGAACGTGGTCGCGACCATGCTCGTCCCGGCCAGCCACCACGGCATCGACCGGCCGCCGGCAAAGAACTCGTCCGTGGACGAGGACGCCCGGCGCGCGTACCGGGCGGCCAGCCCCAGCGTGAGGCCCAGGACGACGACGACGATGACCCAGTCGAGCGGACTCATGCGAGGGGGGGGGGTGGGGGCCGGAAGCTATCGCCGCCCCCGTCGTGCCACGAGGGCGGGTCTGGCGGGTTAGCGTCGTCGCTCGGCTCGCGCTCCCCCGGCGTTCCCCGCCCGGCTCGGCCCAGCCCCGGAGGGCGTCCGGGCGGGCCCGGCTGGCCGATCACACGTCCCTAAACGACGCGAGCGCCGCCGGGGTAGACCGGGCGGCGCTCGCGAGCCAGACGGGGCCGGAGCGGCCGTCTAGAACTGGAAGACCAGGAGGACGCCGAGGCCGACCAAGGCCGCGGCTGCCGTCATGGTCGAGATGAGACGATGCATCTGTCTAGTGGTGGTGAGAGAGACCGGGCCCGGGCTCCACCGTGAAAAGTTATCCACAGCCGGGAACCTGACCCGCGCAGAATGTAGTGGCTGTGAAGCAGCACGCGCAACCCGTTGTGCCAGAAATATCTAGACCTGTGACAACAGTCCGCCAAATCTTCGGTTGTCCACCGGCCCCTCGACGCCGACCGACGCCGGCGCCGCTGAGCGTCCTCCGGTCCATCGCCGCCGCTCTCTGCGGTCCGTCTTGGGCGCCCGCTCTGGTCTCGGTCGGGACGGCTAGGGCCATATAGAACGTCCTTGGGGTCGCGTGGGCGCCGGTTCGGTCCGCCTCGGCGACGGGCGCGACCGGGCGCGAGGCGGGCCGGACCGGGCCCCTCGGACTCCTCGCGGGGGGAACGCCGCCGGCCCGATCGCTTTCTGACTCCCTCGCCCCTCTGCCTCCTCATGCCCATCGATTTTGCTCGCGTCGACGCCCTGGTGTTCGACGTCGACGGCACGCTCGCCGACACCGACGACCACCTGGTGGCCCAGGTCGCGGCCGTGCTCGACGCGGTCCCGCTCGTGAGCGGCCGGCGCGCGACCGAGCTGGCCCGCCGGCTGGTGATGGGCGCCGAGACGCCGGTGAACGCGGCCTACGGCCTGCTCGACCGCCTGGGCCTGGACGACGACCTGTCGTCGGTCAAAGGCGCCGTCGCCGACGTGCTCGCCCACGTCCGCAGCCAGCGCCGCCGGTCCGACGAGCACCCGGCCGAGGCGGCCGACGAGGTCCCCCACGACATGGTCCCGGGCGTGGCCGAGATGCTCTGCGACCTGTGCCGGCGCTACCCGATCAGCGCCATCTCGACCGGCGAGGAGCCCCGCATCCGGACGTTCCTCACTCACTACGACGTGATCGACTGCTTTACGGCCGTCGCGGGCGCCCAGACGACGCCGCGCATGAAGCCCTTTCCGGACCCGCTCGTGTTCGTGGCCCAGGCGATGGGCGTCGCGCCCGAGCGGTGCCTGGTGATCGGCGACACGACGGTCGACATGCAGACGGCCCGGGCCGGCGGGGCCCAGGCCATCGGCGTGCTGTGCGGGTTCGGGACCGAGGACGAGCTGCGCCGCGAGGGCGCCGCCGAGATCCTGGCGACGACCTCCGACCTGCTGGGCCTGCTGGCGCCGTCCGACGACGCGCTCGACGGGAGCGCCGAGCCGACCGCCGAGCCCGACGAGGACGCGGCGGCCGGCGCGTGAGGGCTACGACGTGCAGAACGTCCGGATCAGCGTGTCCCCGCCGACCCGGCTGTAGCCCGTCGTCAGGCGCGGGCTGTAGGCGAGCCAGCACCGGTACGAGCACGGCTGGACGTCGGCGTAGGTAGCCGTCAACGTGCCGTGCTGCCCCTCGGGGGGGGTCCACAGCGGCCCGTGGCCCGGGGCCGAGTTCGTGTGGTCGTCGGCGAACACGTCGGCCAACGTCCCGCCTTGGCGCTGGAGCTGGACCGAGATCGACCCGAGGTACGGGTGGCCCACGGTGTACTGCGGGTGGACGACGATGCCGCCGCCGGCCTCGGGGCCGACCGGGAGGCACGCGTTGCTCGTCAGTTCCTGGACCTCGAACCGAGCGAACACCGCCGAGTTGTTGAGGTGGAGCACGACCGGCACCGGGTGGGTGTAGGCCGCGCCGCCGGCCTCGACCTCCAGCATGAACGAGACCTTCCGGGGCCGGTCCCGCTGGCCCGCCGGGACCGGCGCGTCGACGCCGGCCGTGGTCGGCCCGCTCTTGTCGATGGCCGCCACCAGCGTCCGCGTGTCGAGCTGGATCATCCGGTCCGGCGTGTCGACGAAGTTGGGGTCGGGCTTGCCCGAGATCCAGCCGTCGGCGTCGGGCGCGGGCGGGACGTTCGTCGAGGCGTAGTCGTAGGGCCCGCTGCCGGTCGGGACGCGGATCTGGCCGTAGGGCGCCGACGTGATGTGGGTCGCGGTCAACGGGGCGTAGTCGCCGGGGTAGGCCGGCGCCGTCCCGAGGTCGGCCCACTCGGCGAACACGAACCGGAACCGGTTGGTCAGGCCGTCGGCGACGGTCGCCAGGCGGCCCCGGAAGTCGATGGACTTGGCGAACGCCAGCGTGCCGTCGGCGACGAACCCGTCGGCGTCGAAGTCCTTGAGGTCGCCGGTCTCGGGGACCTGGTACAGCCCGACGTGGCTCCACAGCGTCACGGCCGACGGCGGCGGCGCCGAGGGGGGCCGGACGCACACGGTGAGGTAGGTGCAGTGGGGCCGGTTCTCGCGCCCGGTCGTCCGCCCGCGCGCCGGGTCCTCGTCGAGCAGCGTCGCCCCGCCCAACTCGACCCGGAGGTAGACGTCGGGCCCGCCGAACAGCTCGTGGGGCAGGATCGAGTCGAAGGGGGGCGGCAGGAGCGGGATCCGGTGGAAGTCGGCCCGGGTGAAGAACACCTCGAACTCGCCGGCCGCGTCGGCCACGTCGCTCCCGAGCGGGTCGTCCTGGGTGATGTCCCGGTCGAAGACGGAGACCGTCGCGCCGGCCGCCGGCGTCGGCTGCTGGCCGCAGTCGCCGACGTTGCCGGCGACGAGCCACAGGTCGAGCGCGCGCAGGAGGGCGCAGAACGCCTCGCTCGGGAGGTCGATGGCGAGGGCCTGGTCGTCCCCGAACGCGCCCGTCCCGAGCACGCCCCGCGCCGTCCGGTCGGTCGACGGGGCGTAGGCGAGCCGGTCCACCTCGGCGGCGACCAGGACCGCGCCGCCGTCGAGGTTGAGGTCGGTCTCGAACGAGCCGTCGGCGGCGACGACGGCCCGGCCGATCTCGCCGTCGGGGAGCGCGTCGAGCGGGGTCCACCCCCAGCGGGAGGCGTCGTCGGAGGGCTTGGAGCGGTAAAAGACGAGGGTGGCGCCGGCCAGGGTCTGGGTGCGGCGTGGGCTGCCGGTGCGGCAGGTCGTGGTTCCGGACAGGGTGCTCATGGGGCCAGGGGAAGGAGCGGGGTGGACGGGACGTCCAGGCGCGGCGGCGGCCCGGTCGGCCGCCGGCGCGTGCGATCGGAGGCGGGTCCCCAGGCCAGGCGCCGTGAGCCGTCCGCGCGTCGGCGGATCTCAGGGCCACGTCCGACCGGGAGGGCCGCGCGGTCGCCGGCGGCCCGGGTGTCTCCACGGTCGGGTACCCGAACGCAGCCTCGCGGCTGTCACCGCGTGCGACGACAAAGGTGCACGGGACTGGCCATCCCGTCGTTACGATTTGTGTCGCTCTCGCAGTGGCGCCCGGGACGTCCAGGCCGTCTCCGCCCCTACTCGGGAGCGACCGTCGCCTCGACGAAGTAGTGGTCCGACAGCTCGCGCCGGCTCTCCGTCCCCAGCACGTCGCCGACCGTCTCGGTCACGGTGCGGACCGCCAGGGCCCGGGCGGGCGCGAGCGTGAACACGTAGTCGATCCGGCGGTCGTCGGTCGCCTGGCCGAACCCGTTCCAGGTCCGGGCGGGGCCCGAGGCGGGCGCGGCCGTCCGGGCGTCGCTCAGCCCGAGCCCGTCGACGAGCGTCGTGACCGGCTCGCTCTCGGGCGTCGCGTTGAGGTCGCCCGTGACGACGGCGCCGCCGCCGGCCGCCAGGCCGGGCAGCCGGGCCGCGATCAGCCGAGACGCCTCGCGCCGGGCCGTCTCGCCGACGTGGTCGAAGTGGGTGTTCAGGTGGACCAGCTCGGCGCCGCTCCGGCGGTCCCGGAACCGGCCCCACGTCGCGACCCGGGGGAGCGCGGCGTCCCACGACTGGCTGCCGGCGACGTCGGGCGTCTCCGACAGCCAGAACGTGCCGCCGTCGACGAGGGCCAGGCGGCCGGTGCGGTAGTAGATCGCGCTGGCCTCGCCGCCGCGGTCCGCGTCGCGCCCGTCGCCGGTCCGCGCGAACCCCGGCAGGCGCGCGTCGAGGTCGGCGAGCATGGCCGGCGTGGCCTCCTGGACGCCGACCAAGTCCGCCTCGGTCAGGACGCGGGCGACGGCGTCGCGCCGCGACGGCCAGGCGTCGGGGCCGTCGGACGCCACGTCGACGCGGATGTTGGCGCTCATCACGCGCAGCGTGCCGTCGTCGCCGGTCTCGGCCGGGACCTGGGCCGCGCGGCACCCGGCGAGCGTGAGGACGAGCACGAAGAGGAGACGCGACATCGGGGCGGGGGCAGGCTCCGCCCAACGTAGCGCCGAGGCGGGCCGGGGGACGGCCTCGATCCCTGCGCCGGGCGAGCCGCCGCGGCCGGCCGAGTCACGGGGTCGACTGAGCGACCGGGGCGGGCGGGCCGGCTCGTCCCCCGTAGACCGCCCGCGCCTGGCGGTACATCGTCGCGTGCAGGTCGGCCGTCGCCGCGGCCAGCGTCTCGGGCGCCTGCCCCGGCGTCCGTCGGGCCGCGTAGCCGCCCGAGAGCAGGAGGCACAGCGGGACCCCGGCGTCGCGGACCGCCTCGCACACCATCCGGTCGCGGGCCGCCAGCCCGTCGCGCGACAGCGCCAGCCGGCCGAACCGGTCCTCGGCGACCACGTCGACGCCGCCGAGGTAGACGACCACGTCCGGGTCCGCCTCGGCGAGCGCCCGGGGGAGGAGGTCGGCCAGGACGCCGAGGTAGGCGGGGTCGCCGGTCCCGTCGGCCAGCCCCACGTCGCGCGTCGACGGCGGCTTGCGGAACGGGAAGTTGTTCGCGCCGTGGACCGAGACCGTGTAGACCCCGCCGGCCGGCCACGCCCGCTCGCCCCCGAAAAAGAGCGCCGTCCCGTTCCCCTGGTGGACGTCGAGGTCGAGCACGAGCGCGCGCCGGATCCAGCCCGAGCGCTGGAGCACGCGGAGCGCGACCGCCACGTCGTTGAGCACGCAGAACCCCTCGGGCCCGTCCGGCATCGCGTGGTGCGTCCCGCCGGCCAGGTTGCCGGCGACGCCGTCGAGCAGCGCCATCGAGACCGCGTTGATCGTGCCCTGGACGGCCAGCCGGCTCCGGCGGACGAGCGCCGCGCTCTGGGGCAGCCCCATCCGCCGCTCCTGGGCCCTCGTCAAGGCGACCGCGGCCAGCGCGTCGAGGTAGCCCGACGTGTGGACCAGCAGGAGGTCGCCCCAGTCGGCCTCCCGGGGCGCGACGATCTCGGACTCGGCGACCACGCCCTCCGCCACCAGCAGCCCGCGCAGGGCCGAGAACTTGCCCATCGGGAACGCGTGCCGCTCGGGGAGCGGGACGACGTAGTCCGGGTGGTACGAGACGCGCAGGCGGCCGGGGGCTACTGGGCCTCCGGGAGCGGGACCTCCCGGGCCGGGGCCGTCAGGTCGCCGACCGACTGGCGCAGGCTCAGGCCGGTCCGCCGCGAGACGATGTAGGCGTCGAACGGCGTCGTTTGGTAGGCCTCCTCGTGGATGTACTGGAGCGCGTACAGGAACGTCTCGGCGTCGGTGAAGCCCGGGAGCTTGGTGATGAGCGACCCGTCGGCGTCGACGAACACGTTGGTCGGCGTGCCCGAGATGCCCATGGCGCCGCCCAGCTCGCGGCCGGTCACGGCGGCGTCGAAAAACTGGACCGTGTCCTGGCCCTCGATGTCGAGCCGGACCGGCGCGAAGTGCTCGTTGAGGTAGGCCTGGACGTCGTCGTCGGTGAAGACCTCGGCGTCGAACTTGGCGCAGAACCCGCACCACGAGGCGTAGCCGTAGACGAGCACGATCCGGTCGTCGGTCTGGGCCGCGGCGATGGCGTCCTCCATCGTGTGCCAGGTGGGCGCGTCGGCGGGGACGACGGAGGCGTCGACCTGGGCGCTCGCGGCGAGCGGCAGAGCGAGCAGGAGGGCGAGCAGGGCCTTGGTCATGTCGGGGGGAGGAGGCGGTCGATCAGGTCGCGGAACGCGCGCCGACCGTGGTTCCATGTGTAGGGGTCGAGGGCGGCCGGGGCGCGTGCCGCCCACTGCGCCCGGAGGTCGGGGTCGAGCGACCGGCGCAGGGCGCCGGCGACGGCGCCGGGGTCGGCGGGGTCGGCCAGGACGCCCACGCCGCGGTCGACGACGGCTCGGATCTCGGGGAGCGGGCTGGCGACCACGGGGACGCCGGCGGCAAGGTACTCGAACAGCTTGTTGGGCAGGCTCAGGCGCAGGCTCTCCGTCAGCGGCTCGATGAGGCACGCGCCCAGGTCGGCGCCGGGCGTCAGCGTGGCCAGCCGGTCGGGCGGGACGAACGGGTGGACGGCCAGCCGGTCGCCCAGCGTCGCGCCCCTGCGGGCCACCTCGTCGGCCAGCGCGCCCTCGCCGATCAGCACCAACCGGACGCCGTCGACGCGCCGGGCGGCCTCGACCAGGGCCGGCAGCCCGCGGCCGTGGCGGAACAGGCCCTGGTAGAGCACGACCAGCCGGCCGTCGTCGGGCAGCGCGAGCGCGCGTCGGAGCGCGTCGCGGTCCGCCTCGGGCGCGCGCTCGGGGGTCTCGGGGGCGTTGTAGAGCACGAGCGGGCGGGCGACGCCGGCGCTCGCCGCCAGCCGGTCCGCGATGGCGTCGCCGACCGTGAGCACGGCGTCGGCGCGGGGGGCGTACCGGCGCTCGACGGCGGCCCAGACGGCGGCCACCCAGGGCCGCCCGGCCGTCGAGTCGAGCGCGGCGTACAGTTCGCGGGCGTCGTAGACCAGGGCCGAGCCGTGGCGCCGGGCCGACCGGGCCAGGGCGGGCAAGGTGTAGAGGTCGCTCGCGAGCATCAGCCCGGCCGGCCGGGACTGGGCCGCTCGGGCGACCGCGCGGTGGGCCCGCCAGAACGTGGCCGGACCCGACCCCTCGACGGTCCGGACGTCGAGCGCGACGCCGGCAGGCAGCGCGCCGGGGTCCCGGGGCCGGGCGGTCTGGACGACCGTCGTCGCCACGCCCGCCTGGGCGAGCACGCGGAGCTGGCGGAGCGCCCGCGACGAGCCCGTCACGTCGCCGACGAGCGCGAACAGGGCGGATCGGGGGCGCGTGAGGGCGGTTGGCGGGTCGGTGAAGATGTGGGCGGTGGGGCGCGTGAGGGACGAATCGCGACGGTCCAACGTATGTTCTTTCCCCGACGTCGCGGCGCCCGGATTCGTCCCGGCGCCGCGTCCGGCTCACCCCCCGCGACCGTGACCCTCCGCCGTCTCCTGTTCGCGCTGGCCGCGTTGTCGGTCGGCGTCCTCCTCGGGCTGCCCGTCGTCCGGCTGCTCCAGCCCGACCCGGTGCCCCAGGTGACCCAGGCGCCGGTCGGCGGGCCGCCCGGCCGCGCCGGCCGACGTCGAGACGATCCAGATCGGGGCCGAGGGGCCCCCGCCGGCGGCCGCCTCCGACGTGCCCGACCTGGTCGACATCAGCCGCCAGACGGTCCTGGTCGCGCGCGAGGTCGAGCGGGCCGTGGTCTACGTCGAGGTCGAGCTCGGCGCCGGCTTCGCCCGGGGCCAGACCGAGGCGGGCGCGGGCATCATCATCTCGCCCTCGGGCTACGTCCTGACGAACGCCCACGTGGTCGCCCGGGCGACCGAGGCGGTCGTCGTGCTCCCGTCGGACAAGCGGGAGTACCGGGCCGAGGTCGTCGGCCGCGACCCGACGACGGACATCGCCGTGCTCCGACTGTTCGAGGTCGGCGTCGGCGACGACGAGCCGTTGCCGGTCGCCTCGCTCGGCGACTCGGACGCGGTCGAGGTCGGCGAGTTCGTGCTGGCGGTCGGGAGCCCGTTCCGGTTAAAGAACACGTTCACCTCGGGGATCGTGTCGGCGCTGGGGCGCGGCGGGCTCAACGCGATCCCGAACGAGTTCGCCATCGAGGACTTTATCCAGACCGACGCGGCCATCAACCCGGGCAACTCGGGCGGCGCGCTCGTCAACCTGCGCGGCGAGGTGATCGGGGTGGTGACGGCGAACGCGTCCGAGAACGGGTACGCGGCCGGCTACGGGTTCGCCGTCCCGATCAACCTGGCGCGCGTCGTGGCCGAGAGCCTGATCCGCTACGGCGAGGTCCGGCGGGGCTACCTCGGCGTCGAGGTCTACCCGGTCGACCGGGCCGAGGCCCGCGAGGCCGGCATGGCTGAGGTCCACGGCGTGCTGGTGACCCGCGTCGTCTCGGGCGGCCCGGCCGCGCGCGCCGGCGTCCGCCCCGGCGACATCCTGCTCGAAGTCGGCGGGCGCCGGGTCGACGAGCCCAACCAGTTCCAGAGCCGGATGGCCATGTTCAGCCCCGGGCAGTCGGTCGAGATGGCCGTCTGGCGCGGGCGCGAGACCCGCAACTTCCGCACGACGCTGACCGACCCGCGCGACCCGTCGCTCGAGGACTGGTTCGCGAGCACGCCGACGCCGGCCCCGCCGGCCGCGCCGGGCCCGGAGGAGGAGGTCGCCCGGTCGGAGGCGCCCGACTGGGGCGTCCGGTTCCGGGACCTGACCCGGACCGAGCGGCGCCGGTTCGAGAACGGGGCCTACGTCGAGACCATCGAGCCGGGCAGCGCGGCCGAGCTCGACGGGCTGCCGCGCGGGACGGTCGTGGTCGAGGTCGAGAGCCAGCCCGTCGCGACGGCCGAGGAGGCCCGGGTCGCGCTGGCCCGGCTGGCCCGGATGGACCGGCCGGCGCTCCTGCGCGTCCGCCGGCCCGACGGGCGGACGGCGTTCTACGACCTGGCCTCGCCGTTCGTGGAGTGAGGGCCCGGGGGCCGGGCTGACGACGCGCGCCCGGGCGCCCGACGCGGACGGGTCGGCAGGGGGGCGGCCGTGATCCTGGAAAGTTCCACCCGACTCCGCCCACCTCGGGACCGAGGCGGACGACCTTGCGGGTTCTCACCCCCGGTACCCGCATGTCCCTCCGCTACCTCACCGCCGGCGAGTCGCACGGCGAAGCGCTCGTCGGCATCGTCGAGGGGATGCCGGCCGGCGTCCCGGTCCAGCCCGCCGACCTCGACGAGCACCTGGCCCGGCGCTGGCTCGGGTTCGGCCGGGGCGGGCGCGCCAAGGTCGAGCGCGACCGGGTCCGGGTGCTGGGCGGCATCCGGTTCTCCCACACCATGGGGAGCCCCGTCGCGCTCCTGCTGCCCAACGCGGCCTACGAGGCCGACCGGACGGGCTGGCCCGAGAAGATGGCCGTCGACGGCGACGGCGAGGGGATCGAGCGGATCACGCTGCCCCGGCCCGGCCACGCCGACCTGGTGGGCGCCCAGAAGTACGGGTTCGACCGGCCGCCCCACGGGCCCGACGTCCGCGCGGTGATCGACCGGTCGTCGGCGCGCGAGACGGCGATGCGCGTCGCGTGCTGCTCGGTCGCGCGCCAGATGCTGCGGGCGCTGGGCATCGAGGTCGGGAGCCACGTCGTCCGCCTCGGGGAGGTCGGCGAGGACGACCCGTCGGCGTGGGAGGGCGTGCGCGACGCGCTGCTGGCTCAGGGCGGGGCCCGGGCGGTCTACCAGGCCGCCGACGAGTCGGACGTCCGGATGCTGGACGCGGACCTGTCCGGCCGGGCCGTCGAGCACATCAAGGCGACCAAGAAGGCCGGCGACACCCTGGGCGGCGTCTACGAGGTCGTGGCGACGGGCGTGCCGGTCGGGCTGGGGAGCTACGTCCAGGGCGACCGCCGGCTGGACGGGCGGCTGGCCCAGGCCATCCTGTCGATCCAGGCCCAGAAGGCCGTCGAGGTGGGCGACGGCTGGCTCGTCGGACGGCGGCCGGGGTCGGAGGTCCACGACCCCATCACGCGGACCGAGGCGGACGGGGTCGCGCGCTGGGGCCGCACGTCGAACCACGCCGGCGGCGTCGAGGGCGGCATCTCGAACGGGCAGCCGCTCGTCGTCCGCGGCACGATGAAGCCGATCCCGACGCTCATCAAGCCGCTCGGCACGGCCGACCTGGCCTCGGGCGAGGCCCAGCCGACCCGCTACGAGCGGAGCGACGTGACCAGCGTCCCGGCCGCGAGCACGGTCGCCGAGGCGACGGTCGCCTGGGAGATCGCGGTCGCCCTCGTGGAGCGCTACGGCGGCGACACGTTCGAGGCGCTCCAGGAGCGCGTCGAGGCGGACCGGGCCCGGGGGCTCTAGCGCCTGGTCCGATCGCATCAGGGAGGGAGGCCGGACTTTGGCACGTCTCTCCCAGCCTCGCCCTGCTCCCGTCCGCCGTTGTCGCGTTGCCGTCGCTCGCTGACCGATCCGCGGGCCAGCAGCCGCCCGAGGACTCCCAGGAGCGACGGATCCGGCTGCGGCCCGAGGTCAGCGTCGTGTTCGCGTTCTGAACCCCCGGCCACCCGGGAGATCGTTCCGACGGGCGAGTGGTTTCGGGTGTGCCCGCCTCGGTGCCGAGGCGGGCTGTGGAGGGTTATCCGTCCGGCGTCCGGATAACGCGCGGGCGTCGAGGCGTGCGGCTTGCAGAGCAAGGAGATAGCCCGTAACCTCCCGGCGTTATCGTGATTCGGCCTGCGCGTTATCAGGATCGAGTCCGTATAAAACCCTGTTCGGCGGCGTCGCCCCACCGTTATCTCTCGATCCCAATCACCTCAACTGTCATGACCTCGACGATTCGCATAAGCGCGGTGTGCGTGGCCGCGCTGCTCACTGGGTGCGATTTCGGATCTCCCGACCGGATACTCCCGCTCGAACTCGTGGAGGAGACCGAGGCGGTCCGAGTTCAAGTCACGGGCACGACCGTCATCCGGTCTGCCTCGGAGTGGGAGGCGTTCTGGATCGGAAACGGGGGACCTAGCCCCGTGCCGCCCGTCGACTTTGAGCGGCAGTTCGTAGCGGGGGTGTTCTACGGAGGGACCCAGCGGACGGGATGCGAGAACCGGGTCAGCCTCATCGAGTCGGCGTTCCAGTTCGGCCGCGAAGTGGAGGTCCGGCTCAAGCCACTTCCTGACTTGGGGCCGTGTCGAGCGGTGGTCTACCCGATCGACCTCGTGGCTTTCAACGCCCCGGTCGAGGGTGATTACTCGGTGTCATTCAAGGGGGCTGTACCCTAAGCGTCGCCGCCGAACCCGCCGCTGTAGGCCGACCGGGGGCGTCAGCGCTCTCGGCTCGTGCGAGCGGCAGCGCCACTTTCGCTCGTTCACTCGCCGTGCCATCAGCCCCGGCGGCTAAGCGGCCGAAATGTTCTGCCGCGCTACCGCTGTAGTTCAAACGGACTACGAGTTGGGTCTCAGCGTGAGGCATCTTGACGGCCCTCCTACTAGGACCCATCCATGAGACTCCTCTGCCTCCTACTCGCGCTCGGTGCTGTCGTGCCCATGGCCACCGGACAAGATGCCGAGCCTCGGCTGGCGACGCCCGAAGGCGTTGCGTGGTGGGCGGACGTGAGTGCGGGAATCGAGGCGGCCCCGCTCTTCGCGGGGTTCGGCGCACACGTGAGCGCCGGCCGCCAGTTTGCCGTGCGGCTCGGGATCGACTCCAGCGTCGAGTTGGTGCTCGGTACGGCGGACCCGACATCGGTACAAGCGGTCAGCCTAAGCGGTGGCATCCGCGCTCGGCGCGGGCGGGTTCACCTCGGGACCTATGCGGGTCCTTCCCTGGTGTGGGGGTTAAGCCGGGTCAGAACAGAGCGGCCCAGTCGAGGACGCGACCCGTATCTGACCGCTGGCGTCGCGCTCAACGGCTCGGCCATTGTAGAGGTCGGCGCTGGTATCGGCCTCGGCGTAGATGTCTCAGCCAACGTGAACCCTGAGGTCAGCACGGTCGGTGCGCGGTTGACGACCCACGTCCGGCTCAACCGAGCACAGTGAGCCGCGCGGCAGAACCCACCGCTGCAGGCCGACCCTAGGCGCCAGCGTTTTCAGTCCCGACGGGGCGTCGGCGCGTCCGTAGCTTTGGACTACCGCTGCGCCCTCAGCCTAGGGCGGCTGAGCGGTCAACTGTTCTACCGCGCTCCAAAGTGCGTCACCTCACGTTCCTTTCGGTTCTGATCTTCGCCGGAGGCTGCACGGCCTCGCGCGACCTCCCGCTTTGCGACGAGGACCGCCGCACGACAATGCTGTCTCAGGTCCGAACCGGGGACGGCTTCCTCGCCGCTGGCGACACGACCGCCGCTTGGTGGGCGTATGTAAACGCGACCGTTTGGCCCCAAGACCGAGAAGTATGCCGGGACGAACCGGACGGGCCAGGGGAGTTCGGGCGGGCGCTGGCGTTCCTAGCCGAGCATTCCGATATCTACCGGCGGGACTCAATACGCACGTTGAGACGCGGTGTCCACGGTCCGTTCGTCGGCGAGGAGTTTTACGTGGGCGGGGTGCGGCTCGATACTCACGTGGTCGCTCTGTACCACAAGCAGTTCAGGTAGCGAGCTGCCTAGCCCGGCGCGGTAGAACCCGCCGCTGCAGGCCGACCCTAAGCGCCAGCGTCCTTGCTTCGGTCGTAGCGTCGGCGTCTCCGTAGCTTCGGCCAACCCGCCAGCCCTCAGCTTAGGGCGGCTGACCGGTCAACTGTTCTACGGCGCCTCCGCATGAACGCCACCGTCTCCGTCAGCAGAGCTATCTGGATAGGCATCCTCGGCGTCACGTGGTCTAGCATCGCAGTCCTCGCTGGCGGCCTCGGTGCAGTTGTCGTGTACGGTAGGCACGCCGGCCTCACGGGATGGCCCGCGCTCCTCGCCTTCCTTCTGCCGTTCGTGGTCGGCTGGTGTTGGTGGTACATAGCCTCGTCACGCTGGTGGGCTTGGGCGCTCAGCCGAGTCGGGGACCGAGAGGAGTTCGCCAGGCAGGCCGCCGCGAGCCGGCTCGGGTCGCCGCCGGATCGGCTCTACCGCCCCAGCGCTCCGGCGCCGTAGAACCCGCGGCTGCAGGCCGACGCGGGGCTCCAGCGTCCTCAGTTCGTGCGGGCTTCGGCGTCTACATTGCTTCGTTCCAACCTCACGGCGTCAGCCCCGCGCGGCTGAGCCGCAATCTGTTAGCGCGCCTCACCCAGCACTCGAATGAGCGAACCCAATGCCCTCGCCTCCGGCCTCTCCGGGCGCGACTTCTACGCCGCGAAGTTCCGTTCGGAGCTTGACCGGGAAACGGAGTGGCTCCGGAGGACGGCCCGTCTGAAGGCGGACTCCATCCAATCCCTCCTACGCGACGCCGAGCTCTCCCCCCGCTCCGTGATCGAGGTCGGGGCTGGCACGGGCGCCGTCATCGGTGAACTCCGACGCCGCGGGGTCGGAACCGAGCACTTCGCCGTCGACTTCTCCGATGACGCTATCGCAGTGCTAGAACGGACTGAGCCTGATGTACAAGCGGCGACCGCCGACGTGACGGTCGTCCCTGACCCCTTTGGGGAAGGCCACTACGACCTTACATTTGCGACTCACGTCGTCGAGCATCTTGAGAAACCGGAAGTGTTTCTGTCTGCGCTTCTCGACGTACCGACGGACCACTTCATCGCGGAAGTGCCGCTGGAGAACCTCCCGTTCGGTCGGCTGAAGGCGCTCGTCACGGACCGCTCGAACCATGGCGCGGGTCACGTGCAGTTCTTCGACCGGCAGTCGTTCGAAGCCCTCCTCGAACGGTCCGGCTGGCGGGTCGTGAAGTCGAGGACTTATGCTCCGTACCTCAACGCGGGGACGTTCGCCTTCGCGTACGGGGAGGCCGGACGTGTGCGGCGGGCTGCGAAGTGGCTGACGGAGTACGCGCTGCCCCGCCGCCTCGGCTCCGTGTGGACCACGCTGTACCATGCCCACCACGCGGCGCTCTGCGTAAAGGCGGAATAGAACGGAAGCCTTACCGCCCGGCGCGCTAACCCGCGCTTGCAGGCCGACCGAGAGGGTCAGCGTTCTCGGCTCGTCCGAACGTCCCGCTAGTCATAGCTTCGTCCCACCGCTTCGCCGTTACCTCTCGGCGGCTGAAGCGCCTTCTGTTCTACCGCGCTGCCTCCCTGCCATGATCCGCCTACTCGCCGTCCTACTTGTACTAGCGGCTTGTGACTCCGCCACCGTTGAGCCTCGCGACCTTCCGTTCGAGGTGGTCGCGGAAGGGCACTTCGCAAATGCGACCGAGCCTATCGTCGTGGTCGCAAGGACGGACGCTGAGTTCGACGCCGTTGCCAACGAGCGCCTGGGCGGCGTCCGCTTGTCGGCGCCCGACTTCGACTCGGAAATGGCAGTATTTGTGTTCCACGGCCCGTCCCGCTCCGGAAGGACGAGCGCGCGCGTGGACAGGGTGGTCGCCTCTGGCAGCGAGATCAGAGTGGACGCCGTCGGCCTGACACCTTGCGTTACGACAGACGACACCGGATCGCCGTGGGCCGTCGCCGTCACGCCGCTAGCCAATGGCGACGGCGCACTTTCTCTCGGTGCTGAAACCGGACCATGCGGGCAGTAAGTCCCCGCGCGGTAGAACCCGCCGCTGCAGGCCGACGATAGGCGCCAGCGTTCTTGCTGTCGGGTGGCACCGGCGCTTACGTTGCTCGCCTCCACCTTCAGCGCCTCAGCTTCTCGCGGCTGAGCGTCTATCTGTTCTGCCGCCTTTGCCAACCTGGCCCGCCCCGCCATGCGCCTCCACCTCGCTGCCCTCTCCGCGCTCTGCGCCCTCGCCGCCTGCGACACCGCGCCGGTCCAACCCGAGCAGGAACCCGATCCGTTCGACGGGTTCGTCAGCGGGGTCGCGAACGGGGTCGCCTTCTCCGACAGCGTTCAGGTCCGGTACCTTCCGGAGTTCGGACGGGTCGACATCGACGCTCCGCTCCCCCGCGTCGACGGCGTGTCCTGTAGCCTCAGCGCCACCTTCTTCCTCGACCCGGAGCCCGGTGTCCAAGACCTCCGCCGCAGCGGGGAGGGGCCCGGTATCCGAGGGCTCCTTGTTGTCGACGGTGGCGGCGACACGGTCTGCGACTTCCTCATCCCGACCCCGGACGAGAGGAACCGGATCGCGCTCGCGGCTAGCGACCGACCGGGGGAGCTGACTGGGACGTTCAGCTTCGTGGCCGTCGGGGACCGGGAGAACCTCGGGCTCGACACGCTCCGGGTCAACGACGGCCGGCTCACGTTCGCCGTTGAGCCTCAGAGGTAGGGGCGGCAGAACCAGCCGCTGTAGGCCGACGCCGGGCATCAGCGTTCTCGGCTCGTTCAGACGCCGCGTATCCTGCCGCTCGTTCCCACCGCCAGCCGTGCCCGTCGCGGCTAAGCGGCCACTCGTTATACCGCCTTGTTGCCCTGCGGTAGCTGAGCCAACGCCGTAGGATGCCAACCCCACCTCTTCCCGCTGCTATGTCCCGCTTCGTGCTCGCCCTCGCTCTTCTCGCCCCACTGGCGCTTGCCGCCTGCGACACCACCTCCGACGAGGAAGCGCTCTTCGTACCGGGCGAAGTGCTCGTGGACCTGAAGGACGGCGTGGGGGTGGCGGACTTTCGCCGTACGTCGAGGCGGACGCGGAGCTTGAGTGGAAGGGGACCGTCGCTGAGTTCGTTCTTCTCGGTGTCCCTGAGGGAGAGGAGGAAGAAAGAGCGGCGATGCTGGAAACGGAGGCGAGCCAGTTCGTGGCGTTTGCCCAGCCCAACTACTACGTGTATCCGGCCGGGCGGTAGAGCCCACCGCTGCAGGCCGACCCCAAGCGCCAGCGCTTCAAGTTCCGTCAGCCGTCCGCGTATTCTGTGCTTCGTCCCGCCGCCGTACCCTCAGCTTGGGGCGGCTGAGCGGTCAACTGTTCTACCGCCTCGCCAGTTACTAGCTAGACCGGGGCGGCGGCTTCTGCTCAACACCATCCTGAGCACGACCATGCGCCTCGCACTTACGGCCCTCCTCGCCTCGGCTTTCCTGTGCGGGTGCGAACTCGCCCTGATCCCTCTTCTCGCGAACCAGACGCCCGAGCGAGTGGAGACCTCTCAGTTGTCGTCAACGGTGTACCCGCAGTTGGATCCGTCTACGCCCGTCCGGGTGACGACCGGAGATCTCTCTGTGCCCTACGAGGAGGTCGCCATTGTATCGGTTCGTACGGAGGGAGGGTATGGGTCACCCGGCACGATTGCAGACCTCAACCAACGCCTAGAAGTCGCCGCACGTCGTGTGGGAGCCGACACGGTCGTGCGTGTGGACTACGACGAGGTCCATGAGGGTGACAGCAGCTTCTCTTGGCGCACGGCAACCGGGACGGCTGTGCGAGTTCAGGAACTCGGGCGGTAGAACCTGCCGCTGCAGGCCGACGATAGGCGTCAGCGCTCTTGGCTCTGGTCGGCGTCGGCGCTTACGTTGCCCGTCTGAAACTCCAGTGCCTCAGCCTCTCGCAGCTGAGCGTCTAACTGTTACACGGCCCCCTGTCGCCTATCTCCCTTGCCACGTTCATCGTATCGCTCACAGTCTCCAGACGGACGTTACGGCGTGACAGTGGTGCCAATCGAGATGCGCCCCTCCGAATGGGTCTTCGCGCCTGCGATCTACGACGTCGAGACTGGTGAAACCATAGCGAGCCTAGAAGGGGGGACGTCCTCAATCGGCGCTCTGATTTCTGAAGGGTGGTCGCTAGACTCCGCCCGGTGGCAAAGCGATTCAGCAGTTGTGCTAACCGTCCGGAGATATCCCGGCACGGTCCCCGCGATAGAAGTCCACGTCGACTGCGCCCGGCGAACGGTGACGGTCGGCACTCGGCAGCGGTCGCTCGACCACCTCGGGTTCGCTCTCGAGGCCAGCCAGAGGGACGGAGAGGCCACGTCCCAACTCGAACGCGTCATCCTCGACACGCTCGGGTTCACGAGACGGCACGACCAGGACGATGTCGCATCCGAGCTCGAGTCCGCCCTCGCCCGGGTCCAGGCGGGCGATCACCCGGGGCACGCCCTCCGCGTCCTGTATCTCCCAACCGGGGCTCTCCAGGAGACGGCCGTCTCAGGGGGCTGGGGCGACGAATATCTCGTACTCGCGAGCCGGTTCGACCACGCCTACAGGGCCTGGAATGCATGGGCGAGACCACCGGACCCCACGCCAGCACGGACGGTTACGCGGCGTCTCCGGCGGGAGCGACGGGCTACCCAGGCGAGAGTGCTCGCCCTGATCACGACCACGACCCTCGCGCTCGGTGGAGGAGCATGGGTAGGTGGAGGGCTCGGCGTGGTGGGCATGATGGCACTGGTCGCGGCCCTGGCAACGCCCATTCTGACAAGCCTTGCCCGTTTCGTCCGTGACCCCGTAGGCTACCTCCTGCGGGGGCCGCAGACGCTCCGGTCTCGGCTTCGGGCCGCGGCTTCCCGACCTCGCTCGCTAGCGGCCTTCGTCGGTCTCTGCATCTTGGCCGCTGTGCTCGCCTTCGGGGGAGCGGCGGCGCTGGTGGTCGGTGCCCGGGAGAAGTGGGGCGGTTGAACCCATACGTGCAGGAGCCGGTCACCGAGGTGACGCTTCAGACCGGGCACCGGGGTGACACGGTCGAGGTCGCCGTCTAGGTCTTGAGTGGGCCGGCGCCCTCGCCGAACCGCTCGACCAGCGGGCACCCCCGCCACCTCGGGACCGAGGCGGGGGGAGTGGGAGCGTCAGGCTGCGGGGGGGGTGGGGCCGAGCCCCGCGCGCCGTCGCCCCGGCGCTCGGCGTCGACCAGGCGGGCCGGGCGCGGGGGGTCGTCGCCGGCCGGCCACCCCTCGCGCTGGCGCGTCCGGTCGCCGTCGGTCTCCTCGGTCTGGTCGTGGAACAGGACGACCTGGGTCGGGAACGGCAGGTCGATGCCACCCTGGGCCATCTTGGCCGCGATGTTCTGGAGCACCCGGTCGCGCGTCTTGACCACGCCGGCCCGCTTGGGGTCGGTCCACCAGCGCAGGCGGAGGTTGAGGCTGGACCCGGCCAGGTCCCACGTGAGCACGTCGGGGGCCGGGTCGCTCAGGATCCCCTCGATGCCGGCCACCGTGTCGAGCGCGATCTGCTTGGCCTTGTCGACGTCGTCGCCGTAGCCGATCCCGATGTCGTACTGGCTCCGGACCATGCCGTAGGCCGTGATCACCTGGACCGGGTCCGAGTAGATCTGGCTGTTCGGGATGATGACCCGGCGGCCGTCGTACGTCCGGATGAAGGTGGCCCGGGTCTCGATCGACTCGACGGTCCCGGTGAACTCGCCCGACGTGATCTCGTCGCCGATCCGGAACGGCTGGCGGAGCAGCAAGAGCACGCCGGCGAGCAGGTTCTGGAACGTGTCCTGGAACGCGAACCCGATCACCACGCCGCCCACGCCGAGCGCGCCGACCAGCCCGGTCACCGTGAACGTCGGGAAGACGACGACCAGCCCGACCAGGACGCCGAGCACCAGCAGGAACGCCGTCGCGACCCGGCCCAGGACCATCCCGATGGGCGAGTCGATGGGGCCCGGCGTGATCCGGTGGACCGCGCTCTTGACGCCCCGGGCGACCAGCCAGAAGAACAGGACGACGACGATGCCCACGGCCACACGCGGCAGCGAGGCGAAAAACGTGTCGACGAAGCCCTGGACCGTGTCGACGGCCTGGCCCGTCGCCTCGGCGACCGAGACCGCCGCCGTGTCGGCCGGCGGCGCCGCCGGGGCGGCCGTGATGACGGTGTCCTGAACGACGGACCCTGAGAACAGCGTGTCGGCTTGCATCGGCGGCGGAGAGGGGAGGCCGTGGGACGGTCGGCCCCCCCTCGGGGTTCGCCCGAACGCACACGCCCCCACCGGCCGGAGCCGATGGGGGCGCAGGGGCCTCCGCCTCGGGACCGAGGCGGGGGGATCAGGAGGGAGGAGAGCAGGGAAGTGGACGAGCCTGTATGGCATCCCATCCCACGCCTCCACCCCGAGTCCGGCCCGGCCGCAGAACGCCCGCCTCGGTCCCGAGGCGGGCGGGGCGGGTCAAGACCCGGGCGTCGTGTCGGTCAGGTCCGGCCGCGTCTGGGGGCTCGCGCCGGGCTCGTTAGCGCCCGGCTTGAGCACGCGCGGCGCGTCGCCGGACTCGGCCCGGTCGCGGAGCTTCTCGATCTGCTCCCGGGCGACGTCCCGGCCGCCCCACCCGAACGCGATGGCGGCCGCGAGCGCGATGGCCCCCAGGATCAGCCCGAACGCCAGGTTGACGATCGAGTCGGCCAGGCCCATCTGCTTGAGCGCCATCGCGCCGGCCAGGACCAGGATCGACACGCGCGCGGCGACGGCCAGCGTCTCGGACTGGCTCGTGCCCGACGACCGGACGGTCGAGTAGGCCAGGTTGGCCAGGTACAGGCCCGCCGCGAAGATCAGCAGCCCCAGCAGGATCTGGCCGGCCAGGACGGTAAAGTCGGCGACCAGCAGCGCGACGGCGTCCAGGCCGAGCGCGTTGGCGGCCTCGGCGGTCGCGAACAGCATGATCCCGACCAGGACCACGACGCCGACGATGCCCGAGGGCCGCGACGTGTCGAGCGTGCCCGCCTCGGCGGCCGCGCCGGGGTCCGTCGGCGCCGTCGCCTCGCTCGCCGCCGACCGGAACCCGAGCCCCTCGAACATCCGGTCGAACCCGACCCCGGCCAGCAGGTTGCTGACCAGCGACGCGACCAGCCGGCCGACGACGTAGGCGATCCCGACGATGAGCGCGGCCACGAACACGCGCGGGATGGCCTCCAGGAACTGGCCCAGCATCGCGCTCGCCGGCGCGGTCACGGCCTCGACCTGGAGCGCCTGGAGCGCCGCCACGATCACCGGGACCAGGACCAGGATGTAGACGACGAGCCCCAGCAGGTCGCTCAGCTTCGTCCCACCCGTGGCCCGGGAGAGCCCGACGCGCTCGCTGAGCTGGTCGGCCCCGGCGGCCGACGTCAGGCTCGCGACGATCTTGCGCAGGATCCGCGCCACGAAGGCGCCGACGATCAAGATGATCCCGGCCAGCAGGATGTTGGGCAAGAAGCCCAGGATCTCGTTGACCAGGTTCTGGACCGGCGCCAGGATGCCGCCCAGCTCGAGCGCGCCCAGGATGGCGGGCAGGAACAGCAGGACGACCAGGTAGAACACGGCCGTCCCCAGCGTCTCGGCCAGCGACGCCTTGGCGCCGTCACGCGAGGCCGGGGCGTCGCCCGACACCCGGGCCTGGGCGCGCGCCTTGGCCTGGGCGATGTCGGCCTCGGCGCCGGCGCCCACCTCGGACGCCGGGTGCGAGTCGACGGCCTGCGAGGCGATGGGGATGCCCCCGCCGCGGACGAACGCGCTCGTGTCGCCCTCCGAGGCCGCCGCCACGCGCTCGTCCAGGCCGGCCGCCTCGAGCGCCTTCGTCACGATCATCTGGAGCACCTTGGCGACCGCGTAGGCGATGACGGCCAGCAGCGCCGCCCCGATCAGGTTGGGCAGGAACCCGAGCACCCGGTCGACGAACGTCCCCAGGGGGCCGCTGACCGCGCGCAGGTTCACGACGTCGAACGCGACGATGATGCCGAGCACGAACACGACCCAGAACGTGATCGACGCGCCGATCCCCTCGGACGACACCTGGGGCCGCCCGTCGGTGAACGTGTGGAAGAGGCGGTCGTCGAGGCGGGTCTTGCGGAGCGCCGTCCGGACGATCCCGGCGACGAGCTTGGCCACCACGTAGGCGACGAGAAGGAGGAGGAGGAAGAGGAGCACGGGCCAGAGCGGCCCGAGGGTCTGCTCGACTTGGACGAAGACGTCGTTCATGTGGGGAGGGAGCGGGAGAGAGAGGGGGGCCCACGATGGGGCACACCGTCTTACCCCGCCCGGGCCCAATCCGATCCGCCCGGGCCCAATCCGGTCCGCCGACCCCGTTCTCCCGGACGGTGCTCCGCGCCCGATCGGCCGGCCTCGGCCGCGGTCCCGCGGGCCTCGGCCCGGCTCGCCGCGCCGCCGAGGCGGGCGCCCTCACGTCGAATCCCCGCCCCGCCCGGACCCGCCCCGGACCGGCGGGGTAGCTTCCCGGCCCGCTTCCGACGACCCATGCCGAGCCGCCCCCAGTCCGCCCAGGAGATCCGCGACGCCTTCCTCGACTTTTTCCGCGAGAAGGGCCACGAGATCGTCCCCAGCGCGCCCATCGTCCCCCAGGACGACCCGACGTTGCTGTTCATCAACGCCGGCATGAACCCGTTCAAGGACGTGTTCCTGGGCACCGGCACGCGGCCGTACGTGCGCGCGGCCGACACCCAGAAGTGCCTGCGCGTCGAGCGGCAAGCACAACGACCTCGACGAGGTGGGCATCGACACGTACCACCACACGTTCTTCGAGATGCTGGGCAACTGGAGCTTCGGGGACTACTTCAAGCGCGGAGGCGATCCGGTGGGCGTGGGAGCTGCTGGTCGACCGCTGGGGGCTCGACCCGGACCGGCTCTACGTGACCGTCCACGAAGGCGACGACGCGCTCGGCTTGGGCCCGGACACCGAGGCGGCCGACCTGTGGACCGAGGAGACGTCGGTCCCGCCGGCCCACATCCTGTACCAGTCGTCGAAGGACAACTTCTGGATGATGGGCGAGACCGGCCCCTGCGGCCCGTGCTCCGAGATCCACGTCGACCTGCGCGACGACCACGAGCGGGCCATCGTCCCGGGCCAGGACCTGGTCAACAAGGACGACCCGCGCGTGATGGAGATCTGGAACCTGGTGTTCATCCAGTTCGACGCGGTCAAGGCCGAGGCGGGCACCCCGGCGCCCCCGGACGCCGACGCGGACCCGGACGCCCAGGCCCACACGCCGATCCGGCTGGAGCCGCTGGCGGCCCAGCACGTCGACACGGGGATGGGGTTCGAGCGGCATCTGCGCCGTGCTCCAGGGCAAGACGTCGAACTACGACACGGACCTGTTCACGCCGATCCTGGCCGCGCTCGCCCAGACGGCCGGGCTCAAGGCGTACGACGACTACGACGAGTCGGACGCCGACGACAAGCGGGTCCGCGTCGCGATGCGCGTCGTGGCCGACCACGTCCGCACGCTCGCCGTCGCCATCGCCGACGGCGCGCTGCCGGGCAACACGGGCCGCGGCTACGTGCTCCGCCGGATCCTGCGCCGGGCCGTCCGCTACGGCTACCAGGCGCTCGGGCTCCGCGAGCCGTTCCTGGCCTCGCTCCTCCCCGCGCTGGCGGGCGAGATGGGCGAGGCGTTCCCCGAACTGGTCGAGACCCAGGAGACGGCCGCCCGGATCATCACCGGCGAGGAGGAAGCATTCCTGCGGACGCTGGCGGGCGGGATCGACCTGTTCGAGTCGGTCGCGCACCACGTCGAGGACGCCTCCGGACTCTCGCAGGACCGCGGCGTCCACGACTTGCTCCAGAAGGCGTACGTCGGGAGCACGCTCGACGACATCGTCGCCGACGTCCGCCAGCGGTCCGAGAACAAGACTGTCCCCGGCGAGGTCGCCTTCCTCCTGCACGACACCTACGGCTTCCCGTCCGACCTGACCGCCGTCATGGCTCGGGAGCGCGGGCTGTCCGTCGACGAGGCGCGGTTCGAGGAGCTGATGGGCGAGCAGCGCGACCGGGCCCGCGCCGCCGCCGGGTTCTCCATCGCCGACGAGGAGGTCGACCTGTGGGACGCGACGGCCGACACGCCCGGCCGAGGTCACGTTCGTCGGCTACGACGAGCTGGTGGCCGAGGGCGCGCGCATCCTGAAGACGCGGACGGTGGGCGAGGGCGACGACGCCCGCCACGAGCTCGTCCTCGACCGGACCCCGTTCTACGCCGAGTCCGGCGGCCAGGTCGGCGACACCGGCCGCCTCGGCGTGGGCGGGGAGACGGTCGCGGTGCTCGACACCGTCAAGGGGGCCGACGGCGCCATCGTCCACGTCGTCGACCGGCTGCCCGAGGCGGCCGGGGCCGAGGTGACGGCCGCCGTCGACGCCGACCGGCGGACCGCGGATCATGCGCCACCACACGGCGACGCACCTGCTGCACGCCGCCTTGCGCGAGGTGCTGGGCTCGCACGTCCAGCAGAAGGGGTCGCTGGTCGCGCCCGACCGGCTCCGGTTCGACTTCTCGCACTTCGAGCGGCTGACCGACGACGAGCGCCGCCAGGTCGAGGACCGCGTCAACGCGCTCGTGCTCCGCAACATCCCGAAGGACGAGGCGCGCGACGTGCCCGATCGCCGAGGCCAAGGAGCGGGGCGCGATGGCGCTCTTCGGCGAGAAGTACGGCGAGCACGTCCGCGTCATCACGTTCGACCCCGAGGTGTCGGTCGAGCTGTGCGGCGGGACGCACCTGGGCGCGACCGGCGAGGTCGGCCTGTTCCAGATCACGTCCGAGAGCTCGGTCGCCTCGGGCGTCCGCCGGATCGAGGCGGTCGCGGGCGAGGCCGCGCTCGACTGGCTCCGCGGCGAGCTGGACGAGCTGGCCGGCGCGCGCGGTCAGTTCAAGCAGCTGCCCGACGGGCTCGCGCTCGCCGTCGAGGGGGTCCAGCACGACCTCAAGTCGCTGGAGGCGACGATCGCCGGGCTCCGCAAGGCCCAGGCCGCGGCCGGGCTCGACCAGGTCCTGGCCCAGGCCACGACGGTCGGCGACGTCCGGGTGGCGACGGGCGAGATCGCGGGCGCCGACATGGACACCTTGCGCGACCTGGCCGAGACCGCCCGCAACCGGATGACGGCGTCGGGCGGCGGCGGGGTCGCGGTGTTCGGCGCGGCCGACGCCGAGGCGGGCAAGGCCACGCTGGCGGCCTCGGTCACCGACGACCTGGTGGCCCGGGGCGTCCAGGCCGGCAAGCTGGTCGGGGCGCTCGCCAAGAAGGTCGGCGGCGGCGGCGGCGGTCGGCCCACGCTGGCGACGGCCGGCGGCAAGAACCCGGCGGGCCTGGCCGACGCGCTGGCGGCGGCGGCCGACGAGGTGGAGCGGATGCTCGGTTAGACGGCCTCTTCACCGACCGGCGGGCGCGGCGTCGCGCTCGCGGTCGTTGGCAGGGCTCCCACCGACCCGACCCATGCTCCGTCTGCTCGCGCTCGCCGCGCTCCTGCTCGCCGTCCCCGCGTCTGCCCAGGACCCCCTCGTTCTCGACGCCGTCCCGACGTACTCGGCCGGGATGGGCCGCGCCGCCGGCCCGTTCACGTTGGTGTCGCTCCGCGACGGCGCCGTCGTGGTCGCCGGCGACGCCGTCTCGCGCGCCGACTCGGCCTCGACGGCCTGGGACCTCGGGCTGCGCGGGACCGAGGTGATCCTGAACGGCGGGACGAGCGGGCCGGGCGGCCTGCGCGGGGTCCTGGTCGAGGCCCCGTTCGAGTCGGTCGCCGCGCGCCCCCAGGCGGTCCGGGCCGACGGCGAGGGCGCGTGCCCGCGTGGGAGCGCCCGCGTCGTGTGCCACGGGTCCGGCAACGGGTGGTACACCTACGCCGCCAACGGCGTCGAGCCGACGGCCGACCGGACGCTCGTCGTGGTCCGGCCCGACGGGTCGGCGGCCAAGGTCCGGTTCGTGCGCTACGCGCTGGGCGACGACCTGGGCGGCCCGCGCCCGCGCTACGTGACGCTGGAGGTGGTCCCGCTCGCCGACTAAGTCCGCCTCGGCGCCGAGGCGGGCCTTGCCGTGCGTCGTCTGGGAGGCCCGCTCGTTGTCGGCGTTCCGGGAAGTTTCACCGGACCGCCCGGGACGCGCCGGGGCCCCCTGTGTAGTTTGGGCGCCCCCAGGAGAGGTGCCAGAGTGGTCGAATGGGGCAGTCTCGAAAACTGTTGTGCCCTTACGGGTACCGTGGGTTCGAATCCCACCCTCTCCGCCGTGCGGCCCCGACTCAGCTTCGAGTCGGGGCCGCACTCGCGTCCGGCCGTCACCAGCCCCGCCTCGGTGGGGGCTCGGGAGGAGCCGGGTCGCGCGGCGTGGGGGCCGGCGAGGCGGGAGGCCGCGGTGCCGGGACGGAGGGCGGCGGACCCTGGACGTCGGTCGGCGGCGGCGGCTTGTCGTCGACCAGGTGGGGCGGGCGGGGCGGGACCCTGCCCGGCGAGCTCGAGGCGGGCACAGGCGGGGCGGGGGGGAGCGGCGGCAGCGGCTCGGGCCGCGCGGGCGTCTGGGGGCGAGGCGGCGGCGACACCGACTCGAACAGCGCGCGCTCGGCCGCTCGGCGGCGGACCAGGCCCTCTAGTCGCTGGCCCTTCGCGAGCACCCAGCGGTCGAACTCGGCCGCCGCCGCCGCGACCTGCCCGGCGTTGAGCCGGTCGAGCAGGGTGGAGGTCGAGAAGTGCGTCGCGCCGACGTTGTAGGTGAAGCTGACGAGCGCGTCGAACTGGGCCTGGGCGAGCGCGACCGAGACGTGCCGGCGGACGGCGGCCTCGTACGTCCCGACGGTGTCGAGGAGCAGGCGCCGCCCCTCGGCCCGGGTCAGAGGCGGGGTGTAGCCGGGCGGCAGCTCGCCGGTCCAGCCGAACGCGATGGTGCGGACGCCGACGGGGTCGAGGTACCAGTCGGGCTCGAAGCCCTCGAACCGTTCGATGAGCGCCAGGCCGGCGCTGGAAATCCGGAGGTCGGTGGGGGGGGGCATGGTCCTGGGGGGAGGCCTGACAACCTAGGGATTCGGCACCTTCAGACCCCGCTCAAGTAGGACGATTCCCCAACCGCGAGGCCCGAAGGACAGAAATCGTCCCCGAGGTCGTTGCAGCAGAAAGCCAGCAGTCCGCGGGCTCGTTCCCACCACCGTTTTGTCGTGCCGTCTTCCTCCCAGTCCTACTCGGCCTCCTCTCGCACCCGCGACGGAGGGCCCCTCTGGCTCCGCCTGTTGGTCGGTTCCGATCTGGCGGGGCGCCCCACGTTCCGCTCGCTGACTCCGGCCACGATCGCCAGCTTGGCGTGGTGGCGGATCGGGATCACGCCGACCGCGCGGCTCCGAGCGGCCCGGTTCCGCGAGAGCATCCGGGACGACCGGGGGGCGACGTTCAGCGTCCAGTCGGCCCGCCAGTCGACCTAGCCGGGTCCCCGGTCGGCGGGACCGGTCCCGGGCGTCGGGGGACGCTGGGAGACGGAGGGCGACGGGTGCGGACGCTACCTTGGACGCCCCGCTCCGATTCTCGACCCCTATGCGCCGTCTCTGCCTGCTCGCCCTCGCTCGTTCTCGCTGGCCCCGTGCTGGCCCAGCCCGTCGACGCTCGACGCCGTCGAGGCCCAGCCGCTCGACGGCGGCAAGATGTGGCTGTTCGAGGACCCGCCGACCGAGTACCTCCAGGAGACCTACGGCTTCGCGCCCGATCGAAGCGTGGTACCGGCGGGCTCGGCTGGCCTCGCTCCGGATGCCCGGGTGCTCGGCCTCGTTCGTGTCGCCGAACGGGCTGGTCCTGACCAACCACCACTGCGCCCAGAGCCACATCGTCGCCGTCGACCGGGGCGGGGAGGGGCTGCTCGACGACGGCTTCCAGGCGACGTCGCTGTCCCGAGGAGCGCCGCGTGGACGGTCTCTACATGGACCAGGTGGTCGCCATCGACGACGTGACGGAGCCATGAGCGCGCCCGTCGACGCGGCCCAGACCGACGCCGAGCGCGAGTCGGCCTTCGAGGCGGCCGAGGCGGCCGTGACCGCCCGGCTCCTGGCCGCCCGCGGCATCACCGCGCCCGACCCCGAGGCCGACGACTTCGTGGTCCAGGTCGTCGCGCTCTACAACGGCGGCCGTACTCGGCGTACACCTTCCGGCGCTACCGCGACGTGCGGCTGGCGATGGCACCTGAGCAAGCGCTCGGGCTTCTTCGGCGGCGACCCGGACAACTTCACCTACCCGCGCTACGCCGTCGACTTCGCGTTCTTCCGCATCTACGGCGACGACGGCCAGCCGCTCGGCTCGCCGGAGTACTTCCCGCTCTCGGCCCAGGGCGTCGAGGACGGGAGCGTCGTGTTCGTGATCGGCAACCCGGGTAGCACGTCGCGCGGGCTGACCGTCGCCGAGCTGGAGTTCCTGCGCGACGCTGGTCTGGGCGGCACGCTGCGCTTCATCGAGACGCGCGAGGCGGCCCTGCGCGACTACCTCGCGAGCGGGGAGGACCCCGAACCCGGACCAGCTCCGCAGCCGCATCTTCGGGCTCAGCAACGCGCGCAAGGCCTACGGCGGCCGGCTCCGCGGCCTCGAGCGACCCCGACGTCATCGCGCGCCGCGCGGCGGCCGAGCGCGACTTCCGAGCCGCCAGCCCCGAGGCGGCCGGCGCTCGATCGACCGGCAGGCGGCCGTCCAGGCCGAGAAGCGCGAGCTGTCGGCGGCCTACCGCGCCTTCCCGACGCTGTTCAACCGGAACTACGGCTCGGCGCTGATGCAGCGGGCCCGGGCGCTCGCCCGGGGCGACGCCGAGGCGGCGGCGGCCGTCGAGGACCGACCGGCGCTCTCGAGCGGGCGTACCTGACCGCCGAGGTCGACGCGCTCCGGGCGTACTACCGCGACGCAGGACGAGGCGCTGCCCGACGCCCTCGACGGCCCGTCGCGCCCAGGCGGCAGCGGACGCGCTGCTGGCGTCGTCGCAGGCGGCCCAGCCAGCGCCCGACCCCGCCGAGGCCGAGTACGACCCGGCCGTCGCGCTCGTCCGCGGGCTGCTGCCGGCCATCGAGGCGTTCGACTCGGCCCGCGCCGGGCTGTCGTCCCGCGAAGGCGACATCGCCCGCCGGCTCGGGCGGGCCCGGTTCGCGACCTACGGGAACGCCGTCCCGCCCGACGCCACGTTCTCGCTCCGCTTCACCGACGGCGTCGTGCTCGGGCTACCCGTACAACGGGACGCTGGCCCCGCCCATGACGACGCTGTACGGCCTGTTCGACCGCTACCACAGCTTCTGCTCGTCGGGCGCCTCGGACCCGTGCGAGTGGGACCTGCCCGCCGCGCTGGCTCGACGCCCAGCGACGACCTCGACCTGTCGACGCCGGTCAACTTCACGTCGACCTCGGACACGATCGGCGGCAACTCGGGCTCGGGCGTGGTCAACCGCGCCGGCGAGCTGGTCGGCCTCAACTTCGACCGGACCATCGAGGGGTTGGTCCGCGACTACATCTACGCGCCCGAGCGCGGCCGCAACGTGATGGTCGACACGCGGCTGGTGGTCGAGGCCTGTCGAACGTCTACGGCCTGGACGGGCTGGTCGACGAGATCCGCGACGGCACGCTCCGCCGCTAGGACGCTGCCGGCTCCTCGAGCCGCCTCGAGGCCAGGGCCGTGCCGAGGCTCCACGGTGCGCCGAACTCCTGCGACGGGTAGCATGTCGGACGCGGGCCGGCGGATCTGGACGAGCCCGTAGCCGGCCCGGCGGTGGCACGTGTTGCAGCCGTCGACCATCTACGGCGTACGCCTCCTCGAACCGGGCGCGGTCGCCGCTGGCCGCCGCCTCGACGAGCGCGTCGGCGCGGGGGTCGGCGACCTCGGCCGCGATCGCGCTCACGTCGATCCCGTCCACGACGTAGCCGCCGTCGATCGACGCGCGTGGCCCGCTCGACGATCTTGTCGGCGTAGAACGACGTGAGCTCGGCGTTGCCCGCGTCGGACGCCAGCGCCGCCTTCTCGACGTAGCGCTGCATCAGGACCATGTGGTCCAGGAGCGTCGCCTCGTCCGACTTGGCCCGGTCGACGCGCTCGACCTGGCCGGCCCTCGACGGTCGGGAACGGGGGCAGGAACGCGGCGAACAGCGCGGTCACGAGCGACAGCAGCGCGACGAGCAGGGAGACGAGGGCGACGGCGAGGGTGCGAGACACGGACGGAGGCGGTGGGGGAGGGTGAGGACGCCCGGCGGCGCGCGCGGGGATTCGCCCGGTTCGCACGGCGGCCGAGGAACGAGCGGAGGGGGCGGGCCGGTTGTGACACGCCCTCTCTGCCCGTCGCCATGTCCCCTTCGGCTCCTCTTCGCCCTCCTCGTCCTCGCCGGCTGCGAGCGTCCGACCCCGCGGCCGCCGACGCGGCCCGGCGCGCTCGGCCGACTCGCGCTGACCGGAGGACGAGCGCCCCGCGCTCCGACCCGCGGAGCGGCCCGGACGGCCGCCGACGCGGGCGGCCTCGACCTGGTCCTGCCGACCGCCAACCGGGCCTGTTCGACGGCGCCCCCGACCGGTTCTACCAAGGGCTCAACACGACCATCGACAGCCTGCGCGAGGAGAAGTGGGAGGGCGGCCAGTACGGGTTCGTCCGCGACCCCGTCCCGACGGTCTTCGGCCGGCGGACCTTCCGCCGCGTCCACGAGGGCGTCGACATCGCCCCGGTCGAGCGCGACGCGGCCGGCGAGCCCGGTCGACGTCGGTCGTCGCCATCGACGGGGACGGGTGGCGTACGCGAACCACGGCGCCGGCGCGTCGAGCTACGGCAAGTACGTCGTCGTGGAGCACGACTGGAGCGACAGCCCGGTCTACAGCCTGTACGCCCACCTCTCCGACGTCGCCGTGGCCGAGGGCGAGACGGTCGCGCAGGGCGACCGGCTCGGGACGATGGGCTACACCGGCCGGGGTCTCGGGCCGCGACCGGGCCCACGTCCACCTCGAGATCGCCTACATGGTCAACCAGCACGAGCCGCTGTGGTTCGAGGAGTACTTCGGCGGCTCGACCTCCACGGGCGCTTTTTCGGGACGAACCTGGCCGGCGTCCCGCCCGCCGACCTCTACCTCGCGCTCGCGGACGAACCCCGACCTGACGTTCCCCGAGTTCGTCGCGTCGCTCGACGAGGGCTACGTCGTCGACCTGCCGGGCGGCCAGCCGCTCGACCTGATCGAGCGCTACCCCTGGCTCGGCCCCGAGGCGGCCGCGGCCGACCCCGCCGTCGGTGCCGGCGTGGCGCGTCGCGTTCACCCAGGAGGGCGTCCCGATCCGGGTCGAGGTCGGCGACGAGCCCGTCGACCGTGCGACGGTCGAGGGCGTCGGCGCTGCGGCATCTGGCTCACCGACGGGAGCACGAACCGCATGCTCCAGCGGCGGGGCCTGTGCTACGAGCCGACCGGCGCGGCTAGAGCTACTTCGCGCTGCTACGCGACGACGGCCGAGCGCGCCCCCCGCTGGTAGTTGCCCTCGAGGGCGACGGAGTTCGAGCTGCCTTGCACGGTCCGTCCGTGCGGTGCGAGTGGACGACGCGACGGCCAGGCTCCAACGTGCAGGGCCTGGAGGAGCGACGCTGATTTTCAGTATCGAGTGAAAGTTCGGGCCGGGGCATCTTGGCCGCGGCTCGCGGGTTGATGAGGGGACACCTCCCGGAGCCCCATGGCCGACACGCCCGCTGACTCCGACCTCCTCGGTGCGGACCGACGACGACCCCGTCGACGACCTGTCGCGGGGCGTCGCCTCGGTGCTGCCCGCTCCTGTACGTCGCCTGGGCCGACGGCCTGCTGACGCCCGTCCGAGATCGCCGCGGCCCGGGACCGGTTGTCCGGCGAGGCCTGGATGACCGACGCCGACCGCGACCAGGTCGTCGGCCTGGCTCGACCCGGCCTCGCCGCCCGACGCGACGACCTACTTCCGCTGGATCCGGACGATCCGCCAGCGCGGCCCACCACATCCCCGACGTGGCCCACAAGTCGCTCGCCGACCTCGGCGCCGACCTCGCCACGCTGCCGAGCAGCGGCGACGGCGCCGGGCTGCCGGCCGAGGCGTCGGCTCGCGCTCCGCGAGGTCGAGGCCCTGCTCGGGGTCGTCGGCGAGGAGGCGGTCCGCGACCTGGTCGAGGATCCGGCCCGAGGCGGAGGAGCGACCGCACGCGGCCCGCGTTCGACGTGGCCGCGCTGCAGACGCTGCTCGACGGGCCCCACGCCGACATCAAGGACCGCGTCCGCCGGCTGCTGAGCGACCCGGCCTTCGCCTACCCCGACCCATCGGTCTCGAACGCCGAGTACCGCGAGACCGTCCTCCGCTGGACGCAGCTGCTGGCCGACCAGGGGATCGGCGCGCTCGCCTACCCGGAGTGGGCCGGCGGCGACGGCGACATCGCCAAGTTCATCGCGGCCTTCGAGACCATCGCGACGCACGACCTCAGCCTGGTCGTCAAGTACGGCGTCCAGTTCGGGCTGTGGGGCGGGAGCGTCAACGCGCTCGGCAGCGACGAGCAGCGGCGCGAGCTGCTCCCCCAGATCGGCACGCTGGAGCTCCCCGGCGCCTTCGCCATGACCGAGCGCGGCCACGGCTCGAACGTCCGCGAGCTCGAGACGACGGCGACGCTCGACCGCGCGACCGACGAGTGGGTGATCCAGACGCCCGACGCGACCACGACCACAAGGAGTGGATCGGCAACGCGGCCGTCCACGGCCAGCATGGCGACGGTCTTCGCCCAGCTCGTCATCGACGGCGAGGACTACGGCGTCCACGCGTTCGTCGTCCCGATCCGCGACGCGGACGGCGACGCGATGCCCGAGCGTCCGCATCGACGGACAGCGGGCACAAGATGGGGCTCAACGGGGTCGACAACGGGCGGCTCTGGTTCGACGACGTCCGCGTCCCGCGGACGAACCTGCTCAGCCGCTACGCCCAGGTGTCGCGAGACGGGACGTACACGAGCCCGATCCCGAGCGCCGGCAAGCGGTTCTTCGTCATGCTCGGCACGCTCGTCGGCGGGCGGATCGCGGTCGGGAGCGCGGCCAACAGCGCGGCCAAGGCCGGGCTGACGGTCGCCGTCCGCTACGGGGCGCGTCGGCGCCAGTTCGGGCCGGCCGGCGGGGCCGAGGTCGTCGATCCTGGACTACCTCAGCCACCAGCGCCGGCTGCTCCCCCGCGTCGCCACGTCGTACGGGCTGTCGTTCGCGCTCGACACGGCTCGCCGAGGACTTCGCGGCGCTGGCGCCGGGCGGCGACACGCGCGAGATCGAGGCGCGCGCGGCGGCGCTCAAGACGATGGCCTCGTGGCACGCCACGTCGACGCTGCAGGAGGCGCGCGAGGCGTGCGGCGGCGAGGGGTTCCGGTGGTCCGCCCGGATCGCGCACCGCAAGGCCGACTCCGACATCTTCACGACGTTCGAGGGCGACAACACCGTCCTGCAGCTCCAGGTCGCGAAGGGCCTGCTGGCCGGCTACCGCCAGGAGTTCTCCGACATGAACGCCTGGGGGCTGCGTCCGCTACCTCCGCGAGCAAGGCGTCCGTCCGCCTGGGCGAGGTCAACCCGCTGGCCCGCCGCAACACGGACCGCGACCACCTGGTGGACCCGGCCTGGCACCGCGACCTGTTCGAGCGCCGCGAGCGGATGCTGCTGGTCCAGGTCGCGGCCCGGCTCAAGCGGCGGCATCGACAAGGGCATGGACTCGTTCGACGCCTTCGTCGAGGTCCAGGACCACCTGCTCACGCTCGCCTCGGCCCACGCCGAGCGGTTCGTGCTGGAGTCGTTCCAGGACGCGATCGAGGCGGTCGAGGACGACCAGCAGCGGACGCTCCTGGGGCTCCTGTGCGCGCTCTACGCGCTGGAGCACATCGAGGCGGACCGGGGCTGGTTCCTCGAGCAGAACCTGATCGACGCGCCGGTCGCCAAGGCCGTCCGCACCGAGGTCAACAGCCTGCTCCACCGCCTCCGCCCGGTCGCCGTCGAGCTGGTCGACGCGTTCGGCATCCCGGACGAGCTGCTCGGCTCGGAGATCGGCTCCGGCCGGATGCCGCTCGACCCGTAACCGCCCGTTTCCTCTCATGCGCATCACCGACCTCGAGACGGGCGCCACCTACGTCGTCCGCCAGTCGTTCCGCGACGACCGGGGCACGATGGTGCTGCCCGGCGACCGGATGACGTTCGAGCGCTACCGGGCCGTCCCGGTCACCGGGGCGTTCGAGGTCACGTTCCGCCAGGAGACGCTGGTGCTCCACGAGGACCGCCAGTCCGACGTGTGCGAGCACGCCGAGTGGTTCCTCGGGTTCGAGTCGCCCCCGTGAGGCCCCCCACCTCGGTCCCGGGGTGGGCTAGCGGAGCGCGATCTGGGCGACGATCGGGAGGTGATCGGAGCCGCGCCGGGCGGCGTCGCTGACGTGCGTCTCCAGCGAGTCGATCTCGACGCCGCGCGCGTAGAGCCGGTCGAGCGCGAGGACCGGGCGGACCGACGGGTACGAGGCCGGCCAGTCGGCGTTGTGGTGGCGGGCCCGGAAGTGGTCGTCGAGCGCGCGCGAGGCCTTGGTCGGCCGCCAGGCGTTCATGTCGCCGACGAGGACTGTCGGCCCGTCGGCGAGCTGGGGGTGGCACAGCAACGTCTCGACCTGGCGGGCCCGGGTCCGGTCGACGAGCGCGAGGTGGGTCGCGGCCACCTGGAGGCTCCGCTCGCCGCTGCTCACACGGACGGCCAGCGCGGCGCGCCGTTCGAGCCGGCCGAACGACAGGTCGATGGCGAGCGCGCCGGCCAGCGGCCACCGCGACAGGACGGCGTTGCCCAGCTCGCCCCGCTTGTGGAGCCGGGTCACGACGAACGCGAGGTGGTAGCCGAGGTGGTGGGCGAGCGCCCGCACCGGGTCGTCCCCGTCGAACGGCCGGAGCACCTCCTGGAGCGCGAGCACGTCGGCGCCGACCTCGTCGATCACCGAGAACGCGCGCTCGGGGTCGAAGCGGCGGCCGCCCCGGACGCCGGCCCACCGGTGGACGTTGTACGACGCCACCCGGAGCCGGCTGGCGAGCGGCTCCGGCTCGACCACGGGGGCCGGCGAGACGAGCTCGGCGAGGTAGGGGGAGACGCGGGTAGGACGGGCCACGGAGACGGGGACAAACGGGGGTGAAGACGTGTCCGCCGGGCGCGGCGATCCCGGCGCGCCCGTTATCCTCGGGCAACACCTACCGACTCGAATGGACCGACTCCAATGCAAGGCCTGCGGCTCGTACTCGATGCTGCCGATGGACCTCGACGCCGACGAGACCGACGACCTCGACCTGATCACGGAGGAGCACGAGGCCCGCTTCTTCACCTGCCACGTGTGCGGCGACAACTGGCTCTCCGTCCGCCGCGTCGAGGCCGGGGACTGCCGGATCACGTTCGTCCACCAGATGGGGCTCCAGCCGCTCCTCAAGCGGACGGCCGTCATGACCACCTCGGTGGTCCTGAACGAGGAGACGGTCGACCACTGGGACTACTTCCTCGGCGACGCCGAGGTGGGGGAGGGCCGCTGGCGCGATACGCTCGACGAGCGCCGCCGCGTGCTCCGGTCGATCTGCACCAACTAGGCGGCGTCAGCCGACGGGTCCGGGGGGCGTCTCGCGAGAGGCGCCCCCCTTTTTTGTGGACGGCTACGGCAGGCGGACGGCGGCCAGCACGGCCGCCACCTCGGCGCGCTGCGCCGCCCAGGTCGCGGCCGGAGCCTCGACGGAGACGGCCCACAGCACGGGGCCCCGCTGGACGAAGGCGACCACGCCGCCCACGCCCCGGCCGGCGATCTCGACGCCGAACCCCTCGGGGACCTCGGCGGGCCCGACCGGCCCGGTCCCGTGGTAGCCGGTCATGGTCTGGCCGTGGAGCCACCGCTCGCGGAGCAGCGGGTTCAGGCCCGTGACCCGCTCCACGCGCAGGACGACGCCGGCGAGCGGGTGGCCGTCGACGTCGTTGGCGACGGTGTAGACCGCGTACTCGGGCAGCGCGTCCTCGGCGACCGACGGCTCGCGGTCCCACCCAGCCGGGAGCGTCACTGAGGCGCCCGTGATCCCGAACGCGTAGACCGTCGGGCCAGCAAGCTCAACGCTGACCGCCAACGAGATGGCACGGTCCGCCTCGTGCGGCGCTTGAGGACCGGCGCGGAGCGAGTCGGCCATCGAGGCGAACGAGAACAGGGCGGTCGTGTGCGCCTCGGCGTCCGGTTGGGCGGTGCCGCCGGACGGGCCCGTCTGCGACGAGGCCAGGAGCGGGACGGACAGCAAGGCGAGGGCGAGGAGGCGCATCGGGGGGAGGGGAGACCGCCTCGGTATCGCCCACCCCGGTGACCGAGTCAAGCCACCCCGACCGCGCCGCCCCAGCGTGGGGGTCAGAGCCGGACGCGGAGCCGGACCGACGGCGCCGGGCCCGGGCGGACGCTCAGCCCCAGGTCGTCGCTCACGTCGAAGTCGGCGAGCTCGGCCGAGACGTAGGCGTCGAGCGCCTGGAGCGCGTAGGCCGCCAGGATCACGACGCCCCCGATGTCGCGCTGGCCCCGCGCCTGGGCGCGGACCGTCCGCAGGCCCGAGAACGTCAGCTCCGAGGCCGTCCGGCCGTTGAGGTCGTCGTACTCGTCCTGGTACCGAGCGACGGCGTCCTCGCACACCGCGGCGCCGTTCGGGATCGTGTCGGGGTTGCCGCCGAGGTCGGGCAGGCAGCCGGCGTAGGCCGTCGCCCGCCGGAACAGGACGTACTGCCGCTGCCGGTCGACGAAGTAGACGACGGCGCCCACGACCAGCGCCGTGGCGACGGGCGCCTTGACCGGCTGGCGGTTGTAGAGCTGGCCCAGGCCGGGCGCCAGCAGCGCGCGGGTGACCGCGCCCCGGGACGTCCGCGCGGTCGGCGCGTCGAGGACGACGGGCGCCACGCGCGCGAGCGAGTCCGCGACCTGGGCGTCGGCCGCGCCGGCCCACAGGGCCAGCACCAGGACCACGCGGGGCCGGCGCACGGGGCTAGTCGCCGGTGAGCCGGTTGACGACCCGCTCCAGGTCGTCGACGGAGTAGTACGAGACCTCGACCGTGCCGCCGCCGTCACCAGCGCGGTGGCGGATCTGGACCCGGCTCGACACGTGCTCGCGCAGTCGGGCCTCCATGGCCTCGATCTGCAGCCGGTCGCGCGGCGGGATCGCCGGTTCGGACGGGGCCGAGGGCGCCGCCGAGGGCGGCGCGTCTGGCTCACCCTCGCGCAGCACGCGGGCCCGGTTCTCGACGGCCCGGACCGACAGCCCGTCGTCCAGGATCTCGCGGTGCAGGTCGAGCAGCGCCTGGTCGTCCTCGACGCCCACGAGGGCGCGGGCGTGGCCGGACGTCAGCGTCCCCTCGCGCAGCGACGCCTGGACGCGCGGCGGCAGCCGGAGCAGGCGGAGCGCGTTGGCGACCGTCGGCCGGCTCTTGCCGACCTTCTCGGCCACCTGCTCCTGGGTCAGCCCGACCTCCTCCATCAGCCGCTGGTAGCCGAGCGCCACCTCGACCGGGTTGAGGTCCTCGCGCTGGACGTTCTCGACGATGGCCATCTCGAGCATCGCCTCCGTGTCCGCCTCGCGGACGTAGGCCGGGACGCGCTTGAGGCCGGCCCGGCGGCTGGCCCGGAGCCGGCGCTCGCCCGAGATCAACTCGTAGCGGCCGTCGCCGAGCGCCCGGACGGTCAGCGGCTGGATGATGCCGAGCTGCTGGATCGACGCGGCCAGCTCGCCGAGCGCGTCGTCGTCGAAGTCGGTCCGCGGCTGGTACGGGTTCGGGCGGATCGCGTCGAGCTCGAGCTCGGCCACGCGGCCGGCCAGCCGGCGGCGCTCCTCGAAGTTGTAGAGCCGCGTCCGCGAGCCCGTCTCGTCGCCGGCGTCCTCGGGCTGGGAGGGCAGGAGGGCGCTGAGACCCTTTCCGAGAGCCGCTTTCTTGGGGGAGGCCATGGGGGAGGGGTTAGGCGTCGGGGGCGTCCCCGCTCGGGCGGGGCAGGCTGTCGGAGGCCGAGGGCGGGGTCGCCCGCGAGGCGATCACGACGCGGTCGGGCGGGGCCGAGGCGTCGCCGTCGCCGGCGGGCACCCGGGTGGGGGCGGCCGGCCGGGCCGGGGGCGGCACCGAGGCGGCCGGGGCCGGCGGGGCCGAGACGCGGGGGGCCGGCGGCGGGACCCGGAGGTCGGGGGCGTCGTCGAGCGGCGTCCCGTCGGCCGCCTCGGGCGCGACCTGGAGGTACCGCTGGTTGTTGCGGACGACCTCGCCGGCCACGGCGATGTAGTTCCGCGAGCCCGACGAGATCGCGTCGTAGAGCAGGACCGGCTTCCCGAAGCTCGGCGCCTCCGAGATCCGGACGTTCCGCTGGACGACGGCCTCGAACACGCGGTCGCCGAAGTAGCGCCGGACCTCGGCCGCGACCTGGTTGCTCAGCCGGAGCCGCCCGTCGAACATCGTCAGCAGCACGCCCTCGATCTCGAGGTTCGGGTTGAGGTGCTGCCGGACGATCTTGATCGTGTTCAGCAGCTGGCCCAGCCCCTCCAGCGCGAAGTACTCCGTCTGGACCGGGATCAGGACCGAGTCGGCCGCGGTCAGCGCGTTGAGCGTGAGCAGGCCCAGGCTCGGGGGGCAGTCCATCACCACGAAGTGGTACTTCCGCCGGGTCTGCTGGAGCGCCTTCTTCAGCACCCGCTCGCGCTCGAACAGGTCGATCATCTCGATCTCCGCCCCGACCAGGTTGATGTGGCTCGGGACGACGTCGAGGAACGGCATCTCCGTGTGGAGCGCGACCTCCTCGACGGACGCGCTCCCGGTGAGCACGTCGTACACCGACGAGGCGACGGTCCGGGGCTCGATCCCGAGCGACGACGTCCCGTTCGCCTGCGGGTCCGTGTCGATCAGGAGCGTCGGGTGCTCGGAGGCCGCCAGCGACGCCGCCAAGTTCACGGCCGTCGTGGTCTTTCCGACGCCGCCCTTCTGATTCGCGACCGCGATGACCTTGCCCATGGCGGGGGGCGTTGGGGGGAGGAGACAGACGCCAGCCGCGGGGTCGGCTGGGGGGACGGCCGAATATAGAGCCGCCTGACCCCGACCGGGGCGGCCCGGGCGAGGGCCGCTGTCCACGCCGCACGAGGGGAGGCGTGAGGCGGAGCTGGAGCGACGCCCGACAACCCCTTGGGGCCCAACGCTGACGCCCAGGTCTGACCGGCGGTAGAGACCACAAAAACCCCGACCGGCCCTGGGCCGGTCGGGGTAGAGCGAGTGGGTCAGGCCGGTTGTCGTCCCCCCGGACAGATCGCCAGGCTCGACCTCACTCGGTGCTCGAACGATAGGGAACAGAACGTTCCCCGTCAAGGCCCCGTGCAGATTTGGGTGAGGTTGTGGGTGAAACCCCGGTCGCTCGACGGCGATATTGCCCCGCCCGGGCTCCCCTAGCCTGCCCCGATGCACCTCCGCTCACTCGAGAATCGGGCGTTCCTCGCCCTCGTCGCTTTCGTCACGCTCGCCTTCGCGTGGACGCTGGGCGGCTTTCTCCTCCCTGTCTTTTGGGCCGTCGTGCTGGCGGTCCTGTTCACGCCCCTGTTCGGGTGGTTCGAGCGGCGGCTGGGGGGGCGGTCCACGGTGGCCGCGCTGCTCACGTTGCTAACGGTGCTGATCGCGGTCGTCGCCCCGCTCGTGGTCCTGGGGATGCTCGTGACCCAGGAGGCCGTCGGCGTCTACCAGCGGGTGTCGAGCGGGCAGATCGACCTGACGGAGCCGGTGGCGGCCGTCGAGCGGCTGGTGCCCCAGCTGTCGGCCCGGGCCGCCGAGCTGGGCGTCGACTTCGACCAGATCCGCGAGAACGTCGCGTCCTCGGCGCTGGCCGTGAGCCAGACGGTCGCGTCGCGGCTGCTCGGGGTCGGGCAGCAGGCGGTCACGTTCACGCTGCTCCTGGCGGTCACGTTGTACGTCCTGTTCTTCTTCGTCCGCGACGGCGCGTCGCTCCGCGAGACGATGATCCGGGCGCTCCCGCTCGGCGACCCCCGCGAGAAGCGGCTGTTCACCAAGTTCGCCGCCGTCACCCGGGCGACCGTCAAGGGCACGTTCGTGATCTCGGCCGTCCAGGGGGCCATCGGCGGGGTCGCGTTCTGGCTTCTCGGCATCGAGTCGCCCGTGCTGTGGGGCGTGCTCATGGGCATCTTCTCGCTGATCCCGGCCGTCGGCGGCGCCATTATCTGGCTCCCCGCCGCGCTGATCCTGCTGGCGACCGGGGCCTGGGTCAAGGCGCTCATCCTGGTCGGCGTCGGCGCCGGCGTGATGGGGACCGTCGACAACGCGCTCCGGCCCGTCCTGGTCGGCCGCGACGCCGGGATGCCGGACTACATGATCTTGCTCTCGACGCTGGGCGGGCTGGCGACGTTCGGGTTCTCGGGCCTGGTGATGGGTCCCATCGTGGCCGGCCTGTTCCTGACCGTCTGGGAGATCTTCACCGAGGAGTTCGGCGCGGCCGACGACCCCGGCGTGCCCGGCCTCGACCCGGCCCGGGCGGCGGCACTGGAGGACGACCCGGCCGACCTCGCGCCCGAGGTGGACCCTCTCGCGCGGAACCCTGCGCACCTCGACGCCTGACGGGGCACGGGCTCGGGGCTCGCGACCGCCCCGAGGCTCGCCTATCCTGCGTGCGTCCTCCCGCCCGGATCCGATGCGCCTGCTCGTCCTCCTCGCCGCGTCGTTGGCGCTCGCCGCGTGCGACTCCGCCCCCGTCGGTGACCCGCCGCTCGCTCCCGAAGGCGGCGGCGGCGCGATGTACCTGATCCTGGCCGACTCGACGGGCGCCGAGGTGGCCGCGTCGATCTCGGACATCGTCCGCGCCGGGCCCGGCGAGACCGTGAGCACCCGGTTCCGCCTGTTCCGGACCGGCGACCGCGAGCCCGCGTTCGTCGGCGACCTGACGGCGTCGTGCAACGGCGGCCCGACCGACCTCGACCAGCTCCGCTACCGCCTGGAGGCCGACGCCGGGCCCGTCTGGGTGCTCGACACGGCCTGCATCGAGCGGACCGACCGGGGCTCGTGGGTCCGGTACGACGGCGACGCGCCGGTCGCGGGAGGCACGTTCCAGACGGCCATCGCCGTCCCCTAGCGGTCGCCCCTAGCGGTCGCCCCTAGCGGGCGCCGGTGCCCCACCTCGGCACCGAGGCGGGCGGGGTCAGGCGAACACGACCGTCTTGTTGCCGTGGACGAGCACGCGCGCTTCGAGGTGCCAGCGGACCGCCCGGGCCAGCACGTCGCGCTCCAGCGACTGCCCCAGTCGCTTGAGCTCGGCGACCGACTGGCGGTGGGTGACGCGCGCCACGCCCTGCTCGATGATCGGGCCCTCGTCCAGGTCCGCCGTGACGTAGTGGGCCGTCGCCCCGATCACCTTGACGCCGCGCTCGAACGCCTGGCGGTACGGGTCGGCCCCGACGAAGGCCGGCAGGAACGAGTGGTGGATGTTGACGATCCGGCCCGGGTACCGGTCCACGACGGCCGGCGACAGGATCTGCATGTAGCGGGCCAGCACGACCAGGTCGACGCCGGCGTCCTCGAACAGCGCCAGCGTCCGAGCCTCGGCCTCGGCCTTGGTGTCCCGGCTGACCGGCACGTGGTGGTAGGCGACCCCGAACCGCTCGACCTCGGCGCGCAGGTCGTCGTGGTTGCTGACCACGAGCGGGAGGTCGGCGTCGAGCTCGCCCCGGCGCCAGAGCCACAGCAACTCCACCAGGGCGTGGTCGACCTTCGACACCATCAGCGCCATCCGCTTGCGCCGGGCGGCGTAGTCGATCCGCCAGTCCATCCCGAACGGGGCCGCGACGACCCGGGCGAAGGCCCCTTCCAGGGCCTCGGCCGCCAGGTCGAGATCGGGCGTGGTGAACTCGGCTCGGAGGAAGAAGGACCCCGCCGCGTGCTCGGTCGAGTGCTGGTCGAGCGCGGTGATGTTGGCGCCGTGGTTGCGCAGGAAGCCGCTCACGGCGGCCACGATGCCCGGCTGGTCCGGGCAGGTCACGAGCAGGCGGGCGAGCGGGACGGCGGGCGTCGGCGACATCGGGTCAGGCATCCGGGGGGGCGGCCGAGGGCGCGCCCAGCGCGGCGCTCCCCCCGAACGGGTCGCCGTACCAGTCGACCCGGCGCGAGAGGTACATCACGGCGGCGAGCGTCGCGAGCAGCCCCAGACTCCCCGCGAGCAGGGCGTAGGCCTCGAGCTGTAGGAGCACGAAAAAGTAGCCGTAGAACAGCGCCAGCATCCCCCCGACGAGGGCCGCCAGCCGCCAGCCGCCAAAAACGGCGCGGGCGTAGAGCGTCACGAGCGCTAGGATCGCGACCGCCGCGACGCCGTACGCCCCGTTGAACGGGAGGTACTCCGCGAACGCCAGCAGCAACAGGTAGAACAGGGTCACCGCGAACCCGACCAGCAGGTACTGGATCGGATGGATCCGCCGGCCGCCCAGCACCTCGACGAAGAAGAACGTCAGGAACGTCAGGAACACGAACAGCACGCCGTACTTGGCCGCCCGGCTCGTCTTCTGGTACTCGTCGACCGGCAGCAGCAGCTCGACCCCGAACGCCGACGACCCGTTGTCCAGGCCCGGCTCGTAGTACTCGTAGCCCGCGCTGCGGACGGGCAGGTCGGTCGGGCGTGCGAACGAGCCGGTGAACGCCTGGGGGTAGTTCCGGTTGAGGTGGAGCACGCGCCAACTCGCCTCGAAGCCTTGGGCCGAGACCTCTCGGTCGTCGGGCAGGAAGGCGCCCGCGAAGCGCGGCGTGTCCCAGGCCGAGGCCAGTTCCAGCGTCGTCTCGCGCCCGACCGGGAGCACGCCCAGGCTGCCGCTCCCGTTGAGGGCGAGCGCGAAGTCGAACGCGGCCCCGTCGCCGTCGAGGCGGACCGGGACGGTGACGCCGGCCCGGAACACGTCGTCGGTGACGATGCCCGGGTCGGCGGGGCGCGTCCGGCCGTCCCACGTCAGCCGGATCGGCTCGCGGACGCCGACCAGGTCCGAGATGCCGATCTGGACGAACGCCTCGTCCACGCGGAGATCCCCGCGCGGAACGCCGAACGAGACGGAGTCGATGGGCGGGAAGCGGCCCCGAACGGCCAGGTCCGACTCGTACAGGACGACGCGGAAGATGCCCCGCGTGCGGACCTGGGGCGCCAGGCTCCCGGTCACCGACAGCTCGTCGGGGAACAGGTGGGCGTAGCGGGTGACCCGCTGGCGCCCGCCGTTCGGGGCGGCCTCGATGGCCGAGTACGGGATCGTGAGGACGGGGCCGCCGACCGTCTGGTCCTGGCCCCACTGCGCCGACACCTCGCGCCGGGCGTCGTCCCGCAACGCCTCGCGCTCGGAGACCAGGCCGCCGAGCAGCGCCAGCGGCACCATCAGCAGCAGGACGATGGCGACGATGGCCACCACCTTCCACACGAGCGACCTCCGGGGAGACGAGACCGCCCGCCGCACGACCGACGGACGTGGGGGCTCGGGGGGGGGAGGGAGAGCGTCGGGCATGACGGCGGTGGAGACCAGCCCCACGTTACGGACCGCCGCGCCGGAAAGACACGACGGTCACCCGCACGAGACGACCCGTCTCTCGTCACGCGGTGCCCTAGAGCCGCCCGGCGACGCCGCGTGCGACCTCGACCATCTGGTCCAGCGTGCACAGCGCGGGGCGGTCCTCGTGGAGCTGGGTCGCCTTGAGCGAGACGACGGTCGCCCCAGCCGAGAACGTCACGGCGTGCTCGACGTAGCCCAGCCCGTCGACGCCCGGCGCCGAGAGGGTCCGGGCGGCGCCTCCGTCGCCGAGCCCGTCGAGCGCCTGCCCGCCGGTCACCTGCGCCATCACGGCCTCGACCTGGACCGTCGCCGAGGCCTCGGCGGGCGACCGCAGCGTGTTGACCACGAACATGAGGCCCGCGTCCGGGGCGCCGGGGCGGGCGTAGCCCCGGATGCACCCGTCGTCCGACGGAGCGTCCGCGGGGCCGGCGGTGGCGCCCGGGACGTGGCAGACGCGGGCCACCTCGGCGTCGGGCAGGAGCGCCGCGCAATCCGGACGGGTCGACCCCGCAGACGAGAGAGGCGCCGGGCCCGCCACCAAGAGGGCTCCGAGAGCGACGAGGGCAGTGACGTGGTGCATGGGGATGGGGGAAAGGGAGGGTCACGATCGGGCCCGCCTCGGTGCCAGGGGGGACCTGGTGGACCTGGTCGTCGAAGTGGACCTAGCCGTCGAGGCGGCTCGCGACCAAGGCCGTCAGCTGCGCGAGCTGGTCGGGCGTGACGCCCGGCGCGTCGTCGAACCCGGACGTCGCCTTTAGCTCGACGAAGGCGACGCCGTGGGCGAAGTGGGACACGTGGACGTCCGGGTCGAGGTCGTGGGTGTAGCGGACGCCGTTGAGTCCGCCGGCGAGCGGCGCCAGGCCCACCTTGCCGTCGTGGTCGCTCGCGACGCGGAGCGCGCCCTCGGCCTGGACCGCCCGCGCAAAGCGGGACACGATCAGGATGAGGGAGCCGGCCACGCCCTCGGCTCGGTACGCCCGGTTGCAGGTGCGCCCGTCCTCCACCACTCCAGGCGTGGGCAGGACGCGGACCGGGGCGCCGAGCACCGTCGCCACGTCGGAGGCCGAGAGGAGGTCGTCGCAGGGCGGGAGCGCGCCGGCCGCCTCCACCTCGGCGGCGGTCTGGGCCCCCCGAGCCCGGGCCCTCTCAGCCCTCCGCCGTTCGCTCTGGTCGACGCCCTCCGCCGCCCGCTCCAGAACGGCCGGGTTCCCGGCGTCGGCGGAGGCGGGGGACGTCGTGAGAGCCGGTACCGACGAGACCCCGACGGACACGACGGGTACGCCCGAGGGCAGCGCGGGGCCCCGCGCCAGGGTTCGGGAGTCGGCGGAGGGCGCGCAGCCAACCGTCAGGGCCGTGAGAACGAGGACGGCGAGGCGACACGGCATGGCGACAGGGGAGAGTGGGCGTTCTCCCTCAGCACCGGATTCCGCTGCGCGGCCTGTCACCGGACAGACGGACGCCCCGGTCGCACGCAGCGTCCGGGGCGTCCAGGGCCATCACTCCGCCGAGGCGGGGGGAGCCAGCAGGCGACCGTCGACGGCCGGGCCTCGACCCGCCCGTCCGCCTCGACGCGGACGAAGTAGATGTCAGCCGTCAGCCGGGCCGGGAGCGACAGCGACAGCGACACGTCGCGGCGGGCGCCGACCTCGCCGTCGGACAGGACGGCCACCTCGCGGCCGAGCACGTCGACGACCGAGATGCGCGTCTGGCCCTGGGCCGAGAGCGACACGTGCGCCAGGCCGACGGGTCCGGTGAGACCGTGAGCACCAGCGCGTTGGCGGGATCGCCTCCTGCCGCCGTGTCGCCCGCGCTGCGCGAAAGCGAGCCGTCGGCGTCGAGGAAGACGAAGTAGTTGGCCCGTCCGTCCGTCTCGATCAAGGTCCGGCTCGGGCCCGGCTCCAGGTCGATGCCTCCCTGCAATTCGCCCGCCACCCCGACCCGGCCGTCCGCGCGGACGCCCAGGCCGGTGGCCGTGGCACTGCTGACCGGGGCTCAGAGGCCGGGGTCGAACGACGACGCGAAGCGCGGGGCGCCCGCCGTCCTATCGTAGGCCGCCACGTAGGCCGAGGCGGTACCCGTGATGTCCAGGACGCGCTCGCCCCCGTCCGAGAAGTCGAAGTCGTAGGGGCCGATAAACTGTCCGCCCAGCGCGACGGAGCCGTCGGGCCCCCGCACGATCTCGTTCACGCCGACGGGGTCGTTGTCGGTGAGCGAGGGCGTAAGGTCGAACGGGTAGCGAGCCACCCCGTCGGGGCCGTAGACGATCAAGAAGCCGTCGGTCTCCGTCGAGCCCGGATCCTGGAGCGAGGTGTAGACCGCGACCGACCCGTTACAGCGTGACGCGCTCGGAGTGAGCCGGTAGCTTCTGGCCTCACCACACGCGATGCTCTTGGCTGTTTCCGTCGACCTCCGCCGCCGCGCCGTCGCGGCCTACCGACAAGGTGGCGCCTCCCTCGACGCCGTCGCTGCACGCTTCGCCGTCGGCCGCGCTTCGCTCGTTCGCTGGCTCGCCCTCCAGCGCGATACCGGCGCGCTCATGCCCCGGCCCAACACCGGCGGGACGCCTCTCGCCGTCTCCGAGGTTGGCCGCGCGATGCTGCAAGGTTGGCTCGACGATGACCCGTCGGTCCCACAGCACGTGCTCGCCGCCCGGCTGGCCGACGCCGGCGAGCCCGCTGTCAGCCAACAGACCGTTGGGCGGACGCTGGCGCGGATGGCACTGACGCACAAAAAAAGTCCATCCGAGCCGTCCAGCGACTCCGCGACGACATCGTAGCCGAGCGCGAGGCGTTCGCGGCGTGGCAGCCGACGGTTGATGGAGCGCGCGTGGTGTGCGTCGACGAGAGCGGGATCGTCGCTGGTGGCCGGGTGGCCTACGGGTACGCCCCGCGCGGGAAACGGTGCGAGGAGCACGCGCCCTATCGCAAGGGCCGGCGGACGAGCCTGCTCGGGTGGGTCGGCCTCGGGCGCGGCGGGGTCGTCGCCGTCGAGGGAAGCGTCGACGGTGACGTGTTCGAGCGCTTCGTCCGGGATCACCTCGCTCCGAACCTGAGGCCGGGCGACATCGTGATCTGGGACAACCACTCCGTCCACAAGCGGCCGGAACTGAGAGCGCTGGTCGAGGCGCGCGGAGCGGAGTTGGTCTGGCAGCCGCGCTACTCGCCGGAGTTCAACGCGGTCGAGGAGATGTGGTCGAAGGTGAAGCACCTCGTCCGGCGGGCACGGGCCGACACGGCGACGGCGCTGAACGAAGCGTTGGCGGCGGCGGTCGGTGCGCTGACGTGGGAGGACTCGCTTGGCTGGCTACGTCACGCGGGCTACAGGCTCAGCCCGGACGCGTAGCGCTGTAAAGGAGGCCGCCGCCTCGAAGACGGCGTCCTCCCCGGCCTTGTCGACGCCCTCGACGTCGGGGTCCTCGACCGCATCGGCATCGGCGGCCTCTCCGTCGGCTTGTGTCTCGGCGCCTATTCCTGGAGCCGTCGGGCGACGATGGCCGTGACCGCCGCCAGCTGGTCCGGCGTGATCTCCGGAACGCTCTCCCCGGCAGCCGTCGCCTTCAGTTCGACGAAGTCCGTTCCGAGAGCGAAGTGCGAGATGTGCGTGTCGGAGTCCAGGTCGTGCGTGTAGCGGACGCCGTTGAGTCCGCCGGCGAGCGGCTGGAGGCCCACCTTGCCGTCGTGGTCGCTGGCGACGCGGAGCGCTCCCTCGGACTGGCGGGTGTTCGTGTAGTGCGAGATGATGAGGATGATCCCGCCTTCGATGCCCGCCGGTTTGTACAGCCGGTTGCAGTTCTGTCCGTCGACCTCGACGCCCGGCGTGGGGCGAATGGTGACACGGGCGCCGCCGAGCACGCCCGACACCTCAGAGGCCGATAGAATCTCGTCACAAGGAGCTAGAGGGCCCGCGGCCTCACGCTCGGCCGCCGCCTGTACCTGTTGAGCCTCGCGCTCGCGGTCGCCTCGAGCCCGCTGCTCTGCACTCCGAGCGATCCCGGCGGCCGCCCACTCGGGGATGGGCGGGTCGCCAGCATCGGCGAAGGCGGGGGCGGTGGCGAGGGCCGGGATGAACGAGGACTCGACGAACGCGACGAAATCCTCGATATCGTCCTCACCACTACCCTGCTGGACCGACACCACGAACCGGTCGGCGATCAGCATCCGGAGCATCGGTTCGCCCCCCCCCGCGTTTTGGATTTCTAGCGTCGCCAACTCGCCCGCCGTCCCTTCGGTGACTCCGTCCGTACGTCCGGCATACGTCCTCTGGTCGAATTCGCGTCGCTCGCGCTCCAACGTTTCCGGCTCGTCGATCATGTCGCGGAGACTGACGGTGAAGCGCAGGTAGGAGGACCTCGGCTCGGTGTCTTCGTAAGTGGCTGCCAGGAAAGTCGTTCCCCCAGCGTAGGTGCCGCTGGCGTCAAGCGTCTCATTCTCTTGGCCCTCTCTTAGCCCCTGGGCGGCGAAGCGGCCCTCGGTCCCGGGGAGGTAGGCGACCATCTGGGCGAGCGAGAGCCGCTGTCGCTCACCGCCGACGGCCGTCACGGGACCACCGGTCGGGGGCGGGACGCCGGCGCGCGCTCCCGCCGGCCCGGTCTGGGAATCTGCGTCCGGCGAGCAGCCGAGGAGGAGCAGGGCCAGGACGAACAAGCTGGATCGGTAGGTCATGAGGGTTCGGTAGGGGAGTCACTTCGTACACCGCACTCGGGCCGACCGACTGTCACCACACAGAGACGCCCCGGTCGCACGAGGCGGCCGGGGCGTCCAGATGAAACCGAGGGAGCGGCTACGGCTGGGCGTCGCCCTCGTCGACGACCTCGAAGTCGGCCTCCTCCGAGGCGGGCGTCGTGCCCTCGGTCGACTGGGCCTCGGCGGCCGCCTCCGCCCCGCCGGCCTCGGCCGCGGCCTGTTGGGCCCGGTAGAGGTCCTCGGCCGCGCCGCTCCAGGCCGTGTTGAGCTGCTCCAGCGCCGAGTCGAGCTGGTCCAGGTCCTGGCCCTTGTGGACCTCCTTGAGCCGCTCCAGCCCGGCCTCGACCTGCGACCGCTTCTCGGCCGGGATCTTGTCGCCGTAGTCGGCCAGGTTCTTCTCGGTCGAGAAGATCAGGCTGTCGGCCTGGTTGAGCTTGTCGATCGACTCCTTCCGCTTCTGGTCCTCGTTCGAGTTCTCGCGGGCCGCGCGGCGCATGGCCTCGATCTCCTGGTCGCTCAGGCCCGACGACGCCTCGATCCGGATCGTCTGCTCCTTGCCGGTCGCCTTGTCCTTGGCCGAGACCGACAGGATGCCGTCGGCGTCGATGTCGAACGTGACCTCGACCTGGGGCAGGCCACGCGGCGCCGGCGGGATGCCGTCGAGGTGGAACCGCCCGATGGTCCGGTTGTCGACGGCCATCGACCGGTCGCCCTGGAGCACGTGGATCTCGACCGACGGCTGGTTGTCGCTGGCCGTCGAGAACGTCTCCGACTTCCGGGTCGGGATGGTCGTGTTGGCCGGGATCAGCGCCGTCATGACGCCGCCCAGAGTCTCGATGCCCAGGTTGAGCGGGGTCACGTCCAGAAGCAGGACGTCCGTGACGTCGCCCGACAAGACGCCGCCCTGGATGGCCGCGCCGACCGCGACGACCTCGTCCGGGTTGACCGACTTGTTAGGGGCCTTGCCGAAGAACTCCTTGACGACCTCCTGGATCTTGGGGATCCGCGACGAGCCGCCGACCAGGATGATCTCGTCGATCTGGCCCTTGGTCAGGCCCGCGTCAGCGAGCGCCTTCTCCATCGGCGGGATCGTCCGCTGGACCAGGTCGTCGACGAGCTGCTCGAACTTGGCGCGCGTCAGGTCGAGCGTCAGGTGCTTCGGGCCCTCCTGGGTCGCCGTGATGAACGGGAGGTTGATCGTGGTCTGGGACGCGGCCGAGAGCTCGATCTTGGCCTTCTCGGCGGCCTCCTTGAGCCGCTGGAGCGCCATCGGATCCGTCCGCAGGTCGATCCCATCGGTCCGCTGGAACTCGTCGGCGATCCAGTCGATCAGGCGCTGGTCGAAGTCGTCGCCGCCCAGGTGCGTGTCGCCGTTGGTGCTCTTGACCTCGAACACGCCGTCGCCCAGCTCCAGGATGGAGATGTCGTAGGTGCCGCCGCCCAGGTCGTAGACGGCGATCATCTCGTCCTCGGACTTCTTGTCGAGGCCGTAGGCGAGCGCCGCCGCGGTGGGCTCGTTCAGGATCCGCTTGACGTCGAGCCCGGCGATCTGGCCGGCCTCCTTGGTCGCCTTCCGCTGGGCGTCGTTGAAGTAGGCCGGGACCGTGATGACGGCCTCGGTGACCCGCTCGCCGAGGTAGTCCTCCGCGGTCTGCTTGAGCTTGCCGAGCACCATCGCCGAGATCTCCTGGGGCGTGTAGAGCTTGGTGTCGGTGCCGGCCTCGACCTCGATCCGGGCCACGCCGCCGTCGCCCTTGGTGACGGTGTAGGGGACCGTCTTCATCTCCTCGGCGACCTCGCCGTGCTGGCGGCCCATGAACCGCTTGACCGAGAAGATGGTGTTGGTCGGGTTCGTGATGGCCTGGCGCTTGGCCGGGGCCCCGACGAGTCGCTCGCCGTCCTTCTTGAACGCGACGACGGACGGCGTCGTCCGGCCGCCCTCGGCGTTGGGGACGACGACGGGCTCGTTGCCCTCCATGACGGCCACGACGGAGTTCGTCGTGCCGAGGTCGATGCCGATAATCTTGCCCATTGGGGGTGGTGATGTCTGGTAGAAAGGGGGGGCGTTGGCCCGGGGTCTCGGGGTGGCTACGCGGGCCTGGGACCGAGGATCCGGTCGGACGGCGTCTGCCGTCCCGTCAGCGCCGGTCGGATGGGGGAACGCCCGACAAGGGCCGTGCCAGCCCGCACGGATTGCCGTTATGGCAGACGGCTTCCAAGATTCTCAACCGACGGCGGCGCACGGTATCTTCCGGCCCCCCTTCTCGCGGCTCCGCCGAGATGAAACACGTCCCCAATGCCCTCACCGTCGGCCGCATCATCGCGGCCCCGGTGTGCCTGTACCTCTTGTGGACGGGGACGGCGTGGGGCCAGGTCGCCGGGGCCGCCCTGTTCATCCTGGCCGCGATCACCGACTGGCTCGACGGCCGGCTGGCCCGGGAGTTCGGCGTCTCGTCCCGCTTGGGCCAGTTCCTGGACCCCCTGGCCGACAAGGTGCTGGTGCTGGGCGCGTTCTTCCTGATCCCGTTTTTGGACCCCATCGGGCGGGGGCTGGCCGCGCCGGCCGGGGCCTGGCTCCCCTGGCTCGCGATCGGGGCGATCGCCGCTCGCGACGTGGCGGTCACGGCGTTGCGGGCGGTCCGGGAGCGCCAGAACCGGCCGGTCGTGACGTCGTCGGCGGCCAAGTGGAAGACGGCATGGCAGCTCACGTTCCTGATCACGGCCTTCGTGTTCCTGGCCGGCTCGAACCTCCAGTCGGTCGGCGGCGCGCTGGGCGTGCTCGGCCGGTTCCTCCACGACGCCCTGACCTCGCCGGTCGCGCTCGCGTTCCTGCTGGTGACGGCGGCCGTGACCGTCTACACGGGGGTCCTCTACTTCCGCCGGCCGGCCGCGGCCTAGCGCCCCGCCGCGGCGCCCGCCGTGGCGTCCGCCACCTCCGACCCCGCCCGCCTCGGTCCCGAGGCGGGCCGCCCCGACCCCCATGACCACCGCCGAGACGCTCGCGCGCGACCTGCTCGCCGTCGGCGCCGTCACGCTCCGCCCCGACGACCCCTTCACCTGGGCCTCGGGCCGCCTGTCGCCGGTCTACACCGACAACCGGCTCCTGCTCTCGGACCCCGACGTCCGGGGCCGCGTCGCGGACGCGTTCCTGGCGGCGACCCGGGCGCTGGGCTCGCCGGTCGAGGCCGTCTCGGCGACGGCGACGGCCGGCATCCCCCACGGCACGTTGTTGGCCGACCGCGCCGGGCTCCCGTTCAGCTACGTCCGCGGAGAGGCCAAGGGGCACGGGCGGCAGAACCGCATCGAGGGGCGCGTCGAGCCCGGCCAGCGCGTCGTGTTGGTGGAGGACCTGGTCTCGACCGGTGGATCGGTGCTGAGCGCGGTCGATGCGCTCCGGGACGCGGGCGTCCGTGTGGCCGCGGTCCTGGCCGTGTTCTCCTACGGGTTCGCCGAGGCCGACCGCGCGTTCCAGGCCGCCGACGTGCCGCTGGTCACGCTGACCGACTTCGCGACGCTGGCGCGGGCCGCTCACGAGACCGGCGCGCTCGGGCCCGAGGCCCAAGCCACGCTCCGAGACTGGCGCGACGACCCGGCTGCGTGGAGCGTCGACCGGGGGGGGGCAGCCTGACGAGACGGCGGGGGCCGTGGCGCCGCCCGGCGTCTGGCGCGTCGCCCGGTGTGCTCGGCACGTGGGCAGGGGGGAGGAGGCGAACATCGTCGGCGAACCGGAGAACCGCGACCGCCCCGTGCTCTTTCCCCCGGTCCCCATCGCCCCCACCCATGCTCGGCCACCTCCTCACCGTCGGCGACGAGATCCTGCTCGGCCAGATCGTCGACACGAACGCCGCCTGGCTGGGCGAGCGGCTCGCCGAGGTCGGCGTCGACCTCCAGCGGAGCGAGACCGTCCGCGACGACGCCGACGCGATCGCGGGCGCGCTCGACCGGGCCTACGCCGACGGCGCGGCGGTCGTCGTGGTCACCGGCGGGCTCGGGCCGACCCACGACGACGTGACCAAGGCGGCCGTGGCGCGCGCCTTCGGGCGGACCGTCGAGTTCCGACCCGACGTGCTCGCCTGGATCGAGGCCCGCTACGCCACCCGGGGCCGGACGATGCCCGAGGTGGGCCGGGTCATGGCCGAGGTGCCGGTCGGCTTCGACGCGCTCCCCAACCCCAAGGGGAGCGCGCCCGGCCTGTGGGGCGAGCGCGTGGTCGGCGGCCGGCGCCAGATCGTGGCCGTCATGCCGGGCGTGCCCCACGAGATGCAGGCGATCTCGGAGGGCTCGGTCTTGCCCCGCTTGGTCGGGCTCCAGGACGCCGTCGTCCTGTCGCGGACGCTGCTGACGGTGGGGAAGGGCGAGAGCGACCTGGCCGCGACCATCGGCGAGATCGTCGACGGGCTGCCCGGTGGGTTGTCGCTGGCCTACCTCCCCGGCCTGGGCCAAGTCCGCCTGCGGGTGACGGCGCGGGGGGCGGACCGCCCGACCGCCCAACGCGACCTCGACACCGCGACCGACGCGATCCGCGGGACCCTGGGCCGCCTGGTCTACGGCGAGGGCACGACGACGCTGGAGGCCGTCGTGAGCGAGATGTTGCGCGCGCGCGGGCTGAGCCTGGCCGTCGCCGAGAGCTGCACCGGCGGGGCGATCTCGGCGCGCGTGACGGCCGTGCCCGGCGCGAGCGACGTGTTCTGCGGCGGCGTGGTGGCCTACAGCAACGCGGCCAAGACCGACCTGCTCGACGTCCCCCAGGCGACCATCGAGGCCGAGGGGGCCGTGAGCGAGGCCGTGGCGCTCGCCATGGCCACCGGCGCTCGGGCCCGCCTCGGTGCCCAGGTGGGCGTGGCTACGACCGGCGTCGCCGGACCGACCGGCGGCACGCCCGACAAGCCCGTCGGGACGGTCTGGGTCGCCATCGACACCGGCGCGGTGGCGCGCGCGGTCCGTCTGCAGTTCACGCCCGACCGGGCGACGAACGTCGCGCTCTCGGCCACGGCCGCCCTCGACTTGGTCCGTCGCCAACTGCTCCGGGCGGACGCCGCGTGAGCCGGCAGGGGCCGCGGGCCGCGATGCCTTTGCGAGCGGCGCCCAACTTTTCCGATCGGCGCGGGTTACGCTACTCCTTCACGGCGGTCTAGACGTCGCGAGGGCGTGACGGGATGGTGTCACCCCCCGGGTGCTACCCTGTCGCGTTCCAAGTCTGCCTGAGGGGCCACACACTCGGCCCTCTACCCACTCAAAAGCCGCTCTCCGGAGCCTTGCCCTCATGGCCAAAGAACCCGCCACGCGTCCCGCCAACGATGCCGCCAAGTCGAAGGCGCTCGACCTCGCGATGAAGCAGATCGACAAGCAGTTCGGCAAGGGTGCCGTGATGAAGATGGGCGACGCCCCGCCGGTCGAGATGGACGCCATCTCGACGGGCTCGCTCACGCTCGACCACGCGCTCGGCATCGGCGGCGTCCCGCGCGGCCGGATCATCGAGATCTACGGCCCGGAGTCGTCGGGCAAGACGACGCTGGCGACCCAGATCATCGCCGAGGCCCAGAAGCTCGGCGGGACGTGCGCCTTTATCGACGCCGAGCACGCCTTCGACCCGACCTACGCCGAGAAGCTGGGCGTCAACACGGACGACCTGCTGATGTCGCAGCCGGACACCGGCGAGCAGGCCCTCGAGATCTGCGACATGCTGGTCCGCTCGGGCGCCATCGACGTGGTCGTGATCGACTCGGTCGCCGCGCTCGTGCCCAAGGCCGAGATCGAGGGCGAGATGGGCGCCAGCCACGTCGGCATCCAGGCCCGGCTCATGAGCCAGGCGCTCCGCAAGATCACCGGGACGATCAAGCGGACCAACACGATCCTGATCTTCATCAACCAGATCCGGATGAAGATCGGCGTCATGTTCGGCTCGCCCGAGACGACGGCCGGCGGCCGCGCGCTCAAGTTCTACGCCTCGGTCCGCATGGACATCCGCCGGATCGGCGCGATCAAGGACGGCCAGGAGGTGACGGGCAACCGGACGCGCGTCAAGGTGGTCAAGAACAAGGTGGCGCCGCCGTTCCGCCAGGCCGAGTTCGACATCATCTACGGCGAGGGCGTCTCGTCGCTCGGCGAGCTGATCGACCTGGGCCTGGAGCACGACGTGATCCAGAAGTCGGGCTCGTGGTACTCGTACGGCGAGGAGCGGATCGGCCAGGGCCGCGAGGCCACCAAGGAGTGGCTGAAGACGAACGAGGACCGCCGCGAGGCCGTCAAGCAGGCCGTCAAGATCGCGCTCGGCATGATCCCCGACCCCGACGCGCCGGCCCCCGAGGCCCCCGACGCCGCGCCCGAGGTGGAGGAGTTGGTCGACGCCTGACCCCGCCCGCCCACCTCGGGACCGAGGTGGAGCCCCTCGGCGCCGCCCGGGCTTCGGCTCGGGCGGCGTCGTTCGTTGGGGCCCGGCGCCAGGCGCCGCCCGCCCAGTCGCGGGTAGCTTGGGTCCATGCGCGCGCTCCTGCTCCTCCTGTTGACCGCGCCGGCGTGGGCCCAGAAGGCCCCCGTCGACACGACGAACCTGCCGCCGAACACGGAGCCGTTCGAGGTGGTCCTGCTCCGCCGCGTCTACGACGCCGACACGCCGGTCGTGGCCGTCCCACTCCGGCTCGTCAACGCGTCGGCGTACCCGGTCTACTTCGGGGCCGCGCCGGCGCTCTGGGCCGGGACCGTCGCCACCGGGGCCCCCCTCGACCCGGCGCTGCGGCTGACGGTGGCCCAGGCGGTCAACTTCGCGACCACGTTCGCGCTCAAGAACCTGATCCAGCGACCGCGGCCCTACGTCGCCGTCGCCGGCGTCGCGGCGCGCGACCGGGGCCACCAGGGCGACGACGTGTTCGACCCCCACTCGTTCCCGTCGGGCCACACGTCGTCGGCGTTCGTGATCGCGACGTCGCTCAGCCTGAGCTACCCCGAGTGGTACGTCGTGGTGCCGGCGGCGGTCTGGGCCGGGACGATGGGCGTGACGCGAGTCTGGCACGGCGTCCACTACCCGAGCGACGTGCTGGTGGGTGCGGTCATCGGGACCGCGTCGGGCGCGGCCGTCCACTTGCTTCTGCCGCGCGTGCTGGGCGAGGAGAGCGACACCGTCGCTGCGCCGTTCCGCATCGTGGTGCCGCTGTGACCCGCCGGACGGCCACCAGCGGCGCCGAGTGGGAGGCCCGCTACGGCTACCGCCGGGCCGTCCGTCTGGGCGACGTGATCGCCGTGGCCGGCACGACGGCACCGGGCCCCGACGCCTACACCCAGGCGGCCGCGGCCTTCCGGGTCGCCCTCGGCGCGCTCGCCGAGCTGGGCGGGCGGCCCGAGCACGTGGTCCGCACCCGCCTCTTCGTGGTCGACATCGCCGAGGCGGACGAGGTCGGGCGGGCACACCGGGAGGCGTTCGGGGCGCACCCGCCGGCGGCGACGATGGTCGAGGTGTCGGCGCTGATCGCGCCCGCGCTGCGGGTCGAGGTCGAGTTGGACGCCGTCGTGGTCCCGGGGGGCGGGGCGTAGCTTCCGGGCCCCTGCCGCCCGGCCCATGCTGCCCCTCGTCCACACCGTCGTCATCGCCCTCCACGTCCTGTTCGCCGCCGCGTGGTTCGGGATGGCCGCGGCCGTCCCGTCGCTGGTCCGCGGGGCACTGCGACCCGGCGAGGCCCAGGGCGGCAAGGTGATCGCGGCCATGAACGGGTCCGTCGTCCTGTTCTACGTGTTCGCCGTCGCCAACTGGACGTTGGGGATGCAGCTCGGGCTGGACGCGCAGTACAACGCCTGGCCGTACCACACGTCGCTGACGCTCGGTCTTGTGCTCGTCGCGGCCCAGGTCCTGCTGGTCCGGACGGGCTGGAACAAGCTCGTCGCCGGGGCCGGCACGCCCGACGCCGAAACGGGCCGGAAGCGGCTCTCGGCGGGCCTCGGCATCGGGAACCTGGTCTGGATCGCCATCTTCATCCTGATGTACGTCGGGCGCGGTGTGATCGGCGGGTAGCGACGCTCTGACCGTCTCGTCCCACCTCGGGGCCGAGGCGGGCGGGGTCACAGGCCCCAGGTCTGGCCGTCAGCCCTCGGCGGCGCGGCGGAGCCGGTCCATGACGGCGACGCCCAGACCTCGGCTCGGGATCGTCTGGGCGTCGAGCCGGGCCAGGCCGGCGGCGTCGGCGCGGCGGAAGGCGTCGAACAGGCGCGGGCGTAGTCGGCGACGTCGGCGCAGACGGTGACGAAGGCGTAGCCGGGCGGGGGAGAGGCGAGGCCGATCCAGCCCGCGTCGGGGCCGGGCGCGCATCGGCCCGGGTGCTCGACCAGCCGGACGGTCGCGCTCGGGGCGCTAGTGCCGGTGCCGCGTGCCCGGCGACCGCCGCGCCGTCTCGTCCCCGGCGTCGACCGCTCGCGCGTCGGGGAGCACGGTCCGCAGGGCGTCGAGCGTGACGGCGCCCGGCCGGAGCACGAGCGGGACGGGCCCGGTCGCGTCGACCACGGTCGACTCCAGCCCGACGGCCGTCGGCGGCCCCTGCAGGACGGCGTGGACGCGGCCGTCGAGGTCGTCGCGCGCCGCCTGCCAGGTCGTCGGGCTGGGCCGGCCGCTCCGGTTGGCCGAGGGCGCGACGAGCGGGCCGGTCTCGGCGCAGCACCGCGCGCGCGAGCGGGGCCGAGGGGACGCGGACGGCGACGGTGTCGAGCCCGGCGGTCACGGCCGGCGGCAGGCCCGGCCGGGCCCGGAGCACGACGGTCAGCGGGCCCGGCGCGAACGCGTCCAGCAGCCGGCGGCCGGCGTCCGTGACGTCGCGCCACCCCGTCCGCCTCGGTGGCGTCGCCGAGGTGGACGATGAGGGGGTTGTCGCTCGGCCGGCCCTTGGCCCGGAACACGGCCGCGACCGCGTCGGCGTCGTGCGCGAGCGCGGCCAGCCCATAAACGGTCTCGGTCGGGAGCACGCACGGCCGCCGCCGCCCAGGACGGCGGCGGCTTCGCGGGGGTCTCGCAGGAGGCGCGTGCTGCACGGGTCTAGGTTCGGGTCCGCAAGATCACATCGCCATGGCTCGCAAGACCGCCCGTCCTCGCCGAATACGACACGCACGACGTCGACGGGTACGAGGTGCTCGTCGGCAAGTCGGCGAAGGACAACGACCGGTTGACGTTCAAGGTGGCCCGGCCCACCGACGTCTGGCTCCACGTCGGCGGGGGGACGCCCGGCAGCCACGTCGTCGTGCGGACGCCGGAGGGGGAGGAGGTGCCGCGGGCCGTCGTCAAGAAGGCGGCCGAGCTGGCCGTCCGCCACTCGAAGGCCAAGAACGCGACCGGCAAGGTCGACGTCCACGTCTGCCGGGCGTGCGACGTGACCAAGCCGCGCGGCGCCAAGGCCGGCTCGGTCCAGCTCCGCCGCTACGAGTCGGTCAAGGTGTACCCGCCCAAGGCGTAGTGACGGCGGCCCCCACCCTGCGCCGCGCCCGCCCCGACGAGTCCGGCCGCCTGAGCGAGATCGCCCAGGCCTCCAAGCGCCACTGGGGCTACCCCCAGGCCTGGCTCGACGAGTGGCGGGACGGGCTCACCGTCGCGCCCGAGTTCGTGGCCTCCCACCCGGTCACCGTCGCCGTCGACGGCGACCGGCCGGTCGCCTTCTACGCGCTGGTCGGCAGCGGGCCGTCCGTCTGGCTGGAGCACCTCTGGGTCGAGCCGTCCTGGATCGGCCGCGGGCTCGGCCGGGCCCTGGTCGACCACGCCGTCCAGACGGCGCGCGACTGGGGCGCCGCCGCGCTGTGGATCGACTCGGACCCCCACGCCGAGGCGTTCTACCTCCGGATGGGCGCCCGTCGCGTCGGCCAGACGCGGGCCGACGTGGGAGGCGAGCGGCGAGACCTGCCCCGGCTCCGCCTCGACCTCCGGGCGTGACCCGGCCCGCCTCGGGCCGGGCCGCCTCGGGCCCGAGGCGGGCCGGCGCGCGCGGGCCGGGCCGTGTTGGCAGAGGCGCGGGCGGGCGTCTATGTTCGGCGCTGGCACCGTTTCCACCCTTCCCCCGCCTCACCCGCATGGACTCCTTGCTCGGCACCCTCGACTGGGTCGTCATCCTCGCCTACTTCGCCGTCGTGTTCGGCGTCGCCATCATCGGCACGATCCGCGAGCGGCGCCAGTCGGGCGGGGAGGACTCGGCCGACTACTTCCTGGCCGGCCGCAACGTGGGCTGGTTCGTGATCGGCGCGTCGCTGTTCGCGTCCAACATCGGGAGCGAGCACCTGGTGGGCCTGGCCGGCTCGGGCGCGGCGACCGGCGTGGCGCCGGGCCAGTTCGAGGTGTTGGCCTCGATCATGCTGCTGCTGCTGGGCTGGGTGTTCGTCCCGTTCTACCTCCGGAGCGGCGTGTTCACGATGCCCGAGTTCCTGGAGCGCCGCTACTCGTCGGGCGCCCGGTGGTACCTCGCGACGGTCTCGATCCTGGCCTACGTGCTCACCAAGATCTCGGTGACCATCTTCGCCGGGGCCGTCGTGTTCCGGGCCGTCGGCGTCCCGTTCTGGACGGGCGCCTTGCTGATCGTGGCCATCACGGGCGCCTACACCGTCTTCGGCGGGCTCCGGGCGGTCCTCTACACCGACATGGTCCAGATGTTCGTGCTGATCGGCGGCGCCGCTGCGGTGACCATCGCCGGGCTCGTCGCCGTGGGCGGGTGGGGCGTGATGACGGAGACCGTCGCCCCGGACTTCATGGACATGTGGCGGCCGGCCTCCGACCCCGACTTCCCCTGGACGGGCATCCTGTTCGGCGCGCCGATCCTGGGCGTGTGGTACTGGTGCACCGACCAGTTCATCGTCCAGCGGACGCTGTCGGCGCGGACGGTCGACGAGGCCCGGCGGGGCACCATCTTCGCGGGCTTCCTCAAGCTGCTGCCGGTGTTCATCTTCGTGCTGCCGGGCGTGCTCGCGACGGCCCTCGTGACGCAGGGCAAGATGACGCTGAGCGACCCGAACGAGGCGCTGCCGACGCTGGTGGCGACGCTGCTGCCGATGGGCGCGCGTGGGCTGGTGATCGCGGGCCTGCTGGCGGCCCTGATGTCGTCGCTGTCGAGCGTGTTCAACAGCTGCTCGACGCTGATCACCTGGGACGTCTACAAAAAGCTGAACCCGGCCGCGAGCGAGTCGCGCCTGGTCTGGGTCGGGCGCCTGTCGACGGTCGCGCTGACCGTGCTCGGGCTGGCCTGGATCCCGTTCGTGGAGGCGGCCGAGGGCGGGCTCTACGTCTACATCCAGTCGGTCCAGGCCTACATCTCGCCGCCGATCGCGGCGGTCTTCCTGCTGGGCCTGTTCTGGAGCCGGCTCAACGCCCAGGGCGCGATGGCGGCGCTGCTGACCGGGCTGGTGCTCGGGGTGGGGCGGCTGGTGATGGAGGCGAACGGGATGGAGGCGGGTTGGTTTACCGGCCTCAACTTCTTGCTGTTCGCCGTCGTCCTGTTCCTGATCTCGTCGGCCATCCTGGTCGCCGTCTCGCTGGCGACGGCGCCGCCGCCGGCCGGCCAGATCGCCGGGCTCACGTTCGCGACGGCCGCCGAGCGCCAGGGCGCCGGCTCGGCCTCGGTCCCCGAGCACGTCATGGCGTCGGTCCCCGAGAAGCGCCGGGTCGACTGGCTCCTGACGCTGCTGCTGCTGGCGGCGGTCGGCGGCGTCTGGCTCTACTTCTCGTGACCCCCGGCCCCCTCCGCCTCGGCACCGAGGCGGGGGGGCTCAGGGGCCGGCGAGCGCCGGCAGGAACCGCTCGGCCAGGGCCGGCACGGCGAACGCGCACCACGCCGTCACGAGCACGACGAACACGGCGTTGAGCACGGCGCCCGCCCGGAGCATCTGGCCCGTCGAGACGTGGCCGCTCCCGAACACGATGGCGTTGGGCGGCGTCGCGACGGGCAGCATGAACGCGCACGACGCCGCGAACGTGGTGGCGACCAGCAGCACGAACGGGTCGCCGGCGAACGGGAGCGCGGCCAGGACCGGCAGGAAGGCGGCCGCGGTGGCCGTGTTGCTGGTCAACTCGGTGAGCAGCACGACCGTCGCCACGACGGCGGCCACCACCAGCAACGGCGGCAGCGTGGCGACCCCGCTCAGCCGCTCGCCGATCCAGACGGCCAGCCCAGACCCGTCGACGGCGGCCGCCAGCGACAGCCCGCCCCCGAACAGGAGCAGCACGCCCCAAGGGATCGTCACGGCCGTCGGCCAGTCGAGCAGGCGCTCGCCGGGGGCGCCGCGGCCGGCGGGGGCAGCGAACAGGACGAGCGCGCCCAGCAGCGCGATCCCGGCGTCGCTCGCCCCGGGCACGGCGCCGTCCCACAGCGGCCGCGTCGACCACAGCACGGCGACCGACGCGAACACCACGCCGACACGGACCTCGGCGGCCGAGGCGGGGCCCAGGGCCGCGCGCGCCGTCCGGACCCAGCCCGCGAACGCCGCCTGGCGCTCGGGCGTCGCGGGCTCGACGGTGTGGGGCACGCGTCTCAGCACGGCCACGATCACGCCCAGGCCGACCAGGGAGAACGGCAAGCCGATCGCGAGCCAGCCGGCGAACGACAGGTCGACCCCGGCCGTCTCGGCCACGAAGCCGGCCAGCAGCGCGTTCGTCGGCGTCCCGATCAACGTCGCCATGCCGCCGACGGAGCAGGCGTAGGCCACGCCCAGCAGCAGCGTCGCGTCGAACGGGCCCGGCGGCCCGTCCTCGCGGAGCGTGGCCGCGGCCGACGCCGCGATGGGCAGCATCATCACGGCCGTCGCCGTGTTCGAGATCCCCATCGACAAGACGCCGGCCGTGGCGACGAACCCGGCCAACACGCGCGACGGCGCGCCGCCAACGCGGTCCAGGATGGACAGGGCGACGCGGCGGTGCAGGCCCCAGCGCTCCATGCCCTTGGCCAGCAAGAACCCGCCCAGGAACAGCAGCACGATGGGGCTCGCGTAGGGCGCCGCCGTCTCCGAGATCGTGCCGACGCCGAGCACGGGGAATGCGACCAGCGGGACCAGCGACGTCGCCGCGATCGGGAGCGCCTCGGTCATCCACCAGACGGCCATCGCCAGGCCGACCGCGGCGGTCCGCCAGGCCGCGGCGTCGAGGCCGTCGGGGCCGGGCGCGAGCACCAAGCCGGCCAGGACGGCCGCGCCCGCCCACAGGCCGAGGCGGGCGGGCGGCCATCGACGCTGCGCGCTCACGGTCCGGCCCCACACGTCACGCGTCGGGCCGCCTCGGGGAGCGTGGGGAGGGGAGGGGCATGGGGGACAGAGGGACAGGCCGACAGAGTAGTCCCGGGGCTCTGGACCTCGCAACGCTGGGCCCTCCCGAGTCGGTAGGCCGGAGGACACCCCCGTCCCCATGCGCAGAGCTCCGTCTGGGCTCTGGGGAGCGGTTCTTCGGTGACGCCTCCCGTCTCTGATCCGGAACACACGACGCAAAAACGCCGGCCCAGGCATCTGGACCGGCGTTGGTAGCGGGGGGGGGATTCGAACCCCCGATCTTCGGGTTATGAGCCCGACGAGATACCACTTCTCCACCCCGCGGTGTGGAGTCCCATGGTACGGACCGGCGGGGAGGGCCGCAAGCCAGTGCCGTGGAGCCGCGGTGAACTCGGCGTGCCGCGCGCGATCCGGTCGCGGGGAACGCGGAGGAATGCCGGCCCGGCCCGTCCCCTTTTCGGCGAGGTTCGTATATCTTCACCGGACTTCCCCAGCCCCCGCGCTCCGCTTCATGGCCTCTGTCCGTCCGTTCCGGGCGCTTCGACCCACGCCCGACCTCGCCGAGGACGTGGCCTCCGTCCCGTACGACGTCGTCTCGGTCCGCGAGGCGCGCGACCTGGCCGCCGGCAACTCCCACTCGTTTCTCCACGTCGTCCGGCCCGAGATCGACCTGCCCGAGGGGACCGACGAGCACGCCGACGAGGTCTACGCCAAGGGCGCCGAGGCCCTCCGCGCGCTGGCCGCCTCCGACGCCTTCGTCCGCGACGACGCGCCCCGGCTCTACGTCTACCGGCTGGTGATGAACGGCCGCGCCCAGACCGGCATCGTCGGGCTCGTCTCGGCCGCCGAGTACGACGCCGACGTCATCCTCAAGCACGAGAACACGCGGCCCGACAAGGAGGACGACCGGACGCGGCACCTGCTGGAGCAGCGGGCCCACGCCGAGCCCGTCATGCTCACCTACCGGGGCGACGACGCCATCGACGCGGCCGTGGCCGAGGCGATGGCCGGCGAGCCGCTCTACGACTTCCGCGCCAAGGACTACGTCGAGCACACCGTCTGGGTGCTCGACGACGCGGCGGCCGTGGTCGAGGCGTTCGGCGACGTCGACGCGCTCTACGTGGCCGACGGCCACCACCGGAGCGCCGCCGCCGCGCGCGTGGCCCAGGAGCTGCCCGAGGTGGACGAGGCCGGCCACTTCCTGGCCGTGCTCTTCCCGTACGACGACATGGAGATCCTGCCCTACAACCGGATCATCCGGGACCTCCCGGTCGGCAAGGGCAAGTTCCTCGACCAGCTCCGGCGCCGGTTCGAGATCGAGGAGGCCCTCTTCCCCGACCCCGAGGACTACGGGATGGTCGCGTTCTACCTCGGGATCGACTACGGCTGGCACACGCTCGTCCTGCCCGAGACCGAGCGCGACGGGGTCGCCGACACGCTCGACGTGGCCCGCCTCGGCGAGTTCGTGCTCGAGCCCATGCTCGGCATCACGGACCCGCGGACGGACGAGAACGTCGGCTTCGTCGGCGGCATCCGCGGCACCGAGGAGCTGGAGCGGCTGGTCGACGCCGGCGAGGCCGACGTGGCCTTCTCGATGTTCCCGACCTCGCCGGACGAGCTGCTCGACGTGTCGGACGCGGGCGAGCTGATGCCGCCCAAGTCGACGTGGTTCGAGCCCAAGCTCCGCAGCGGGCTGCTGGTCCACACGTTCTGGGACGAGTAGGCCGACCGGGACCCGGGCACGCCCGGGCTGCCTGGGGGGACCCGGGCACGGGCGGGCAAGGGAGGGGCTCGCGTGGTCCCGGCCTCCCGACCCTTTTCAGACTCCCTGTAGATCGGCGGGCCTCGGCGTCGCGCCCCACGACCGACCCATGACCGTTCTCGTCGCCGACTCGTTTTCTTCCGACGCGCAGGAGCGGCTCACAGCCGCCGGCCACCACGTCGTCGACCGACCGTCGCTCTCCGGCGACGCCCTGGCCGACGCGCTGGCCGAGGTCGCGCCGGCCGTGCTCGTCGTCCGCTCGACCCGGGTGACGGCCGCGATGCTCGACGCGGTCTCCAGCCTCGAGCTCGTCGTCCGGGCTGGGGCCGGCGTCGACACGATCGACGTCGCGGCGGCCTCGGAGCGCGGCGTGTTCGTCGCGAACTGCCCGGGCAAGAACGCCTCGGCCGTGGCCGAGCTGGCGTTCGGGCTCTTGCTCGCGCTCGACCGGCGGATCCCGGACAACGTGATCGCGGCCCGGGCCGGGCGGTGGGACAAAAAGGGGTTCGCCGCTGCGCGCGGGCTTCGCGGGACGACGCTGGGCGTGCTCGGGCTGGGCCACATCGGCCGCGAGGTGGTCGCCCGGGCGCACGCGTTCGGGATGCCCGTCGTGGCCTGGAGCCGGTCGCTGACGCCGGCCGCCGCCGCCGACCTGGGCGTGACCTGGGCCGAGAGCCCGCTCGACCTGGCCCGCCAGGCGGACGCCGTCTCGGTCCACCTCGCGTCGACGCCGGACACGCACGGGCTGGTCGGCGCCGACTTCCTGGCGGCGCTGCCCGACGGGGCGGCGCTCGTCAACACGTCGCGCGCGGAGGTCGTCGACGAGGACGCCGTCGGCCAGGCGGTCGCGGCGGGCCGGCTCCGCTACGCCACCGACGTGCCGGCCGGCGAGCCCCAGGACAAGGCCGGCGACTTTGCCCACCCGCTCGCCGAGGCGGCCTACATCACGCACCACGTCGGGGCGTCGACGGACCAGGCGACCGAGGCCATCGGGCAGGAGGCCGCGCGCGTGATCTTGACGTACGCCGAGACGGGCCGGGTCGAGAACAACGTCAACCTGGCCGCGCAGACGCCTGCGACGCATCTGCTCACGGTCCGCCACCTCGACCGGGTCGGCGTGCTGGCCGGCGTGCTCGGCGAGATCCGGGAGGCCGGGTGGAACGTCCAGGAGATGGAGAACCTGGTGTTCGAGGGCGCCGAGGCCGCCTGCGCCCGGCTCCGCTTCGACGGGACACCCGACGACGCGACGCTGGCCCGGATCCGGGAGGTCGAGCACGTCTTGAACGCGACGGTGATCGCGCTGTGAGCGACCTGCTCCGCGAGGCGTTCGTCGGCTCCCGGCGACTGTCCGACCCGGACCTGTCGGCCCAGGCCCACCGGCGCGCGCGCGTGGCCCAGGGGATGCTGGCGCTCTACGGGGTCGCCCTGATCGGCTCGGTCGCGTGGTCGTGGGCTTTCCCCTTCACGCCGGCCCTCACGACAGAGGTGGCCATCGGCGTCGTGTTCGTGCTCGCGGCCGTCGCGTTCGCGTCGTGGCAGGTGTCAGCCTACCGACTGGTGCCAGCCTTGAGCGGGGCGCCGGCCGAACACGCGACGTGGTGGGCCGCGGCCGGCTACGTCGTGCCGGTCCTCAACCTGTTCCGGCCGTTCCAGATCATGGCCGAGATCCGCGACGCGACCGACCCCGCCGGCCTCGACGCGGGCCTGGAGCGGGTCGGTCCCGCGGTCCCGCTCGGCGTGTGGTGGGCGCTGTGGCTCACCGCCGGGATCTCCGAGCGGGTCTTCCTCCGCGTCCCGGAGCCCGGGCCGAGCGACGACTGGACGGCGTACCAGATCGGAGCCGTCGCGGTGATCGCGCTCTGGCTCGGGGCGACCCTGGCCGCGATCGCCGTCATCCGCCAGATCGACGCCGGCCAGCGCGAGGTCGAGGCGGTCCTGGCCGACGCTCCGCGCGTTGCCGCTTGACGGTCAGCGCTCGACCGGGACGCCGGCCTCGACCAGGTCGCCGAAGCCGCCGGCGTTGACGACCCGCTCGAACCCCATCCCTTCCAGGACGGCCGCGGCCCGCCCGCTCCGGGCGCCCGAGGCGCAGTAGAGGTAGACCGGCTCCGAGCGGTCGAGCCCGTCCACCTGCTGCTCGAACGACGACGCGAGCACGTTGGCGTGGAGCGCGCCCGCCACGTGGCCCCCCGCGAACTCGTCGGCCGTCCGGACGTCGACGACGGTCGCGCCGCTCTCGATGGCGGCGGCGACTTCCGAGGGCAGTTCGGTGACCTCGACGGTCAGCATCCGGTAGGCGAGGAACAGGCCGACAGCGACGACGGCGAGGACGAGGAGGGTGGTGCGGCTCATCGGGTCCAAACGGTACGGGCGAGCGCCAACGTACGGCCGTCGCGCTCGCGGCTGAGCCGGTGCGCGCGCGCGCCGTCGACTCGGGGGCCGACCTCGCTCGCGACGGCGTCGCCGTAGACCGCCTCCGACCGGTAGAGCACCTCGACCTCGGTCAGCCCGTCGAGGTCGGGCAACGCCTCGAGCACCCACTCCACGAACCGGACGTTGTTGGCGTGGCCGACCCGGTCGAGGTCGGAGTGGCGGACGGCGAACGTCCGGGCGTGCTCGGTCTCGCCGGGGGCGTCCGGCGGGTCGCCGAGGCGGAGGGCCCGGGGCTTGTCTGGGACGGCGAACCCGTCCATCGCCGCCGGCAGCCGGACGGGCCGGCGGCGGGCGACGTCGATCAAGATCCACAGGCTCGTGGCGGCCGCCAGCACCTCGCCCCCAACCCCCGTGACCCGGAAGTCGCGCGTGGCGCGGAGCCCGTCGAGCGCGGCCGGCCACGTCTCGACCTCGATGCGCTCTCGCATCCGGGGCCTCCGGTCGACGCGCAGTCGGAGCCGGGACATCACCCAGGTTGACCAGCCGCCTCCGGGGAGCGGGAACCCCTCACGGTCGGAGGCCAGCGCGTGCTCGCCGGCCGCCTCCTGCAACAGGTCGCACAGCGTCAGGACCGACGCCCTCTCGTCCGGGCCCACCTCGTAGGCCCTGACGGAGAACGGCTCGGTCCAGACCAGCGGGACGCCGTTCAGACGTGGGGTCACGAGCTGAGCGTCGCGTCGAGCGTGATCCGGGCCGCCTGGAGCACCTTGGACAGCGGGCACGACGTCGACGCCTCCTTGGCGATCCGCTGGAACTCGTCGGGGTCGATGCCCGGCACGTCGGCCGTGAGGACGAGGTCGATCTGGGGGATCTCGAAGCCACCCTCGACCTGCACCAGGTGGACCTTGGCGACCGTCTCGGCGCGCGACGGTGGGTGGCCCGCCTCGGCGAGCATGTGGGAGAGCTGCATCGTGTAGCAGCCCGCGTGGGCGGCGCCGAGCAGCTCCTCGGGGTTGGTGCCGGCGCCTTCCCCCTCGAACCGAGAGTTGAACGAGTAGGGCGTCTCGGAGAGGGTACCGGTCTCGGTCGAGATGGCACCGGAGCCGTCGGAGAGGGCGCCGGACCAGTGGGCAGTGGCGGAGCGGGTGGGCATCGTGGGAGGGGGAGGAGGGGGAGAGGAAAGCGTGGCACGTACCGAGCCGGACGGATCCAGGTTCGCCAGTCACCGGCCTCGGCCGCGGATCTCGGTCACGGCGCCTGCCCATAATGCCCCGTCGCTTCCGAACAGATGAGGGGTCGGCTGAACTCGGCCTGGGGGATTCTCGGAAGCGGTTCCAGGCCGGAACTGCCGGGACGCTCAGACCCTAGGACGAGTCCACTCCCGCCGCCTCTGGCACTTCAACATGGCTACCTATTCCGACCGTCCGATCATGACGGGCACCTACCGCTCCTACGAAGACGCCGACCGCGCGTACTCCGATCTCCGCGAGCGTGGCTACACCGACGACGACATCCACGTCATCATGTCGGAGGACACCAAGAAGCACTACTACGACCGCGACGTCGACCAGATCAAGATCGAGGAGGGCTCGAAGGCCATGGAGGGCGCCGGGGCCGGCGCGGCCATCGGCGGCTCGGCGGGCGGCATCATCGGCGCCATCGCCGGCGTCGGCGGCGCCGTCTTGATCCCGGGCATCGGCGCCATCGCGGGCCCGATCGCCGGCGCACTCGTCGGTGCCGGCGCGGGTGGCGCGGGCGGCAGTTTGCTGGGCGCGCTGATCGGGGCCGGCATCCCCGAGGAGACGGCCCACGCCTACCAGAAGGACATCAAGGACGGCGGCGTCGTGATGGGGGTCCACCCCCGCGACAACGACGACGACTACGTCCGCGAGCGCTACGACACGTACGGCGCCGAGAACGTCTACTACAACGACCGCACGTCGTAGTCGACGCTTCCGCAGACGAGGGGGGCCCGGGCATTTGCTCGGGCCCCCCTTTCTTTGTCCGCCTCAGGCTCCCGCGGTCCACTTCGGGCGCTAGGTGGACCGGGGGCACCGGTCGGCGCTATCGCGCCTGGCGAATCGCGTCGACCGCCGCCTCGTCCTCCAGCGCCGTCACGTTGCCCAGGTCGCCGCCGAGGTGGGCGGCCCGGATCACGCGCCGCATGACCTTGGCGTTGCGCGTCTTGGGGAGCGCGTCGACGAAGTAGACGGCCTTGGGCCGGAGCGCCTTGCCCAGCGCCTCGGTGACGCGGCCGACCAACTGGTCCCGCAGCGGCTCCGACTCGCTCGCGCCGGCACCCAGGCGGACGAAGGCGACGACGGCCTGGCCCTTGACGTCGTCGGGCACGCCGATGGCCGCGCTCTCCAGCACCTCGGGCGCGGCGTTGAGCGCGGCCTCGACCTCGGCCGGGCCCAGCCGCTTGCCGGCCACCTTGATCGTGTCGTCGCTCCGGCCGAGCAGGAACCACTGGCCGTCGGCGTCGACGGCCGCGAAGTCGCCGTGGACCCAGACGCCGGGCAGGCGGTCCCAGTAGGCCGCGTGGTACCGCGCGCCGTCGTCGTCGCCCCGGAAGCCGCGCGTCATCCCGATCCAGGGCTGGCGGATCGCGAGCTCGCCGACGGCCCCGCGCACCGGCGCTCCGTCGGGATCGACCACGTCGGCGTCCATCCCCACGACCGGGCCGGGGAAGCCGGTCGGCTTGAGCGGCTGGACGTGGGTGCCGCAGACGATGCCGCCCGAGATCTCAGTTCCTCCGGAGTAGTTCAGGATCGGCTTTTCGCGGTTGAGGACGGTCTCGAACAGCCAGCGCCAACTCTCCGGGTCCCAAGGGCTTCCCGGTCGACCCGACGGCACGGAGCGCGCCCAGGTCGTGGGCCCCGACGGGCCCCGCGCCGTGGGGCATGAGGGCGCGCACCAGCGTCGGGCTGAGCCCCAGGAGCGTGACCCCGAACCGCTCGCAGATGGCCCACGTCCGGTCCGGCTCGGGGAAGTCGGGGGCGCCGTCGAACAGGACCATCGTGGCGCCGTTGAGGAGCGTCCCGAAGACGAGCCACGGGCCCATCATCCAGCCCATGTCGCTCATCCACCAGACCACGTCGCCCGGCCCGACGTCCATCGGGTGGTGGCATGTCCTGGGCCGCCTTGATGGGGAAGCCGCAGTGGGTGTGGATCGCGCCCTTGGGCGTGCCCGTCGTGCCGCTGGTGTAGATCAAGCAGCGCGGGGTCCTCGGCGGCCGTGTCGGCGCAGGCCGTCGCCCCCGGCGCCGCCGGGGCGCGGCCGGCCTGCCATCAGCTGGTCCCACGACACGTCGCGGTCGGCGACCGGCTCGGCCCCGATCAGGGCGTCGCCGACGCGGTCGACCACGAACACGTGAGAGACGCCGGGGACGTCGGCCAGGGCGGCGTCGGCAGTCGCCTTCATGGGGACCGGGCGGCCCCGCCTCGGGGCGCCGTCGGCCACGACCAGGGCCCGGGCGTCGCCGTCGGCCAGGCGCGTGGCGACGGCCTCGGCCCCGTAGCCCGAGAACAGCGGCAGGATGACGCCCCCGATCCGCGCGATGGCCAAAAAGGCGACCACGATCTCGGGCGTCATCGGGAGGTACAGGCCGATGGCGTCGCCGGGCCCGAACCCGTACGCCCGGAGCCCGGCCGCGCACGCCTCCACCTCGGCGTGGAGCTGGGCGTAGGTCAGCGTCCGGGTCTCGCCCTCCTCGCTCTCGTAGCGGACCGCGTCCCGGCGCCCAGGTCTCAGTCCCGGCCCAGCGGTCCAGGCAGTTGTGGACCACGTTCATCCGCCCGTCCACGCACCAGCGCGGCCGCTCGATGCCGTCGGTCGTGTCCAGGATCGAGGTGTAGGGGACCGTGAACTCGATGCCGAGGTCCTCCATGACGGCGTCCCAGAACCGGCCCACGTCGTCGAGCGCCCAGCGCTCGAGCGCGGCGTAGTCGGCCAGGCCCAGGCGGGTCCAGAACCGGGCGAGGTGGGTGCCGGCGACGTGCTCGGGCGAAGGGCGTCCAGGCGACGGACTGGCCGAAGGGGAACGTGTCAGACATCGCGGAAGCGGAGCGTGGGGCAAGGTAGCCCGGGGACCGGATGGCCCGGCCGGACGTTGGGGCCGGATGCGCCTGCTCCTGCTCTCTCTCGTCGTGGTCGCCGGTTGCCGGTCGGTCCCCCGCGCGCCCGAGGCGGACGCCCCCGTCCCGTTCCTCGACCCGGCCCCGCTGGGCACGGTCGACGGCGTGGCCTTCGTGGAGGGTGGGGTCTCGGGGCTCGACCTCGATCCTCGGGGCGGCTTCGTCGCCGTCACGGACCGCGGTCCCAACGCCGACGCCGTGACCGCGGCCGGGCGGCCCGCCAAGCGGTTCCCGTTGCCCCGGTATCGTCCCGCGCTGCTGCGGCTGGCGGTCACCAGCGAGGGCGTCCGGCTGACCGGCCGCGTCCCGTTCGCGACGCCGGCCGGCGGGACCGCGAGCGGGCTGCCGGTCCCGGACCGCGACGGCGGCATCGTCGAGTCCGCGTTTGGACCCGACGGGGAGGACCTGCCGACCGACGACTGGGGCATCGACGCCGAGGGCGTCGCGGCCGTCGCCGACGGCTACTGGGTCGCCGAGGAGTACCGGCCGTCGCTGTGGCGCGTCGGACGGGACGGGACGGTCCTCCAGCGCTACACGCCCAGGCCGTCTGGCCCGCTGGACCGCCCATTGCCCGCCGTCGTGCTGGAGCGCGAGCCGAACCGGGGGTTCGAGGGCGTCGGCGTGTGGCCGTCGGGGCGGGTCGTGGCCGCGCTTCAGAGCCCGCTGCGGCTCGGCGCCGGCAGCCGGGTCGCCCGCCTGGTGGTGCTCGACCCGGGGGGCGACGCGTGGACGGTGGCGTACGCGCTCGACGGCCCGCTGCGCAAGATCGGCGACGTGGCTGCGCTCGACGAGGGGCGCCTGCTGGTGATCGAGCACGGTCCCTCGACGCTCGGCGGTCCGTGGTCGGGCCAGGTCTACCTGCTCGACACGCGCGCGGCCGACCGGGTGGGCGACGCGACGCCCGAGGCGGACCCGGCGGGCACGCGGCTGGCCGAGAAAACGCTCGTCCTCGACCTGGCCGCGGCCGGCTGGCCGGCCGGGCTGGAGAAGCCGGAGGGCCTGGCCGTCCTCGACGCCCGGACGCTGGCCGTCGTCAACGACAACGACTACGGGCTCGCGTCCCCGCTGGGTGACGGCGCGTTCGTGGCGACCGGCCAGCGGACCGTCTGGGTCCGGTTCCGACTGGCCGCGCCGCTGCCTGGCTCCGACTCGCCCGCCTCGGCCCAGCGCTCGACCGAGGCGGAGCCACCTGAGTGGGGGCGGCCCGATGGCCGACCCGGGCCGGCGTCGCTCGCTCGGAGCGGCGACGCCTCGGCCCTCTCGCGCTAGAACGACAGCTGGAAGTTGAGCAGCGCCTGGGCTGGCTCCGCGTAGGTCGCGTCGGTGCCCGAGACCGGGACCACGACGTTGGCCTGGACGCTCGCCGTGCGCGTGAGCGTCCGGTTGTAGCCCAGCAGCAGCTCGTTGGACAGCTCGTCGGCGTCCTCGCGGCCGATCACGTCGAGCCGGGCCAGGACGCGGTCGTCCGGCGTCAGGTCGAGCCCCAGGGTGACGTAGCCGCCGTCCAGGCCGGTCGGGTCGACGGCCGTGTACGGCGCCTCGGTGCGCGAGCGCAGGATCTCGCCCGCGACCAGGACCGGGCCGATCCGGACGCGCACGTCGGCGCCGAGGTCGAGCCGGCCGGGCGACTCGACCTCGGACGACGTGTCGGACGTGTTGTAGGCCAGGTTCGCCCCGACCGTCGCCGTGCCGGTGCCCAAGGCGATCTCGCCCTGGAGCCGGCCCGCGACCAGCGCCCCGCCGCGCCGTTGCGGCGCGAGCTCGCCGCCGCTGCGCGCCGTCGTCTGGGTGGCGTTGAACACGCCGGCTCGGACCGAGAGCGGCCCGCCGCTCGGCGCCGCCCGGAGCTGGGCCCCGACCGCGCGTCCCGGGGCCACCTGGCGCACGATGCGCGCCCGGTTGACGAAGTCGATGTTGGCCGCCCCGATCAAGAACTCGGCCGAGAACGGCACCTTCTGCTGGCCGACGATGCCGCGCACGTCGTCCGACCCGTAGCTCACGTAGGCTTCCAGGAGAGGCCGCGTCCGCGCCAGGTCGCCGCGCACGAAGTAGCCGACGCCGCCGTCGAGCCGCCCGGCGACGCCGAACCAGGCCGCCGCCACGTCGAACCGGGCCTGGTTCCGCTCCACGTCCTCGAACGGGACGACGGGGACCACCTGGACGAGCGTGGTAAACCGGAGGTAATCCTTCTGGAAGCGCTGGACGAGCGCGTCGTACTGGCCGCTCCTCGTCGGTCTGGTTGAGGCCGCCGGCCTCGTCGGTCTCCTCGACCGGCCTGCCCTGGGCGACCGCCGAAGCGCTGAGGAGGAGGACGGCGAGGGCGGAGACGAGAGCGCGCATAGACGGGGGCCGGGAGGGGAGAGGCGGACCCCCACCGGCACCGCCAAGATCCCGCCACCTCGTTCGCCGTCTGCCTCGGCCCGGCGCTCGGCCCGAGGCGGACCGGGTCAGCCGCGCGCGGCGTCGAGCGGCGGCGAGTCCGGGACCGACCCGGCGGCGCCGTCGCCCGAGATCGTGGCGCCCGGCGGGATCGGCGCGGCGTCGGCAGCGGGTGCCCGTGCTTCTCGGGCTGCCACGACAGGACGTAGTCCGGCGACTCGATGGCCAGCGCCTGCTTGGTCAGCTTGAGCGGGGCGAACGTGTCCACCATGACGGCCAGCTCGTGCGTCTCGCTGCGCGCCGATGCTCGCCTCGGTCGTCCCCGGGTGCGGGCCGTGGGGGATGCCGCCGGGGTGGAGCGTGAAGCTGCCCCGCCCGATCCCCTTGCGCGACATGAAGTCGCCCTCGGCGTAGTACAGCACCTCGTCGGAGTCGATGTTCGAGTGGTTGTACGGCGCCGGGATCGAGTCCGGGTGGTAGTCGAACAGGCGCGGGACGAAGGAGCACACCACGAACCCGCGCGCCTCGAACGTCTGGTGGACCGGCGGCGGCTGGTGGATGCGGCCGGTGATCGGCTCGAAGTCGTGGATCGAGAACGCCGTCGGGTACATGTAGCCGTCCCAGCCGACCACGTCGAACGGGTGGTAGCGGTAGACGAACGGGAAGAGCCGGCCGTGCTTCTTGATCTTGACCGTGAACCGGCCCTCCTGGTCGATGGCCGGCGGCGGCGCCCGGCGGGCGGAAGTCGCGCTCGCAGTAGGGGCTGTGCTCCAGGAGCTGGCCCATGTCGTTGCGGTACCGCTTGGGCGGCCGAAACTCGGTCGGCGACTCCATCACCAGCAGCCGCGGCTGGACGTCACCGTCGAAGCTCCACCGGTGGATCAGCGTGCGCGGGACGTGGACGTAGTCGCCCTGGACGAACTCGACGTCGCCGAGCACGGTGTGGAGCGTCCCCTCGCCGTCGTGGACGTAGACCAGCTCGTCGTGCGTCGCGTTCTTGTAGAACGTGTCCTCCGGCATCGCGTCCGTCGGGACGCACATCGACATGACGATGTCGGCGTTGCCCATGATGGGCACGCGGCCGGTCAGCCAGTCGCCGCCGGGCTCGACCTTGGGCCCGAGAAAGTGGCGGTGGGCCAGGAACGCCTCCTCGGCGTACTCGACCGACACGTCCTCGGGCTCGCCGACGGCCTCGACGAGCGTGGGCGGGTGGATGTGGTAGGCGATGGAGCCGATCCCGTGGAAGCCCTCCTCGCCCAGCACCTCCTCGGTGTAGAGGGCGCCGTCGGGGCGCTGGAACTGGGTGTGGCGCTTGGGCGGGATCTGGCCGCGCTGGACGTAGAAGCTCATGATCGGGTCAGGGCAAAGAAGGTCAGGGTGCGCCGCACTGCGGTGCCGGAGGCCGGGCGCGGTCCTCCGGACCTGCCGCCGGCCTAGAGGTTGCCGCGGCGCTCCTGCTCGCGCTCGATGGCCTCGAAGAGCGCCTTGAAGTTGCCCTTGCCGAACGAGCGGGCGCCCTTGCGCTGGATGATCTCGAAGAACACCGTCGGGCGGTTGCCGATGGGCTTGGTAAAGATCTGCAGGAGGTAGCCGTCCGGGTCGCGGTCGACCAGGATGCCCAGCTCCGCGAGCTCGCTGCAGGTCCTCGTCGATCTCGCCGACGCGCTCGAGCAGCTCGTCGTAGTAGGTCGTCGGGACGGTGAGGAAGTCGACGCCGCGGCTGCGGAGCTTGGCGACCGTCGTCCAGGATGTCGTCCGTCGCGAGGGCGATGTGCTGGACGCCGGGGCCGCGGTAGAAGTCGAGGTACTCCTCGATCTGGGACTTCTTCTTGCCCTCGGCCGGCTCGTTGATCGGGAATTTGACCCGCTCGTTCCCGTTCGACATCACCTTCGACATCAGCGCCGTGTACTCGGTCGAGATGTCCTCGTCGTCGAACGACATGAGGTTCTTGAAGCCCATCACGTCGCCGTAGTACTCGACGTACTTGTTCATGTCGCCCAGCTCGACGTTGCCGACGCAGTGGTCGACGTACTTCAGGCCCGACCGGCTGGGCGACGAAGTACTCGGTCATCGACGGCCTCGTAGCCGGGCAGGAAGGGGCCGTCGTAGTTCGTCCGGTCGACGAACGTGTGGATCGTGTCGCCGTACGTGCCGATGGCGCTCAGCGTCACCGTGCCGTGCTCGTCCTCGAGCACCTCGGGCTCGCGGACGGGCACGCCGCCGCGCTTGGTGGTCTCCTCGAATGCGCGACACGGCGTCGTCCACCATCAGCGCGAGGTCCTTGACGCCGTCGCCGTGGAGGCGGACGTGGTCGGCGATCTCGCCCTCCGGGCCCATCGGGCTGGTCAGCGACGAAGCGGACCTTGTCCTGCTGGACGCAGGTAGCTCATCCGGTCGCGGTGGCCCGTCTCCGGCCCGAGGTAGGCCATGACGTCGAAGCCGAAGGCGTGGGCGTAGTAGTGGGCCGCCTGGCGGGCGTTGCCGACCCAGAACTCGACGTAGTCGGTGCCCTGGAGCGGCAGGAAGTCGTCGCCGGGCGCGACGGCGTCGGGGGCGGTCGTCAGGTCGGGCAGGCCCGAGCCGGGCATGGCGCGCCTCGGTCGAGACGGCGTCGAGGATGTCGACGGTGGCTGTCGGAAGCGCTACCGGCCCCGTCGCCGGACGTGTTGTGCGTGCTCATCGGAGAGTCGTGAGATCGTCGTACCGTTGACGGGGGGCGCGGCTCACTCCGGCCCCTCGTTCCGGGTTGTGCCTAGATACGTCTGGGCGCCGCGGTCGTTTCCCGTCGCCGGAGCCGGAGCCCGGAACCGCCTCGCGCGCGCGGCCCGTCGGGACGCACCGCTGTCGCCGCCCCCGCCATGCCCCAGTTCGAGGTCGAGCCGACCGACCAGCCCGCCACCTTCGTCCGCGCCCAGACCGACGCCGACGCCGTGTCGCGCCACCTCGGCGACCGGTCGGCGGGGGAGGGGCCGAGGTCGTCCTCGGCGACGCCGAAGCGGGCTCGGGCTGGCGGACCGTCACGGTCGGCGGCGTGGCCTGGGGGCGCGTCCGCCCCCGCGACCGGATGCGGTTCCGCCGCGACTGACGGCCCGGGCCGTCGCTGCCGAGCCGTCCGTGTTACGCCGGGCACGCGTCGAGGCGCCAGCCCGTCCGACGTCGTCAGGCGGGCCGATGGTCGTTGCGCACTATCCGATTGGGGCCCAGTCCCTGGGTTCAACGCGGGAGCGTCCCTACCCTGGAGTCAGCGGCTCACGCCGTGGCTGGAAGCGCCGCGCCTCGCGCGGGCTCCACTCGAACGAGCCCACCCCGATCCGTGTCCGGGGTGGGCTCGTCGCCGTTCTGGAGGGGCGGCCCGCTAGAGCGTCGCCAGGGTGACGTTCGAGAACGGCTCGGTCGCGCGGTCGCGCGCCTCGACCTTGCGCTCGATCGCCCGGATCACGTCGTCCGTGAAGTCCACGCCGGTCGTCTTGCGCGATCATGCCGAGGCCGCCCGGGCTGAACACGTTGACCTCGAGCAGGATGCCGCCCGCGATGTCGATGCCGACCATGAACAGGCCGTCGCGGAGGAGCTGGGGGCGCACCATCTCGGCGATCTCGAGCTCGCGCTCGCCGACCGCCGCCTCCTTGGCCGTGCCGCCGGCCGAGATGTTGCTCCGCATGTCGTCGCCCGCGCCCTCGCGCCGGAACGCGGCGTAGACGCCGTCGCGCTCGAGCGGCCGGCCGTTGACCAGGAACATCCGCGTGTCGGCGCCGGCCGCCTCGGCGAGGAACTCCTGGCACACCATGTAGCCGTTGACGCGACACCGCGTCGATGATCTGGTTGAGGTTGGCCTGGTCGTCCTTGCGGACGACGAACACGCTCTCGCCGCCCGAGCCCGGCGAACGGCTTGAGCACGATGTCGCCGCCGGTCTCCTCGATGAACTGGCGCACGTCGTCGGCGTGGCGCGTGATGAGCGTCGTCGGGCGGACGGCTGCGGGGAAGCGCTGGAAGTAGACCTTGTTGACGGCCTTCGCGAGCCCCTCGGGGTCGTTGAGCACGATCACGCCGCGCTGCGCCGCCATCTCGCCGAAGACGATGCCCGCCGACTGCGCCCACGGCCGGTCGGCCGGCGTCGTCGGCCGGGTTGTTGCGCAGCAGGAGCACGTCGATGTCTTCGATCGCCATCCGCTCCTCGCCGCCGTCGTCGAGGACGGACTCCCAGAGCGCCTCGATGGTCTCGTGCGTGCCCGTCGGGCCGCCGGACGCGGACGCGGAGGTGCTCGTCGGGGTCGTAGACGAAGTCCTCGACCGAGAGGTAGAGCACGTCGTGGCCCGGCGCGGTGGGCCGCGAGCGCGAGCCGCGTGGTGGTGTAGGTCGGCTTCTCGGTTTCGAAGGAGTTGATCAGGAAGGCGATGCGCATGGAGAGAGGGTCAGGGAAAGGAGACGGGGCCAGAGGGTCGGCGCAGAGGAGACGCCCGCGATGTGCCCGGGCGCCTAGACCGCTCGAGCCGTCGGAAGCAGGTCGAGAACGGTGAGGCCGTCGCGGGCGCGCTCGAGGCGGGCACGCGCCTCGGGGTCGTCGGCGTGGAGCGGGCGCGAGGGGGGCGTCGACGAGGACGCCGCGCGCGAGCAGGTCGGTCGAGCGGCCGGGAGCGTGGCGGAGCGCCATCTTGCCGACGAACAAGCGGCCAGAACGTCGCCGCCGCGCGGCCAGGTGCGCGGAGCAGGTCGCGCAGGCCCCGGAGGTAGACCATGTCCTTGGTGAGCCCGCCGCCGCGGTAGAGGCGGACCGCGACGCCGAACGCGCCGCGCTCGCTCAGGCCCGGCCTCGGCCTGGAGGAGCCGGAACGTCTCGACCAAGTCGGCGCCGTCGGCGAGCGCGCGGGCGCCGAGCACGCGCGCGGCCAGCGTCCGGAACCGGCCCGCCGGTGAGCCCGCCGACGAGCCACTCGGCGAGCACGGCCAGCCCTTCCTGCAGGTCCTGGTAGCCCGCCAGCCCGTGGCGGAGCTGTCGCAGCGGCTGGGCGCAGCCGTTGGCGTACGTCAGCGACGTGCGTGCCGACCTCGTGGGCCAGCAGCGCGCTCGACGCGCGCCTCGGACACCTGGTACGTGCGAGCCGATGAGCAGCTGCCCGCTGCGACACCATGAGGCTGCCCGGCAGGTCGTCGCCGCACGTCGACCTCGCGTGGGCACGTCGCCGAGCTGGGCGTGGTAGGCGTCGAGCTGGGCGCGCGCTCGGCGCCGCGAACGCCGTCGCGCCCACGACCTCCTCGCCGCCCGTCGTCCGCGGGCTGTGTGTTGAGCGCCGACACGAGCTCGCGCGCGAGCGCGACCAGGTCGTCGTCGGGCGCGCCGTAGAGGCGCAGGCTCGTGCGGCAGAAACTGCGGCGTCTCGACGTCGAGCATCATCCGGACGTGGCCCTCGGTCTCGTCGCGGCACTCCCGCAGCAGGTCCTCCACGACCGGGGTCCTCGACGTCCTCGAGCGGGAGCGCGAACAGGTCGCGGCGCAGCCTGGTCCGGGTCGAACGCGAGCGGCCGGTACAGCAGCTCCGGGGCGCGCTCGCACCCGCCGCCGCTGGAACTCGTCCCACGCCGCGTCGTGTTGACGGGCGTGACCTGGAGCAGGAAGCCGAACGACTCGGCGACGTCCGACAGGCCCCGGTCGACGGCCTCGGCGGCGGGCTCGAGCGTGTCCGCGGCCAGCCGGACGCGCGGCGTGCCCGGACGTGCGGCCGAGGCGGCGTGCGCAGCGCCGGGGCGACCGCCGTCGCGGACGCGCGCCAGCACGCGCGGGTAGAACTCGCCGTCGCGCGCGTTGATCGAAGACGGCGTCGACGGCCAGCCCGATCGACGCCGCGGTCAGGCCGAGCGGCGGCAGGCCCGGCGGCGCGACCGTCGCCGTCGCGACGTGGTCGACGGTCGCGCCCTGGCCGGCCTCTCGATGCCCGAGAGCGCGTCGCACAGCGCGTCGACGGTCTCGTCCGCAGGCCGTCGGGGGCCGTGTAGAAGGTGAAGCCCGGCGCGCCGGTCGAACGGGTCGACCCCGTCCGCCTCGGCGTCGTCGAGCGGCGACCACACCTCGATCACGAGCGAGCGGCCGCAGGCCTCGGCGAGCGCCGTCCGCGACCGCGCGCGAGGTGTCGCGCGCCGCCTCCGGGTCGGGGTCCGACGTGACGACGTAGGCCGGCTGCGTCGTCACCAGCTGGTGGGCCTGGTCGCACGCCGCGCGCGCGTCGAGCGCCGGGTCGCCCGTCGAGCCGCCGGCGCAGCGGTGGACGGCCAGCGACCGGCACGGCGTGGTCGACGAACACGCGTCCCGCCCCCGTCCAAGTCGAGTCGCGCGGTCGGGGCCTCCGAGCGCCGCAGCCCGTGGCGGACGGCCCGGCCCAGGTGCCGTCGGGCGTCACGAGGTCGCGGCCTGCGCGCGCCGAGCACGCCCGGGACGGTGTGGGCGAGGGCCTCGCGGAGCTGACCGAGGTGGGCCTCGTCGACCTGGCCGGACCACTCGTCCATGAACGTCTTTTTGAACTCGACCGCGATCACGCAGGCGTCGTTGCCGAACGTCTCGTGGATCCAGCGCGAGAAGTGGCCGCCCTGGAATTTGACGTTCTCGCGCACGTCGAGGTCGGCCAGGCCGGCCTCGGGCGGCGCCCTCGCGCAGGTCGGCCATGAACCCGTCGACCAGCCCGCCCCAGCGGTCGCGGTCGAGCGTGCCCGTGCCGATGTTGACCTCGGGGTTCTCCTCCGGGTCGGCGACTCGGCCCGTCCGGGCCCGTCGCGGCGGTGGTTGTACGAGTGAGGTCGTAGACGACGACCGACCCGTGCTCCTCGATCTTGAGCTGCATCAGCTCGCCGACGGCTGCGTAGAACGAGTCGTAGAGATCGAGCGACCGGCCGACGACGTCGTCGGGGATCTCGCCGTCCCAGACCTCCAGGCCCCACGCGTCGTCGGGCGTCCGGTAGACGGCCCGGTCGCGGCGGCCGGTTGAGGTCGACCTCGAACCGCGACCGACGCCCGACGACCCGGGTCGGGGCGACGTCGGTCAAGCCGGCCCGTGAACGGGTCCTCCTCGCGCAAGCGCTCGTCGTCGTCCAGGGCGACGTGGGCGAGCGTCTCGGGGTGGACGGTCGTGGCCGTCGTGGACGGCCGTGGCGACGAGCGGGCCGGGGCCGACGGCGATCGTGAACGGGGACGACATGGCGGCGGGAGAGGGGCACGGGGTACGCGGGTGCCCCCCCGGGGTTCGTGACCGGCCCCCAGGCCGGCGCCGGGCTACCTTGGCGCGTCACATCGCTCGCACATGGCCCCGGACCCGCCCGTTCTTGGGCCGCCCGCCTCGGGCCGCCCGCCGACCGAGGCGGGGGACGTCGTGACGCCGGCGGTCTTGCCACCCGGTCTCGGCGTCGTCGCGGTCCTGGTCGTGCTCGGGCTGGCACTCGTGGCGCTCCGCCGGCTCCAGCGCGCTCCGCCGGCTCGACGCCGAGGTGGCCCGGCAGGCGCTCCACGCGACCATGAGCGCCGTCGCGCTCGCGCTCCCCTGGCTGTTCGACGCCGACTGGCCGGTCGTGGCGCTGGCCGCCCTGGGCGTGGGCGCGATGGTGGCCATCCGCACGGTGCCGGCGCTGCGCCGCGCGGTCGGCGCGGTGATCCACGTCCCGGACCGGCCGACCGTCGGCGACGTGGCGTTCCCGGTCGCCGTCTGCGGGCTCTACCTGCTCACGGCCGACTCGCCGGTGCTGTACGCGATCCCGCTGCTGCTGCTGGGGGTTGCCAGCCCGGTCGCGGCCCTCGTGGGCGCGAGCCACGGGCGGGCCGCCTTCGCCACGCCCGACGGGACGAAAAGCCGCGAGGGCTCGGTCGCGTTCGCGTTCGTGGCCTTCCTGTGCGTCCACGTCCCGCTGTTGGTGTTCACGCCGGTCGGCCGGCCGGAGGCCCTGTGGATCTCGGCCATCGTCGCCGTGCTCGCGACCATCGTCGAGGCCGTCTCGTGGCGCGGGCTCGACAACGTGTTCGTCCCGCTCGGCGACGTACGCCGTCCTGCTGCGGCTGCTGACGTTCCCGGCGACGCTCTTGGCCGGCCACGCGCTCGTGCTGCGCTCCTGGTCGCGCTCGGCGCCGCCCTGCGCCGCGAGACGACGGTCGGCGGGGCCGGCGTGTTCGGGGCCGTGCTCGTCGGCTACCTCGCGTGGGCGCTCGGCGGGACGGCCTGGCTGCTGCCGCCGGTCCTGGTGTTCGCGCTCTACGCCCGCGTCTGGCCCGCCGCGCGCGAGGCCGACGGGCTCCCGCACGATCCGCGCCGGCGGCCCCACACGGCCCACAACGTGTTCAGCGTCTCGTCGGTGGGCATGGCGTGGCTGCTGGTGTCGAGCGCGCTGCGACCTGGAGCTGCTCGTCCCGTACGCGCTCGCCTGGGGCGCCGCGTTCGCGTTCCTGGGCGTCGACCGGATGCGGGTCGCGCGGCCCGGGTGGACGATCGGGCCAGCTCGCCTGGCGGGCCGCGTGGCGGGCGACGCTGGTGGCGGTCGGGCCGGTCCTGCTGGTGGTCTGGCTCCGGGTCGGCGCCGAGCGCGTGGCCCCGTCCGCCTCGGGCGCCGCGTCGGCCCCCGGAACCCGGCTCTGCTGACGCTAGCCGTTGTGGCCCTGGCGCTGGTGGTGACGGGCGCCGCGGCGGCGATCATCGCCCGCTGGAAGGCGCCGATCGACCTGGAGACGACCGAGTTCGAGGGGCGCGTGTTCCGGGCCGGCATCGTCGGCTCGCTCTCGGCGCTGGGCCTGCTCGCGATGCTGGTGCCCTGACGGGCGAGGCGCGATCCCTGAGGGGACGAGCCGTTTGACGGGCCTCGGTACGAACGAGCGGGTCCGTGGCGTACACTCCTCTCGGCCCCTCGCCCCCATGCTCCGACGCCTCCGCCTCCGCCGCCACGCCCGCCGCCTCGCCGCGCTCACCCCCGACGTCGCCCGCGCCCGCGCCGCCCGGGGCGCCGACTTGCTCGACGACCGCGACCCCGGCTGGGCCGCCCGCGTCGACCCCGACACGCTCCGCCTCGGCGACGGCGCGGCCTGCGTGCTCGGCCAGCTGTGGGGCGAGTACCGCCGGGGCCTGGGCCGCGCCCGCGTCCTCGACCTGTCGAGCGCGCCGAGCCGGTTCGTCTCGCCGGTCGACCTCGGCTTCCAGGCCGTCGGCGACCTGGGCGAGGCGGCCGAGGACCTCGACTACGCGCTCCTGACGCGCGCCTGGCGCGCCGAGGTCGTCCGCCGCCGGGTCGGGGAGACCCCGGTCCTGCTCGCGTCCCGGAACGCGGCCCCACGGCTCCGGTAGCCAGGGCCCCTTTTCGAGACCCCGATGGACTGGACCGACGACCGGCAAGAGACCTACGACGACTTCCGCGACGCCGTCAACATGGCGCCGAAAGAGCTGGAGGACTGGCTCAACACCGACGACTCGAAGCGGGTCGGCGCCAAGGACGGCGGCGGCGAGTCGACCGGCCACGCGTCGGGCCGGCGGATCGTCGAGATCAAGCGGACGACCAAGGACGAACTGACCGAGGCCGACCTGGACCACATGCAGAAGGTGGTCGGCTACGTCCACCGCCACCGCGCCCAGGGGCCCGACGGCGACGCGAGCGAGACCGACTGGCGGTACTCGCTGATGAACTGGGGCCACGACCCCTGCCAGGACGACGACGTCGACTGCGGCTAGCGCTCGGTCCGGGCGACGCCGGCGGCCCCGGCTGGGCGGCCCGCCTCGGGCCCGAGGCGGGCGGCCTCGGACGTCGGGGTGGCCTCGACGACGATCGCCTCGCCGCACCACTTGCAGAACCGGGCGTCCGAGTCGTGCTCGCCGAGCCCGCACCGGGGGCACGTCGCGAGCTGGACCGAGACGGCCGCGCCCACGGCCTCGGTGACGGCGCTGAGCCGGGCCGCCTCGCGCTCCTTGCCCAGCTCGACCGTCACGATCCCCGTCGGGACCGCGATGATCCCGTAGCCCATCACGATGATGACCGTCGAGAGCGCCTTGCCCGAGCGGGGTCACCGGGTAGATGTCGCCGTACCCGACCGTCGACACCGTCACGACGGCCCAGTAGACGCTCTGCGGGATCGACGTCGAACCCGTTCTCGCCGCCCTCGATGAGGTACATCATCGAGCCCATCACCGTCACCAGCGTCAGGACGACGAAGATGAACACCAGGATCTTCCGCTTGCTCGCCGCCAGCGCCCGCCGGAGCTGGTCGGCCTCGTCGAGGTAGTTGGCCAGCTTGAGCACCCGGAACACCCGGAGCGCACGCAGGATGCGGACCGTGAGCAGCACCTGGGCCCCGGGGACCACCAGGCTGATGTAGGTCGGCAGGATCGAGAGCAGGTCGACGACGCCGAAGAAGCTCCGGGCGTAGCGGGCCGGGCTCTTGATGACCCACAGCCGGACCACGTACTCGACCGTGAACAGGACCGTGAAGACCCACTCGGCGACGACCAGCGCCTCGGCGTACCGGGTCTGGAACGAGGCGACGCTCTCCAGCATCACCACCACGACGCTGGCCACGATCGCGACGATCAGGACCACGTCGAACGTCTTGCCGGCCGGGTCGTCGGCGTGGAAGACGATCTCGAACAGGCGCCGCCGGAGCCCGCGGCCGGCCGGGCGGAAGCCCTCCGGCGTCGGGCGGTCGGGGTCGAGGGCGGGGGCGGCTGGGCCGGGAGGGGGGCGGGCACGTCGGGCGTCGGCATGGCCGCCAAGCTAGGCGCGCGCGCGCGCCGCGGTCAGGACCCGCTCGACGCGGTCGGCGACGGCGTCGAGGTCGAACGCGCGCTCGGCGTAGGCCCGTCCGGCGGCCCCCATCCGCTCGCGCGCTGGCCGTCGGCCAGCAGGACCGGCACGGCCTCGGCCAGGGCGTCGGCGTCGCCCGGCGGGACGACGACGCCCGCCTGCGCGCGCTCACGATCTGGGCCGCCAGGTTGTCGGCCGGGACCGAGAGCACGGCCGGCCGGCCCGCGCACAGGTAGGCGAGCACCTTCGACGGGACCGAGACGGCGCTCGCCTCGGGCTCCAGCACGGCCACGAACACGTCGGCCGCGCCCAGGACGTCGGGGAAGACCTCGAACGGCTGGAAGGGGACCAGGACCAGGCTGGGCCAGGTGTCGGCCCGGGCCGCGAGCCAGTCGGCCCCCTCGCCCGACGACACGACGACCAGGCGCGCCTCGGGGGCCGGTCGGCCAGGACGCCCGCGAGGTGCCCGAGGCCGGCCGGGTCGTGCTTCATGCCCAGCGTGCCGGAGTACAGCACGACGGGGTGGCCGTCCAGCCCGTGCGCTCGGGCCCAGTCGGTGTCGCGCGGGCGCCGGGGAAGGTCGGCGAGCGGCGCCCAGTTCTCGATCACGGCGACGCGCTCGGGGTCGACGCCCCAGCGGTCCAGGAGCGGCCGGAACGCCACGGTGATGCCGATGACGGCGTCGGCGCCGCGCAGCATCCGGCCCTCCTTCGCCTCCAACGTGCGCCCGACCAGGCTCCCCAGCGGCCCGAACCGGCGGGTCAGCACGGACCGCGCGCCGACCGACAGCACGTCCTGGAGCCAGTTCACGAACGCCGCGCCCTGCGACCGGGCCGCGTCCATCAACGGGCCGACCACGTCGAGCGACCCGTTCGCGCAGACCACGACATCGGCCTCCCACCGGCCGGACGTGCTCGGCGGCCGTCCGGCCGAACTCGCGCCTCGGCCTGCCGACGACGTGATCAGCCCGACCAGCGACCGCGCCCGCTTGTCGACGGCCGGCGCGACGACGGGGTCGAGCGAGAACGTCGCGGGGTCGTCGGGGCGCGGGGCGAGGTCGCCCTGGGGCGCCTCGTTGGTCGCCGAGAACCCGTAGCGGACCGTGTGCCCGCGCCGCGCGAGGTGGCGCGCGAGGCCGACCAAGAAGGCGTGGCCGCCGTAGTCGTGGAGGTAGATCCGCATGGGACGGGCCGAAACGAGTCGCGCCCGGCGGGAGGGCCGGGCGCGGAGGGCTCGAACGCGAGCGTCGGTGGCGTGAGGGAGACTTGAACTCTCGACCTCAGGGTTATGAATCCTGCGCTCTAACCAGCTGAGCTACCACGCCAGGTCGGGCAGGATACGCCGGGCCTCCGCCGCGGACAATCCAAGGTTCTGGGAATGGAGCGTCACCCACCGCGCGCAGCGGTGGCCACTCCGCCCGCCTCGGGCCCGAGGCGGGCTAGCCGGCCAGCGCGAACCGCCACGCGGCCCGGACCACCTCGGGCGGCACGCCGTCCGCCAGCCGCGGCTCGCCGACGGCGTCGAGCACGACGAACCGGACGCCCCTCGCCGTCCGCTTCTTGTCCGACTCCATGGCCTCGGTGAGCGCGTCCGGGTCGAGGTCGGGTGGGGCCGGCGCGAGCCGGGCGACGAGGGCGTCCGCCTCGGCGAAGCCGCCGAGGTCGTCGGCGACGCGACCGAGGTGGAGCGAGGCCGACAGGTGGAGGGCCGCCCGCATCCCCAGCGCGACGGCCTCGCCGTGCGTCAGGGCGCCGTAGCCGGCCTCGCGCTCGAGCGCGTGCCCGAACGTGTGGCCGAAGTTGAGGAACGCCCGCTCGCCCGCCTCCCGCTCGTCGGCCTCGACGACGGCCGCCTTGACGGCCGCCGCGTCGCGGACGAGCGCGGCCACCACGTCGCGCGTCGCGGCCGACCAGGGCGTCCCACTCGCGCTCGAGCCGGGACACCCGTGCCGGGTCCGAGATCAGCGCGTGCTTGACGGCCTCGGCCAGCCCACTCCGGAACGCCCGGTCGGGCAGCGTGTCGAGCGTGGCCGGGTCGGCCAGGACCAGGAGCGGCTGGTGGAACGCGCCGACCAGGTTCTTGCCCGTCGCGTGGTTGATCCCGGTCTTGCCCCCGATGGCGCTGTCGACCTGGGAGATGGTCGTCGTGGGCAGGTGGACGAGGGGGAGCCCCCGCAGCAGCGTCGCCGCCGCGAACCCGGCCAGGTCGCCGACGACGCCGCCACCGAGGGCCAGCACGGGCGTCGACCGGTCGATGCCCAGCCCGAGCGCCCAGTCGTGGAGCGCGCCCAGCTGGGCGAGCGACTTGGAGCCCTCGCCGGCCGGGACCGCCGTCGTCTCGACCTGCCAACCGCCGGCCCGGAGCGCCTCGGCGAGCGTGCCGAGCTGGAGCGGGCCGACCGTCTGGTCGGTCACGACCAGGGCCCGGCCGCTCAGGCCGGCCTCGCGCAAGTGCATCGGGGCCGCCGCCAGCGGCTCGAAGTGGACGGCGTAGCTCCGGCCCTCGGGGAGGGCGACGTGGACGGCAGGGGTGGACACGGACGGGGCGGGGGCGAGGCCCCAAGATCGCTCCGGCGCCCGGCCCGTGCCCCCGACGCACGGCGGGGACGACGGTCTCCCGTCGCCCCCGCGGCCTTGTCCCGTGCCGTCCCGATTACTTGACCACGATCCCGAAGGCCTGGCCGTTGACGTTGGCGTCCGAGTTGTCGGCGTAGAAGCCGTCGTAGACCCCGAGGAAGACGAACTGGGCGCCGGCCGGCACCGTCAGGCAGCCGTCGCCGACCTCGAAGTCCTCCGCGATGTCGGTCTCCAACTGGTCGTTGGCCGTCGCGACCGTCGCGACGTCGTCCCCCGAGTCGACGGCACCGGGCACGCGGTTGCGGACGTTGGAGGCCAGGAGGCGGTCGTCCGTGCTGAACACGGCCGTCAGGCGGGGCGCGGTGCGGTCGGAGGCCCGCACGCCGGGCTGGGTAAAGAAGTCGCCCACGACGGTGGTGCAGACCTGGTCGCCGGGCGACGCGCCGTAGTCGGCGAGCCGGATAGCGGGGGCGTCGACCGCGTTGTCCTTGGACGTCCGGGTGTAGGTCTGGCGCGGGTCGACCGGGACGAACAGGTCGGCGTCAGAGGTGCCGCCGTCGCCCGCGCCCGACCCGTCGCCGGACCCGTCGCCGGAGCCGGAGCCGTCCCCAGAGCCGCCGCCGTTGTCGGTGGAGCCGCCGGAGCCGTCAGAGCCTGAGCCCCCGTTGTTCGACCCGCCGGAACCGGACCCGTCGGTGCCGGGGTGGCCGGAGCCGCTGGCCCCATCGGGGCAGGTCGCGCACGTCTGGGTGACGTCGTCGAGGCCGACCGAGTCGCAGCCGGTGAGCAAGAGGCCGACGCCGAGCGTCAAGCTGGGGAGGAGGAATCGGAGGCGCATGAGAGGGGAGGCGGTGGGAGAGCGTCTCGGCCCCTCGGCAACCCCCTGCCGTTCCCGATCTGGCCCAGTCTCCCCGGTGCCTTTGTCTCGGAATCGTACCCCACGAGGGGTCTGAACTCCACCGTCGCTAACGGGCGGGTTTCCAGTCCCAGGTGCCTCGTCGCGCGGCAACGGCTCGTCCGGGTCCCACTCCAGAAAGGGCCGGCTGGGGGGCCGGGATCGGTCGGGAAGGAACAAAGAAGGGCCTAGGGACGTGGCACCGAGCCCCCCCTCTGGGCCCCCCTCTCCTTACCAACCACTTCTGACCATGGGACTCCTCGATTTTCTGAAAGACACTGGCAAAGACCTCTTCGGCGGCAAGAAGGGCAACGAGGCCGAAGAGATCAAGAAGGAGATCGAGCGCGCGCTCGGCTCCAACGTCTCCAACCTCGGCGTCCGATTCGACAACGGCCGCGTGACGCTGCAGGGCACGGCCAAGAGCCAGGCCGCGAAGGAGAAGGCGTCGCTCATCGCCGGCAACGTCAAGGGCGTCTCCAACGTCAGCGACGACGGCCTCCGGGTCGACGGCGCCCAGACGGCGGGCTCGGCGACCACCACGACGGCCGCCTCGGGCGGCAGCCGCTACTACACGATCAAGAGCGGCGACACGCTGTCCAAGATCGCCAAGGAGCAGTACGGCGACTCCGGCGACTACACCAAGATCTTCGAGGCCAACCGCGAGGTGATCGGCGACCCCGACAAGATCTACCCCGGCCAGCAGATCCGGATTCCGGCCTAGCCCGGACGTCCGCTGCGACACGGTGCGCGCCCCGTCGGCTCTGGCCGGCGGGGCGCACGTGTGTCCGGGCCTCCGGCGCGCGCGGGCCGCGCCGGGCTCAGCCCGCGAGCCGGGCCGTCATCCACAGGACCAGGCCGCCCCGCGCCGTCCACCCCAGCGTCCGGATCCAGTTGGTCGCGACCAGCTTGGCGTGGGCGCCGGCGTCGAACGTCCCGCCCAGCGCGTTGTGGAGCGGGACCTGGAGGAACGCCGTCGACGCCCAGATCACGCCGACCAGCACGGCGCCCAGCACGACGGCCCACCTCGGGAGGCCCGGGGGCGGGTCCAGCACGAGCCAGACGGCCGTGACCAGCTCGGCCAGCATCAGCGGGCCCACGACGAGCGTGATCGACGACTGGTGGGCCGCCTCGTAGGCCGGCCACCCGGCCTGGCCGACGCCCGCGAACAGGGGGTAGTGGACGACCTGGACGATCCAGATCACGCCGACCATCGCCAGCGTGGCGCCGAGGTGGACGAGGAAGACGGGCGACATGGGCTAGAGGTCGTGGCCGAGGTCGCGCAAGACGGCCTCGGCGGCGTGGCGGCCGGCGGCCAGGGCCCCGTTGATGGACCCGTTCCGGCGCCAGTCACCGGTCACGTACAGGCCGCCCAGGCGGGCCGGCCGCTCGGGCGGTTCCAGCGACGGCAGGTCGGGGAGCGCGTGGGGCACGCGGTCGACGCGCAGCGTCCGCCAGCCGTAGACGGCGTCGCCGAACCACTGCGCAGAGCTGGGCGCGGGCCGCGGCGTCGAGCGCGTCGTCGTCGGCCGTCGGGTGGCCCAGGACGCTGCCGGTCACGAGCGACTGGCCGACCGGCGCGTAGCTCGGCTGGACCGCGCTGACGACCTGGACGTTGTTGACGGGCCCCGAGCGCTCGCCGTCGAGCATCAGCACGGCCGCCTCGACGGGCGCGTGGTCGGCGGCCCAGGCGATCTGGACGGTCCCCTTCATCGGCGGCGTCTCGACGTCGAGCAGCGGGCCCGCGCCCGGCGCGTCGGTCGCCACGACGACGGCGCGGCACGCCAGGGCGTCGCCATCCTCGACCCGGACCTCGCCCGGCGCGACACCGGCCACGCGCGCGCCGAGGCGGACCGTCCCGGCGGGGAGCGAGGCCGCGAGTTGCTCGGGCATGGCCTGGACGCCGCCGGCCGGCAGCGCCGCGTCGCCCTGGGAGAACCGGCGGAAGTAGACCTCGAACGCCCGGCTCGACGCCGCCAGCGTCGGGTCGAGCAAGACGCCGCCCAGGAACGGGCGGAAAAAGCGCTCGACCATCCGGTCCGAGAACCCGTAGCGGTCGCGGAGCGCCGCCTCGGTGCTCATCTCGGGCCGGTGCCAGAGCTCCTCGGCCGTCCCAGCGAGCACCGACTGGCGCAGGCGGAGCACCCGGAGCTTGTCGGCCAGCGTGCCGATGTCGGCCAGCAGGGTCGGGAACGCCTGGGCCGGCCGTCGGAACGGGTCGCCGATCTTGTGGAACGCGCCGTCGGCCCGGACCCAGGCGCCGGGCTCGAAGCGGCCCAGGTCGAGCGCGTCGTAGTCGAGGACGGCCTGGGCCTCGGGGTAGGCCGTGAGCAGGACCTGGAAGCCCCGGTCGATCAGGAACCCGTCCTGGCGGTGCGTCCGGACGCGCCCTCCGACGGCGTCGGACGCCTCCAACACGACGGGCTCGACGCCCCAGGCCGCTAGCGTCCGGGCGCACGACAGGCCGGCCAGCCCGGCCCCGACGATCGCGACGTCGCTCATCGGGACTCTTGGTAGAACACCGGCGCGCGCTCGCCGGGCGGGTGGACGCGGACCGTCAGCGGCGTCGGGCCCAGCGTGCCGGGCTCGGCCGTGAACGAGCCGGCGGCCAGCTGCAGCCGGGCCGTCGCGACGTCGACGCAGGCCGTCCCGACCCCGCGCTCGACCCGGTAGCGACCGGCGACGTCGTAGGGCAGCCGGGCCCCGCCGTCGTCCGGGTCGGCCCGGCGAGTGATCTCGTAGGCCCCTTTGTACAGCCCGTCGGCGTCCCGGGTGATCTCGACGCGGACGACACGGTCCTGGCGGACGTAGGGGCTTTGGGGGAGCAGGACGTAGTCGAGCACCATCCGCTCGCCGCCGGTGACGCTCAGCGAGGACAACGCGACGTCGCGGAGATCGGTCTGGTCGGCAGAGACGCTCCCGAGCAACTCGTAGGGCGTCCGGGGGAACGCGCCGTCGGCGTCGTGGACGAGGGCGGCCGTGGCCACCATGGCCGTGACCGTACGGAGGTCGTCTCGGAACTGGTCCGCGGTCGCGGCCAGGGCGGGGTCGCCCGCCTCAGTGGCCGGGCGGGGCGTCTGGGCGCCGGCGAGCGGCGCGGCGAGCAGGAACGCGAGCAGGAAACGGGTCATGGTAGGGTGTGGGTGTCGAGGTGCCCTAGGACGTGGCCCAGGGCGACGTCGAGGTCGGGGGTGGCGAAGCGGAAGCCGGCGTCGAGCAGCGCGCGCGGGTGCATGTGGTGGCTCGCCAAGGCCACGCGCCGCGCGAGCTCGCCGCCGGCCAGCCGGACCAGTTGCCTGGGCACGCGTACGACGGCCGGCCGGTTCTGCACCGACGCCAGCGTCTTGACGAACGCCTTGGTCCGAACGGGGTCCGGGGCCGACAGGTTGACGGGCCCGCTCATCTCGTCGTCCAAGATCGCGTGGTGGATGGCATAGACCACGTCGTCCAGGGCGATCCAGGGCCACCACGCGGCGCCGTCGCCGGGCCAGCCGCCCAGGCCGAGCGAAGCGACCGGCGCGAGCGCCTGGAGGAGCCCGCCGGCCGGCGTCGTCACGAGACCGATCCGGGCGTGGACGGTGCGGATGCCGGCGGCCTCGGCCTCGGCCGTCGACGCCTCCCAGGCCCGGCACACGTCGGCCAGGAAGCCCTGGCCCGTTTCCGAGCGCTCGGTCAAGACCTCGTCGCCGCGGTCGCCGTAGATCCCGCTCGCCGACGCCGAGACCAGGACGCGCGGGCGGACGGGCAAGGCCGCCAGGGCGCGACTGAGCAACTGGGTCCCCTGGGTCCGGCTCTCCCAGATCCGCCGTCGAGCGTCTTCGCTCCCGTCGAGCGCGGTGATGGGCTCGCCTGCCAGGTGGACGACGGCGTCCGGCGCCGCCGCGGCCAGCGCGGCCAGGTCGATCTCGCCCGCCTCGACGTCCCAGTACACCGCCCGGTCCTGCGGGCCCCGGCTCGCGACCTCGTCGCGGCGGCGCACCAAGCGGACGACCGTGTGGCCGCCGCCTTGCAGGAACGCCGTCAGGGCCTGGCCGACCAAGCCGGACGCGCCTGTGATGGCGACCGTCATCGGTGCCGCGCCCGCCTCGGCATGGCGCCGGAGGTCCTCGTGGGTCACCCGGTGGCGGTAGGCGAACATCCGCTCGATCTGGGCCCGGCCGAACCCGGCCGCGACGCGCGAGAACGGCGCCAGCGGCAGGCGGTAGGTCACGTCGTCCTCCAGGATCGAGCCGTCGGCCGCGGGCAGCATCGTGTGCGTGTGGCGCCAGGCCGCGAACGGGCCGGACTGCTGGACGTCCTCGAACTGGCAGGCCGCCTCGGGGTCGTCGAGGCAGGCGTCGTCGTAGCCGCGGTGCTCGGCGACCCAGTCGATCCCGACGAGCGACGTGCCCAGGCGGATCACGGCCAGGTCGCCGTCGCGGATCCCCTCGTGCTGGCGGAGCGCGACCGGCTGCCAGGGCGGCGTCAGCCGCTGGAACGCGCCGGGCCGCTCGTGCCACCGGAACAGGTCGGCGGCCGGGACGGGGACGGCGAGGCGGGACGTGTAGCGCATGGCCTGCCAACCCCGGCCGTCGCGCCCGGGTCCCGCGCCGACGTCAGGGAACGCCCCGGAGAGCGCCGTCAGGTCCGCGGCCCGCCCGAGGCTCAGCCGAGGCGGGCGGCCAGGTACCGCTCGCGGACGATCCCGAGGTGGTGCCGCTCGTGGCCGGCGATGATCCAGCCGGCCGCGCGCGCGCTCAGCGGGCTCCCGCTGGCGACCCCGACCCGGTCCAGGTCCGCCGGGGCCAGCGACCGGACCAGGTCGAGCGTCGAGGCCCGGACCCGCTCGAACTCGTCGGCCAGCACGGCGAGCGGGCGGTCGCGCGCCGCGGCCACATAGGGGTCCTGGTCGAAGCCGGGCAACGGCGTCTGGTCGCCCCGGGCGATCCGGAGCATCCGGGCCGCGAAGATCCGCTCGGTGTCGATCACGTGCTGAACGACGGCCGCCAGCGTCCACTTGTCGGGCGCGTAGCGGTAGCCGGCGAGCGCCGGGTCGAGCCCCCGCGCGAGCGCGGCCAGCCCGGTCCGGCGGAGCGCGTCGGCCAGGTCCGCCTCGGGGACGGCCCCGACGTAGCCGGCGTAGAACGGCGCGTAGTCGCCGGGCGCGGGGCGCCCGATCACGTGAGGCGGACGCGCGAGAGCCAGTCGGGCGCGCCCGCGTCCTCGACGACGGCCGTGAGCCCGCCCGAGCGGTACGTCTCCAGGAGCGACCGGACCTCGGCCCGGGTCACGTCGAGCATGTTCTCGACCAGCTCCGACGAGAACCCCCGCTCGCCCATCTCGATCGTCATCTCCATGGTCACGATCCGGCTGATGGCCTTGCCCAGGTCGACGAGCTTCCGCTGGGGCATCGACCAGTCGACGTCGAACGAGAGCGCGTCGCCGAACAGCGCCGCCGCCCGGGCCGTCAGCGGCTCCTGGCGGAGGTGGGCGCCGAGGTCGGCCTGCTTGAGCCGCCGCATCGTCTTGACGACCGACTCGGTGACCTGCTGGTACAGGATGTCGTTGGACCCCTCGAAGATCTGGTACGGCCGGCTGTCCACGACGGCCTGGCCGGCCCGGTGGTCCTCCCGGTACCCGGTCGCCCCCGAGAGCTGGAGGAACGACTGCGACGCCTCCTGCATCCAGTCGGTCACGACCGTCTTGAACGCGTTGGCCTTGAGGCTCTCGCCGAACAGGTCGCGGTCGACGCCGGCCGTCCCGGCCGTCTCCATGCACATGGCCGCCGTCCCGGTCACGAACGCCTGGAGCCGCGCGAGCCGGGCCCGGACCTGGTCGTAGTCCACGAGCGCCTTCCCGCCGACGAACCGCTCGCGCGCGTGGTCGAGCGCGTCGTCGAGGATCCGCCGGAGGAACCCCATGCCCATCCCGGGGATCTGGAGCCGGCTCCGGTGCAGCGTGTCGAGCATCATCTTGACCCCGGTCGAGGTCGGCTCGAGCCGGTTCTCGGCCGGGACCTCGACGTCGATCCGGTTCCGACCGTAGGGGATCATCTTGAGGCCGAGGTTGTGGTAGACCTCCTCGACCTCGACGTGCTGGCCGGGCACGTTCTGGTCGGCCACGAAAAAGTCGACGTCGCGGCGGAGCCCGCCCGAGGCCGTCCGGGGGCGGGCCGTCAGGAGCCAGTAGTCGGCCCAGCCGGTCAGCCCGGCCCAGTGCTTGGTCCCGTTGATCTCGACCGTCCCGCGGTCGGTCGCGCGCCAGCTCGTCTCCATCGACAGGGCCTCCGAGCCGAAGTTGGGCTCGGTGATCATCAGGCCGGCCATCTTCCGGTCCCGCGCGATCGCCGGGAGCGTGCGCTGCTTGGTCGCCTCGTTGCCGTACTTGGTGACGGGCTGGATGAACAGGCCCCCGTTGATCCCGACGATCAGGCTGAGCGGGAGCGAGTGGTAGCTCGTCTCCTCGAGCATCGTCAGGCTGTGGGGGATCGCCGTCCCGCGGCCACCGTAGGCCTCGGGGACGTAGACCGACAGCGGGTCGACGTCGCGGAACCGCTGGATCACGAACGGCGGCAGCCCGCGCAGGGGGCCCGACGCGTCGATGTCGTGGCGCGTGCCGAACAGGTGGGCCAGCCGGTCGCGGTAGGCCAGCACGAAGTCGGAGAACGACTCCTTGGCGCGCTGGACCGACGGGGGGCGGAGGCATGGTGAGGGAGGGCAGAGGGAGAGCACTCATGGAGCCGATGTCTGGGGTGGGTGCGTAAACTTACGATCCTCATGTGGGGGGACGCCCCATGGGAGCTCCCTGACCGTCACCGCGCCGGAGCCGCCGCGCGCTCCGTAGCCCATGACCGACCTCGACGCCCGCGAGTGGGGCCTGGCTCGGAACGTCGGGGCGCGGCTCGTTCGCGCCCCGGACGCCGCCCCGGACCTGCTCGCGCCCGAGGAGCGCGCCCGGCTGGCCACGTTCGGCCACCCGTCCCGCCAGGCCCAGTTCGTGCTCGGCCGGACCGCCGCCCGCACATTGTCCGCCGACCGGCTGGGCCTCGCGCCCGGGTCGGTCCGCCTCGGAGTCGCGCCCGACGGGGCCCCCGAGGTCGCGGGCCTGCACGTCTCGATCGCCCACACCGGCCGGGGAGGGGACGTCGCCGCCCTGGCCGCGGTCGCCGGCCGACCGGTCGGGGTCGACCTGGAGCGCGTCGCCCGGCGCCGGCCCGACCTGTGGACCCGGATCCTGCGCGACGACGAGCGCCCGGTCCTGGACGCGCTCGGCGGGCCCGGCGACGACGCTCAGACGCTGCTGTGGACGCTCAAGGAGGCCGTCCTCAAGGGGCAGCGGACCGGGTTCCGCGCCGGCGGCCGCTCGGTCCGCCTGGCGCTCGACGCCGACGGCGCCCCGCCCGAGCGCGGGGTCGCACGGGCCCGGGCCCAAGCGTCGGGCGACTGGGCCGTGTCGTTCGGCCGGGTCGGCGATCTGTGGCTGGCCGTCGCCTGGGCCGACGCGCCCGGCGATCCGTGACGGGTGCCTCCTCGGGCCGCCCCGGTCGGCCCGCCCCGGTCGGCCCGCCCCGGTCGGCCCGCCCCGGTCGGCCCGCCTCGGGCGCTCCGCGAGGGGGGCGGGCTCGTCGGAGCGGCTCAGCCGAAGCAGACGCCGTAGTCGCCCGACTGGTAGCCGCCCAGGAACGCGTCGACGCGCTGGCGGCTCGACCCGTGCGTGAACGACTCCGGCCGGACGGCCTGGCCGGCGCCCCGCTGGATCGCGTCGTCGCCGACGGCCGCGGCGGCCGAGATGCCGGACTCGATGTCGGCCTCGTTCAGGACCAGCCGGCCGTCCTCGCCCTGGGCGCGGTTGGCCCAGATGCCCGCCAGGCAGTCCGCCTGGAGCTCGGTCTGGACCGACATCGCGTTCGAGCGCGACCGGCCCAGCAGCCCCTCCAGGTTCTGGACGTGGTGGCCGATCTCGTGGGCGATCACGTAGGCGACGGCGAACTCGCCCTGGGCCCCCATCCGCTGGAGCTGGTTGAAGAACGACAGGTCGAGGTAGACCGTCTGGTCGTTCGGGCAGTAGAACGGCCCCATCGCGGCCTGCCCGGTGCCGCACGACGTCTGGGTCGCGCCGGTGTACAGGACCAGGTTCGGCTCGCGGTAGGTCTCGCCGGCCTGGCGGTAGAGCTCGCCCCACACCTCCTCGGTCTCGACCAGGACGGCGTCGACGAACCGGCCCCCCTCGTCCTGGGGGTCGACGGCCCGCTCGTTGGCCGGCGGCGCGCTCGGCACGCCGCCGCCACCCAGCAGGGGCCGGAGGTCGAGCCCGAAGAAGGCGCCGACCAGCAGCAACACCAGGCCGCCGAGCCCGAGCCCGATCTTGCCGCCGCCGCCACCGCGGCTGCCGCGACGGTCGATGAGGTTACCGGACGAACGGCCAGGGCGGATCAGCATGGAGACGGGAGGGCGGGAGGGGGCCAACGCCCCGGCCTCTCAGCCGGATCCGCTGAGGGCCCGGGCCCGCGCGACCAGCCCGTAGGCCGCGATCCCGAACGCGACCGACACGTTGAGCGACGCCTTGACGCCGTACTGGGGCAGCCCCACCACCAGGTCGGCCCCCGCGAGCAGGTCCGGCGCGACGCCGTGGACCTCGTTGCCCAGCACCAGCGCCAGCGGGAACGCCGACGCCGGCACCGAGGCGGGCGCGACGGCTTGGGGCGTCCGCTCCAGCGCGGCGACGGTGTAGCCCCGGCCCCGGAGGTCGGCGAGCGCCTCTTGGACGTCGGCGACGTGGCGCCACCGGACGGCGTCCTGGGCGCCCAGGGCCGTCTTGGCCACGCCCCGGTGCTCGGGCGTCGCGGTGAACCCGGTGAGGACGACGCCCGCCAGCCCGGCCGAGTCGGCGGTCCGGAAGATGGCGCCGACGTTGTGGGCCGAGCGGATGTCGTGGGCGACGACGACGAGGGGGTGGGGCGGCACGTGACCAGGGGGGGCGGAGGGGCGGCTGGGGTGCGCGGGACCCGATCCGGGCTCGCGCGTACACGCAATCTCGCTCCCACCCCGCCCATGCCCCGTCTCGCCTCGCTGTCCGTCGCCGTCCTCGGCATCTTGCTCGCCATCCCCGGCTGCACCACGATCCAGCAGCTCGCCGCCCTCCAACAGGTCGACTTCGAGCTCGACCGGCTGTCGAACGGGCTGGTCGCCGGCGTCGACCTCGACCGGCTGCGCGACGGCGGCTCGCTGGGCGCCGGCGACCTCGCCCGCTTGGGGACCGCCGCGGCCCGGGGCGAGGTGCCCCTCAGCTTCGTGCTCCACGTCGGCGCCGAGAACCCCGGCGACAACAACGTGGCCGCCCAGCTGGTCTCGCTCGACTGGACGCTGTTCCTGGACGGGACCGAGACCATCTCGGGCATCTACAACGACGACCGCCAGATCCCGCCCGGCGGGACCGTCGACCTGCCGATCGCGATGGAGCTCGACCTCGCGCGCTTTTTCGGGAGCAACGTCCGCGACCTCGCCACGCTCGTCGGCAACCTGGCCGGCGTGAGCAGCCAGCGTCAGACGATCCGCCTGGACGCGCGGCCGTCGATCAACACCCAGTTCGGGCCGATCCGCTACCCCGGCACGATCTCGATCGAGTTCCCCGTCGGCGGCTGAGCCGGCCGCCGGTCTCGTCCCTCTCGGCTCTTCCCAGCCTTGCCGTGCGCGTCCTCTTCCTCGCCCTGACCGTCTCCGTCGCCGCGTGCCAGATGGACGCGCCGCCCGCCGACGCGCCCGACGTCACGGCCGCGCCGCCGCCGGCCGCGCCGCCGGCCCCCCAGGCGCCGGCCCCCCAAGCGCCGGCCCCGCCCGCGGCCCCCCAGCCCACGCCCGAGGTGGACGGGCCCGCCGTGCCGACGGCCTACCAGGGGACGTGGGACGTCAGCGTCGAGGCGTGCGCGAGCCCGGTCAGCCCGGCGCGGTGGGAGGTCGGGCCGCTCCGCATGAGCGGGCTCTCGGGCTACGCCGAGGTCATGACGGCGGCCGAGACCGGGCGCCGCGTCGCGCTGGAGACGCTCTTCTTTTCCGAGGCCGCGCCCAACGCCGACCCCCAGCCCGTGGGCTACGTCCTGGAGCTGGTGGGGCCGGGCGCCGACGCGCTCTCGGTCACGGCCGCCGGGCAGACCGACGCCAAGGTCCGCTGCCCCTAGCCGCCCGAGCGCGGCGTGACGCGGAGCGGGATCGCGTTGGCCCGGAGGATGACGCCGGGGATCAGGCGGGGCCGCCGCCCGACCCGGGCCAGGTCGAACGCCGTGACGAGCTCCCCGACCATCAGCCGGGCCTGCTGGATCGCCATCCGCTTGCCGATGCAGGTGTGGCGGCCGTGCGAGAACGGGAGGTACTCGAACCCGAGGGCCGCGTCGCTCGCCGCTCCCGCGAACCGCTCGGGCCGGAACCGGTCCGGCTCGGGCCAGAACGCGGGGTTCCGCTGGAGCGCGTACGGGCACGCCACGACGTGCTCGCCGACCGGGATGTCGTAGCCGCCGAGGGTGATGGGCTCGGCCGCCGTCCGGTGGATGGCCCAGACGGCCGGGTAGAGCCGCAGCGTCTCGCGCAAGACCCGGAGCGTGACCGGCGCCTCGGCCTGCCCCGCCTCGGCGCGGAGCTCGTCGCACAGGTCGGGCCGCGCGGCCAGCTCCCACAGCGCGAAGGCGACCAGCGCCGAGGTCGTGTCGAAGCCGGCCAGCAGCAGCGTTCCGATCTCGTCGTGGAGGTTCTGGGCGTCGACCTCACCCCGCGCCTCCGCTGGGAGCAACTGGGCAACCAGCAGGCCCGCGGCGTACCGCCCCGACCGGCACCCCTCGACCACGTCGGCGATGAACGCGTCGAGCCGGCCGATCACGTCGCGCATGGCGGCCTCGCCCCGTCCGCCCAGCCCGACCCTGCCCAGGTTCTGGCGGACGAACTGGCCCTTGTACGAGACGAACTGGAACAGCGCGTCCAGGTCGGCGATGAGCGCGCGCTCGTCGAACGCCACGTCGGGCGTGAACATGATGCGGACGAGCGCCCGGAGCAGGACCCGCTTCATGTCGTCCTGGGCGTCGACCCGGCCGCCGGGCGCGCGGCGCCAGCGCTCGGCGCAGGCGTCGGTCTCGTCGCGCGTCGCCTCCGTCACGACGTCGCGGTGGCTCCGGTGGTAGGCCGGGTTGAGCCGGCGCCGCTGGTCCACCCACTCGTCCTCGCCGGAGAACAGCAGGCCGCTCCCGACCAGGTGCCGGAGCTCGCCGAGCCAGCGCGAGCGCGAGAACCGCTCGGGGATCTGGACCAGCATCTCGCGGACCGTCTCCGGGTGGTTGACGATGTAGCTCGCGCCCGGCCCGAACTGGAGCAGCAGCAACGGGTCGGGGTACCGCCGGCTGAGGCCGGCGAAGTAGGGGAGCACGCCGCGCCGGAACCGGGGGACCTCCAGGACGAACCCGGCCGTCTTGGGACCGGGCGGGACGCGGGCCGCGCTCATGACCCCGCCTCGGGGCGGTCCCCGGCGTGGGCCTCGGGGGCGCGGTCGAGCCGGGCCGGGTCGAGCAGCCGGCGCGTGACGCTCTGGATGAACCGGCCGACTTCGAGCCCGTCGACCAGCCGGTGGTCGAACGTCATGCACAGGGTGAGCCGCCGCTGGGCCACCACCTCGCCGTCGACCACGGCGGGGACCTCGCGGGCCGGGATGACCGCGATCAGCGACGCGTTCCGGGCGGCCGGGAAAAGGGGGACGAACGCCGCGTCGAACACGATCTCGTCCTCGTCGTGACCGCGGATCAGGGACTCCATGTGGGTCACCACGAGCGCGCCGTAGCTCTCGGGCGCCAGGTCGAACCGGCCCATCGGGAGCCCGAGGTGGGCCAGGCCGCGGGCGGCGCGGAACGCGCTCCGCCGGATCACCCACGGGACCCCGGCCAACACGTACTCGGGCAGCCGGCCCTGGCGCCGGAGCCGGGCGCGCGTGGCAACCAGGGACGCGCGCAAGGCGCCGCCGAGCCCGCTCGCCGTCTCGCGGTCGGCCCCGCGCAGCGGGAGCGCGATCAGCCCGTGGTCGCCGGGGAGCGGCGCCGTCACCGAGACGGTCACGCCGTCGCGCGCGCGGACGCGGCCCCGCTCCAGGTACCCGTTGAGTGCCGGTACGTCCTCTGCGATGGCGCGCGCCGCCGCCGCGGCGACGAAGTAGAGCGGGTCGAGCGCCCGCCGCCCGCCGCCGGCCTGGGCGACGTACGCCTCGACGGGCTCCGCGTTGATCTGGACCCGGACCAGGATCCGCCCCGAGTGGGGCGCATCGAAGAGCGTGGTGGCGAGCCGCCGCCAGGGGGTGTCGAGCACGAACGGGGGAGGGGGGCGGGGGCGAAGGTAAAAGCGGGCCGCCGCGCTCCGGCGCCCGGGCGGCCCCGCCGAGACGGAGTCGCGCGGTCTTGACCGGCGCCCGAGCGGCCCGGGTGGCATCTTCCGGCCATGCCGCCCGCCGTGTCGCTCGTCCTGCCCGCCTTCAACGAGGTCGAGAACCTCGCCCAGGCCGTCGCCCAGGCGTCGGCGGCCCTGGCCGAGATGGCCCCGGCCTGGGAGCTCATCGTCGTCGACGACGGGTCGACCGACGGGACCGGGCCCCTAGCCGACCGGCTCGCCCAGGCCGACGGCGTCCGCGTGGTCCACCACGCCCGGAACCGCGGCAAGGGCGCCGCGCTCCGGACCGGCGTCGCGGCCAGCCGCGCGCCCGTCGTGGGCTGGACCGACGCCGACCTCCCGTTCGACATGGAAGCGCTGGGCCGCGCCTACGCCCGCCTCGGTGAGACCGGGGCCGACCTGGTCGCCGGCGTCCGGACGAACCGCGACGAGTACTCGCTCCAGCGCCGGGTTTTGTCGGGGAGCTACAACGGGCTGTTCCGGGTCCTGCTGGGCGTCCCGCTCGACGACGTCGGGTTCGCGCTCAAGCTCATGCGCCGGACGGTGTTCGACCGGGCCGACGTGCGGAGCGACGGCGGGTTCGTCGACGCCGAGCTGATGGCGTTCGCCCACCGCTCTGGCCTCCACATCGAGCGGGTCGGCGTCGCGTTCACGCCGCGCGTCCACGGGACCTCGACGATGGCGGGGCCGGCGTCGGTGGCCGGCATCCTGCGCGACCTGGTCCTGTTCCGCCTGGGCCGGCTCCGCCGCCGTCCCCGCGCGCTCCCCGAGGCGGCGTGACCGGGCGGCTCCGCCCGCTCGGGCCGTCCGCGTCCGTGGTCGTCGTGCTCGCGGCGGCGTGCTACTGGCGCGTCGGCTACGGCTACGGGACGGGCGACCACGAGGAGCTGCTGCCCCAGCTGCTGCGCGCGCTCGACCCGACGCTGTTCGCGGCCGACCCGTACCTGCTCAACGAGGAGGCCGGGTTCAGCGTCCGCCTGGTCTGGCTCGGGCTGCTCCGCGCGCTGTGCGTCGTGATGCCGCCGCCGGTCGCCGTGTTCGCGGTGAGCGTGGCGGCCTGGGCGGCCGTGAGCGCGGCGGCCCTCCGGCTGAGCGCGACGCTGGTCCCGGACCGGCTGGCGTCGGCGCTGGCCGTGCTCGCCTCCATCGCGACGGTCTACTGGACGCCCGGCAGCAACGCGCTCGTCACGCCGACGCTGGCGCCGGAGTCGCTGGCCTGGGCGCCCGCGCTGCTGGCCGTCGCCGCGTTCCTGCGCGACCGGCCGCTCTGGGCGGCCGTCTTGCTGGGCGTGACGGCCTGGCTCCAGACGCTGATGGGCCTGCAGATCGGCCTGCTCGTGGGCCTGGTGCTGGTCTGGCAGCTCGCCGACGGCGACGCGGTCGCCGGCCTGCGGCGGGCCGCCGCGTTCGGCGCCGTGTTCGTCGCCGTCGCCGCGCCGATCCTGGTGCCGACGCTCTGGACCCAGGTCGGCGCCCCGCCGGTCCCCGACGACGGGCTGACGACGTTCACCGTGACCGCCTGGCTCCGGCAGGCCCACCACTACCTGCTCTCGGCCCAGCCGCCAGACGTGCTCGTCCGGTTCGGGGCGGTCGTGGTGGCCGGCCTGGTCGGCCTCGGCGTGCTGATGCGCCGGGGCGAGCCGCCCGTCCGCCACCTTCAGACCGCGGCGCGGATGCTGGCCGTGACCGCTGGTCTGGTGGTGTTCTACGTCGTGATGACCGAGCGTGCCGAGAGCCTAACGGTCGCCAAGATGCAGTTCTTCCGACTGACGGTCCTGGCCAAGCTGGTCCTGCTCACCTGGGCGTCGGGCGCGGCCGTGTCCGTGCTCTCGCCGAGGTGGGCGGCCTGGGCCGAGCGCACCCTCGGCCGGCCCCGGCTCGCCGCGGCCGTCGCGCTGGCGGTCGTCGCGGGGACGGTCGGGCTGGCGGCGGCCGACGCCGGCCGGCCGGGCGCGATGTGGCACCCGCGCGAGCACGCCGGGACCGACCTGTCCCGGGCCGAGACCCTGATCCGCGAGGCGACGCCGCGCGACGCGCTCTTCCTGGTCCCGCCTTCGACCACGACGTTCCGGAGCCACGCGCTCCGGTCGGTCGCCATCAACTTCAAGCCGACCACGTTCCGCGACGACAGGATGCACGAGTGGCTCGCGCGGATCCGGACGGTGGCCCCGGCGCCGCTGCCCGAGCGGTCCGGCGGGCTGGCGGCCGTGACCGAGTGGCGGGCGTCGCTGGACTCGGCCTACGCCGCCCACACGCCGGCCGAGTGGGCCGCGCTGGGCGAGACGTTCGGCGCCGACTACGCGTTCGTCGACCGGACCCAGACGCCGACGCCGCCGGCGGGCGAGCCGGTCGTGACCGCGGGGCGGTGGGCCGTCTACCCGCTCCGCTGACCCCGCCCGCCCCAGTGGGAGAGGCGAGCGCTTGTTCCGGGACACCGAGACCGCCGCCCGCCCCGTCTCGGGCCCGAGGCGGGCGGGGTCGGCCAAAAAAAGCGGGCCGCCCCGAATAATCGGAGCGGCCCGCGAGACGGCGCGCGTGGCGCTAGCGGCCCGGCTGGGCCCCACCCGGGACGAACGTGCCCGGCGGCGGCGCCATGTCGAGCACCTCGACGAGCGTCAGCTCGAACTGGAGCGCCGAGTTCGGCGGGATCCCGCCCTGGCCGCCCGGGCCCGGCGAGCCCATCAGGCCGTAGGCCTGCGACGGCGGGAGGTAGACCGTCCGCGTCTCGCCCGGCTTCATGTCACGCAACGCGGCCGCGAAGCCCGGCACGACCTGGTTGACGGCCAGCACCGTCGGCTCCTCGCCCGACTGGTCGAACACCTCGCCGTTGGCGAACTGGCCGCGGTACCGGATCGCGACGCGGTCGGTCGCGCTGGGGCTGGCCCCCTCGCCCGGCGTGTCGACGGTGTAGAGCACGCCGTCGCCGAGCTCCTGGACGCCCGGCCGCCGCTTGACGGCCGTCAGGAAGGAGTCGGCCGAGACCGCGTTGGCCTGGAGCTGCGCGAGCTGGCGCTGGGCGCCCGGGTCGTTCTTGGCCTGGGCCCGGAGCTGGCGGACCGTGACGGAGTCCTCGACGACGGCCTGGGCCGCCTGGAACTGCTCGGGCGTGATCCGCGCCGAGTCGCCGGCCAGGCCCGACCGGACGCCGGCCAGGAACAGGTCGCGGTCGATGGTGCCCAGCGTGTCCTGGCCGATCTGGAGCCCGTACTGGAGACCCAGCGCGTAGCCGATCTCGACCGAGTCGCCGCGGAGCCCGGCGTTGAACCCGTCGACGAACCGCTCGAAGCTGAACGACGAGTCCTGGTCGAGGAACTGCTGGGCCGACTGGTAGCCGACGTTGTACGACACCTGCTCGAACGGCGAACCGTTGGCGATGTCGTCGAGGTCGGCGGTGCCGGACGAGCCGGCGTCCTGGCAGCCGGCGATCGCCAGCGCCGCGACGGCGAGAGGGAGGAAGCGCAAGGTCATGGGGAGGATCCGTGGGGAAGCGGCCAAGCTACCGGGCCCGTTTCTCGCCCGCTGTGACGCTTCGGGGAATGCGCGAGGGGCGTGGACACGGGGGACCGGGGTCGGGGGACGGGCGGAGGGCACGCGAGGGCCGCGAGAGTCCGGCCGGCTCTCGCGTCGCCGCTCGCCAGTACGGCACGGTCCGTCGTGGCCCTGCCGACCTCGGCGTGCGGTGGACGCCGCCGCCCAGTCGGTCGGGACACCACGCACGGTGTCCCGACCGGCACGGGCCGTCGCACCGGGGCTACCCCGCCCGCCTCGGGCCCGAGGCGGAGGGGGCCGGCCCCGGGCCGGGGCGACCGGGCGGCCCGCGCTAGCTTCCCGGCCCCCGCTCCGCGACTCCGTGCCCGACCGCCCGCTCCTCGTCACCTCCGCGCTGCCGTACGCCAACGGCCCGCTCCACCTCGGCCACCTCGCCGGCGCGTACCTCCCGGCCGACCTGTTCGTCCGCTACCAGCGGCTGGCCGGGCGCGACGTGGTCTGGGTGTGCGGCTCCGACGAGCACGGCGCGGCCATCGAGATCCGCGCCCGCCGCGAGGGCGTCACGCCCCAGTCCATCGTCGACCGCTACCACGCCGAGCTAGAGGCGGCGTTCGAGGGGTTCGGCATCGCCTTCGACGTACTACGGGCGGACGTCCTCGGCCACGCACCGCGAGACGAGCCAGGATCTGTTCCGCAGTCCATCGAGGCCGCCGACGGGTTCGTCCGCAAGACGACGACCCAGCTCTACGACCCCGAGGCCGGCCTCTTCCTGGCCGACCGCTTCGTCCAGGGCACCTGCCCGGTCTGCGGCTACGCCGACGCCTACGGCGACCAGTGCGAGAACTGCGGCTCGACGTTGTCGCCCGACGACCTGGTCGAGCCCCGGAGCACGCTGTCGGGCGCGACGCCCGAGCCGCGCGAGACGACCCACTGGTACCTGCCCCTGGGCGACCTTGCAGCCCGAGCTCGAGGCCTGGATCGACACGCGTCAGGACTGGAAGCCCAACGTGCTCGGGCAGGTGCGGAGCTGGTTCCAGGCCGGGCTCGCCGACCGCTCGATGACGCGCGACCTCGACTGGGGCGTCCCCGTCCCGCCCGAGGTCGACGGCGACACCGACGGCAAGGTGCTCTACGTCTGGTTCGACGCGCCCATCGGCTACCTCTCGGTGACCAAGGAGTGGGCCGAGCAGCAGGGCGACGTCGACCTCTGGCGCCGCTACTGGCAGGTCCACCCCGACGGGACCGAGCCCGAGCTGGTCCACTTTATCGGCAAGGACAACATCGTCTTCCACTGCCTGACGTTCCCGGCCATCCTGATGACGGCGAACGCGGCCCAACCCGCCCTGCCGCCGTTCGTGCTGCCGACCCAGGTGCCGGCCAACGAGTTCCTGAACCTGGAGGGGCGCAAGCTCTCCACCAGCCGCGGGTGGGCCGTCTGGGCGGCCGAGGCGCTCGACGCCTTCGACGCCGACCTGTTGCGCTACGCGCTGGCCGTGGGCCTGCCCGAGACCAAGGACGCCGACTTCACGTGGTCGGACTTCCAGAACCGCGTCAACGGCGAGCTGGCCGACGTGGTCGGCAACTTCGCCAACCGCGCGCTGACGTTCGCCGCCCGGTTCACCGAGGGCGAGGTCCCGGCCCTCGACGCGCCCACCCCGGCGGACCGGGCCATGCTGGAGGCGCTCGCCTGCCGCGCCGGCCGCCATCGGCGAGGCGTACAAGTCGTACCGGCTGCGCGAGGCCGTGGCGCTGACCGTCGACCTGGCGCGCAAGGGGAACCAGTACCTCCAGGAGACCGAGCCCTGGAAGACGCGCAAGACGGACGAGCGGGCCATGCGGAACTCGGTCCACGTCGCGCTCCAGGTCACGGCCGGGCTCTCGATCCTGCTCGACCCGGTCGTGCCCGGCATCGCGGCGAGCCTGCGCGAGATGCTGGCGCTCGCCGGCGTCCGCGACTCCACGGCCGCGAGCACCGACGGGATCGGGTGGGACGACGCGGGGACCGCGCTGCTCGACGCGGGCCACGCCATCGGCGAGCCCGGCATCCTGGTCGCCAAGGTCGAGGACGAGGCCGTCGACGCCCAGCGCCAGCTGCTGGCCGACCGCTCGGCCGCCGCCGACACCCCCGACCTCGCCGCCGAGGCGGACGCACCGGAGGACGCCGCGCCGTTCGCGCCGCTCGGTGACGCCATCGCGTTCGACCAGTTCACGCCGCTCGACCTGCGGGTCGGCCGGGTCGTGGCCGCCGACCTCCACCCCAAGGCCGACAAGCTGCTCCGATTCGACGTCGACCTCGGCTTCGAGACCCGCCAGATCCTGTCGGGCGTGCGCGAGTGGTTCGCCCCGGACGACCTCCTGGGCAAACGGGTCGTGGTCGTCGCCAACCTGGCGCCCCGCACCATCCGCGGGCTGGAGAGCCAGGGCATGATCCTGTTCGCCGAGGACCGCGACGGGACGCTCCGGCTGGTCGAGGCCGCACGGCGAGCCCGGCGCCGTCGTCCGCTGACCCCGCCCGCCTCGGGCCCGAGGCGGGCGCGGCGGGCGGCTAGAACGTCACGTCGAACTGGCCGCCGGTCACCGCGACCTCGTCCCCGGCCGCGTTCCGACCGGTGAACGAGAACGTGCCCCGGGCGGCCGTCGCGGAGGCCGCCTCGACGGTGACCGTCCCGCTCACGCCGAGGTAGGTCCGGTCCACTTGGTCGCCGGAGACCTCCGCCCGCGCCGCGAAGGCGGCCGTCGCGGCGCTCGCCCCGAGCGTGTACGCCCGGACGGAGTCCGACGGCAAGACCAACGTGATGACCTCCTGGCTGTTCTGCGAGACCACGTTGTCGGCCCCGACGACGGTGAGCGCGCCGGCCTCGGTGTCGACCCGGACGCAGGTGCCCGAGAACGCGTCGCCGGCGACGGTCGCCCGGACGGTCCCGGCGTCGGCGTAGCCGGTGGCCTGGCACGCGGCGTTGTCGACGGCGTCGCTGACGGTGTCGCAGGCCGGGAGGAGCAGGACGGCGAGCAGGCAGAGGACGGGGCGCATGGGGGGAGGGGAGGGGGCCGGCAGGATACGCGGCCGGCGAGGCCCGCCCGCGGCGCCCGGCGCGGCGCGGACCGTCGGCGGGGTGGGCTCGGGCTATCCTGACCCCCATGCGCGCGCTGCTCCTGCTCCCCCTCCTGCTCGCGACGGCCGTGGCCCAGCCGGCCCCCGAGGCGGACCCGCCGGACCCGCTCGCGGCCGTCGCCGACGCGCTCGGCGGACGCGACCGGATCGGCGCCCTCTCGACGCTCCGCCTGCGGACGCGGACGCGCGCCACGCTCGGCGCCCAGACCGTCGTCGTCCGGACGACGCTCGCGCTCCGCCTGCCCGGCACGGCCCGGTGGACCGTCCGCGCGCCCAGCGGGACGACGGTCACGGCGGTCGACGGCGAGGGCGGGACGGTCACGAGCGGGGGCACGTCGCGGGCGCTGTCGTCGGCGTCCGCCGCCGAGGTGGCCGCCGCGCTCTGGCTCGACCCGCTCGTCTTGGTCGCCCGCCGCGGAGCGGTGACCGCCGAGGCGCTCGGCGCCGGCCTGGTCCGCGTCGACGTGCCCGGGCGCCGCGACCCGCTGATCGTCGGCCTCGACGCCGACGGCCGGCCGGCCCGGATCACGACGTTCCGCCGCCGGGGCGGGCGCCGCGACTACGTCGAGGTCGTGCTCCGCGACTACCGCGCGGTCGACGGGGTGTTCGTGCCCCACCGGGTCCGCCAGGCCGTCGGTGGGGTCGTGACCGGCGAGACGACCGTCGAGGAGGTCCGCCTGGGCCTCTTGCTGACGGGGGCGCCCTTCGTCGAGGAGGGGGGATGACGGCAGGAGGGGAGGCCGTCCTACGACGGGACAGGACCAGGGGAAACGAGCCGTCCGTTGACGGCAGACACTCCCGCTCTGCCATGTCCCGCCTCCGCCTTCTGACTCTGTGCGCCCTCGCGTGCTCGCTCGGCCTGACCGCGTTCGGGCCCTCCGACTACGTCGTCGCGGCGTTCTCCAACATGCGGCCGGGCGGGGCCGTCAACGGGTGGGAGGCGCTCAGCCTGGGGAACGCGCCTCGGAGCCAGTACGCGCTCGTCCGCGACGGCAGCCAGACGGTCGTCCGGGCCCAGGCGAACGGGTCGGCGTCCGGCCTGATCCGCCGGATCAGCCTCGACGCGAACCGGTTCCCGGTCCTGACGTGGCGGTGGAAGGCCGAGAACGTGATCCAGGGCGGCGACATCCGCCGCAAGGGCGGCGACGACTACCCAGCCCGGATCTACGTCACGTTCGCCTACGACCCCGCCGACCTGTCGTTCGGCGACCGGGTCAAGTACCGCGCGCTCCGGGCGCTGGGCTACGACGACATCCCGGTCCGCGCGCTCAGCTACGTCTGGGCCAACAAGGCGGGCGAGACCCAGATCGTCCCGAACGCCTTTACCGATTGGGTCCAGATGGTGCCCGTCCAGAGCGGCGCGAGCGGGCTGGGCCAGTGGCAGACCGAGCGGCGCGACGTCGTCCGCGACTACCGGGCGGCGTTCGGCGAGGACCCGCCGCCGATCTCGGGCGTCGCCATCATGACCGACGCCGACAACACGGGCGGCAGCGCCACGGCGTACTTCGGCGACATCCGGATGACGACCCGCTAGGTCGGCCGTAGGCCTCGGTAGGCCCGCTTCGGCGGGCCCGCCTCGGCGTCGAGGCGGGCCGGGTCGCACCCGCACCGCGACGGCGCTAGGTTCGGGGATGGCCGACCTGTTTGCTCTGGAATCCGCGCGTGAACTCGGGCCGCCCGACGGCGAGGAACGGCGGGCGCTCGTAGCCCTGTCGCTGGTGCCGGGCGTCGGGCCGGGGCGCGTGCGGAACCTGCTGGCGGCGTTCGGGAGCGCCCGGGCTGTGCTTCGAGCGCCGGCCGCGCGCCTGGTCCGCGTCGACGGCGTCGGGAGGCAGACGGCCCAGGCGATCCGGGCCTGGGACGACCGGCCCGCCGTCGACGCCCAGTTCCGCCGGGCCGAGGCCGTGGGCGCCCGACTGGTCGCGATCGCCGACCCCGAGTACCCGGCGCTGCTCCGCCAGATCTACGACCCGCCGTCGCACCTGTGGGTCCTGGGCCGGCTCACCGAGGCGGACGACCTCGGCGGTGGCCGTCGTGGGCACGCGGCGGTCCAGCGACTACGGCCGGCGCGTCGGCCCAGGCGTTCGCCGGCGACCTCGCCCGGGCCGGCGTCGACCGTCGTCAGCGGGCTGGCCTACGGGATCGACGTGGCCGCCCACCGGGCCGCGCTCGACGCCGGCGGGCGGACCGTCGCCGTGCTGGGCTCGGGCGTCGACCGGGTGTACCCGTCGCGCCACGCGCCGGTCGTCCGCCAGATCCTGGACCGGGACGCCGGCGCCGTCGTCTCGGAGTTCCCGCTGGGCGCGGCGCCCGACGCCGTCAACTTCCCGCGCCGCAACCGGATCGTCTCGGGCATGAGCCGGGCGACGGTCGTGGCCGAGGCGTTCGAGACCGGCGGGGCGCTGCTTGACGGCCGGGCTCGCGCTCGAACAGAACCGCGAGGTGTTCGCCGTGCCCGCCTCGGTGTTCGCCCCGGCCGACGGGACGAACCGCCTGGTCCAGCGCGGCCAGGCGGCGCTGGCGACCTCGGCCGACGACGTGCTGGCCGCGCATCGCGCCCCAGCTGGACGGACCGGTCGCGGTCGAGCGACCCGCCGAGCCCGACCCGCCGCTCAACCGCGTCGAGCGCCGCCTGGTCGACGTCCTGACCGCCGAGCCGCGCCCGCTCGACGCCGTCTGCGCCGCCGCCGGCCTCGACGCGTCGTCGGCGCTGGTGTACCTGCTCCAGCTGGAGTTTCAGGGGGCTCGTGCGGCAGCTCCAGGGCAAGCAGTTCGCGCTCGCCTGAACGGGCCGTCGGAACGGAGGGCGGCGGGCCCCGTTGGCGTCGGCACGCCCCCGGATCCTTCGTGGCCACGTTCCAACTCGTCCTGACCTTGCTCGCGGTGCTCGTCGTCGTCGCGACGGCGCTCCCGCTGTCGACGTCGTCGCAGTGGTGGGTCCGGATGTTCGACTTCCCGCGGATGCAGATCACGGCGCTCGCCGTCGTGGTGTTCGTGCTCTACGTGGTGGTCGACGTCTGGCGGACGGAGCCCGGCGCCTGGGGATGGGTGCTGTTCGCGGCTCTCGCCGTCGCCGTCGTGGTCCAGGTGGTCCAGATGCTGCCCTACACCCCGTTGTACGGCGTCCAAACGATCCGGGCCGACGAGGCCCTCACTGACCCCGACCGGCGGTTCCGGCTGGTGGTCTCGAACGTGCTGATGCAGAACCGCGACGGGGACCGGTGGCTCGGCGTGATCCGCGACGCCGACCCCGACGTGGTCGCGGCCGTCGAGACGGACGCGTGGTGGGCCGAGACGGCCTCGGCGCTGTCGGAGACCCACCCGCACCGGGTCGAGGTGCCCCAGGACGACACCTACGGGATGCTGGTCTACTCGAAGCTGCCGCTGGACTCGGTCGAGGTCCGGCACCTGGTCGAGCCCGAGGTCCCGAGCCTGGCGCTCACCGTCCGCCTGCGGTCCGGCGAGCCGGTCTCGCTCGTCATCCTGCACCCGCGCCCGCCGCGGCCCGACATCCAGCAGGACTCGGACCTGCGCGACGCCGAGCTGGTGCTGGCCGGCCGCGACGTGGCCCAGCGCGACGGGCCGGTCGTCGTGGCCGGCGACCTCAACGACGTCGCCTGGAGCCACACGACGCGGCTGTTCCAAGAGCTCTCGGGCCTGCTCGACCCCCGCGTCGGGCGCGGCACGTTCTCGACGTTCCACGCCGAGCACTGGTGGCTCCGCTACCCGCTCGACCACGTGTTCCACTCCGAGCACTTCGCGTTGCGCGAGCTCCGGCGCCTGGACGCTGTCGGGAGCGACCACTTCCCCATGATGATCGAGCTGGAGCTGGACCCGTCGGTGGCCCCGCTCCAGGCCGCCGACGCGCCCGAGGCGGACGACATGGCGGAGGGGGACGACATGGTCGAGGGCGCGCGCGAGATCAAGGCGTCCGAGTCCGAGTCCGAGCACCAGGAGCGGGTCCAGGAGGACCAGTAAGTCAGGGGGACCAGACGCGAGGAGACAGGACGAGGAGCCCGGCGCCGGGCCGGCCGCCGGGCGTGCCCGGCGGCCGAAAGTTCCGCGCGACTCCGCCCACCTCGGGCCCGAGGCGGACGACCTTCCCACACCCTCGCACTTCCGCACCCCGGTGACCCTCGACGCCTACCGCGCGCTGTTCCCGCTCCCCGACGGCGTGGCCTACCTCGACCACGCGGCGACGGGCGTGCTCGGCCGGCACGTCACGGACGCCGTCGCGGACTACCTCGCCGGCCGTGCCGGCCGCCTGCCAGACCGGTCGCCCAACAACTTCCCCGCCGACCTCGACCGCGCCGACCGCGCCCGGACGCGTGCGGGCGCGCTGGTCGGGCGGGCCGCCGCCGACGTCGCGCTCGTGCCCAACACGTCGTACGGGCTCAACCTGGTCGCCCAGGGGCTCGACTGGCGGCCCGGCGACCGCGTGGTCGTGCCCGGCTGCGAGTTCCCGGCCAACCACCTCCCCTGGCTCGGCCTGGCCCACCTCGGCGTCGAGGTGGACGCGGTCGCCCACCGCGAGGGCGTGTTCTCCGTCGACGACCTCGCCGCCGCGATCCGGCCCCAGACCCGCGTCGTGGCCGTCTCGGCCGTCCAGTTCCTGTCCGGCTTCCGGTGCGACCTGGCCGCGATCGGCCAGCTGTGCCGCGACCGCGGCGTCCTGTTCGTCGTCGACGCCATCCAGGCCGTCGGCGCGCTCCGACTCGACGCCTCGGCGGTCGGGGCCGGGCTCCTGGCGACGGGCGCCCACAAGTGGCTCGGCGGGATGCAGGGGGCCGGGTTCGCCGCCCTCGACCCCGACCTGCGCGACCGGCTCCGCCCGACGCGCGGCTGGCTCAACGGGCCCGTCGACTGGGACGACTTCGACGCGGTCTCGACCGAGCTCCACCCGGACGCGACCCGGTTCCACGTCGGCACCGGCCCGACGGCCCAGGTCTACGCCCTGGACGCCGCGCTCGGCGCGCTCCACGACCTGGGGCCGGACGTCGCCGAGCGCGCCGTGCTCGACCACGCCGCCCGCCTGGCCGACGGGCTCGACCGCTTGGGCTACGTCCGCTACGGCGCGCCCGGCGCGCCCCGGTCCGGCATCGTGACCGTCCGCGCCGACGACCCCGAGGGGCTCCACGCCTGGCTCGCCGGGTGCGGCGTGGCGTGCTCGATGCGGAGCCGGTTGGTCCGGTTCGCGCCCCACGCCCAGACGCCACCCGACGCCATCGACCAGGCGCTCGACGCCGTGGCTTCCTACCAGACCGTGGACGCATGAGCACCGAGCCCGACCCCGTCGAGACCGTCCTCGACCTCGACGTGCCGCCGGGCCAGTCGCCGGTCCGGATCGACGTGTACCTCACCGACAAGACGGCGAACGCGACGCGGTCCAAGGTCCAGCGGGCCATCAAGGAGGGGCGCGTCGAGGTCAACGGCGCGCTCGTGACCAAGGTGTCGACGCCCGTCCAGCCCGGCGACCAGATCCGGTGCACGGTGATGCGCCCGCCGCCCGTCGAGATCGTCCCCGAGGACCTGCCGCTGAGCGTGGTCTACGAGGACGACACGCTGTTGGTCGTCGACAAGCCGGCCGGGATGGTGGTCCACCCCGCCTACGGCCACCGCTCGGGCACGTTGATCAACGCGCTGCTGTGGCACGTCGGCGCGGGGCCGCTCTCGGGCGACGAGGTCGAGGACACCGACGACGACGACCTCGGGCTCTCGACGGCCACGGCCGGGCCCCGCTACGACGGCGACCCGACGGTCCGCCCCGGCCTGGTCCACCGGCTCGACAAGGACACGACCGGGCTGATGGTGGTCGCCAAGACGGACTGGGCCGCCGCCCACCTCGGCAAGCAGTTCGCCGCGCGGACCATCCGGCGGCGCTACCTCGCGCTGGTGTGGGGCGTGCCCCAGGAGGCCGGCCGTGTCGAGGGGTGGCTCGGCCGGAGCCCCCGCGACCGCAAGAAGGTGTCGGTCCGGCCCGAGGGGGAGGGGAAGTGGGCGGCGACCGTCTACGAGCCCGTCGAGGCGTTCAGCTACGCCTCGCTGGTCCGCTTCCGGCTCGAGACCGGGCGGACGCACCAGATCCGCGTCCACGCGGCGTCGATCGGGCACCCGGTGTTCGGGGACACGACCTACGGGGGCGACCGGATCGTGTACGGGCCGGCCGAGGGGTCCAGGCGCGCGTTCGTACGCAACCTGTTCGCACGTCTCGGGCCGCGCCAAGCCCTGCACGCGGCGACGCTCGGGTTCGTCCACCCGGCGACCGAGGCGGAGATGGCCTTCGAGGCGCCCATGCCCGAGGACATGGCCTGGGTCACCGAGCGGCTGCGGCGCGTCGAGGGGGCCTGAGCCGTCGGCGCGGGGCGGGCATGGACCCGGTGCCGGCCTTTACGCCGCCCGAATGTCGCGTCGGTGACTGCCCCACGGGACGGCTGCGGCCATCGGACCGGGGGGCGGGGGGTCAACTCTACCCACGATGGGTCGAGTGGGGGGCAGGTGGGTGGTGGCACCCATCTGTAGCGCTCCGCATGGGGGCTGCTACGTAGTTGTTCGTCCTACGTAGATGATGGAGCAAAAACGATGCCAACATATCATTCTTCAAATCACAACAATAGGACTGTAAAAGTGTCTTTCTGAAGTGTCTGGATCGGAGCCCTGCAGATAGAGAGCGAAGCATCGAGGTCGATACCTGAGCCAGATCCCACCCGGGGTCTTCTCTCTCCCTCTCTCCCTCCTGTCATGCTCACGCACCCCACCACAGGGTCCCTCCGGGACCTCTTCGTCGCCCTCGTCCTCGCCCTGGGCCTGGCCTGTACCGCCTCCGCTGCCCCCGACAATTTCAGTCCGACCGCCTCCGACGGTGCCACGGTCTCGTCGGACGTGTCGGGGACCTGTATCGGGTGTCAGATCGATGCTCCCGAAAACGTCATCTCCGATCGTCGCAAGGACGCGGCCACCATCCGCATCCCCGTCGGCGTCCTCAGCTCGGCCCGGCTCCGGGTCGGTCTGCCCTCGGCCGAGCCGGCGCGGAGCCGGGTCGGCTTCGTCGTCCGCGACGTGACGGGCTTGCTCGACCTCGAGGCCTTCCATGGGCTCACCGTCCGCACGTTCCTCGACGGCGCGGTGCAGGACGAGCGGACCGTCGGCAGCGCCCTCAAGGTCCGGGTCTTGTCGGGCGGTCGTGCCCGGTTCTTCCTCAAGTCTGGGGCCCCGTTCGACGCGGTCGAGATCGAAGTCCGGGGCGCGCTGGCGCTGCTCACGGAGCTGGACGTGACCCACGTCAACATCTACCGCCCGACGTCGACGTCGTCCGGCCGCGTCGTCGCGGAGGAGGAGAACGGGGCGACCGTTTCGACCGACATCGGCGGGATCTGCGTCGGCTGCCGGGTCGACGATTCCGACCGGGCCGTCGACGGTGACCTCGGCACGGGGGCGACCGCCCGCGTCCCGATCGGCGTGGCCGGCTCCGTCGCGCTGACGGTGGACTACGCCGCCGACTTCGCGGCCGGCTCGCGGACGGGCTTCCACGTTGGGTCGACGGCCGACCTGCTCGACCTGTCCGTCCTGTCCAGCGTCGAGCTCGTGGCCCTCTCAGACGGCGAGGTCGTCGACCAGGCGTCCGGCTCGGAGCTCGACGTCGTCCAGCGGCCGGACGGGCTGGCCCACATCCGGTTCACGCCGTCGGCCGGGTTCGACGCCGTCCAGATCCGGTTGCGGAGCGTCGTCGGCCTGAGCCTCGAGGTGAGCGTTCGCCGGGCCGTGACGATCCCGGCCGGGGGCGGCGCCCGGCTCGACCTGGCCGCCGCGCCGCCGCAGGGGCTCCGGGTGGACCCGGCCGCGTCGGCCGACGCGATCGCCCTGGGCGTGCCGGCCCCGCACCCGGTGGTCGGGTCGTCGCGGCTGACGGTCCGCGTCCGTGACGGAGGGGCGATCCGCGTGGCCGTCTACGACGCGCTCGGCCGCGAGGTCGGGACGCTCCACGACGGCACGCTGGCCGAGGGCGAGCACGCGCTCCGGTTCGACGCCGGCGGCTTGGCCCCCGGGACCTACGTGGTCCGCGCGGCGGGCGACGCCGCCGGCCACGCGACCCAGGTCGTGACCGTCGGGCGCTAGCCGCCGGCCGACCCCGCCCGCCTCGGTGCCAAGGCGGGACCACGCGGGAGCGGGGTGCCGATATTGTCGGCGCCCCGCTCTGCGTTCGTGTGCCCGCGTCCCTCCGCCTGTCCGACCTGCTCGACCTGACTCGCGTCGCGGTGGCCGTTCGGGCGGGGTCGCGCGACGCGGCGATCGCCCGGGCCGTCGGGATGCTGTCGGGCGGCCCGGCCGTCCTCGACGCGGGGCGGCTGGCCGCCGACGTGGCCGCCCGCGAGGCCACGCTGTCGACCGGGGTGGGGGAGGGGCTGGCGCTCCCCCACGCGCGGACCGCCGCCGTCCGGTCGACCGTCGCCGCGCTGTGCACGCTGGCCGCCCCGGTCGACTGGGACGCGTTCGACGGGGCCCCGGTCGACCTGGTGCTGCTCTTGGCCGGGCCCGAGGCGGACCGGGCGGCCCACGTCCACCTGCTCGCCCACGTGTCGCGCCTGCTCAGCTCGGCCGCCACGCGCCGCCGGCTGGCTGCCGCGCCGACGCCCGCCGCGCTGCTGGAGGCCGTCGCCGACGCGGAGCGGTAGGGGCACGGACGACGCGATACGGTTCGCCCCCGTCCTAGCGACGCGCCCTCGCTCTCACCACGTTCCACCATCGTCCCTGCCCAGGTCTGCCCGCCTCGGGCCCGAGGCGGGGGCAGCGGGCCGGCGGTTTTCGCAGAGTGCGCGCGGCGGGCCGGGCTCGCGGACGTCACCTTGGGGCGACCCATCCGCTCGCACCCGCATGGCCTTCCAGACGATCCGCGGCACGTTCGACGTCCTGCCCGACGCCCACAGCTCGGGGGGCTCCACGGTCCACGGCTCGGCCGCCTGGCGCCACGTCGAGGGCGTCGTGCGCGGGGTGATGGAGCGGTTCGCGTTCGAGGAGATCCGGACGCCCGTCCTGGAGCCGCTGGAGCTGGTCGCGCGCGGCGTCGGAGGGACGACCGACATCGTGAGCAAGGAGATGTTCACCGTCGAGCGCTCGCGCGAGACCTACGTGCTCCGGCCCGAGGTGACGGCGCCCGTCATGCGGGCCTACCTGGAGCACCACCTCGACCAGCGTGGCGGCGCCCAGCGGCTCTACTACGTCGGGCCGTGCTTCCGGGCCGAGCGGCCCCAGAAGGGCCGGTTTCGCCAGTTTCACCAGTTCGGGACCGAGCTGCTCGGGTCGGAGGACGCCCGGGCCGACGCCGAGGTCATCGCCAACATGCGCGCGGTCTACGACGCCTTCGGGGTGACCGGCACCCGGCTCCGGCTCAACACCCTCGGCGACGCCGCCGACCGGCCGGCCTACCGCGACGCCTTGCGGGACCACTTCGCGCCCCACGCCGACGCGCTCTCCGAGACGAGCCGCCAGCGGCTGGAGACCAACCCGCTCCGGATCCTGGACACCAAGAACCCCGACGAGCGGGCCCTCTTGGCCGGCGCCCCCCGCCTGCCGGACTTCGTGGGGCCCGAGGCGCTCGACCACTACCGGTCGCTCAAGGGGCTCCTGGACGCGCTCGGCGTGCCCTACGTCGAGGACCCGCTCCTCGTCCGCGGGCTGGACTACTACACGCGGACCGTGTTCGAGCTGGAGTCGGACGCGCTCGGCGCCCAGGGCGCGCTGTGCGCCGGCGGCCGGTACGACGGGCTCGCCCAGGCGGTCGGCGCCAAGAAGCCCGTGCCGGCGGTCGGCTACGCGGCCGGGATCGAGCGGCTGTTCCTGGCGCTGGAAGACCAGGGCTACGCGTTCCCCGAGCCGCCGCGCCCCGACGTGTTCCTGGTCTGCCTCGGCGACGCCGCCCAAGCGGCCGGGTTCGGGATCGCCCAGACGCTCCGGGCTGGCGGGCTCGCGGTCGACTTCGCCCTCGGTGGGCGGTCGATGAAGGCCCAGATGAAGGCGGCCGACCGGTCGCAGGCCGCGGTCGCCGTCGTGATCGGCGAGGACGAGCTGGCCGCCGGCGTGGCCCAGGTCCGCGACCTCGGCGCCAGCGAGCAGCGGACGGTCCCCATCGACCGGCTGGCCGTCGCCCTGGCCGCCTCGGCGTGACTCCGGGCCGGCTCGTGCCGGCCGCCCCCCGACCCCGCCTTCCCCGCGCGCTCGCCGCGCTCGCTAGCTTCCCGCGCCTCCCCGACGCCCGATGTACCCCCGGATCAGCGACCTCACGCGAGACCTCTTCGGGTTCGACTTCCCGATCCCGCTCTACTCGTTCGGGCTGATGGTGGCCCTGGCCATCATCGTCGCGACGGCCCTGACCCGGATCGAGGTCGACCGTCGGTACGCGCTCGGCTGGATGAAGGCCGTCCGCGCCAAGGTCCGCGACGACAAGGGCCGCGAGAAGGTCCAGCTCACGAGCCCGTCGGCGCTCCTGTGGAACATGGCGGTCATGGCCGGCGGGTTCGGCGTGCTGGGCGCCAAGCTGTTCCACATCATCGACTACTGGGACGAGTTTCGGGCCGACCCGCTGGGCATGATCTTCTCGGGCTCCGGCCTCACGGTCTACGGCGGCATCCTAGTCGCGAGCGCGGCCATCCTGTGGTACGCCAAGCGCAAGGGGGTCAGCCGGGCCCACCTCGCCGACGCGACGGCGCCGGGCCTGCTGCTGGCCTACGGGATCGGGCGGATCGGGTGCTACCTCTCGGGCGACGGCGACTGGGGCGTGTGCTCGTCGCTCGCCGACAAGCCGGGGTGGCTCCCGGGCTGGCTGTGGAGCGAGACGTTCCCGAACAACATGCTGGGCCAGATGGACCCGGTCGTCTACAACGCGACCCAGCGCGCGGCCGAGTGCGCGCTCGCCAACCCGACCGGCGTCTACCCGACGATGCTCTACGAGTTCGCGATGTCGGCCGCCCTCGCGGCCGTCCTGTGGGCGTTGCGCAAGAACCCCTTCCGGGCAGGCTGGCTGATCTCGCTCTACGGCGTGTTCGCTGGCGCCGAGCGGTTCCTGATCGAGTTTATCCGGGTCAACCCGGACGCCGCGTTCGGCCTGCCCCAGTCGCAGCTGATCTCGATCGGGTTCATGGTGGCCGGCGCCGTCGGGCTCGCGCTCACGACGCGCCGCCGCGACGACGCGACCGCCGAGCCCCAGCCGGCCGTGGCCGCGTGAGGGGGGCGGCGCTCTGGGCCGGCCTCGCGCTGGCCGGCTGCGCCGGCCCTCCTGCCGACTCGGTCGAGCCGGCGCCCGAGGCGGCCCCGCCCGCCTCGGTCGCGGCGCCGAGCGACCCGGCCGCACGAGCACAGGAGACCGCGCCGGTCGAGTACCCCGACGCGCCGGCCTGGGCGTTCCCCGCGCTCGACGACACGACGGCCGTGGTCACCGGCGCCGACTTCACGGGCCGGTTCGTCGTCGTCGACTTCTGGGCGTCGTGGTGCGTGCCGTGTCTGGAGGAGGTCCCCAACCTGGCCGCCGTCCGGGCCGACTACGCCGACCGCGGGCTCGACGTGCTGAGCGTCTCCCTCGACCTGTTCCCCGACGACGTCGCCGCCTTCCGCTCGCGCGTCGCGCCGATGGACTGGCACCACGCGTTCGTCGGCGAGCGGTTCGACCACCCCTCCGTCCAGGCGTTCGGCGTCGACCGCCTGCCGACCGCCGTCCTGATCGGGCCCGACGGGACGGTCCGCGCCCGGGGCGGCCACCTCCGCCGCGACCTGTTGCGGATCACCGTCGACCAGCAGATCACCGCCCACGAAGCCGCCCGCGATGCCCCACGTTGACCCGCTCGCCCTGATCCGCGACGGCTTCGCCGCGCTCGACGCCTGGGACGCCGGGTTCGGCGCGCACCCACCGCACCCGACGATGGCCGTCGACACGGCCCGCCTCGGCGACGCCGTCGAGGAGTACCTGGGGCGGATGACGGCGCCGCCGCGGGGCGACCGGCCCGGGATGTACCCGTTCGGCCACCCGCGCTACGCCGGCCAGATGCTCAAGCCCCCGCACCCGGTCGCGCTGGCGGCCTACGCGATCGCGGCCCGCATCAACCCGAACAACCACGCGCTCGACGGGGGCCCGCCGACGAGCGAGATGGAAAAGGAGGTCGTCGCCGATCTGGCGTCTCTGTTCGGGTTCGAGACGCCCCTGGGTCACCTGACGGGCGGGGGGACGGTCGCCAACCTGGAGGCCCTGTTCGTGGCCCGTGAGGAGACCGCCGGCCGCGCCATCGCGGTCAGCGCCGAGGGCCACTACACGCACGCCCGGATGGCCGGCGTGCTCGGCGTCGGCTGCGCCGTGGTCGCCAGCGACGACGCCGGGCGGATCGACCTGGACGCGCTGGAGGACACGCTGCGGCGCGGCGACGTCGGCACGGTCGTGCTGACGGCGACCACGACGGGCCTGGGCGCCATCGACCCGATCGCGGAGGCGATCCCGCTGTGCCGCGCCCACGGCGCCCGCGTCCACGTCGACGCGGCCTACGGCGGCTTTTTCCGCCTGCTCGCCGACGACGACGCTCGCCTCGGGCCCGCCGCGCGCCACCTCCGCGCCATCGCCCAGGCCGACTCGGTCGTGGTCGACCCGCACAAGCACGGGCTCCAGCCCTACGGCTGCGGCGCCGTCCTCTTCGCCGACCCCGCGGTCGGGCGGCACTACCGCCACGACTCGCCCTACACGTACTTCACGTCGGACGCGCTGCACCTGGGCGAGATCAGCCTGGAGTGCTCGCGCCCCGGCGCCGCCGCCGGCGCGCTGTGGCTGACTCTGCGGGCGCTCCCGCTCGCTGCCGACGACGGGCTGGGCCCGATCCTGGCCGCGGGCCTGCGCGCCGCCCGGACGATGCACGACCGGCTGGGCGACGCCGAGCACCTGGCGCCGCTCTTGGCGCCCGAGACCGACATCGTCGTCTACGCGCCCCGGGCGGACGGGATGGCGGCCGTCGACGCCCGCAGCGCCGCCATCTTCCAGACGGCCATGGACGACCCCGACGACCCCGTGTTCGTGAGCCTCTACCGGCTGGGGGCCGCCCGCCTGGGCCGGCTCCTCGGCACGGTCGACCCGGACGCCGAGGCGGCCCGGATCCTGCGGAGCGTGCTGATGAAGCCGGAGCACGAGGCGTGGGCCGAGCGCCTGGTCGACCGGCTCGACGCGGTCGCCGGGGCGGTGGGGGGCTGAGAGGGGACGGCGGGCGCTCGGGCAAATGTTCGGCGCGACTCCGCCCACCTCGGGCCCGAGGCGGACGACCTTTCCGAACCCGAACCCCGAACCTCGCATGGCCCGCAGCGACTCCCGCACCGACGTCCTCGCCGGACGCCACCCCGTCCGCGACGCGCTCGACCGGGCCGACGGCCGGATCGAGAAGGTCTACCTCCAGAAGGGCGTCCACGGCAGCGCCATCGACGGGATCCGCCGGGCGGCCCGGGCCGGCGGCGTGCCGGTCCAGATGGTGCCCCGCCAGAAGGTCGACGCGCTCGCGCCCCAGGCCGAGCACCAGGGCGTCGTGGCCGTCGTCGCGCCGGTCGCCTACCTCGACCTCGACGCCATGCTGACCTGGGTCGCGCCGACGCTCGACGTCGTCCGCGAGACCAAGCCGGTCGTGGTCGCGCTCGACGAGATCGAGGACCCCCGCAACTTCGGGGCGATCCTGCGGAGCGCGGTCGCGGCCGGCGCGGCCGGCGCCGTCGTGCCCGAGCGCCGGATGGCGCCGCTCTCGGCGGTCGCCGTCAAGGCCAGCGCCGGGACGGCGCTCCAGATCCCCGTCGCGCGCGTGTCCAGCCTGGCCGACGCGCTCCACCAGCTCAAGGAGCGCGGCTACTGGGTCGTCGGCCTGGCCGACGACGGCGACCCGGGCGGCCCCGAGACGACGACGGTCTGGGACTACGACTGGGACCGGCCGGTCGTGATCGTGGTCGGGAACGAGGGGGGCGGGCTCCGGACGGGCGTCCGCGCCGCGTGCGACGTGCTCGCGTCGATCCCGATGCGGGGCCCGGTCGAGTCGCTCAACGCGTCGGTCGCGGCCGGGATCGCGCTGTTCGCCGCCGTCCGCGGCCGGGAGTAGCGCGAGACGGGCGGTGAGGGGCTGATCCGTCGCGGCTCCGTCCGCCCCGGCCCCGAGGTGGACCGGGCCTGGCTCTGAGCCCCCTGAGCCCCCCCAAAAAACGGCGGGGCCACCGGAGTGGCCCCGCCGCTCCCTCTGTGGGGTCCGGTCCGGAGACCGGGCCCTTCTCACCCAACCCTGGGAGAGACTGGTCGGACCGCGCGCGAGGGACGCGCGGCCGGGCGCCTAGGACCGGCGCCGCAGGCCGTAGACGATCTTGCGGATCGTGTCGAACTGGAGGTAGGGGTGCTGCTCGCGGAGCTCCTCGATGGCCTCGTAGGCCGGGACGTCCTTGCCCCGCATCGACCGGAACTGCTGGCGAATCTGGTAGTCGCGAACGCCCTTTTCGTTGAGCAGTTTGTGCTCTTCGAGGATCTGATATACCTCGTCGGGCACGAGGTCTCCGAGCGGGTTCGCATCGAACGTGATCTCCATGGGGATGCGGGGGTCTGGTGGGGGCCGAAGCCGTTGTCTGAAGGGACGGTACGGACCCGCCACGAGCGTCAAGCCCCCGCGGCCCGGGCGAACGGTCGCAGGGCGGGACTGAATGGTTAGAGCGCCGGCTCCGACGGGGGTCTGACGTCGGCCTCGACGCGGCTCCACGCGGCCACCTCGACCCAGCGGCGCCCGCCCCGCGCGCGCAGCCGGCCGACCGCCAACAGGTGGTCCTCGACCTCGACCCGGGGCGCGTCCTCGAACCGTAAGGCGACGGCGTCGCCCCCGACCGCCAGCCAGACGTCGTCCCCGGGCCCGACCTGGACCACGACCCCGCTCAGCGACGCCTCGACCCGCCGGCCCCGCACCGTAACCGTGTCGAGCGTGGCCGAGGTCGCGCCGGCCAGCTCGACGCGAGGCGCGGTCACGCTGAACGGGGACGTGTCGAGGGCGACCAGCGCGACCGCCAGCCCCAGGCCGCCCAGGCCGAGCAGCGCCGCTAGCGCGGTCCGCCCGGTCACGCCTCGACCGGCGTCGCGCCCGAGGCGGGCGCACCCGAGGCGGGCGCACCCGAGGCGGGCGCACCCGAGGCGGGCGCACCCGAGGCGGGCGCACCCGAGGCGGGCGCACCCGAGGCGGGCGCACCCGGGGCCGCCACTGGGCGGGCCGTCTCTGGGGCCCGGGTGAGCGCCCCGAGCGACGTGCCCTGGAGCGCCAGCGCGGCCACGCCCAGCAGGCAGTAGAACACGACGCCCGCCGCGTGGACGAGGAGCGCGTAGGTCGCAGCGGGCGTCACGGCGACGCCGAACAGGAGCGTGAGCGCCTGGACGGTCGCGTAGTGGAACGAGCCCGTCCCGCCCGGCGACGGCAGCGCCATCCCGATGCCCCCGACGGCCATCACGGCCCAGGCCTCGACCGGGCCCAGCCCGTAGGCCGCGTCTAAGCCGAGCAGACGGAGCGGCAAGTCCGACATCAACCCGTAACAGGCCCACAGGAGCACCGTCGACAGCACGACCGAGCCGGCCCGGCCCGGTGCGTCACCGCCGTCAGCCCGTCTCGGAACTGGACCAGGAGCCCGCCGAGCCGCCCCCGCCCGCGCCGGACGGCGACGGCGGCCAGCGCCGCCAGCCCGGCGGCGGCCAGCGCGATCAGCACGACGGCCCAGGTCGGGACCGAGACGAGCGCGACGACGCCGTCCCAGGCCTGGCCCAGGATCGCGTGGACCCGGGACCCGAACAGGACCAACACCGACAGGAGCGCCAGCGCCAGCATGACCACGTCCAGGATCCGCTCGGCGACGACCGTCCCCAGCACGGCCGAGAACGGCGCCCCCGCCCGCCTCGACACGTTCGCGGTCCGGGCCACCTCGCCCAGGCGCGGCGCGGCGTAGTTGACGAGGTAGCCGATGGCGACCGACGCCGACGTCAGCCGGAGCGGGACGCGCTCGGTCCGGCCGGGCAGCGCGTCGATCAGCAGGCCCCAGCGCCAGGCGCGGAGCACGACCGACAGCACGCCGAGCCCGATGAACGGGACGATCCAGCCCCACTCGCCGGCCGCCAGGGCCTCCGCGACGGCACCCAGGTCGGCGTTCCGCAGCGCCAGCCACAGGAGCCCGCCGCCCAGCGCGAGGCTAACGAGCAGGGAGAGGAGGCGTTTGGTCTGGTCAGTCATGTCACGAAAGAGGGCGCGGGGCCGCCGAGGTGGCCCCGCGCCCAACGGACGACCCGCGCGCGCGGTTCGTCGGATTCGTGACGATTAGCGGAGGTCGACGACCTCGGTCCCCGACGGCGCGTCGAACCGGAACGTCGAGGCCGCCAGCGACACGTCGCGGCGGACGTCGCGGAGGTCGAAGGCCAGCGTGCCCCCGTTCGTGTCGTGGACCCGGACGCGCGTCGGGACGGCGTCCGACGACCGGACGTACAGCGTCGCGTCGCGCACCGACGACCCGCTCTGGCGCGGCCGGAGCGTCAGGACGTCGTGGGCCACACCGCCGATGGTCGCCTTGGTGGCGCCCGTCACGCGGAACACCTCGAGGTAGTCGGTGAACAGCTGGCCGACCGAAAAACCGACCCGGGCCGGCTCGTAGTCCTGGACGACCACCTGGTCGTCGTCGCGGGAGTACGACCACAGCGTGCCGCCGTCGGTGACCAGCACCTGGTTGCCCAGGTCGAGCCGGAAGGCGTCGCGCTTGACCGACAGCGTGCCCTGGAGCCGCTGGCCGCCGGCGGTCTGGACGAACGTGGCCTGGAGCGATTCGAGCGCGCCGTAGCGCTGCTGGAGCCGGCGCGCGACGGCGTCCGGGGTCTGGGCCTGGGCCTGTCCAGCGATCAGGACGGCGGCGGCCATCACGAGCAGGCCGAAGGGCCGGGAGAGTAGCGAGTGCGTCATGGGAGGGGGGGACGGGGGGATGAACGGCGGACACGAGCGGATCGTTCAAGCCCCGTGCCGCGTCCCGGGCCGTGACGGTCTCGCCACACAATCGCCACACCCGTGCGCATCCTGATCCTGTCCGGCGGACAGACCGGCGTCGACCGGGCCGCGCTCGACGCGGCCCTCCACCTCGGCGTCGCCGTGGGCGGGTGGTGCCCCGCCGGTCGGTGGGCCGAGGACGGCCCGATCCCCGTCCGCTACCCGCTCCGCGAGACCACCTCCGCCGACCCCGCCGAGCGGACGCAGCGCAACGTGGCCGACGCCGACGCCCTCCTGGTCCTCGCGCCCGGCGTCCCGACGGGCGGCACCGCGCGGGCCATCGACACGGCCCGGGCTCTCGGCCGGACGGTCTGGGTCGCCGACCCGACCTCGAACCCGGTCGGGCCCGTCCTGACGGGGCTCCAGACGCTCGGGCGGGCCCGCCCCGCGACCGAGGCGGTCCGGGTCAACGTGGCCGGGCCCCGTGAGAGCGAGGCGCCAGGCGTCTACGTCGCGTCGCTCGACTGGCTCGGCGAGCTACTCCGCCGGCTCAGCCCGCCGCGTTGAACGGCACGACGACCCGAGTACGGCCCCGGACCGCCTCGCCGTTCTGGATCTCTGGGACGAACCGGGCCCCGCGCACGGCGTCCAGGACCGCCCGCCGGACCTCGTCTTCGACCGCCGCGACCTCGGCAGCACGACCGGGTGGCCGTTCACCCCGCCGACGCGGGACCCGCAGACCTCAGCCGACACCCCGCTCCCAGACTCCCCGATCGTCCGAACCGGCTGTAACCGTCATGGAAAACCGCCGGAGTGACCGCCCGCGAGGTCGGGCACGGCCAGGTCGACCGTCTGCACGCCGTCGCCGCAGTCGACGCTCGCGCTGACCCGCGTGGTGTCCGAGACCACGACCCGCTCCGCGACGACGCGGAACCCGTCGAACAGCTCCGAGCATCCCTCCAGCCGGTGAGTGAGCCGGTACGCCCCGGCCGCGTCCGAGGTCGTCGACGCCAGGGGCGTGTCGTAGAGCAGGCGCGAGCGGCGCAGCGTGACCTCGGCCCCCGCGACGGCCCCGCCGGCGCCGTCGCGGACGACCCCCTCCACCTCGACGCGGTGGTCGGGGAAGTAGAGGTCGCACGACGCCAGGGCGACGAGCGCCACGAGAACCGACGACCCGGCGCGCAGGGGAACGAGGCCGGACACGCTCGAAACCTAGGCGCGACTGTCTGCGCCCGCCTGGTCCGATCGGACCACGGCTCGCGCGACCGCTCGCCCGAGGCGTCGGGGCGGGCCCCGTCAGACGATCAGGGGCCGTCCTCGTCGATAAAGCGCTCGCCGCGCCGGCGGACGCCGCGCCCGCTCCGCCCGGCGTACAGGTCCTCGCCCGCGCGGAGCCGCTGGTAGGCGCCTCCACAGCACCACGCCCACCAGGACGGCCCCGCCCAACGTCACGACCAAGACCGGGATCCAGTACGAGTGGTCGAACGCGCCCTCGACCCACTTCGGCTGCTTCAGGCGGACGTCGGGATTGGCGAGTGCGGCCCAGACGAGGTAGCCGCCCGCGGCCACCAGAAACGCGACGACCGCGCCGATGGCCCAGCGGACCAGCCGAAGACCGAGCGCCGCACTGCTCACGACGCCACCGGCTGAACGTCGACGGGGCGGACCGCGACGCCGGCCGCCGCCAGGTGGGCCTTGGCTTGGGCGACAGTCGTCTCGCGGAAGTGGAACATCGACGCCGCCAGGACCGCGTCCGCGCGGCCCTCGGTGAGCCCGTCGACCAGGTGGTCCAGCGTGCCCGCGCCGCCCGACGCGATCACCGGCACGTCGACGGCGTCGTCGAGCGCCCGCAGCAGGTCGAGGTCGTAGCCGTCGCGCGTCCCGTCGCGGTCCATGCTCGTCACCAGCAGCTCGCCGGCGCCCCGGCGCACGCCCTCGGCGGCCCACGCGACCGCGTCGCGGCCCGTCGCCTTGCGCCCGCCGTGCGTGAACACCTCCCAGCCGCTGTCGGTCGCGCCCGGTCCGCTTGGCGTCGATGGCGAGCACGACGCACTGGGCGCCGAACGCGTCGGCCGCGCGCGTCAGCAGGTCGGGGTCGGCGAGCGCGGCCGAGTTGATCGCCACCTTGTCGGCGCCCGCCTCGAGCAGCTGCGCGGACGTCCTCGACGGCGCGGACGCCGCCGCCGACGGTGAGCGGGATAAAGACCTGGTCGGCCGCCCGGCGGATCACGTCGCGCAGCGTGGCGCGGCCCTCGTGCGTCGCCGTGATGTCGAGGAAGACGACCTCGTCGGCGCCCAGAGGCGTCGTAGAACCGGGCCTGCTCGACCGGGTCGCCCGCGTCGACCAGGTCGACGAACTGGACGCCCTTCACCACGCGCCCGTCGTGGATGTCGAGGCAGGGGACGATGCGTTTGGCGAGCACGGAGGGGTCAGGAAGGAGGAATCACGAAACGGAGGGGGGAGAGGGCAGGGTCGGCTACGGGCGCTGACTCCTGACTCCTCACGCCCGATTCCTCAAGGCCAGCCGGGCCGTCGAGAACCGGTCGAGGTCGACCTCGTCCTTCTTGTGCCAGCACCAGAACTGCTGGCACGGGAAGCGATTCTCGTAGAGCGCCCGCCCGACGATGACCGAGTCGATCCCGGCCGTCTCGGCGGCCTGGAGCGCGAGCAGGTCCGGGTAGCCGCCGACGCCGCCCGAGGCGGTCAGCTTGGCCGTCGTCAAGCGCCCGCCCAGCTCGCGGTAGGCCTCGATGTTGGGGCCGGCCAGCGTCCCGTCGCGCGCGATGTCGGTGTAGACGAACCGGTGGACGCCGCGCGCGCTCCATGTCGAGCGCCAGGTCGACCGCGTCGACGCCCGAGCCGGCCTCCCAGCCCTCGGTCATCACCTCGCCGTTGCTCGCGTCGATGCCGACGACGATCCGGCTCGCGCCGAACGTGGCCACGGCCTCGCTGACCAGGTCCGGGCTGCGGACGGCCGCCGTGCCCAGCACGACCCGGTAGACGCCCAGGTCGAGCATCGACCGGATGTCGGCCAGCGTCCGGATCCCGCCGCCGACCTGGACGGGCACGTCGAGCGCCTGGGCGATCCGGGCGATCACGCCGCGGTTGTCGGAGACCGTGTCGGCCGTCGTCCGCGCGGCGTCGAGATCGACTAGGTGGAGGACCTTGGCGTTCATCACCCGCCACAGCTTGGCCATCCGGACCGGGTCCTCGAAGTAGATCGTCTCGTCCTCGTAGCGCCCTTGCCGGAGGCGGACGCAGCGTCCGTCGCGCAGGTCGATGGCGGGGATGACGAGCATAACCTTAGGCGGCGAGAGCCGGTGTCGGGGTCCAGGACGCGAACCTACGCAGCATCGCCTGGCCGGCCCGGGCACTTTTCTCGGGGTGGAACTGGACGCCGACCACGGAGCCACGCCCGACGACCGCCGGCACGTCGCCCCCGTAGCCGACGGTCGCCAGGACGTCGCCGGGTTCGGCCGGGGCCGCGTGGTACGAGTGGACAAAGTAGACCCAGTCGCCGTCGCCCCCGGCGCCTAGGACCGGGTGCGCGCGCTGGGCCTGGAGCCGGTTCCAGCCCATGTGGGGCACCTTGAGGCGCCGCCCGTCCGCCTCGGCGCGGTCCTGGGCGAACCGGACGACCCGGCCGGGCAACAAGCCGAGGCCGGGGTGGGGCCGGCCGTCCGGGCCGGGCCGCTCCTCAGACGCCTCGAACAGCAACTGCATCCCCACGCACACGCCGAGCAGCGGGACGCCCGCCCGGGCCCGCTCGCGGACCAGGTCGGTCAGGCCCCGCGCGGCCAGCTCGGACGCGCAGGCGCCGAACGCGCCGACGCCGGGCAGCACCAGCCGCTCGGCCGCCGCGATCCGGCCGGGGGCGTCGGTCCGCTCGACCGGGACGCCAGCGGCCGCGAACGCCTTGGCGAGCGACCGCAAGTTGCCGATTCCGTAGTCGATGATCGTGGTCATGGTCGGGTCCAACGGCCGGCCCGGGGCGCGGTGCGGCCCGGGCGGCTGCTTCCCCCATTCTTCGAGCGGCCAGAGCGCCGTCCAGTCGGAGGCCGTGGAGAGTGGGGCGCCCGAGAGCCGTTACGGGCCGGACGCGCGGTGCGGCCTAAGAGTAGATTTCTGTTCGGTCTCGCCACCCTCGCCATCGTCCGTCGCGCGCTCTTCGTCGCCTGCTTGGCGTCCGTGCTGGTACGGGCGGACGCCCAGCCCACGTTCGACACGCTGACACGGGCCGACGGCCTGCCGTCCGACTTCGTCCAGGCCGTCTACCAAGACCGCTTCGGGTTCCTGTGGTTCGGGACCGACGCCGGGCTCGCCCGCTACGACGGCCGCCACGTCGTCACGGTCACGGCCGACGACGGCCTGCCGGACCCGTTCGTCTACGCCGTCGGGGAGGACGCGGCCGGAGCGCTGTGGGTCGGGACGTTCCGGGGCGTGGCCCGCCAGGACGGCGACGGGTTCGTCAGGGTCGAGACGCCGTTCGGCGACGAGCCTGTGCTCGCGGTCGGGGAGGGGCCGGGCGGTGGGATCCTGATCCGGACCAGCACGCAGGCGGCCGTGAGGGAGGGCGAGCGCTGGCGCGTCATCCCGGCGGGGCCCGGCAACGGGTGGTCCGGCGCCGTCCCCCTGGCTGACGGGTCCGTGGTGGTCTCGCGTCGGCTGGGCGACACCGACGCCGGCCCGTGGGCGCTCCTTCGGTTCCCGGACGGGAGCCCCGAGCCCGTCCGCGTTAGAGTGCCGCCGGCGCTGGCCGGCACGCGGTGGGTCTCGCCGGCGCACGGCGGCCGGCTGTTCTTGGCCGGCTCGGACTGGGTCGCGCTGGGCCGCATCAAGGCCGACCGGTTCGTGGCCGAGTCGGTCTACCGCGTCCCCCAGGCGCGCCGGATGGCGCTCGGGGCGCGCGGCGAGGTGTACTCGATCGGCGACGGCGGCGGCACCTGGGTCAGCGACGCCCCGGGCGCCCCGCCGACCCTGCTCAACCCCGCACGCGGGCAGGACCTGCTGGTCGACCGCGAGGGGGGCGTCTGGGTCGGCACGTTCGGCGACGGCGTGCTCCGGCTGGCCGGCCGCCACCTCGACCTGCTCACCGACCGGCCGGCCGCGCGGCTGGCTGCGGACGGGACGACGGTCTGGGCCACCGACGCCGAGGGGCTCGTCCGGATCGACGCGCGGACGCTCGACGTGCGGTCGCGGCCGTTCGGGGCCGGGCTGCGGCAGGTCGCCGTGGCACGGCGCGGCCTGGTCGTCTCAAACGGGCCGACGGCGAGCCGCCTCGCGTCATGGGGAGCGGCCCCCGTCCCGGCCGCCACCGACCCCAACTGGGTCTCGGGCCTGGACGCCCGGACGGACACGCTCTGGGTCTCGGGCTACGGCACGGGCGTCGTCCGGTCGGTCGGCGGCCGCGCCGTCGACACGCTCCGGGCGGACCGGCTGGGGACCGACATGGTCGAGGGGCTGGCTCGGACGTCTCAGGGCGTGTGGGCGCTGACACGCTCGGCCGGCGCGACGCTCGTACGGGGCACCCGGTCCACCTCGGTCGGGCGCCGGCAGGGGCTGCCGTCGTCGGCGGTCTACGCGGTGGGCGAGGCGGACGGGGCCGTGTGGTTCGGGACCGACCGTGGGCTCGGGCGGTGGGACGGGCGCACGGTCCGGGCTGTCGGCGGGGCCGAGCTGGCGGGCCAGCGGATCCTGGCCGTCTTCGAGCGGCCCGGCGTCGAGGGCGTGACCGCGGTCGGTGACCGCGGGCTCTACCGCGTCGAAGGCAGCCGGGTCCGGGCGCTGGGGGCGGTCCGGCTCGGCCCAGCGGCGTCGGCCTCCATCAACGCCGCCGTCTACGTCCCCCAGGCCGACCGGCTGTTCCTGGCGACGACGGCCGGCGTCCTCGCGGTCGACCTCCGCCGGATCCCCAACGTCACCACGGCGCCCCAGGTGGCCGTCCTGGGCCTGCGCGTCGACGACGCCGCCCGGCCGCTCTCCGGGACCGTGCTCGACGCCCGCGCGGCCGCCCTGGCGCCCGGCCGGCACCGCGTCGAGATCGAGTTCGCGGCGCTGCTCTACGGCGCGAGCGCCGCCGTCGAGTACCGGGTCGGCGACGGGCCCTGGCAACCGACCGGCCCCGAGCGCCGGGTCGTGTTCTCCGACCTCGGGGCGGGCGAGCACCGCGTCGAAGCGCGGGCGGTCGGGCCGGACGGGGGCTCCTCGCCACCGGCCCGGCTGTGGCTCCGCGTGTCGCCGTCGTGGTGGGAGCGGCCCCCGGTCGTGCTCGCGCTGGTCGTGCTGGGGCTCGTCGCGTTCGCGGCGGCCGTCCGCAACCTGTCGCAGCGCCGGCTCCGGCTCCAGGTCGAGCGCCTGGAGGTCGGGCGCCGGGTCCAGGACGAGCGCGAGCGGATCAGCCGGGACCTCCACGACCACGTCGGGGCGCAGCTCTCGTCGCTGCTGGCCGGCGTCGAACTGGCCAAGCTGGCACGGCGCGCGCGCGGCGGGGCCCGAGGCGGCCTGGCGGGCGGGGACGGCGCGGCCGCGGACCCGCTCGAAGCCGTCGAGGCCGACGCGCGCGAGACCATCCGCCAGCTCCGCGAGACCATCTGGGCGCTCCACGACGAGCGGCTCACGGCCCAGGCGTTCTGCCAGCGGCTCGACTCCCACGTCCGGAGCGTGGCGAAGGGGCGGATCCCGTCCGTCGAGGTCCGGTGCGAGGGGGGCGCGCGCGAGCTACCGCCCGCGGTCGCGCTGGCCTTGTACCGGATCGCCCAAGAGGCCGTCACGAACGCGCTCAAGCACTCGGGCGCCCAGTCGCTGACGGTCACCCTGGTCGCGTCCGACGACGCCGTGACCGTCACGGTCGCCGACGACGGCCGGTTCGCCGCGCCCCGCAGCGGCGGTCTCTCGGGCTACGGGATCGGGTCGATGCGGGCCCGGGCCGGCGAGATCGGCGGCACCTTCCACCTCAGCACCGAGGCCGGGACGGTCGTCCGGGTCCGGGTCCCGTCGGCCGCCCGGCCCTCCCCGGCAGAGGGGAGGGCGTAGCCCGGCGTCGGCGGCGACCTTCCCGTCCACTCCCCGTGCCCGTCCAGTGTCCAGTCCCATCCGAGTCGCCGTCGTCGAAGACCACGCCGGGCTGCGGGAGCGGCTGGTGCAGCAGCTCGCGTTTTTCGACGAGGTCGACCTGGTGCTGGTGTCGGACAGCGGCGACGCGTTCCTGGCCGACCTGGACGTCCGCGGGCGTACGGGGGCGGCCGTCCCGGACGTGGTCCTGATGGACATCGAGATGCCGGGCCGCGACGGGATCGCGACGACGGCCGAGGTCAAGAAGACGTGGCCGGCGATGGAGGTCCTGATCCTGACGGTCTACGAGGACGAGGACAAGATCTTCGCGGCCGTCCAGGCCGGCGCCAGCGGGTACCTCCTCAAGGACGCCGGGCCCGACGCCGTCGTCCGCGCCGTCGGCGAGATCGCCCGGGGCGGGGCCCCGACGTCGCCGCTGGTCGCGCGCAAGCTGCTCCGCTACGTCCGCCAGCAGCAGGGCGACGCGCGCCGGTCGGCCGCCGCCGCCGAGGCGCTCCGCCTGACGCCGCGCGAGACCGACGTGCTCTCGCGCCTGGTCGAGGACGACACCGAGGCGGGCATCGCCGTCGGCGCTCGGCGTGAGCCCGCACACGGTCCGGACGCACGTCAAGAACCTCTACGCCAAGCTCCAGGTCCACAGCCGCGCCCAGGCCGTCCGCGCCGCCTTCGAGCGGGGGCTCGTCTAGGATTTTCCCCCGTTTGCCCCGGCAATGGTGGCGTCCGGGCGTGGAGCCGTACCATGTGCCATCGCCCCACGCTCTCATGGCTGTGGCGTTGCGGGGCCGGGTGCCTGTGGTGGGACGCCCGGCCCCGCTCTCTGTCGTCCCGACAGGGCGGCAGATCGGCGGTCAGGCAGCGTAGGGCTCCGAAACCGCCCCTGTCGAGGGGCGAGCGCCGACCGCGGCGGGCGCGCCCGGGTCCGCCGTGCGGGCCCCTCCCGTCCTGTCCGGCCGGCTTGGCGCGGGTAGCCGGCGGCCTGACGTGGGCCGCCGGGCGTCTAAACGGATCACGTTAGGAAGTTGCAGTCAAACAACTGGGCCGGTCGCGGGGCACGTGCCTGGCCGACGCTCCGCGGGCCCCCCCCGCCTCGGGACCGAGGCGGCGAGCACTAGGCCTCCAGGTCGGCCGACAAGTCCTCGGGCGCGCCCTTGAGGTGGGCGTCGAGTGCGAACTCGTCCGGGACGAGCACGTCGCGCGCCTTCGAGCCCTCGAACGGGCCCACGATGCCGGCATCTTCGAGCTGGTCGACGAGCCGCGCCGCCCGCGTGTAGCCGACGGACAGCTTGCGCTGGAGCAGGCTCACCGACCCCTGCTGGCTCCGGACGATCACCTTGGCGGCGTCCTCGAACAGGTCGTCGCGGTCCTCCGACGAGTCGCCGGCGGAGCCCTTGGGCGCGTCGCCGGTCGCGTCCATCGGCGGCAGCAGGTACGGCCCGGCCCCGTCCTGGGACGCGATGAAGCCGGCCACGGCGTCGACCTCGCCGACGCTCACGAACGGGCCCTGCAGACGGGTCAGCCGCGAGCCGTTCATGTGCAGGAGGTCGCCGTTGCCGACCAGCTGCTGGGCCCCGCCGCCGTCGATGATCGTCCGGCTGTCGATCTTCGACGACGTCTGGTAGGCCATCCGCGACGGGAAGTTGGCCTTGATCAGCCCGGTGATGACGTCGACCGACGGCCGCTGCGTGGCCAGCACGAGGTGGATGCCGACGGCGCGCGCCATCTGGGCCAGCCGCGCGATCGGCGCCTCGACCTCCTTGGCCGACGTCATCATGAGGTCCGCCAACTCGTCCACGATCACGACGATGTAGGGCAGGTGCCGGTGCTTGTCGCCCAGCGACTCCAGCTTGCCCGCGGCCAGCTTCTTGTTGTACTCGCCGATGCCGCGCACGCCCGCCTCGGCCAGCAGGTCGTAGCGGATCTCCATCTCGCGCTCGCACGACCGCAGGACGGCGGCGGCCTCCATGAAGTCGGTGATGATCGGGTCGTCGGAGTCCTCGGGCATCGCCGAGAAGTGGTTCAGGAGCTCGGCGTAGCCGTTGAGCTCGATCTTCTTGGGGTCGACCATCACGAACTTGAGGTCGGCCGGGTGCTTGGCGTAGAGCAGCCCCACGATGAGCGCGTTGACGCCGACCGACTTGCCCGAGCCGGTCGCGCCGGCCACCAGCAGGTGCGGCATCTTGGCCAGGTCCTCGATGAACACCTCGCCCTCGATGGTCTTCCCGATGGGGACGGGCAGCGCCATCTTGCCGCCGCGCGCCGCGTCGCGGAAGGTGGCGGTAGCCAGGAGCTGCCGCAGACGGACCATCTCGCGCGTCCGGTTGGGGATCTCGACGCCGATGGAGCTCTTGCCCGGGATCGGCGCGATGATGCGGATGCCGGGCGCGGCGAGCGCCATCGCCAGGTCGTCTTCGAGCGCGGTGATGCGGCTGATCTTGACGCCGGGCGCGGGCGTCAGCTCGTAGCGCGTGACGGTCGGCCCGACGACGGCCTCGATGGCGTCGATCTGGATGTTGTAGGTCTCCAGCTTGTCGAGGAGCACCTGCTTGTTGTCCTCGATCTCGTCGTAGTCGATCTCCTGGTCGCCGTCGGACTGCTCCAGGAGCTCGATGGAGGGGAAGACGTAGGGGAGCGAGGCGGCGTCGGCGGTCGCGCCGCGCGCGGCGTCGAGGTCGGCCGGGGCCTGCTCGGCCGGGCCGGTGACGTGGAACGCCGGGCCGGCCCCGCGCTCGTCCTGGACCAGGCTGTCCAGCACGGACTCGTCGACGTCGGGCTCGACCGGGGTCAGGGTCGGGGCGGGCTTGGGGGGGACGGCCGCGAACGGGGCCGCGGGCTCGGCCCGGGACGGCGCCGGCGCGACGGGCGGCGGGTCGGGCATCGCGGGCGCCGGCCGGGACGACGGCGTCGGCGCCGAGGCGGACGGGGCCGCCTGCGTCTTCGTCTCCTGTTTGCTCGCACGCGTCTTCTGGGCGGCGGCCCGCTTCGTCTCGCGCTCGGCGAGCGCCTCGTCGCGGGCCTTGGCGCGGAGTTGCTTCCGCTCGGTCGCCCCGGCCCGGTAGGTCGCCCACGACTCCGCGATCCCGCTCTTGAGGCTCGTCACGGCGCCCTCGGCGCGGTCCAGCGACGTCTGGATGTCGCGGTCGTAGACCAGGAGCGCGACCACTACGACGGCCACCAGCAGCACGATGAACGAGCCGACCGGCTTCAGGATGCTCGTCAGCCAGCCGGTCACGCCCAGGCCCAGGTTGCCGCTCCAGGCGGCCAGCTCCAGGTCGAACTGGAAGTCGAACCAGCCGAAGAAGCACGCCAGGAACAGCGCGCCGACCAGCGAGAGGCCGGTCAGGGTGGGGAGGAAGACGGGCGTCTTCTGGCGGAGCAGGAGCCAGCCCCAGGCCAGCAGCGCCGCGACCGGCAGCAGCATCGGGTAGCCGACCAGGCCGGACACGAGCGCGCGCGCCAGCGTCGCCCCGACGAACCCGAGCAGGTTGTCGAACCGGTTGTCGCCGGGGTCGACCAGGTTCTCCCAGTTCTCGCCGGCCAGCCGGGCGTCGTCGGCCAGCGAGTACGTGACGACGGCGAGCCCGGCCAGGACGGCCAGGGCCAGGAGGAGGATGCCCAGGATCTCGCGCTTGCGCTGCTGCGAGAACCCGCCGGACGCCTTCGAGGACGAGGGCTTCTTCTTGCTTCGGGATCGGGTGCTGCTCACGGACGTGGGGGGACGAACGGCGGAGCGGAGGCCTCGCGCCGCGGCGTGGAGGCCGAGTGAAGGTACGACGCCGGCGCGGACGGTCGAAAATCGGGACTCAGACCGGCTCGCGACCCCCCGGCTCGTGCGGGCTGGTGCGGGGCGAGGACCCACGCGTGGCGGCGGCCGCGGCTCAGGGCGACTCCAGCACCAACTGCCGGTCTCGGTAGACGGGCACCACGTCCGACACGTCGAGGCGGGCGCACGCGGCCACGTCGTCGCCGGCGCCCAGGCCGACCAGGCGGCGCGTGTGGTCGGCCCCGAACAGCGCGCGGGCCAGGTCGTGGCGCGCCCCGCGGTACAAGCCGAGCGCGATCCGGGCGCCGTCGTCCAGGTCCGCCTCGGCGCGCGCGTGCAAGCGGTCGACCAGCAGGCCGGCGCACAGCGCGTCCTCGAGCGCGACCCGGCCCTCCCAGCCCGCGCACAGGATCGTCGCGTCCAGCCCGTCGTCGAGCGCGCGGCCCAGCCAGGCCGCCGTCGCGGCGGCGTTGACCAGGCCCCCGACGGCCAGCCGCGCGGCTCCGCTCGCGCCGACGAGGGCGGCCGTCCCGTTCGTCGTCGTCAGCACGACCGTCCGCCCGCCGACGACTTCGCGCGTGTAAGAGGCCGGCGAGTTGCCCAGCGCGAACCCGGCGAGGGGCCGGCCGCCGCGCTCGCCGCCAGGACGGTCGTCTCGCGGTCGAGCGTCGCCGCGAGCCGGCCGGCCTCGCCCTCGTCGGCGACCGGGATCACGGCGCGCGCGCCCTGGGCCAGCGCCGTCACGATCGTCGTCGAGGCCCGCAGCACGTCGACGACCAGGACGGCCCGGCCGTCGAGCGACGCCCGGTCGAGCCCGGCCGGGCTGAGGGCGACCGACAGGCTCACGAGCTCTTGTGGAACGGGGGCTTCGTCACGACGGCCGGCAGCACGCGCCCGCGCACCGAGACGCCGAGCTCGGTGCCGAGCGCGGTGTAGTCCGGGGTCGTTCGGGACGAACCCCAGCGCGACCCCCCGGCCCAGCGTCGGCGACTGGCTCCCGCTCGTGACCACGCCGACCTCGACCCCGTCGCGCGTCGACGATGGGGTGGCCGGCGCGCGGGATGCCGCGGCCCTCGACGACGAGCCCGACCAGCTTGCGCTCGGTCCCGGTCGCCTTCTGGCGCGACGAGCGCGTCGCGCCCGACGAAGTCGCCGGCGTCGGGCTTGACGACCCAGCCCAGGCCGGCTTCGAGCGGCGTCGTGTCGCGGTCGAGCTCGTGGCCGTAGAGGCAGTAGCCGGCCTCGAGGCGCAGCGTGTCGCGCGCGCCGAGCCCGGCCGGCGTCGCGCCGGCCTGCGACGAGCGCGTCCCAGGCCCGCCCGGCCGCCTCGGGGCTGAGGTAGAGCTCGAGGCCGCGCTCGCCCGTGTAGCCGGTGTGCGAGACGATGGCGCGGTCGGCGCCGAACACCGCGCCCGGCTCCATCATGCGGAAGTGGTAGTACGGGATGTCGGAGGCGTCGAGCCCGGTCGCGGCCTCGAACACGTCGAACGCCGTCGGCCCCTGCAGCGCGAGCAGCGCCCAGTCGTCGGACTCGTTGGTGAGCGTCGCGCGTCGAGGCCGGGCGGGCCGCCTGGGCCGAGACGTGGGCCCAGTCGGTCGCGATGTTGGCCGCGTTGACGACCAGCATGCACGTCGTCGGCCGCGACCCGGTAGACCAGCAGGTCGTCGACGGCGCCGCCGCCGTCGTGGCACAGGACGGCGTAGAGCGCGCCGCCGTCCTCCAGCTTCGACACGTCGTTGGTGACGAGCGCGCTGGGCGAGGTCGAGCGCCTGCGGGCCCGCGGACCCTGAACTCGCCCATGTGGCTCACGTCGAACAGCCCGGCGGCCTCGCGGACGGCGCGGTGCTCGTCCAGGATGCCGGTGTACTGGATGGGCATGTCGCAGCCGCCGAACGGGGCCATCTTGGCGCCGAGCGGCGAGGTGGCGGTCGTGGAGCGGGGTCGTCTGGAGCGGGGCGTCGGTCATGGACGGAGGGGAGCGAGCCCGAAGGTACCGTGGCGAGCCGGCGCGTCAGGGCTCCCGCGAACGCGCTTCCGGGAGGTAGGCAACTTCCTGAGACTCGCGGCGTGGAAGCCTGTCCCCTCACCCGACCCCATCCCCCATGGCTGGCGAGTTCTTCAACATCTTCATCATCCTGGCCGTCGTCGCGCTCGTCGCGGCGCTCCTCGGCTTCCGCGGCGTCGCGGGCATGTCGGCCAACTTCGCCAAGTTCGCGCGGCGTCGCCGCCGTGATCCTGTTCGTGCTCGCGTTCGTGCTCTAGCACCGACCGCGACCGTTGTGGCGGCGCCCGGGCCTCGTGCCGGGCGCCCTTTTTTGTCCCGCCTCTGCCGACCGATGCGCGCCCTCCTCCTCCCCAGTCCGCCGACGACCTCGGCGCCGCCGTCACCGAGGTCGATCGCGGCCGACCTGCCCGACGGCGACGTGCTCGATCGACGTCTCGCACTCGAGCCTGAACTACAAAGACGGGCTGGCCGTGACCGGCACGGGGCAAGATCGTCCGCGGCGCGTTCCCGTTCGTGCCCGGCATCGACCTCGCCGGGACCGTCGCCGCGTCGGCGTCGGACGCGTGGGCGCCGGGCGACCGCGTCGTGCTGACGGGGTGGGGGACCGGCGAGGACCGGTGGGGCGGCTTCGCCGAGCGCGCCCGGGCCAGCGCCGACCACCTGGTCGCGCCTGCCGGACGGGCTCGACGGCCGAGGACGCCATGTGGATCGGGACGGCCGGGTTGACGGCCATGCTGAGCGTGCTCGCGCTCGACGCCCACGGCGTCGCCGGGGCCGGGCCGGTCGTCGTGACGGGCGCCTCGGGCGGCGTCGGGTCGGTCGGCGACGGCGCTGCTGGCCGCACGCCGGGTACGAGGTCACGGCCGTCACCGGGTCGGCCGACGCCCACGGCTACCTCCGGGCGCTCGGCGCGGCCGAGATCGCTGGACCGCGACGCGCTCGACGGCCGACGGGCCGCCGTCTGCAGCGCGGCGTCTGGGCCGGCGCCGTCGACTCGGTCGGCGGGACGACGCTGGCGACGCTGCTCGCCCAGCGCGCGCGCCACGCCTGCGTCGCCGCGTGCGGGCTGGCCGGAAGCGCCGACCTCGCGACGACCGTCTTCCCGTTCATCCTGCGCGGCGTGACGCTGGCCGGCATCGACTCGAACACGGCGCCGCCGACGCTGCGCGCAGCGGGCGTGGGACCGGCTCGCCGAGTCGGTCGCGGCCGGCGCACCTCGACGGCCGTCGACAAGACCGTTATCTGCACTCGAGCGACGTGCCGGAGTGGGCCGAGCGGATCGTCGAGGGCGACACCGTCGGCCGCGTCGTGGTCGACGTCCGGGCGTGGCGACCGCCTCGCTCTGGCAGCGCCCGCCGCGCCTCGACGCCGACGTCGCCATCGTCGGCGGGGGCGTGATCGGGACGGCGACGGCGTGGGCGCTGCGGCCGCCTGGCGCCCGACCTCCGGGTCGTCGCTCCTCGAGGCCGAGCGGCTGGCGTTCGGCGCGAGCGGGCGCAACGCGGGCTTCCTGCTGCTGGGCACGTCGTCGGACTACGCCTCGGCGGTCGACGCCTACGGGCGCGAGGCGGCCCGCCGCATCTGGGCGTTCACGCGCGCAGGCCTACGAGCTGGCCGCCGAGGTCGGTGCCCGGCACGACGTCGGGTTCCGGGCGACGGGCAGCGTGATCGCCGCCGGCACCGACGCCGAGGCCGACCGTCTGCACCGCTCGCACGAGCTCCTGGCCCGAGGACGGCGTCGAGGCCGACTGGCTCGACGGCCGCCGCGCCGATCGGCGCGAGTTCGGGGCGCACGGGTTTCCCGGCGCCCTGCGTCGTCCCGACCGGCGGCGCCGTCGACCCGGCGCGGCTGGTCCGCGCGCTGGCGGCCGAGAGCGGCGCCGCAGGTCGTCGAGGGCTGGCGCGTCGCCGGCGCGTCGAGCGCCGAGGGCGGCGCGCGTCCGCCTCGCCGCCGTCGGCGGGGGAGAGGTCGTGCGCCGACCGTGTGCTGGTCGCCACCAACGCGCTACCTGCCCGACGCTCGTCCCGTCGCTGGCCGACGTCGTCCGTCCGGTGCGCGCCCAGATGCTCGCGACGGCGCCCGGCGCCGCCGACGCTGCGCGCGCCCGTCTACTCGCACGACGGGCTACTTCTACCTCCGCCAGCGGCCCGACGGCCGGGTCCTGGTCGGCGGCGCCCGCCACCTCCACCGCGACGCCGAGGTCGGGCTACGGCGACGCCTCGACGGACGCGCTCCAGGCCGACCTCGAGCGCTACCTCGCCCGTCACTTCCCCGGGCTCGCCGGGCTCGCGGTCGAGCGCCGGTGGTCGGGCACGATGGGGTTCAGCCCGGACGGGCTCCCGGTGCTGGGCGCGGTGCCCGGGCGTCGCCGGGCGCTGCGCTACGCCGCCGGGTTCACGGGCCACGGGATGGGCTACGCGCTCCGCTTCGGCGAACTCGCCGCGCGCACGCTCGCTTGGGGAATCCGATCCGGCCCTCGACCTGTTCGACCACGCCCGCTGCGCCCGCTGTGACGACCGCGTGACGTGCCGCGAGCGCGGTACTCCGGCGCGCTCTCGGCGTTAGCCTCCCACCTCTGACTCTCCTCCCCCCAATGGACACCCTCTACCGCACCCCCGTCGCTGCCCTCGGCGACTCCGCGCGCGCCGCGTTCCTGACGCGGACCTACGCGCACCTGCTGGGCGCCATCCTGCTGTTCGCCTCATCGAGGTCTTCCTCTTCACCTCCGGCCTCGCCGTCCCGATGGCGAACGCCATGCTGGGCGTGAACTGGCTCCTGGTGCTCGGCGGGTTCATGATCGTGAGCTGGTTCGCCAGTCGCGCCGCCGCGACGGGCCGAGACGAAGGCGCGCCCAGTACGGCGCGCTCGCCGCGTTCGTGCTCGCCGAGGCCGTCATCTTCGTCCCGCTCCTGGTCATGGCCGAGTACTCCAGATCGGCGCGAGCGTGATCGGCAAGCGCGGCCTGGGTCACGATCCTCGGGCTTCTCGGCGCTGACGGCCATCGTGTTCTTCACCGGCAAGGACTTCTCGTTCCTGGGCGGGATGCTCAAGTGGGCGTTCGTGCTGGCGCTCGTCGCGATCGTGGCCGGCGTGCTGTTCGGGTTCGACCTGGGCACCGTGGTTCTCGGTCGCGATGATCGGGCTGGCCGGCGCGGCCATCCTGTACGACACGTCGAAGGTGCTGCGCGACTACCCCGAGGACCGCTACGTCGCGGCGTCGCTCCAGCTGTTCGCGTCGGTCGCCCTGATGTTCTGGTACGTCCTGCGCCTCTTCATGAGCCGCGACTAGCCGGCCGCCGGTCCGGCCGCCTCGGCGCCCCGCTCGGACCGATCCGGGCGGGGCGCTGTCGTTCGGGCTCGCGCGCCGCGTGGGAGCCTCCCGGCGCCCGGCGTAGACGCCGCATGACCCGACGCACCCGAGCCCTCCTCGTCAGCTCCGCCTCGCTCACGGCCGGCGCCGCGCTCGGCATCTGGCTCTGGAGGCGGTGGGGCTACCCCGTCGACGCCGTCGAGCGCGAGGTGACCGATGTGCCGGACCCGCCGGTCGCCGTCACGCCCGGAGCCGGGGACCGCGACGTGCAGGCCGAGGCGGACGGGGTCGGCGCCCGGTTCCACCGACGCTACGCAGGTCGACGTCGGAGCACGCGACCCGGACGCCGGCCGAGCTGATCGCCTGCATCGGCGCCCGACATCCAGGACTACGTGCCGGACGAGATCGCCGTGTTCGAGAAGACGACGGGCGACGACGGCGTGCTGGCCGTCGGCGACGAGTACGACATCACGATCCGGTCGCCGTGGGACGGCCCGGTCCGCGTGGTCGAGGTCGGGCCGACCCGGTTCACGCTGGCGACGCTCGAGGGCCACATGGAGGCCGGCCAGATCCGGTTCGAGGCCGCCGAGCACCCGACGGCACCGGGCGCTCTCCGCTTCTCGATCGAGTCGTGGGCGCGGAGCCCGACGGCGCTCGTCGACCTCGTCTACGACGGCTCGGGCTCGCCAAGGCAGGCCCAGCAGGCGATGTGGACGTTCTTCTGCGAGCGCGTCGCCGACGACTGCGGCGGGCAGAAGATGGGGGACATCCGCGTGCTGACCGAGCGCGACCGACCCCGACGAGGGCCGACGACGCCTGAGCGCGATGTCTGACCTCGCGACGCGCGCCGTCCCCCGCCGCCCCGACTGGCGGCGGTACCGGAGACGCCTCGAGGCCGTCCGCACGGCGCGCTACAACTTCGAGCTCGAGCGACGACCACGAGTTCTCCGAGGCCGACGGCTGGCACCTCGACCACCACGACGCCGAGCTGCCGTCCCCGAGCCGCCCGGCCCGCCGCTCCCGCCCGACGACGCCCGGGCGTCGTGCGCCGTCGCCCGCGACCTGGTCCGGGACTACGCCTTCCCGGACCCCTCGCTCATCACGGGCATCTTCTCGCCCGACGAGCCCGTCGACGGCCGGCCGATGCTGCTGCGGGCCCGGTTCCTCGGGTTCACGTTCTGGTTCGGCGTCCGCATCGGCCGCGAGATCGACGAGGTTCGCGAGACCGACGCCGGGCCGGTCCACGTCTACGGGTTCGACTACGCGACGCTGGAGGGCCACTTCGAGCGCGGCCAGATCACGTTCGAGGTCCGCAAGACGGAGGCGACGGGCGCCGTGTCGTTCCACATCGACGCGTTCTCGAAGCCGGACCGGATCCGCAACCCGTTCTACCGGATCGGCTTCAAGCTGTTCGGGCGACGCCTCCAGCTCAGGTTCGCGCAGACGGCGCTGGAGCGGATGCAGCGGTTCGTCCGCGAGGAGCTGCAGGCCCGCGCGACCGGCCGGGTCGCCCCGCCCGCGAGACCGTCGAGCCCAGCCCGCCCGACGCCGAAGCGGCCCAGGCGATCGCCGAGCGGGCCGACGCGGTAGCGTCGGCGGCGTAGACTGGGCACTCACGACGCCTCGCCGCCATGCGCCTGCTCCTCTCGCCGCCCTCGTGGTCGCTCGCCGGCTCGCCTCCGCCCAGGACGCCCCCATCCGAGACGCCGACGCCGCCGTCCGCGCCACCATCGCCCGGTTGTTCGACGGGATGCGGGCCAAGGACACGACCGCGATCCGGTCGACGCTCCATCCCGACGCTCGCCTGATGACGGCCGCCCACCGCGAGGCGCGGTCGGTCGAGTCGACGCCCTTCGACGGCGTTCCTGAGGCCGCGTCGCCGGAGCACCCGTCGTTCTCGACGAGCAGATCGAGGACGGCTACCCGGTGATGGTCGACGACGGGCTGGCCGTCGCCTGGACGCCCTACCGGTTCTACGCCGGCGACCAGTTCAGCCACTGCGGCACGAACGCGTTCACGCTCGCGCTCGACGGCCAGGGCTGGCGGATCGTCCAGATCGTGGACACGCGGCGGCCGCGACTGCGACGGCGAGTGAACCGCCGAGCGGCCCGCCGCGATTCAACCGGCCGATCACGCCCCGCCCGCCATGGACCGCCCCGTCACCTACGACACGCCGCCGGCCGACCTCGACCTCCGCCAGCACAACTTCTCCGCCGGCCCCGGCGCGCTGCCGACCGAGGTCCTGGAGGAGGTCCGCGACGAGATGCCCGCGTTCCCCGGCCTCGGGGTCGTCGATCGTCGAGGTCAGCCACCGGTCGCCGACCTACACCGAGATCAACGAGCGCGCTCAGCGTCGCGGCTCCGGTCGCTCCTCGGCCTCGGCGACGACTGGCACGTGCTGTTCCTCCAGGGCGGCGCGTCGATGCAGTTCCACCAGGTCGCCGCTCAACTTCCTCCCGGACGGCGGCGCCGCGAGCTACCTCGACACGGGCACCTGGAGCGCCAACGCGATCGACGAGGCGGAGATCGTGGTCGCGCGCGACGCGGCGCCGGGTCTGCGGTCGCGGCCAGCAGCGCCGACGACGACTACACCTACATCCCACGGCCGTCCGAGTGGCCGGTCGACCCGGACGCTACCTACCTGCACTACACGAGCAACAACACGATCTACGGGACCCAGTTCCAGGGACGAGCCGGACGTGCGACATGCCGCTGGTGTGCGACGCGTCGTCGGACTTCCTGAGCCGGCCGATCGACGCCTCGAGCGGTACGGGCTGATCTACGCCGGCGCCCAGAAGAACATCGGCCCGGCCGGCGTCACGGCCGTGCTGGTCCGCGACGACGTCCTCCAGACGCGCGCGCCCGGGCCTGCCGACGCTGCTCGACTACGGCACGCACGCCAAGAAGCTGTTCAACACGCCGCCCGTCTTCGCGGTCTACATCGTCGACAAGGTGCTCGGCTGGATCGAGCGGAACGGCGGGCTGGCCGGCATGGTCGAGCGGAACCGGACCAAGGTCGGACCGGCTCTACGGCGCCCTCGACGCGACCGACTTCTACCGCCCGACGGTCCGCCCGGACAGCCGGTCCCACATGAACGTGACCTTCCGCCTGCCCAGCGAGGACCTCGAAGGCCGGTTCATCGAGCGACGCCGCGCGCGAGGGGCTGCTCGCGCTCAAGGGCCACCGGACGCGTCGGCGGCGTCCGCGCGTCGATCTACAACGCCGTCGAGCCGTCCTCGGTCGAGGCCTTGGTCGACTTTATGAGGCGGTTCGAGGCGGCGAACGGGTGAGTCCGGAGCGGGACGGCGCGCAGCCGGGACGAGGGAGGGTGTGGGCCATAGTTTTTTCTGACGTTATGTCTTCGGTCCCGTATTGCAGGTTCGGGGCTCTGATCTAGGTTGGCCATCCCTGGCACCGCTCTCATGGTCCTCCTGCTTGCCGTCGCAGCGGCCTTCGCTGCGATCGCCGCCGCTGTCGTCGCCGTCCGCCGGCTCCGCCGGTGGCTGAGCGAGCGCGCGGCCGCGACGGCGATGGCGCGCCGGCTGGCCGGGGCCTACGCCCCGACGGACGGGAGCCACCCAGGACGTCGCTCCGCTCCGCGCCCGGGGAAGTCGCCGTCGCTCCAGGACGGATTGCTCTCTCCACCTGGGACTGGGCCCGACCGACCTCCGGTTCGTCCCCTGGAGCAGCGTCGACAGCGATGGCCCGGGGACCTGAGGGGCGGTTCGTCGTGCCGGGAGCCGAACGTGGGGAGGTCGAGGTCCCGGGGGCCGTAGGGCGGTCGTTGTGGGAGGCGTTCAGCGCGCTGGCCCGGCGGCCCGTGGGCCCGGGGCGGAACGGGCACGGCCGGGCCGCGTGTAGCGAGCCGGCCGCCCCGTCACACGTGGTGCCGGAGGGGCGTCACCGGCGGACGCTAGCTTGCCGGCCCGCCCGGCTCCGGTCCAGACCCCCCACTATGAAGCGCCTCGTCGTCGTCGAGTCCCCCACCAAGGCCCGCACGATCCGCAAGTTCCTGCCCGCCGACTACCAGGTCGAGGCCTCGATGGGCCACGTCCGAGACCTGCCGTCGTCGGCGCGCCGAGATCCCGGCCAAGGTCAAGAAGGAGAAGTGGGCCCGCCTCGGGGTCAACGTCGAGGACGGGTTCACGCCGCTCTACGTGGTCCCGGCCGACAAGAAGAAGACGGTCAAGGTGCTCAAGGACGCGCTCAAGGACGCCGACGAGCTCTACCTCGCGACGGATGAGGACCGCGAGGGCGAGTCGATCGGGTGGCACCTCCTGGAGGTGCTCAAGCCCAAGGTGCCCGTCAAGCGGATGGTGTTCCACGAGATCACCAAGGAGGCCATCCTGAAGGCGCTCGACGAGACGCGCGAACTCGACACCCGACTCGTCGACGCCCAGGAGGCACGGCGCGTCCTCGACCGGCTGGTGGGGTACTCGGTCTCGCCGGTCCTGTGGAAGAAGATCGCGCCCAAGCTCTCGGCCGGTCGCGTCCAGTCGGTCGCCGTCCGCGTGCTGGTCGAGCGCGAGTGGGAGCGGCTCGACTTCATCTCGGCCAGCTACTTCGACCTGGCCGCCACGCTCGAGCAGGCCGGCGTGCCGTTCGAGGCCAAGATGACGCACCTCGGGCGAGGACCGCCTGGCGACGGGAAAGGACTTCGACGAGAAGACGGGCAAGCTCAAGGACAAGAGCGACGCGCTCGTCCTCGGGAGGAGCAGGCGACCGCGTTGGCCGGTCGGCTGAAGGACGCGCCGTGGCGGATCTCGGAGGTCGAGCAGAAGAAGGCCCGCCGCTCGCCCGCCGCCCCGTTCATCACGTCGACGCTGCAGCAGGAGGCCAACCGAAAGATCGGGATGAGTGCCCGGCGGACCATGCAGACGGCCCAGAAGCTCTACGAGCAGGGCCACATCACCTACATGCGGACCGACTCGACGATGCTGTCGACCGAGGCCATCGAGGCCGCCCGAGGCGCCGTCGAGGCTCGCTACGGCAAGGAGTACCTGACCCCCAAGCCCGCGCCAGTTCGCCGGCAAGGTCCGCAACGCGCAGGAGGCCCACGAGGCGATCCGCCCGGCCGGCACGCAGATGCGGACCAAGGACGAGCTCGGGCTCTCGGGCGACGAGGCCAAGCTCTACGACCTGATCTGGAAGCGGACGGTCGCCAGCCAGATGGCCGAGGCCCGTCTGCTCCGGACGCGCGCCACGATCCTGGCCGCCGAGGGAACCGACGACGAGTCGACGTTCCGGTCGAACGGTCAGGTCATCGAGTTCCCGGGCTTCTTCCGGGCCTACGTCGAGGGCCGCGACGATCCGAGCGCCGCGCTCGACGACCGCGACAGCCCGCTGCCGGCACTCGCCGTCGGCGACACGCCCGAGGCGCAAGGCCGTCGAGGCGGTCGGCCACGAGACCAAGCCGCCGGCTCGCTACACCGACGCGTCACTCGTCCAGGCGCTCGAGAAGGCAGGCGTCGGCCGACCGTCGACGTACGCGTCGATCATCGACACGGTCGTCCGGCGCGGCTACGTGATCCGCGACAAGAACCAACTCGTGCCCACCTTCACGGGCATGGCGGTGACGAACCTGCTCGCGAAGAACTTCGACCGGCTGGTCGACACCGACTTCACGGCCCAGATGGAGGAGCGAACTGGACGGGATCGCCGACGGGACCGAGGAGCGGGTCCCGTACCTCGAGCGGTTCTTCAACGGCCCGAAGGACTGGAGAAGCGGATCGAGCAGGGCGTCGAGACCATCGACCCGCGCGAGATCTCGACCATGCGCCACGCCAAGTGGGGCGACTACGAGGTCCGCGTCGGTCGCTACGGCCCGTACACGGCGGCGACCGACGGGAGCACGGCCTCGATCCCGCCCGAGACGGCCCCGGCCGACCTGACCGAGGCGGACACTCCGGGCGCTGATCGACGCGAACGACGACGAGCGCCCGCTCGGCATCCACCCGACGGCCGAGATGCCGGTGCTGCTCAAGTCGGGCCCGTACGGCCCGTACGTCCAGCTCGGCGACGACGAGGAGAAAGAAGCCCAAGCGCGACGTCGCTCCCCAAGGGCACCGAGCCCGGCGACGTCGACCTCGACCTGGCCGTGCAGCTCCTCGACCTGCCGCGCACGCTGGGCGACCACCCCGAGACGGGCAAGCCGATCAAGGCCAACATCGGCCGCTACGGCCCCTACGTCCAGCACGAGCGGACCTTCGCGAGCCTCAAGCCGGCCGACGGCGACAACGTGCTGACGGTCGAGCTCGAGCGCGCGCGCTCGAGCTGATCGCCCAGAAGCGACAGAAGGCGGCTCCGCTGCGGACGCTCGGGGACCACCCGGAGTCGGGCAAGCCCATCGACGTGTTCGAGGGCCGCTACGGGCCGTACGTCAAGCACGTCAAGACGAACGCGACGATCCCGAAGGACATGGACAAGGACAAGATCACGCTGGAGGAGGCCGTCGCGCTGGTCGACGCCAAGGCGGCGAAGCCGGCCAAGAAGAGGGCGACAGCCAAGAAGAAGGCCCCAGCGAAGAAGAAGGCGCCGGCCAAAAAGCCCTCGGCCAAGAAGGCGTCGTAGCGAGCGGCCCGCCTCGGCCCCGAGGTGGGCCGGTTGGCGGCGAGCGTGGTGAGGCCGGGCACGAGGGGGCCGCGCGTGGCGAGCCCGCGGGGCGGCCCGTCCCGGCCGTGGGTAGGCAGGGGCCGGGGGGCTGACCGACGGTTCGCCGGTCGATGCGTGGGGGCATGACCGACTGGGGGTCCGACGCCGCGCCGCTCGGCGGTCCGTCAATCGGGCGTAGCCCCATCCAGTCTAGGGGCCGTCCCGACTGTCCTCTGGGTGTGGAACCGGTCCCGGTTCGGGCGAGAACCCGATGGACTCGCTGCCCCCATTCCGGATGATGTCTCCCCCCTCCACAGGCGACGGCGCCGCGCGCCCCGCCCAGCTCGCCGACCACCCCGACCGCCGCTCTTGCGACCGCCTGGGGGTCGCCATCGTCGGGCTGGGCGGCGCGGTCGCCACGACGGCGGTCGCGGGCGTCGACCTGATCCGGGCCGGCAAGGCCGGGCTCGACGGGCTCCCGCTCGCCACCCTCGACGCCGACCTGACGCGCCACCTCGCTCCCTACGACGGGCTGGTCTTCGGCGGGTGGGACCTGTTCGACGGCGACCTCGCCGAGGCGGCCCGGCACCACGGCGTGCTCGACCTCGGGCAGTACGAGGCCGCCCGCGAGGCGCTCGCCGCCGTCACGCCGTGGCCGGCCTACGGCGACGCCCGGTTCTGCGAGGGCGTCACGGGCGAGCACTGCCACGACGGCGACCTGGCACTCCGCGACGTCGTCGGCCGGCTCCGCCAGGACTTGCGCGAGTTCAAAGAGGCCCACGGGCTCGACCGGGCCGTCGTGATCAACCTGGCGTCGACCGAGGCCGCGCCCGACCTCTCGGCCGAGGTGTTCCAGACGCCCGAGGCGTTCGAGGCCGCCGTCGACGCCGACGACCGCCGGATCCCGCCGGCCATGCTCTACGCCTACGCGGCGGTCCTGGAGGGCGCCCCGTACGGCAACTTCACGCCGTCGACCGGCGCCGACGTGCCGGCCATCGTCGCGCTGGCCGAGGCGCGCGGCGTGCCGCTGGCGGGCAAGGACGGCAAGACCGGGCAGACGTTCATCAAGACGGCCCTGGCGCCGGGCCTTCGCGCACGCGCGCTGACCGTCGAGGGCTGGTTCTCGACCAACATCCTGGGCAACCGCGACGGCGAGGCGCTCCGCAAGGCCGGGTCGCTCGCGTCGAAGGTCGGGACCAAGGGGAGCGTGCTCGACCAGATCCTGGGCTACCCCGTCGAGGACCACGTGGTCAAGATCAACTACTACCGCCCGCGTGGCGACGCCAAGGAGGCCTGGGACAACGTGGACCTGGTCGGTTTCCTGGGGCAGCGGATGCAGCTCAAGATCAACTTCCTCTGCAAGGACTCGATCCTGGCGGCCCCGCTCGTGCTCGACATCGCCCGGTGCCTCGACCTGGCAGGCCGGGCCGGAACGGGCGGCGCGATGGAGCCGATGGGGGTCTTCTTCAAGGGGCCGATGACGCGCGACCCCGACGCCGTCCCCGAGCACGACTTCGGCAAGCAGCAGGCGGCGTTCCTGAATTGGCTCGCCACCTTGACACCCCAAGGGGCCCCCGCGCCGGCCGGCACGGCGGGCGCGTGAGCGCGCTCGTCCCCCTGGCCGGACTGCTCCGACAGATCCGCGACCTCAAGCGGGTCCGCGACGCGCGCAGCCCGCGGTCGCTGGCCGAGCGCCGGTTCGCCCGGGCTTGGGCCCGGTTGGTCGCCGGCGAGGCGGTCGAGGCCGTCGCCTTCTCGGAGACGGCTGGCGCGGTCGCCGAGGTCCGACTGGCCGGACTGGACGCCGGCGTGATGCGGGCCCATCGGCTCACCGAGGCCGAGGCGGTCGGCGTGCTCGAACGGGCGTTCGCCGACGTGGCCGGGCCGGTCGAGCCCGGGCTCCGCGGCCGGCTCCGGGCCGAGCTCGGGTCGGCGCTCGCGGACCACGAGCCCGCGACCGGCGGCGGCGCCGGCAGCGACGAGCCTGGGTTCGTCGCCGCGCTGATCGGCCAGCCTCGGGCGGGGGCGACGCACCCCGGCCTGCCGCGGCTGGTGCTGGAGCCGGCCGAGAGCCACGGCGACCACTGTGCCACGACGGCGGTGTTCGGCGTCCTGCTCGCGCCTCAGTTTGGCGCCGACCCGGCTCGGGTGTTCTTGATCGGGCTGAGCCACCACCTGTTCAACGTGTCGCTGCCCGACGCCGGGTTCGCGGGCGACGTCCTGATCGGCGACGACCTGCTGGGCCGGATGGCGACGGCCGCGACGGAGCGGGCCGTCGGGACCCTGCCGCCCGCGCTCCGCCCGGCCGTCCGCGACGCGCTCTCGCTGACGACCGAGGGCCGGTTCGGCGAGCCCGAAGCCCAGGCGTTCCACGCGGCCGACGTGCTCGACCGCGTGCTCGAGATGGCGTGGCACGAGCGGTCCGCCCGGTTCCGGCTCTCGGACGCGCTGGGCGCCGACACTGAGGCGGGCCAGCTCGACGTCTGCCACGGCGGGTTCTACCAGGGCCTCCAGCGGCGCGTCCTGCGCGCGGCCGGTGTGCTGCAAGACGGGATGGCCGACCGCGACGACCGGCCCTCAGGCAGCTACGAGCGGGGCGGTCACGGGGCGGTCCCGGCGGCGTCCCCACTGGCCGGTGGGCCGGGCGGCGAGGACGGCCGGACGTTCCGCGACGGGACCGAGGTCGCGCACCTGGAGCGCCGCGAGCTGGGATCGTGACCGACCGCGGGACCATCGGGTGGGGCGTCGTGGGCACGGGCTGGGTCGCCCGCGACTACGTCGGGCCCGGGATCGAGGCGAGCCAGGCCGGCCGCGTTGTCGCGGCGTGTGACCCGTCGCCGTCGGCGCTCGCGGCGTTCCTGCCTGAGCGGGCCGACCTGTTCCGGACCGCCGACCTCGGCGCCCTGTTGGACCGGGACGACGTCGACGCCGTCTACGTTGCCACGCCGAACCACGCCCACGCCGAGCCGGTCGTGGCAGCGGCCCGGGCTGGCAAGGCCGTCTTGTGCGAGAAGCCGATGGCGCGGACGGCCGCCGAGGCCGAGACGATGGCCGAGGCCGTCCGCCGGTCGGGCGTGACCTACGGGACCGCGTTCGACCAGCGGTTCCACCCGGCCCACGTCCGCCTCCGCGCGCTCGTCGAGGCCGGCGTCCTCGGCGTGGTCACGGCCGTCCGGATCCGGTACGCGTGCTGGACCGGGCCCGACTGGACGCCGGACGGGACGACCCACGGCGACGCGGCGAGAGAGGCGAACTGGCGGGCCGACCCGGCGCGCGCCGGTGGCGGCGCGTTCATCGACCTGGCCCCGCACGGGCTCGACCTGACCCAGACGCTGCTGGGCGAGCCGCTCACCCAGGTCGCCGCGCTCCTGCAGCGCCGCGTCCACGACTACGCCGTGGACGACGGGGCCGCGCTCGTCGGGCGGACGGCCTCGGGCGCGCTCCTCAACCTGTCGGTCGCCTACAACTGCCCCGAGACGTTCCCGCGCCGCGAGTTGGAAGTCGTCGGGACTCGGGCCCGGGCGCTCGCGCTCGACACGATGGGGCAGACGCCGGGCGGGACGCTGACGCTGATCGACGGGGCGACGGGGGTGGCCCGAGACGTCCCGTTCGACCCGACGGCCAGCCCGTTCCAGCTCCAGGCCCAGGCGTTCGCCGAGGCCGTCCTGGCCAGCGCGCCGTTCGCCTACGGCCTGGACCACGACCTCCACACGATGCGGCTGCTCGATGCGGCCAGCGCCGAGCCGTCGTCCCACGTCGACCCCGCCTGACATGGGACGCAGCGACTCGCGCCTGACCCCGTTCGTCTGCGCCCACTGCGGGTTCTGGCAGCGCCACTTTGCCGTCCCGCCGGACTGCCCCGTTTGCACCGACTACCGGCACCCGCTCCCGCCGGACGGCTGGCAGTTCCGCTCGGCCGACGACGTCGCCGGGGCCCACCGGACGCGGTGGCGCGAGGTGCTCGACGGCGTCTGGATGGTCGAGGCCGACCCGGCCATCGGGATCGGCCCGGCCGGGTGGCTTGTCGAGACCGAGCACGGGGCGGTCCACTGGGAGGGCGCCGGATGGACCGACGACGCCGCGCTCGACTGGATGGAGAGCCGAGGCGGCGTCCGCTTCTTGGCGTTCTCGCACGCGCCACGTGCTGGGGAGCGCCTGGCGCGTCGCGGACCGGTTCGGGCCCGAAGTCGTCGTCCAGTCGGAGCAGCTCCCGGTGGCCCAGGCGCTGCCGGTCTCGTGGCCGTTCGGGGCCCGGGCGGCGCTCGCCGGGGGTCTCGACCTGGTCCACACCGGGGGGCACACGCCGGGCCACAGCGTGCTCCACTGGCAGCGCCGCGGGCTCGTGTTCTGCGGCGACGCCTTCAAGTTCCGGCTCGACGCCCAGGGCCGGGCGACCCACGTCTCGACGCACAAGGCCTACGACGCCCACATCCCCCTGTCCCACGACGACGCCCGGAGCTACCGCGAGACGTTCGGCGCGCTCGACTTCGACGGGCTGGTGACGCCCTGGGAGGCGGTCCCGTCCGGCGGAAAGGCGGCGGCGATGCACGCGCTGGACGTCCACCTCGCGGGCCGCCCGACGGCCGACTGGGTCGAGATCCCGGGCGGCCCGCTCCCGGCCGCCTCGTCCCACAACGCCAACCGCTCCGTCTCCCCCCGCCTAGCCGATGTCCGTCCCTCTTGGAGGCGCCCCGTTCCCCACGCCGCACCCGCCGGACCCGTTCGGGCCGGGGGCCGGCCGGCTGGCGGACCCGCCGGCGGTCGCCCGCTACCGGGCCGCGCTCGCCCTCGACGACGTCCACGAGTTCCCGCTCACGCCGCTCGACACGACCGGCATCCCGGTCTGGACCGCCGCGACCTGGATCGACGGCGACTTCGTGAGTGGGATCGGCTACGGCGAGACCGACGACCGGGCTCGGATCGGGGCCTGGGGCGAGCTGGCCGAGGGCGTCATGGTCGCCCGGCTGGCCCACCGGTCCGGCCCGACGCGCCGCGCGAGCTACCGCGAGCTGACCGAGGTGGGCGAGGCCGCCGTGGACCCGCTCCGGCTCCGGCTCCCGGTGGGGACCGACTACACGCCCGACCTGGAGCGGCTTTGGGTCCAGGCGTCGCGCGTCGCGCCCGGCACCGATGCCGACGGCCAGCCGGTCTGGTTGCTCCTGGAGGAGGCCGCGGCCCACTACGGCGACCTGCCCGACGGCTACCGCCCGCTGTACCCGCCGATCACGAACGGGCTGGGCGCCGGCGACACCCGGGCGCGGGCCCTGAGCCACGGGTTGCTCGAGCTGGTCCAGCGCGACGCGAGCTCGGTCGGCTACCGGGCCTTCGACCGCGGCGTCGTGGTCGACTTGGGCGGCGTCGCCGACCCGGCCACGCGCGCGATCCTGGACCGGCTCCAGGACGGAGGGATCACGGTCCAGGTCAAGTTGGCCGAGACCCCTCTCGGGATCCCCGTGCTGTACGCCCAGGGGCGCGAGCGTGACCTGGACGCCGTGCCGCACCCGCTGGTACTCACGGGCGCCGGCGAGGGGGCCCACCCCGACCGTGAGCGGGCGCTCCGGAAGGCGCTGCTGGAGTACGGCGCGAGCCGGGTCCGCAAGCGGTTCGCGCACGGGCCGCTCGCCGACCTGGAGGGCCGGGTGCCCGACGCCTACCTCGCCCGGGTCCGCGAGCACGGCGTAGCGCCCGAGGAGGGCCGCTCGACCGACGCGGTCGTCGAGTGGGCCGGGCTGGGCGCGCGCGAGCAGCTCCGGCGCCTGGAGGGGACGTGGTTCCGCGAGGCCGAGCGCGTCCCGTTCGAGTCGGTCCCCACGACCGACCTCGGCGACGACCCGGCCGCGCTGGTCGACGACGTCGGCCGGCGCGCGGCCGGCGCCGGGCTCGACGTGTTCGCCGTCACGCTGTCGCCGCCCGACGCCGGCGTGACGGTCGTCAAGGCGATCGTGCCGGGCCTGGAGGTCGAAACGGTGACGTACCACCGGATCGGGCCTCGCAACCTGGGCCGGCTGCGGGACCGGATCGCTGCGGGCGACCCCCTCGTCCATCCCGACCTGGTCGGTCTGGGGCGCCCGCCGGCCGAGGCCCAGCCGGTCCCGCTCGCGCCTGAGGACGAGGCCACGCTGGGCGGCCCGGCCTGGATCCACCTCGACCTGCTCGAGGAGGCGCTCGGCCCGCTCTACGCGATGTACCGCGAGCCCGCCGAGCACGTCGTCGGCCTGATCCACGAGCGCGCGCGCCAGGAGCGGTAAGGGGGGGCGAACCCGCCGAGCTCCCCCGACCCTGCTCACCCGACCCACGACGATGCCCCTCCGCTACGCCTACAACACCAACGGGTGTGCCCACCACCGACTGGACGACGCGCTCGACCTGATCGCCGAGGCGGGCTACGCCGGCGTCGCGCTCACGCTCGACTGGCACCACCTCGACGTGACCGCCGACGACTACGAGGTCCAGGCGTGGCACTTGGCCGACGGGCTCCGGGCCCGTCGTCTGGGCCTCGTCGTCGAGACCGGCGCCCGGTTCCTGATGGACCCGCGCCGCAAGCACGGGCCGACGCTGATGTCGCCCGAGCCCGAGGGGCGGCGGCGCCGGCTCGACGTGCTCACGCGCGCGCTCGACGTCTGCGCGGCGTGCGACGGCGAGACGGTCTCGTTCTGGTCCGGCCCGGTCCGCGACGGTGTCTCGCGCGACCAGGCGTGGGCGTGGCTGGAGGAGGGCGTGGCCGAACTGGTCGAGCGCGCGCAAGCGCGCGGCGTGACGGCGTCGTTCGAGCCCGAGCCGGGCCACCTGACCGAACACCTGGCCGATTACGACCGGCTGGCGCGTGCCGCGCCCGGCCTCCGGCTGGCGCTCGACCTGGGCCACCTGCTGGTCACCGGCGAGCAGGACCCGGCCGACGCCGTCCGAGAACGCGCGGGCGACGCCACCGGCGGCAGCGACCAACTGGGCACGGTCGCCATCGAGGACATGGACCGGGGCGTCCACCTCCACAAGCTGTTCGGGACCGGCGACCTCGACGTGGGCGCGGCGCTGGCCGCGCTCGTCGAGGTCGGGTTCGACCGGCTGGTGGCGGTCGAGCTGAGCCGCGAGAGCCCGCGTGCGCACCAGGCCATCCCCGAGAGCATCGACTACCTCCGCCGGGTCGAGGAGGAGCTCGAAGCCCGGGAGTGAACGGGATCGCGCCCGCTCCGTCCCCACCTTCTCCCGCTCTCTAGTCCCTCCCGACTCTCTCTGTGCGCATCTGCTTCGTCTCCCGCCGGTTCTTCCCGACCATCTCGGGCATGAGCGTCTACGCGCTCAACCTGCTCCGCCAGCTGGTCGCCCAGGGCCACGACGTGGTCATGGTGAGCCAGCACTACGGCGGCGACGCGGCCGGCGTCTACGGCGACGGCCCGCCGATGCCGGTCCCGGGGGTCGACATCGTCGGGCTGGAGTCGGTGGGGGAGCAGTCGTCGGGCGACTTCGAGGCCGACATCGAGGAGATGGTCTCGACCATCGCGGCCCGCCACCGCGAGGCGCCGTTCGACGTGATCCACGCCCAGTACGGGTACCCGACCGGCCTGGCCGCGCTGGAGGCGAGCCGGCGCCTGGGCGTCCCGAACGCCGTCTCGATCCAGGGCGGCGACGGCCACTGGGTCGGCGAGTGCTGCGGGACGCACCGCCGGGCGATGCGGGCGGTCCTGGGGCACGCCGGCGCGCTCCTGATCGGGAGCCCGAGCTTCGCGCGCGCGGTCCACGACCGGCTGGGGACGCCGCTGGAGCGGTTCACGGTCGTCCCCGGCGCCGTCAACGTCGAGCGGTTTCGGCCCCGGCCGGGCAGGCCGCCCGGCGCCCTCACGGACCCCGCCGCGCCGACGCTCTTGTACCACGGCCGCGTCGACCGGCGCAAGGGCGTGCTCGACCTGCTCGACGCGCTCGCCCGGCTCCGCCAGCGCGGCCGGCCGGCGCGGTTGGTCGTGAGCGGGATCGGCCCCGACGTCGAGGCGGTCCAGGCCCACACCGAGGCGCTCGGCCTCGGCGGCCACGTCGACGTGCTCGGCATCGCGTCCTACCCCGACGCGCCGGCGCGGTACCACGCCGGCGACGTGTTCGTCAGCCCGACGTATGCCGAGGGGTTCTCGAACACGATCCTGGAGGCGATGGCGAGCGGGCTGCCCATCGTGAGCTGCGACGTGGTCGGCGTGGTGGACTGCCTGGCCGACGGCCGCGACGCCCTGCTCGTCCCGCCCCGGGCGCCCGACGCGCTGGCCGACGCGATCGGGCGGCTCCTCGACGACGACGCCCTCCGCCGGCGACTGGCCGAGACGGCGCTCGACGAGGCCCAGACGCTGTACTCGTGGCAGGCGCGGCAGTCGCCGGCGCGCGGCGGCACGCTCCGGCGGGACGGCCGGCAGATCGCCGGGATCTACCGCGGCCTCCGGGGGACGGTGCCCGACGGCACGGCTTGGGCCGCCGAGACCGCGCCGCGCCGACCCCTGCGTCTACCGCGAGACGCCCCAACTGCTGTAGGGAGCCCGCGCGCTCGCCATGACCGTCCTCGCCGTCTCGCCCCACCTCGACGACGCCGCGTTCTCCGCCGGAGGCACGATGGCGGCGCTGGCCGCGGCCGGCCACCGCGTCGTCGTGGCGACGGTCTTTACCCGGAGCGTCCCGCGCCCGACCGGCTTCGCGCTGGCGTGCCAGACCGACAAGGGGCTCGGGCCCGAGGTCGACTACCTCGCGCTCCGGCGGGCCGAGGACGCCGCCGCCTGCGCCCGCCTCGGCGCCCGCGCCGTCTGGCTCGACCAAGCCGAGGCGCCGCACCGCGGCTACGCGTCACCCGAGGCCCTGTTCGCCGGCGTCCACCCCGGCGACCGCGACACCTGGCGCGTCGTGCTCGACCGGCTCCGCGCGCTCGACGGCGAGCCGGCCGACCTGGTCCTGTCGTGCCAGGGACAGGGCGGCCACGCCGACCACCGCGTCGTCGTCCGGGCGGTCGCGGCCTGGGCGCGGGAGACCGGGCGGCCGGTCGCGTGGTGGCGCGACCTGCCCTACGCGCTCCGCCAGCCGGACGCGCCGCCGGCGCCCGAGCTGCTCGGCGACCTGGCCCCGGTCGCGGTCGGCCTGGACGACCGGGCGCTCGGCGCCAAGCTAGACGCCTGCGCCAGCTACGCGAGCCAACTGCCCTATCAGTTCGGCCGAGACACGGACCAAGCGCCCGAGCCCGCGATGCGCGCACGTCTGACCGCGTTCGCCCGCGGCGAGGGCCAGCGCGCCGGTCGGCCCGGTCCGGCCAAGGTGTTCGCCGCCCCGCCCGGGGTCCGCATCGACCCGCGGGTCCGCGCCCCGACCCGGCCCGCCTCGGCGCCGAGGTCGGGCTAGTCGAGGTCGGGCTCGTCGAGGTCGGGCTCGTCGAGGTCGGGCTCGTCGAGCTCCTGGACGGGCTCGTCGGGGTCGTCGGGGCGGCCCAGCGTCCGCCAGCGGGCCTCTTTCGAGAGCCGGTGCGCCTCGGCGACCGTCTCCAGCATCGCGAGGTAGCTCCCGTAGCGCTCGGGCGTGATCGCGCCCTCATCGACGGCGTCCTGGACCGCGCAGCCCGGCTCGTGGGCGTGCGTGCAGTCGGGGAAGCGGCAGTCGGGGATGAACGGGCGGAACTCGACGAAGTAGCCGCCCAACTCCTCGGGCGACAGGTCCCACAGGCCGAACTCGCGGATCGCCCGGCGTGTCGGCGACCCAGCCGCCGCCGGCCTGCAGAAGCGTGGCGAACGTCGTCGTGTGGCGGCCCTTCTGGGTCTTCTCGCCGATCTCCGACGTGCGCAGGCCCAGGCCCGGCTCGATGGCGTTGAGCAGGCTCGACTTGCCGACGCCGGACGGCCCGGAGACGACGCTGACGGCGTCGGCCAGGGCGGCGCGGAATGTGTCGAGACCGAGCCCGGAGACGGCGCTGGTCAGGATCACCGGGTAGCCCAGGCCCTCGTACAGCTCTTGCCAGAACGCCATGGCCTCCTGGGCCCGCTCGTTGCCCTCCAGCAGGTCGGCCTTGTTCAGGATCAGGCCGGCCGGGATGTGGCGCGTCTCGGCGGCCGACGAGAAAGCGGTCGACGAACCCGGGGTTCACCTTGGGCCCGAACGTCGACTGGACGCACCACGCGCGGTCGACGTTGGCCACGATGACGTGCTCGCGGACGGCGCCGCGCTTGCCCGGCGCGCGCCGGCTGAGCTGGTTCTCGCGCGGCTCGATGGTCCGGATCATGCCGGCGTCGTCGTCGCCGACGCCCATCACCAGCCGGACCCGGTCGCCGACGGCCAGCGGGTTCGTCTCGTCGATCTCGACGGCGTCCAGCCGGAACCGGCCGCGCAGCCGGGCCCGGACCGTCTCGCCGTCGTCGGTGCGGACCTCGTACCAACTCCCGGTCGAGCGGATGACGAGCCCACGGAGGGGCTCGGGGCTCGGGTCGTCGGCGTCGGTCACGGTGAAACTCTGGGGGGGAGGTCCCGTCCAACGCAGGCGACGGGGACAGGCTCCGACTGCCGGTCCCGACCCCCGCTCCGCACCAACCCCCCGACCCCATGGCCACCGCCAAGTCTTCCCCCGACCCCTTCGACGACGTCCGCGACGCGTTCGCCGACCTCGGCACCTCTGAGAAAGCCGCGTTCGTCCTGGAGGCCACGTTCGAGACCATCGGCCAGGCCTTGTCCGAGACCGGCCGCCGCGCGCGGCCTCCGTCCTCGACGACCTCGACATCGACTCGTGGTTCCGGACGTGGCAGCCCCAGGACGTCGGGGCGCCGCCCCCGCCGCCGCCCGCCCCGCCGCCGGCGACCGGGCCCGCGCCCGAGGCGACCCGCAAGGCGCCCCCCGCGACGCCAAAGAAGACCGCCGGCAAGCCGCCGACGCGCCGCCCGCCGAGCGACGAGGCGTGAGCGACTCGTGGCCCGAGCGGTTCGAGACGGGCCGGCCTGCTGGAGCGGGTCGGCCTGCTGGGCGGCGGCGCCGTCCGGCTGCTCGCGAACGCCATCGACAAGGGGCTCGACCGGGCCGCCTCGGTGGCCGTCGAGACCAAGGCGGCGTTCGAGCGCGAGCTCGACCCCAACACGACCGAGGCCCGCGTGCTCGACGAGTCCGACGAGCCGTTCGATGAGGCGTAGCCGGCTCGCGGTCCTGGCCCTCGGGGTCTGGGTCGCCGTCCTGTCGGTGCTGGTCGTCCGGTTCGGGCGCCTCCACGGCGAGCGCGCCGACGCGGCGGTCGTGCTGGGCGCGGCGGTCTGGGGCGACGAGCCGTCGCCGGTGTTCCGAGCCCGCCTCGACCACGCCGTCGACCTGTACCGGGCCGGCCGCGTGGACCAGGTGTGGCTGACCGGCGGGTCACGCGACGGCGAGACCGAGGCGGGCGTGGGCCGCGACTACGTGGTCGCTGCGGGCGTCGCCGCCTCCGACGTCCGCGCCGAGGACCGGTCTCGGACGACGTGGCAAAACCTGAGGTGCCTGCGGGACACGCTAGACCGCCAGGACCGGACCGTCCTGGTCGTGAGCGACCCGTACCACCTGCGCCGGGCGGTCGGAATGGCGCGCGACCTCGGGTTCGACGCCGAACCGGCACCCACGCCGACGACGCGCTACCGGAGCGTCCGGTCGAGGGCGCCGTTCTTGGCCCGCGAGGTGTACTTCACCGTCGTCGACGGGCTGGCTTCGGCCGTCGGGACGCCGGGGCGGGGCCCGTGTCCGCCGGCCCGCCCACCTCGGTGAGACACCGGGCGGGGACGGGGCGCCGGGCCCGGACCGCTACGCGACGAGCGCGCGCGCGGCCAGGACGCCCGCGAAGCGCGGGTGGGCGACGCGCTCGACCATCAGCTGGCCGTCGGCCGCCGTCGTCATCTCGACGTCGAGGAGCCCGTGGGCCGACATCTCGATCACGACGGCGTGCCCCAGGCGGGACGTGTCGGCCACGCCCGTCGCCTCGGGCCGGAGCCAGCGCGCCGCCAGCCGGTTGATCTCGACCCACGACAGCTGCCCGAACGGGGCTCGTGACGAGGCGGCGAGGATCTCGATGACGAAGTCGGCCGCGTAGGGCAGCGTGTCGGCGAGGGGCGGGCGAGTGGGCATCGGCGGGGGGCGGGGGGTGCCGGAGGATGGGCCCCTGGGTGTGACACCCCTGTGACGCGGCCCCTCCATGAGATCAGCGCCTCGCGTGCGGGACGAGCTGGAGCGGGCCGGCTCGGCCGCAAGGTCACCGACCCGTGCAGGCCGGGCGCCGTCGCCGACCAGGGCGAGCCGCCAGCGTCGGGCGACCGCGGCCAGCACCAGCGTCCCCTCCGTCCAGGCGAACTGCTCGCCGATGCAGCCGCGGCGGCCGGCGCTGAAGGGGAGGTAGGCGAACTTGTGACGGGCGGCTTTGGCGTCGGCCGCGAACCGCTCGGGGCGGAACGCCAGCGGCTCGTCCCAGAACCGGCGTCGCGGTGGAGGTGGTAGGCGCGAACAGGATCGTCGTCGCCTCGTGGGAACCGGGTGCCCGCCCATCTCGGTGTCGCGCGCCGCCTCGCGACCGACGGCCCAGGCCGGCGGGTAGAGCCGCATCGCCTCGGCGAACGACGGCGCGCGTGACGGGCAGCCGGCCCAGGTCGTCGAACGTCGGCGGCCCGTCGAGCGCGTCGACCTCGGCGTGGAGCGCGGCCTCGGCGTCGGGGTGCTGGGCGAGCAGCGCGCCACGTCCAGGCGAGCGCGACGGCGGTCGTCTCGTGGCCGGCCAGCAGGAGCGTCATCGCCTCGTCGCGGACTTCGAGGTCGGTCATGCGCCTCGCCCGTCTCGCCGTCGCGGGCGTCGAGCAGCATCGACAGCAGGTCGTCGGGCCGCCGGGCGTCGCGCGCGGCTCGGCGATCAGGCCGTAGACGACGCCGTCGAGCGTCGCCCGAGCCCGGTTGGCGCGTCCGGTTGGCGCGCGTCGGCAGCCACATCAGCTTGTCGGCGAACGGGAACTGGGCGCCGTCGAACGCCAGCCATCGCGTCGTGGACGGCCCGGCCGACGCGGTCGGCGTCGGAGAGCACGTCGGCGCCGAACAGGGTCTCGCCGGCGATCGCGAGGGCCAGCCGGCTCATCGCCGCCGCGACGTCGAACGCCACGCGCTCCGTCCAGCCGGTCGGTCTCGGCGACGGTCGCGTCGACCATCGCCTCGGCGTAGCGGCGCAGGCGGCCGTGGTGGAACGCGGGCAGCACCAGCCGCCTCTGGCGCGTGTGGACGGGCGGCTCGCTCGTCAGCAGGCCGTCACCCAGGATACGCGGGCGAGCCGCAAGCCGCGGGCCTTGGTGAGTCCGCGTTGCGGTCGACCAGCAGCTCGCGCAGCACGTCCGGATGGCGGACCAACACGACGGGCGGCAGCAGAGGCCCGGACGCCACCACCAGGTCGCCGCCGACGGCGTCGAGCGCCGCGATGCCTGCCAGGAGGTCGCGGAGGAACGTGCGGGCGAGCGAGAGCGGGCCGGAGGAGACGTAGGGGCGGAGGTCGGCCACGAGGCGTCAGGGGGGAGGAGCGCCGGAACGAGGCGGGCCGGCGCGGAGGTTCGCGGGTCCGCGTGGAATCGCTGCGCCGCGGCGCCTCGCGCGGCGCCCTTCGAAGGGGTTTACCGGGGGGGACGCTTTTTGTCCTACGCCCCCGTACTCCGATGCCTGATGTGCCGTACATTCGCAGGGCGCGCAGGACGTGCGCAGTCGTACCTGACGAGAGCCCTGGCTGGAGGAGGCCGGGGCTCTCGCCGTATCTGGGCGGTACGGTGGGCCCGCCGGTAGACCGAGGCGGGCCGCCTCGGTGCGGGAGCGGGGGGGCTGTGACGGGCGGGGCGACGGTTTCGCGTACCGGGGGATGACGGCTCATCCACCGCCGACTCCTCACCAACCGCCCGACCCGTGACCCCTCAACTTCTCCGAGGCCCGCTAGCCCTCCTCGCGCTCCTGGTCCTCGCGCTCCCTGCGTCTGCCGGCGTCTCCGACGACGTGCCGGCCCCGGCCACGTTTACCGGCGACGCCGTGACCTGGAGGCCGACCGGTCCCCACCACGGGGTCCTGGTCGTCCTCCAGCCCGCCGACGGCCCCCGGGTCCAGCGCGCCTTCGGACCCGGCGAGCCGGCGACCCTGACCGCCGCCGACCTCGCCGCGCTCGGCCTGGCCGACGGCGAGTACCAGGTCGACGTCGTCGTGATGACGGGCGAGGCCGACCCGGGCGATCCCGAGTCGACGGTCGGGCGGGGCCAGACGGCCCGGATCGCCGTCGAGGCGGGCACGATCCGCGAGGTCGCCGGGCCGGTCATCACCGGCAACCAGACCATCCGCCAGTCGCTCTGCGTCGGCGTCAGCTGCGCGGACTCGGAGTCGTACGGGGCGATCAACCTCCTCCTGAAGGCCGACAACCTGTCCATCCGGTTCGACGACACGTCGACGCTGGGCGGCTTCCCGGCCAACGACTGGGAGCTGGTCGCCAACGACTCCCCCAGCGGCGGCCAAGACTACTTCGGGATCCGCGACGTCACGGGGAGCACGACGCCGTTCCGCGTCGACGCCGGTGTGGCCACCGACGGGCTCCGCGTGTCACCGGGCAGCAGCGGGACATTCGTCGGCGTCGGGACGGCGCCGGCCCAGGCGGTCCACGCGCGGACGAGCAACGTGCCGACGCTCCGTCTGGAGCAGCAGAGCGCGTCGTTCGGCGACTACACCTGGGACCTCGGGGCCTACGAGAGCTACTTCTACGTCGAAGACCGCATCGCGGGGACGTTCCCGTTCTACGTCGGCGCCGGCGCGACCGACGGGGCGCTGGTCGTCGAGGGGGACGACGTGGTCCTCGGGTTCTCCGGGACCCCCGTGAACCTGGTCACCACCGGCGCCTCCACCACGGCCGGAAACGCCGCGTTCGGCGCCGAGGTCGAGGTCGACGGGGCCGCCCGGTTCCACGGCGAGGCGCGCTTCGACGGCGACCTCAACGTGGGCGGCAAGTTCGTCACCAGCGGCGACTTCGTCGGCCAGGGGCGGCTCAAGTACCTCGGCGACTACTCGTCGCAGGGGGGCAACGTGTTCCGGATCCGCGACAAGCCGACCCGGACCGACCTGATGGTCCTCGACGCCAGCGGCAACCTCTCGATCCTGGGCACGCTGAGCCAGGGGTCCGACGCGACGACCAAGGAGGACCTGGTCCCGGTCGACCCCGAGGCGGTGCTGCAGGGCGTCGTGGGGCTCCCGATCTCGACCTGGTCGTACATCGCCGACGACGACGGGACGGTCCACCTCGGGCCGATGGCGCAGGACTTCTACCGGACGTTCGGGCTCGGCCCCGGCGAGACGACGATCTCGATGGTCGACACGGACGGCGTGGCCCTGGCGTCGGTCCAGGCGCTCCACGCGCGCGCCCAAGCGGCCCAGGCTCGGATCGCCGCGCTCGAAGCCACCGTCGACGCGCAGGCCGCGCGGCTCGCCCACCTGGAGGCGGCCGTCGAGCGGATCGCCTCTCAGAACTAGCCCGGTGCCCCCCATGACCTTTCGCGGCCCACTCCTCGGGCTGGTCGCCCTCGCGCTGGCGGCCCTGCCCGCCACCGCCCAGGTCGACCCGACCCGGGACGACCCGTCCTCGCCCGCCGTCCGCACGCCGCTGGTGGCGCCGGTCGGCCCGACCGCCGACGACCCCTCGGCGACTCCCACACGGGCGCCCACGGCCGTCCCCGACGGCCCGGCCGCCGACGACCCTGCGGCCTCCCCGATGTCGCCGACGCCGACGCCTCCGGCGGCCCGGCCGTCCGCTCGCGACCGGCTGCCCGAGCGGGCCCGGTCGGGGGCTCCGTTCCAGGGGCCCCGGCGGTCTCCCCGGGAAGCGCTGCCCGCTCGGTCCGCCTCGGTGACGCCCGCGGCCGGGCCGCGCCGGCCGGCCCGCGAGGTGCTGGCCGAGCACGGCGCTCGCTTCGCGGCCTTCCGGGAGGCCCTCGGCACGCAGCGGGCCGCTCGCGCGCGCTCCACGCCCGAGACGCCCGTCGAGGCGCCGTCGGCCGCGCTGGCGTCGGTCGCGGTCCCGGAGGCCGTCGAGATCGATGGCCCGTGGCCGAACCCGGTCCGGGACCGGGCTCGGCTGACGCTCACGCCCAGCCGGGACGGACTCGCCCGGGTCGCCGTCTACGACGTCCGGGGTCGCGAGGTGCTGGTCGCCTTCGACGGCGCGGTCGTGGCGGGCGTGCCGGTGTCGGTCTCGCTCGACGTCGGCCGGCTCGCGGCGGGCACCTACCTCGTCGTGCTCGACGCCGACGGCGCGCGCGCGAGCCGGCCGGTCCAGGTCGTCCGCTGACGCGTGTCCGTTTTCTGTGGGGACGGCCCGGACCCGGCATGGGTCCGGGTCGTCGCGCGTTGGAGGGCTGGTAGCTTCCGTCCCGCCTTCCCCACCGCCCCGATGCCCCGACTCGTCCTCGCCGCTCTCGCCCTGTCCCTCGCCGCCTGCCAATCGGGCGACTCCGCCGACACGATGCCCGAGGTGGACGCGGGCGCGATCGAGCGCGCCGTCGACACCACCGACGACATGGCGCCGGCCGCCCCGGCCGCGCTCGTCAACCTCAACACCGCGAGCGAGGACGATTTCAAGACGGTCCCGGGCGTCGGCGACCGGATGGCCCACGAGTTCGACGAGTACCGGCCCTACGCGAGCGTCGCGCAGTTCCGCCGCGAGATCGGCAAGTACGTCGACGACGACCAGGTGACGGCGTATCTGGCCCACGTGTTCGTGCCGGTCGACCCGAACGAGAGCGACGCCGGCACGCTGGGGCAGATCCCGGGCGTCACGGCCGACGCCGCCGAGGCGCTGATCGCCAGCCGGCCCTACGCCGACGACGAGGCGTTCCTGACGGCCGTCTCTGAGGCCGCCGGCACCGACGCCGAGACGGCCCGCGCCTACCTGGGCCGCTAGTGGCGGTCGAGGTCGAGCGCCAGTACCGGCGGTTCCTGCTGGCGACCGCCGCGGCCACCTACCTCGCGGCGGCCGTCGAGTTGGTGCTCGTGGAGCACTACGACGACCGTCTGGCAGTTCATTCCGTTCGCGATGATCGCTGCCGGGCTCGGGGCCATCGCCTGGGTGGCGCGGTCGCCCACCTCGGCGTCGCTGCGGGCCCTGTGGGCGGCCGGCGGGCTGGCGGTCGGGGGGAGCCTGCTGGGCGTCGTGCTCCACGTCAAGGGGAACGCCGAGTTCGCCCTCGAGATCGAGCCCGACTTGGGGCTCGTGGCGACGCTCTGGGACGGGCTGACCGGCGGCAACCCGTTCCTGGCGCCGGGCATGATCGCGCTGGCCGGCGTGCTCGCCGCCGCGGCCGGCTGGCGCCACCCGAGCCTGCTGCCGACGGCGGACCGACCGGCCGCGCGCTGACCGGTGCCGGCGCGCGTGTCGCGAGGCCCGGACGGCGTGCCGAGGCGGGGAGGGGCCCTCGGGGATCCCACGAGGACCGGTGGACTTCGGAGCCGGGCGGCGAGTGACGCGTAGCCCGGCGCCCCCCGCACCAGACATGCGATTCCGCGTTTTCCCGCTCATTCTGCTCCTCACCGCCACCGGGTGCGCCGGCCTCGGCGGCACACTCGACGAGGCCGGCGAGCTGTTCGCCGAAGGCGGCGAGCGCGTCTTGCGCGACCCGATGCGGCCGTCCGCGACGCCCCGCGCGTGCTCGTGATCGCCCTGGACGGCGTCGGCGAGGCCCGGCTGACCGAGGCGCTGGCCGCCGGCGACATGCCCCGGCTGGCGGCGTTCTTGGGCGAGGACCGGGGCGGCGGCACGTTCGGCCAGGCGGTCCAACTCCGGCGCGTCCCGTCGGTCTTCCCGTCCGAGACGGCCGTCGGCTGGTCCGCGGTCTACACCGGTCGGACGCCGGCCGAGACCGGCGTGCCGGCAACGAGTGGTTCGACCGCGACTCGCTGGCGACGTTCGCCCCGTCCCGCTGTCGGTCGGCACCATCCAGCAGACGCTGGAGATCTGGTCGGACGAGCTGTTCAGCCGGGTGATCCGGACGCCGACGGTGTTCGAGCGCGCCGACGTCCGGTCCCACGTCTCGATGGGGTTCGTCTACCGCGGCGCCGACCTGCTCACGCCGCCCGACCTCAACGACGTCGGCGACCTGCTCGGCGGGGCCGTCGAGGCGGTGTTCGGGGGGCGGGACGAGGTCTACGACGACGCTCGACGACGACACCGTCGAGGGCGTCGCGCGCGGCGTCGAGCGCTACGGCGTGCCCGACCTCCAGGTCGCGTACTTCCCCGGCGTCGACCTGGTCGCCCACGGGGCCGGGGCCGAGACCCAGCGGACCTACCTCCGCGAGGAGATCAACGTCGCGCATCGGCCGAGATCCTCGACCTCTACCGGGACCGGGGCGCGCTCGCGACGACGACCGTCGTCTTCGTCGTCCGACCACGGGCACACCGACGTGCTCGCCGACGACCGCCACAGCCTCGACGCCGACGGGCGCGACGAGCCGCCGGCCCTGCTCGACTCGCTCGGCTACCGCCTGCGCGACTTCTCCGTCGACGCCGACTCGTCGGACGCCAACGTGGTGATGATCTACGACGAGGCCGTCGCCATGCTGACCGTCGCCGACGGGTCGACGTGCCCCGCTCCCGGCGACGTGTGCGACTGGACCCGGGCGCCCCGGCTGGACCAGGACGTGCTCCCACTCGCGCGAGCGTTCCAGGCCGCCAGCGACGCCGATACGAGCGGGGTCGGCGGGCTCTCGGGCGCGCTCGACCTGGTCTTCGTCCGCGCCTCGGACCCCTCCGGCGTCACGAGCCCGCCGTTCGCCGTGCTGGACGGTGGCCGCGCCGTCCCGGTCGCCGACTACCTCCGCCGGACACCCCGGCCGGACCTGGTGGACCTGGAGCGCCGACTGGGGTGGCTCACCGACGGGCCGGCGGGCACCACGCCGGCGACATCCTGCTGCTCGCCAAGGCCGGGGGCGCCCGGCCCGTCGAGGACCGGTTCTACTTCGGCTCGCCGCGCGTCTCCGGGCACGGGAGCCCGGCCGAGAGCGACAGCTTCATCACGCTCGTCGTAGCCCGCCAGGGCGCCTCGGGCGAGGCGCTCCGCCGCGAGGTCCAGGCCGCGATCGGCCCCACACCCACCCAACTCGACGTGACCGCGCTGCTCCTCAAGCTGCTCGGCAAGTAGGTCGGCGGCCCGGGGCGCTGGCGAGGGCGCCCGCCTCGGGGACGCGGCCGAGGCGGGCGGGGTCGGGTCAGCCGGCGAACCCGTCGCCCGTGCGGTTCATGACGGGCTCGCCGGGCGCCCCGCCCTCCGTGTCGCCGTTGGCGACCACGACGGGACCGCCGTCGCTGGGCGGGCCGGCCAGGCGCTTCTCGCGGTCCGGGACGGTGAACAGCAGCATCGGGTCCTCGGTCGCGTCGGGCTCCAGCAGGAGGTCGAGCGCCTGGGGGATCCGCTTGACGTAGTGGACGTCGAGGCCCTCGACGGCCTCGTCCTTGATCTCGTCGACGTCCTTCCGGTTCTTCTCCGGCAGCACGACGCACGAGATCCCGGCGCGGCGCGCGGCCAGCACCTTCTCCTTGATCCCGCCGACCGGGAGTACCAGCCCGCGCAGCGTGATCTCGCCCGTCATGGCCACGTCGTGGCGGACGCGGCGGCGCGTGTAGATGCTCGCCAGCGCGGCCGTCATGGCCACGCCCGCACTGGGCCCGTCCTTGGGGATGGCCCCGGCCGGGACGTGGACGTGCAGGTCCCAGTAGCGGAACGCGTCGTCGGGGATCCCGAGGTCGTCGGCCTGGGCGCGGACCCACGACTGGGCCGCCTGAGCGCTCTCGCGCATCACGTCGCCCAGCTTGCCCGTCAGCGTCATCTTGCCGGTCCCCCGGCTCACCGAGGCCTCGATGAACAGGATGTCGCCGCCGACCGGCGTCCAGGCCAGGCCCGTCGCGACGCCCGGGACCTCGGTCCGCTCGGCGACGTCGTTGAAGAACTTGCGGCCGCCCAGAAAGCTCTCCACGTCGTCGGCCGTCACGTCGCCGCGCTCGGCCTCGTCGAGCGCGACCGTCTTGGCGACGCCCCGCACGACCGACCCGATCGTCCGCTCGAGCTGGCGGACGCCGGACTCGCGCGTGTACCCCTCGACGACGAGCAGCAGCGCGTCGTCGGTGATCGTGAACTGGTCCTCGCCGGAGCCCGTTGCGCTCGCACTGGCGCGGGACGAGGTAGCGCCGGGCGATCGCGAGCTTCTCGGACGGCGTGTACCCGTTGATCTCGATGATCTCCATCCGGTCGCGGAGCGGCGGCGGGATCGTCTCGAGGTAGTTGGCCGTCGCGATGAACAGGACCTTCGAGAGGTCGTAGTCCAGCTCGAGGTAGTGGTCGTTGAAGCTGTCGTTCTGCTCGGGGTCGAGGACCTCGAGGAGCGCCGAGGCCGGGTCGCCCCGGAAGTCCGTCCCCAGCTTGTCGATCTCGTCGAGCATGAACACCGGGTTCGAGGTCCCGGCCCGCTTCAGGCCCTGGATGATCCGGCCCGGGAGCGCCCCGATGTAGGTCCGCCGGTGGCCCCGGATCTCGGCCTCGTCGCGGACGCCGCCGAGGCTGATCCGGTGGAACTCGCGGCCCAGCGACCGGGCGATCGACTTGCCCAGCGACGTCTTGCCCACGCCCGGTGGACCGTAGAACAGCAGGATCGGCGCCTTCATGTCGCCCTTGAGCTTGAGCACGGCGAGGTACTCCAGGATCCGCTTCTTGACGTCGTCGAGCCCGTAGTGGTCCTCGTTCAGGATCTCCTCGGCGCGGGCGATGTCGAGCTTGTCCTGGGACGTGTGGCCCCAGGGGAGGTCCAGGATCGTCTCGGCGTAGTTCCGGACGACGCCGTACTCGGGACTGGCGGGGTTCGTCCGGGCCAGCTTGGTCAGCTCCTTCTCCAGCGTCTCGACGACCGTCTCGGGCAGGTCGTCGCGCTTGTCGGCCAGCTTGTCCCGGAGCTCGTCGGCGTCCCGGCTCGACCCCTCGGTCTCGCCCAGCTCGTCCTGGATGGCCTTGAGCTGCTGGCGCAGGAAGAACTCCCGCTGCTGCTGGTCCACGTCGGTCTTGACCTTGGACCGGATCTCCTCGGAGATCTCGAGCACGCGGACCTCCTGCTCGAGGTAGTCCAGGACCAATTGGGACCGGTCGAGCAAGGGGCGCGTCTCCAGCAGGCTCTGCTTTTTCTCGACGTCGATCTGCAGGTTCGACGCGATAAAGTGGACCAGGAAGCCCGGGCTCTCGATGTTCTGGATCGCGTAGGCCGCCTCGCTCGGCAGGTTCGGCGACAGGTTGACGATCTGGACGGCCAGCTCCTTGATCGAGCGGACGCGGGCGTCGAGCTCGACCGGGTCTACGTCGCCCGGCGCGTCCTCCTCGACGGCCCGGATCCGGGCGGTGAGGTAGGGGTCGAGCTGCTCGTACCCCTCGATCTCGATCCGGCGCTTGCCCTGGATCACGATGCTCACCGACCCGTCGGGCATCTTGATCAGCTTGAGGATGGTGGCCGCCGCGCCGACCTTGTACAGGTCGTCGGGGCCGGGCGTCTCCACCTCGGCGCGCTTCTGGGCGACCACGCCGACCAGCCGGTCGCCGGCGTAGGCGTCCTTGACCAGCTCCAGGCTGGCGTCGCGCCCGACCGTGATCGGCAGCACGACCCCGGGGTACAGGACCGTGTTGCGGAGCGTCAGGATGGGGAGCGTGTCCGGCAGCTCGGCCGAGTGCATCTCGCGCTCCTCGTCGGGCGTCAGGAGGGGGATGGACTGCTCGGGGTCCCCGCTGTCGCGGGGTAGGCTGTCCTGAGCGAGGTGGAGCGGGCGCATGCGTCGGGGGCGCGGTCGGGTCGGAGGGCACGCGGACGACCGTACGGCGGTCCGTCGGTCCGGCATCGGCCGGAGTGGGAGAGGGGGTAAACTCCCCGTTCGCCCCCGGTGTCCCTCCGACCTCCGATTCGTCCCATGCGCGCCGCCCGAGCGTCCGACCTCGTCGTCCCCGCCCTGGGCGGCGCCCTGCTGGCGGCGCTGCTCGGGCTGGCCACGGCGCGGGCGTCGGGGCCGAACGCGGGCGTCGCGGTCGGGCTCGTGGCCTGGACCGCGGTCGTGGCGTGGTCGCTGCGGCGGCCCCTGCGCCGGCTGGCCGTCGCCGGGCGGCCGTTCCCCCAGGCCCACCGCGCCTGGCTCCACGACCACGTCCGCCTGTACGAGGGGCTGGCCGAGGCGGGCCGGCTCCGGTTCGAGCGCGACGTGGCGTTCGCGCTCGACGGGCTGACGTTCGAGGGGGCCGGAGGGACGACCGTGACCGACGAGCTCCGCCTGTCGGTCGCGGCCGGCGCCGCGCTCCTGCTCCACGGCCACCCCGACTGGGAGCTCCCGACCGAGCGGACGGTCCTGTTCGTGCCCGACACGTTCGACGAGGCCTACGGCGACGAGGAGCCGGGCGTCTACGACGGGATGGTCCACAGCCAGGGGCCCATCGTGCTCTCGACGCGGGCCGTCGAGCGGGGCTGGGCGGCCGAGGACGGCAACAACGTCGTGCTCCACGAGCTGGCCCACGTGTTCGACTTCGAGGGGTGGGAGGCCGACGGCGTCCCGAGCTTTCTCGACCCCCGCTCGGCCGACGCCTGGGCCTCGCTGATGCGCCGCGAGATGCACCGGGCCGCGCGTGGCGACGGCATCTTGCGGAGCTACGCCGCGTCGGCGCCGGCCGAGCTGTTCGCGGTCGCGACCGAGCAGTTCTTCGAGCGGCCCGCCCGCCTGCGCCGCCACCACCCCGAGCTGTTCGACGCGCTCGTCGCGTTCTACAACCTGACCCCGCCCGACGAGCCCGAGCTCGACGCGGGCGGGAGCTGGATGGCCCGCCGGTGGCGAGGGGAGGGGTAGCTCCCACGAGCCCGGCTCCCCCGCCTCGGGACCGAGGCGGGCAACGCCGGACCGCCGGCCGGGCACGAGGCGACGGCCCGGAACTCCGCCCGCCCCGCGCTGTGGAGGCACGCCCGGCCCGCCAGCCGCTCGCACTCCCCCGTTTTCCTGCTCTGATTCGATGCCCCTCCTCGCGCTCAGCACCGGCGACCCCAACGGGATCGGCCCCGAGGTCGTCCTCAAGGCGGCCCGAGAGACGACCGAGGCGGACGTGCTCGCGGTCGGCAGCGCGGACGCGCTCCGGAGCCACGCCGAGGCTCTGGGCCTGGGGCCGGTCCGCGAGGTGACCGACCCGGCGGAGGCGGCAGGGGAGGGGCTGGCCGTGCTCGACCCGGACCCCGGCAGCCGCGTCCCGCTCCGCTTGGGCGAGACGACGGCCCAGGGCGGGCGCCGGGCGATGGAGGCCGTCGCGCTCGCCGTGGACCTGGCGATGCAGGGCCGCGTGGACGGCGTCGTGACGGCGCCGATCTCGAAGGAGGCCATCGCGCTCGCCGGCTACGCCGTGCCCGGCCACACCGAGTTCTTGCAGCAGCGGACGGGGGCCTCGACCGTCGTGATGGTCTTGGCGGCCGATCTCGACGCGGGCCCACTCCGCGTCGCGCTGGTCACGATCCACGTGCCCGTCGCTGCCGTCCCCGCGCTCGTCACCGTCGACCGCGTCCAGCGGACGTGCCGGACGCTGGCCGACGCGCTCGCCCGGGACCTCGGCATCGAGGCGCCCCGGCTGGCCGTGCTCGGCCTCAACCCCCACGCCGGCGACGGCGGCGTGATCGGGCGCGAGGAGATCGACGTGGTCCGCCCCGCGCTCGACGGGCTCCGCGCCGAGGGACGCGCGGTCGACGGCCCGTTCCCCGCCGACGCCTTTTTCGGACGGGCCGGCTGGACGCGCGTCGACGCCGTGGTCGCGATGTACCACGACCAGGGGCTGGCCCCGTTCAAAGCGCTCGCCCAGGGCGCGGGCGTCAACGTCACGCTGGGCTTGCCCGTCGTCCGGACGAGCCCGGACCACGGGACGGCGTTCGACCTGGCCGGGCAGGGCGTCGCGGACGCGTCGTCGATGCGCGCCGCCATTCGTCTGGCCGCCGACATGGCTGCCCGTCGGCCCTGACACGCCCCGGCGTGCTCTTGGTCCCGCCTCGGTCGCGCTTCGGCCCGACCGTGCCCGCCTCGACCTGCTGTTCGGAGCCTCCGCGATGTCCGCCGAGTCCCGAGGGGAGGCGGCCTCTAGGGACCCCGTGTTGGGTGGCGGGTGCCCCCCCCCCCCCGGCCGGAGGCTCGGGGCGCCAGCCTCGCCACCGAGCCGGACATACTCGGGCGGACTTCGCGGCCAGACACTGGCCGCCGGGGCGGGGCGCCGCCATCTTCCGCATCCCGCATCCCGCATCCCGCATCCCGCATCCCGCATCCCGCGTCCCGCATCCCGCATCCCCGTGACCGAACCGTACTCCGCGCTCGCCCCCGGCTACGACGCCGTGATGGCCCACGTCGACTACCCGTCGTGGGCGGCCCACGTCCAGTCGCTCGTCCGCGAGCACCACCCCGAGGCGGCCTCCGTCGTCGAGCTGGGGTGCGGGACGGGCGCGCTCGCCGTGTCGCTCCAGCCGTCGGGCCCGCCGCCGAGCGGCTACGCCTACCGGGCCTTCGACGGGTCGGCGGCCATGATCGAGCAGGCCCGGGAGACGGTCCGCCGGGCGGGCCGGCCGGTCGCGCTCGGCGTGCTCGCGTTCGGGGACCCGGTGCCCGGCCCACCGGCCGACGTGGTCGTACTGGTCTACGACGGGCTGAACTACGTCCTCGACCTCGGCCCGGTGGGCGAGCTGTTGGCGAGCATCCGCGACGCGCTGGCGCCGGGCGGCGTCGCCATCGTCGACCAGTCGACGCCGGCCAACTCGGTCAACCACGCCGACGGGTTCGACGACGCGGGCGAGACCGACGCGTTCTCCTACGTGCGGACGAGCCGGTACGACGCCGACGCCCGGCTCCACACGACGACGTTCGGGCTGACCTTGCCGGACGGGTCGGAGCACACCGAGACCCACGTCCAGCGGGCGTACACGCTCGACGAGGTCGCCGACGCCGCCGAGGTGGCCGGGCTCGCGGTCGTCGCGGCCTACGACGGGCTGGGCCGCGACCCGGCCGACGAGGACTCGGAGCGCGTCCACTGGGTGTTCGCCCGGGCCTCGGACGTGGTCGAGGCGGCGTAGCTTGGGGGCGCGCCCTGCCTAACCCCGTGGACCCCGTCGTCGAACGCATCTCCGACTCCGACGCGCCGCCCTCGGCGGGGCCGCCGCGCCAGCGCCCCCTGGTCGAGATCAAGAACGTGGCCGCGGGCTACACCGACCCGTCCGGCGCGCGCGTCGAGGTCGCGAGCGACCTGAACCTGACGATGCAGCCGGGCGAGATGGTCTACCTCATCGGCCCGACCGGGAGCGGGAAGTCGACCATCCTCAAGCTCCTCTACATGGACGTCCAGCCCGAGTACGGGCTGGTCCGCGTGGGGCCGTACCAGTCGGACGCGACAGCGCCCAAGGACATCCCGATGCTCCGGCGGATGCTGGGGATCGTGTTCCAGGACTTCCAGCTGTTGCCCGACCGGAGCGCCTACGACAACGTCGCCTTCGCGCTCTACGCGACCGGCAAGCGCGGCAAGGAGGTCCGCGAGCGGGCGCTCCAGGCGCTCGCCCAGGTCGGGCTGGGCCACCGCGCCAAGGCCCGGCCGAGCGAGATGTCGGGCGGCGAGCAGCAGCGGGCCTGCATCGCGCGGGCGCTCGTGAACCACCCCCGGCTGCTCCTGGCCGACGAGCCGACGGGCAACCTCGACCCGCGCGTGGCCGACGAGATCCAGAAGCTCCTGGTCAAGGTCCACCGCCAGGGGACGGCGTTGCTGATGGCGACCCACGACTACCGGCTGGTCAAGGCCTTCCCGGCGCGGACGCTGGCGCTGGTGCGGGGCCGGCTGATCGAGGTCGACCCGGAGTCGCTCTAGTGCGGGTCCGAGTCCCGGCCGTCCTGCTGGCGGCGCTCGCCGCGGGCGGGTGCGGCCCCGACACGCCCGCGCCGGAGGCCGGCCCGGCGAGCCCGCTCGACCTGGCGGCGGTCGAGAGCGCGTTCGACCGGTGCCTGGCCGACGACACCGAGGCCGGGGTGGCCCGCCTCGACTCGGTCCTGGACCGGTCGCCGGGCGCCCCCGACGCGCTCGCCGCGCGCGGCTTGTGCCGCTGGGCGCGGTGGGGCGACCGCGGCGACCTCGACGACGTCCGCCGGGCCCACGCCGACCTGACGGCGGCGATCGAGGCGGTCGAGGCCGGGACGCCGGCCCGAGGCACGTCGCTGGGCGCGCTCTACAGCCACCGCGCGTTCGTCGCCCAGGCCCTGGACGACGGCTGGGTGCGGACGCTCGAAGACCTCGACCGGGCCGTCGCGCTCGACCCGGCCGAGCCCCGCCACGTGCTCGACCGTGGCGTCGTCCGCTCGTACGCTGGCGACAGCGCCGCCGCGCGCCGCGACCTCCGCCAGTACCTCGTCCTGGCCGACTCGGCCGGGTCGCTCGACCCGCCGCGAGAGGCGGTCGTGGAGCGGCTGCTGAACGACCTCGGAGGGGACGCGCCGGCCCGCTAGCGCCGCCGACGCCCCGCCGGCCGACCGAGGCGGAGGGGGCCACGCGCGGGGACGTTCCGGAGCCGGCGCCGGAGCCGGCGCGGGACCGGACCGCGCCGACCGAGCGGGACCGACGGCCCGCCCTCGACTCTGGCCCCCCGTGCACGCGCACGGCCCGTCGGGCCTATCTTCGCGGCTTCACCTCGCATCCTCACGACCGCCACATGGAGCTCCTCTCCGTCGTCATCGACGCCATCAACAACGTGCTCCGGTGGCCGCTCGTCATCGGGCTCCTGGGCACGGGCCTGTTCCTGACGATCAAGCTCGGCTTCGTCCAGTTCCGCCGCCTGGGGCACGGGTTCGCCGTCGCGACCGGCAGGTACGACGACCCCAACGAGCCCGGCGACGTGACGCACTTCCAGGCGCTGACGACGGCGCTGAGCGCGACGGTCGGCGTGGGCAACATCGCCGGCGTGGCGCTGGCGATCCACATCGGCGGGCCCGGGGCCCTGTTCTGGATGTGGGTCACGGCGCTCCTGGGCATGGCGACCAAGTTCTCCGAGGTCACGTTGGCCCAGCAGTACCGCGACGTCCACGTGGACCAGGACGGGAAGGCCTGGGAGGGCTCGGTCTCGGGCGGGCCGATGTACTACATCGAGCGTGGCCTGGGCCGCAACTGGAAGCCGGTCGCGACCTTCTTCGCGTTCGCGCTCATGATCACGTCGTTCATGACCGGCAACGCGGTCCAGGCCAACACGGTCGCGACCCAGGTGTTCGACTCGTTCGGGGTCCCGGTCTGGATCACCGGGCTGGTCACGGCGACCATCGTCGGCATCGTGATCCTGGGCGGGATCAGCCGGATCGGCAAGGTGACGAGCATCGTGGCGCCGGTGATGGCGGCGGTCTACGTGGCCGGCGCCCTGCTCATCCTGGCCCTCAACGTCGGCGACATCCCGGCGGCGTTCGGGCGGATCTTTACGGAGGCCTTCAACCCGCGCTCGGGCGTGGCCGGGACGGGCGCCGGCGTGTTCCTGCTGACCATGCTCTACGGCGTCCAGCGCGGCCTCTTCTCGAACGAGGCCGGCCAGGGCTCGGCGCCGATCGCCCACTCGGCGGCCAAGACCGACGAGCCGGTCTCGGAGGGCGTGGTCGCGCTCCTGGAGCCGTTCATCGACACGATCATCATCTGCACCATGACGGGCCTGGTGCTGGTCACGACCGGCGCCTTCGAGGCGACCGCCCCGGCGGCCGTCGACCTCGACGCGTCCAACGTGTCCCTCGTGGAGGGCACGCGCGATACGGGCTACACGACCTACCTCGGCGCCGACCCGATCTCGTACAACGAGGGGATCCCCCAGCTGCTCGACGGGCCGCGCGTGGGCCGCTTCAACGTCGGCATCGACACGCTCTTCCTGGACGAGGCGCAGACGCTCCCGTTCACGGGCACCATCGACCCCGAGACCCGGGCCGTCCTGGACGCCGACGGCAACGTGATCGACACGTTCTACGCCAACACCGTCCGCACCTCGGCGCCGCTGACGACGCTGGCGTTCGAGCGCGGGCTGGCCCCGATCGGGCTGGGCGGGATGGGCCGCTACATCGTCCTGATCTCGGTCATCCTGTTCGCCGTCTCGACGTCGATCTCGTGGAGCTACTACGGCGACCGCTGCGCGAACTACCTGTTCGGGAGCGGGGCCATCCTGCCGTTCAAGGCCGTCTTCGTGGTGATGCACTTTGTAGGCGCGGTGCTAGCGGTGACGACCATCTGGGACCTGGGCGACGTGGCGCTGTCGCTGGTGACGCTGCCCAACGTGCTCGCGCTGTTGCTGCTCTCGGGCACGCTCAAAAAGCTGACCAACAGCTACTTCGAGCGCGAGCCCTGGGTCCAGAACGAGGAGGACCACAAAAAGGCCAAGGCCGAAGGCCGCATCTAAGGGCACCGGGCACGGGGGATGAGGCAAGGGGCCTTCGTTCTCCAGCCCCCGTCCATCCTCGCCCCTTGCCACGTCCCTCGTGCCCTTGACTACCGTCGTCGACCACCCGCTCCTCAAGCGCGCCTTGACCACGCTCCGCGACGCCGCGACGCCCTACGGGCAGTTCCGACAGACGCTGTCGGACGTCTCGGCCATCCTGGCCTACGAGGCGCTCCGGTCGCTGCCCGTCGAGGAGACCACCGTCCGGACGCCGCTGGAGGAGACGACCGGCTACCGGCTGGCCCGGGAGGTCGTCGTGGTGCCGGTGCTCCGGGCCGGCCTCGGGCTGGTCGACGGGTTCGTCCGGTTCGTGCCCGAGGCGCGCGTCGGGCACCTCGGGATGTACCGCGACGAGCAGTCCCACGAGCCGGTGGACTACTACTCGAACGTGCCGCCCAGGTGACCGACGCCCGGGTGTTCGTGGTCAACCCGATGCTGGCGACCGGCGGGAGCGCGTCGGGCGCGATCAACCACCTCAAGAGCCGGGGCGCCAAGGACCTCACGTTCGTGTGCCTGGTGGCCGCGCCCGAGGGCGTGGCCCGGCTGGAGGAGTTCCACCCCGACGTCCCCGTCGTCACGGCGGCGCTGGACCGGGAGCTGGACGAGAACGCGTTCATCCGGCCCGGCCTGGGCGACGCCGGCGACCGCATCTTCGGGACGGCATGAGAGACCTCGCCATGAGAGACCTCGCCCCGCTCTGTGCAACCGGCCCGAGGGCACGAGAGCCCCGCCCGCCTCGGTCGATCCGTGGACGGGGTGGCCTCCGAGCGCTCGCGCTGCTGCTGGCGCTCGTCGCCGTCGGCGCGGCGGCCCAGGTGCCCCAGACGTCCGAGCCGGGCGGGTCGGCGACGGGGCTGCAGGAGGCCGCGGGGGCGCGGCGTCCCAAGCGACCGTCCCGGACACGTCGGGGTCCGGCGTGACCGTGATCCAGAGCCCGGAGGGCCTGGACGCCGCCGACGCGCCGGTCCTTCTGGACGAGCCGCCGGCCGCCGGCGGCCTGGCGGTCGGGACGCCTGACGCCGTCGCCGAGGCGGAGGAGGCCGGGCCGGGCGTGGGCTGGCTGGCCGTCCTGCCGGCGCTGATCGCGATCGCGGCGGCGCTCCTGCTGCGCCAGGTGATCGTGGCCCTGTTCGTGGGCGTCTGGCTGGGCAGCTGGATCGTGACGGGCGACCTCCTGTTCGGCTGGTTCACGGGCCTGTTCGCCACCGTCCAGGTCTACGTCTTGGGCGCGCTGGCCGACAGCGACCACGCGGCGATCATCATCTTCACGCTGATGATCGGCGGGACGGTCGGGCTGATCCAGAAGAACGGCGGGACGGCGGCCATCGTCGACGTCGCGACGCGCTGGGCGCGCTCGGCCGGGCGGGGCCAGATGGCGACGGCGATCCTGGGCACGGCCGTCTTCTTCGACGACTACGCCAACACGCTGATCGTGGGCGGCACCATGCGCCCGATCACCGACCGCCTGCGCGTGAGCCGGGAGAAGCTGGCCTACATCGTCGACTCGACGGCGGCGCCGGTCGCGTGCCTCGCGCTCACGACGACCTGGATCGGGTACGAGGTCGGGCTGATCGGGACGGCCATCGACGCGCTCCCGGGCTACGACGAGGGCGCGTACTCGGTCTTCCTCAACTCGATCCCGTACTCGTTCTACCCGATCCTGGCCCTGTTCTTCGTCTACCTCGTCGCCGGGACGCGCCGCGACTTCGGGCCGATGCTGGCGGCCGAGCGCCGCGCGCGCCGGACGGGCCAGCTGTACCGGCCCGGCTCGAACGCCGAGGCGGCCGAGGCCGAGGCCGAACTGATGACGCCGCCCGAGGACGCGCCCCGCCGGCTGGTCAACGCCGTCCTGCCGATCGGCGTGCTCGTGGTCGGCGTGATCGTCGGGCTGGTCCTGACCGGCCGAGCGGCCGTCGCCGAGTCCGGCGGCGAGATGACGCTGACGAACGTCATCGGCGACGCCAACAGCTACACGGCCATGATGTGGGCCTCGCTCGCGTCGGTCCTGACGGCCGTCGCGCTCACAGTGGGGCAGGGGATCCTGACGCTGGAGCAGTCCATCGAGGCGTGGTACGCCGGGATGCGGACGATGCTGCTGGCCGTCATCATCCTGGTGCTGGCCTGGGCGCTGGCGGGCGTCAACGAGGCGCTGGGCACGGCCGACGTGCTGGTGACGGCGCTCTCGGGGACGCTGTCGCCCGGGTTCGTGCCGTCGCTCGTGTTCCTGCTGGCCGCCGCGACGGCGTTCTCGACCGGGTCGTCGTGGGGGACCATGGGCATCCTGATGCCGCTGGTGATCCCGCTCGCGTGGGGCGTCCTGGCCGCCGACGGGCTCCACACGTCGGGCGACTACAACCACATCATCTACTCGACGGTCAGCGCGGTCCTGGCCGGCGCGGTCTGGGGCGACCACTGCTCGCCGATCTCGGACACCACGATCCTGTCGTCGCTGGCGTCGAGCTGCGACCACATCGACCACGTCCGGACCCAGCTCCCGTACGCCTTGACGACGGGCGCCGTGGCGCTGCTGCTGGGCACGCTCCCGACCGGGTTCGACGCGCCCTGGTGGGTCATGATGCCGATCTGCGCGCTCGTCCTGGTCGCCATCGTCCGGTTCGTCGGCCAGCCCGTCGACGAGCCCGAGGCGGTCCGGGCCGACGGCTAGGCCCGCCTCGGTCGCGCCGTGGACCCGCTCTACCTCGACAACCACCTGCTCGTCGTCGCGAAGCCGCCGGGCGTGCTGTCCCAGGCCGACGCGACCGGCGACCCGGACCTGGTCACCCAGGCCAAGGGGTACCTCAAGGAGCGGTTCGGCAAGCCCGGCAACGTGTTCGTCGGCCTGGTCCACCGGCTCGACCGGCCGACGAGCGGGGTCGTGGTGCTCGCGCGGACGTCGAAGGCGGCGGGCCGGCTGAGCGACCAGTTCCGCCGGCGCGGGCCGGGCAAGACCTACCTCGCGGTCCTGGACGGCCACCTCGACGACGGCGGGGGCTGGGCCGAGGCCGTCGACGGGGTCGACAAGGGCGACGGGGGGAGCGTCCGCGTCGTGCCGGTGGGGGCGCCAGAGTCGCAGCGGGCCGCGCTCCGCTGGCGGACGGTGGCGGTCCGGGGCGGCCGGTCGCTCGTCGAGGTGGCGCTGGAGACCGGCCGGAAGCACCAGATCCGCGCCCAACTGGCCGCGCGCGGGGCCCCCGTCCTGGGCGACTTCCGCTACGGCGACCCCCGGGCGCCGTTCGCGGACGGCCGCGGGGTCGCCCTCCACGCCGTCCGCCTCGCAATCGACCACCCGACGCTCCGCGACCGCCGGACGTTCGTGGCGCCGCCGCCGCCGGCCTGGGCCGGCCTGTTCGACGCCGAGGTCGCCCGCTGGCTCGCCGAGGCGGACCGGGCGGTGGGGTAGGGAGGGGCCAGGCTGCGCCCTGGTCGCACGCGAGAACCGGCTTGCGCGGCGCGCGAGGAGCCTGCACCTTCCGGCCCCCGACCTCCCCCGACTCCCCGCATGTCCCGTCCCACGCTCGACCCCACCGAGGCCCGCGTCGCTGGCGCGCTCGTCGAGAAGGCGCTCACCACGCCCGACCACTACCCGCTCACGCTCAACGCCCTGGTTGCGGCGTGCAACCAGAAGTCGTCGCGCGACCCGGTCATGGCCCTGTCGAGCCGCGAGGTCCAGGACGCCGCCGAGCGGCTGATGCGCCGCGGCCTGGTCGGGACGACGGCCGGGGCGGGCCACCGGGTCGCCAAGTTCCGCCACAACCTCGATCGGTCGCTCGACCTGTCGCACCGCGAGCTGGCCGCGCTCGCCGTGCTGATGTTGCGCGGCCCCCAGACGCCCGGCGAGATCCGCACGCGGACGGCCCGGCTGGCCGACTTCGCCGGCGTCGAGGACGCCGAGGAGGCGCTGTGGATGCTGGGCGACCGCGACGAGCCCCTGGTGGTCCGCCTGGCGCGGGAGCCGGGGCAGTCCGCGGACCGCTTTGCCCACACGTTGTCGGGCGACGTCGAGGCAGCCCCGAGCCTCGCCGAAGGCGAGGACGGTGGGGGAGAGGAGGACCGGCCGGCCGTGCCCGTCGCGGGCGGGCCGACGCTGGCCGAGCGGGTCACCGATCTGGAGGCCGAGGTCGAGCGGATGCGGGCCGAGCTGGACGCGTTCCGGGCCCAGTTCGAGTGACAGCGGGGCTCGCCACACATGCCTCCTCGCTTTTGGTGAGATCGGGCGGGAATCGCTCGCCACGTGCCGTAAAAGGGAGCATGGGTCGGTGTGCGTCGTGTGACAGACACATGGCACTGGGGCTCTCGATCTTGAGCCACATTGACCCCGCGACCCATGTCTCCCATCGGACCGACGAACCCCGAGCTCGCTGAGGCCCTCGACCAGATGGCCGAAGTGCTCGTCCGCCAGGGCGAGACCAACCCGTACCGGGTCCAGGCTTATCTCCAGGCGGCCGCCATGGTCCGCGACCTCGACGAGCCGGTCGCCCGGCTCTACGGCGAGGGCGGCCGAGACGCGCTGCTGTCGCTGCCCGGCATCGGCGTCAACCTGGCCCACCACATCGCTCAGTACGTCGAGACCGGGCGGATCGGGCTCCGCGACCGCTTGCTGCGCGCGGCCGACCCGGTGGCGCTGCTGGCGACCGTCCCCGGCGTGAGCGAGCGTCTGGCCGGCGTCCTGGTCGGCGACCTCGGCATCGAGTCGCTCGCCGAACTGGAGCGGGCCGCCCACGACGGGCGGCTGCGCGAGCTCGACGGCGTCGGCCCCCGGCGGACCGAGGCGATCCGGCTCCAGCTCAACTCGATCCTCAACCGGTCGGCCCGGCGCCGGGGGCGCCGCCTGCGCCGCCAGGTGGCCCAGCTCGCCGCCGTCCAGCGCAACGCCGAGGCGACCGCCGACCAGGTCCACGAGGCCGTGGCCGAGTCGGCCGAGCACGCGTCGGTCCGGCCGGTGGCGACGATCTACCCGCTGTTCCCCCCGGCCGCCGCCTAGAGCCGGTCTCGAGTGTGGGGCGGCCTGTCCGGAACGTCAGGTTCCAGCGCACGCCGCCCCACATCGTCGTCCCTAAGCACGCGAGGACCCATCCGGTGTCGCGGTCGGCCGCCTGGCCGTGCGGATTGACTCGGCCGTCCCTGCGACGGCGCATCCCGCGACGGCGCATCCCGCGACGGCTGGTTGTCGGGGGACCGGGGGCGAGAGCGGAGTCCGTGCCAAGACGTTGGGGACAGCCGCTTTCCACCCGAGAGCGGTTGAGGTCGGCGACGGGTCGCCGCACGGCGGTCGGGGCCCGCCTCGGGACGGCCGCCGGGGGGCGGAGCGCGTGACCGAGGCGGCCGAGTCTGCGGGGCCGGCGGGAGGAAGAGCTTGGATTTTGGTCTAGCGTCTATTGACACAAAACAGATTTCGGTCTACCCTGGGGTCCAGCCCCCCAGGTCCATGACCCGACTTCTCGCCCCGGTCCTTTCCGCCCTCGTGCTCGTCGGCTGCGCCACGCCGGAGGCGCCCGCCCAGGCCCCGCCCGCCCCGCCGCCTCAGGACGCCCCGGCCCCCAGCGCTCCGGCCGCGTCGCCTCCGGCTACGCCGGCCGGCGGGCTCTCGCCCGACCTGGAGGCCTGCGTCCCCGCGTCGGTCCGCGAGCTCGACGCCGACCTCGCGGTCACCGCCCGGGCCGACGAGGCGGGCACCGAGGTGGTGCTGCTCGAATGGCACATGCCGGGCCAGCCCACGTCGCGCCGGGCGGCCGACTTCCACCCGGTCCTGCTCCGCGTCGACGGCGACTCGTGCGAGAGCCTGCTGCCGGAGAACACCGACTCGTTCTCGCTCGCCGCCGAGGTGTCGGAGCCGGTGCTCCGCGAGCTGATGCGCGAGAACTCGGCCTGGAAGGCCGAGCAGGTGGGCGGGACCGAGACCTACGCCGACATCCTGAGGGGGACCTACAGCGACCCGCTGACGGCGTGCCGCGCCGACGGGCTGAGCGACGGCGGCTGCCTCGACGACGCCCGCGCCCGTGCGCTCCGCGAGATCGGCATCTCCGTCGTCGACCCGGCCCGCTGAGGCCGCCTCTCGCTCCCCACTGGCTCGTCTCCCCGCCACCCTCGACGCGCACCTCCTAGCCACCATGGACCCGGACCAGATCTTCCAGAGCGCCGGCAACGGCAACCTCGTCACCAGCCCGTTCGGGCGCGTCCGCGAGAGCGGGCCCCACATGGGGACCGACTACGCCGCCGAGATCGGCGAGCCGCACCGCGCCCCGATCGACCTCCGGGTGGTCGCGACGATCGGGCCGAACGACGCCGGCTACGGCAGCAACGGGAACGCCCTGTACGCCGTCGACGGCTTCGGCAACGCCTACGTGTTCCTCCACTACAACCAGGAGCCGGACTGGCAGCCGGGCGACGTGATCCGTCAGGGGGAGACGATGGGGCTGGGCGGCTCGACCGGCAACTCGACGGGGCCCCACTTCCACTCCGAGGTCATCACGTCGTACGACCAAGCGGCCTTCGACACCCAGCCCCCGACGTTCCGGAGCCAGGGGAACCACCTCGACGCCGAGGCGATGGTGGGGCGGAGCCCGGCCGAGTTCGCGTACCTCTCGGTCGGCGCGCGCAACGCGTTCGTGACGGCCGCGCAGGAGCAGCTCGCTGCCGGCGGCTTCCTGCCGGCCGAGTCGGTGACTGGCTACTACGGGGAGCAGACCAAGGCCGCCGTCGAGAGCCTCCAGCGCGCTGCGGGCATGACCGGGGCCGACGTGGACGGCGTGCTGGGCTCCCAGACGATCGCCGCCGCCCGCGAGCGGGGCCTGTGGCAGGACCAGGGACAGACGGCCCCGGTCGACCCGGCGCCCGAGCCGGCCCCGCCCCAGCCGGCGCCCCAGACGGGCGCGGTCGGGTACGACACGCCGGGCGCGTTCGCGGCCACGTCGAGCGCCGACATCCTCTCGCGCTCGCCCGGCCAAGGGCGGATCGACCTGGCCGAGGCCACGCTCCCCCAGGTGCGCCAGATCATGCGGGGGATCTACGGCGACAACGTGATCCCCGAGCTGTTCTCGGCCATCGGGGCCCGCAACGGCGACGAGCTGACGTTCCTCCGCAACGTCGGCGTGTCGCTCCCGGGCCACGAGGGCCAGTTCAGCTTCGGCCGCGAGAACGCGGACCCGGCGGCCGGCTTCAACACGGGCACGTTCCAGGAGGGCGGCAGCAGCATCACCTCGCAGGCCGACTCCCGGGCCCAGTTCGAGCAGCGCGTCCAGCGCGGCGTCGCCGTCGCCGAGCGCGAGCTGGGCCGCGAGCTGACCTCCGCCGAGCTCCAGAACCCCGCCGTGCGCGACGGGCTCGCCTACGTCGGGTGGCGCGAGCAGCGGAGCCAGGAGATCCTCCCGGACCTCCAGGCCTACGCCCGCGCCAACCCCGACAGCTACGTCGCCGAGCGCATGGCGCCGTTCGCCGACACCGAGTTCACCGGCGACCGGGACCAGCTGTGGTCGATCTTGGCCAACCCGGACCTGTCGGACGAGCAGCGGATCGAGAGCGCGGCGTTCCTGAGCCAGGGCGGCGTCCGGGCCATCGGCCACACGGTGCTCGAGAACGAGACGCCCGGCGGCAAGGGGTACTACGTCGACATGGGCGTGGTCGGCGCCCGTGGGCTGGAGCCCGACCCTCTCCGGAGCGAGCCGGCCTTCCCGACGCTGTCCCGGGGCGACGCCGGCCCGGCCGTCGCCGACCTCCAGGCCGCCCTGCTCCGCCTCGGGCACGACCTGGGCGCGACCGGCCCCGACGGCGACGGCGTCGACGGGAGCTTCGGCGACGGCACGCGCGACGCCGTGATGGCCGCGCAGCGGGCCGCCGGCTTCACCGGCTCTGACGTCGACGGCGTGGTCGGGAGTCAGACGTGGGCGGTCCTGGCCCGAGCCGTGTCGCAAGAGGTCCCGCTGGACGGGACCGGGACACCCCCGGTCGAGACGCCCCCGGTCGAGACGCCCCCGGTCGAGACGCCCCCGGTCGAGACGCCCCCGGTCGGGACCCCGCCCGTCGGCGGTCCGCCGGTCGAGGCCCGAGAGCCGCTCGGGACGGAGAGCCCCGAGGCCTACGCCGTCCGCCAGTTCGACTCCGTCGTCGGCGTCGGGGCCTGGGACGACGAGGCCGCCCGGGTGGGCATGACGGGCGACGAAGCTAGGTGGGTCGCCGACACCGAGCGGCCCGGCGACCCCCAGGTCCAGCTCACGTTCCCGGGTGCGCTCGACCCGGCTGGCGCGGTCGTGGTCGGCCGGCCCGGCTCCGACGTGGCCGCCGTGCTCGACGCGATGGCCGCGAACGGCCAGGACGTCTTGGTCCGGACGTCGGTCCAGGGCGGCTCGACCGGGACCTACGTCCTGGTCGACGAGGCCGCCGCGCTCACCCGGTTCGACTCGGTCGACGCGTTCGTCGAGGCGGCCCGGGCCGACCTCGCCGTCCAGCAGGTGCCGTCGCCGGAGGCCCGGCTCGACGCCGCCCACGACGTGCTCCGGGCCCACCCCGACCAGGCCACCTACCTGGAGGACGTCGCCAAGCTGACCGACGCGCTCCTGGCCGGCACCGTCGGCGCCGAGCGCTCGTCGGCGGCCACCAACGCCCTCCTCGACCTCGCCCGGGGGACCGGGGACCTGACGCCCGCGGCCGTCCGCGAGGCGGTGGCTGGGGCCGCGCCCGACGCGGCGCCGCTCGGCGACGGCCACGCCTCGGTGCTGGCCGACGTGATGAGCGACGTCCGGACCCAGGACGCCCAGGCCCCCGAGGTCGGCCGAGCGTTCTCGACGGTCCGCGAGGCCGAGGCCGCCGAGCGCAGCACGACGCCCTCGTCCGACCGCGACCCGATGGCGCCGGCCGACCGGTCCGACCGGACCGGCACGCCGGGCGGTGACGGCCAGACGGTCCCCGGCGGCGACGGCCAGGCGGTACCGCCGGGGCCCGGTCGGTCCAGCGACCCCCCGATCTTGATGGCGTGACGCCCCGGCCTCGCCCGCCTCGGTGCCCCCGTCGGCACGCCGAGGTGGGGGAGGGTCTCGGTCCGGCTCCGCTCCGGATGGGGCACACCCGGGCGCCCCCCTGCCCGAGCGGTCCGGGCGCCGGTCTAGGCCCCCTTGCGCTCGGCGAAGTCCAGGAACCGGTGGGCCAGCGTCCGCGCCAGGTCCGGCGTGTTGCCCCACGCCCGGTTGTTGCCGATCACGTTGAGGACCACGCCCGCCTCGACGGCCTGGTACGTCAGCGCCGTCGCCTCGTCGACCATCCGCTGGGCGTCGCGCGTGTCGCTGAGCCCGGCCGCCGGGCCCTCGAACGGGTACGCCCGCTGCCACGACTCGTCGAACGGCATGTCGCGCGGCTGGATCAGGCGGACGACCGCCTCGCCCGACGACGACGTGAACCGCTCGCCCGCCAACCGCCACTGGTCGATGAGCGGCGGGAGCCACTGCCAGTGGCTAAAGCAGAACCCCAGGTCCCGGTTCGCGAGCCACTCCAGGTAGGCCGGCGTCAGCAGGTGCGACGAGCGGACTTCGAGGTGGTAGGCCGCGTCGTTCGGCACCTCCGAGATGAACCGGTCCCACTCGGCGACGAAGGTCTCGGGCGGCGGGCTCTCCGAGGCCCGCTCGTAGGGCTGCTCCAGGATGACGCCGGCCAGCTTGACGCCCAGCTTCTTCTGGGCCGGCACCAGGAACCGCTGGGTGAACAGGTCCGGGTCGAGGTAGTCCGGGTTCTCGACGTAGGCCCACCGCCCGTCGACCTTGCGCCGGAGCCGCCGCGCGACGACCTGCTGGGGCGCCTTCAGGAGGTAGCGCGCGTTCGCCGGCGAGGCGTCCGCGTAGTGCTCCAGCGTGAACAGGCCCGGCGACGGCTTGCCGGTCGCCTCCAGCAGCGGCCGGTAGTACGTCGAGTCGATCTCGAGCACCCCGAAGTGCTGGAAGTAGGCCTCGACCGACGCGACCGGCAGCAGTCGCTCTTGGTAGGCCCGCCCGCCGACCGTCTTGCTCCGCGTCGTCACCTCGCCGGCCCAGACGTCGCGCGGGTAGACCTGGTCGATCCAGGCCGCGTACCGGTCGCTCGCCGACCCGTAGCGGACGACGGGGTGGATCCGGCGGAGGTCGAACCGGTCCGCCTCGGCGCGGCGGTCGGCGAGGGGGCGGGGCGTCATCGGGCGGGCTCGGGCGCGAGCCCGTCGGTGGGAGGGGGGGGCGGGGGGACGTCGCTGGCCGGGTCGCCGGCCGGGGCGTCCGGGGGCGTCAGCGAGGCGGGCGGGGTCTCGCCGGCCAGCAGGGCCCGGACCGCGCCGCCGGCCACGAACAGGCCCAGCACCAGGACCCCGTAGTAGGCCACGGCCCGCCACGCCAGGAGCGCCGCGCCGCCGTAGCCCGGCGGCAGGAGCGGGGCGAGGTAGAGCATGTAGAGCGCCTCGATCCCGCCGGACCCGCCCGGCGTCGGCATGGCGAGCCCGGCCAGCCACAGCCCCGCCGTCCGCATGACGAACAGGACGTGGCGGAACTCGCGCCAGAAGCTCATCGCGACCAGGAGCACGATGCCGTAGCGGCCGGTCCAGTAGAGCAACGTGTAGGCGGCCCCCTTGAGGTAGAACCCCAGCGGCTGCCCGCGCAGGACCGTCGCCTGCTGGCGGAGCTTGCGGGTCTCGCGGCGGACCGTCCCCTCGAACCGGCGGAGCCACCGGAACCGGACGACCCGGTTGGCCAGCCCCTCCAGCAACTCGGGCCGGACGAGCGTCGCGTAGGCGAAGAACGCGATGTAGCACAGCATCCCGCCGAGGTAGGCCGCGACCGTCCCGATCCCGGCCGCCCCGAGCGCCGTCGGGAAGACGGGGATCCAGATGGCCGAGACGTACAGCGTCACGATCAACGTCGCGAACCACAGCTGGTCCATGAGCATCGTGAACAGCATGAGCGCGGTCACCTGGCCGTACGCCACCCCGTTCTCGCGCGCGATGAAGAACGCCGCGAACGGGGCCCCGCCCATCGCCGACGGCGTCACGGCCGACATGAAGTCCCAGGTGAGCTGGGCCCGGACGCCGGCGACCGGCGAGAGCGCGCCGCGCGAGACGTGGCGGAGCCGCAACCCGCCGGCCCCGATCTGGACCGCCAGCATCCCGAGCGCGCCCAGCAGGTAGGCCGGCTCGAACGTCGAGCGGACGGTCGCGAACGTGCCCGGCTCGAACGTCAGCCACAGGATGACGCCCACGGCGCCCAGGCTCAGGAGCACCGGCACCATCAGGTCCCGCTTGCGGACGCGGCGGGGGGCGGAGGGGGCGGGGGGGGGTACCGGGGCGTCCATGCGTCCACGAAGATAGCCGGGTGGGCACCCGGCACGGGCCCGGCCCCGCCTGGCGTCCGGCCCCGCCTGGCGTCCGGCCTCGGCCGGCGTCCGGCCTCGGCCGGCGTCCGGCCTCGGCCGGCGTCCGGCCTCGGCCGGCGCCCGGGCCGGGTCGGGCTCTTCACCGAGAGATCCCGCCCCGATCTCCACCTGGTTGTCCGCGTCGCCGCGCGGCCGGTATCTTGGCGTCCCCTCACCGGGCGCTCGTGCCCGGTCTCGGCTCACGCTCACCCAACGCTGTGGAGACGTTCCTCTTTTTCGTGTTCGCCGTGTTCGCAGTCGCCGGCTCGCTCGGCATGCTGATCTCGCGGAGCCCCGTCGCCAGCGCGCTCTGGATGGTCCAGACGATGCTGGCCATCGCCTGCCTCTACCTCACGCTGAACGCGGCGTTCATCGGGGTCGTCCAGATCCTGGTCTACGCCGGGGCCATCATGGTCCTGTTCCTGTTCGTGATCATGCTCCTCAACCTGGAGCAGACGCCGCGCCTGAGCGCGTTCACCTGGACCCGGGCCGTCGCCTTCGTGGGCGGCGTCTCCGTGCTCGCCCTGCTGCTGACGGCCGTCGTCGAGCGGACCGACCTGGTCGCCGACCCCACCGAGGTGGAGGCCGCCGTGGTCGACCCGGCCGGCCCGGCCGTCGTGGTGGGGCCCGACGGGGAGGCCGTCGCGGTCGCGCCCGGCGAGGTCGCCGTGGTCCCGCTCGACCCGACCTCGGTCGAGCAGATCGGGGTGGCCCTCCTGACCCGGCACGCGTTCACGCTCGAGATCGTCGGGGCGCTCTTGCTCGCGGCCACCATCGGCGCCGTCCTCCTCGCCAAGAAGCGCTTCGTCTAGAGGGGCCAGGGTCCGGGGCCCAGGGGCCCCACGGACCCGCACCCCGGCCGACAGCCCGACGCCGTCACCCCCGAGCCGACAGGCCGACACCGCCAACCCTGACCCACCCGAATGGACCTCACCTGGTACCTCTCGCTGAGCGCCGTGCTCTTCACGATCGGCGTGCTCGGCGTGCTCCTGCGGCGGAACGTGATCGTCGTGTTCCTGAGCATCGAGCTGATGCTGAACGCGGTCAACCTGACGCTCGTCGCCTTCAGCCAGGCCTTCGGCGACGTGGACGGGCAGATCCTGGTCTTTTTCGTGATGAGCGTGGCCGCGGCCGAGGCCGCCGTCGGGCTCGCCATCGTGATCGCCATGTTCCGCAACAAGCTGACCGTCAACATCGACGAGCTGCGCCTGTTCAGAGGGTAGAAGGCCAGGGGCACGAGGCCTGAGGCCTCTCCGCCCCGTGCCGCGTGCCCCATCCCCCTTGCCCTCCACCATGGAACTCCTCGTCCGGCTCATCCTGCTCCCGCCGCTGCTCGTGGCCGCGTTCAACGGGATGATGGGCCTGTTCTCGCCCGCCTACCGCAAGCAAGAGTGGCTGTTGGGGGGGCTCGCGCTGGCCGCCGTCGCGGTCCCGTTCGGCGTCACGGTCCTGCTGTTCCTGGGGATGCTCGGCGGCGCCGAGGCCGAGGTCGTCCGCTACTTTACCTGGATGTCGGCCGGCGACCTGCGGGTCGACTTCGCGTACCGGATCGACGAGCTGAGCCTGCTGATGACGATGATCGTCACCGGGGTCGGCGCGCTGATCCACCTGTACAGCATCGGCTACATGCACGGGGACTCGGGGTACTGGCGGTTCTTCGCCTACCTCAACCTGTTCATCTTCGCGATGCTCAACCTGGTGCTGGCCGAGAGCCTGCCGGTGCTGTTCCTGGGCTGGGAGGGCGTGGGGCTGTGCTCGTACTTGCTGATCGGGTTCTGGTACACCGACCTCAAGAACTCGGCGGCGGCCAACAAGGCGTTCATCGTCAACCGGATCGGCGACTTCGCCTTCCTGCTGGCCATGTTCGTCATCTACCGGACGGTGACCGCGGCCACCTCGGGCCCGTTCGGGCTCGACTTCACGACGCTGCTGGCGCCCGAGACGCTGGCGCTGTTCCAGGGCTCGACCGGGCTGTGGGTGTGCTTGCTGCTCTTCATCGGGGCGACCGGCAAGAGCGCCCAGATCCCGCTGTTCGTCTGGCTCCCCGACGCCATGGCCGGCCCGACGCCGGTCTCGGCGCTGATCCACGCGGCGACGATGGTGACCTCGGGGCTGTACCTGCTGGCCCGGCTGTCGTCGCTCGTCCTGCTCCAGCCCGGCGCGATGGCCGTGATCGCGACCGTCGGCGCGCTGACGGCGATCATGGCGGCGACCGTCGCCATCACCCAGAACGACATCAAGAAGGTCCTGGCCTACTCGACGGTGAGCCAGCTGGGCTACATGTTCCTGGCGGCCGGCGTCGGCGCCTACTTCGTGGCCATCTTCCACGTCATGACCCACGCCTTCTTCAAGGCGTGCCTGTTCCTGGGCTCGGGCTCGGTCATCCACTCGATGCACCACGTCGAGCACGAGCTGGAGCACCGCGGGCTCATCGAGGGGCACCACGGGCCGGGCAGCCACGGCACGCCGCTGGACTCGGAGGCGACCCAGAACACGCTGCGCAACAACCCCCTCCCGTACGACGGCCCGTTCGACGCGCAGGACATGCGGACGATGGGCGGGCTGCGCCGGGACATGCCGGTCACGGCGCTGACCTTCCTGGTCTCGACGCTGGCCATCGCCGGGATCCCGCCGCTGGCCGGGTTCTTCTCGAAGGACGAGATCCTGTTCCGGACGTTCGAGTTCGGCCAGAACGTCCACATCGGCTACATGGCCTTGTGGGTCGTCGGGCTGGTGACGGCGGTGCTGACGGCGATCTACATGACGCGGGCCTACCTGCTGACGTTCGAGGGCGAGTCGCGGTGGCCGGGCGCGCTCGGGACGCGGGCGCACGAGAGCCCCTGGACGATGACGGTGCCCCTCGTGGTGCTGGCCGTCCTGGCCGCCGGCGCCGGCTTCCTCGGCTTGCCCGCCGTGCTGGGCGAGAACGCCTCGTGGATCCACGGCTGGCTCGTGGGCCACGACGGCCACCTCGGCCCGGTCGCCGACGCGCTCGAGTCGGCGACGGCCCCGGCCGGGTCGATGTTCGCGACGCTCGACGTGCACCACGCCTCGCACACGGTCGAGTGGATCCTGCTCGGGCTGGGCGCGGCGCTCGCCGTGATCGGCGTGCTCGTCGCGTGGCTCGGGCTCCGGTTCGGCAAGCGCGGCCCCGAGGCCGACCGGGGCATCCGCCGGTCGATGGGCTGGCTCTACGGCGTCGCCAGCCGGAAGTGGTACTGGGACGAGGCCTACGACGCGACCGTCGTCCAGCCGATCGTCCACGGCTCGCGCGACGGGCTCGGCCCGTTCGACAAGCACGTGATCGACGGCGCCGTGATGGGCGTCGCCCACGGCGTCCGCAGCCTGGCCGGCTGGCTCCGCGGCGTCCAGACGGGCGTCGTCCAGACCTACGCCATGGCCATCGTGGTCGGCGTGGTCGCCGTCGTCGCGCTCGTCCTGTTCGTCTAGCCCGACCCCTCCCGCCTCGGCCCCGAGGCCGACCTACCTGTACGAATGGCTGACTTCTCCGGGCTCCTCTCGCTCGTCATCTTCCTGCCCGCGGTCGGCGCGCTGCTCGTGCTGGCGCTGCCGTCGGTGAGCGCGGTCCGCTGGGGCGCGCTCGGCGTGACCGTCGCCACGTTCGTGGTCTCGGTCGGGCTGTGGCTCGGGTTCGACCCGGCCGTCTCGACCGCCGCCGCGCCCCAGATGGCGACGCGGCTCCCGTGGTTCGGCGCCGTCGACATCACGTACTTCGTGGGCGTCGACGGGCTCAACCTGCTCCTGATCCTGCTGACGACGCTCCTGGGCCCGATCATCGTGCTCTCGTCGTGGACCTACATCGGCAAGGCGCACAAGGGGTACTACGCGCTGATGCTGCTGCTGGAGACCGGCGTGCTCGGCGTGTTCGCGGCCTTCGACGTGTTCCTGTTCTACATCTTCTTCGAGCTGACGCTGATCCCGATGGTGTTCATCATCGGCATCTGGGGCGGGGAGGACCGGGTCTACGCGGCGATGAAGTTCGTGATCTACACGCTCGTCGGGTCGCTGCTGATGCTGGTCGGCGTCCTGTGGCTCGGGTTCGAGGCCGGCGACGCGGTCAACAACGGCGTGTTCACGACCGACTGGTACAAGCTGGTCTCGTTCGGCGTCCCGATGTCGGCCCAGATGTGGCTGTTCGGGCTGTTCGGGCTGGCGTTCGCGATCAAGGTCCCGCTGTTCCCGCTCCACACCTGGCTGCCCGACGCCCACACCCAGGCGCCGACCGGCGGCTCGGTGGTCCTGGCCGGCGTGCTCCTGAAGATGGGGACGTACGGGCTGCTCCGGTTCGTCGTCCCGTTCTTCCCGAACGCGGCCGAGCGGTTCGCGATGCCGGTCGCCATCCTGGCCGTCGTCGGGATCGTCTACGGGGCGCTGGTGGCGTTCGCCCAGACCGACGTCAAGAAGCTCGTCGCCTACTCGTCGGTGTCCCACCTCGGGTTCGTCGTGCTGGGCGTGTTCGCCTTCGACGTGGTGGCCGTCCAGGGCTCGCTGATCCAGATGGTCAACCACGGGATCTCGACGGGCGCGCTGTTCCTGATCATCGGGATGCTCTACGAGCGGCGCCACACGCGCGCCATGGCCGACTACGGCGGGATCGCCAAGTCCGTCCCGGTCCTGACCTTCTTCATGCTGTTCAGCGTGTTCGCCTCGGCCGGCCTGCCGGGCCTGAACGGGTTCGTGGGCGAGTTCATGATCCTGCTGGGCTCGTGGGGCTCGCCGACGGTCGGCAACCCGCTCCTGATCGCGGTCGCGACGACCGGCGTCATCTTCGCCGCCGTCTACCTGCTGTGGATGGTCTACCGGACGTTCTTCGGCGAGATCACGGACGAGAAGAACGCGGCCATGACGGACCTGAACGGGCGCGAGATCGGGCTCCTGATGCCGTTGGTGGCGCTGATGCTGCTCATGGGGTTCTGGCCCGCGCCGTTCCTGGAGCGCTCCGAGCGCGCGGTCCGGTCGCTCTTGGAGACGTCGATCGCCAAGGCCGACGCGGTCGAGGCGGCGGGCGGCGAGGTCGTCGTCGTGCCCGTCGCGTGGCCCGAGAACGTGGTGACGGCCCCGATCCCGGTCGCCGTCCCGGCCCACAGCGAGTAGCTCCCCCTTTCCCCCTGTGCTCATGTCCCGGCTCACCCCGCTGACCCTGTCGACGTTGCGCGCGTTCGTCGCCCTCGTCCTACTGACCGTCGGCGCCGCCGCCCAGGACGCGGTCGACGTGCCGACGCCCGCCTCCGAGGCGCCCGCTGCGGCGGTCGAGGCGACCGAGGCGGCCCAGGACGCGCCGCCCAGCGTCGAGGCGCTCGGCATCGACGACGACGCGGCGGCCATCGGGGCGGCCGGCGAGATCGCCGACGACGCCCACGGCGACGGCGACGCCCACGGCGACGCCGAGGCGCACGAGGCCGAGGGGGGAGGGGGCCACCACGGGCCGATGCCGCCGGTCTGGCTCGTGATCCCGTTCGCGCTGCTGCTCGGCATGATCGCGACCGGGCCGCTGTTCTACCCGCACTTCTGGCACCACCACTACCCCAAGGTGGCCGTCGCGCTGGGCCTGCTGGTGGCGGCCTACTACATCCTGGCGCTCGGCGACACGCTCCCGATCCTGCACGCGGCCGAGGAGTACTTCGCCTTTATCGCGCTGCTGGGCTCGCTCTACGTCGCGAGCGGCTGCATCCTGATCAAGACCGACTTTGCCGGGACGCCGCGGGCCAACGTGACCCTGCTGCTGGTCGGCGCCGTGCTGAGCAACTTTATCGGGACGACGGGCGCCTCGATGCTCCTGATCCGGCCGTACATGCGGCTCAACGCGGGGCGGCTCAAGGCGTACCACATCATCTTCTTCATCTTCATCGTCTCCAACGTCGGCGGCTCGCTGACGCCGATCGGCGACCCGCCGCTGTTCCTGGGCTTCCTGCGCGGCGTGCCGTTCTTCTGGACGGTCACGCACATCTGGTACATCTGGCTGCCGACGGTCCTGGTCTTGGTCGCCGTGTTCTACGTGTTCGACCGGCGCAACAAGGAGGAGAGCCTGCGGGAGGCGGCCGAGGACCAGGGCATCGACGTCGAGCCCGGCGAGGTGCCGGGCGCGACGGCCGTGCCGGAGGCGCCCGGCGTCGAGGACGTGGCCGCGGTCCACACGCCGGGCGAAGTGTCGCTCGGCGAGCGCCGGCCCGAGCTCGAGATCGAGGGGAAGGTGGGCTTCGCCTGGCTCGCCGTCGTGATCGCGGCCGTCTTTATCGACCCCAAGGTGATCCCGGCCCTGAAGGGGACCCCCATCGACTTGCACCACTTCGGCGTCCCGTTCGGCATCCGCGAGGTGATCATGGGGGCCGTGGCGTTCCTGGCCTACAGGACGGCGAACCCGGCCATCCTGAAGGGGAACGACTTCAACTTCGAGCCCATCAAGGAGGTCGGCTTCCTGTTCATCGGCATCTTCCTGACGATGCAGCCGGCGCTGACGCTGATCGGCGCGTTCGCGGCCGAGAACGCGGACTCGCTGGGGGTGACGTCGTTCTACTTCGGGACGGGCGTGCTCTCGGGCGTGCTCGACAACGCGCCGACGTACGTCAGCTTCCTGTCGGCGGCGATGGGCAAGTTCGGCATCGACGTCAACGTGCCCGCGATGGTCCGCGACTTCGCGCTCGGGACGACGCTGCCGGCCGAGACGTTCTACCTCCAGGCGATCTCGGTCGCCTCGGTGTTCTGGGGCGCGCTGACCTACATCGGCAACGGCCCCAACTTCATGGTCAAGGCCATCGCCGAGTCGGCCGGCGTCGACACGCCGTCGTTCGTGAGCTACATCGTCAAGTACTCGCTCCCGATCCTGGTGCCGATCTACGTCGTGGTCTGGCTCGTCTTCTTCTCGGGCTACGTCATCCCGCACCCGCCGGACGCCGCGCACGCGGCCCAGGCCGTGGTCGAGTCGGCGGGCGTCCTGCTCCGGTTCTAGCCGATGCCCGCCCGCACGCCGCTCTCCGACGACGCGCTCGCCGCTGCCCTCGCCGACCTCGGTGACTGGCGCGCCGAGGCGGACGGGGCCGGGTCCCGGATCGTCCGCGACTTCCAGTTCGACGACTTCCGCGCCGCCTTCGCGTTCCTGACGCGCGTCGCGTTCGAGGCCGAGGCGCGCGACCACCACCCGGAGATCACGAACGTCTACGACCGCGTCACGCTGGCCCTGTCGACGCACGACGCCGGCAACCGCGTCACCGAGACCGACCTCGACCTCGCCCGTCGCATCGACGCCCTCTAGCGACGTCCGTCGCCGATCCGAGCACGCGCTCCCCCTTCATGTACGACTCTTTCCTCGCCGACCTCGCCGCCACCGGCCCCATCCTGCTGGTCGCCGCCCTCGGCGTGCTCGTGGTGCTGCTCGACAGCTTCCGCAACGACGACGCGTCGATCCCCTGGATCGCGGGCGTCGGGATGACGCTCGCGGGCGTCTGGCAGGCGCTGGCCGTCGGCGACGCCGGGACGGCGTTCGACGGGCAGGTGTTCGTCGGCGGCGCGGCCGCCATCGCGAACCTCATCATCCTGCTCGGCGCCATCGCCAGCGTCGCGCTCACGGTCCCGTACCTCTCGCGCCTGGGTCGGAACTACGGCGAGGTGCACGCGCTCATCCTGTTCGCCACGGCGGGCATGATGACGCTGGCCTCGGCCGGCAGCCTGGTCACGCTGTTCGTCGGGCTGGAGACGATGTCGGTCTGCCTCTACGTCCTGACCGGGCTCGTCCGCGAGGAGTCGACGGCGAACGAGAGCGCGCTGAAGTACTTCCTGCTGGGCGCCTTCTCGACCGGCTTCTTCCTCTACGGCATCGCGCTGCTGTACGGCGCGACGGGCACGATGCTGTTCGACCAGCTGGCCGCGGGCGTCGCCGAGACCGGGCGGACGGGCCTGTTCCTGGCCGGCGTCGGCGCTGCTGCTGGTCGGCTTCTTCTTCAAGGTGAGCGCCGTCCCGTTCCACATGTGGACGCCCGACGTGTACCAGGGCGCGCCGACGACGCTGACGGCCTTCATGTCGACGGCCTCGAAGACGGCCACGTTCGCCGCGCTCGCGGTCGTGCTCTCGCGCGCGCTCCCGCCGGCCATGGTCGACGGCACGGTCCAGGTCACGCTCGCCGTCGTGGCCGCGATCACGATGGTCGCCGGCAACGTGGCCGCGCTCGTCGCAGACCAACGTCAAGCGGATGCTGGCCTACTCGTCGGTCGCGCACGCGGGCTACATCCTGGCCGGTCTGGCGGCAGGCACGGCGGCCGGGTACGGCGCGGCGCTGTTCTACCTGCTGGCGTACACGGTGATGAACGTGGGCGCCTTCGGCGTCATCGGCGCGCTCGAGTGGGACGGCGAGCAGGGCGCGGACCAGACGCTCGAGAGCCTCGCCGGCGTCGGCTACCGCAAGCCGTTGCTGGGCGTCGCGATGGGCGTGTTCATGTTCGCGCTGACCGGCTTCCCGCCGCTCGGCGGCTTTATCGGCAAGTACCTCGTCTTCTCCGCCGCCGTCGACGCCGGGCTGACGTGGCTCGCCGTCATCGGCGTGCTCGCCTCGGTCGTGTCGGGGTTCTACTACCTCCGCGTGCTCGTGGTGATGTGGATGACGAGCGCCGGACGAGGCGCCGGCGAACGCGCAGCAGGCCCGTTCCCGGTGGCCCGGGCGACGGCCGTCGTGGTCGCCGCGTGCGCCATCGCGCTGCTGGTGCTCGGCATCGTGCCGGCGCACGTGATCGACGTGACCGCGGCCGCGTTCGGCGTCGACGCCGTGGCGACGACGCTCCCCTAGACCCGAAAGCAGAGGAGGAGACGTGTGGGGCGAGCCTGCGCCGCCCCCCGCTCGCGGGCCCTCACCACGCCCCAGGCGAGCGGCCCGGCCACCGCGCCCGCCTCGGTCCCGAGGCCGGCAGGTCGGGCGGGGCGCCGGTGCCCGCGGCACACGGAGGTGGAAACGGAGACGGCCCGGCCACGTCGACCCCGATGACCGACCTTCTCCGCGACTACCTCCCGACGGCCCCCGACCTCGGCCTCTACGTCACGCCCGACATGCCGGCCGCGCAAGCTCCACGCGGCCCTGGCCGACTACGCGCCCGACGTGGACCCGGCCGACGTGCTCGCGCTCTACGACGCGACGCGGCTGGGCTCGGCCAAGGACGGCGCGGTGTTCCTGGCCGACCGCGTCGTGTTTCAGAACAACGACCTCCAGCCCGCGCGGACGGTCCGCTACGAGGACCTCGTCGGCGTCCGCGCCAAGCGGAAGCTGCTGGGCGGGCGCGAGGTCGAGATCGACCTGAACCGGGGGCGCGCGACGGTCACGGAGACGCTCGACTTCTCGGGGCAGCCCGGGGCGGCCGAGTACGTCGAGCGGTTCCTGCAGCAGGTGCTGGCCGAGGGCGTCCGCCCGGGCGCGCCCCCGGCGGACCCGACGGCCGACGCCTCGGACCGCCAGGCCGTCGAGGCGGCGCTCGACCGGCTGGTCGCGCTGGGACGGCTGACGACCGCCGACCGGCAGCGGATGCTGGACGCGCTGGCGTAGACCCGGTTCAGCGAGCGTGCCCGCCCCGGTCCCGAGGCGGGCCGGGCGGCGTCGGGGAGCGCCGGGCGCCGGAGCCGTGGGGCGGGCGGGGTGGAAACGGTGACCGCGGGGCGGGGTACAACCGGACCCCTCCCAACCCCTTTCACCATGGCCTTCGACTTCCGCCCCTTCCGTACGACTACGACGCCCTCGAGCCGACCATCGACGAGCAGACGATGCGCATCCACCACGGCAAGCACCACGCGGGCTACACCGACCAAGCTCAACGCCGCCCTCGAGGGCACCGAGTGGGCCGACAAGCCGATCACCGAGACGCTCGCCAACCTCGACGCGCTCCCCGAGGACAAGCAGACGGCCGTCCGCAACAACGGCGGCGGCTTCCTCAACCACGGCATCTTCTGGACGATCATGTCGCCGACGGGCGGCGGCGAGCCGACCGGCGAGCTGGCCACGGCCATCGACCAGGCGTTCGGCTCGTTCGACGCGTTCAAGGACCAGTTCGAGACGGCCGCCAAGACCCAGTTCGGGTCGGGCTGGGCGTGGCTGGGCTACGGCCAAGAGCCGGGCCTCCACATCCACGGCCATGCCGAACCAGGACAGCCCGGCGCTGCACGGCCACGTCGGGATCATCGGCATCGACGTGTGGGAGCACGCGTACTACCTCAAGTACCAGAACAAGCGCCCCGACTACGTCTCGGCGTGGTGGGACGTCGTCAACTGGGACGAGGCGGACCGGCGGTACCGCGAGGCCAACGCCCAGCGTAGGGCTAGCCCGACTCGTCTCCGCGGCGCGCTCGGTGCGCGCCCGTCCGCGTCTCTCGGCGCGGGCGAGGCGCGCGGGGTAAGCGCTTACCTTGGTCCCCCTTCCTGACCTCGCGTCATGGACCCCCTCGTCTACGACCACGACGTCGAGACCATCGTCGGCAACGGCCGGCTGATCGCTCGCGTCCGCGCCGCCTCTGCCGAGTTCGTCTTTGCCGGCCCGTCGAGGGGCTACCGCCTGCTGGTCGACGGCGCGCCCGCCGACGCCGGCCGGTCCGCACGTTCGTCACGCCGGGGCGGACGCGGTACGAGATCGACGGGCGCGGCGCGTCACCGTCGCCTCGCAGCCGGACGCGCCCTGCTCGCTGGTGCTGGTCGAGGCGACCGCCGACGGCGGAATGGGCGCTCGACCTGATCGGCGCGGGCGTCGACGAGGACGGCAGGAGGTCGAGACCAACCAGGGCGTCGCGACGGTCTGGAGCGCCGGGCGCCACGACGACCCCGGCGACCCAGGACGGACGCCGCCACGGGCGCGCTGCGGTCCGGCTGGCCGAGGGCGCGCAAGCGGCGTTCGTGCTGGGCGACGAGGCGGCCGTCCAGGCGGTCGGCGACCCGTTCGAGGCCGCCGAGCCGGTGGGCGACCCAGACGGCCGAGCGCGGGCTCCGCCTGCGGACGCCGGTCCCGACCTCGACCGGGCCGTCGCGTTTGCCAAGGCGCACCTGCTCCTGGGCTACGACTGGAGCCCGGACGAGGACGGCCACCCGGGCGGCGACGGGTCCAAGATGGTCTGCGACATCTTCCGCTGGCGCGACGTGTGGAGCCGCGACTTCGGATCGGGCTTCGGGCCCGGCGGCATCGCGGCCGGTCTGATGGACGCCGTTCTCGCGACGCTCGACTACGAGGCCGAGCGCCACACCGCGCACGACCCGTCCGGCCTCAAGGTGTCCGACGACACGAGCCAGGGCGGCTCCGCCGAGGGGCTGGGCTGGCTTCTCAAGCTCGTCTGGCGCGTGTACAAGCACACCGGCGACAACGCAGTGGCTGGCGCGAGATGACGGCCGCCTTCGAGCCCTGGATCGAGATCTGGATCGAGCGCGACGCCGACGACGACGGGCTGATCGTCGACGTGACGGAGTGGATGGACCACAGCCGCTTCCTGCGCCTGGTCGAAGGCCAGCGGACGCTGTACTCGAACGCGCTCTACTACGCCGCGCTGCGCCGGATGGAGCTGCATCTGCGACGCGCTGGGCCGCCACGACGACGCCGAGCGCTACCGCCACCTCGCCGTCGCGCTCGCGCCAGTCGATCCACGACGCGTTCTGGAACGAGACCGCCGGCTACTTCAACAACGCCGTCCAGTGGGGCGTCCCGGACACGACGCTGATGCTGGCCGACAACGCCATCGCAGTCGTCGAGCGGATCGCGAGCCGCAACGAGCGGTTCCGCACGCTGGAGACGCATCCGCGAGCGGCTCTGGCGCACCTACGGCACCGTCACGACCGACCTGCCGATGCGCTACGTCCCGGCCGACAACGACCACAACGGCTCGCGTCTGGCCGTGGTGGATGGCACACGAGGCCAAGGCGCGGTTCCAGAACTTCGACGCCGAGGGCGGCCTGCACGTGCTCGTCGAAGATCATCGACACGATCGCGCGGCCCACGCTGCCCGGGCTTGTTCGAGGAGTACCTCGACCCTGACGACGGCGCGCAGGACGACGTCGTCGGCCACGCCTTCATCACGGGCGCAGGCGCCTTGCTCGACGCGGTTCAGTACGGCCTGGTGGGCCTGAGCATCCGCGAGCCGGGCGAGCGCGGATCCGCCTGGCCCCGGCCGTGCCGCGCTCCTGGGACAACTGGAGCGCCGACCTCGATCTCGTCCACGGGTCGCTCGCGACTCGAAGAGACGCCCGACGGAGTCCGCGTCGTCCTCGAGGGACGCGCCGTCGAGACGATCGAGTTCCGCGTGCCGCCGCGCGAGGCGCGTCGAGCTCGTGACGCTGGACGGCGTCGAGGTCGAGCCCGAGGCGGACGAGGACGGGGCGAGCGAGTACTTCCACTTCGAGGTCGAGCCGGGCGGGACGCACACGATCGAGATCGCGTACGCGCCGCAGCGCGTGTGGAGCGGCGATCTGGCCATGCCGGCGCTGCCGCCGCCGGTCGCCGGTCGCGAACCCGCTCCTGATGGACGAGCCGCGACTGTTCGCGGACATCCTGCAGGACTTCGTCCGCTCGGCCGTCAGCTTCTTCGGCCGGATGCGCCACGTGGCGGCCCGCGAGATCGGCGACCTCGAGGGCGCCGGGCGACCTGCTGGTGATCGTGGGCAACGAGCTCCCGTTCGGACCAAGCAGGGCGAGTCGGTGACCGGACATGGTCGACGGCTTCCTCGACCGCGGCGGCTCGCTGCTGCTGCTCGGCCCGCGCTTCCCCCGCATCGACATCGAGAACCACTACCACGGCGGCGCTCAGATGGGCGGCCACGCGGGCATGTTCTGGTGGAAGCTCTGGGCCGATGGCCGCTGGCAGGACTACGATCCGCGCGACGACGAGATCCTGCGACCAGCCCCGAGCACGAGGGGACGGTCTACTGGGGCGACGGTCCGCTGTTCGCCGCCTGGGAGCACGGTCGTCGGGCCTGTTCGGCTTCGAGACCGACGTGCCGCGGCGTGTTCGACGTCGAGGGCGGCGTCGTCGACCCGGACCAGCGCGTCGAGGTGGTGTACACGGACTGGACGGTCCGCAAGCCGTGGACGTTCACGCCGCTCGCGTTCACCGAGCGCGAGACGCAGCTGGTGACGGGCCCGCGCCGGGAGCGGTACCCGTGCGCGGCGCTGCTCCAGAACGAGGAGACGGGCGCGCGGATCGTGGTCGTGGCGCCGTCGGTGTGCTCGCGGACGGACCTGCTGCACCGGATGCTGGCGCACGTCGCGACGCCTGCCGAGGCGGTGGGGGAGGGGGCCGGCGCGTGACTCGTCACGTCCATGTGGACGCCGGTGAGACGCCCCGATTCGCGAGCCCGATCGATGATGCTGTGAGGATGGCTGCAGCGCGCGTTATCCGGACTCAGTCCCGGTATCTCCGGGCGATGTTGACGAGGTGTTGTGGGACAACGGATTGGTCCGTACCCTTTCGTCGATATCACGATTCGGACCGCGCGTTATCAGGACCGAGTCCGCATAAAACCCTGTTATGTGGCTCTGGACACGCCGCTGATCTGCCCCGTCACTCTCAACCCCCTGAACCATGAGCACAGGAGCCAAAGTCGCCGTCACTGCAATTCTGATCGTCGTATTCTTTTTCGTAGGCGCGATCCTTCTGGAATCTGGCGGCAGCAAGACTTTTGTTGGTCTGATCGCTCTCGGCCTGTTCTACGGCGTGCGGAGTATGTTTCGATCCTCGGAGGAGAGCGATACGCAAGAGGTAGCGCTCGACAAAAGCAAGTCAGTAGACACTCCATCCAACGCGGCTCCGAGAGATGAGTCGTGACTACTATGAAATCCTTGGACTCGATCCCATCGCAACAACCGAAGAGGTCAAGAAGGCTTATAGGAGGCTAGCACTTCTATATCACCCTGACAAAAACAAAGAGCCAGATGCGCACGACCGATTCATTCGGATCAACGAAGCATACCTTATGCTCTCGGACGCCGAGGCGAGAGCAAAATACGACTCAGAGCGCGAGTTCCGGTCTGCGACGGCTGCCGCTGCGCCATCTGCGTCAAGGGATTCCTCGCGTAGCTGGACTTCTTTCGATGACGCGGATCTGCGCGATTGGAGCAGCAACGCGAGGAAGCAAGCTGAGCAGTTCGCGTCAATGAGTTTTTCTAACTTTGCCCACACGATTGGACAGGTTGCAAAAGAGAGCAGTTTGCAGTTGGGTAATGCCCTTGCGTTCGCTGTATCTGCGTTTTTTGGATCGTCCGCCCTCTTTACCTTCTTCTTTGGTCTTGCTCACGGAGACGCAGCCCAAGTGATTCTTTCAGTCGTGGTTGGAGCCCTATGCATATGGGGCCTGTCATGGTCTGGAAAGAAGTATGAATAGAAAGCCTGGACAAGCAGATTGAAATTCGCCACATAACCCACCGCTGCAGGCCGACCCCAAGCGCCAGCGTTTTCGGTTCCGCCAGCCGTCGGCGTATCCTCCGCTACGATCCACCGCCACAGCCTCAGCTTGGGGCGGCTGAGCGGTCAACTGTTATGCCGCCTTCCAGCGACCCAGCAATCATGGTCAGTTCTGAGCCCACCACCGTTCAGGAGATCGTCAGGGCGCTCCGCGAGCTTGGTGGGACCGCTCACGTCCGCGAGATCAAGGACCGTGTTGCTGACAACCGAGGAGGAATACCGCCGCAGTATGAGGGGCGACGTAGCTACCGGATGACGATTCAAAAGATCATTCAGAGATACTGCCCTCAGTCGAGCAAATCTCAGCACCAGCACTACTTCGAACGTGTAGAACGCGGACACTACCGATTGATCAGGGTTGATTTAGCAGAGGCCGCCGACACCATCCCTGGCGTTGCGGCTCCCCAGCCGCCCCGCCCCTCCCTCACCGCTGGCGCTGACGACGAGGCCGCCATCGCTGTCTACCGCCAGCGGAAGCTCAGGCTCAGGAAGGCCGCGCTCGCTGTGCAGGTCAAAGAGCTGTATGGCTTCCGCTGCCAGCTCTGCGGCGAGTTTGTCACGCTTAGTGGCGGTCTTAAGTACGCCGAGGCCCATCACATGCAGCCGCTCGGCGGCGAGCACGGCGGGCCGGATCAGATCGAGAACATGCTGTGTGTCTGCCCGAACCATCATGTTCAGCTTGACTATGGGGCAATTCCGCTCGATCTGAACGGTCTAAACATCCTCCCCAGCCACGGCGACATCCGCAAGTTTGTCCGCTACCATAACGAGAAGGTCTACTCAACCGCTATATACAAGGCGGCATAACCCGCCGCTGCAGGCCGACATGGGGCGTCAGCGTTTTTAGTTCGTCTGGGCTTCGGTGTATTCTGTGCCTCGTCCTACCGTCCCGGTCGATGCCCCATGCGGCTGATCGTCCAACTGTTCTACCGCCCTCGCCCCTACTTGCTATGACAGACCAGGAAATCCTAGATCAGTTGAGCAGCTTCGTCGTCATTGACGAGCCAGGGCACTACGAGGTCACGATTGGGCGAGTTGATCTCTACGTCCCGGAGGACGACGAGCTAGACAGCTTGGGCCGGACACAGCATCCTTTCTTTATCGTTGACCTTGATGCTTGGGACGAAGTAGGCGAGCGGGAGGTGCAGCAGTTCTTGGATGAAGACAATCTCGCTGGCGCCCTTTCAGTCAAACGACTTTCTACGAGAGTGTACCCTGAGCGCTTTGAGCCGAAGGTCGGGGATGAGGTAGTGATTCAGGTAGGCCCGGTCCAGATCGGGGGGCAGGAGCGTCTCATGCCCATCGACTGGGTGATCCAGAAAGTCAAGAAGCGAACACCTCGCCGGGGGCGGTAGAACCCGCCGCTGCAGGCCGACGTGAAGCGCCAGCGTTCTCGGTCGTCCGTACCTTCGGCGTCTCCACCGCTCCGACCCAACGCTGTGCCCTCAGCTTCACGCGGCTGAGCGTCCAACTGTTATGTGTACCAGCCGAAGCGGCGGCGCTTCGAGTAGCTGGCCCCTTCTGGTAACTCTGCGGTATCATCACCGTCTCGCCTCAACTACCGGCCTCTCAACATGAGCTTTGCTGACCGGCTCGCCGCTCTCGCCCAACGCGCTCCGACCCTCGTTGATCATCTTGCAACCGAGGAAGCAACCAAAAACGCACTCGTCATGCCGTTCATCGCGGCGCTCGGCTACGACGTGTTCAACCCGCAGGAGGTTGTGCCAGAGTTGACCGCCGACGTCGGCGTCAAGAAAGGCGAGAAGGTCGATTACGCGATTAAGCAAGACGGCGAAGTCATCGTCCTGATCGAATGCAAAACGGCGGGTGTCAATCTGAGCGAGGCCAACATGAGCCAGCTCTTCCGGTACTTCACAGTCACGAAGGCCCGGATCGCCATCCTGACTAACGGCATCCATTATCGGTTCTACTCAGACTTGGAGGAGCCGAACAAGATGGACGCCCGGCCTTTCCTTGAACTCGACCTCCTCGACGTTCGAGATCACCACGTCGCAGAGGTCAAGCGGTTGGCGAAGGGGTCTTTCGACCTCGACCGGATGCTCGACGCTGCGAGCGAGTTGAAGTACCTGCGCGAGCTTCACCGCGTGCTGGCGGAGCAGTTCGAGAGCCCCGACCCAGACCTCGTGCGCTTCCTCTACCTCAAAGTCAACCCCGACGGCCGTTTCGTAGCCAGCGTCCGTGAGCAGTTTGGCGAGTTGGTACCGAAGGCATTCCAACAGTTCATCAGCGAGCGCGTGAGCACCCGACTACGCGGTGCGCTTGCCCAAGAGAACGTCGTCACAGGACGTTCCGCGCCTGAGGAAGCGGCAGGCGAACCGGAGCCGGAGTCGGTGGCAGACGACGGAGTCGAAACAACCGAGGAAGAGATGGAGGGCTATCACATCGTGAAGGCCATCGTGCGCGAGGTGGTGGACCCTGCCCGAATCGCGCACCGCGATACCAAGTCGTACATGGGCATCCTGCTCGACGACAACAACAGGAAGCCGATTTGCCGTCTCCGTTTCAACTGGACCCAGAAATACATCGGGGTCTTCGATGCCGACAAAAACGAAATAAAGCACGAGCTAGGCTCGCTGAACGACATCTACCGCTTCGGAACCGAACTGAAAGAAGCGGCGATCCGCTACGACTCGTAATGCAGCACCCCATAACTGGTACACATAACTCACCGCTGCAGGCCGACATGAAGCGTCAGCGTTCTCAGTCGGCCGTAGCTTCGGTGTCTCCGCCGCTCTGAACCAACGCCGTGCCCTCAGCTTCATGCGGCTGAGCGGCCGTCTGTTATGCCCCCACGACCCACTAACTCTAGAATTCCTATCGTCCAATCCTGGGTGTGCCTGATGGTAGGCCTAGTTGTATTCTCCTCTTGCAGTGGGGCAGGCAGGCCCATGCTGCGCACAACCCATTCTGTATATTTCGAGGCGCCCGTTGATGTCTCTAAAGACTTGCTAATAAGATATATTTCAGAAGAAGTGGGCCTGGCTTCGGTTAGTGGCCACTCCATTACGACGACATGGATTCCTCACGAAGGTGATTATCACGGTATATTGTTTTGGAAAAGAAGATGGCAAGAAAGATCCAGATTTAGTATAGACTATATATTGGTTACAGGGAATATGTCATCCGTGAACATCACTGTCTATTCTCAGGAGCGACCAAACAGACACTATGAATGGTCCGACAGGCCTGGCAGACAGAATAGGGCCACGAAGCTGGTAAGTGACATAAGACGGAATATATCAATAGCGACATGAAAATATCCAAACTTCAGGCCATAATAAGCATTATGGTTATATCGTTTTTCTTGATAATGAGTAGTATAATTGCCTTGGTTCCCGTTGTGGGAGGGTATCCACCCCAGGGATACACGGAGCACCTCAAGGCATACTCGGCTATGTATTCTGGCATAATCGGTATAATAATAGGATTCTACTTTGGCAAAGCTATATCTGCCGATGCGCCATCTCCTAGCAAGGGCATTTCTGATTAATCGGGGGCCATTCTTTTGAGGGCATAACTCGCGACTGCAGGCCGACCCAGGGCTCCAGCGTCCTCGGCTCGTCCGAGCGTCCGCGCTACCTTTCGCCCCGTTCCACCATCGTGCTGCTTGCCCTGGGCGGCTGAGCCGCAAACTGTTATACAGCCAGGAAATCACCGAAGCCAGATTGCCGATGTCTCGCGCTCCCCAAGACGAGGAGGACTACGAAACTCTCTTTCGAACAGAAGGGCCTGTGCTGGACGATCCGTTTAAGCAACTCGAAGCCGAGTTGGACGAAATGAGCAAACTCAGAAAGGAGCGTGAGGCATGGGGTCCACATACTCAGCCTGTTCAGCGCGACCGCGACCGCGCGTGGGCTACCCGTATGCTATCCGAGTACGCGGGAATCACTTTGGATCAAGCCCAGGACTCTCTGTTTGGAGACCTGTTCCCTTTCTAGGCGGATCGAAGTAGCTGGCTGTATAACTTGCCGCTGCAGGCCGACCTTCGGCGCCAGCGTTCTCAGTTTCGTCGGGAGTCCGCGCTATCATTGCTCGTCCCGACCACCGTGCCCTCAGCCAAAGGCGGCTGAGCGGCCTTCTGTTCTGCAACGCTGAGTCAGTCCCGAGACGCCTCCATCTTGCCGCTCGTCCTCAAATTTTGCGGTTGCGTGTGACCGTCCTCCCAGTGTAGGCGGCTTCTTGTACCTCTCATCATGCCTACCGCCATGCGCGTTGCTCTCCTCTGTGCCACCCTCGCCGTGGTTCTTGCAGTGCCTGCTCAGGCTCAGCACGTAACCTTCCGAGCCGGAGGAGATCTCGTCGCGGGCAGCTACCGGCCAGTCGGCACCTCAGCTTCCGAACTCGCACTAGGCGGTGCTGGCTTGTTTGCCGTCCGCACGTCGGGCGCCGTAGCCGCTTACGGCGCGCTCCGCCCCGAACTCACCGTCATCACCGAGGGTGGTACGGGCTTCTACCAAGACCAGGATGTTCTTTACTACGGCGACGACGGGCTCCCGGTCTACGGGGGCGGGACCTGCCGCAGCGTGGTGACGGATGATCCGGCGCAAGGGGCGTGCGGGACGAACCTCTTGCGGGGTGCGCTGAGCGCCGAGGTGGGGCTAAGGCTGGCCGCCGGTCAGGGCGCGGCCCTCTTTGGCGTCGGTCTGCGCGGTGGCGCGGGCGACGGTCTGTATGGCGCCGTGACGGGTCAGTTGGCGAGTCCTGCCTACGGTCGCTTGGAGATAGGTACGGGGCACGTGATGGTCGGCCTGGGCTTCGGCCGGTTCTAACGGGAGATACGTGCCTCGCCGTAGGGCGCCGCAGAACCCGCCGCTGTAGGCCGACCGGGGGCGTCAGCGTCCTCAACTCGTCCTATCGCCGTCACCTACCTTGCCTCGCCCACCCGCTGCGCCGTCAGCCCCGGCGGCTGAATCGCCATCTGTTTTACGGCGCTACCGTTCGCCACGTGAACGAAGTCACGACCGCTACCCTCGAAACGCATCCCGTTGCCCGCCGACACGAGTGGTGGGTTTGGGCTGGCGTCGCCGTAGTGGCGGCCCCGTTGGCGATTGTGCTCCACGAACTCGGCCACTTCGTGTTCGCCAAGGGGTTCGGTTTCCCGGACGTCTCGCTCCACTTCTCCTCCGTCAACGACGGGGCCGACGATGCAGGCTACCCACTCTGGCAGCAGGGCATCAAGGGCCTCGCCGGTCCCGCCGTCACCATCATGCTCGTGCTCGGGTTCACCGTCGCGGCACGGCGCCACGGCCTCGGCCCCTTCACGGTTGCCCCAGCGTTCGCAGCCGGAGTCCGAGCCGTCATCCTCGGCGGGGGGTACCTACTCGTCCGCATCCTCCACCCGGGGCGCGTGAGTCAGGGCAACTTCGACGAACTGAACGCGGCCCGTCGGCTTGGCCTCCCTACCGACCTCGTCATGGCCGTCAGCGTGCTCACCGTTGTGGCGGCGTGGGTCTACCTCGTTCGACTCCTCCCGAAACCTATCCGTTGGAAGGCGCTCGGAGCAACGGCCGCCGGGACCACCATCGGCGTCGTTGTTTGGGTGGGCATCATCGGCCCGATCGTGCTGCCGTAGCGGCTCGTAACGCCAGATCAGGCCGGGCTGATGGGTGACGCTTCAGACCGGGCGAACGGGTGACGAGCGGCCCTGGCGCTCGCCCACCGCCGCCCCGTCCGCCTCGGTGTCGTGGTCGACGGCCTCGGCGCTCCGCCCGAGGCGGGCGCGCTCGACCTCGCGCCCTCTCAGGCCCGGACTCGCTCGGAGGGTGTCGTCCCAGCGCGCGACGCGGCCACGGCCCGAGGTCCCTGCCCGGTCCGAACGTTGGGCCGCCGAGACCTGGCCGCGGCGCTGCGTACCCTGTCGTGCCGCCGACTCCCACGATGCAGACGCCTGTCAGCCCTCCGTCCGTCCCCGCTGAGTACGCCCGTGGGGCTCTCGGTGCCGCCGTTCCCTGGTCGTCGGGGCTCGTGGAGCTGTCACGTAGACGGGGCGGGGCGTGAGCGCGTCGAGGACATCCGGCCAGGGTGGGGGAGAGCCCCGTCGCTCAGAGGGCTCCGACCCGCTGAGCGACGAAGGCGTCTCACGGCCTGATCTCGTCGGGGGGAGAGTCCGGGCGCTCGTCGTCGGGGCCGGCCCTGCCGGATTGATGGCCGCCGACGTCCTCTCGGAAGCGGGCGCGTCGGTGGTCGTCGCCGACCAGATGCCGTCGCCGGCGCGCAAATTCCTGATGGCGGGGAAGTCGGGCCTGAACCTCACGAAAGAGGACGACCGCTTCGACGCGGCGTACGGCCGGGTGTCGCCCGCTTTCGCGCGCGCGCTCTCCGAGTTCGGTCCCGAAGACGTGATGCGGTGGTCCACGGGTCTGGGCCAGGAGGTGTTCGTCGGGTCGACGGGCCGCGTGTTCCCCGTCGCCATGAAGGCGTCGCCGTTGCTGCGCGCCTGGCTCGGGCGGCTCGGCGGCCGCGGGGTGGAGCTTCGGACGCGCTGGCGGTGGGACGGATGGCGCGACGGGCGAGCCGCGTTCGACACGCCCGCCGGACCGCGCGAGATCGACGCCGACGTCACCGTCCTCGCCATGGGTGGGGCGAGCTGGCGGAGGCTCGGCACCGACGGCGAGTGGGCGGAGCAGATGCCGGGGTCGGTGGCGCCGTTCCAGGCAGCCAACGTCGGGCTCCGGGTCGAGTGGTCCCCGCACATGGCCCGCTGGCACGGCCAGCCGCTCAAGGGCGTCGCGTTCCATGCGGGAGCGTCGACCAGCCGGGGGGAGGCGGTCATCACGGCGAAAGGGCTCGAAGGCGGCGGGATCTACGGCGTCAGCGGCGCCGTCCGGGACGGAGCGGCCCTGACCGTCGACCTCGTTCCCGACCTGTCCCGCGCCGCCGTCGCCGAGCGACTGGCGCAGCAGGGCTCGAAGGCGAGCGTGGCGACCCGTCTGCGCAAGGCCGTGCGCCTGGAGGGCGCGCGCGCCGCTCTCCTCAACGAGTTCGGCCGGCCGCTCGGCGCGGATCTGGCCGGCACCCTCAAGGGGCTCCCGGTGCGCCACGCGGGCGTGCTGCCGCTGGACGAAGCGATCTCGACGGCAGGCGGGCTCCGGTTCGACGCGCTGGACGGGTTCCGACTCCGGGGGAGCCCGTCGGTCTACGCCGCCGGCGAGATGCTCGACTGGGAGGCCCCGACCGGCGGCTGGCTGATCACCGCCTGCCTCGCGACCGGACGGGCGGCTGCGCGGCAGGCGTTGGCAGAAGCGGGCGTGCCAGCGCCTGGGTCGGGCGACGGCGCAGGGAGGTGAGACCCGACGTCGGCCGTTGCCTGCGTGCCGAGCGCCGCTTCAGCGGCCGGGGGCGTGCGAGACTCGTCTCGTGCCGGCGCCCGCGTCCACACCGGTGCCCCCGCCTCGGTGGACCCGCGGGCTAGCTCGGCGCTCCGCCCGAGGCGGAGGGGGCCGGCTAGGACGCGTGCTCCGGGAACAGGTCGCGGAACCGCTCGATCATGTCGCGCGCCTCGGCCGGCTCCACGTCGGCGTGGGCCTGGGCGAAGGCGTCCGGGTCGCCGCCAGAGCGCGCGAGGTCCCAGTAGTCGTCGGCGCGTGCCAGGGCGGCCTCGAACGCGTCGGGGTCCGTCATCACCTCGGGCGACTCCAGGAGCGGCTGGGCGAAGCGGGCCCGGGCCTCGGTCTCCGACAGCCCGTCCGGCCCGAAGCCGGCGTGCGTCGCGTCGTCCTCCTCGGTGCCGACCCGGAAGGCCGGGTGGTGGAGGAGGTCGTCGAAGCCCAGGAGCGGGTGCCCGGTGTCCTGGGCCATCTCGATCTCCTCCGGGAGCATGGCCTGCCAGTGGATCTCGACCGTGCTCAGGAGCCCGTCGAGGCCCATCCAGTCCTCGTCCGACGGGTCCTCGCCGACCAACTGGGCCGCGAGCGCCTGCCGCTTGTGGGCCCGGTCCGAGGGGGGCAGCGAGAAGAACGCCCACAGGACCCGGGCCGTCTCCAGCAGCGCGACCGTGTCGTCGGCGACGGCGTCGGGCTCGGAGCGGAGCCGGAAGGCGTCGGCGGCGTCGAGGTCGTAGAGCGAGAACAGGGGCTCGGCGAACAGCGCCAGCGGCTCGTACTGGACGCCCGTCTCGCCGTCCGCCAGCACGCGCGACAGGCGCGCCTTCCGGGTGGCGAACGCGTGGGCCGCGGCCCCGTCGAGGGCGGCGACCGCCTCGGGGTCGAGGGGGGCGGCGGCAGAATCGTCGAAGGCGTCGTCGAACACGGAGCGGGCGGGAGAGGGGCCGGCTAGACGCCGGACGCCGGCCGCCGGGTTCCGGTCTCCGCACGATCTCCCGACGCCGCCGCCGGGACGAGCCCCGCGGCGATCCGGTCGAGCGCGCCCGCGGGGTCGTCGGTGACGCCGGTCCGGACGGGCGCGGGCTGGAGCGCCGTCGACCGGGTCGCGGTCAGGAAGTGGAACCGCTCCGACGGGGGCAGGCGCCCGACCGGGCCGGCCTGGGGGCCGCCCTCGACGATCTGGCGGACCGACCGGAGCGCGCGCGCGAGCAGGTCGGCGTCGAGACCGAGGCGGCCGGCCGCGTCCGCGCCGTCGCTCAGGCGGGCGTCGAGGAACCGGGCCTGGCGGCTCTGCAGGACCACGCCCACCGTCACGGCGTCGCCGGTCGGCACCCAGACGGCGCGCACCAGGGCGTAGTCGAAAGCGGGCACGGCGGTGGGGAGGGGGTAGACCGGGCGGGGTCTTACCGGCGGTAGGGGAGGGGCGTCGCGTCGGGCCGCTCGGCCTGGGCCCGGGCGGCCTCCTCGACCCAGCGCCGGGGCCCGGTCAGCCGCTCGCGGAAAAACGTGGCGTAGGCCTCTCGGGCCGCCCGGGCGGTCTCGAAGGCCGGCTCGCGGCCAGCCGGTGCGTCCATCAGAAGCGCGTCCGGGACGTCGGCCAGGACGTCGGCGACGGCCGCCTCGCTCAGACGCGGAGCCAGCCGGGCGTCGGCGTCCTCGACCGGCCCGGCGACCGGCAGCAGGACGTGGTCGCGGATCGGTGGGAACGGCCCCCGGGCGCGCTCGGCGTCGACGGCGGCCCAGTTGTGGTGGAAGTACAGGGCCGCGCCGTGGTCGATGAGCCAGAGCTGGGGCCCGCCGTCCGCCCGGGCGACGAGCAGGTTCGGGTTCCGGGCCGTCCGGTCGATGTTGGTCGTGAGCGCGTCGAGCCAGACGACGTCGGCCGCGAGCGCCGGGTCGACCAGGTCGGCGTGGGCGCTGGGCTCGTAGGCGAACGCGCCCGGCACGAACGCCAGCCCGACGTTGTCGCCAGTGCTCCCGCGCAGGATGTCCTGGATCTCGGGGTCCGGCTCGGCCCGCCCGAAGTCGTCCCCGAGGCGGACCAGGGCGAGGTCGGGCAGCGGCAGGCCGAGCGTCCGGGCGAGCCCGCCCACGACCAACTCGGCCAGGAGGGCGCGCGCGCCCTGTCCGGCGCCCCGGAACTTGACGACGTACATCCCGCCCTCGGTCTCGACGAGCGCCGGCAGCGAGCCGCCCTCGCGGAGCGGCGTGACGTAGCGGAGCGCGGCGTGCGTGTCGATCGGCATGGACGGGGGACCCCGCGGGTGACGAGGGGTTCCGAGAGAGAGGGCCCGGACGCGGGACGAGCGACGAGGCGGGGGGGAGCCGGACCGCACAAACGTCCCGGACCCCCCCGCCACCTCGGTCCCGGGCGGGCCGGGTCCGTACAGCCGGCCCGCGGTCTTACGCCAGTCCCGAGCCGAACCGGCGGAGCAGGGCGAGGAAGAACGGGACGCCGCAGATCGCCGTCAGCACGCCGACCGGGACCTCCTGGCCGGGCAGGACCGTCCGCGCGGCCAGGTCGGCCAGGAGCAGGAACAGCGCGCCGCCGGCGAACGCCAACGGGACCAGCCGCCGGTGCGGGGCGCCCGCCACCAGGCGGACCGCGTGGGGCACGATCAGCCCGACGAACCCGATCACGCCGGCCGACGCCACCAGCACGCCCGTCGCGACGGCCGAGAGCGCGATCAGGACCCGCTTGAGCCCCTCGACCGGGACGCCGAGCGCCGCCGCCGGCTCCTCGCCCGTCGAGAGCAGGTCGAGCGGCCGGGCCAGCGCCCACAGCGCGCCCAGCGACGCCAGCGACACGACCAGCGGCGCCCACGCCGTCTCCCAGCGCGCCCGAGATAGCGACCCGAGCAGCCAGAACAGGACGGCCCGCAGCTTGTCCGGCTCCGGGCTCGCGTAGGTCACGAACGCCGTCACCGACCCCAGCAGCGCCGACATCGCGACGCCAGCCAGCAGCAGCCGCGTCGTCGACAGCGTCGGCCCGCTCCGGGCGGCGGCGAACACGGCCAACACGGCCAGCCACGCCCCGGCCGTCGCCGCGACCGGCATCGAGACCGTCCGCGAGACGACGGCGGGCAGGAAGCCCAGGAAGAACAACGCCGCGCCCGCGCTCGCCCCCGACGACGCGCCCAGCAGGTACGGCTCGGCCAGCGGGTTGCGGACGAGGGCCTGCATCGCCACGCCCACGACGGCCAGCCCGCCGCCGACGGCCAGCGCCAGCACGACGCGCGGCACGCGGAGCGCCCAGACGATGGTCCGGTCGGTCGGCGTGCCGCCGCCGACCAGGGCCGCCCAGACCCGCGACGGCCCCAGGTCGGCGCTGCCCCAGGCCAGGCTGGCCGCGACCGCGAGCACGACCGCGGCGGCGAGCCCGAGCCCGGCCCAGCCCGCGCGCGTCACGGGCCCGAGGCGGGCCGCCTCGGTCTGTCGGTGGCGGGCCGCCTCGGTCTGTCGGTGGCGGGCCGCCTCGGTCTGTCGGTGGCGGGCCGCCCCGGGGGGGACGTGGGGACCCGGGTCGGGGTGAGGCGGGACACCGGTCAGGCCGCGCCCGCGGCGAACGCCTCGGGGTGGAGCAGCCGGGCCAGCCGTTCCAGCCCCTCGACCAGGCGGGGCCCGGGCCGGCTGAGCAGGTCGGGGTCGAGCCCGTAGACCCGGCCGTTCTGGACCGCCGGCAGCGAGAAGAACGTCGGGTGCCGCTCCAGCAGCCGCGCCGAGTCGTAGTCCGCCCCGGACAGCACGACGATGACCTCGGGCGCCATCTCCAGCACCACCTCGTCGCTGGGCTGGGCCGCCGCGCCGGGGTACACGTCGGTCAGGTTGTCGCCGCCGCCCAGGCGGACGACCTCGCTGGCGTACGAGTCGCGGCCGAACGCGTACAGCGTCTCGTCGCCGACGAGCAGCAGCACGCGGGGCGACGTGTAGGGCTCGACGGTCGAGGCGACGGCCGCGACGCGGCGCTCGAAGTCGGCCGCGGCCGGGGCGCCGCCGCGCGTCGCGAGGAGGGTGTCGAGCGTCCGCAACGCCCGCGGGACGTCGGCGACCTCGTCGAACCGGAACAGGTAGGTCGGGACGCCGAGCGCGGCCAGGGCGTCGGCGCCGTCGGCCGTGTTGACGTCGTCGGAGCCGAACGCGAGGTCGGGGTCGAGCGCCACGACGGCCTCGGCGTCGAGCGGGAGCATCTGGACGCGCGGCAGGCCCCGGATGCCGGCCGGGAAGTCGTCGCTGGCGCCCACGCCCACCAGCCGGTCCACGCCGGCCGCGACCGCGACCAGCTCCGTCAGGTTGGGCGCGAGCGGGAGCACGGTCCGCGCGCCGTCGAGCGCGACCGCCCGCCCGAGGTCGTCCCGGACGGTCGAGGGCGCGTCGGCGGTGCAGGCGGCCAGGGCCGCGAGCAGCAGCAAGAGGGGCAGGCGGGGCATGGGGAGGCGACGCCGGGGCGCCGTGGGCACGCTCTAAGTTACCCGGCCATGACGGCCCACGTCCTCTTCAACCCCGCCGCGCGCGACGGCCGGACCGCCCGGCTCCGCGGCGCCCTCGACCGCCGGCTCGCCCAGGCGGGCATCGAGGCCGAGGTCTGGGAGACGACCGGCTCGGCCGACGCCGAGCGCCAGGCCCGCTCCTGGGGCGAGCAGGGCGCCCTGGTCGTCGTCGCCGGCGGCGACGGGACCGTCCACCACGCCGTCAACGGGCTGGCCGGGACCGCCGGGACGCTGGCCGTGCTCCCGCTCGGGACCGGCAACGACTACGCGCTCGCGCTCGGCGTGCCCCCCGGCCTCGGCGGCGCCGTCGACCTGCTCGCGACGGCGCCCCGGCGGCCCGTCGACCTCGCCGAGATCCGGTGGACCGACGCCCGGGGGGAGGGCCACCAGCGCTGGGTCGCGAACGGCGTCGGCGTCGGGTTCGACGCCCACGTCGCCGGGCTCGTCGCCCGGACCAAGGTCGGCGGACGAGGGGCCTACCTCGCCGCCGTCTTGCGGACGCTGTGGACGTGGCGCCGGCCCGACCTCCGCGTCCGCGTCGAGGCCGAGCCGGCCCGGTCCGGGCTGGACTACGCCGGCCCGCTGTTCCTGTGCGAGATCGGCAACGGGCACTCGGTCGGCGGCGGCTTCCTGCTGACGCCCGACGCCGTCCCGACCGACGGGCTCCTGGACGTCTGCCTGGTCCGCCACGTCGCGACGCGCCGCGCGCTCCGGCTGCTCCCGTCGACGTTCCGGGGCGGCCACGTGGGCGCGCCCGAGGTCGCGATGGGCCGGGTCACCCGCCTCGGGCTGACCGTCGAGGCGGGCGGGGTCGCCGTCCACGCCGACGGCGAGGTGCTGGCCGTCGACGCCGTCGCGCTCGACGTCGCCGTCCACCCGGGCGCGCTGCGGGCCGTGGTCGCCCGCCCGGGCAGGCCCTGAACGGGCGGCCCAGGGGCGGATTCGGCGGCGCGAAGTCGTTACGATTCGTACCATTGGTCTCCCGCCGACCCCCTGCCTCCTCCCCCCGGACATGAGCCAGAAGCGCATCTACGTCGTCGACGACGACCCCAAGATCGGCGAGCTGTTCGCCAAGGTGCTCGCCCGCGACGGCTACGCCACGACCGGCTTCACGTCGGCCGAGCCGCTCCTGCAGGCCGTCGACGACGGGAAGACGCCGGACCTGGTCCTGACCGACCTCATGATGCCCGACGTCTCGGGGATGGAGCTGATCGAGGCGCTCCGCGAGCGGGGCCTGACGATCCCCGTCATCGTCATGACGGCCCACTCGTCGGTCCAGACGGCCGTCGAGGCCATGCGGCTGGGCGCGTTCCACTACCTCCAGAAGCCGGTCAACCTGGAGGAGATGCGGGCGTTGCTGTCGAAGGCGCTCGACCTGTACGCGGACAAGCAGGAGCTCCAGGAGATCAAGCAGACGCGCAAGAAGAAGCACGACGTCGGCAAGATCATCGGGACGAGCGACGAGGTCCAGGAGGTCCGCGACACGATCCAGACGCTGGCCGACATCCCCAACACGACCGTCCTGGTGCGCGGCGAGACCGGGACGGGCAAGAACCTGGTCGCCCAGACGCTCCACTACGCCTCGAAGTGGGCCGGCGGGCCGGTTCATGGAGATCAACTGCGCCGCCCTGCCCGACAACCTGCTGGAGTCCGAGCTGTTCGGCTACGAGAAGGGCGCCTTCACCGACGCCCGCGCCGCCAAGCCCGGCCTGCTGGAGGTCGCCGACGGGGGGACGCTGTTCCTGGACGAGATCGACTCGATGTCGCTCCCGCTGCAGTCGAAGCTGCTTGAGCTTCCTGGAGAGCCGCCAGTTCCGCCGCCTGGGCGGGACCGACGAGATCAAGGTGACGACGCGGATCGTCTGCGCGACGAACGCGAACCTGCAGGAGAAGGTGGCCGAGAAGGCGTTCCGCAAGGACCTGCTGTTCCGGATCAACGTGGTCTCGCTCGAGCTCCCGCCGCTGCGCCGGATGGGGACCGACGCGCTCGCCATCGCCGACAAGGTGGCGGCCGGCTTCGCCGACGAGTTCGCCAAGCCGTTCGACGGGCTTCACCGAGGCGGCCCGAGACAAGATGGTCGGGCACAGCTGGCCCGGCAACGTCCGCGAGCTCCGCAACGTCCTGGAGCGGGCCATGATCTTCGCCAAGACGCCCACGCTCGACGCGGGCGACCTCGTCCTGCTCCAGACCGACGCCTTCGACGGGGCCGCGAGCGACGCCGACACGTTCCGCTACCGATCGGGCGCGACGCTCGAAGTCGCTGGAGTACGAGTACATCAAGCACACGCTGGCCAACAACCGGAACTCGTCCTACGCCGACGTCGCCAAGCTCCTGGGGATCTCGAAGAAGACGCTCTGGGAGAAGCGCAAGCGCTACAACCTGGACGAGGAAGTGGAGGAGATGACGGCGTAGAGGGCGGAGGGCGACGGGGGAGGGGCCCGAGGCGCCTATCCTACGCCCCTCGCCGCGTCCCCCTTGCTCGTCGCATGACTGACTCCCAGAAAGCCGCGCTCGCCGACCGCCTGACCCGGCCCGCCTCGGCGCCCCGTCGGGCGCCGGACGCCCCGCCGACTTGTCGACCGCGCTCGAGCGGATGATCGGGGCCGGCGCCGCCCGGTTCGGCCTGCGCGCCGACGCGACGGGCCCGGCCGACGCCTGCGCGCTGGCCCCGCCGCTGGCCCGCCTGATCGACCACACGGTCCTGAAGCCGGACACGACCGAGGACCAGATCCGCGAGCTGTGCGCCGAGGCCCGCGAGTTCTGCTTCGCGCGCGTCTGCGTCAGCCCCGTCTGGGTGCCGAGGGCCGCGGCCGAGCTGGGCGGGGCCACGCTCGCTGGTGTGCACCGTCGTCGGCTTCCCGCACGGCGCCAACCGGACGGCCGTCAAGGCGTTCGAGACCGCCCAGGCCGTCGCCGACGGGGCCGACGAGATCGACATGGTGATCGCCATCGCGCTCCTGAAGTCCGAGCGCTACGCCGACGTCGAGGCCGACATCCGGGCGGTCGTGGAGGCCGCCGACGGGCGGACCGTCAAGGTCATCCTGGAGACGGCGCTGCTGACGGACGAGGAGAAGGTGATCGCGTGCGTGCTCGCCCAGAACGCCGGCGCCGACTTCGTCAAGACCTCGACGGGCTTCGCGTCGTCGGGCGCGAGCCCCCAGGACGTGGCCCTGATGCGGCGCGTCGTGGGCGAGTCGATGGGCGTCAAGGCGTCGGGCGGGGTCCGCTCGGCCGAGGACGCCTACGCGATGGTCGAGGCGGGCGCGACCCGGCTCGGCGCGAGCGCGGGCGTCGCTATTTTGAAGGGGCTCACCTCCGACGCGTCGTACTAGCGCCGGTGACCGCGCCCGCCTCGGGCGACGTCCCGGCCCCCCGTCCTACCTCCCTCGTCATGCGGTATTCGTCGCTCCTCGCGCTGGTCGCGGCCCTCTCGCTCTCGGCGTGCTCCGGGCTCGGCCCGGCCGCGCCGGCCCCCCCGGAGACCCCGGCCACGCCCGAGACCACGTACCCGGCCTACGAGATCGTTCGACCCGTCCGGCTTGGACGCCGAGCCGTCCGGTCTCGACGACCGTCGTCCACGACGTGCCGGCGGGCGTGATGGCCGGCCGCGTCGTGGTGCCGGGCCAGGCCGGGGCGCCGGCCCCCCAGGAGCCCGTCGCCCAGCAGGTCGACGGCTTCCGCGTCCAGGTCTTCTCGAGCGCCAGCCGCGACGCCGCCGAGCGCGTCCGGGGCGAGGCCGTCCGCTGGTGGGAGGGGGCCCAGTCGTCGCCGAGCGCGCCCGCGGTCGATGGAGACGGTCGTGGCCTACCTCCAGCCGTACTACCGCGTCCGGATGGGGGCGTTCGCGACTCGCGAAGACGCCGAGGCCGCGCTCGCCCTGGTCCGCCGTCAGTACCCCGAGGCGTTCCTGGTGCCCGACCTCGTGACCGTCATGCGGTGAGGTCGCGGAGCGTCGCTCGGGCCAGGGACGTGGCCGGCGGCGCCTGGGGCCTCTGCGCGAGCCTGCCGTCGCGAGAGGGCGCGGTCGGTCCCCGCGTGACTCGCCCCACCCCGCGCGCGAGGCGGGGCTACTCGGCCGGCGCCGAGGCGGGCACGGCCGCCTCGGTGGCGATCGAGACCCGCATGTCGAGCGCCGACGCGGCCGAGGCGACCGCGGCCAGCCCGTCGATGGTCGCCTCGCGGTCGGCGTAGACGGCAAGCGACGTCTTGCCCTCGCGGACGGCGGCGATCGCCAGGGTCAGGCTGTCGCGCGGGACCTCGCGGTCCTCGACGAAAAAATCGCCGCGGTCGTCGATGGTGACGGCCACGTAGAGCTGCTCCAGCGGCGCCGCCGCGGCCACGTCGGGCAGGGTCACCCGGAGCCCGTTCTGGGTCACGAACGACGACGTGAGCAGGAAGAAGATGAGCAGCAGCAGGACGATGTCCGTCAGCGACGCCAGGCTGAACGCCGTGAGCGCCTTGCGGCCGGTCGAGAAGTCGAAGGAGGCCATTAGCGGCGCCGGTCGGCCGGCGTCTGGAGGAAGTCGATAAAGTCGGACGAGACGCGCTCGAGCCCGTTGACCAGCCGCGTGATCCGCCCGATCAGCAGGTTGTACGCGAACAGGGCCAGCAGCCCGACGGCCAGCCCGGCGGCGGTCGTGACGAGCGCCTCCCAGATGCCGCCGGCCAGCAGCGACGGGTTCACCAGCCCCTCGTAGGCCTGGATCTGGCGGAACGCGGCGATCATGCCGGTCACCGTGCCCAGGAACCCGAGCATCGGGGCGATGGCCGCGATCGAGGCCAGCAGGTCCATCCGCTTCTCCAGGTCGAACGTCTCGCGGCGGCCGGCCTCCTGGACCGACTCCTTGATCTCGCCGATCGGGCGGCCCAGCCGCTCCAGCCCCCGCATCAGGATGCGCGAGGCCGGCGTGTTCCGCTCACGGCAATAGGCCATCGCCCCGGTCACGTCGCCCGACCCGACGTAGTCGGCCACGTTGCGGGTCAGGGTGTCGGGGTCGCCGGCGGCCCGGCGCAGCGCGCGGGCCCGCTCCCAGACGACGGCCACCATCAGGACGGACAGCAGGACGATGGGGACCATCGACCAGCCGCCTAGGAAGAGCAGTTCGAGCCCGCCGCGGACCGTTTCGGACAGGGTCGGCTCGGCGGCGGTGGCCAGGGTGTCGGCCGGGGTGCCGAGCGTGTCGGCGAGGACGGTTTGGAGGGCGAGCATGAGGGGCCGCGGGGGCGGCTAGAGCGATTGGAGGTCGAGCGGCCAGGTGTCGGCCGGGGCCTGCGGCGGCAGGCGGTCGAGCAGGCGGAGCGCGGCGTCGCGGCTGTCGAACTGGCCGACGGCGACGCGGAACTGGCCGCCCCGAGAGGTGAGCACGGCGGTCCGGTAGCCCGCGCGCCGGTACCGCTCGCGGAGGGCCTCGGCGTCGTCGCGCGACGGCGTCGAGAGGACGACGAGCGTCCAGGCGTCGGCGTCAGGCGTGATCGGCTCGTCCCGGGCCGTGAGCGCGCGGACGTCCGTACGGGAGAGCCCGCTGACGCGGGGGGGCAGCAGGGCGACGCCCGGGGCCGGCGCCTGGCCGAGTCCGGTCCGGGGCGCCGGCGTGTCGTCGTCGCGTGCGGTCGTGGGGCGGGCGGTCGGCGTCGGAGCCGCACGCGGAGCCGTTCCGGTCGCGACGTCCGCCGGTCCGGCGTCGGCGAAGGCGTCGCCGTCCCGGTACGTCCCTGCGGCGGTCGCGGCCAGCGCTCCGGCGGCGAGGGCCGTGTCGCCCGGTGCCGCGACCGAGGCGGGCGGGGTCGGCGGGGTCAGGGCGGTGCGCCGGGGCGCCGCGTCGACGGTGATGGTCTCGCCCGGCGCCAGCGCGTCGCCGCCGAGGCGGGCGTCGATCTGGGGCCAGAACCAGATGGCGGCGGCCACCGCCAGGGCCAGGAGCAGCAGGAGGAGGGCCCACAGCCACCACCGGCGCTCCGGCTCGCCCGCCTCGAGCTGCGCGCCGACCGGGTGCGCCTCGGGCTCGGCTGCGAGGGGCACGGGCTCGCTCGGCACGAGCACGGCGGGCGACCCGGCGGGGACGGCCGAGGTGAGCGTGGCCGGCGAGGACGGGACGACGACGTGGGGGAGGTCGTCGTCGGACCCGTCCCAGGGGGCGTCGTCGGAGGGCGAGTCGCCCGACGCCGGACCGTCCCAGTCCGGCGCGGTCGCCTCCGGGCTCGGAGCGGTCGCCGTCGGCTCCGGTTCGACCACGTCGAAGTCGGCGTCCTCGATCACCGCGTCGAGCATGTCGGCGTCCAGCGTCCCGTCCGACGGAGCGTCGAGCGACGAGATGGGGCCCCCGAGCGAGGGGGCCGTCCAGGTGTCGCGCGCCCACTCGTCGTCCGGTGCCAGGTGCGGGGCCGACGGCTCGTCCGGTTGGCGGTCTTGCGGGGTCGGCGAGATCACGTCGGCCAGCGGGGGGGCGTCCGGGCCGCCGAAGGGGGCCGCCACCTGGGGCTCGTCAAAACCACCGGGCGGAACGTCCGCCGGTGCGTCGTCTGTCGGCGTGTCGCTCGACGCGTCGTCGCTCGCGTCGGACAGGGCCCCCGACGGCCTCGATTCGTGGTGGGGGACGGGCTCCTCGACGGGCTCTTGTGCCGGGACCTCGGCGTCTCGCTGCGGCTCCGTGCGACCGGACGGCGGGACTACCTCGATGGCGGGCAGGCCCCAGCTCGGTGGCAGGTCGGGCGTGGCGTCGGCGTCGATCGTAGGCGAGAACGGCGCGCGCTCCCCGTCCGATGACAGGTCGCGGAGCGCCCCCGAGGTCGCGTCCGAGTCCGCCGCGGGCGCGGTCGGTGCGTCCGCCTCGGCGCGGTCGGAGGAGGGGCGGGTCTGGGGGCGGGCAGCGTCGGACTCTGGGGCCGCCCCGAACGGGTCGGGCGGAGGAGCGTCGGGCGGAGGAGCGTCGGGCGCGCCCGTTACCGGTGGCTCGGGCTCCGGCGTCGTCGGGCCTAACGGTTGTGGCCTTGGCTCCGGTGGCGTCGTCGGTCCCGGCTGCGCCGACCCGAACGGGTCGGGCGTGGGTGGGGGAGGAGGGGGTGGGGTCGGCTCGGACCTCGCCTCCTGTTCGGGCTGCACGTCCGGCTCCGGCACAGCCGGCGGGGTCACCGAGGCGGGGGGCGGCGCGGACGGGACGGGGGCGGCGGGCGGCGGGGTGACCACCGGACTGGCGGCCGCGGTCGTCGACGGGGTCTCGACGGCCGACAGCCCCTCGTAGCGGCGGTTGACGGCCGCGAGCAGCTCGGCCTCGACGCCCAGCACGACGCCCCCGCTCGTCCGGCGGAGCAGGCCGACGCCGGGCAGCCGGACCTCGCCGGTGGCCGCCAGCCGGGCCTCGATCTGGTCCATCGCGTCGGCGTAGGCTCGCTCGGCGTCGCCGGGCACGACCGCGAGCAGGCGCGCGAACGGCTGGGCGAGCGACGGCTCCCGGGTCGCGGTCGGGTCGAGCCCGATGGTCTCGCCGGGCGGGAGCATCACGCGCGTCCCGTCGGCGCGCTCCTCGATGCGGGCGGCGACGTGCTGGCGGACGAGCGTGCCCAGGCCGAGCAGGGGGGCGGGCTGGCCTCCGAGCAGGCGCTCTCGGATGGCGGCGGCGACGGCGTCGAGTGAGGTCACGGGCGGAGCGGGTCGGGCGAGGAAAGGTAGACCGACGCGGTCAGCGCGCGAGGCGCAGGCCCAGGAGGACCGTGAACGGGGGCTCCGGGAAGCCGGGCCAGCGCTCGGCCTCGCCCAGCAACCGCTCGCCGCGCAGCACGACGGCCAGGGGGCCGGCGACGGCGTAGCGGGCGTCGAGCGACAGCCGGCCCCACGCGGGCGCTTCGAGGGCGCCGGTCCGGTCCGTCGGCCGGGCGCTCTCGGCGTGGGCCGCCAGACCGACGCGCCCTCGCCCGGCGGCGACGGGGACCTGGACGCCCAGCCGGCCGACCAGCGGGGCGTAGAACGGGATCTCCCCGCTCTCGGCCTGGCCCGAGCGGACCTCGACGCCGGCCGAGGCGGTCGCGCCCGAGCCGTGGACCAGGGCGACATCCGCCCCGAGCCCGAACGAGGAGACGTCGAGGTAGACGGCGTCGAACCCGCCCGAGAACTCCTCGAAGGCGAGCGACGTGGGGGCCACCATCGCCGACGCGTAGACGCGCGCTCGGGCGCCGGCCGGCCGGAGCTCGAGGCCCGCCCGGGCGTCGATGGGCACCACGTCGGGCGCGACGATGGGGCCCGCGACCACGTAGGGGTTGTCTCCGGTCAGGTCGGTGAGGGAGCGGACGGCGACGTGGGGGTCGTTGACGGCGAACGCCGAGGCCGTCGGGCCCAGGGGCACACGGACGTCGACGATGGGCCCGACGGCCCGGGCGTCGCCTGCGCCGGCCGAGGCCGAGGCGTCGTACACGAGCGCCCGGGCGCCGAGCGTGAGCCGGAGCCCGTCGGCGCCGGCCAGCGACAGGGCCACGCCCGCCGCCCCGTACTGGACGTCGTTCCCGACCGCGCCGGCGCCGGCCGTCCCGCCGGCGCCGTCTACGACGACGCTCTCGCGGAGAAACGCGACCCGGGCGGACCCATCGACCCGGCCCTCGGTCGTCTCCTCCGAGTCGTCCGTCCGCCACAGCCGGCCCTGCTCGAACCCGACGGTCAACTCGTAGGGCGTCGGGCCGACCCCTTCGAGGCCGATCTCGGCGCCGACGGCCTGGCGCAGCCGGCGCGCCCCGAACCCCAGGCCCGGCGTCGAGTAGGTGTCGAGCAGCCCGTGCCCCTCCAGCCGAACGCGGCCGGCGCCGAACGACCGGCCGCCGGCGCGCGCCTCGACCCGGTCGAAGTCGACCCGCCCGTCGGTCTCGGCGATCCCGTCGTAGTCGGCGTCGACGAAGAACTCGCCGGCGGCCCCGCTGGCGGCCAGGTCGAGGCGGCCGTAGCGGGCGAGGTAGGCGCCCGCGCCGCCCTCGACGCGCAGGCGGCGGACGACGAGCGAGGTGGCGGGCGGCTCGGGCGGCGGCGCCAGCGCCAACCGGGGGAGCGCGTCGAGGTCTGGCGTGAACGGCTGGGTCACGGGCTCGCGCTCGGCCGGGACCACGTATCGACGGGGGAGCGGCCCGAAACCAGACAGCGGCTGCCGGTCGACGACGGGCAGCGAGACCGCGAGCACGCCGCGGCTCTCGAACACGGCCGGGGTCAAGCTGGGCAGCTTGGACCGGTCGTCGGGCTGGGCCCAGGCGGTGGCCGGCGCGAGGACCGCCAGCAGGAACAGGGCGCGCATGGCGGTCACGGGGCTTGGTCGCCGTCCGGGGCGGGGGCAGGAGCGGGCGCGGCCAGCTCGGGCCGGTCGCGGAGCGCTGCTCGCGCGGCCGACGTGTCGGGGTAGCGGGCCACGAGCGCGCGGAGCAGGGTGTCCGCCTCGGGCGCTCGGCCGAGGTCCTGGAGGGCGAGCGCTTCCAAGGCGTAGGCGTCGGCGACCCGCTCGGGGTCGGCGGCCCCCCGCGAGCGCAAGCCCGAGGCGGCCGCCCTCGCCCCCTCGAAGTCGCCGGCGGCCAACAGCGCCTCGGACAGCCGCAGCGTGGCCTCGTCGCTCAGCGGGCCCTCGGGGTAGCGGGTGAGCAGGCGGCGGAGCGCACGCGCGGCCTCGGCCGGCCGGCCCGTCGAGGCGTAGGCGCCGCCCAACGCCAGCAGCGCGTCTTGCTCCAGGTCGGGCGGCGGCGAGCCCGACAGGACGCCCTCAAGCAGTGACACGGCCAGCGAGTCCTGGCCCGACGTGAGTGCGAGCTGGGCCCGGGCGTAGCGCAAGCGCTGGCGCGGCTCGGCGCCGCTCAGCCCGGCGTCGACCTCGGCGTAGGCCCGCTCGACCTCGTCGCCCCGGCCCTGGGCGTCGAGCGCGTCGGCCAGCCCGCTGAACGCGTCGACCGTGAGCGGGCTCGACGGGTAGCGCTCGAACACGCGGCGGTAGGCGGCCTCCGCCAACGGGTACCGCTCCTGGTTCATCAGCACGTCGCCGACGCCGAGCAGCGCCGCGGCACCGCGCTGGGGCCGCTCGCGCAGCACCCGTTCGTAGGCCCCGACGGCCAGGCTGTCCTGGCCCCGCGCCGAGTACAGCGCGCCCTGGGCCAGCAGGGCCTGGGCGTACCGCTCGGACTGGGGGTACTCGACCAGCAGCCGGTCGTAGGTCCGGAGCGCGTCGTCGGTGCGGCCCTCGCGGCCGAGCACCTGGGCCGTCTGGAACAGGGCGTAGTCGCCGCCCTGGCGGTCGGGCGTGGCCTCGGCGACGCGGCCGTAGACCAGGCGCGCGTCTTGGTACCGGCCCAGGACCGTGTAGAGGTCGCCCAGGCGCAGGAGCGCGTCGGCGTAGTAGGGGACGAACTCGCCGGACCGGGTGTAGGCCGACAGGAACCGCTCGAAGGCGTCGGCGGCGGCGGCCGTCTGGCCGCGCTGGTAGAGCGTCCAGGCGATCACGTAGCGGGCGGCGTCGGACCGGGGGTGGCCGGGGTAGCGGGCCAAGAGGTCGCGCAGGATGGACTCGGCGCGGGCGTACTCCCGAGCCTGGAACGCGCTCTCGCCGGCCCAGAACAGGGCCTCGCCGGCGCGCGGTCCGCTGGGGTCCCCGTCGGCCACGGCGACGAGCGCCGGGACGGCCTCGGCGTACTGGCCGGCGACGAACCGGGCGTAGGCGTCCTGGAAGGCCACCTCGGCGCGCGTCTCGGCCGTCGCCGTCCCCAGCCCCTCGGCCCGGCGGAACGCCTCCCGAGCGCGGTCGGTCTGGCCGAGCGCGGCGTACGACTCGCCCAGCATCCGGGCGGCCTCGCCGGCGTAGGGGCCGCGGGGGCTCGCCACCAACAGCTGGTCGAAGGCCCGGGCGGCCTCGTCGTAGCGACGGCGCTCGTAGCGGAGCAGGCCCAGCTCGAGCAGGGCCGCCTCGGTGTAGGCCCCGTCGGGGCGGCGCTGGACAGCCTCGTCCCAGACCGTCTCGGCGTCGCCCAACTGGCCGATCACCTTGAGCGCGACGCCTTGGTAGTAGGCCGCCTCGTGGGCGACGGCGTCGTCCTGGGCTCGGTCCGCCGCGCCGGTGCGAGCGGTCTCGTAAAACGCGACGGCCTGGCTGTACTCGCCCCGCGCCGAGGCCACGCGGCCCCGGGCGAGCGCCGCCCGGCGGGCGTAGCGGCTGTCGGGCGGGACGGCGGCGAGCGCCGCGTCGGCCCGGTCGTCGCCCAACCGGAGCCAGGTCTCGCCGGCCAGGAGCGCGCCCCGGGCCGCGTCCTCGCCCGCCAGCGTCGCGCGCCGCCGGTCGGCCTCGGCCGCGCCGTCCCCGAGGCGGCCGGAGCGGACGAGCGCCTCGGCGAGCCCGAGCCCGGCGCGGGCGTCCTCGGGCGAGCCGCCGAACCGGTCGCGGAGCCGGCCGAACGCGTCGGCCGCCCGGTCCCAATCGCCCTGCCCGACGTGGACCTCGCCCAGGCCGTAGAGCGCCCGCGGCGCCGACGGTGTGTCCGTCACCGCCGCACGCTCGAAGGCGGCCACGGCCGCGTCGGGCCGGTTCTGGCGTCGGTGGACCAGTCCGAGCAGGTAGGCCGCCTCGGCGCGCGGGGCGGCGGGGCCCGGCGCGTCGGCGGCGGCGGCCAGGGCGTCCTCGGCTAGGGCGTCCTCGCCCCGAGCGTAGTAGTAGCGGCCCAGCGCCAGCCGAGCGCGCGAGGCGTAGGGGTGGCCCGGGTACAGCCGCTCGAACCGCATGAACAGCGCCGCCGCCGCCCGGTCGTCGTCGGTCGCCAGCGCCGACTCGGCTTGGAAGAACAGGGCCTCGGGGGCGCGGGGGTCGCGGGGCGAGCGGTCGAGGAACCGGCCGAACGCCCGCTCGGCCGCATTGAACTGGCCCCCGTCGTAGAGCAGCTTGGCGTCCTCGAAGGCGGCCTCGGGCCGCTCCGGCCGGGCGTCGACGGCCGCCTGCTGAGCGGCGGCCGGGACGGCCGCGGCGGACGACGCCAGCGCGAGGGCCAGCGCGACGACGCGGCGGAGGCGCGCCGGGCGGCGCGCAGGGGAAGACCGGAGAGGCATTGGGGGGGACGGCGTCCGGCGAAGGGGGCCAATCTACGGAGCGACGACCGTCGTCCGACGCCGAGAAACAAAGGGGGGGAGCGAGATCGTACGTGGGGCTGGCACCCCCCTCTCTTTCCAACCCCTCCTATGGCCACCGACGCCCCCACCCCCGACGACGCTACGACCGACCCCGCCGAGCCCACGCCCGGCATCCCCGACCCCAACCCCCTCGTCCCCGACGCCTCGATCGAGCCGGCCGCCCAGGTCGCCGCGGCGGCCTCCAACACGGTCGCCCCGCCCATCCCGGCCGACTACGAGATGCCGGACGACTACGCCAACGACGACCCCGTCGCGACGGTCAAGAGCTGGGTCGAGGCGCACCCCGGCCTGGCGATCCTGGCCGCCGCCGGCATCGGGCTGGTGGTCGGCCGCGTCGTGACCGGGCTCGTCCCGGACTCGGACCCGCCGTCGCTCGCCGACCGGGTCGAGAAGCGGGCCAAGACGCTCCGGAAGGAGGCCAAGAAGCGCGGCACGGTCTACAAGAAGGAGGCCTCGGCGCTCGCCAGCACGACCGGCGACACGCTCCAGGACAGCCTGCACCGGGCCGCGGAGGCGCTCCGCGAGGCGGCCTCCAACGTCGGCGACGCGGCCGAGGGCGGCTACGAGAAGTCGAAGGACTTCGCCGAGACCATCGCCGACGCGGCCAAGGTGGCCGTGACCGGCGTGCTCGCCACCAAGCTCGACGACTGGGTCGGCAAGGTCCGCGACTAGCGACGGCTCTGCCCGCCTCGGTCCCGAGGCGGCGCGACTCGCGCGGCGTCCCCGCCGCGTCAACGTCCCGTTGAAACGACCGGGGCGCCCCGCGCTGGGGCGCCCCGGTCGTCGTTTCGCTCGTACCCTTGGCCCGCCCCCGCCCCCTAGCTATGAGCATCCTCGTCGTCGGCACCGTCGCGTTCGACACCATCGAGACGCCGTTCGGCCGCGCCGAGCGGATCCTGGGCGGGTCCGCCACCTACGCCTGCCTGGCCGCCCGCGTGCTGGACGCGCCCGTCTGGCTCAACGCCGTCGTCGGCCGCGACTTCCCCGACGCCCACGTCGAGTCGCTCGTCTCGCGCGGCGTCGACGTCGAGGGGCTCGTGCGCGACCCCGACGGGGAGACGTTCTTCTGGGCCGGCCGCTACCACTACGACCTCAACACGCGCGACACGCTGGCGACGCACCTCAACGTGCTCGCCACGTTCGAGCCCGACCTGCCGGCGTCGTACCGGGCCCCCGAGATCCTGCTGCCTCGGCAACCTCGACCCGACCGTCCAGGCGTCGGTCATCGACCAGACGTCGGGCGACGCGCTCGTCGTCGCGGACACGATGAACTTCTGGATCGACAACGCGCTCGACGCGCTCAAGGAGACCCTGGCCCGCGTCGACGTGCTCGTCATCAACGACGAGGAGGCCCGCCAGCTGTCGGGCGAGCCCAACCTGGTCCGCGCCGCCCGGGCCGTCCGCGCGCTTGGGCCGGACACGCTGATCGTCAAGAAGGGCGAGCACGGAGCGCTCCTGTTCTGCGGCGACGAGGTGTTCTCGGCGCCGGCCTACCCGCTGGAGGACGTCGTGGACCCGACCGGGGCCGGCGACACGTTCCTGGGCGGGTTCGCAGGGCACCTCGCCCGGTGCGGCTCGACCGACCCGGACGCGATGCGCCAGGCCGTCGTGGTCGGGAGCGCGCTGGCCTCGTTCGTGGTCGAGGCGTTCGGCCCCGACCGACTGCTGACGGTCTCGGCGGGTGACCTGGACGCGCGGATCGCTGATTTCCGCCGGCTCTCTGCCGTCCCGGCCATCGTCACGGCCTAGCCGGCCTCGGTGGCCGCGCCGTCGCTGTGCCGGTGTCAGGCGCCGGCCTGCTGCGAGTAGCGGGTGAACAGGGCGGCCTGGGCCTCGAAGACCCACTGGTTCATGATCGTGTCCTCGGAGACGTCGACCTTGGACGAGATCCGCCGGGCGTCGCCGCGGCCCCACTGGGCGATCGCTTCGAGGCTGACGACGCCGGCGAGGTAGAGGAGCCGCTGGGTGTCGCCGTCGATCGAGGTGATCACGGTCAGGTCCTCGGCCCCTTCCGGCACCGGCGCCGGCGCGTGCTCGGAGACGGGCTCGGGAGCGACCTCGGCGACCGGGCCCGCCTCGACGACCGGCGGGGGCGCTGCGACGGGCTCGGGCTCCGCAACCGGCTCGGGCTCTGAGATCGGCTCCGCGACCGGCTCCGGCGTCGCGACCTGCTGGGGCGCCGCGGCGGGCCCCGTCGGTGCGGGCGGCGGTTCCACCGAGGCGGGGGGAGTCGGGGGGATGGCCGTGAGGTCGACCAGACCGGACGCCCCTGCGACGGGAGTTGTCGGGCCGGTCGCGTCCACGGGTGCGGGCTCGGCCGCGGGGGCGGGCTCGGCCGCGGGGGCGGCGGCCGGCGACGGCGGGGGGAATCCCACGAACTCGTCCGGGGACGCCTGGACCGGGGCCATCGTCTCGGGGTCGGCCAGGGCGTCCGGCCGCGAGATCCAGGCGGTGTCTTGGGCAAACCGGGGGGTCGGCTCGGCGGGGCTGGGAGCCGGCTGCGCCGAGGCCGCCGGGGCGCTCGCGGTCGGCGCCCAGGTCTCGAACACGTCGCTGTCGTCGGGCTCGGGCGAGTCGTAGAGCGGCGCCGTCGCGAAGGGGTCCTCGACCTCCTGGTCCGCGGTCTCCAGGGGGGGGGGCGTGAACGTCTCCTCCGAGAAGAGCGGGGCGGCGGGCAGCTCGGGGGCGGGCGGCGCCACGTCGACCGCGACCGGCGCGGGAGGGGCGGCCGGCGAGAGCGGGGCCTCCTGGAACGTCGCCTCTTCGAAGGTGGCCTCTTCGAACGTCGCCCCGAACGTGGCCTCCTCGAACGTCACCGCCGGAGCGGGCGACGGCTGGGCACGCGAGAGGTCGGCGAACGGGGACGCATCGGAGTCGGGCGGCGCGGAGTCGCCCGAGGGGGCATCCGCGAAGGTCGCCTCTTGGAACAGGGACATCTCCTCGAACGCGGACGTCTCGAACGGCGAGGCCGCGGCGGGCGGAGGGCCGTTGTCCTCCAGGGCCGTGCGGGGCACCTCCGGTGGGCCGTGCCCAGACGGGGTCTCGTCGAAGGACACGTCCTCGAAGGAGGCGTCGTCGACGGGGGCCTCTTGGAACGCGGGTCGGGCGGGCGCGGCCGTGTCGACCGCGGTGGGCGTCGGGGCGGCCGCGGTCGGCGCCGTGTCGGCCGGGGCCTCCGCCTCGGGCACGACGCGGGGCGGGCCGGGGGGGAGGGCGGCCTGCGACGCGGCCGGGAGCCCGACGGTCTGCTGGATGGCCCCGATCTGGTGGCGGATGTCGGCCATCTCCTCGTCGCGCCGGCGGACCTCGTGGCGGAACTCGCTGCGGAGCCCCTGGACCTGGTTCTTCTGCGTCTCGACCGAGGTGCGGACCGCGTCGAGCTTCTGGACGAGCAGCTGGCGCTGGGTCTCGCCCTGGAGCGTCTGGTCGGCCATGGCCCGCTCGATCTGGGCGCCGATCACCTGGACCTCCTCGGCGACGGGGACCGGCGCGGCGGCCGAGGCGATGTTGGGGGCCGGGCCGGCGACCTCCTGGCGCCGGGCGCGCAGGAAGTGGGACGCGGTGAGTCCGACGATGCCGGACCCGATCAGGATGGCCAGGATGAGGATGACGTATTCCATCGGGGTCGGGCTACTCGGTGACGAGGGTGAGGGCGTTCGGTCCGACGCCGTGGCCGACGTCGAGGCGGCCGGAGGCGGCGGCGTCTTCGAACAGGCGTTCGAGGACGGCGGCGCGGGCCGCGGCGAGGTCGGCGTCGGGGGCGGTCACGGCGACGCGGAACGTGTCGGGGTTCCACTCGAACCGGCTCCCCATGCGGTACACGTACGACCGCAAGGTCGGTTCGAGCTGGGCGCTCCGCCGGCCGAACCCGTGCTGGATGGCGTCGAGCAGCCGGGACAGCTCGACGTCGAGCGTCTCGTCGCTCGCCTCTTCCAAGCGCGTGAGCAGGTCGACGGGGATGGGCGAGGGCTCAGCGGAGTACGAGGCCGGGGAGGGGGGCGGCGCGACGGGAGCGGGGTCCGGGACGGCCTCCGCGGTGCCGGTATCGGCCGGCGGGACCGCGGAGTCAACCCGCTCGGGCTCGAGGAGGGACAGCGCGAGCGCGGCGGCGAACGCGAGGCAGAGCAGGGCGAGGCCGCCGATGGCGGCGACGGCCCAGCTGGGGAGAGGCACGGGGCCGGGCCGGCCCCGGTGGGGCGCCGAGGCGGGCGGAGCCGCCGCCGGGTCGGGCTCCGGCGCGGGGAGCGTCACGACTGACGACTCGACGCGGTCGACCGGCGGGAGTTCGAGGCTGAACGCCTGGTCCGGCGTCTCCGGCTCTCCGGAGCCCGCGGCCTCGCGCCGACGAGCGCCGGGCGAGATCGGAATGCGGTCGAGTAGATCGGTAATCGCCACGGGTGTGGAGGGGCCGTTCGGGAACGAAAGCGTGTCGACAGGGGGAGGGGCAACCTCTGTGCCGGGGCCCGGAGCGCCGGGGCCGTCCGCTATCTTCCGGCGTCGCCCCCCGAACGCGTGCGCGCTCGCCTCGTCCTCCTCCTGGCCCTCGCCGTCCCGGCCGCGGCCTACGGCCTCAGCGCCTGCCGGACGGCCGCGCCCGAGGCGGCCGCCGACGCCGGGTGGGCCTACGTCGGCGACGGGGCGTGCCAGCAGTGCCACGCCGACCTGGCGGCGAGCTACGCCCAGACCGGGATGGGCCGGTCGCTGTCCCGGTTCGACCCGGCCTCGGCGCCCGAGCGGTTCGGGCCCGACGGCGCCGGCCCGGTCGTGTGCGCCGGCGACGGGTACTGCTACCAGCCGCTCGTCCGCGGCGACACGCTGTTCCAGCGCGAGACCCGGCCCGACGCGCCCGGCTACCAGCAGGTCCACGCCGTCGACTACGTGGTCGGCTCGGGGAACGCGACGCGGTCGTACCTGATGGGCGCCTCGGGCGGCGACGCGGCACACGGCGAGTACCTCACCGAGATGCCGCTCACGTGGTACGTCGAGCGCCAGATCTGGGACCTCAGCCCGGGGTACAAAGAGGGGAACTTCCGGTTCGACCGCCCGATCACCCAGGACTGCCTGACGTGCCACGACGCCCGGCCGGCGCACGAGACGAGCCAGAACTTTTTCACCGACGTCCCGCTCGGCATCTCGTGCGAGCGGTGCCACGGGCCCGGTTCGGCGCACGTCGCCGCGTTCGAGGCCGGCGGGTCGCCGTCCGACACCCAGATCGTCAACCCGGCGTCGCTGGCGACCGACCTCCAGCTCGACGTCTGCCAGCAGTGCCACCTGACGGGCGAGACGGTCTACGCGCCGGGCGAGGACGCGACGACCTACCGGCCCGGCCGACCGCTGGCCGCCCACCGGTCGGTGTTCGCGACCGAGGCGTCGGTCGAGGACCCGGTCCGGTTCGGGATCGCCAGCCACGCCGAGCGGATGATGCGGAGCGCGTGCTACGACGGGAGCCTGGGGACCGAGCGCGAGATGACCTGCACGACGTGCCACGACCCGCACCAGCCGACGGCCCAGCTCCCGGCCGACCACTTTAACCAGTCGTGCGCGACGTGCCACGGCGGCGACGCCCACCTCGACGCGTGCTCGCGGCCCGACGCCGCGACGCCGGCCCAGGCGATGGGTGGCGACTGCGTGAGCTGCCACATGCGGACGGCCGGGACGTCGGACATCCCCCACGTCACGTTCACCGACCACTGGATCCGCCGCGACCCGCCCCCGTCGTCCGACGCGACGGCGACGCGCGAGGACGTCCGCGGCACGACGCCCTACCAACTCGTCGACCTGGCCAGCGGCGGCGACCCGCCGAGCCCGGCCGGCGCCGACGCGGCGCTCGCGCTCGCCACGTTCTCGCTCTACGAGACGGCCCACCCGCTCCCGGCCTACCTCCCGCGCGTCGCGACGCTGGCCCGGCGCGCGCTCGCGGGCGGCGTCGACCGCGCCGACCTCCGGGTGGCGCTCGGCCGCGCCTTGGCGGGCCAGGACTCGCTCGCGGCGGCCCAGCAGGCCCTGACCGAGGCCGTCGCCCGGCACCCCGCCGACCCCTACGCCCGGCTGTGGCTGGGGGAGGTCGAGTCGCTCCGGGGCCGCCACACCCAGGCCGCCGACGCGTTCACCGAGGCGGCCCGACTGGCGCCCCGGCTGACCGAGGCCCGGGTCCGCCTCGGGGCCGCGCTGAGCCAGGCCGGCCGGTGGGCCGAGGCCGTCGCCGCGCTCGAACCGGCCGTGGCCCAGGACCCGATCCGCCACGTCGACGGGTGGAACGCGCTCGGGCTGGCCCGTCTCCAGCTCGGACGCCTGGACGGCGCGCTCGCCGCCCTGCGCCGGGCCGTCGCCCTCGACCCCCGCCTGGCGACGGCGCGCGCCAACCTGGGCGCGGCCCTGCTGGCCTCGGGCGACCTCGACGCGGCCCAGGCCCAGTTCGAGGCCGTCCTGCGGCTGGACCCGGCCGAGCGGTCGGCGCTGGGCAACCTGGGCCTGATCCTGGCCCAGAAGGGGCAGACGGCCCAGGCCCGCGCCCGCTTCGAGCAGCTCCTGCGCCTCGACCCGACCGACGCCCGCGCCCGGGCAGCCCTCGCCCAACTCGCCCCGTGACCCGACTCCTCCTCATCGCCGGCCTCGGTATCGCCGCCCTCCGTCTCGGTGCCTGCGCAGGCGGCCCCGTCGACGTCCAGACGGCCGACGCCGTCCCGCTCCGGCTCGACCGGGACGACCCGGACAAGCTGCTGGGCTCGGTGCTGGGCGTCTACGCCGGCGGCGGCGACCCGGTCGCCGCGGGCCTGCTCTCACGCGACGGCGAGGGCTACGTCCTGCACCCCCAACGGCTTCCTCCGGCGGCCCGGGCCGCGCTCGCCGACGCCAACGGCGACGGGGCCGTCGACTGGGACGAGCTGGCGGCCATGCTGGAGGCCAGCTACTACGCCGCCGCCGACCTGCCCCAGAACGCGAACGGACTGCCCAACGAGGACACCCCGCTGTTCACGGTCGAAGTCGACGGCGTGATGACGGCGGCGCGGCGGCGGATCTCGGTGTCCGAGTCCGCGCTCCGCGACGCGATGGCGGCGTTCGCGGCCGGCGGCACGCTGGAGTACCCGGCCGGGACCTGGATCGTCGGCCAGCACGTCGTCGACGACGTGGTCGTCGAGACGACGGCCAAGCGGCGCCGGGCCGACGGGTTCTGGGACTTCGCCGTCTACGGGCCCGACGGCGCGCTGGTGCCGGCCACCCAGACCGAGCCCCGGTCGCTCCGGGTGCCCACCCAGTGCACCGGCTGTCACCTCGGGCAGCGGCGGTTCGAGCCGGAAAAGAGCTTCCCCGGCCCGGCGAGCGACGGCCCGTTCGGCCCCCGCGCCGTCCACGTCCCGGACGGGTGGCGGAGCGCGCAGGCGACGGCCCTCTTCGACGAGCACGCCCGGCGCGACGACGGGGTGCTGGGCCTCTACGCGACGCTCTACGCCGGCCGCCTGCTCGACCAACGGCGCCAAGGGACGCTGGCGCCCCAAGACGCGGCGCTGCTGGAGTCGCTCGGACTCTAGACGATCCGTGAGACGGCAGGTGTCGCCGGCCCGGCGACTTCCGCAGCGTTTCCGCCCGGGACGAGCGAACTCGCGTAACCTGCCCGGCCCGCACCACCCGCTCGACCCGTGCTCGCGACCGTCCGCCTCGTCAACGCCGTCTTTTACGCCCACCACGGGGTGATGGAGGAGGAGCACCGGATCGGCGGGCGCTACGAGGTCGACGTGGCGATGTCGCTCGACGTCCGCGAGGCCGCCGAGCAGGACGACCTGTCGAAGACCGTCGACTACGAGCGGGTCTACGCGCTCGTCAAGGACGTCGTGACGGGGACGCCGGCCTACCTCATCGAGCGGGTCGCCTGGCAGATCGCCCAGGCCGTCGGGCAGGCGTACCCGGCCGTCGCATCGGTCGAGGTCACCGTCCGCAAGCCCAACCCGCCCGTGGGAGGGCCGTGCGACCGGGCCGAGGTCGTCGTCCGGCTCGAACCGGGCTCGTGAGCGGGTCGGTCGAGGCCGCCGTCGGGCTGGGGGCCAACGTCGGGGACCGGCTGGCCGCGCTGCGGAGGGCCGCCGCGGCGCTCGACGCGAGCCCCGGCACGTCGGTCGTGGCCGCGAGCGCGGTCTACCAGACCGAGGCGCTGGTGCGGCCGGGGGCCGGCCCGCAGCCGGACCACCTCAACGCGGTCGTCCTGCTCCGCACGACCCGGGCGCCGCGGTCGCTCCTCGGCCTGCTCCAGACGCTCGAGCGCGCCGCCGGCCGCGACCCCGGGGCCCCGCGCTGGTCGCCCCGCCCGCTCGACCTCGACCTGCTGCTCCACGGCGACGCCGAGGTGGACGAGCCCGGGCTCGTGGTGCCGCACCCGGCCCTGGCCGGCCGCCGGTTCGTGCTGGCCCCGCTGGCCGACGTCGCCGCCGGCCGCGAGGTCCCCGGCCTCGGCGCCACCGTCGCCGACCTGCTCGCGGCGTGCCCCGACGCCGGCCGCGTCGAGCGCCGTCCGGACCTCTTGTGGCCGGTCCCGCCGTCCGTCTAAGCCGGGTCCGTCTGGACCGGGTCCGTCTGGACCGGGTCAGGCTGTGGGGCCGCGTCGTCGAAGGCCCAGACCGGGTACGGGTGGGGCGGGCGGATGCCGAGCGCCGTCAGCATCAGGGCCGCTTCGCCCCGGTGGTAGACGATCGGGGTCAGGCCGAGCTCGCGGAGCGCGCCCCCCCGCGTCATCCGCGCTACCGGCTCGCCGTGGTGGTCGAGGCGCCAGGGGGCCCGGAGCGCGTCCGCGTCGACGCCGTCCAGGAGCGTCAGGACCTCGCGCTCGTTCGCGTCGAAGGCCGCCACCAGGTCGTTGACCGCGTCGAGGTCGGAGACGCTGGGCTCGAAGGCCATCTCGACCTCGTCGAACTCGAGCATCCACCCGATCCGGGCGACGATCCGGACCAGTCGGCCCGCGAGCACCCGAAGCGTCGGGAGCGAGGGGTGGGGCGACCAGTCCATGTGGTCGGGCGGGAGCAGGGCGAGGACCGCCCGGGTCCGGCGGAGCTCGGCCTCGATCTCGGCCGACAGCGCCGGGCGGTTTGGCGCCGACGGGGCGTCGGGCTCCGAGCCGCGCGCGTCTGGGTCGAGCGCGTTCGAGGGAGCGCTGGGGGGCGGCGCGGCAGCCGGCGGGTGGGCCTGCGGGTCCGGCGACCACGCCTCGACGTCGGTGAAGGGGAGCCAGGCGTGGCCGTTGCCCAGCGACCACGCGGCCCCGGACGGCCAGTCGTCGGTGTGGTGGACGACGAACTGGGCCACGTGGTCGACCCCGGTCGCCGTGTGGACGCGGACGACCTGGTCGCGCCGCGGGACGCGGACATCGGGGTCGTACCAATCGGGAGGGGAGGGCGGCACCGTGGCGGGAGGGCGAGACGGGGAGTGCACGCCGCCGGTCCGGGTTTCGGTCCGAGGGGCGGTGATTCCGCCCTGCCTGTCGTCCCAGCGCGACCGAGCGCGTCGGGGAATCACCCAATCGTCAACGTCCGGGGCCCCCAGGTTGTCTCGATCTTGCCGGCCCCCACCCCGCGCCCGATGCCCGCCCCCTCGCTCCCCGCCCGCCTCGGATACGTCGCCGTGGAGGGCGTGATCGGCGCCGGCAAGACGACGATGGCGCGGATGCTGGCCGCGCGCGCCCAGGGGCGCCTGGTGCTGGAGGAGTTCGAGGAGAACGCGTTCCTCGACCGGTTCTACAGCGACCGCGACCGGTGGGCGCTCCAGACCCAGCTGGCGTTCCTGGCGAGCCGCTTCAAGCAGCAGAAGGCGCTCGCCACGCGCGACCTGTTCGTGGCCCACACCGTCTCCGACTACACGTTCGACAAGGACCGGATCTTCGCCCACGTCACCCTCACAGGCGACGAGGTCCGGCTGTACGAGACGCTGTACGGCATCATGGAGCCGTCGGCGCCGGTGCCCGACCTGGTGGTCTACCTCCGGTCGACCGTCGAGCGGCTGCTCCACAACGTCGCGCTGCGGGGCCGGAGCTACGAGTCGGACATGGACCGGGGCTACCTGACGGAGCTGGTCGACGCCTACGACCGGTACTTTTTCCACTACACCAAGAGCCCGCTCCTGATCGTGGACGCGTCGCGGATCGACTTCGTGGGGGAGCCGGCCACGTTCGACGAGCTGGTCCGCCAGATCGCGAGCGTCAGGGGCGGGACGGCCTACTTCAACCCGCCGGCCACGATGCGGCTGCCGTTCTAGGCTCGTGGCGGTCGGGAGTCGGGGCAGAGGGGAGTGGGGCGGTCCCACCCCGCCCGCCTCGGTCCCGAGGTGGGGAGGGCCGGAGGCGGGCCGCCCCGTGGCCCGTCACTCTGGCGGGTCGAGCGAGACCGAGATGAAGGCGTAGGCGCGGACGCGCTCGCCGCCGTCGCGGGCGGGGCGGAACACGTGGCGCCGCGCCGCATCGAGGATGGCGGCGTCGAACTCGGCCGGGAACGCGGCCACGGCCGTCTCGCGGCCCCGGTCGAACGTGGTCCGCTCCAGGATCTCGGCGTCGGTCACGCGGCCGCCGGCGTTGACGAGCACGCGGACGCGGGCGCTCCCCCGGAAGCCGGACACCGACGCGTCGCGGGGGTAGACCGGCAGCGCCTGCCCGCTCAGGCTCGGGCTCCGGTCGGGCTGCTCGACGATCCGGTCGCTGGCGGGCGGCGGGCCGGGGGGCGCCGGAGCGGGCGGCGCGGGGCCGGGCGGCCCCGGCGGTCCGGGCGGGGCCGGGCGAGGGCCGGGGGCCGGGCGCGGCGCCGGTCGGGGCACGGGCGGCGTGGGGAGCCGGAGGTCCTGGACGATGTCCTCGACCAGGCGCTCGTCGGGCACCTCGACGGGCGCGCGGTCGGGCGAGACCGGCGGCGGAGGGGGAGGGAGGGGCCGGGGATTGGCCGGCGGTGGCGGCTGCCGCGTCGGCTCGATCAGCTCCAGCACGACCTGCTCGCGCGGGGCCACGACCGAGGGGAGCTCCGGCCCCAGGTCGACGTCGGGCCACAGCAGGAACGCGCCGTTGACCACGGCCAGGCTCGCGGCCAGGCATGCCAGCGCCCGCGTCGCGGCGTGGCGATCGCGTCGGGAGGGGAGCCGGGGCGCGTCGGGCATGAGGTCGGAACGCCGGGGGACGACGGGACGTGCGCGAGGATACCGAGCGGCGGGCCGGGGCGCGATCCCGAGACCGGCCCCTCCCGCCCCGGCCGGCGTCGCCCCGAGGCGGGCACGGGCACGACTCCGGGGTCTCGCGAAGCTTCAACGCCGTGTGAATCCGACGAGGGGCGCCCCCGTCCGGGGTCGGTCCGTCGGTACCTTTGGCGAAGTCGTCGGACACCATGCCAGCCCACTGGACCTCCCCCGATTCGCCTTCCCAAACGCGGCCCCGCTGCCGTTGAGCCTTCCGTTTTTCGGAGGGCTTTTTTTGTATCTGCGCCCATGACCACGCCTCGCCCCGCCAAGCTCGCCCTCGAAGACGGAACCGTCGTCACAGGGACCGCCGTCGGCGCCGTCGGAGAGACGGCCGGCGAGCTGTGCTTCAACACGTCGATGAGCGGCTACCAGGAGATCCTGACCGACCCGAGCTACTCGGGCCAGGTCATGCTGATGACGTACCCGCACATCGGCAACTACGGGGCCTTCGAGCGGGCCACCGAGGCCGACCGACCCCACGTCGCCGGGCTGGTCGTGCGGCAGTTCTCGCGCGACCCGTCGAACTCCGAGATGGAGGAGACGCTCGACGCCTACATGGCCCGGCACGGGCTGGTGGGGATCTCGGGCGTCGACACGCGCCGGCTGGTCCGCCACATCCGGTCCAAGGGCGTGATGAACTGCGTGGTCTCGTCGGTCGACCTGGACGACGCGTCGCTCGTCGCCAAGGCCCAGGCGGCGCCCAGCATGGACGGGCTCGAGCTGGCGAGCACCGTCACCACGGGGGCCGCCTACGACGTGAGCACCGAGGGGGACCGCCGGGTGGCCGTCTTCGACTACGGGGTCAAGCGGAACATCGTGCGGTCGTTCGCCGCGCTGGGCTGCGCCGTCCGCGTGTTCCCGGCCGGCACGCCGGTCGACGAGGTGATGGCCTGGGAGCCCGACGGCGTGTTCTTCTCGAACGGCCCCGGCGACCCGCGCGCCATGCCCGAGGCCGTCGAGGCCGCTCGGGCCGTTATTGCAACCGGGCTCCCGGTGTTCGGCATCTGCCTCGGCCACCAGCTGATGGCGCTGGCCGAGGGCCTGGAGGTCTACAAGATGAAGGTGGGCCACCGCGGCGCCAACCACCCGGTCCTGAACCTGACGACGGGCCACGTCGAGATCTCGACCCAGAACCACGGGTTCGCGGTCCGCGAGGCCGGCCTGGACGGTGTGGCCGAGGTGGACCACCGCAACCTCAACGACGACACCGTCGAGGGGCTGCGGTTCGTCCGCTTCCCCGGCTTCTCGGTCCAGTACCACCCCGAGGCGTGCCCGGGGCCCCACGACAGCCGCTACCTGTTCGACCAGTTCGTCGCGCTGATGGACGGCGAGGCGCGCGCCACCGCCCCCGCGCCGGCCGGAGTCCCCGCCGATGCCTGATCCCGACCCCCGAGGACGGATCCGGAGGACGGTCGGCCGGCCCCACGAGCGGGCGCCGCTCGACGTCGCCTGGCGGCTCCGCTAGCACCTCCGGTCGCTCGGCAACCTCCCCCTACCCCCGATGCTCACGTTCGCAAACGCGTTGGCCGTCCCGTCGAGAGGCCGCGTTGACGCCCTCGTCGTCGGCGGGCTCGCCGTGGCCCGGGCGGGGGACGTCGGCGTCACCGACGGCGTCGACCTGCTGGCCGACACGGACACCGGCAACCTCGGCCGCCTCGTCACGGTGCTCTCGGCGTTCGGGGACGGCGCGGCGGCCGTGCTCACCCCCGAGGACTCCCCCCTCGACGAAGGCTGCATCCGGGTCGCCGAGGGCTCCGACACCGACGTGCCCACGATGATGAGCGGCCCCACCTACGCCGACCTGCTGCCGCTCTCCGTCGTCCACGACGTGGAGGAGGAGGCCGCCCCAGGGACCAACTCGACGCCCTCGCCTTGGGCGCGCTCCTCGACGGGCGCGCCCCCCTCACCTGACCCTTCCCGCCTCGGCGGCTCCCCCGAGGGAGCGACCGAGGCCGGCTGACCCCCACTTCAATGCCCGCAGAACGCAAAGCCCTCGTCGTCCACTACGCGCCCGGCCACCCGGGCGAGAGCCTGGACGAGCTGACGGCCCTCCTCAACGACGACTGGCGCATCCTGACGTCGACCGCGATGGGCGGGACCGGCGGCGCGACCACGCCCGCCCAGTTCGCCGCGCTCGTCGTGCTGGAGCGCGACCAGAAAAAGACCGTCGGCGGCTTCTCGAGCCCGTAGCGAGTGGGCCGCGGCCCGTCGCGGCCCAGTCACGCTCCAACACGTCCACTCCCCATCCCCACCGGCCCCATCCCACGGGCCACGGGCCCCCACCATGCCCAAGCGCACCGACATCTCGACCATCCTCCTCATCGGCTCCGGCCCCATCGTGATCGGGCAGGCCTGCGAGTTCGACTACTCCGGGACCCAGGCCGCCAAGGCGCTCCGCCAGGAGGGCTACCGCGTGGTCCTGCTCAACTCGAACCCGGCCACCATCATGACCGACCCGATGTCGGCCGACGTGGTCTACCTCCAGGAGATGACGGTGGCGAGCATCAAGGAGATCGTCGAGAAGGAGCGGCCCGACGCGGTCCTGCCGACGATGGGCGGCCAGACGGCCCTCAACCTGGCCGACACCCTCCACCAGCAGGGGTACTGGGAGCGGGAGGGGATCCAGGTGATCGGGGTCGACATCGAGGCGATCCACATCACGGAGGACCGGCAGGCGTTCCGCGACCTGATGGAGACCATCGGGATCGACCAGGCGCGGAGCCGCGTCGCGAAGTCGCTCCTGGAGGCCAAGGAGATCACCCAGGAGCTGGCCGGCGGCGCGGGCGGGATCGGCGGGTTCCAGCCCATCGTCATCCGGCCCAGCTTCACGATGGGCGGGGCCGGCGGCGGCATCGTCTGGACGGTCGACGAGTTCGACGGGAAGGTGTCGCGCGGGCTCGAGCTCTCGCCGGTCCACGAGGTCCTGATCGAGGAGTGCCTGTTCGGGTGGAAGGAGTACGAGCTCGAGCTGCTGCGCGACGAGAAGGACAACGTCGTCATCATCTGCTCGATCGAGAACCTGGACCCGATGGGCGTCCACACCGGCGACACGGTGACCATCGCGCCCCAGCAGACGCTGACCGACGGGCAGTACCAGGCCATGCGCGACGCGGCCATCAAGGCCATGCGCTCGATCGGGACGTTCGCCGGCGGGTGCAACATCCAGTTCGCCGTCGACCCGGCGACGGGGCGGATGATCGTGATCGAGATCAACCCGCGCGTGTCGCGGTCGTCGGCGCTGGCGTCGAAGGCGACCGGCTACCCGATCGCCAAGGTGGCCGCCCGGCTGGCCGTCGGCTACACGCTCGACGAGCTGCCCAACGAGGTCACCGGGACGACCTCGGCGTGCTTCGAGCCCGCGCTGGACTACGTCGTGACCAAGATCCCGCGCTGGAATTTCGACAAGTTCGAGGGCGTCGACGAGGAGCTGACGACCCAGATGAAGGCGGTCGGCGAGGTGATGGCGATCGGGCGGACGTTCACCGAGTCGCTCCAGAAGGCGTTCCAGAGCCTGGAGCAGGGGTTCGCCGGGCTCGACGGCGCCCCGGTCGACCGCGCGGTCGTCCGCCAGCGGCTGGCCCGGCCGTACTGGGACCGGCTCGTCCACATCCGCCACGCCTTCCGCTTGGGGGCGTCGGTCGCCGAGGTCCGCGACGTGACCAAGGTGGACCCGTGGTTCTTGAACCAAGTCAAGGACCTCGTCGACCTGGAGCAGGCGACCGAGGGGACGCCGTTGGGGGAGCTGGACCGCCCAGCGATGCTCCGGCTCAAGCAGCACGGGTTCTCGGACGTCCAGATCGCCCGGTTCACCGAGTCGACCGAGGCCGAGGTCCGCGCGGCGCGCCAGGCGATGGGGCTGACGCCCACGTTCCGCGTCGTCGACACGTGCGCGGGCGAGTTCGAGGCCGAGACGCCCTACTTCTACTCGACGTACGACGGCGCGGGCGACCCGCTGGCGACCGAAACCTCGCGGAGCGACCGCCCGAAGGCGCTGATCCTGGGCTCCGGCCCCAACCGGATCGGGCAGGGCATCGAGTTCGACTACTCGTGCGTCCACGGCGTGCTCGCGGCCAAGGAGATGGGCTACGAGGCCATCATGATCAACTGCAACCCGGAGACGGTCTCGACCGACTTCGACATCGCCGACAAGCTGTACTTCGAGCCCGTCTTCTGGGAGCGCGTGGCCGACATCGTGGACCTGGAGCAGCCCGACGGCATCATCTTGCAGCTGGGCGGCCAGACGGCCTTGAAGCTGGCGCGCGAGATCGTGGCCTACGGGCTGCCCATCTTCGGGACGCCCTACGACCAGATGGACCTGGCCGAGGACCGGGGCAAGTTCTCCGCGATCCTGGACGAGCTCGAGATCCCGTCGCCGCCCTACGGCGTCGCCCACACCGTCGAGCAAGCCGTCGAGGTGGCCGAGGGCATCGGCTACCCCATCCTGATCCGGCCGAGCTACGTGCTGGGCGGCCAGGGCATGCGGATCGCGATCAACAAGGACGAGGTGGCCGAGTACGTCGCCAACATCCTGACCCTGTTCCCGGACAACCAGATCCTGCTCGACCTCTTCCTGGAGAACGCCGTCGAGGTCGACATCGACTGCCTGGCCGACGGCGACGAGGTCTGGATCGCGGGCGTGATGCAGCACATCGAGCCGGCGGGCGTCCACTCGGGCGACTCGACGGCCGTCATCCCGCCGTTCTCGCTCTCCGACGCGACCATCGAGCGGCTCAAGGAGACGGTCGTCAAGATCGCGGACCGCCTGGGCGTGGTCGGCATGATGAACACCCAGCTGGCCGTCCAGACGCGCGACGGCGAGGACCACGTCTACGTGATCGAGGCCAACCCGCGCGCCAGCCGGACCGTCCCGTTCGTGGCCAAGGCGACCGGCGTGCCCGTCGCGCGGATCGGCGCCAAGCTGATGATGGGCGCCAAGATCCAGACGTTCCGCGAGGCGGGCGACCTCGAGAGCACGCTGGTCGGGTTCGCGGTCAAGGAGCCGGTCTTCTCGTGGGAGAAGTTCCCCGAGGTGACCAAGGAGCTGGGGCCCGAGATGAAGTCGACCGGCGAGGCCATCGCGTTCGTCGACGACATCACCGACGAGCACATCTCGAAGCCGTTCGAGATGCGGAACCTCTACCTCTCTCGCTGACCCCGCCCGCCGCGGGCCCGAGACGGGGGCGCGGGCCCGAGGGAGGCCGCGGTAGGACCCGGCGGCCCGCCTGCCCGCGGGGCCGGTCCCGACGGCTCGGGGCCGAGGCGAGCCGTCGGGATTCGCGGGACCTCAGGGGACCGCCGGGGGAGGGCGGGCTACCTTCGGGCCATGCCCGACCCGACCCTCGACACGCCCGTCCGCCTCTCCGGCGTCGACCAGAGCGCGGCCGACCAGCAGGCCCAGGCCGTGCTCAAGGCGCGCGGGCCGATCCCGGGCCACGTCGCCTGCATCATGGACGGCAACGGCCGGTGGGCCAAGGCCCGCGGCAAGAGCCGCGTGACGGGCCACCGCGAGGGGGTCGTGTCGGTCCGCGACGTGACCGAGGCGTGCGCCCAGATCGGCGTCGAGCACCTCACGCTCTACACGTTCTCGACCGAGAACTGGCACCGGCCCCCGGCCGAGGTCACGGCCCTGATGGAGCTCCTGGTCCGGACGCTGCGCAAGGAGGCCGAGAAGCTCCACCGGAACGGGATCCGGCTCCACGCCATCGGCGACCTCGGGCGGCTGCCCGAGCGGGGCCAGCGCGAGCTCCAGGAGTCGCTCGACCTGACGGCCGGCAACACCCGGATGACGCTGACGCTGGCGCTCAGCTACGGCTCGCGCTGGGAGATCACCGAGGCGGTCCGCCAGATCGCCCGGGCGGCTCAGGACGGGACGCTGGACCCGGCGGCCATCACCGAGGAGACCGTCTCGGACGCGCTCCTGACGCGGGGCCTGCCCGACCCCGACCTGCTGGTCCGGACGGCGGGCGAGATGCGGCTGAGCAACTTCCTGCTCTGGCAGGTCGCCTACACCGAGCTCTACGTCACCGACAAGACGTGGCCGGACTTCCGGCGGCAGGCGCTCTACGACGCCGTCCGGAGCTACCAGGACCGCGACCGGCGCTACGGCCGGGTGGCCGACGCCTAGGGGAAGACGCGGTCCCCTGGGGCCCGCCTTGCAATAAGCGGTTGGGGGTCCCGTTCGGGGGTCCACGTGGGAGCCCTCCGGTTTTCGCCGTCTCTGCGCCCGCCCGCCGTGGGCCTCTCCGTACCCTCTGACGCTCCGCCCGGCATCCGCCGGCCCGCCTCGCCGCCGCGCTCCGCATGACTCGATCGCTCGCACCCCTGCGCGCCCTCGCCGTCCTTCTCGTCACCGCCGTGCCTGCCCTCGCGCAGACGCCCGCGGCGCCCGCCGCCCAGAGCTACGAGATCCTGTCGGTCTCCGTCGAGGGCGCGCTCGACGCGAACAGCGAGGCCCTGGTCCGCTCGGTCAGCGGGCTCCGCCCCGGCCGGCGCGTGACGCTCCCCTGGGACCCCCTGTTCGGCGAGGCCGTCCGCCTGCTGTACTCGCGCGGCGGCTACTCCGACGCCGAGGTCGAGGCGACCGAGGTGGCCGGCGACGGCGTGTTCCTGACGATCAAGGTCGAGGAGCAGCCCCGGCTGGCGTCGTTCAAGATCGAGGGGCTCAAGTCGTCCACGGTCGACGACCTGACGCCCCAGATCCCGCTCCTGCGCGGCCGGGCCGTCCGTCAGTCGGACGTCGACCGGGCCACGCTCGCCATCGAGTCCCGGCTCCGCGCCGACGGGTACCGCACGCCGACCGTCAACGTGGCCCGGATGACGGACCCGGACGGCCGGGTCGTGGTCACGTTCGACGTCGACCGCGGCGAGCGCCAGTCGGTCGCCGACGTCCGCTTCGTGGGGAACGAGGTGTTCTCGGAGGGGACGCTGCAGAAGCGGCTCAAGAACACGCCCGAGCGGCGCTGGTGGCGGTTCTGGAAGCGCGAGACGTTCGACGACGAGGGGTTCCGGGAGGACCTCAGCGCCCTCATCCGGTACTACAACGACCGGGGGTACTACGGCGCCCGCGTCGTCCGCGACTCGGTCTTCACCGAGACCGAGGCGGACGGGGGCGAGAAGCTCGTCGTCGAGATCGAGGTGGACGAGGGGCCCGAGTACCACATCCGCGACATCGTCTTCGAGGGGAACACGGTCTACACCGACCCCCAGCTCGAGCTCGCGCTGGGCCTGTCGCCGGGCGACACCTACGACCGGACCCAGATCGAGCAGAACCTCTACTACTCGGCCGACCACACCGACGTCACGAGCCTGTACCAGGACCGGGGCTACTACGAGTTCTTCGTCGCCCCCGAGGTCGTCGAGGTCCCGGGCGACTCGCTCGACCTGTTCTTCGAGATCACTGAGGGCGAGGTCTACGAGTTCGGCGACGTCCGGATCGCGGGCAACACGCGGACCAAGGAGCACGTCATCCGTCGCGAGCTCCGGACGGTCCCCGGCCAGCCGTTCAGCCGCCAGGCCATCGAGCGGAGCGTCCGCGAGCTCGCCACGCTCAACTACTTCGACCCGGCCAGCTTCGGCGCCGGCCCGTCGATCAACGTCGACGAGGACGACAAGACGGTCGACCTGGTGTACAACCTGGCCGAGACCTCGTCGGACCAGCTCGAGCTCTCGGGCGGCTACGGCGGCAGCAACATCGGCTTGATCCTGTCGGCGCGCGTGACGTTCGCCAACTTCTCGGTCCAGAACCTGGCCAAGGGGTTCCAGGGCGGGATGCCGACCGGCGACGGCCAGCAGCTCTCGCTCCAGGTCCAGACGTACGGGACGCGCGCCCAGATCTACTCGCTGTCGTTTACCGAGCCCTGGTTCCGGGGCCAGGCTACGCCGGTCGGGTTCTCGCTGTCATATCGCCGTCAGCAGTTCAACACCTCGGCCGGGCTCAACGACGGCCTGTTCGCGACCGCCTCCGCCTCGGTGTTCTACCGGCAGCGGCTCAAGTGGCCCGACGACTTCTTTACGACCGGGACCAACCTCGGCTACCGGCTCTACGACGTGAACGGGCTGGTCGGCGGGGTCCTGCCGGAGGGGCTGAGCCAGGAGCTCACCGTCAGCCAGTCGCTCACGCGGAACGCGCTCGACAACCCGAACTTCCCCCAGAGCGGGTCCCAGTTGGGCCTGACGCTGACGGTGGCCCCGCCCATCGGCGACTTTATCCAGTACCACAAGTGGGACCTCAACACGGCGTTCTACACGCCGGTCGTGGGCCGGCTCACGGCGAGCGTCCGGACCCGATTCGGCTACATCGGGTCGCTCACCGGGGAGGACGTCCGGTTCCAGCGCTACCTCATCGGCGGGACGCCGCTGGAGGCGAGCGGCACGTCGAGCATCTCGCGCGGCTTCGGCCGGGACCTCGTGTTCCTGCGCGGCTACCCGCTCGAGGCCATCGGCCCGCGCCAGGACGGCCAGTCGGTCGGCGGCCGGATCCTGAACAAGTACGAGGCCGAGGTCGGGCTCCTGTTGTTCCAGACGCCCCAGCTCTCGCTCTCGCCCTACCTGTTCGCCGACGCGGCCAACACCTACGACGGGTTCGACGACTACGACCCGGCCCGGCTGTTCCGGGCCGCCGGCGTCGGCGCCCGGGTGTTCCTGCCGATCCTGGGCTTGGTCGACCTCAGCATGGGCTACCAGATCGACCCGTTCACGCCGCTCGGCACGTCGCGCGGCGAGATCGAGGACGCCCAGCCGGGCTGGCGCTTCCAGTTCTCGCTCGGCGGCCGCTAGGTCCCGTCGGCGGGTGGGACGGCCGCCGGGCCCGACGGTGTGCCCAGGCATGAACGGCCGTCCCCCGTACGTTTCCCCTCCCTCACCCGCTCTCGCCATGCGCTTCCCCCCGTCCACGCTCTGGATCGTCGCCCTGGCCGCCGCCCTGGCGGTCCCGGCGAGCGCGCAGCAGAAGATCGGCTTTATCGACTCGTCGACGGTCCTGGCCCAGATGCCCGAGTTCCAGTCGGCCCAGCAGGAGATCGACCGGCTGGCCGAGGTGTGGCAGGGCGAGGTCACCGCGCTCGCCCGCGAGGCGGACGAGATGGCCGACCGGTTCGCGGCCCGCGAGATCCTCTACACCGACGACGAGCGGACGGCGCAGCTGGCGCTGATCGAGAGCAAGCGGAGCGAGCGCGACGCCGTACGGACCCGCTACTTCGGGCCCACGGGCGAGCTGTTCCGCGAGCAGCAGGCCAAGCTCCGGCCCGCCCAGGAGCGCCTGCTGGCCGCCGTCGAGGCGGTCGCCGACGACGGCGAGTACGACTACGTCTTCGACCGGGCCGGCGACTTCCTCTTCCTCTACACGCGCCCCCGCCACAACCTGACGCCCCTCGTCCTGGAGGAGCTCGGGATCGGGCTCGGGGCGACGACGACCACCCCCGGCGCGAGCCGCTAACCGAAGACAGACCCCCCATGACCCTCCGACACCTCCTCCTCGCCGTGTTCGCCGTCGCCCTGGCGCCGGCCGCTCTCGCCCAGCCGATGAAGGTCGGCTTCGTGGACACGGACCAGATCGTGATCCGGATGCCGGCCTTCGCCGACGTCCAGCAGCAGCTCCAGCAGCAGCAGGCCGCCGTCGGCCAGCGCGTCCGCGTGGTCCAGGACTCGCTCCAGCAGGTGTTCAACACCCAGCTGGAGGCGTACCAGACGTTCGACCAGAGCCCGCTCGCGACCGACGCCGCGCGCCAGGAGCGCCAGCAGGAGCTGCTCACGCTGCGCAACGACATCGAGCAGGCCGAGGTCCAAGGCCTGCAGTACCTGAGCTACGCCGAGGCCCGGCTGCTCCAGCCCGTGCTCAACCGGATCGACCAGGCCATCCAGGCCGAGGCCGGCGCGGGGAGCTACGACCTGATCCTGCCGACGGTCGCCAACAACGCGCCGGTCTTCCTCTACCGGAGCGACCGCGTCGACGACCTGACGCCGGCCGTCATGGGCCGCTTGGGGATCGACCCGGCCTCGGCCCCGGTCGGCCAGGCGGCGCCGCCGGCCCCGCCGGTCGCGGTCCCGGGCCAGTAAGGTCCCAGGCCAGTAGGGCCGCGGGCCAGTAAGGCCCCGCTCTGTCCACGCCGAGGGCGCCGTCTCACGCGAGGCGGCGCCCTCGTTTCGTATGGGCTAGGCCCGCCTCGGCGGCCGAGCGGGCAGGGGCGTCCGTATCCTCCGGGCCCTCCTACACGTCCCATGAGCACCCAGACCGTCCCCGCCGCCACCGCCGCCGAGGTCAGCCGCGTCACGACCCAGACGCTGCTGGCGATGCGCGACGAGGGTACGCCGATCGCGATGCTGACGGCCTACGACTACACGTCGGCCCGGCTGCTCGACGAGGCCGGCGTCGACGTGCTGCTGGTGGGCGACTCGGCGTCGAACGTGATGGCCGGCCACGAGACGACGCTGCCGATCACGCTGGACCAGATGATCTACCACGCCCAGTGCGTCGTGCGCGGCGTCCAGCGGGCCCTGGTCGTCGTCGACCTCCCGTTCGGGGCGTACCAGGGGTCGAGCCGCGAGGCGCTGCGCTCGGCGATCCGGGTGATGAAGGAGACCGGGGCCCACGCGGTCAAGCTGGAGGGCGGCGCGGCGGTGCTCGAGTCGGTCGAGCGGATCCTGGGCGCCGGCATCCCGGTCATGGGCCACCTCGGCCTGACCCCCCAGAGCATCTACAAGTTCGGGACGTACAAGGTGCGCGCGCGCGGCGCCGACGAGGCCGCCCAGACCCGGGGCGACTTGCGCGACCTGGCCGAGGCGGGCGTGTTCGGCGTCGTGCTGGAGAAGATCCCGGCCGGGCTCGCGGCCGAGCTGACGGCCAGCGTCGACATCCCGACCATCGGGATCGGGGCCGGCGTCGGGTGCAGCGGCCAGGTGCTCGTGACGCACGACCTGCTGGGGCTCACGAAGGACTTCAACCCCCGGTTCGTCCGCCACTACGCCGACCTGGGCGCGACGGTCACCGAGGCCATCGGGCGCTACGTCGAGGACGTCCGGGCGCGGGCGTTCCCGGGCGAGGACGAGAGCTACTGACGAGGGACTGCCGCGCGGTACGCCTGTCGTCGTGCCGAGGCGGGGGGACCTGGGGGTAGCTCTCCCGGTCCGTCTCGTCCCCCCGTCGGGGAGGCCGGGAGGGGGGCGTCTCGGGCCGACCGCGATCTGGCGGGCACGGCGAGTCGTGTCCCTACACGGTCTGGTCTGGCGGCACGGGCCTGGCGTTAGCCGCCGGCCCCGACCTCGCTCGGCGAGACGGCCGGCACGTCGGCCGTGGTCTCGTTCGAGAACACCCAGTCGAACGTCGCCGACAGCGTCGCGCGGAGCTGAGCGCGCGGGACGATCCGGTCGACGAACCCCTTCTCGACCAGGAACTCGGCCGTTTGGAACTTCGGGGGCAGGTCCCGGCCGATGGTCTCGCGGATCACGCGCGGGCCGGCGAACCCGATGAGCGCGCCGGGCTCGGCCAGGTTGAGGTCGCCCAGCATCGCGAACGACGCCGTGACGCCTCCCGTCGTGGGGTGCGTCATGACCGAGACGTAGGGGAGCCCGCGCTCGGCGAGCACGGCCAGGTTCGCGCTCGTCTTAGCCATCTGCATCAGCGACAGCGCGCCCTCCATCATCCGGGCCCCGCCGGACTGGCTGATGACGACGCACGCCCGGTCTTGGTCGACCGCGCGGCGGATGGCCCGGGCGATGGTCTCGCCGACGACCGAGCCCATCGAGCCGCCGATGTAGGAGAAGTCCATCGAGGCGATCGCGGCCGGGTGGCCCCCGACGCGGCCGGTCCCGCTCACGACGGCGTCGTTGAGCCCCGTCTTGCGGTCCGCCGCGACGATCCGGTCGGGGTACGCCTTCCGGTCGACGAAGCCGAGCGGGTCGGTCGAGTGCAGCGTCGCGTCGTGACGGGTGTAGGCCCCCTCGTCGAACAAGAGCCGGAGGTAGCCGAGCCCCGACATCGGGAAGTGGTGGCCGCACGAGGGGCACACCAGGAGGTTCTCTTCGAGCTCGCGCTGGCTCGTGACCGTGTTGCACGACGGGCACTTCTGCCAGTAGCCCTCGGGCGTCTCGTTCCGATCGCGTTGGTCGGTCTGGATGCCGGCCGTCTCGCGCTTAAACCAGGCCATAAGGTCGACTCGGGGTCGTCATGGGTTCAGGGGGGCCAAGATACCGCGGCGCTACGACGTCGCGACGGGCTTGAGATAGTGGGGCTCCAGCGAGGCGAGGTCGTCGCGGTGGCCGGCGTCGTAGAGCCCCCGTCCGAGCCGGGCCACCGCGACCGCCGAGGGCCGGAGGTCGACGCGCCGGAGGTCCGGGCGGACGCCGGCCAGGCGGTCGGCGCCGGGGCCCCCGAGCGCGACCGTGCCGTCCGGGAGCCAGGCCGCCACGTCGCCCACGGCGAGCGCTTGCGCCTCGGCCACGGTCCGGGCGCCGTCGTAGACGCCGTCGTAGACGCCGGCGTAGACCTCGCCGCGCCGCGACGGGAGCACGACCGCGAGCGGTCCGTCGAGCCCTGCCGCGGCGAGCGCCCGCAGCGTCGGGACGGCGACGACCGCGGCGCCGGTCGAGAGCGCGAGCCCCTTGGCCGTGCTCATCCCGATCCGCAGGCCCGTGTAGGAGCCCGGCCCGGCCGACACCGCGACGACGCCGAGGCGGGCCGGCTCGCGCCCGGCGTGCTCGAACGCCTGAGCCACGAGCGGCACCAGCCGGCGGCCGTGCGACCGGGGCACGTCGAGCGCGGCCTCGAACAGGACCCGCTCGCCGTCGAGCAGGGCGACCGCGCAGACGTCGGTGGCGGTTTCGATCCCGAGGGTGAGCATGGGCAGGAGGGGGGCGCCCGGGTCAACGAGGGGCGGCGGCGGCGGTTCGCGGGCATGACCCTTGGACCGTTTGCCCCCGATGCCCACCACGCTACCGGAGATGGCCGTGCCACCTCCCATCGCCCCCCAGTCCGTCTCGGACGAGTACGAACTTGCCACCGCCGTGGCATTTCGTATCGGCCGGCCGGTCGACCCGTGGTCCGTCGTGGCCGCGCTCGAAAGCGAGGGGTGGCGCGACCTGGACGCGGCGGCGCTCGGGCACGGCGACCTGTTCGACCTGGGGGAGGCCCTGTTCCCGACGTGCGTCTCTCAGACGTCCATCGAGGCGGGACCGGCCGGCGACGAGCGGGAGTCCAGCTGGGTCCTGGCCCGCCGGTTCTCGGGGAGCTACAGCAAGGGGCTGCTCTACGCGCTCCCGGTCACCGGCCAGGTCGCCGCGCTCGTCTGGCTCGGGTACTCGCTGTGGGCCTCGGTCCGCCTGACCCAGGGGACGGCGACGATGATCGCGATGGGCACGATCGGCAGCTTCGTCGCGACGGCCGGGTTCGTCCAAGCGTTGGCGCACGAGGTGTCCCGGCTGCTCGGGCACGAGCTGGGGGGGCAGGCCCGCCGGGTCGCCTTCCGGATCTCGGCGCTCGGCGCCGCCTTCGTTGGGGCGAGCGCGCTCGCAGGAGTCGCCCTCAACCTGGTCGTCCCGTTCTACCCGGCCGTGCTCGCGCTGGTCGGGGCGGCGTACTACCTGCTCCTGGGCTGGCTCTGGCTCGCGCTCGCGTTGCTCTACGTCGAGGAGCGCCTGTGGGCCGTCGGCGTCGCGACGACCGTCGGCATCGGGCCCGTGTGGGGGGCCGTCGCCGGGCTCGGGTGGAACGTCCACGTCGCCCACGCGCTGGGCCTGGTTGTCGCCATCGCGGTCGCGCTGGCCATCGCGTGGTGGCGGCTGGGCGGCGGCCCGACCCAGGGGACCGACGACGGGCCGGCGCCTCCGTTGCCCCGGGTCTCGACCGTCGTCCACACGACGCTGCCCTACGTCGCCTACGGCGTCCTGTACTTCTCGGTCCTGTTCGCCGACCGCGTCGTGTCGTGGTCGGCCTCGGGCGACGACCCGATCGCCTACCCGATCTGGTTCCGGACCGACTACGAGCTGGGGATGGACTGGGCGCTGGCCGTCATCTTCGCGATGCTGGCCGCCGTCCCGTTCTCGGTCCGGCGGCTGTCGGGCGAGATCCACCAGCTCGGCCACCTCGGCGACCCCGCCGAGGCGGGCGTCCGAATGGGCGTCCAGTACGTCCGCCACCTGTGGGGGCTGGCCGGCCTCGGCGTCGCGTCGGTGGCGGCCGTCTGGTTCGGGGGGCTGTGGATGGGCGAGCACGGGCCGGAGCTCCTGTTCCCCATCTTCCGCCAGGGGGTGCCCCGCTACGTCTTCCTCGTCGCCGCGGCCGGCTACTTCTGCCTTAGCCTGGGCCTGATGAACGGGCTCGTGTTCCTGGCGCAGGGCCAGACGGGCCGCGTCCTGGTCCCGCTCGCGCTGGCGCTGGCCGTCGACCTGGCCGTCGGGCTGGTGGCGACGCGCGTGTGGGGCTACGAGCACGCCGGCTGGGGGCTGCTCGCCGGGGCGGCCCTGTTCGCCGTCGTGACCACGGTCTACGCGGCCCGGATGCTGCGCCGGGCGGACTACTTCGCCTACGCCGCCTACTGATGGACGCGCTCCCCTACGGCCTCGAACTCGCCGTCGGCCTGCTCCGGGTGGGCGGGGTCGCGGCCGTGTTGTTCGTCGTCCTCACGCGTCTCACGCTGCCCGGCCCCCCGGCGGGCTCGGCGTGGGAGGGCCGAGGCTGGGGGGACTCGGTGCTGGGCGTCTCTGCGACGGTCGTGGCCGCCTCGGCGCTCGGGGTGCTCGGGTTGTTCGACGTGCTGTCGCTGGTGACGGCGCTCGCGCTCGCGCTCGCCGTCGGCGCCGTCCTCCGGTACCGGAGGGTCTGGCGCCGGACCTTGCTGCTGCGCTACGCCGACGGCCTGCGGGGGCTCGAACGGCTCGTGCCGCCGTCGCCGGTCGCCCCTGGCGTCGAGGGCTCTTCCCGGCCCCGCGCGTCGTTCCGGGCGTTCCTCCGGCGTCTGGACCGGCGCGAGAGCCGTCCTCAAAGGGGGCGGACGACGGGGACGCCGTGGAAAGTGGCCCTGGGCCTCACGTCCGCCGCGGCGATCGCCATCCGGCTGATCCCGGTCCTGGCCGAGCCCGCCCCGTTCACGCTGCGGTACTACGCGAGCCTGGAGACGGTCAAGGGGCTGATGGTCGGGGCGCCGACCGGAAGCGAGGGGGGGTGGGGCCTGCCGGCCCTGGTCCTGGCGCTCGCCGAGATGGCCCGCGTGGACCCCGCGCTCGTGCTGCGGGGCGCGGGCGCGCTCGCTGCGGGGGCCGTCACCGTCGGCGTGTTCAAGACGGTCCGGTCGTTCTGGAGTGAGCCGGCGGGCGCCCTCGCCGGCGCCCTGTTCGTCGCTGTCGGAGGGCCTCTCCAGGCCGTCCCCCTCAACAACCAGGCGGGGGCCGAGCCCCTACTGCTGGCCGCGGCGCTGGCGCTCTCCGTGTTCCCCCACCTGTCCACCTACGTCGGCGACGGCAACCGGAGGGGGGTGACCGTCGGGCTCGTCGGGCTCGCGGCGACCGGGCTGGTCTACCCCGCCGTCGGGGCCTTGCTCGCTGCGGTCGTCGGTTTGCAGGTGTTGGCGATCGTCGTGCAGGTCCAGATCCGTCGGGCGTTGGGGGCCGGTCGCCGCGGGCGCTACCGGGACCGGTCGCTCCCGCGACGGGCCGGCGTGCTCGCCTTGGGCGGCACCCTGATCGCCGTCGGGTGGCGGGGCTACACGGCCCTGCTCGACCGGCTGGGCGCGGAGGGGACCGTGTTCTTTTTCGAGAGCGCTCAGGCGTCGACGGTGTGGCCGTCCGCGGTGGCCCTGGCGACCGGGGGGCTCCTGCTCGTCGCGCCCGTCGTGCCGGGCCGGACCCCGTTCGCGGCCGGGCTCCCCCGGCCAGGCGCGCTCGTCCGGAACGGGCTCCAGACGGTCGGTCTGCTCGTGCTCTGGGACGCCCTGGGCGGCGGGCTCGACGGGCTGGCCGGAGGCGCCGCGGTGCTCCTGACGTGCTCGGCCGCGATCACGGTCGGGCTGCTCGCTAACGAGGTCCACGTCCGGTGGGTCCGGCCGCTCTGGTCCCGGGCCGGGCGGGCGGGGGAGTGGCCCACGTGGGCCCCGTCGGCGGTCGCGGTCGCCGCCGTGGTCGCCGTCGTCTGGACGGGCTGGGGCGTCCCCGTGCCGGGCGTGCCCGTCGAGCCGGCCGGGTTCGTCGTCGCTGCCCAAGACATCGCGGACGGGTCGGCACCCTACACCTGGACGGCCATCTCCCACCTCGGGACCGGGCTGCGGGCCCGCCACCGGGGGCGGTTCATGGACTACGCCTACTTCCTCGACACCTACGACCCCCGCGGGTACTCCCACGTCGGGCCCGACGCCATCCCGACTCCCGACGTGTACTTCTTCCTCGAACGCGGGACCGGCCCGTCGCTCATCCGCGACGAGCTGCTGCCGCCCGGCCGCCGCCACAGCGAGCGGCTCCGGGCGTGGCTCGGTACCTACGCCACGCGCGACGACGGGGCGGCCCGGCTGTCCATCGTCTACCAAGACGACGAGGTCGAGGTCGTCCGCTTGGGCCGGCCCGCGGGGACACTCCTGTCGCTCCCCGACGACCTCTCCGCCTCCGGGCTCCCCGCCCCGCTCGGCGCCCGGCACACCCCCCGATGACCCTCCTCCGCATCGTGCTCGCCGTGCTCTCTGCCGTGGCCGTCCTGGGCACGGCGACGGCCCTGTTCCAGACCCAGGTGGACCCCACTCCGACCCCCCGCGACGGGCCGGTGCCCGCAGGTGGCGCCGAGGTGCTGGTGGTGGTCGACTCGGACGACCGCTTCGCTGCCGCCGCCGTCGCACACGTCCGGACGGCGCTGGGCCGGGCGAAGGTGCCGTTCCGGGAGTTCGACCTGGACGCCGGCCAGCGGGCGCCAGACTTCGGCGAGTTCCGGGCCGTGCTGACCGTCACCGAGCGGCTCCGGCGCCTGGCCGACGCCGACGTCGGCCGCCTCGGGGCGTTCGTCCGGGGGGGGGGAGGGCTCGCGATGCTGTACCGCGGCTACGACGAGCGGCTGGCGCCGCTGCTCGGGATGGTCTCGGACGGCCCGCCCGGGTTTGGTAGCCGCGAGGAGCGGTTCACGTTTACCGCCCCGATCCTGCCGGGCGGCGAGGACCTCGCGTTGCTCCCCAACGCGTTCTCGCCGCTCGACCTCGACGCCGCGCCCGACTGCGACGTGTTCGCCGAGCGCGACGGCGCGCGCGCGGCGGCCTGGACGTGCACGCGTGGGGCCGGCCGCGTCGCCGTCTGGAACACGTCGACGCTGGGGGGCAAGTGGTTCCGGGGCCACCTGCTCCAGACGCTGGCGCTGGTCCACCCGGCCCACGTCCGGCCGATGGCGGGCGTGGCCGTGGTCTACCTCGACGACTTCCCGTCGCCGGCCTCGAACGAGCCCGTCGAGCCGGTCTGGACCGCGCACGGCCAGACGCCGGCCGAGTTCTACGCCACCCGATGGTACCCCGACATGCTGGCGATCGCCGACCGGTACCGGCTCGTGTACACGAGCACGGCGATCTACTCGTACAACGGGCGGACGCGGGCGCCCTTCCCGATCGCGGAGTGGCTGACCGGGAAGGTCGGCGAGTCCGGCCGGGCCGTCCCCTACGCCCCGTCGATCATGGCCCGTGACGCGAGGCGCTCCGAGATGGCCCTGCACGGGTACAACCACGAGCCGCTGCGCCTGGACGTCTGGGGCGACCGGGCGCCAATGGTCGAGGCGCTGGGGGTGGCCCGGCGGCGCTGGATCGCCGAGGGCTCCGCGCCGCTCCCGACGACCTACGTCCCGCCGATGAACCGGATCGACTCGGTTGGGGTGAGCGCGCTCCGCGAAGCGTTCCCCGAGGTCGAGACCATCGCGGGCCTGTACTTCGGGCCGGCCGAGCTGGGACAAGACCGGGAGTTCGGGCCGGAGCCCTGGGCGCCCGAGCTGTACGCGCTCCCCCGGAACACGGCCGGGTACGTGTTCGGCGACGTCCCCCGTCTCCAGACGCTCACGCTGCTCCAGACCGTCGGGGTGTGGTCCCACTTCGTCCACCCCGACGACCCGTATCCCAACGACGACCGCGCCGAGTCCTACGACGAGATGGGCCTGCGCAACCCGTCCGACGTGGGGTGGGAGGGGCCCAGCGGGCTCCGCGCCGAGTTCGAGCGCTGGATCGAGTTCGTCCACGGCCACTACCCCTGGATCGAGACGGTGACCGCGAGCGAGGCGGCCGCCCGGATGCGGGCGTTCGACCGGCTCTCGCTGTCATGGACGCCCCGCACCTCGGGCGACGGGAGGACGCTCGAGGTGCGTCTGAGCCAGCCCGGCCAGCGCTTCCTGACGTGGGCCCGGCCCGGCGAGCGGCTGGTCGGCGTCGACGGCGGCACGGTCTTGGACGTGTGGGAGGGGAGGCTCCTGTCGCAGTACGCCGTGCGCGCGTCGGGGCCCGACGTGACGCTCCGTTTCCAAACCCTACCCACGCCATGACGATCCGTGCCGCCGCTCTCGTTGTCGCCCTGGCGGTCCCCACGGCGACGTCGGCCCAGGACCGCCCGCCCCTGGACGCGCTCGCCGCCCAGGTCGAGCGGTCCCCCGACGACGCCGCCGCCCGCCGCGCGCTCGCGGCGCGCTACACGGAGGAGGGCCGGCCCGAGGCCGCCGTCCCCCACCTCGCTTGGCTCGCGGACACCCAGCCGGCCGACCCCGACCTGCTGCGGCGCCTGGCCCAGCACCTGGTCTGGACCGACCAGCCGGCCCGGGCCGCCGAGGTCCTCGCCCGGCTCGTCGAGGTGGACCCGGCCGACGACGACGCCCGCGTCCAGCTGGCCGAGATCGTGACCTGGGACGGCGGCGCCGACCGGGCCGTCCGCGCGCTCGCGCCGTCCGCCCGGCGCCGGCCCGCCGACGCCCGCGTCCAGCGGGCCTACGCGTTCGCGCTGCTGGCCGCCTCGGACCGCGGCGCGCGCGCCCAGCTCGACCGGGCCCTCACGCTGGCCCCGGACGACGCCGTGCTCCTGCTGGAGTCGGCGTCGCTGGAGCGGTGGCAGGGCGACTGGTCGCTCGCCGAGCGCCGCGCCCGGCGCGCGCTGTCCCTCGGGCTCGACGCCGAGGCCGGCGGCCGCGCACGCGAGCTGCTCGCGGGCGTCACCGCGCTCTACGCCCCCGTCGTGACGACCCGGACGACCCTGAGCGACGACTCGAACGGGGTCGAGCGCGTGACCTCGCCGCTCCGGGTCGAGAGCGCCGTGTCGTCGCGGTGGTCGGTCGGGGTCGACGGCGTGCGCGACCTGATCTCCGGCCAGGCCGACGGCCGCGCGCGGTCGCTCAGCTACGTCCCCTACCTCGTGCTGACGCCCTCGCGCGCGGTCCGGATCGAGATCGGGGCGGGGGGGAGAGCGCGTCCACCGTGAGCCCGGTCGCCCGGGCCTCGGTCCAGCGCGTCTGGACCGGCGCCCGCTTCGCGGTCGTCCGGGCCTCGGTCGAGTCGCGCCGGGCGACCGACGCGGCCCCCACCCTGGCGGCGGGCCTGCGGCGGACGACGGCGGCCGTCGAGGCCTACGCCGAGCCGGCCCCGTCGGTCACCGTCGGCGCGAGCGCGACGGGCCTGGCCTACGGCGACGGGAACCGCCGCGTCCAGGCGGCCGCCTCCGCCCGGTGGCTCCCCCTCCGCCTCGGCACCACCGGCGACCGACCTGGGCTCGCCTTGGGCCCGGCCGTGTCGGCCGTCTACGACGACGCCGCGACGATCTACCCCTCGTCCGTCCCGTACTTCACGCCGGACAACCTGTGGACCGGCTCGCTGGGCCTGGCCGGGGCCGTCGCCCTGACCCGCCGGGTCCGGTTCGACGGGTCCGTCGGGCTCGCCCGCCAGACGGGCACGTTCGCCGCGACCAGCATCGAGTACGGGGCCGCGGTCGACGTCGAGGCCGGGCCGGGCACCGTCCGGCTCGAAGCCCGCCGCACCGGCTCGTCGGCCTACTCGTCCGACCTCGTCGGCGTCTCCGTCCGGGTCCGTCTGCCGTGACTGTCCCGCTCCCGACTCCGCTGCTGGCGGCCGCCGTCGTGCTCGCCTGCGCTGCGTTGGGCGCGTGCTCGACGGCTCCGCCGCGCGACCCCGGCGAGGCGTCCCGTGCGTCGCGCCGGGCCGCGCTCCACCGGGCCGAGTCGTTCGCGACCGTGCTCTCCGAACGGGCCGACCTGGCCGGCCTGAGGGCGTTCGACGTGGTCATCCTGGACCCCGACCCGTACACGGCCAGCGACATCGCCTCGCTCCGCGCGGCCGGCGTCACGACGCTGGGCTACGTCAACCTCGGTGAGGTGGAGGCCTGGCGGTCGTTCGCCGGCCGCGTCGAGGCGGGCTGGGTGCTGGGGGACAACCCGGCCTGGCCCGGCCACCAGTTCGTCGACGCCCGGGAGCCCGGGTGGCGCCGGCTCGTCGTCGAGACGGTCGCCCCGGTCGTGGCCTCCAAAGAGTTCGACGGCCTGTTTCTCGACATGGTCGACGTGGCCTCCCCAGCGCTCTTCCCCGAGACCGAGGACGGCGTGGTGGCCCTGGTCGACGCGCTCCGCGAGGCGTACCCCGCGCACGCGCTCGTGATGAACCGGGGGCTGTTCCTGCTCGACCGGGTCGAGCCGGCGCTGGACGGGCTCCTGGTCGAGGGCGTCTGGGCGCGGCTCGACCTGGAGACCGGGTCCTATGTTCCGACCGCGCCCGGCGAGTCGTCCCGCCTGCTCACCGCCCTCCGCCGCGTCCAGGACGGCGGCGGAGGCGCCTTCGCCATCGAGTATGCCGACTCCGACCCCCTCCGCGCTCTCGTCCGCGACTCCGCCCAGCGCGCCGGGCTCCCGGTCTACGTCGGCGAGCGCGCCCTCGGCGCCGCCGACCCGCCCGCCCGGTCCGGCTGGTAGCGCCGACGTCGCCCTGATCCTGGAGGGGACCTACCCGTACGCGGTCGGCGGCGTCTCGACCTGGGTGGACGGCCTGATCCGGGGGCTCCCAGACGTGACGGTCGGGATCGTCCACCTGCATGCGGGACAGCGACCCCGGGTGCGGAAGTTCGAGCGTCTTGGCAACGTGGTGTGGGAGCGCGACCTCCGCTTGCCGGACGACCTCGGGGCCGTCGATCCGGGCGCGCTGGCCTCCGCCGTGCCGCCGTGCCGGGTGGCGCACGCGCTCTCGACCGGGTTCGCCGGGCTCGTCGGCGCCGCGCTCAAGAGCCAGCGGGGCGTGCCGCTGGTGGTCACCGAGCACGGCGTGTACTGGCACGAGATCGAGCGGGGCGCGCCCGAACTCGAGACCGGCCTGCGCGTGCTCGGGGCGGACGTCTCGGCGGGGAACCCGTGCGCGAGCCGGGCCGGCTGGGTCGAGCGGTTCAAGGGCTACGCGCGGCAGGCGTTCGCGGCCGCCGACATCGTGACCACGGTGACGGCGGCGAACCGGCCGTTGCAGGCCGCGGTCGGGTTCCGAGACGCCGTCGTGATCCCGAACGGGGTGGCCCCGCCCGCCTCGGCCGAGCCGCTGACCGAGGCGGAGGTCCAGGCGCTCCACCCGTCGGCCGCGCTCGACGCCGCCTTCCGGGTGGTCTTTCTCGGTCGGGTCACGCCGCTCAAGGACGTCCACACGGTCGTCCGGGCGTTCGCGCGCCTGGCCGCCAGCGTCTCGGGCGCGCGGCTCCACCTGGTCGGGCCGACCGACGACGCCGACTACGCCGCCGGGTGCCACGCGCTGGCCCGGCGCCTGGGCGTGGCGGACCGAGTCCACCTGACCGGCACCCAGCCCGCGTCGCCGTGGCTGCGGCACGCCGACGCGGTCGTGCTCGCGTCCCGGAGCGAGGCCGAGCCGCTCGCGCTGCTGGAGGCGATGGCGCACGGCGTCCCGACGGTGGCGCCCGACGTGGGGGGCGTCCGGGCGCTGATCGGCGGGGCCGCCCCGGCCGGCCTGGTCGTGGCCTCCCCCGACGACGGGCCTCCCGGCGCGCTCGCCGAGCCCGTCGCCCGGGCGCTCGCTCGGCTCGCCGGCGACCCCGCGCTCCGCGCTCGGCTGGGGGCGGGCGGGCGCGCCCGGGTCGAGGGGCGGACCGAGGCGGCCGTTGCCGAGCGCTACGGCGCGATCTACCGGCAGTTGGCAGCACTCGCTCCGGCGAGGGTTGGGGCGATGTAGGCCTCGGCAGAGGGGAATGGTGGCGTGCCAATCGGCTCCGGCATACCGACCGGAGGCCGCAGTGCCGCCCGTGTCCTACGCCCGCTCGCGAGCCCCGTCACGGCGCCGTTCCATTCGGGACGGGTAAAGCCGGCCGGGTACCGGATGGGGGGCGCGGAATGCGCCTTGCACCTCGGCCAGGTGCTCACCCTACCGCTGTGCCCACCACCACGCGCCGACCATCGGTCCTCCTGACGACGGAGGGGACCTACCCGTTCGAGGGGGGGGGCGTGACGACGTGGGCCGACGTGGTGCTGCGGGGCCTGCCCGACGTCGACGTCCACCTGCTGGCGGTGACGGGGTCGACGGCGCTGCGGCTCAACAAGGACCTCCCCGGTCACGTCCGGTCCGTCGTGGCCGTCCCCCTGTTCGGGTCCGCGGAGCCGACCGAGTTCACGCGCCACGACGAGCCGTTCGCGACGACCGTCCTGCGCCGAGCGCGGACGAGCAACGAGCGGGTCGAGAACCGGTTCGTCCCATTGCTAAAGCGCTTGCTCGCGGCGCTGGAGCGGCCCGAGGACGCCGGGTGGGACGAGGCCCGCCTGATCCGGGACCTCAACCGGTACTTCCTCCGCTACGACCACCGCGCGTCGTTCCGGTCGGAGCGGACGTGGAACGCGTTCCGCGACGCCTTCCGCGCCGACGACGCCGCACCGACGTTGGGCGACCTGGTCCAGGCGCTCCGCTGGCTCTACAGCTTCCTCCTCCCGATCACGGTCGAGGTCCCCGAGGCCGACCTCACGCACGCGACGCTGGCGGGGTTCGCCGGGCTGGCCGGCGTCGTCGCCAAGGTCGACCGCGGGACGCCGCTCGTCGTGACGGACCACGGGATCTACCTCAGGGAGCGCTACATCGCGATGTCGGGCTCGACCGAGTCGTTCTTCCTCAAGCGGTTCCTGCTCCGGCTCGTCCACCTGGTCAGCCGCGTGTGCTACGTCGTCGCCGACCAGGTCTCGCCGGTCTGCCGGCACAACGCGCGGTGGGAGCTCCGGATGGGCGTCACGCCCGACCGGGTCCGGACGATCTACAACGGGATCGACACCGACCTGTTCGTCCCGCCCCCGTCCGAGCCCGCGGGCCGCCGGCCGACCGTCGTGACGGCCGCCCGGGTGTTCCCGCTCAAGGACATCGAGACGCTGATCCGGGCGTGCGACGTGGCGCGTCGCCGCGTGCCCGACGTCCACTTCGTGGTCTACGGCGCCAACTGGGTCGACCAGCCGTACACCGACCGGTGCGAGGCGCTGATCGACGAGCTCGGCGTCCGGGACCACTTCACGTTCGCCGGCTACCACTCCGACCCGACCACGCTGTACCACGAGGGCGACGTGTTCGCGCTGTCCTCGATCTCGGAGGGCTTCCCGTTCTCGGTCATCGAGGCGATGGCGTGCGGCCGGCCCGTGGTGGCGACCGACGTGGGCGGGGTGAAGGAGGCCGTCGAGGGCGTCGGCGTGGTCGTCCCGCCGCGCGACTTCGCCGGCCTGGGAGACGGGCTGGCCAACCTCCTGCTCGACCCGGACCAGTACGCGAGGTGCGCCCGGTTGGGGCGCGAGCGCGCCGTCCGCGACTTCGGGCTGGCCCGGATGCTCGACGCCCACCGCGCGAGCTACCTCCACTGGGCCGGGCTCCCCGGTCCGCCGCTGCCCCCTGCGCTCGACGCGCCGGCCGAGGACACGGCCGGCGCCACGCGGGACGGCTCGGCCCCGGAGGTCTCGCGCGCCCCGGCGACCCCGCCCGCCTCGGGCCGGTTGTGGGGCCCGTTCGTGTCCCGGCCCGCGCCGTCCGCGCCGCGTGCCCGCCCGGTCCCCGAGGCGGTCCCCACCGAGACCGGGGTGCCGGAGCCCCAGCAGGCGTAGGTCCATCGAACCGGTTCGTTTTCCTGTGGATAGCGCGCGTAGGGCGCCTTGACATTCCCTTCACGGACGGTCATCTTGGCGGCCCCCTTCCTGCTGCTGCCATGACCGTCTACGACGCCGCCCACATTCGCAACGTGGCCCTGGTCGGCCACCAGGGGAGTGGGAAGACGACGTTGGCCGAGGCCATGCTGTACAGCGCCGGCGCGGTCGCGCGCATGGGGACGGTGGGGGAAGGCACCACGGCCAGCGACATCCACGAGAGCGAGCGCGCGCGCCAGATGTCCGTGTTCACGTCCGTCCTGCACGCCGAGTGGGAGGGCCACAAGATCAACGTGCTCGACACGCCCGGCACCCTCGACTTCTCGGCCGAGGTCATCACGGCGCTCAAGGTCGCCGACACGGCCGCGTTCGTGATCGACGCCGCCGAGGGCGTCCAGGTGGGCACGGAGCTGGGCTGGACGTACGCGTCGATGACCGAGACGCCCGCGCTGTTCGTCCTCAACAAGCTCGACACGGTCGACTCCGACTTCGAGACGACGCTGGGCAAGATCCAGGACCGGTTCGGCCGAGCCGCGATCCCGGTCCAACTCCCCGGCGGCACCGGCACCCGGACCATCGTCGACGTGCTGCTCATGAAGCAGGTCCGGTTCGACGCGGCGGGCCAAGCCCACGTCGAGCCCATCGCCGACGCGTTCGCCGAGCGCGCGGCCCGGCTCCACAACGAGCTGGTCGAGAGCATCGCCGAGAACGACGAGGGCCTGATGGAGCTGTACTTCGAGCAGGGGACGTTGAGCGAGGACCAGATGCGGACGGGCCTCCACCGGGCCATGATCGCCCGCGACCTGTTCCCGGTCTTTCTGACCGTGGCGTCCGAGGCCGTCGGCGTGTCGCGGCTGATGAGCTTCATCGACAACGTCTGCCCGAGTCCGGCCGAGATGGACCCGCCCCACCTCGACGCCGGCACGGTCACGGTCGACGCCCAGACGGCCCCGGTCGCGTTCGTGTTCCGGACGATGGCCGAGGAGCACGTCGGCGAGTACTCCTACCTCAAGGTGGTCGACGGGACGCTGACGGGCGGCATGGACCTCGAGAACGCCCGCGACGGGTCGCAGGAGCGGCTGGGCTCGCTGTTCGCCGTCAACGGGCGGGACCGGGTCCCGGTCTCCCAGCTGGTGGCCGGCGACGTCGGGGTGACGGTCAAGCTCCGGCACACCGGGACGGGCGACACGCTGCGGGCGCGGGGCTCGGACGTCGTCGTGACGCCGGTCGAGTACCCCGAGCCCCGGATGCGGCTGGCCGTCCGCGCCGAGCGGGCCGGCGAGGAGGACAAGCTGGCCCAGGGGCTCGCCCAGATCGTCAAGGAGGACCCGTCGCTGGTCGTCGAGCACGACGCCCACCTCGGCCAGGTCACGATCGCCGGCCAGGGCGAGATGCACCTGGACATCGCTCGGTACCGGCTGGCCCACCGGTCCGGCGTCGAGGTCGCCTTCGAGCGGCCCAAGATCAGCTACCGCGAGACCGTCCGCGGGCGCGCCGACGCGCGGTACCGGCACAAAAAGCAGACGGGCGGGGCCGGCCAGTTCGCCGAGATCACGATCCGGGTCGAGCCCATGGACGACGCCTTCGTGCCCGAGGGCTCGCTCAAGGTCCGGAACGAGCACACGGCCGAGACCGAGTGGGGCAGCCGCGTCCACTACGTCGACGCGATCGTGGGGGGCGTGATCGACATGCAGCGGTTTTTCGGGGCCATCCAGAAGGGCGTCGCCGAGATGCTGCGCGAGGGGCCCGTCGCGGGCTACCCCGTCGGCGACGTCCGCGTGGTCGTGGTCGACGGGTCGATGCACTCGGTCGACTCGAACGAGAACGCGTTCAAGACGGCGTCGAAGATGGCGTTCCGCGACGGGTTCCGCGACGCCCAGCCGGCGGTGCTGGAGCCGGTCGTCGAGCTCGAGGTCCTGGTCCCCGACGCCTACCTCGGCGACGTCCTGGGCGACCTCACCACGCGCCGGGCGCGGATCCAGGGGATGGCCGCCGAGGGGCCGTTCCAGAAGGTCACGGCCCACGTGCCGGAGGCCGAGCTGTACCGGTACGCGACCACGCTCCGGTCGATCACGCAGGGCCGGGGCCTCCACCGCGCCCGCCCGAGCCACTACGACCCGGTCCCCCGCGACGTCCAGTCGGACCTGATCGCCGCGCGGACAGCCGACGCCGACTAACTCCACCTCGGCTCAGCCAGGGGTGGCCTCCGGCCGTGACGCCCAGGGCTCTGCGTCTCGGCAGGTGCTCGGCCCGTTTTGACCGCTCGCTCGGGTCCGCCGCCCGCCCGGACGCCGGCGGCCCGGCTGACCCGCCGGTGTCACCGAGGCGGGCGAGGTTGGGGGACCGCCGGACACGGACGCGCGCCGGCCGGCGTTACCTTCCGGAACACGACGGGACGACCATGATCGGACTCAAAAACGGCAGACTGGCCCGTCCGCGCGGGTACTCGTACCAGCCCCGGTTCTACGACCCGGACGCGGACGCCCGCCGCAAGCGCCAACTCCAGTTTACCCGGCCCAGCGAGCGCCGCCAGCGCAAGACGAAGCAGCCCCAGTTCGTCGCGGTCGGCCTGGGGTTGGTGCTCGCGTTCTACTTCTACGTCAACATCGAGACCATCGTCGAGCGCGTGACCGCGTTCGGCGGGTGGTTCTTCGGCTAGACGCCCCATGACGCCGCCCGACGCCGCCACCGACGGGCTTGTCCAGGCCCTCCCCGACACCCTCGCGAGCAAGATCGCGGCGGGCGAGGTCGTCCAGCGGCCGGCGAACGCCCTGAAGGAGCTGATCGAGAACGCGCTCGACGCGGGCGCCGAGTCGGTCGAGGTGGTCTTGAAGAAGGCGGGCAGCGAGCTGATCCAGGTGACCGACGACGGCTGCGGCATGGGCCCGGCCGACGCCGTGGCCAGCTTCGGCCGCCACGCCACGAGCAAGCTCCGCCGGTTCGAGGACCTGGAGCGGTTGCGGACGCTGGGCTTCCGGGGCGAGGCGCTGGCGTCGATCGCGAGCGTGTCCCAGGTCGAGCTCAAGACGCGCCGCCGGGGCGACGAGACCGCCGTCTGCGTCCGCGTCGACGGGGGGGAGGTGACCGACGTGTCGCCGTGCGCGGCCCCGGTCGGGACGTGCTTGTCGGCCCGCAACCTCTTTTTCAACGTGCCGGCCCGGCGGGCCTTCCTCAAGAGCCCGGCGACCGAGTTCAAGCACCTGGTGGAGGCGTTCCAAGCGCTCGCCCTGTCGCACCCGTCGGTCGCGTTCTCGCTCGTCCACGACGACACCGAGGTGTGGCGGCTGCCGGCGTGCGACGGGCCCGAGGCGCTGGCCGTCCGCCTGGACGCCCTCGCTGGCGGCGGCCTGGACGGGATGTTGGTCGGCGTCGAGGAGACCACGAGCTACCTCTCGGTCCGCGGGCTCGTGGCCTCGCCCGAGCGGTCGCGGCGGAGCCGGGGCGAGCAGTACCTGTTCATCAACGGCCGGTTCGTCAAGAGCCGCCAGCTCGACCACGCGGTCGCGGGCGCGTTCGGGGCGCTCCTGCCCGAGCGGCAGCACGCGCTCTACGCGCTGTTTCTGGACGTCGACCCTCGCCACGTCGACGTCAACGTCCACCCGACCAAGACCGAGGTCAAGTTCGACGACGACCGGGGCGTCTACAGCTTCGTCAAGGCCGTCGTCAAGCGGTGTCTGGCCGAGAGCGGGGTGGGGCTCGCGTTCGGGGCGCAGGCCCAGCCGGTCGCGGCGCGGCCGTCGTTCCTGGATGCGGCGCCAGTTTCGACGCGCGGTGAGCCCTGGAGCCTGGCGCCGCCGGCGGACGACCCGGCCGGCGACGGCTCCGCCTCGGCCCCGCCGCGGGCCCCCACGGTCCGCCTGGAGGCCGGCTCCGGCGTCGGCGCGATGCCGCCGGCCCGGCGCGCGCTCCCGGACCCGGTCTCCGACCCGGTCTCCGACCCGGTCCCCGACCTGCTGCCCGACGTGCCGAGCGGGCCCATCCCGGCCCGCCTCGACCCGTCGCCGGGCGTGGGCGACGAGCTCGAGCTGGCCGACGACGACCCCGACCGCACGTTCTGGCAGCTCCACGGTCGGTACCTGCTCTCGCCCGTCCGCTCCGGCTTGTTGGTCGTCGACCAGCGCGCGGCGCACGAGCGGATCCTGTACGAGCGGGCGCTGGCGACGATGGCGAGCGGCATGTCCGTGAGCCAGCAGCTGCTGTTCCCGTTCACCGTCGACCTGGGAGCGACCGACCGGGCGCTCTTGGGCGAGATCCTGGGCGACCTGAGCGCGCTCGGGTTCCAGATGGAGGCGCCCGAGGGCAAGCCCGTCCTGGTCCGCGGCGTCCCGGCCGACGTGACGCTGGGCGACGAGCGCGAGGTCCTGGACGACCTGCTGGCCCAGTTCCGGCGCAACGCCCGGTTCCAGCTCAGCGCGCGCGAGAACCTGGCCCGGAGCATGGCGGCCCGGAGCGCCATCCGGCCCGGCCACGCCTTGGGGCCGGCCGAGGCGCGCCTGTTGGTCGACCAGCTGTTCGGCTGCGACGACCCGTTCAGCGACCCCTCGGGCCGGCCGACGATGACGCGGTGGTCGACCGACGAGATCGAGCGCCGCTTCCGGCCCCGGTGACGGTCGCCGGGCGCGTTCGCGACGGCCTGCGGGCCGCGGGCGTCGAGCCGGGCGACCGGGTGCTGGCGGCGGTGAGCGGGGGCCTGGACTCGACGGTCCTGCTCCGGACGCTCGCCGAGGCCGGCCAGCCCGTCGTTGCGGCCCACGTCGACCACGGCCTCCGACCTGACGGCCCGGCAGATGGCGCGTTCGTCGCCGCCCTGGCCGGCCGCCTCGGTGTGCCCGTGGTCCTCCTCGCCGTCGACGTCGAGGCCGGCAACGTCCAGTCCCAGGCGCGTCGAGCCCGCTACGACGCGCTCGCCGCTGCCGCCCAGGTCCACGACTGCGCGGTCGTGGCGACGGGGCACACGGCGACCGACCAGGCCGAGACGGTCCTGGCCGCGCTCGCACGGGGCGCCGGGCTCCGGGGGCTCGCCGGGATGCCGCCGTCGCGCCCGCTCGGGCCGGCCGTGCGCCTGGTCCGCCCGCTGCTGGCGGTGTCGCGGGCCGAGGTCCACGCCGAGGCGGAGGCGCGAGGGTGGGGGTGGCGCGAGGACGCCTCGAATCAGAGCGAGGTGTACCGTCGGAATCGGCTGCGTCACAACGTGATGCCTTCTTTGAGAGAGGAAATGGATGAGGGAGTCGACCTGCGGATGGCCGCCTCGGCCGACGCCGCGCGCGCCGCGCTGTCGCTCGTCCAGGACCGCCTCGACACGATCTCCCCGGCCCCGGGCCGCCTCGACCTGGCGGGCCTACGCCCGTTGTCGGTCGACGTCCTGGGCGCCGTCCTGGTCGAGGCGCTGGCCCGGTGGGCGCCCCAGGCCGCGCGGTCCCGGGCGGTCGTCGGACGGCTGGCCAACCTGGTCGCGGCCGAGGTCGGGGCCGTGGTCGACAGCGGGGGGCTCCGGGTGTGGCGCGAGCGCGACGCCCTCCGCTTGGGGGAGACGGCCGGGCCTGCGGGCACCCTCGACGCGGTCGCGCTGGACGCCGTGCCCCGTCGGTTCCCGGCCGACCCCTGGGTCGAGATTGTCGACGCCGACCGGGTGGCGGGCGCCGACGTCCGGGGGTGGCGCGAGGGGGACCGGCTCCGCCCGCTCGGGCTGGACGGCAGCGTGCTCGTCTCGGACCTGCTCCGCGACCGCGGCGTGCCACGTGCCGACCGGCCCGGCGTGCCGGTCGTGGTCGTGGACGGCGAGGTGGCCTGGGTCGTCGGCCACCGACTGGCGGCGTGGGCCGCGGTCGGGCCCGAGACGGGCCGGGCGGCTCGGTGGGCGTGGCACCGAGGCGGGGAGGCGGGGTAGCTTCGGGTCCGCCCCGCGCCCCCCGATGCCCGAAACCGCCGCAGTCCCCGATGTCGTCACGTGCCGCGGCGAGCGGTTCCGGCTCTACCTCAGCGAGGAGACGATCCAGACCCGGATCCTGGAGCTGGGCGAGCAGATCGCCGCCGACTACGCCGACCTCGGCGTCCCCATCCTGATCGGCGTGCTCAACGGGGCGTTCATGTTCACCGCCGACCTGATGCGGGCGATCCCGGGCGACTCCGAGGTCGACTTCTACAAGCTCTCCAGCTACGGCGAGAGCAAGGTGTCGAGCGGCCAGGTGACCGAGCTCAAGGAGGTCGACGCCAAGCTCGAAGGGCGCCACGTGATCGTGGTCGAGGACATCGTCGACACGGGGCTGTCGATGAAGTACGTCATCGACCAGATCCAGGCCCGCAACCCGGCCTCGCTCCGGGCGGCGACCTTGCTCCGCAAGCCGGACGCGGCCAAGGTCGAGGTCGAGGTCGACTACGTCGGGTTCGACATCGACAACCTGTTCGTGATCGGGTACGGCCTGGACTACGGCCAGCTGGCCCGGAACCTCCGGGCCATCTACATCCTGGACGACGAGAGCTAGGGCGACCGCCGCCCCGGCCGGCCGTCTACAGCTCGAACCGGACGACGACCTGGGACCGGAGGTCGGTCGCGGGCGTGCCCGAGGCGGGCGGGGCGAACCGCATCTCGCGCACGATCTCCTCGGCCAACCCGTCGAGCCCCCCGCCGATGGGCGACGGCACGGCCGTCCGGACGACGCGGCCGGTCGAGTCGATCTCGTAGAGCACGAGCACGTCGCCCTCGATCCGGCCGACGGTGGCCCAGCGGGGGTACTCGGCCTCGTCCAGGCGCCGGCGGATCACGTCGGGGTTGGCGAGCCGTCCGAAGTCGAAGTCGCGCAGGAACGCCACGGCGCCGTCGGACGCCCGGCTGGGCGTGCGGACGGTCTGGGGCTCGGGGCGGGCGAGCGGGGCGGGGGCCACCGGGCGGTCGCGCCGCATCGACTGGAGTTCCATCGCCAGCCGGTCCCGCTCGGCCACCAGCGCCTCGCGCTCTTGCTGGGCGGCGGCGAGGCGGTCGAGCAGGTCGGCGCGGTCGCCGAGGTCGGCGGTCTGGGGCTGGGCGGCGCGCAGGGCGTCGAAGGCCGCTCGCTCCGACGCGAGCGAGGCCCGGTCGGCGTCGAGCAGGGCGCGGTCCCGAGCGAGCGCCGCCCGCTCGGCGTCGAGCGAGCCCGTGCGTGCGTCCGGCTGCACCCGCGCGGTGCGGAGTCGGTCCGCCTCGGCGCGCAGCTGGTCCCTCTCGGCGCGCAGGCCGTCGGCCTGGCTGGCCGCCGCGTCCCGGGCGAGCAGCGCGTCGTCGCGCTGGGTGTAGGCCCGGTCGCGGTCGGCGTAGGCCCGGTCGCGCTCGGCGACGGCTTCGGCCAGCCGGCGCTGGGCGTCGGCCAGGGCGCCCTCCACGGCCGGCATCCGGTCCTGGCGGTTGGCTTGCTCGGCGCGGAGCAGCGCCAAGGCCTGGTCGCGCTGCTGGAGCTCGCCGCGCAGCCGGCCCACCTCGGCCTGGAGATCGGCGCGGCCCGACACCGCCCGCGACGACTGGGCGGCTCGGGCCTCGGCGTCCTCGGCGCGTTGGCGGAGCGCCCCGAACTCGCCGGCCAGCCGGTCCCGCTCGCCCTGGGTGCGGGCGAGCGCCGCCGACAGCTGGTCGCGCTCGGTGGCGAGCCGGTCCTGCTCCGCCGCGAGTCGGTCGCGCTCCTGGGCGGCGAGCACGATCCCGCGCTCGGTCGCCGCGCTCCGCGTGGTCCACGTCGCCGCGCGGTCCGACTCGCGACGTGCGGCGTCGCGCTCCACGAGCAGCCGGTCGCGCTCCTGGGCGAGCCGCTGGCGGTCGGCCACCAGTCGGTCGAGTTCGCCGCGGAGACGGGTGACCTCGCCGGTCTGCACGTAGGCCGCCGCCGGCCGCGTGTCCAGCGTCGGGCGAGGGCCCGAGACGCGCCGCTGGGGCGTCGGTGCCGGCTCGACGCTCCGGCGCCCCCGGCCCGACACGTCGTCGGCGATGGTGAACCGGGCCGGGCCCCGCGCCCCCCGGGCCCGGCTCGGCTCGTACCGGACGTAGGCCGAGGCGGGCCCGGCCAGCGACAGGATCGGCTCCCGGGAGACCAGGCGGACGCTCCGCCCGGCCGCGGCGAAGTACAGCCCCCGGCCGTCGAACTGGCCCGCGCGGCGGGCCCCGGTGAACGGGCGCTCGGAGACCGTGTAGGTGCCGTCGCCGGGCACGCTCAGGGTCAGGATCCCGAACGGCTCCTGGACGAGCGGCGCCCCCATCGTCGCGACGCGGTCGCCGTCGACCGACAGGACGGGGTCGACGAGGCGGAAGGTGGTCTGGGCCGACACCGAGGCGGCGGCGCCCACGAGCAGGAGCGAGAGGAGGAGGCGCATGGGGGGGAAGGGTCGGCCGACGAGGAGCGAAACACCGCTCCGCCCTACCGGCGGCGGGCTTCACGGGGCTCCGATGGAACGCCCGAGTGACCGAATCGGTCCGAATCCGTCCCGCCGGCTCGGCCGCCCGGCTAGTCCCGGTCGGCGTCGCTGTAGAACCGCTTGAGCCGGGCCGGGTCGACCCCGGCGTTCCAGCCCAGCCACAGCCCGACGTTGCGGAGCTGCTGGCGGACCGCCCCGTGCCGCCGGAACCTCCGGGCCGACGTCGTGACCTCGGCGTCGAGAAAGACGAACCGGCCCTGGCGCCGCAACGCGCGTGCGGCGTCCAGGTCCTCGAAGAGGGGCTGGTCGGGGAAGCCGCCCATCGCCTCGAACGCGTCGCGCCGCATGAACTGGGCCCGGTCGCCGAACGCGAACCGGTGCCACCCCATCCACAGCCGCGCCTCCCACAGCCGCATGAACGCGCGCCCGACCGGCCCGAACGCGTCGCGCCCCGGGTCCAGGTCGAACGTCGTCCGGAAGCAGCCGCCCACGACGCCGGGGTCGGCCATCGCTCGGCGGACCGCGTCGAGGGCCCCGGCGGGCAGCGCCGTGTCGGCGTGCAAGAACAGCAGGACGTCGCCACGCGCGGCCGCCGCACCGTCGTTCATCTGCCGCGCCCGGCCCCTCGCGCCCTCGACCACGGCCGCCTCGGGACGTCGCGCGGGCGACCTCCTCGGCCGTCCCGTCCGTCCGAGTCGCCGACGGCCACGACCACGTCCCAGGGCCTGGCCTGCCGCGCCACGCTCGCGAGCGCCCCGCCGACGGTGTCCGCCTCGTTCCAGGCTGGGATGACGACGGAGACCTGAAGGTCGGAGGATTGGAGCACCGGTGCGAAGGGGGGCGTGGACACGCCGAGGCAGACGGCGTCGGGCCGAGCCAGGAGGCCAGGGGCCCGGCTCCGAGCCGCTGGGGGCCTACCAGAACATCAGCTTCATGCAGAACACCGACCCGCCCGACTTGAGGAACTCGCTCGTGTCGAGCTCGACGGGCTCGTACCCGCCCGCCCGGAGCAGCTCGTTCGTCTCGGTGCAGCCCTGCTGGATCAGGACGTGGGCGGCCGTCGGGCGAGTGCGCGTTGCAGGCGAACAGCGACCGCGCCTCGTCCTCCGGCGCCTCGAGCGTCCGCCGGAAGTGCGTGCGGATGGCGTCTACGCCCTCCTCGGTGAACGCGCCGGGGTAGTAGAGCGCCGTCTCCTCGTCGAGCGGGCAGAGGCACGTGTCGAGGTGGTAGAAGTCCGGGTCGGTCAGCTCGAGCGCGACGATGGGGAAGCCGAGCGAGTCGGCGAAGCGCTGGTAGACCTGGCGGTCGGTCCGGTAGCCGTAGCCGCCCCAGAGCAGGTAGCGGCCGGGGTGCCAGATCGCGTCGCCCATGCCCTCGAAGTCGCCGGGCAGGTCGGGGTCGAGCCCGCGGACCTCGTAGCCCTCGCCGCCGAAGAACCGCTCGTAGTGCTCGACCTCGGGCTTGCGCTGCGGCGGCGTGCATCCGGCTCAGGACCACGCCCCGCTCGCCGCCGGGCGTCTGGTAGGGGAGCGTCTGGTTGGCGCAGAACACCATGTCGGGCAGGCCAGGCGCACCGGCCACCTCGACCACGTCCATCCCCAACTCGGTGTAGGCGTCGCGGACGGCCTCCCACTGGGCGCGCGCGCGGTCCGGGTCGACGTCGCCCACGTTGCCCGCCATGTGGGGGTTGATGACGTACTCGACGCGGAAGTGGTCGGGCGTGGTCATCAGGACGCGGCCCGGCCGCGGGATGGCGGGGAGCGCGTCGAGCGAGAAGGCGTCGGGGGCGAGCGGGTCGGGCGGCATCGGCGGTGGTGAACGGGCGACCGAAGGTACTCCGCGCGCCCGCGCCCTCGGCCCGCTGCGGCCGCGCCCACCGGCGCCCCCGAGGCGGAGCTAGTCGCCCGTCGACGCCAAGAACTCGGGCGTCAGGAACCCCTCGACGCGGACGCCCGTGTCCTCGGCCTCGACCGTGACCCGGTCGAGCACGTCGAGCGCCGACGGCTGGTCCTTCAGCCCGATCCGGGCCGCCGCGATCCCGCCCCGGACCACGTCGGCCACGTCGGCCGTGCTCGCGCTCAGGCTTGGTGGCCAGGAACGCGCGGACCGGGACGCCGTCGTCGCCGAAGTCCATCGAGACCACGACGGCGTCGGCGGCGCGGGCCGCGAGCGCCGACGGGGCCGCGTCGTCGGGGAGCGCGCCGTCGGCGTCGATGCCGCGGGCGACGAACCACGCGCCGTCGGGGTAGGCGACGCGGTCGAACAGGGCCTGGAGCTCGGCGTCGGGCGCCGAGCCCGTGGTCCCGAGCCGCTGGATCATGGCCGTCAGCGTCGCCTCGTCGCCGGCCAGGACCATCCGGTCGCTCGCGAGCGCGAACCCGCCGCGCTGGCCGTCGTCGGCCGTCGTGAGGTAGACCGGGACGCCCTCGACCTCGGTCACGTCGAAGGCGACCTCGTCGTTCGACGCCACGAACCGCTCGATCTTGGCCCGGTCGAACCGGCCGTAGGCCACGAACGCGGCCCGGTCCTGGGCGCCCTCCTTGGCCGCCACGTAGACGCGGTCGAGGTCCTGGGACGGGTCGAACCCCGTCATCCGGACGAACGCCTCGAAGTCGGCCGAGCCGTGCTGGCTGACCATCCCCAGGCCGGTGTCGCCGAGCGCGGTCTCGAGCGCCTGGCTGTCCCGGGCCTCGGCCAGGTTCGTCATGCCGTAGACGTCGGCGTCGGTCGGGAGCAGCGCCAGCGCGTCGGTCGTCTGGGCCGACGAGCCGATGCCGGGCGTGGACACGGCCTCGCTGCACCCGGCGCCCTGGAGGGCCAGGCCCGTCAGGAGCAGCGTGCCGAGGGCGGCGGTGAGGGAGAGCCGGAGCGTGGAACGGGTCATGGCCGGAGAGGAGGGGGAGGGATCGGACGGGGAAGTCGGCGTCTAGAAGTCCTTGCGGGAGAAGCGCGCGAACGCGACCCCGTAGCAGACGGCGCCGAACACGAGCGACGACCACAGCAGGGAGAGCGACCCTACGTCGCGCCCGGTGGCGAGTTGCGGCACGATCGACGTGCCCACGCCGCCGAACTTGGGGAGCAGTTGGTAGGCCCCGACGACGACCGGGCGCCACAGCGCCGAGACCTGCTCGGGCAGCGTCGGGATGGCCAGGATCAGGCTGACGAACAGGACGCCGAGCGTGACGATGAACGAGAGGGGCCCGCTCCCGCTCCAGACCCCGACCAGCGTCACGACGCCGTAGACGACCGCGAACATGGCGAACACGACCGGGATCGCCAGCAGGAACCGCGGCGACCACAGGCCCGACTTGATCGACATCACGAGCCAGACGGCCCCGAACAGGTAGGTCACGAGCGCCAACATGACCGCCATCACGGCCAGCAGCCGCCCGCCCAGGACCGCCCACCTCGGGAGCGGCTTGGTCAGGATCACGTCGACCTGGCCGCGCTCGGCCAGCGTCGCGACCAGCCCGCCGGTCGCGAACAGCGCCAGCAGGATGCCGACCCAGTAGGCCGCGCCGGCCACGAACGCCTGGGCCCCGAACACGAACCGTTCGAGCATCGTGTCGCCGAACGGCACGTTGTCCCGCTCGGTCCGCGGCGTCCCGTCCTCGTTCAGGATCACCTCGCCGTCGCGGTCGACCAGCGGCGCGTCGAGGTCGACCGGCTCGTCGACGGCCTCTTGGCCGAACAGGCGCGCGCCGGCCAGCGTCCCGTCGACCACGTCGAGCTGGAGCGCGAACGCGAACGCGACCCAGACGACCGTCGCGACGACGAACAGGCCGATGACGACCTTGCGGGCGCGCAGCTCGCGGAGCGTCAGGAGGAACAGACCGATCATGAGCGGGCGGAGGTAGAGGGAGGCGCAACGGGCGAGGGCTCGCCGACGACCTCGACGAACAGGTCTTCGAGCGACTGCCGGGCCGGCTCGACGGCCTCGACCTCGACGCCGTCGGCGCGCAGCCGGTCGAGCGCGGCGTTGAGCGCCGGCCGGTCGGGGACGGTCAGGATCGAGCGCGCGAGCCCGTCGGGGTGCGCCTCGTCGGCCACGACCAGGGCCGGCCCGAGCGCGTCGACGGTCGCCGGGGGCAGGGCGGAGGTGACGAGCCGCCACGCGCGCGCCTGGAGCGTCAGCTCGTCGACGGTCCCCATCCGGATCGGCACGCCGTCCTTGAGGATGGCGACGCGCGTGCAGACCCGCTCGACCTCGCTCAGCAGGTGGGAGTTGAGGAAGACCGTCACGCCGTCGTCGCGCAGCCGCTCGATGAGCGCCCGGATCTCGCGCCGCCCGACCGGGTCGACCCCGTCGGTGGGCTCGTCCAGGAACACCAGCCGGGGCCGGTTCATCAGCGCCTGGGCGATCCCCAGCCGCTGGAGCATCCCCTTGGAGAACGTCCCCACGGGCCGGTCGGCCGCGCCGTCGAGGCGGACGGTGTCGAGCAGCTCGCTCGCCCGCCCGGGCCGGTCGGCGGCGTCGACGCCGGCCATCCGCCCGAACAGCTCGAGCGTGTCGCGGGCCGAGAGGAACGGCGGGAAGCGGTGCCCCTCGGGGAGGTAGCCGACCGTCCGGCGGGCCTCGGGGTCGGCCACGTCGCGGCCGAACAGGGTCGCCCGGCCGGCCGTGGGGCGAGCGAGCCCGAGCAGGAGCTTGACGAGCGTCGTCTTGCCGGCGCCGTTGGGCCCGAGCAGCCCGAACGTCTCGCCGGGCTCGACCGCCAGCGTCAGCGGCCGGAGCGCCTCGACGGGCGGGCGGCCCCGGTAGGTCTTGGCGAGGTCGACGGTCGAGATGGCGAGGTCGGTCATGGGCGAACCTGACGGCACGCGGCCCGGCCAAGTTGCGCCCGAGTCCGACGGAGGCTCGCGGCGAGAGCGAGCCGCCCCGGTCTGGGCCCCCCGTGTCCCGAGCGGGCCAGACAGGTCCGCGTCGCCCGGGGTCCGGCCCGTCGACCACGCCAGGCAGCCAAGCAGCGAGGCCGCTAGGCGCCGGCCGCGCCAGCCGCCAGGCCCGCCTCGGCGTCGTCGTCGCCCCCCTCGGCGCCCGCGTCGCCGAGCGACTTGACGTAGACCGTCCGGCGCGGGAACGGGATCTCGATGCCGCGCTCGTCGAACCGGGCCTTGATCAGCTTGCGCAGCTCGCGCTCGGCCGGGAACTGCTCGCCCGGGCGGACCTGGACGATCACGCGCGCCGTGACCGCCGAGTCGCCCAGGGCCAGGAGCGCCTGGACCTGGGGCGCCTCCTCGACCATCACCTCCTGGGCGTGCTCGGTCTGCGGCCCACTCGCGCGCGACGTCCTCCAGCACGGCGAGCGCCTGGCCCGCGTCCTGCTCGTAGCTCAGGCCCACCTCGACGATGGCCCGGGCGTAGCCGACCGACTTGTTGCCGAACGTCCGGAGCTCGCCGGCCGGCACCATCAGCAGCTCGCCGTCGAACTTGCGGACCTTGATCAGCCGCAGCCCGACGTACTCGACCGTCCCGGTGTCGCTCGCCGATGCGGATCAGGTCGCCGTTGCCCAGCGTGTCGTCGAACAGCAGGAAGAAGCCCGAGATCACGTCCTTGACGAGGGTCTGCGCGCCGAACCCGATGGCCAGCCCGGCGATGCCCGGCGCCGGCCAGGAGCGCCCGGATGTCGAACCCGACGAGCGACAGGACGGTCACGATCGTGATCGCCCAGATCACGTAGCGGGCGACCGAGCCGAGCAGGTCGGACGTCGTCAGGACGCGCTGGCGACGCTTGTCGGTCGCCGGGTCGTCCTGGACCGAGGCCACCCAGCGCCGCTTGATCCGGGTGACGAGCGAGATCGCGAGGAGCGCGAGCCCGACGGTCAGCGCGATCCGCAGGGCCGTCGTCCCGACGCCGAGCCAGAACTCGGGCGAGAACACGGCGTCGGTCGCCGCGGCGACGTCCTCGACGGTCAGCCCGACGGTCGAGTCGGGCACCGAGGCGGACGTGTCGGGCGTGGGCATGGGGTACTGCATGTCGGAGCGGGTCAGAGCGGGTCAGAGGGGAAAGCGGGTCGGGGCAAGCGCATCGACGTCAGCATGGCCCGGAAGCGCAGGGCCGAGGTGGCGGCGGCAGCCACGCCGATCTGGACCGGCACGGCGGCGCCCGCGGCGTCGAGGCGCGACCAAGCAGGGCGCTGCCGATCACGGCCGCGGTCGCGTAGAAGCCGCGGTCGAGCACGGCGGGCCGCTCGCCGACCAGCACGTCGCGGATGACGCCCCCGCCGACGGCCGTCAGCGAGCCCATCATCACGACGCCCGATCGGGCCGAGCCCGGCCTGGGCGCCCTTGAGGGCGCCGAGGGCGGCGAACAGACCCAGGCCGAGGGCGTCGGCGACCATCACGCGGTTCCACCGCGCGGCGATGGGCCGGGCGGCCGCGATCACGACGGCCGCGCCGGCGAGGCACGCCAGGAAGAACCGCTCGTCGCGGAACACCGCCGGGCGGCGTGTCGCCCAGCAGCACGTCGCGGAGCAGCCCGCCGCCGACGCCCGTCAGCACGGCCAGCACGACGATGCCCAGCCAGTCGAGCCGGTTGCGGACGGCCTTGAACGCGCCCGAGAGCGCGAACACGAACGTCCCGACGAGGTCGAGCGCGGTCAGCAGGTCGGTCAATCGAGCGCCGCGAGACCGGGGAGCGTCTTGCCCTCCATGAACTCCAGCATCGCGCCGCCGCCCGTCGAGACGTGCGTGACGGCGTCGGCCAGGCCGGCCTGGTTGATGGCCGCCACCGAGTCGCCGCCGCCGACGACCGTGAGCGCGTCGTGCTCGCTCGTGTCGCGTCGGCCAGCGCCTGGGCGACGGCCAGCGTGCCCTGCGGCGAACGGCGCCATCTCGAAGACGCCCATCGGCCCGTTCCAGATCACCGTCCGCGCGCCGTCGACAGGTCTCGGCGTAGCGCTCGCGCGTCTGCGGGCCGATGTCGAGCCCATGCCAGCCGTCCGGGATCTCGCCGGTCGACGACCCGGGTCTCGGCGTCGGCCGCGAAGCGCGTCGGCGACGACGTGGTCGGTCGGGAGCACGATCGTGTCCTTGAACCGCTCCAGCAGCTGGAAGGCGTCGTCGGTCCGGTCCTCCTCGACGAGCGAGTCGCCGACGCTGTGGCCCAGGCCGGCCAGGAACGTGTACGCCATCGCGCCGCCGATCAGCAGGTGGTCCACCTTGGGCGCGAGCGCCTCGATGACGCCGATCTTGTCGGACACCTTGGCGCCGCCCAGGACGGCCACGAACGGCCGCTCGGGGTCGTCGAGCGCCTGCGTCAGGAACTCGACCTCGCGCCCGAGCAGCAGGCCCGGCCGCGTGGGGCAGCAGCGCCGCGACGCCGGCCGTCGAGGCGTGCGCGCGGTGGACCGACCCGAAGGCGTCCGACACGAACACGTCGCCCAGGCGGGCGAGCTGGGCGCTCAGGTCGGCGTCGTTGCGCCGTCTCGCCGGCCAGGAACCGCGTGTTCTCCAGCAGCACGACCGCGCCGTCCGGCGGCGCCGGCCACGCACGCCTCGGCGGCCGGCGCCGACCGTCTCGTCGCAGAACACGACCGGCGCGTCGATGCAGGCGCGTCGAGGTGCGTCGGCGACGGGCCGGAGCGAGTACGCCGGGTCGGGCGCGCCCTTGGGCCGGCCGAGGTGCGACAGCAGGACCGGCGTGCCGCCGCGCGTCCAGGATGGCCTGGATGGTCGGCAGCGCGCCCCGGATGCGCGTGTCGTCGCGTGACCGCGCCGCCGTCCATCGGCACGTTGAAGTCGACGCGGACGAGGACGCGCTGGCCGGAGAGGGAGAGGTCGGAGAGGGTCGTTCATAGGGGCGAGGGGTCTGAGGTTCGGGGTCGGCGAGGGACCGGCGTCGCACCCGCGAACCTCGAGCCCCACGCCACTGGACCACTACGCCATCAGCTTCTGGACGAGGTCGACGGTCCGGTTCGAGTAGCCCCACTCGTTGTCGTACCAGCCGACGACCTTGACCATCGTCCCGTCGGTCATCGTCGACGGCGAGTCGAGGATGCACGAGTGCGGGTTGTGCACGATGTCGATCGAGACGATCGGCGCCGTGCTGTACTCCAGGATGCCCTTCATCGGGCCCTCGGCGGCGGCCTTGAAGGCGGCGTTGACCTCCTCGACCGTCGACCTCGCGTCTTGAGGATGGCCGTGAAGTCGGTCAGCGAGCCGTCCGGCGTCGGGACGCGCAGGGCGAAGCCGTCGAGCTTGCCCTCGAGGTGCGGGAGCACCAGGCCGACGGCCTTGGCGGCGCCGGTCGTGGTCGGGATGATCGAGAGCGCGGCGGCGCGGGCGCGGCGCAGGTCGCGGTGCGGCGCGTCGGCGATGCGCTGGTCGGCCGTGTAGGCGTGGACCGTCGTCATCATGCCCTTCTCGACGCCGAACGCGTCGTCGAGCACCTTGGCCATCGGGGCCAGGCAGTTGGTGGTGCAGCTCGCGTTGGAGACGATCTCCTCGTCGCCGGTCAGCGTGTCGTCGTTGACGCCGAGCACGACCGTCTTGACGCCGCCCTTGGCCGGGGCCGAGATGACGACCTTCTTGGCGCCGCCCTTGAGGTGCAGCCCGGCGCTCTCGGCGTCGGTGAAGCGGCCCGTCGACTCGACGACGACCTCGCAGCCGAGGTCGCCCCAGGGCAGGTTGGCGGGGTCCCGCTCGGAGAGCACCTTGAAGCGGTCGCCGTCGATGACCAGCTCGTCGCCCTCGGCCGAGACGTCGCCCGGGAAGACGCCGTGGACGGAGTCGTACTTGAAGAGGTGCGCGAGCGTCTCGGCGTCGGTCAGGTCGTTGACGGCGACGATGTCGAAGTCGGTCGGCGCCGCGCTCGAGGATGGAGCGGAAGACGAGGCGGCCGATGCGGCCGAAGCCGTTGATGCCGATCTTGATGGCCATGAGGGGGAGGTGGGAGAGGGAGGGAGCGGACGACGCGTCGAGGGTACGGGGTCTCGAACCGCTTCCGGGAGCCGGCGCCCGGTGAAATCGCCTGCAAGAGGAGGCGCGCGGAGCCGGGCGCCAGGCGATCTCGCCCGCGCTCTTCACGTCGCGCGGGCCCGGGGACTCCCTACCTTTCGCGGTTCGCGGCGTCGGCCGCGCTGTCCCGACTCTCCGACCCCCCCGATGGCCCAGATCAACCCCCCGAAGTCGCTCACCGACCCCGCGCGCCCACGAGCTCCGCGAGGACAGCCTCACCACGGCGGCGACCCGCGGCTCGGAGTTCTTCGAGGACAACCGCAACGCGCCGTCATCGGCGTCATCGTCGGCATCGTGGTGCTGTCGCTCGCCGTCATCGGCGTGGCGCGCCTACCAGGCGCAACCGGTCGGCCGAGGGCCAGCAGCTGCTCGGCGCCATCCTGACACGAGTACGAGGCGGGCAACTTCCAGGCGGCGCTCGACGGCACCGACGCCACGCCCGGCCTGCTCGAGATCGCCGACGAGTACGGCTCGACGGCGACCGGCGAGCAGGCCACCTTCTTCGCCGCCGACGCGCTCTACCAGCTCGGCGACATCGACCGCGCGCTCGAGCTGTTCGAGGACTACGACGGCGACGGCCTGATGGCGGCCAGCGCCATCGCCGGCCAGGCGGCCATCGCCGAGGAGCGGCGGCGACGCCGAGCGCGCGGCGCGGCTCTACGAGCAGGCCGCCTCGGAGTTCACGTCGCCGGCCTCCACGCCGGGCTACCTCCTCGACGCCGCGCGCGCCCACCCCGCCGCCGGCGACACCGAGGCGGCCGAGAGCGCGCTGAACCGCATCCTCGACGACTGGGACGACGACGCCCGAGGCCCGGACGGCGCTCGTCGAGATGGGCAGCGTCCAGGCCGCGGCGTCCGCCGACGGGCACGCCGACCGGCGACGTGACCGGCCCGCCCCGGCGGCGACCGACTCGGCCGCCGCACCGGCCTCGCTCACCGTCCCGGTCCCGGTCGAGCAGTAGGCGCCTCGGCCGGCCGCAGGCGAGCGCGGCGAGCGGCCGTAGCTTCGGCGCTCCCGTCTCCGCGCTCGCCATGCCGACCGTTCTGATCGCCGACGACGAGCCCGCCATCCGGCGCGCGCTCCGCGAGATCCTCGAGTTCGAGGGCTACACCGTCGAGGAGGCGGTCGACGGCGACGAGGCGCTCGACAAGGCCCGGACGGGCGTCGACCTCGTCCTGCTCGACATCAAGATGCCGAAGCGGGACGGCATGGAGGTGCTGCAGGCGCTCCACGACGCCGAGTCCACCATCCCGGTCGTCATGATCTCGGGCCACGGCACGGTCGAGACGGCCGTCGAGGCGACCCAGCTCGGCGCGGTCGACTTCCTGGAGAAGCCGCCGGACCTCAACCGGCTGCTCGTCACGGTCCGCGGCGCGCTCGGCCCGGGGCCAGCTCCGGACCGAGAACGTCCGCCTGAAGCAGGTCGTCCGCGACGCGGGCACGTCGGACCTGACGCCGATCGTGGGCGACAGCCCGGCCATCGCGCGCATCCAGCAGACCGTCGCGCGGGTGGCGCCGACCGAGGCGCGCGTGCTCATCACCGGCGAGCCGGGGACGGGCAAGGAGCTGGTCGCCCGCCACCTCCACGCCCAGCGCACCCGGGCCGACGGACCGCTCGTGGAGGTCAACTGCGCCGCGATCCCGTCCGAGCTGATCGAGTCCGAGCTGTTCGGGCACGAGAAGGGCGTCGTTCACCGGGCGCCACCAAGCAGCGCATCGGCAAGTTCGAGCAGGCCGACGGCGGGACGCTGTTCCTGGACGAGATCGGCGACATGTCGCTCGACGCCCAGGCCAAGGTGCTGCGCGCGCTCCAGGAGAGCCGCATCACGCGCGTCGGCGGCGACCGCTCGATCACGGTCGACGTGCGCGTCGTGGCGGCGACCAACCGCGACCTGCTCCAGCAGGTCGACGAGCGGCGGTTCCGCGAGGACCTCTACCACCGCCTGTCGGTCATCCTGATCCACGTGCCGCCGCTGCGCGAGCGCCGCTCGGACATTCCGGACATCGCGCAGTTCATCCTGGGCCAGGTCATGCGCCGCAACGGCATGGCCGACAAGACGTTCGAGAGCGCGGCCCTCGACCGGCTCCGCCAGCAGGACTGGCGCGGCAACGTGCGCGAGCTGCGCAACGTCGTCGAGCGTCTGCTCATCCTGTCCGACGGCGACGAGATCACGGCGGCCGACGTCGAGCGCTACGTCGTCCCGGCCGGGTCGAGCGGCTCGGCGGCCGGCCTGATCGACCGCTACGACACGCTGTTCGAGTTCCGCGACCACGCCGAGAAGCTGTTCATCGAGCGCAAGCTGAACGAGAACGACTGGAACGTCTCGGCGACGGCCGAACTGATCGGCATCCAGCGGTCGCACCTCTACAACAAGCTGAAGGAGCTCGACATCGAGAGGCCGGAATGAGCGAGGGACCGGGGACCGAGGGCCGGGGGAGGCGACCCGCACCGAGGCGGCGCAGCCTCGGCGTGCCCGAGGCGCGCCGTCGCACTCAGGCGGAGACGCCCGTCGACGCGTCCACCGGGACTCGCCGCAGCCGCGCCGGCCATCCTGTCGCGCGCGCGGGCTCGGCAAGAGCTACCCGACGGCGACCGGCGCGCTGGAGGTGCTGAGCGGGCTCGACGTCGACATCTACCCGGGCGAGCTGGTGGCCGTCGTCGGCGAGAGCGGGACGGGCAAGAGCACGCTGCTTCACCTGCTGGGCGCGCTCGACCGGCCGACGGCCGGGACGGTCACCTACCGCGGCGAGGACGTGTTCGCCAAGGGCGACGAGGCGCTGGCGGCGTTCCGCAACCGCGCCATCGGGTTCGTCTTCCAGTTCCACCACCTGCTGCCCGAGTTCAAGGCGCTGGAGAACGTCGCGATGCCGGCGCTGATCGCCGGCGGCACCTTCGCGACGGCCACCCCGCGCGCCGACGAGCTGCTGACGATGCTCGGCCTGGGCGAGCGCCTGGACCACCGGCCGAGCCAGCTGTCGGGCGGCGAGCAGCAGCGCGTGGCCGTCGCGCGGGCGCTGATGAACGAGCCCGGGCTGGTGCTGATGGACGAGCCCTCGGGCAACCTCGACACCAAGACCGCCGAGACGCTCCACGACGAGCTGATCCGCCTGAGCCGCGACGCCGACCAGGCGTTCGTGGTCGTGACCCACAACCCGGCGCTGGCCGCGCTCGCCGACCGCGTGCTGCGCCTGGACGGCGGCCGGTTGGTCGACGACCGCGCCCTGACCGGCACGCTGGCCGAATCCGCCGACTCGCCTGGGGCGTAGGCCACGTCCCCACCCTGCGTCCCCATGACCGAGACCCTCGCCCTGCCGACCCTGCCCGCCGAGATCGCCCGCGTGGGCTTCGTCCGGGAGGCCATCGACCCGACGCTCGACCTGTTCGACGAGATCGAGCGGCTCAAGCGCGAGACGCAACGCGGTCCTGCTCGCCCACTACTACCAGGAGGGCGACATCCAGGACATCGCCGACTACATCGGCGACTCGCTCGGGCTGGCGCGCGAGGCCGAGCGCACCGACGCCGACGTGATCGTGTTCGCGGGCGTCCACTTCATGGCGGAGACGGCCAAGATCCTGAACCCGACCAAGACGGTCCTGCTGCCCGACCTCCACGCGGGCTGCTCGCTCGCCGACTCGTGCCCGCCGGACGAGTTCGCAGCCTTCCGGGCCGAGCACCCGGACCACATCGTCATCAGCTACATCAACTGCTCGGCGGCGATCAAGGCGCAGACGGACATCATCTGCACGTCGTCGAACGCCGAGCACATCGTCCGCCAGATCCCGGCCGACCAGCCGATCATCTTCGCGCCCGACCGCAACCTGGGCCGCTGGCTGATCAAGGAGACCGGCCGCGACATGCTGCTGTGGGACGGCGCCTGCATCGTCCACGAGATCTTTTCGGAGCAGAAGCTGGCCCGCCTCAAGGGGCGCTACCCCGGCGCGCCCGTGCTCGCCCACCCCGAGTGCGAGGAGCCGGTCCTGCGCCTGGCCGACCACGTCGGCAGCACGTCGTCGATCCGCCGGTTCGCGGCCGAGTCAGCGACGCCGACACGTTCATCGTGGCGACCGAGTCGGGCATCCTGCACCAGATGCAGAAGGACAACCCGGGCAAGACGTTCATCGCCGCGCCGCCGGACAACGGGTGCGCGTGCAACGACTGCCCGCACATGAAGCTCAACACGCTCGAAAAGCTCTACCTCTGCCTGAAGCACGGCCAGCCGGAGCTGCTACATGGACGAGCCGATCCGCGTCGCCGCGCTCGCAGCCGATCGAGCGGATGCTGGAGATGAGCGAGGGGGTGAAGTAGGCCAGTCGGCAGTCGGGGATGAGCCAGTGGCAGTTCCCGGCTCGCCACGCTCCTGCTGCTGGCCGCTGGCCTCCCTACCCGCCGATCCGGACGCCCGACCAGCGGCTCGAAGCGACGCTCGACGAGGTAGCGCGTCGGGCCGTCCGCGTACTCCGGCCCGTCGGCCTCGGTCAGGCACGCGGTAGCCGTAGCGGGAGCGGACGAACACGATGCCGCGGCTCCCGACCGGCACGTCGACGTTGAGGACCAGGGCGTTGACGGCGCCCAGGTCCTGGATCAGGTCGAAGAAGCCCCGGAAGTCCTGGCGCTCCAGTCCGAACTCGAGCAGGCCGTCGCTGGGGAGCCGACCGGCCAGGCGCAGGCCGTAGGCGCTCGCGCGCTCGTCGCCGATGTGGCGGCGGGCGTGCTGCGTGACGCCGAGCCGGCCGAACACGACCAGCCGGAGGTCGAGCACGACGTCGACGCCGGCCGACAGGCTGTCGAGCGGCGTCCCGGCCAGCTCGTCGGCGGCGGCCGACGGGTCGAAGAAGCGTGCCGTCGTCGACGATCCGGTCGTCCGCCGTTGGACAGGGCGTAGAACGGGCCCACGTGGCCGGGCACGAACCGCGGCCGACGACCCGAAGACCGCGATGCGCGCCCGCGCGCGCGCCTGCGTCGCCGATGTTGGACGCGCCCACCTCGACGCCGCCGCCGACCGTCCCGCCCCGGCCGAGGTAGCGGGCGTGCGTCACGAACGGGCGGACACGGACCGGCCCCAGGCCGGTGTAGTCGCCCGCAACGTCACCTCCGGCCCCGGTCAGCGACGAGTCGCCGCGCAAGCCGGACCGCCCGAGGTCGTGGACCCCGCCGACGGTCAGCCCCAGCGCTCGACACCGGCCCGATCCGCAGACCGGTCCGAAGCCCGACCTCGCCGCCCACGATGCCGTTGGCCCGGATCGCGTCGTCCAGGAAGCCCGCCACGCGGAGCCCTCCGGACTCGACCGCGCCCTCGACGCCGATGCACCGCTCGTCCCAGGCCGTCGTCGTGCGGTACCGGCTGACCAGTGCGCCCGTACCCCGAGCGTCACCCGCTCGGTCGGCCCCAGGCGGGCGTAGCGTCTGCTGCCCCGGCGGTCGCGTTCCAGCCGGACGTAGCGGACGGTCCGGGCCAGGTCGTACAGTTCGTCGTCCTCGGGCGGGTAAAGCCCGCCGTCGCCCGAGTGGACGGTCTGGCCCAGGCCGACGCTGAGGCGTCCCGGCTGGCCTCCACCTCGAGCCGGCGCGCCGCCGCGCCAGTCGTCTGGGAGGTAGGTCGGGCCGAGGGCGCCCGACGGCGCGCACCTGGTCCAGCGGCCGGAGCACGCTGCCGAGTTCGAGCGGGTCGTCCGCCGAGCCGAAACGTCATCGGCTGGGCGCCGGCGGGCCCGGCGAGCGGCGAGGAGCAGGAGGGCGAGGAGTCGGCGCACGGGCCGGAGGAGGCGCCAAGCTAGCCCCGCCTCGGAGCAGAACCTCGCGCAACGGACCGGGTAGGCGATGCCCCGACACACATCATGTCCGACGACCGTCTCCCCCTGTTCCCGCTCGGAATCGTGCTCTTGCCCGGCGAGCCCGTGCCGCTGCACATCTTCGAGCCGCGCTACAAAGAGATGGTCCGGGTCTGCATCGACGAGGACCGGCCGTTCGGCATCGTCTACGCGTCCGAGGAGCGGCTGGCCGAGGTCGGCTGCACGGCGCCGCATCGAGCGGGTCGCGGCGCGCTACGACGACGGCCGCCTCGACATCGTGGCGGTCGGGCGAGGAGCGGTTCCGCGTCGACGAGATCCTCCGCGACCTCGGACTACCTCTCCGCTGCCGTCGAGGCCGTCGAGGACGACGCGACACGTCCGACGACCCCGGGGCGCGGCGAGGCGGCCATCGCGCGGCACATCAAGCTGCTCGAGATGGCCGGCGAGGCACCCCGCGCCGACCAGCGCTACGACCAGTCGCGCCGGTCTCGTACGTCATCGGCCGGAACGCCGGGCTGGACCTGGCCGACAAGCAGCGCCTGCTGGAGATGGAGCGCGAGGCCGAGCGGATCCGGTTCCTGTCCGACCACCTCGGCGCGCTGCTGGTCCGCCTCGAGCAGGCCCGCGAGTTCCGCGACCTGGCCCGGGGCGACGGCCACGCCGACGGGTTCCCCGAGGTGGGGCGAGGGCTAGGCCCGCCCGCGGCGCCGGAGCGGCCGCACCCCGCGCCGTCGGCGGGACCCTCCCACGCGCACCCGACCGATGACCCTCGCCGGCTACCAGATCGACCTCGTCGAGGCCGGACGCCTCTGGCTCGACGGCGGCGCCATGTTCGGCATCGTGCCGCGCCCGCTGTGGGAGCGCCGCATCGCGCCCGACGACCGCAACCGGATCCCGCTCGCGCATGCGGTGCCTGCTGCTGCGCGGCCACGGCCACACCGTCCTGGTCGACACCGGCTGGGGCACAAGGCCGACGCCAAGTTCCGCGACATCTACGGCGTCGACCACGAGCACTCGACGCTGCTCGGCTCGCTGGCGGCGCTCGGCGTGCGCGCCGGACGACGTGACGGACGTCGTCCTGACGCACCTCCACTTCGACCACGCCGGCGGCGCGACGACGCGTCTGGACGACGGCGGCGATCTCGGGCTCACGTTCCCCGCACGCGGACCACCTGCGTCCAGCGCCGCCAGTGGGAGTGGGCCCACGAGAGCCCGCGCGAGGGCGCCTCGTTCCTGGCCGAGAACCTCGACCCGCTGGAGGCCTCCGGCCGGCTCGTCCTGCTCGACGGCGACGCGCGCCGTTCCCGCAACGTGGCGCTCCACGTCGTCGACGGGCACACGCAGGGCCAGCAGCTCGTCCGCGTCACCGACGGCACGAGCGTCGCTGCTCCACGCCGGCCGACCTGGTGCCGACGGCGGCCCACGTCCCGCTCCTGTGGGTCATGGCCTACGACGTCGAGCCGCTCAAGACGCTGGCCGAGAAGCAGGCGGTCCTGGCGCGCGCGGCGCGGGAGGGCTGGCGGATCGTCGTTCGAGCACGACCCCGAGGTCGCCTCGGCGCGCGTCGGTCGAGACCGAGCGGGGGTTCGCGACCGCCGACGAGAGCGGAGGGCTCGGCGCAACCCCCGAGGTTTAGACGAGCGCGGGGGCGGACGATACCAGGGGCCCGACCTCTCGCCCCGGCGACCCCCCGTGCGCCGGCCCCGGCGCCCCGCTCCATGCTTTCCCCGACGCCCGCCGTCCGCGCTGCCATCCTTGGGCTCGTCGTCGTGACGGTGCGTCGCGGTCGCCGCGGCGGGCCTCCACCTGGGCGAGCGTCCGGCGCAGTCCGAGCGGGCCCAGTCGTCGACGCTCGACGCCCGCGTCCAGGCGGCGGCCCGGGGCCTGGACCTGGCCGGCCCGCGCGCCCGCCTCGACGCCTTCGCGGACCCCGACGTGCCCGCCGGCTGGGTCCGCTACGACGCCGCGGGCGCGTGGTCGAGACGACCGACCCGGCCCTGGCCGGCTCGGCCGACTGGGCCGAGACCGCCCGCCGGCTCCCCGAGGCGGCCGTCGTCGAGTCCGGGGAGTCGCGGCTCGCCGTGGCCTCGGCCCCGCTGGCCGGCGGCGGCCTGCTGGTCGCGCTGGCGCCGGCGCCGGACGAGCTGCCGACCGGCGTCCTGATGTCGACGGTCTTGGCGACGGCGTCGTTGTGGGGCTTGCTGCGTCGGCGTGTTCGTCGTCGTGACGTGGTACACCGGGCCCCGGACGGCCCACCAGCTGCGCCCTGCTGGGCGAGCGGATCGCCCAGGGCGACGCCGACGGCGAGGCCCTGATCCGCCACTCGGCGCTGTGGCTCGGGCCCCTGGCCGAGGCGTTCCAGCCCGTCGTCGTCCGGTTCCGACAGCTGGCCCGCCACAGCCGCGGCGTCGACCAACACGTGGCGTCGCTCTACCAGATCAACCCGCACTACGTCGTGCTGTGCTCGCTCGACGGCGAGATCATCGAGGCCAACCCCGCGTTCTACGCGGCGACCGGCCTGCCCGCCGCCGCCGTGCGCGGGGGGCGGATCGAGGCGCTCCAGCAGACGTTCCCCATCGAGCCGCTGATGGACCTGGCCCAGCGGTCGCTCCGCGAGGGCAGCGCGATCACCGGGCTCGAGTACGCCATCATCGACCGGGACGACGAGACGCGGCCGGTCGAGGTCTCGCTGCGCGGGTTCGAGCTCGACGGCCGCCAGATGGTCCTCCTGCAGGCCACCGACCAGGCCCACCAGAAGCAGCTGGAGCGCCGGGTCGCCGCCTTTACCGACACGCTCGACCTCATGGTCGACCAGCGCGTCCACCAGCTCTCGGCGGGCCAGCAGACGTTCCAGCGGGTTTTGGACTCGGCCGGCGTCGTGATCGCCTCGTTCGACGCGGGCGGGGCCACGAGCCGGTGGAACGGGGCCGCCGCCGCGCTGACGGGCCGCGCGATCGCCGGCGTCCCGCACTTCGCGGCCGCGACCCAGGTGCTGGGCCTGAGCCCGACCGAGCGGACCGCGTTCACCCAGTGGTTCTGGAGCCTGTCCCAGGAGCCGTTCATCGGCCGCCACGGCGTCGTCGGCCGAGACGGCGAGACCCGGACCCGCCAGCTGGTCTGGCAGCGCGTCGACGCCGACATGGCCGGCCGCTCGGACCTGCGGACGCTGATCGGGGTCGAGATCCCGTCCTACATCGAGATCCCCGGGGTGGGGGGCGACGGCCGTTCCGAGCCCGTCCACCTGAGCGTCTAGCCGGGCGCTCCGTCTCGCTGTGAGGCTGGGCGCGAACGCCGACGCCGACGAGGTCCCCCGGGGGACCCGGGCGACGGTCCGGGCGTTGGGCCCCGACACCCCGACCGGTCCCGTGCCCCTCGTCCTGCTCGTCCACCCCGACGCGGCCGCCTTCCTCGCCGCCCACCCCGACCTCGGCGCCGACGTGGCCGCGGCTGCGGGCGCCAAGGAGGCCCGGGCGTACCTCGCCGGGACCGCCTTCGACGTGGTCTACGTGGGGCCCGACGTCGAGGGCGCCGAGGCCATCGGGGCGCTCCGCGACGTGCTCGGCCTGAGCACGCGCGTCGAGTCGCTGGACCGGCTCGGCGAGCTCCCCGACCGCCTGGCGCAGGGCGCCTCGGCCGAGGGCGGGCGCGAGGCGCTCGAACACGTTCGCGGCGAGCTGAGCCGGGTCGCGCACGCGCTCAACAACCCGCTGGCGGTGATCTCGGGGAACGCCCAGCTAGGCCGCGAGATGGCGACCGCGACCGGCGCCGACGAGTCCGTCGTCGACGTCGCTCGCCGCCATCGCTGACGCCGCGGCCCAGCTCGAACGGCTGTTCGGGGACGTCGCCGCGCTCCGGGCCCGCGTCGACCGCGCGCTGGGCGACTGACGCGGGAGGTACGGGGCGGATGGCGTGGCGAGGGGCGAGTCGCCCCGCCTCGGCGCCGAGGCGGACGGAGCGATCTCGCGCACCGGGTGCCGATCGGGCCTGGACGCGCGATAAGCGGCTCCGATGACGCTGGCGGCGCGGAATCTCCGCGCCGACGGAACGCGAGAGTGTCCGATCCGACGCTTAAGGAGACCGGCCCGGGGGCGATACATGGGGGGTCACGGCGACTGACCCTCCAGCCTCCCCACCATGCCGTCTGCCCCGATGATTCCGGCCCACGAGCGCGAGCACGTCGAGCGTGTCGCCGAGGCCCTCCAAGGCCAGCCCGTCGCCGTTCAGGAGCGGTGGGCGCGCGCGCTCGACCACCTCGAGCACGCCCGCGTCTACGACGCCTACCTCGAGTTCAACGAGCTCCTGAAGCTCCGGCTCGGGCCGAGCCTCCAGACCCACGTCCAGCTCCAGGCCGTCCGCTGCCTGCGCGACGCGCCCGTCGAGCGGTCCAAGACCGAGCTGGCGCTGATCGACCCCCAGGACGCCTACCAGACGGTCGTCCTCGACTACCGGCTGGGCTGGCTCGATGCGCCACCGGCTGATGAGCGTCGCCGCGGCGCTCCAGTACTTCGACCGCGTCCGCGAGGAGGCCCGGCGGCTGGGGAGCCGCGCCTGGGAGATCGCGGCGCTGCTGCGAGAAAGCGACGGCGCTGATGGCCCAGGGCTCGTACGAGCAGGGGATCGAGGTCTGCATGCGGGTCTACAACCTGAGCCGGCGCAACGGGCTGGTCGAGTACATCCCGAAGGCGCTGATGTTCAAGGGCTTCGCGCTCGTCAAGCTGGGCAAGCACCACGCCGGCGAGGAGGCGCTGCAGAAGGCCCACGAGCTGGCCACGCCGCAACGACCTGGTCGCCGAGCAGGGGCTGGCGCTGCACCAGCTCGCCCAGATCTACCACTACGACTTCAAGTTCTACGGCCTCGCGCTGGAGTACTACCAGCAGGCGCGGGCGCACGCTGGAGCAGGTCCCCGTCTGGCCGTCGCTCCTGGAGCGCGTCGACGAGGACGCGGCGGCGGCCCAGCGCGAGCTGGGCGACCTCGACATCGCCAAGATCCTGGGGCCCGATCCCGATCAACCGGCTGCGGCAGGAGTACCTCACGAGCCTGGTCAACGGCTTCGTCGGCATCCCCGGGCATCGACAACCGGAGCCAGCTCGGCGAGCGGATCGGGCTGACGCGCCAGGCCATCCACCGCAACATCAACAGCTGAGCGGACCCGACATCCCCGGCGGTTGGACCCCGCCCGCGCCCACCTCGGCCGAGTCGCCGGGGTGGGCGCACTCTATTCACGCGACGTTGGCCGAGGCGCGTTCGGCCACGGGCTCGGGCCGTCCAGGCGCGAACGGGCGCCGCCCAGGGCGATTCGGTCGCGTCTCGCCGCGCATACGACGCACAGTAGGGCCGGCCGGTGTCGGACGATCCCCGACCCGGCCGTCAGGGGAGGGTGGGGGCACGCCCGGGCGCCTTGCTCCCGTTCTCGGGCCGCCGGTATCTTGGCCCGACAAGACACTCCCGACGCCTATCTAGAGTTCGTGCTACGCCCGCGCAGCCCTCCGCTGCGCGCCCTCCGGTTCCCCGGCCCTGGCCGTTCGCACGCCCTCTATGTCGCGTCTCGCAGTCGTCTACGTCGTCGCCGCCCTGTGGGCGCTGGGTCCGGTCGCGGCGCAGCAACCGGTCCGCTTCGAGGAGCCGGTGCCCCAGCGCCCCGTCGTCCGAGTGGTCGAGCAGACGCCGTCGTCGACGACGGTCGAGGTCGCCGTCGACTGGCGGACGCCGTTGGCCGAGGCGGTCGAAAAGAGCGGCGGGGACCTCGAGACGCTGGTGGCGCTCGCGGCGGGCGGCCAGCCCGTCGTCTCGCACGAGGTCACGCTGGCCTCGGCCGTGCCCCCGGCCGTGACCGTGCTGTCGGTCGAGCAGGACGAGGTCGCGCTGCCGGCCGGCGCGGACCTGTCCGGGTTCGAGGGCCGGCTCGCCGAGGTGGTCCGGGTGGGCGAGCGGCGCCGGGAGCTGGTCGGGAGCCTGGCCGTCCGCCTGCTCCGCGTCGAGGACGGGCGGCTCGTCCGCGTCCGTCGCGTCCGGGTCCGCGTGCCGCGCCCGCCGTTCGCGGCTCGGCTGGCGTCGAGCGGCGACGACAACCCCCACCTCGCGGTCGCCCGGAGCGTGCTGGCCGAGGGCCGCTGGGTCAAGGTGCCCGATCCCGACGAGCGGCGTCTACCGCATCGACGCGGCGTACCTGCGCGACGAGCTCGGGCGTCGAGGGCGTCTCGCTCTCGTCGGTCGCCGTGTACGGCACCGGCGGGCGGATCCTGCCGGCCGTCACCTCGGCCCCGCGCCCGGCCGACCTGCTGGAGGTCCCGTCGCTGGTCGTCGGCGACCGCCTGCTGTTCTACGCCGAGGGCCCGCCAGTGGTGGGACTGGATCCCGGCCCAGGGCGGCGAGCCCGCCCGGTGGTCGCACGACATCAGCCCGTTCTCCGAGGCGAGCTACTACTTTTTGCGCGCTCGACGCCCCGTCGCCCCAGCGGATCGGCGGCGGCGCGTTCCCCGACTGGCCCGACGCGACGCCGCTGAGCGCCGTCGAGGACCGCCGGTTCTACGAGGTCGACCAGGCCAACATCGAGCGCGACGACAGCGGCTCCGGTCTCGACTGGTTCGGGCCCGCCCTCGACGTCGCGGGGGAACGCGTTCCAGGTGCTCAACGAGCCCGTCGCCGGCGCCGGCGCCAGCACGCCGGTGAGCTACCGGGCCCGCGTCGCGGCGGCCGCGAGCCCGTCGGTCACGATCGCGATGGTCAAGAACGGGCAGACGCTCGACACGGACCGGCCGCCGGCGGTCTCGCAGGCGTCGGGCGGGCTCGGCAACCTGGCCAACGTCGGCGAGGTGAGCGCCGAGACCACGCTGGGCTCGGGCCTGGCCGTCTCGTTCCGCGTGACGAACGGGTTCGCCGGCGCCGACGCCTGGCTCGACTGGGTCGAGGCCGTCGTCCGCCGCCCCGCGACGGCCGAGCGCCGACGGGGTCGTGACGTTCCCGACGCCCGGCGGCGAGTCCGGCCGCTTCGAGACGACCGTGCGCGGGTTCGCGGCCGAGCCCCAGGTGTGGGACGTGACCGAGCCCGGCGCGATCCGCCGCCTCGGTGTCCGCGCGGAGGGGGGCGGCTACCGCGTCCAGGTCGCCGCCCAGGAGCGGCCCCGCGAGGTCGTCGCGTTCGACCCGAACGGCGCCCACGTCATGACGCCGCTGGGCCGGGCCGCCGAGCCGGACTCGCCGACGCCCGCCGCCGTGGCCGTCCCGAACCAGAACCTCCACGGGCTCGCGACCCGGCCCGACTACGTCGTCGTGGTCCACCCCGACTTCCGCGCGGCCGCCGAGCGGCTGGCCGCCCACCGCCAGGCCGACGGCCTGACGACGCTCGTCGTCACGACCGAGCAGGTCTTCAACGAGTTCGCGGGCGGGACCGGCGACATGCGGGCCGTCCGGGACTACATGAAGTTCCTCTACGACCGGGCCCCGGCCGGCGAGATCCCCCAGTACCTGCTGCTGTTCGGCGACGGCCACTACAACTACCGGCGCTTGCGGAACCAGGCGGCCTCCAACGAGGACCGCCCGGGCGTCAGCTTCGTGCCGCCGTTCGAGACCGAGAACATGATCAGCCGGACGGCCTCCTACACGTCCGACGACTACTTCGGCCTGCTGGGCGACGACGAGGGCGAGTGGGAGTACAACTCGAGCACGGACGCCCGGGTCGACGTCGGCATCGGCCGGATCCCGTCGCGGACGGCCGCCGAGGCGGCCACGGTCGTCGACAAGATCGTCCGCTACGAGAGCCCGGCGACGCGGGGCGAGTGGCGGACCCGGTTCACCTTCGTCGCCGACGACCAGTACCCGCGCGACTGGGACCGCGACCTCCACGTGTTCAACGCCGACGAGACGGCCAACCTGGCCGAGGCCGTCGACCCGACGGTGACGCTGCGCAAGATCTATGGGCCGGCCTACCCCAGCGTCATCACGGCGCGCGGGCGCGTCCGGCCCCAGGCGACCGAGGACATCCGGGCGTCGATCAACGAGGGCACGCTGGTCTGGAACTACAGCGGCCACGGCGGACCCGACGGGCTGGGCGACGAGGACTACATGACCGAGGAGATCGTCTCGACGCTCGACAACGCCGACCGCCTGCCGGTCTTCGTGACGGCGACGTGCTCGTTCGGCAAGTTCGACATCGCCCACGGGCAGAGCCTGGCCGAGCAGATCCTGCTCCGGTCCGGCGGCGGCGGCGTGGCGATGCTCACGACGGTCCGCCTGGTGTACACGTCGAGCAACCCCGACAGCGCGCTCAACTTCGGGCTCAACCTGGTGCTCACCGAGGAGATGCTCCGCCGCGAGCCCGACGGCCGGCCCGCGCGGCTGGGCGACGCGCTCTACAGGACCAAGAACACGGCGATCGGGGCCGGCCCCAACAACCGGAAGTTCAACCTGCTGGGCGACCCGGCGATGCGGCTGGGCCTGCCCGAGCGGGGGGTCGTGCTCGACCTGCCGGCCCAGTTCGAGGCGTTCTCCGAGGCGACGGTCTCGGGCCAGGTGCTCGGCTTGGACGGCCAGCCCGACCCGACCTACCGCGGCGAGGTCTCGGTCTCGGTGTTCGACGCCGAGCGCCTGGTCGAGCTCCCGCCCGACGCCTGCTGCTACACCGACGGCCCCGACGCCGACTTCCTGGGCGACTACACGTCGCGCGTGGACCAGCTGTACTCGGGCCGCGCGTCGGTCCAGAACGGCCGGTTCTCGACGACCTTCCTCGTCCCCCAGGACGTGTCGTACTCGGGCCTGCCGGCCCGCGTGCTCGCCTACGCGCTCGGCCAGGACGGCTCCGACGGGGTCGGCCAGTCGACCGAGGCGGCCGTGGCGACGACGGCCGGCGAGCGGCCTAGCGACGGCGAGGGCCCCCAGATCTCGCTGTTCGTCAACGACTCGACGTTCGTCGACGGCGGCCCGACCTCGTCCCAGGGCGTCCTGGTGGCCCGGCTCCGCGACGCGAGCGGGATCAACACGGTCGGGGCCGGCGTGGGCCACGAGCTCCTGGCGACCGTCGACGGCGACGCGGCCCGGGCGGTCGACGTGGGCCGGTACTACCAGGGCGACCTCAACACCTACCGCGCCGGGACCGTCCGCGTGCCGCTGTCGGCGCTGGGCGTCGACGGCGAGCCGCTCGCGCCCGGCGAGCACACGGTCACCCTGACGGCCTGGGACGCGCTGAACAACGCGTCGACGGCCACGCTGACGTTCGTCGTCGTCGACGACGGGCTGATCGTGAGCAGCGTCCTGCCGTACCCGAACCCGACGGCCGGGCCGTCCCGGTTCTTCGTCGAGCACAACCAGCCCGTGGGCACGCCCGCCTCGGTCCAGCTCCGGATCTACACGCTCGCGGGCCGGCCCGTCCGCACCATCGACGGCGCCGACGCGTTGCCCGGCGGGTTCCTCTCCGACCGGACGATCCAGATCCCCTGGACCGGCCTGGACGACGACGGCGACCGGCTCGCCTCGGGCGTCTACCTCGTCCGCCTGCGGATGGAGGTGGCCGACCGGTCCGGCGGCACGCGCGTCGCCGAGCGCGTCGAGCGGCTCGCCGTCATCCGCTAGCTTGGGCCCCGGGCCCGACCCTCCCCCCGATTCTCCCTTCCCCCCGACCATGACCCGCCCCCTGATCCTCGCCGCGCTGGCGCTCGTCGCGTTGCCGACGTCCGCCCAGCAGGAGGTCGAAGAGATCGTCCTCACGACCGCCGTCCCGTTCCTCCAGATCGAGCCCGACAGCCGGGCCTCGGGCATGGGGATGGCCGGCGTCGCCGTGGCCGACAACGCCTACGCCCCGTTCTGGAACCCGGCCGGCCTGGCCGGCCAGCAGGGGACCGAGGTCTCGTTCACGCACGCCCCGTGGCTGCCGGCGCTGGGCGCCAACCTGAGCTACGACCACCTGTCGGCCAAGCACGGGTTGGGCAAGGCGGGCACGTTGGGCGGCCACCTGACCTACTTCGACCTGGGCACCCAGACGGCGACCGACGAGACCGGCTTCGAACTCGGCACGTTCTCGTCGTACGAGTTCGCGCTGGGCCTGAGCTACGGGTACCCGATCACCGAGAACCTGGCCGTCGGGACGGGCGCCCGGCTGATCTACTCGAACCTGACCGGTGGCACCGAGGTCAACGGGGCCTCGACCTCGGCCGGGACGTCGTTCGGCGTCGACCTGGGCGTCAAGTACACCGGCCCGGACCTGGGGCTCGGCCAGTCGTCGCGGCCGACGTTCGCGTTCAACCTGGCCAACATGGGCCCGGGCATCTCCTACGTCGACGCGGTCCCCGGCGACAGCCTCTTGAGCGGCGGGATCCCGGACGCGATCCCGACGACGCTCCGGTTCGGAGCGGCGCTGGACACCCAGCTCGACGAGTTCAACCGGGTCCTGTTCGCGATCGACTTCAACAAGATCATCGTCAACAAGGACGCGGCGACGGGCGAGTACGACCCGTTCTACGAGGCGCTGTTCACGTCGTGGCAGTCCCGGCTCGTCCGGACGACGGCGACGGCCGGCGAGACGTGCGAGTCGCTGGGCGCCAACGACAACGCGGCCGACGACTGCGAGCAGGTCAGCGGCTTCCGCTCGCTCACGCTGGGGACCGGCTTCGAGTACTGGTACAACGACCTGTTCGCGATGCGGGGCGGCTACTTCTACGAGGACCCCGCCAACGGGAACCGCCAGTTCCTGACGTTCGGGACGGGGCTCCGGTACAGCCTGGTCGGCGTCGACATCTCGTACATCTACGCGCTCCAGGAGAACTCGCCGCTGGCCGACCAGCTCCGGTTCTCGCTGCTGCTCAACATCCCGCGCTAGGGTCGAGCATGACGGACGGCGAACGGGCGGACGGTCTCTCCAGGCGGTCCGCCCGTGTTGCGGTGCGGGGTTTTGACTGAGGCGGCGGCGGTCGGGCTGTTCGGGTCGCTCTTGCTCGCCTCGGTGGGCGTGGGGGAGGGGCTGTGGCGGCTGGGGTGGCCCGCCGAGTCGTCGAGGCGGGCGGTCCACGTGCTGGTGGGGCTGGCGACGGCCGCGAGCCCGCTGTGGTTCGAGTCGCCACGCGGCATCGCGGTCTTGGCCGCGGGCTTCCTGGTCGCGAACGCCGTCGCGCTGGGCCGGGGCTGGCTGCCGAGCGTCCACGCGGTCGACCGCCGGTCGTGGGGGACGGTCACGTTCCCGCTGGCGCTCTTGGTGGCGCTCGCGCTGTGCTGGGGGCCGTTGGGCCGGCACGTCGTCGCGCTCCAGGCGGCGTTCGCGGGGTTGGCGCTGGCCGACCCGGCCGCGTCCTGGGTGGGGACACGGCTCCGCCGGCCCGGCCGGTACCAGGCCGGCGGGGCGCCGAAGTCGGTCGCGGGCTCGCTCGCGTTTGCCGTCGTTGCGTTTGTCGTCACCTGCCTGGTCCTCCACCTCGGCACCGAGGCGGGGGGAGCCGCAGGGGGGGGAGCCGCAGGGGGGGGAGCCGCGGTCGTGGGCGCGGGCGTCGCCGTCGCGGCGCTGGCGACCGTCGCCGAGGCGCTGGGCCGGAGCGGGTGGGACAACCTGTGGGTCGTGCTCGCCGTGATCGTGCCGCTGGCTTGGCTCGACGGCGGCGGTGCAGCCGGGCTCGCGCTGGCGGCCGTCGGGGCGGCGGCCGGGTTTGGGTGGGCGACCTGGCGGGTCGGGGCGCTCGACCTGTCGGGGGCGCTGGCCGGGTCGCTGCTGGCCTGGGGGCTGGTCGCCGTCGGTGGCCCAGCGTGGGCGGGCCCGGCGCTGGCGTTCTTCGTGCTGTCGAGCGCGCTGTCTCGGGTCGGGCGCGGCCGCAAGGCCCGGGCCGAGGCTCGCGCCCAGAAGGGGAGCCGGCGCGACGCGGCCCAGGTGATGGCGAACGGCGGCGCGGGGCTGGCGGTGCTGGCGGCGTCCGCGTTCGTCTCGCACGACGCGCTCTACTGGGCGTTCGTCGCCAGCTTCGCCGCGGCGGCGGCCGACACCTGGGGGACCGAGGTCGGCACGTGGGTCGGCGGCCCGACGCGCCGGCTGGGCGTCGGGCGCGTCGTGGCGCCGGGCACGTCGGGCGGGATGTCGGCGGCGGGGACGCTCGCGAGCCTGGCCGGGGCCGCCTCGGTGGTCGCGCCGGCCGTGTGGCTGGGCCCGGCCGCGCCGGCGAGCATCGGGTCGGGCGGCCTGGGCGCGGTCGTGGTCGGCGTCGCGCTGGGCGCCGCCGTGCTCGACTCTGTGCTGGGGGCGACGCTCCAGGTCCGCTACCGCCTGCCCGACGGGTCCCTGACCGAGCGGCGCGAGGCGGGCGGGGTCCCGCTGCCCCGGGCGGCCGGGCTGCGGTGGCTCGACAACGACGGGGTCAACGCGGCGTGCACGGTCGCGGCAGCGGTCGTCGTTCTCGCAGTCGTGCTCGCGGTCAGCTAACGCCGGCAGGCCCCCGACGGCGCCACCGAGGCGGGGAGTGGGCAGAACCCCGGGCCCTGCCCGCGCGGCACACGGACGGCGGGCAGGCGCCGTTAGAGGTCCGTCGGAGGCCGGCCGTAGCTTGGCCGCGCTCCACCCAACCCCCGCGCATGGCCTGGTACCGCAAGCTCCACTGGCAGATCATCCTGGGCCTGTTGCTCGGGCTCGCCTTCGGCATCCTGGCCGCCGTCCAGGGCTGGGGCCCGTTCGTCACGAACTGGGTCAAGCCGTTCGGGACCATCTTTATCACGGCGCTCAAGCTGATCGCGGTCCCGCTGGTGCTGGCCAGCTTGATCACGGGCGTCGCGAGCCTGGCCGACCTCCGCAAGCTGTCGCGGATCGGCGGCAAGACCATCGGCATCTACCTGATGACGACGGCCATCGCCGTCACCATCGGCGTGCTCCTGACCGACCTGGTCCGCCCCGGGGACGCGTTCTCGCCCGAGTTGCGGGACGGGTTGGTGGCCGCCTTCGGCAACGACGTCACCGCGCGCACCGAGACGGCCGCGACGGTCGCCGACCGTGGGCCGCTCCAGTTCCTGGTCGACGCCGTCTCCGACAACGCGTTCGCGTCGTTCTCGAACAACGGGAGCATGTTGCAGGTCGTCGTGATCGCCATCCTGTTCGGGATCGGGCTCGTCCAGATCCCCAAAGAGCGCGGGGCCCCGGTGCTCGCCTTTTTCGAGGGGCTCAACGACGTCGTCATCAAGCTGGTCGACATCGTGATGCTGTTGGCGCCGATCGGCGTGTTCGCGCTGCTGGCCGACACCATCGTGGCGACCGCCGGCGACGACCCGAGCCGGATCCTGGAGCTCCTCCAGGGCCTGAGCTGGTACATGGGCGTCGTGCTCGCCGGCCTGGCGATCCACACGGTCGTGGTGTACCCGACGCTCCTGAAGCTGCTGTCGCCGATGGGGCTCAAGGACTTTTTCCAGGGGATCGCCCCGGCCCAGCTGGTCGCGTTCTCGACGTCGTCGTCGGGCGCGACGCTGCCGGTCACGATGGAGCGGTGCGAGGAGAAGCTGGGCGTGAGCGAGGAGGTGTCGAGCTTCGTGCTCCCGCTCGGGGCGACGATCAACATGGACGGGACGGCGCTCTACCAGGCCGTCGCGACGTTGTTCATCGCCCAGGCGTTCGGCCTCGACCTCGCGCTGGGGGCCCAGGTGACCATCGTGCTCACGGCCGTGCTCGCGTCCATCGGGACGGCGGCCGTGCCCGGCGCCGGCATCATCATGCTGGTCATCATCCTGGAGTCGGTCCAGGTCCCGACGGCCGGGATCGCCCTGATCCTGGGCGTCGACCGGATCTTGGACATGTGCCGGACGGTGACGAACGTGACCGGCGACGCGACCGTCGCGACCATCGTGGCCGCCTCGGAGGGCCAGCTCGGCCCCGTCAACCTCTCCGAAGACACCGACCGCCTGGTCGTCGCCGCATGACCCACCGCCTGCTCGTCCTGCTCGTCCTCGCCGCCGGCGCGTCCGCCCAGCCCGTGCCGGGCGGGGGGGCGGAGCCGCCGGCGCTCAGCCCGGAGGCCCGCGACGCGCTCGGGCTGGCGACCGAGGCGGGCGCCGAGCTGTTCGCCCAGGCCTACGCCGACGGGCTCGCGTTCCGGCTCGACGCCGCTCGCGACGGGTTCCGCCGGCTGGGGGCCTTGGAGCCGTCGTCGCCGGCCGGGGCCTCGGGCCTGGAGGGGGTCGCGCTGTGGACCGCGCTCATCACCGAGGACGACGCGGCGTTCGACCGGTTCTACGTGCTCAACGACTCGCTGACGGCGCTGGCCGACGCGATGGGCGACGCGCCGAGCGCGCGGCTGGCGGTCGCCTCGGCCAAGCTCCACCGGGCGCTCTCGTTCGGGCGCCAGGAACGCTACGCCCGTGCGGGCAACAGCTTCCGCGACGCCTGCGGCCTGTTCGCCGAACTCGACGGGCCGGACGCGCTCTACGGTCAGGGCGTCTGCGAGGTCGCCGCGGGCTCGGTCCCGCGCCAGTACCGCTGGCTCGCCCGGCTGTTCGGGTTCCGCGGCACCGTGACCGGCGGGCTCGCCAAGCTGGACCAGGCCGCCCGCGCGGACGGCGCCCTCGCCGTCGACGCCGCGGTCGCGTTCGCGGTCTCGGACGCGACGCTCAACGAGCGCCGGGCCGGCTCGGTCGACCGCCTGGTCGCCCTCGCCGACGCCCGGCCGGACTCGCCCGTGCTGGCCTACCTCGCCGGCTACCACCTGCTGCTCGACCGCCGCGCGGCCGAGGCCGTCGCCGCGCTCCGGCGGGCCCAGGCGGCCGAGGCCCGCGACGGCGTCGCGGCCGTCCCGTTTATCGACGCCCACCTGGGGCTCGCCCTGTTCCGCCAGCGCGAGTTCGAGCAGGCCGCCCCGATCCTGGAGCGCTACGCCCGGACGTTCCGGGGCCGCGCGCTCGTCGCCCAGTCGACGTTGCACGCGGGCCTGGCCTACGAGCTGACCGGCGACCGGCGCCGGGCCGAGTCCCTCTACCGCCGCGTCCGCGCCGACCGGGACTACGACTCGGACCTGTCGGCCGAGCGCGAGGCACGGCGCCGGCTGGACACGCCGATGACGGCGACCGACCGGGCCCTCCTGATCGGTGGCGCGGCCTACGACGCCGGGGATTACGACCCGGCCGTCGCGACGCTCCAGCCCATCGTGACGGACAGCTCGCTCCCGGCCGACGCGCGCGCCGAGGCGGCCTACCGGACCGGCCGCGCCCGCCAGGCCCAAGAGAACTGGGCCGACGCGATCCGCCACTTCCAGCTCGCCGTCGACCGGCCCGGCGACCCGCTCGCCAAGTGGGGCCCGTGGTCGGTCTACCACATCGGCGAGGTCTACGAGTCGATGGGCGACCTGGACGCCGCCCAGCGCCAGTACCGCGCCGTCCTCGACGACGAGACCGAGTTCGACTACCACAAGTCGCTCGAGCAGCGGACCCGCGCCGCCCTCGAACGGATCGGCCGCTGACGCCCCACCCCCCGATACGGATGAGACCGCTGCTCGCTTTCGCCCTCTGCCTGCTGGTGCCCGGTCTCGCCGCCGCCCAGCCCGTCGCTCGTGGGACGGTGTGCACGCTGCACCACCACGACGGCCGGGCCGAGAGCGGCGGGCTCCACGACGTGTTCGCCGCGACCGCCTCGGTGGACCCGTCGGAGGTGACGACCGTCGTCACGACGGGGAGCTCGACGTTCCAGGTCGACTACTCCGGGTTCACGGCCGAGGCTCAGGCCGCCTTCCAGCGGGCCGTCGACATCTGGGCCGACCACCTGTCGTCGCCGGTCCCCATCCGCGTCCAGGCCGACTTCGCCGCGCTCGCCCCGGGCACCCTGGGGAGCGCCGGGCCGCTCCTGACGCGCGACACGGGCACCCTGCCCAGGTCTGGGACGTGGTATCCGTTCGCGCTCGCCGACGCCCTCGCCGGCCGCGACCTGTTCCGGGCGACAGCGGACGACCCCAACTACGACATCGTCTCCCAGTTCAGCAGCGTCCGGAGCGACTTCTACTTCGGGCTCGACGGCAACCCGCCGGCCGGCCAGATCGACTTCGTGACCATCGTCCTGCACGAACTGGGGCACGGGCTCGGGTTCGTCGGCTCGGGCACGGTCGACGACGGCTCGGGGGAGGCCGAGTGCAACGGGACGCGGAACGTGGGGTGCTGGGGCTACTTCGGCGGCCAGTTCTCGGGCTTCCCGTTCGCGTTCGACCGGCTGGTCGAGGACGCCGCCGGCATCCCGATGATCCAGTCGATCGAGCCGCGCTACCCCAACCCGTCGCTCGCGCTGGGGTCCCTGCTGCGGAGCCAGGCGCTGTTCATGGACTCGCCCGAGGTCGTCCGGGCCTACGGCGGGCCCGCCCCGGTCTGGGCCCCGGCCTCGTTCGAGGGCGGCTCGTCGTTCTCACACTGGGACGAGGTCGTGATCCGCGAGTCGTCGGCCGCGCTGATGACCCCGCGGATCGCGAGCGGCGAGGCGTACCAGGACCCCGGCAACATCACCTGCGCCTACATGCGCGACATCGGCTGGGAGTTGGGCTCGGGCTGCCAGCTGCTGACGACGGACGACGAGGCCGACCCCGACTTGGCCGGCCTGTCACTCGCGCCCGCCGGCCCCAACCCGTTCCGCCGGTCGACCGCGGTCCGCGTGACCCAGCCCGCCTCGGGCCCGTTGCGGGTGACCGTGCTCGACGTGCTGGGCCGCGAGGTCGCCCGGTTGTGGGACGGCCCGGCCGGCGGCGAGGTCGTCCTCGACGTCGTCGCCGACGCCTGGGCGTCCGGCGTCTACCGCGTGGTCGCCCAGGCGGAGGGGGGCGTCCGGTCGCTGTCGCTCACGCACGTCCGATGAGGGGGGTCGTGGCGGCGGTCCTGGTGGTCTTGGCAGTCGGCCCGGCGCGGGCCCAGACGGAGCGCCGGGGCCCTGTGCTCGTCCCCCTGCCGGTCTCCGACCAGGCGGCGCCCCCGGCTCAGGCCCGGTCCCGGCCCGCCGCGCCCGACTGCGACCCCGCGACCGAGGGGACCCGGTTCGTGGTCTCCTACACCGGCTTCCCGCCGGGTGCCCGGGACGCGTTCCAGGCCGCCGTCGACACCTGGGCGTGCCGAGTCCGGTCGCCCGAGACCGTCCGCGTCAGCGCGACCTGGGCGCCGCTGGCGGCCACGACGCTGGGCTCGGCCGGGCCGTTCCTCTACCGCAACTTCGAGGCGGCCCCAACGCGGGACGTCTGGTTCCCGTCGGCCCTGGCCGACGCGCTCTCGGGCCAGGACCTGGGCGACGGCGAGGCCGACATCGAGGCCTCGTTCAACAGCGGGTTCGACGACTGGCACTTCGGGCCCGGCCCGGCCCCCGAGGGGCTCTACGACCTGTACACGGTCGTCCTGCACGAGCTGGGCCACGGCCTCGGCCTGATCGGGTCGCTGGAGGTCGAGGACGGCCGGGGCTTTGTCGGACGGGACCCCGAGGGCGCGTTCAGCTACGACCTCCACACCCAGACCCCGGACGGCGTCTCGTTGCTCGACACGGACGTGCTGCCCGAGGGCTCGGTCGCCCTGGCCGACGCGCTGCAGGGCGACGTCCGCTTTGTCGGGCGGGCCGTCCAGCAGGTCGCGGGCCGGTCGGTCCCGATCTTCAGCCCGGCCCGCTGGGTCCAGAGCGGCTCGTATTCCCACCTCGACGAGGAGACGTTCGAGGCCGGCACGCCGGACGGCCTGATGACGCCGTTCATCGCGCGAGGCGAGACGGTCTCGGAGCCCGGCAAGGTCGTCTGCGCCATGGTCGCCGACGTCGGCTGGACGCTGGCCGGTCGGTGCGCCGAGCAGGTCGGCGTGCTCCCGCTCGTCACGGCCCGCGTCGGGGTCGAGCGGCGCGGTCCCAACCCGTTCCGCTCCCAGACCCGGGTCCGCGTGACGAGCGAGGAGCCCGTCTCGATCCGCGTGTCGTTGGTCGACGTCCTGGGCCGGTCGGTGCTCGACTTCGGGCGGACGGTGCTGGTGAGCGGCCGGACGCTCGACCTGACCATCGACGGGTCGACGCTGGCGTCCGGCGTGTACTTCCTGACGGTCCGCGGCGGGCCCGAGCCGGTCCTGCTGCCGCTGGCGGTCGTCCGCTAGCGCCCGCCTCGGTCACGCGGCGGGGGATGCGACCGACTCGGCACCGCCCCCGAGGCGGGGCGGGTCGTCGGTGGCGGACCGCTCCAGATGGTCCAGCCGGGCCCCGCGACCGTTGACCCCGACGCGCAAGGCCGCCGAGGCGCCGCCCAAGGCGCCCGCGAGCAGCTTGAAACCCGCCAGCAAGACGGCGTAGGACACGACCCCGCCCGCCAGGGCGTACGCCCGCCAGGGCGTAGAACGAGAGGGAGGTCGTGCCCGTCCCGCGGGCCACCGATCGCGCTCAGTCCGTGATCGACCGCGCCACGGCTCAGGTCCCGGCGCGCAGCCGCTCTCCGAGCCGCTCGGGGAGCCCGACGCGTGCGATCTCGGCCTCGGTCCGGGCGTGGTCGTAGTGCTCGCGGACCAGCTCGACCGTGAACGCCTCGGAGTCGTAGAGGGCGAGCCCCAGCCGGGGGTCCCGGTCGCGCGGCTGGCCGACGCTCCCGACGTTGATCAGGTACCGGTGGCCGGCGCGGACGCTGAAGACGCCGATGCTGGCCGAGACGATCGCCTGCCGGTGCGAGTGGCCGACGAAGCAGATCGGCGTGTCGAACGCGTCGAACTGGAGCTGGGTGTCGCGGAACGACTCCAGCCGCGGCCACAACTCGGGGTGGAACGGGGCGGCGTGGACGAACGTGGCCCCGTGCCGCTCGACGGTGTAGGGGAGCGCGCCGAGCCACGCGAGCCGGTCCGGGCTCAGCACCGAGCGGTGCCACGCGGCCGCCTTCTGGCCGTCCTTGGGGAGCGCGTCGTCGGCCTCGGTCCCGGCGACGGCGGCGTCGTGGTTGCCAAGGACGTTGACGGCGAACTCGGCCCGGACGGTGTCGAGGCACTCGACCGGGTTGGGCCCGTAGCCCACGACGTCACCGAGGTTGACCAGCTCGTCCGCGCCGTGGGCCTCGGCGGCGCGCATCGCGGCCTGGAGAGCGGGGAGGTTGGCGTGGATGTCGGAGAGGACTGCGAGGACCAAAGGGGGACCTGGGAAGGGGGGGGAGCCGGCCGGCGGAGCGGGTCGGGCGGACCTGCGCTCTGTCGGCCCCGGTCTATATTCTCCCGGCCCCCAACTCCGTTCCCCCTGATGCCCCCTCCGCCCGGTCACGTCTGGCCCCCGGCCCGCCTCTGCCGGCCCGGAGGGGCCGAAACGGAGCGTTCCCGGTGGGCGGGTCCGTCTCTATGAACCGTTCACAGGGAATCCTGGTGACGGGCGGGGCGGGGTTCATCGGGTCGGCCTTCGTGAGGTCGGCGCTCGACCTCCGGCCCGACGCCCACGTGGTCACGCTCGACGCGCTCACCTACGCCGGGTCTCGTGCCAACCTGGCCGGGCTCGACCCCGACCGGCACACCTTCGTCGAGGGCGACATCTTGGACGCGGCCCTGGTCCGGGACCTGCTCGCGCGCCACCACGTCGGCGCGGTGGTCCACTTCGCGGCCGAGTCCCACGTCGACCGGTCGATCACGGGCCCGCGTGCGTTCGTCGAGACCAACGTGCTCGGCACGCAGTCGCTGCTCGACGCCTGTCGGGCGGTCTGGGACGGTGACCCGGGCGTCCGCTTCCACCACGTCTCGACCGACGAGGTCTACGGCGACCTGGGCCCCGACGACCCGCCGTTCACCGAGCGGACGCCCTACGCGCCGTCGTCGCCCTACTCCGCCTCGAAGGCCGGCTCGGACCACCTGGTGCGGGCGGCGGCCCGGACGCACGGGCTGCCGGTCACGATCACGAACTGCTCCAACAACTACGGGCCGCGCCAGTACCCCGAAAAGCTGATCCCGGTCGTGGTCCAGCGCGCGCTCGCGGGCGAACCGATCCCGGTCTACGGCGACGGCGGCAACGTCCGCGACTGGCTCTACGTGGGCGACCACTGCGACGCGATCTGGGCCGTCCTGGACCGGGGCGAGACGGGCGAGACCTACAACGTCGGCGGCCACGCCGAGGTGGACAACCTCGCGCTCGTCCGCGCGCTCTGCGCCGTCCTGGACGACCGCCGGCCGACCGGCGCCCCACACGCCGACCTGATCGAGTTCGTCGCCGACCGGCCCGGCCACGACCGCCGCTACGCGGTCGACACGGCCAAGATCGAGGCCCTGGGGTGGGCACCCCGCCAGTCGCTCCGGTCGGGCCTGGAGGCGACCGTCGACTGGTACCTCGACCACCCGGAGTGGGCGCACGCGGTCCTGGCCGAGGGCGCGCGATGAAGGGGATCCTGTTGGCCGGCGGGCACGGCACGCGGCTCCACCCGGCGACGGTCGCCGTGAGCAAGCAGCTGCTCCCGGTCTACGACAAGCCGATGATCTACTACCCGCTGAGCACGCTGATGCTGGCGGGCGTCCGGGAGATCCTGGTGGTCTCGACCCCGACCGCGCTCCCGGCCTTCCGGGCGCTGCTGGGCGACGGCGCGCGCTGGGGCCTGGAGCTGGCCTACGCCGAGCAGGACCAGCCGCGCGGTCTGGCCGACGCCTTCCGGGTCGGCCGCGACTGGCTCGCCGGCTCGCCCGTGATGATGGTCCTGGGCGACAACGTGCTCTACGGCAGCGGGCTCTCCGCCCAACTCCAGCGCGCGGCCGGCCGGACCGACGGCGCGACGATCTTCTCGTACCCCGTCCGCGACCCCGAGCGCTACGGCGTCGTCGAGGTCGACGGCGACGGGCGGGCGGTCTCGATCGAGGAGAAGCCGGCGGCGCCCCGCTCGAACCTGGCCGTCGTCGGGCTCTACGCCTACGGCCCCGACGTGGTCGAGGTCGCGGGCGGGCTCGCGCCCTCGGCCCGGGGCGAGCTCGAGATCACCGACGTCAACCGGCACTACCTGGGGGCCGGGACGCTGACGGTCGAGGTGCTGGGGCGGGGGACGGCCTGGCTCGACGCCGGGACGCACGAGTCGCTGCTCGACGCCTCGGCGTTCGTCCACTCGGTCCAGGCCCGCCAGGGCCTGATGATCGCGTGCCCCGAGGAGATCGCGTACCGCCAGGGCTACATCACCCGGGACGAGCTGGCCCGCCTCGGTCGGGCGCTCGCCCCCAACGCCTACGGCGCCTACGTGGCCGCCCTGGCCGAGACCGCATGACGCTGCACGCCCGCCTGCTCGACCGGATCCAGACGAGAGACGCCCGCGTGGCCATCGTGGGGATGGGCTACGTCGGCTTGCCGCTGGCCGTGGCGTTCGTCGAGGCCGGCTTCCGCGTCGTCGGGTTCGACGTGAGCGAGCACCGGGCCGGTGAGCTGGCCGCCGGACGGTCCCACGTCGAGGACGTGAGCGACGCCGCCCTGGGCGCGGCGCTCGCCGCCGGCCTGACCGTCACGACCGACCCCGACGTGCTGGGCGACGTCGACGCGATCTCGATCTGCGTCCCGACCCCGCTCCGCAAGACGCGCGACCCCGACCTGTCCCACGTGCTGGCCGCCTCGGAGGCCGTCGCGGCGCGCGTCCAGCCCGGCCAACTGGTGGTCCTGGAGAGCACCACGTACCCCGGGACGACGCGCGAGGTGCTCGTCCCCTTGCTGGAGGAGCACGGCCTGACGGTGGGCCGGGACGTGTTCGTCGTGTTCTCGCCCGAGCGCGTCGACCCCGGCCGGACCGACTGGACCACGCGGACGACGCCCAAGGTGATGGGCGGCATGACGCCGGCGTGCCTGGAAGTCGGCGCGGCGCTCTACGACGCGGCCGTCGACACCGTCGTCCCGGTGAGCTCGCCCGAGGTGGCCGAGCTGACCAAGATCTTCGAGAACACGTTTCGGGCGGTCAACATCGGGCTCGCCAACGAGCTCCTCCTGATGTGCGACCGGCTGGGGCTCGACGCCTGGGAGGTCATCGAGGCGGCGGCGACCAAGCCGTTCGGGTTCATGCGGTTCACGCCGGGGCCGGGCCTGGGCGGCCACTGCCTGCCCGTCGACCCGCACTACCTCTCGTGGAAGCTCCGGGGGCTCGACTACACGGCCCGCTTTATCGAGCTCGCCAGCGAGGTGAACACCGGGATGCCGCGGTTCTGGCTCCGCAAGGTCCAGGACGCCCTCAACGAGCGCGGCAAGGCGGTCCGCGGAAGCACGGTGCTGGTGCTGGGCGTGGCCTACAAGCCCGACGTGGCGGACCTGCGCGAGTCGCCGGCGCTCGACGTGCTCGCCCTCCTCGACGAGAAGGGGGCGACCGTCCAGTACCACGACCCCCACGTCCCGACGCTGCGCCACAACCGGCTCGACCTCGCCAGCGTCCCCGACCTCGGTGCCGCGCTCGCCCGAGCCGACGCGGTCGTGCTGGTGACCGACCACGCGGGCTACGACCCGGCCGACCTAGCCGGGCGGACCGACGTGTTCCTCAACTCGCGCGGGCCCAACCCGCCGCCGGGCACCTAGCGTGGTCACCGGGTGGGGTGGGGGAGCGCGAAATGGGCTCGGGACGGCGCGATCTCGCGGCCGCCTCCGGCGCGGATCTCGGCTCGGAACCCCGCCCGCCTCGGCGCCGAGGCGGAGAGGGCGGCCCCTCACCCCGCACGCTCCGAGTCACCCGCCGGGCTCTTGCGCGTTGTTCACGGTGGCGTATGGGCTCGCGTCGGCATCCTGAGCCCGCGGCCCCAGAGCGGCGCTGCGGGATCTCGCCCTGGGCGCCCTCGGCGCCGTCCCCCGGCCCTCGCCTCCCCACATCGGACCCCAGGTCCACGTCATGTCCCGCCCTCGCCTCCTGTTCGTCAACCAGCACTACTGGCCCGACGTCGCGGCCACCGGCCAGATCCTGACGGACCTGGCCGAGTCGCTCGTCCGGCGCGGGTTCGTCGTCGACGTGCTGACGGGCCGGGCGAAGTACCAGTCGGGCGGCCTGGACGCGCCGGCCCAGGAGGTCCGCAACGGGGTCCGCGTCCGGCGGCTGGCCTCGACCTCGTTCGGGCGGGGCTCGACCGCGGGCCGTCTGGCCGACTACGGCGGCTACTACCTCGGCGTCCTGCGGCGCCTGCTGGCCGGGCCCCGCTACGACCTGGTCGTGGTCCTGACGACGCCGCCGCTGCTGGGGTACGCGGCCTCGCTGGCACGCCGAGTGCGCGGGCAGCGCTACGCGATCTGGTCGATGGACCTCCACCCGGACGCCGAGATCGCGCTGGGCATGCTGAGTGCCGACGGGCTCGGCGCCCGACGGTTGCACGCGTTCAACGACGCCGGCTACCGCCACGCCGACCTGGTCGTCGACCTCGGCTTCCGGATGAAGGAGCGGATCGCCGAGCGGGGCGTCCCGGCCGACCGGCTCCTGACGATCCCGGTCTGGAGCGCCGGCGACGAGGTGTGGCCCGTCGCCCCGGCCGACAACGGCGTCCGCCGCGCGCTCGGGCTCCGCGACGACCAGCTGACGGTGATGTACTCGGGCAACGCCGGCCTGGCGCACCGCTTCGACGAGGTGCTGGAGGCGATGCGCCGGCTCCGGGACGACGACCGGTTCCGGTTCGTGTTCGTCGGCTCGGGGCCGCGCCGCGCGGCCATCGAGGCGTTCATCGCCGAGCACAACCTCGCGAACGCGAGCACGCACGACTACTTCCCGCGCGAGCAGCTCGCCGAGTCGCTCTCGGCCGCCGACGTCCACCTGCTGACGCTGCAAGAGGCGTTCGCCGGGATCGCCGTTCCGAGCAAGCTCTACGGCGTCATGGCGGCCGGCCGGCCCGTGCTGATGGTCGGGCCCGAGCGGTCCGAGCCGGCCCGGACGATCCAGGAGCACGGCGTCGGCGAGGTGATCGACCCCGCGACCGGGGGCACGGCCGACGGCGTGGTGGCCGCGCTCGGCCGGCTCGCCGACGACCCCGACGCCCGCCGGGCTCAGGGCGCTCGGGCCCGGGCCGCGTTCCAGGCCCACTTCGACCGGCCGATCCTGACCGAGCAGTGGGCCCAGGCGCTGGCCGCCCGCCTGGGCGTCGCGCTGGACCCGGTCCCGGACGCCACCGAGGCCGACGCGGCGAGGTAGTGGGGGAGGCCCCGGCGCCCCCAGGGCGTTCGGGTGTGCGATCTTGCCACACCCCGCGCCGCACCCGTGACCCGCCCCGATCCCCTCGACGCCCCGGCCGACCGGCCGCTGATCCTGGTCTCCAACGACGACGGCATCGACGCCGCCGGCATCGCCGCGCTCGCGTCGGCGCTGGGCGGTCTGGGGACGGTCGCCGTGGTGGCCCCGATCACCGAGCAAAGCGCGGTCGGCCACTCGATCACCATCCGCGACCCGATGCGGGTCCACCCGTGGGCGTTCGACGGCCCGAGCGGCCCGGTCTGGGCCCGCGCCGTCACCGGGACCCCGGCCGACTGCATCAAGATCGCCGTCCAGAAGCTGCTGCCCCGCGCGCCGGACGTCGTCGTCTCGGGCATCAACCACGGGCCCAACACGGCCGTCAACGTGATGTACTCGGGGACGGTCAGCGCGGCGACGGAGGCGACCATCCTGGGCGTCCCGGCGCTCGCCGTCTCGCACGACGCGTGGTCGCCGACCGACTTCGAGGCCGCCGGATTCGTCGCCCGTCGCCTGGCCGAGCGGGTCCTGGACCAGGGGTTGCCGCCGGGCGTCCTCCTCAACGTCAACGTCCCCGACGTGCCCCTGGCCGAGCTGGCCGGGATCCGCGCGACCCGGCAGGCTCGGTCGCGGTGGGAGGAGGCGTTCGAGGAGCGGCGGGACCCGACCGACCGGCCGTACTACTGGCTCGGGGGCCGCTTCGTCGACCTCGACCAGGGCGACGACACCGACTTGGCCGCCATCCGCGACGGGGCCGTCTCGGTGACCCCGCTCCAGCTCGACCTGACCGCCTACGACCACCTCGCGCTCGTCCAGTCCCTGGCCGACGACGCCCTGCTCCCGACTCATGGCTGACTACCCCACGCCCGGCGACCCCGCGCCCCCGTTCGAGGGGGCCGACCAGCACGGCCGGACCGTCCGCTTGGGGGACTTCGCGGGCCGGCCGCTCGCGCTCTACTTCTACCCCAAGGACGACACGCCGGGCTGCACCAAACAGGCCTGCAACCTCCGCGACCACTCCGGCGACCTCGCCGAGGCGGGCGTGGCCGTCGTGGGCGTCTCGCCCGATGACGTCGCGAGCCACGGCCGCTTCGCGGACAAATACGACCTCCCGTTCCCACTCCTGGCCGACCCGGACCACGAGATCATGGGGGCCTACGGGGCCTGGGGCGAGAAGTCGTTCTACGGTAAGATGTCGGTCGGGACCAAGCGGACGACGGTCCTGATCGGGCCGGACGGCCGCGTGCTCCACGTCTTCAAGCGGCCCAAGACCGACCGCCACGCCCAGGAGATCCTGGACCGCCTCACCCGTCTCTCCGCCTGAGCCGCGATGGAGCAACCCGACGCCCCGATCCCCAACGAGGTCCAGGAGGTGGTCCGCCAGGGCACGCCCCCCCAGGTCCCGCTGGACGTGTTCCTGACCGTGTTCGAGTCGTCCTTCGGCATCTCGGTCGTCGCCGACGGCGACGGGGACATCCAGGCGCTGAGCGACGCGGCGGCCGACCTGTACCCGTCCCGCGCGGCCGCGCTCGGGACCGCGCTCGCCGACGCCCCCTGGTGGGAGGACGGCGCCCGCGTCCACGAGAGCCTGAGGCTGGCGCGCCGAGGGATGCTCGACCGGTTCACGGCCGGCGTCACGCGGACCGGCAGCCGCCGGACGCTCCTGGTGGACGTGCAGTCGGTCGGCGGGCCGGACGGCGAGGTCTGGTTCCTGCTCGAAGCCCGCGACGTGACGACGCTGATGGCGTCCGAGCGCCACCTCCACGACGCCCACGCCGACCTCGAGCGCGAGCGCGCCCAACTCGTGGCGGTCCTGGACGCGACACCCGACGCCATCGCCGCCGTCGACGCCCAGGGCGTGGTCACGACGGTGAACCGGGCCGTCCGCGACTCCGGCCTGGCGAGCGACCAGCGGCTGGCCGTCGGCGACTCGGTGTTGGAGGGGGGAACGTGGAGCGCGCTCTGGCGGCGGGCGCTGGGCGGGGAGACCGTCAGGCAGCGGGTGGCCCGGCCGGCGAGCGAGACGCACCCGGCCCAGTGGCTCGACCTGACCGTCGCGCCCGTCCGGGCGGGCGGCCACGTCCGGGGCGCCGTCCTGGCCGCGACCGACGCGACGGCCCTGGTGGAGGGCGAGCAGATCCACCTCGCCGTCGGCCGGGGCGCCGTCGGCACGTTCCAGATGGACGGCGACGGCCGGCTGGTCCTGGCGTCGCCCTCGTTCCGTGCGTTGCTGGGTTGTCCGACGTCGCAGACGCTCTCCCAGATCACGGCGGGCCTGGACCACCCCGCCGAGGTGGAGGCCGCCGTCGCGGCCGTGCTGGCCGGCCCGGGGCGGACGCTCGACCTGCGGGCCACGTCGGCGGCGGGCGCGACGAGCGTCTGGCTCCGCGGGCGGTCCGTCGCCTCCCAGGACGGCGTCCGCCTGGTCGGCGTCGCCTACGACACGACGCCGCCCGCCGACGCCCAGGCGGGAGACCGCTGGGCCGACCTGGTCGCCCGAGGCGGGTGGGGCACGGGGCCCGCCGACCGCGTCGACGACGGGGTCCTGGCGCCCCCCCCGGACCCGGCCGTCGTCGCCGCCCGCCTCGACGCGCTCCGCCGGACCGGCCTGCTCACGGGCGGCCGGTCCCAGTCGCTCGACGCCCTGACCGAGTTGGTGTCCCAGGCCCTGGGCGTCCCGGTCTCGCTGGTCTCGCTGGTGGACTCGGACCGCCAGGTGTTCAAGGGCCGGGCCGGGGTCGACGTCGACGAGACCCCGTTGACGCACTCGTTCTGCCAGCACGTCGCCAACGAACGGCGCCCGCTCGTTGTCCCGGACGCCCGGTCGTCGGCCCGTGTCCGCGACAACCTGGCCATCCCCGAGTTGGGGGTGGCCGCCTACCTCGGCGTCCCCATCGCCGCCCCCGACGGCCACGTGATCGGCGCGCTGTGCGCGATCGACACCGTCCCCCACGAGTGGTCGGACGACGACGTCCGCCTGCTCTCTTCTCTGGCCGAGGCGGTAACCGCCGAGGTCGCCTCCCAATCCCCCCCCGCGTCCCCGGACGCCTGACCCATGCTCGTTGCCGGCAACTGGAAAATGAACCTCGACCACGATGCGGCCGTCGGCCTGGCCGCCGAGATCGTCCGGGCCACGGCCGAGGACGCCGCCGAGGTGGGCGTGGCCGTGTGCCCGCCGGCCGTGTGGCTGGACGCCGTCGCCGAGCGCCTCCGCGAGAGCGAGGTCCGGCTGGGCGCCCAGAACGTCCACCCGTCGGACGCGGGCGCGTTCACGGGCGAGGTGGCCCCGTCGATGCTGGTCGACCTGGACGTCGAGTACGTGATCGTGGGCCACAGCGAGCGGCGCCAGCTGTTCGGCGAGACGAGCGCGTTCGTGGCCCAGAAGGTCCGCGCGGCTCAGGCCGCCGAGCTCGCCCCGATCCTGTGCGTCGGCGAGACGCTCGACGAGCGCGAGTCGGGCGACGCCGAGGCCATCGTGCTGGCCCAGCTCGCCGCGTCGCTCGACGGCGTCGAGTCGGCCGACCTCGTGGTCGCCTACGAGCCCGTCTGGGCCATCGGGACCGGGCGGACGGCGTCGCCGGAGCAGGCCCAGGCGATGCACGCGGCGATCCGGGCCGCGCTCGGCGGGCGGTTCGAGGAGGGCGAGGACATCGAGATCTTGTACGGTGGCAGCGTCAAGCCCAGCAACGCGGCCGAGCTGTTCGCCCAGGACGACCTGGACGGGGCGCTGGTGGGCGGGGCGAGCCTGGAGGCGGCCTCGTTCGCGGCCATCGTCGCGGCGGCCCGGGCGTCGATGTGCTGAGCCGGCGCGGCGCGGCCCGGCCGGCCCCGCCCGCCTCGCTCGCGAGGTGGGCCGCGTCGGCCGTCGCCGTGGTCGGGTGCGCCATGGTGGGGCTCGCCGCGGGCTGCTCGGCGCCGGCCGCCGTCCAGCGCCTGGACGACAACGCGGCGGCCTACCGGGCCGGCGAGCCCGTCTTCGTGCTCGACGCCGTCGCCGCGACCCGGGACGACGTCCCCGGACTGGACGTCTACCTCGGCGTGGCCCCGGCGTCTCTCGTCTTCCGCCCCTCGGGCGACTCGCTGGCCGCGGTGGCCGAGTGGGTCGTGACCGTCGAGCAGGAGGGGGGCGCGCCCCAGTCGCGCTCGACCCGGGACACGGTCCGGGTGGCCGGAGCCGAGGCGTCCCGCTCGCCCGAGCCGGTCTGGCGGCTCGACCGGTTCGAAGCCGCCCCGGGCCGCTACGTCGTCCGCGCGGTGCTGGTCGACGGGGCCAGCGACCGCACGGCCGAGCGGCAGGAGGTCGTGGTGGTGCCTACGCCCGGCGGCCCAGCGCTCGGCGCGCTCCGGCTCGAAGGCGAGGGGAGACAGGGCATGGGCCCCGTCGACGCCGCCTCGGTTCCCGCCGGGCTCGACTCGCTCCGCGCCGTCGTCCAGGCGACCGGCGTCCCGGACGGCGCGACGACGGTGCTCGACGTGGTCCGGTTCGAGGCCGACGCCGCGCCGGCCAACCGGCTCGACGACTTCACGCCGACCGACCTCAGCCTGGCCGGCCGGGGCGTCGACCTGGGGCGCGCCGACACCGTCCAGGCGGTCCGCCAGACCATCCTCAACCCCGGCCCGACGCTCGACGTGGTCGCGCCGGTCCCGGCCCTCGGTCCCGGCGTGTACCGCGCCCGGATCCGCCTGGCCGGTCCCGGCGGCGCGGTCCTGGCCGAGTCCCAGCGCGTGTTCGTCGTCCGCCGCCGGGACTACCCCCAGGTGACGCGGCTGGGCGACGTGGTCGGCCCGCTGGTCTACCTCGCCCAGCCAGGCGAGTACGCGGGGTTGGCGGAGGCCGGCCCCGGGCAGGCCCAGCGCCGCGCCGTCGACCGGTTCTGGGGCGAGTCGCTCGACGACCGCCGGCTGGCCGCGGCCACGGTCCGGGCCTACTTCGAGCGCGTCGAGGAGGCCAACCGGCTGTTCGCGACCTACAAGGACGGGTGGAAGACCGACCGGGGGATGCTCTTCGTCCTGCTCGGGCCGCCCCGCTACGTCGAGGCGACCGCGGCCGGGGAGCGGTGGAGCTACGCGCTCGGCGGCGCCGCGCCGGCCGTCTTCGAGTTCGAACGGACCGCCGGCCGCACCGGGGACCGCTCGCCGTTCTCGGTCCTGACGCTCCAGCGGAGCCGGAGCTACGGCGACCTGGTCCGCCAGGTCCAGCGCCAGTGGCGCTCGGGCGTGGTCCCCTAGCTGCGGCCGTCACGGGTCCCCGGCGGCCGGCCTCCTCCGCCGACCGGGCCACCGAGGCGGGCACCCGGGTCGGTCACGGCCGGCCGCGTTAGTCGCCCGACGTGTCGCCGCCACCGGACGACGCGGCGGGGGCCGTGGTCGCGGGCTTGGTCTCGGGCTTGCTCGGCGCCTCGCTCGACGACGACCCCGCCTTGGACTCGGCCTTCTTGCCCGCCGGCTTCGACTCGGACGGCTTGTTCTTGTAGTCCGTGATGTAGAAGCCGTCGCCCTTGAACTGGAGCCCGGCGCCGCCCGAGATCACACGCTGGACGGGCACGCCTGTCTCGGGGTCCTCGGTGAGCGCGGGGGCCGAGATCTTCTGGAACACGTCGAAGGTGGTGCCGTCGGGGCGGCGGTACACGTAGGTCGGCATGGGCGGGGGGGAGGGGGGAGAGCACCGCCCAAGCGGGGCGCGGGTTCCATCCGCGCAGGGCGGCCGGGTCCGCCTCGGTACGGCGGTCGGCACGGTCGGGAGGGGCGCCAAGGCGGGGTCAGCGGGCGGCGACGCGGGGCAGGTCGGCCGGAACGGGGCCGAAGCCCCAGGCCTGGGCCGGGTCGCCCGGGGGCGTCCGGATGGCGCCCGCCACGGCGTCCGCCAGGGCGGGCCGGACGTCGCGGATCCGACGGTTTCGGCGCGACGGGTGGACGCGGTTGGTCAGCAGGACGACGAACATCTCCTGCTCGGGGTCGACCCAGATCGAGGTGCCCGTGAACCCGGTGTGCCCGAACGAGCGTGGCCCGAACTCGGACCCCGCCGATGTCTCGCCGTAGTTGACCATCCAGCCGAGCCCGGTCGGGTACGTGCTCTGCAGGCGGACGCGCTCCGTAAACCGGTCGATCGTCGTTCGCCGGAACAGCCGGGTCCCGTAGCCCTCGCCGCCGTTGGCGAGCACGAACCCGAACCGGGCCATGTCCGAGGCCGTCGAGAACAGGCCGGCGTGGCCGGCGACGCCGCCGAACACCGACGCGGCCTCGTCGTGGACCTCGCCTTGCAACGTCCGCCCCCGCCAGGAGCCGTCGTACTCGGTCGGCGCCGCCAGCGGGTCGCGGACGTTGACGCCGCGGAAGCCCGTCGCGTCCATTCCGAGCGGCCGGAAGACCTCGTCCGCGAACAGGTCGTCCAGGTCTTCGCTCGCGACTCTCTGGAGCAGCTCGCCGAGCACGATGAAGTCGAAGTCGCTGTAGCGTGAGCGCGTGCCCGGCGCCGTCCGCAGCGTGTCGGCGTAGATAAAGTCGAGGGCCCCCTCGCGGTCCGAGATCCCGTTGGCGTGGAACGGGTACCACGGCCGCTGCCCGGCCGTGTGAGCGAGCAACTGGCGGACGGTCACGCTGCGCGCGCCGACCGGGCGGTAGTCTGGGAGGTAGTCGGAGACCTGGGCGTCGAGATCGAGCCGGCCCTGCTCGACCAGCCGCATCGCCGTCGCCGTCGTGCCGACGACCTTGGTGAGCGACGCCAGGTCGTAGGGCGTGTCGGCAGTCACGGCGGTCCCGCCGGGCGAGAGACGGCCGTAGCCCTGGAGCCGCACGAGGACGCCCGCGCGCCCGACCGCGACGGCGCCGCCCGGGAACGCGCCCGACGCCACGGCCTGGCGCATCACGTCGTCGACGCGGTCCGCGGCCTGGGCGTCCAGGCCGGCCTCGTCGGGAGCGCCCGGCCGGACCACCTGCTGGCGGTAGCGGTCGCCCCCGCCCGCCTCGGCCACGCCGGCGACGCCGTAGGGGAGCCGGCCGCCGACGGCGATCTGGCCGGCGATGGCCTGGGCCGCCGCGACCTGGGCCGCCTCGGTCCGGTCGTGGGCCACGACGAGTGCCTCCGGACGGCGAATGCCGGTCGCCAGCCGCGCACTTCCCAGCGCAACCAGCACGACGGGCCGCCGGTCGTTGAGCGCCCGGACGAACGCGAGGTGGCGGGGGGCCAGCCGGCCGTCGGCCTCGGGGAACGCGCCGAGCACGACCACGTCGGCCTGGTTGGCCGCGGCCAGCGCGGCGCCGTAGTGGTCGTCGCCGTCGCCCAGTCCCAGGCGGGCGTAGCCGGCCTGGCGGGCCGGCCCGAGCGCGCTGGCTAGTGTGTTCGCGAACGGGAGCCCGGCCTCGACGTCGGCCCCGGGATCGAGCAGGACCGTGACCACCCGGCGAGCGTCGGGCCCGACCAGCGGCAACGTCGGCTGGGCCTGGACGACCGTGACCGCCGAGCGGGCCACCTCGCCGGCGAGCAGCTCCGACCGGCGGACGAGCGACGCCGACGGGGCCCGCCACGGGTCGATCTGGAGCGGGCGGTCGGCGCCGTCGGGCGCGTCGGCCGCAGGCGGGGCCAGGTCGAGCCCGCTCCACACCTTGGCCGCCAGGACGCGCCGCGAGGCCTCGCGGACCCGCTCGGCACCCAGGCGACCAGTCTGGACGGCCCGGGCGAGCGAGTCGTACGCCGCCGCGGGCGTCGCCGAGAGGACCAGGTCGGCCCCGCCGCGGACGGCGTCGACGGCGCCGACGGCCGTCCCGCCCAGGTCGGCCACGACCAAGCCGTTGAACGTCGCCCGGCCCGCGACCTCCGCGACGAGCGCGACGCCTCGGGGCGTCTGGGCGTCGACGTGGACCTCCATCAGGCCCGCCTCGGCGAGCGCGTCGAGCCCGTCGAGCCCGCTCGCGTCGACCAGCCGGGCCGAGGGCAACGCGCGCCCCTCGCGGACGCCGCGGACCCACCCGCGCTCGACCTCGCTGCCGGGCGTCGGGCCGAACGGGGACGCGCCGGCGGCCAGCACGAGCGCGGTCCCGGGCGACTGGACGCCCAGCGCCCGCGCCGCCTCCGCCCGTGCCTTGCCCGTCATAAACGCCAGGTCGGGGCGGCCGGACGCGGCCAGCTCGGCGGCCGACGCCGAGGTCGGCCCGTCCAGCGCGACCCGCTCGTCGTCCGTGGCCAGCGCGAGCGGGAGCGGGGCCCGTGCCTGCCACCCGCGGACCTGCTGCAAACGTCCGTCCACAGTCCTGGGCCCCACCACGACGCGCCCGAGGCGGCCCGAGGCGACCAGGCCGTCGACGCCGGGCGCGGTCTCGGGCGCGGCCACCAACTGGCCGAGCGCGGCGTCCAGCGCCAACGTGTCCGCGACGGCCCGGGCGGGCGCCTCGGCCGAGGCCCACAGGACGGGCGCCACGGCGGGCGCGGTGACGGGGACCGACGTGGTCGACCAGACCGCCACCGCGGCCAGGCCGATCGCCGTGACGACCTTGACGATCAGGGACATGGAGATGCGAGGGCCGGGGGGACGCGCCATCGGGGCGGAAGGTAGCGTCCGGAGCGGGCCCGGACGCCTGGCACCGTCCAACGCGCGCGCGGCCGGTGGCGGTGCCCCACGCCCGAGGTATCGGGGGCGGAGAGTCGTGAGCGGGCGATCGCCGAGCGGACGGTTACCGCGGTCGGACCGTCGCGAATCCGCCGTCGACCGACAGCGTCTGGCCGGTGACCCAGCCGCTCTTGGAGCGGTCGAGCAAAAACGCGAGCGCGTCGGTCAGGTCCTCGGGCTCGCCGATCCGCCCCAACGGGTGGAGCTTGGCCGACGCCTCGACGGCCTGCTCGGTGGCGACCAGCCGGCCCGCGAGCGGCGTCCGCACCAGGCCGGGCGCGACCGCGTTGACGCGGACGTTTTTTGGCGCGTAGGTCGCCGCCGCCGCCCGGACCAGCCCCTCGACACCGGCCTTGGCCGCGGCGATGGCCTCGTGGTTCGACAGCCCGTAGCGGCCGGCCACGCTCGACAACAGGACGACCGAGCCCCCGGCCGGCTCGCGGTTCGACTGCATCGCCTTGGCCGCCGCGCGGACCAGGTAGAAGGCCGTCTTGAGGTTCAGCGTCAGCACCTCGTCGAACTCGTCGGGGGAGGTCGCGTGGGCCGGCTTGAGCAGGATCGAGCCGACCAGGTTGATGGCCCCGTCGATCCGCCCGTGCGCCTCGACGGCCGCGCCGACCAGGCCCGAGACGGCGTCGGCGTCGGTCGCGTCGAGCGTGAAGGCCGTCGCGCCGGTCTCGCCGGCCAGCGCCGCCAGCCGGTCGCCGTCGCGAGCGCCGATGACGAGCGTGGCCCCGTCGGCCGCCAGCCGCCGCGCGAGCGGGGCGCCGATGCCGCCGGTGCCTCCGACCAAAACGTAAACGGGGGCGCTGGTCATCGGGGGAGAACGGTGTCGATCAGGTGGACGACGCCGTTGTCGGCGTCGAGGTCGGCGTCGGTGATCCGGGCCGTCACGCCGCCCGAGCGGACTGCCAGCCCGTCGCCGGCCTCGGCGAACGTGATCTCCGTTCCGCCCGTGGTCTCGATGGACAGGTCGGGGAACACGTCGATGGACAGCATCCGCGTCGGCAGCACGTGGGCCAGCAGCGCGGCCCGCGCCGCCTCGGCGTCGGCGTCGAGGGCCTCGACGGCGGCGTCCCCGAGGGCGGCGAACGCGTCGTCGGTCGGGGCGAACAGGGTGTAGGCCGTCGCGGTGTCGGCGAGCGTCGCCGCGAGCCCGCTGGACTGCAAGAGCCGGTTCAGTGTCTGCAGGCGCGGGCTGGTCGCGACCACGTCGGCCACCGACTGGCGGCCGTCGGCGGCCGGCGGCGAGGGCGTCTCGGTTGGGGCCGGCGTCGGCTCCGCGGGGTCGGAGCACGACGCGGCGGTCACGGCCAGGGCGAGGAGGAGGGCGAGGCGCATCCGGTCAGACGAGCGAGACGAGGTCGGGGGCGAACGCGCGCAGGGTCGCGTAGAGGCGGCGGAGTGGGAGCCCGACCACGTTGAAGTAGTCGCCCTCGATCCGCTCGACGAAGACGGCCCCCAGATCGTCCTGGATCCCGTACGACCCGGCTTTGTCGAGCGGCGAGCCCGTCGCGACGTAGGCCGCGACCTCGTCCGCCGACAGGTCGGCGAAGGTGACACGCGTGGTCTCGAACGCGGTCGTCTCGCGGTCGCCCAGGCGGAGGGCGAGGCCGGTCGCCACCAGGTGCGTCCGGCCGCTCAGGCGCCGGAGCGTCCGGGTCGCCTCGGCGGGGTCGGCGGGCTTGCCCAGCACCTCGCCGTCGAGCACGACGACGGTGTCGGCGGCCAGCACGAGCGCGTCGCCGGGCGGGGTCGCGCGGGCCTTGCGCAAGGCCACTTCGGCAGCAGCGGGCCCGGGTTCCAGGCCGGCCGGCCAGGTCTCGTCGGCGTCGCTCGGCCGGACGTCGAACGTGAGCCCCAGGCGGGCGAGCAGGTCGCGCCGCCGCGGCGAGGCCGAGGCGAGGACGAGGGGGACGCGGAGGGCGAGCACGGTCGGCGGGAGGGGGGGCGGCAAGAGCGCGCCGGCGGCGGGCCGGGTTCCGCCTGGCCCCGCCCGCCTCGGCCCCGAGGCCGGGGGAGCCGAGGTCGGGCCGCAGTCGCTGTATGCCTCTGCCGTGCCACGGCGGCCCGCTCCGTACATTCGCCGTGGGCGTCTCAGGCCACGTTCTCCGCCTCCCTCGTTTGGTATGCGCCGGCTCGCGTCGCTCGCACTCGTCTCCCTGGTCACCATCGGGGCCGCCTTCACGGCCCGGCTGGGCGGGACGCCGGTCCTCCCTGAGACGCCGTACGACTACGAGGGCGCCGGGCTGCCGAGCCACCTCGACGTCAGCGAGGTGCTCATGTGGGAGACCACGCCGGTCGGCAACCCGATCACCGACGCGGGCGCGACGCTAGGGCGCGTGCTGTTCTACGACACCCGGTTGTCCCGGAACGGGGCCGTGTCGTGCGCCTCGTGCCACCGCCAGGAGCGCGGGTTCTCGGACTCCGAGCGCTTGAGCGCTGGGTTCGAGGGCGAGCGGACGGCGCGCAACTCGATGGCCCTGGCCTTCCTCCGCTACGACCGCGGCCGCCAGCTCTTCTGGGACGAGCGGGCCCAGACGTTGGAGGAGCAGACCCTGGAGCCCATCCAGGACCTCGTGGAGATGGGCCTGACGCTCGACGAACTCACGGGCCGGCTGGAGGCCACCGACTTCTACCCCGGCTTGCTCGCCGACGCCTTCGGCACGCCCGAGGTCACGAGCGACCGGGTCGCGCGGGCGCTCTCCCAGTTCGTCCGCTCCATCACCGCGTTCAACTCCCGCTACGACGCCGCCCGCCAGGCCGAGGGCGCCCGGTTCGGGAAACCGCTGGCGGAACTCACGGACGAGGAGAACCTGGGGCTCGACCTGTTTTTCGGGCCGGGCCGCTGCGAGCAGTGCCACACGGGCGACCTGTTCATGGGGAAGCAACCGACGGGCAACGGGCTGGACGCGACGGTCGTCGACCGCGGCGCGGGCCGCGGGAGGTTCAAGGTCGTGTCGCTCCGCAACGTCGCGCTCACGGGGCCCTACATGCACGACGGCCGGTTCGCGACGCTGGAGGAGGTGGTCGACCACTACGACTCCGGCATCCAGGGCGGCCCCGGCCTGGACCTCCGCCTGCGCGGTCGCGATGGGCGGCCGCTCCGGATGGGTTTCAGCGCGCCCGAGCGGGCCGCGCTGGTGGCGTTCCTGAACACGCTCACCGACACGACGCTCGCGACCGACCCGCGGTGGTCGGACCCGTTCCCGTCCAGGTGACGGCAGCACAGGCCCCTCCGAGCAGGGCGTGAGTGGGTAGGCACATTCCCCAGCGACGGACCGAGGCGGAGGGGCGCGGCCCTCGGGTGCCCGCCTCGGGACCGGCGTCGGCGGACCTGCGCGCGACGGTCGGGAGAGTCGAGGGGAGCGCCCGCTCGGCGGCCTCGGCCTCGGCCTCGGCCGCGATCCCGCCCGGGATGGCCGCCGTGTCGAACCGCCTACGCGCCGGCCGAGCCGGGAGACCACGGTCACCCCGCGGGCCAGGACATGGCCGCCCCGCCACGGTCCGCCTCGGCGCCGAGGCGGGGGGAGCCGGTCCCCGGTGCGCTCGGGCCGGGGGGCGGCGCCCGCCGCCGTGGCCGGCCCCGCCGGAGCCTCCGTGCGGGCACGAGCCCGCCTCGGTGCCTAGAGCACGGGGGCCCGCCGGACGCCCGCACGGGACGTGCGCCGCCGCGCCCCGACCAACTCGGGCGCGAAGACGCTCAGGCCGAGCACGCCCAGGTTGAACACCAGCCCCAGCGCCAGGGCCCACTGCCCGATCCAGTCCCCGTGGCGGACGTAGAACGTCTCGCCGCGGTAGGTGGGCACCTCGACCGACCGGGTCCCCTGGGACATCCAGCCCTCGATCTCGTCGACCTTGCCGTTCGGGTGGATCAGCGCCGAGATCCCGCCCACCGTCGACAGCACGACGGCCCGGCGCGACTCGATGGCCCGCAGCCGGGTGAACTGGAGGTGCTGGTACATCCCGGCCGAGTGGCCCCACAGGTCGTTCCGCGACAAGACCACGATGACGTCGGCCCCGTCGCGGGTGAACTGCCGGACGTGGTTGCCGAAGACGGACTCGAACCCGACCGTCGCCGCGATCTCGGTGCCGCCGGCGTCGAACAGGACGCGCGACGTGCCCGGGGCCGCCTCCCGGTCGGCGAACGGGACGGCCCGCATCTGGTCGTAGCGGACGAGCGGCTTGCCGGGCCGGATCAGCACGGCCGAGTTGGCGAGCTCGTCGGCTCGCGGCGCGCGGTACCCGCGCTCGACGCCGGCCGCCGCGGTCTGGGCGCCGGCGAGCAGGCTCACGCCCCGCTGCCCCGCCCACCGCTGGAGCCGCTCGTAGAGCTGGGCCTCACCGCTGTCGGTCCCCATGAAGGGGAGCGACGTCTGGGGCCAGACGAGCAGGCCCACGCCCGACGTGTTGAAGGAGCGCGCCGCCCGGCGCCCGGTCGAGTCCGTCTGGCCGGTCGCGGGCGCCAGGAGGTCGTCGGAGAGCGTCGCGAGGTGGTCCACCTTGACGACGGCCGTCTGGTCGTCCCAGTCCCGGGGCGACACGCCCGGCTGGATGATGCCGACCGTCGTGTAGCCGGCCGGCACGTCGGCCTGGGCCGTCCGGACGCCGCCGTAGGCCACCGGGATCGCGACCAGCGCCGTGAACACCGCCATCGACATCCCGCGCTCGCCGTACCGGTCGCCGGGCTCGCCGGCGCGGGGGAGCGCCAGGAACGCCGTCCCGTTGAGGAGCAAGACCCACAGGCTCAGGAGCAGCACGCCGCCCAGGTCGGCCATCTGGATAAAGTCGAGGGCGTCGGCCTGGGTGTAGCCCAGGACCAGCCAGGGGACCGACACCCCCACCGACAAGGTCAGGAACTCGGCGGCCAGCACGTTGAAGGCGAGCGAGACCAGGCCGGCGATCAGGCCCAGCCGCTCGCGGACCAGCCCGGCCACGGCGAACGCGGCCACCAGCGGCAGCGGCACGACGAACAAGCTCACCCCGCCGAAGGCGGCCGTCGACGCGTCGGGGTTGAACAGGAGCCAGAACCCGACGCAGCAGCTCGTGGTCAGGAGCAGCGCGTACAGCTCGCGGACGTAGTCGAGCGTGGGCCGGCGGTGGGCCCAGCGCGCGATGAGGGGGACCAGGCCGACCCAGGCGAGCGGGTACATCCCGAGCGGGGGCAGGCTCAGCGCGATCAGGAGCGCGCCGGAGAGCGACCAGCCGAACGAGCTGAACGGGGGCTGAGGGCGCTTGCGGGGAGGCATTGCAGTGGGGTCGGGACGGGGGCCATATCGGCGTTCCGAGGGCCGCTCTTAACCGCGCGTAGGCTGGGGGAGCAGGCCGGGGGGGACCCGCCCGGCATCCCGACACCCGTCCGGTCCCGTCCGCGCGGCGCCCGAGGCGGGCGGGGCTACAGCGAGCCCGTCCGGGAACCGGCTCGTTCCGGGCAGCGCGCCCGTTGGCCCGCCCCCCGCGGCCGGCACGGCGTTGCGACCCCCCCAGGCGCCCCCTCCGACGCCGGCCGTGAGGGAGCGACCTATCTTCGCCGTCCGTCCGACCCGGCTCACCCAGGCTACCTGTGTCCGTTCTCACCGTCTGCAACCACAAGGGGGGTACTGGCAAGACCACGACCTCCATCCACCTCGCGGCCGCGCTCGGCCGGCAGGGGCGCCGCGTCCTGGTCGTCGACCTCGACCCCCAGGGGTTCCTGACCCGGATGCTGGGCGCGCCCGAGCCCCGGCCCGAGCACTCGGGCCTCGGCCTGCTCGACGCCCAGGCCGACCTCCGCGCGTTCCCGGTCCACGCGGTCAGCGGGTTCGACCTGATCGGGTCGTCGATGGCGCTCACCAAGGCGCTCCGGCGGCTGACCCGGCCGACCGACGTCCTGTGGCTCCGCGAGACCGTCCGTGCCGGCCACGACTACGACCTCATCCTGATCGACACCGCGGCGGCGCTCTCGGTCTACACCATGAACGCGTTGGTCGCGAGCGACCACGTCGTGATCCCGGTCACGCCGGAGTACCAGCCCGTGGTCGGCGCCGAGCAGACGTGGCAGACGGCCGGGCTGGTCCAGGACAAGCTCAACCCGCACCTGGCCACGCCCCGGTTCCTGCTCACCCAGGTCGACGCCCGCCTCAACCGCCACGCGCGCTACGCCGAGTACCTCCGGACGAAGTACCAGGACGCCGTCCTGGCGACGGCCATCCGGACCTCGTCGTCGCTGGCGGTCGCGAGCCGGGACGGACGGACCGTGTTCGACTCCCGGCACGCCACGCGCGGCGCCGTCGATTACACGGCGGCGGCGGAGGAGATCGCGGCCTACACGTTCGCGGAGGACGGCGGCGGAGACGGGCCCAGCGCCGCGCCGGGGGGCAGCGCCACGTCTGGCGGAGCCGATCCGAGCCTCAGTGCTGCGCCTGCCGAGGCGATCCCTGCCGAGGCCGAGCCGCGGGCGATGGAGACCCACACCGACGTCGAGGGCGACTCCGCCGACCCGGCCCGGCCGCCGGCCCCCCTCACGGTGTACCCGACCCTGGCCGGACCTACGGCCGGGTCCGCGTCGCCGGGGGGCGCACCGTTCTCGTCGGGCCCGTCGCTGCCCCACGTGCCGCCGCCCGGCCCGGACGGTGGCAGCCCGGCCCCGATGCCCAGCGTCTGAGCCCGTGGGGACCCGGCCCCTCCGGCCTCACCACACCAAGCCCTCCACCTCTCTACCCGCATGGACCGCTTGGCCGACTCCTCCTCGTCCGCTCGCTTCGCGTCCCGCTGGGGGCTCATCCTGAGCGTCCTCGGGATCGCCGTCGGGACCGGCAACATCTGGCGGTTCCCCCGGATCGCGGCGACGAACGCCGGCGACGACGGGGCCGGCGCGTTCCTGGTCGCCTGGCTCGTGTTCCTGGTCGCGTGGAGCATCCCGCTCATCATCGCCGAGTACGCCCTGGGCCAGCGCGGGCGGATGGGCGTCGTCGGGACGTTCGCCAAGCTGGCCGGGCCGAAGGTGGCCTGGCTAGGCGCCTTCGTCGCCTTCGTCGCCGCGGCCATCATGTGCTACTACAGCGTCGTCGCCGGGTGGTGCGCGTACTACGTCGCGTCGTCGGCGTTGAGCGGCCTCCCGCCGACGAGCGAGGGCTCGCTGGCAGCCTGGGCCGCGTTCCAGGCGTCGCCTTGGCCCATCGTGCTGCACGCCGCGATGATGGCGCTGGGCGTGCTCGCCGTCAGGGGCGGCGTCAAGACGATCGAGCGGGCCAACACGATCCTGGTGCCGGCGCTGCTGGCCATCGTCGCCGTGGCGGTCGTCCGGGCGCTGACGCTGCCGGGCGCGGGCGCGGGCGTGGCCTACCTGTTCACGCCCGACTGGTCGACGCTCGGGTCGGCCTCGGTCTGGCTGGAGGCGCTCACCCAGAACGCCTGGGACACCGGGGCCGGCTGGGGCCTGATCTTGACCTACGCGGCCTACATGCGCAAGGAGGACGGCGTCGTCCGCAACGCCGTGCTGACGGGCGTCGGCAACAACGTGGTCTCGCTCTTGGCCGGGACGATGATCTTCGGGATCGCGTTCGCCGTGCTGGGGCCGCAGATGAGCCAGACCGAGGTGCTCGAGGTGATGCGGTCGAGCGGCGAGCGGGGGACGGGCCTGACGTTCATCTGGATGCCGGCGCTGTTCGCCGAGATGCCGTTCGGGGCCCCGCTGGCCGTCCTGTTCTTCCTGGCGCTGACGTTCGCGGCGCTGTCGAGCCTGATCTCGATGATCGAGCTGTCGACCCGCGTCGTGGTCGACCTGGGGACGCCCCGCAAGAAGGCCGTGCTCTGGGTCGGCGCCGTCGCGTTCCTGGTCGGCGTCCCGAGCGCGCTCTCGGACCAGGTGTTCGGCAACCAGGACTTCGTGTGGGGCGTGGCCCTCATGCTCTCGGGCGCCTTCATCGCGCTCGCCGTGATCCGCTACGGGGCCGCCCGGCTGCGCGCCGAGGTGGCGACCGAGAGCGACTGGCGGCTGCCCCGGCTGTGGGAGGTCTGGATGAGGGTCGCGATCCCGCTCCAGGCCGTCGTCCTGCTGGGCTGGTGGCTGTGGCTCGCCGCGACGGCCTACTCCGACAACTGGCTCGACCCGTTCGAGCCGTACAGCGCCATGACGTGTCTGGCCCAGTGGGGGATCGCGCTGGCCGTCCTGTTCGCGCTCAACAAGTGGATGGTGCGCCGGCTGGCGCTCTCCGACGCCGCACCCGAATGAACTGGTACTGGATCGTTGCCGTCGCGGCCTTGTTCGCGTCCGGATGCGCCGGCTCGGTCCCGCCCGCCTCGGGCCCGCGGTCGGCAGAGTCCGGGGAGTCGGCCGCCGCGCTCGTCACGCCGGCCGAGGCCTGCGACTACCGATGCACGGCGACTTACGACGAGGTCCGCGAGGTGCTCGGCGCTCTGGCCGAGGCGAGCGACCTCCGCCTGGACACGTTCGGCACGACCGTCGAGGGCCGCGCGCTGCCGCTGGCCGTCTGGGGCGCGCCGGGGGCCACGCCCGAGGCCGTCCGCCGGACGGGCAAGACGCGCGTGCTGGTGTTCGGCAACATCCACGGCGGCGAGTCGGACGGGAAGGACGCGAATGCTGGAACTGCTCCGAGACCTGGCCGTCGGCGAGCACGCCGCCTGGGCCGACTCGCTCGTGCTGATGGTCGCGCCGATCTACAACGCCGACGGGAACGAGCGCGTCGGCTACGACAACCGGCCGTACCAGCTGGGGCCGGTCGACGGGATGGGCGTCCGCGCGAACGCGGGCGGGCTCGACCTCAACCGGGACTTTATGAAGCTGGCCTCGCCCGAGGCGCGAGCGCTCGTCGGCCTGATCCGCGACGCCGACCCCCACGTCGTGGTCGACCTCCACACGACGAACGGGACGCAGATGGGCTACCACCTGACCTACGCCCCCGGCCTGTCGCCGAGCACGCCGGCCGCCATCGACGCCGACCTGTTCGACCGCTGGCTCCCGGCCGTCTCGGACGCGCTCCTGGCCTCGGACGACTTCGCGACGTACCACTACGGCAACGTGCCCGGCGCGTTCGGGGAGGAGGCCGCGGCGCCGCGCGGGTGGTACTCGTTCAGCGCCCAGCCGCGGTTCTCGACCAACTACGTCGGGCTGCGGGGCCGCTACGGGATCCTCTCGGAGTCGTACAGCTACGCACCGTACGCCGAGCGCGTGGCCGTCTCGCGCCGGTTCGTCGAGGAGATCGTCGACCGCGTGTGGTCGGAGGCGTCCCGGGTCCGCGAGCGTGCCGCCCAGGCCGACGCCGAGCGTGTCGCGGGGCGCGAGGTCGCCGTCCGCGCGACGTGGCGGGCGCTGCCGCGGCCGGTCGAGATCTTGCTGGGCGAGGTCGACACGCTCGCCCACCCCGTCACCGGCGCGCCGATGCTGCGGCGCCGCGACGTCCGCACGCCCGAGGTCATGCCGGCCTACGTCCGGTTCGGGCCGGAGGAGACGGTCACGGCGCCCGAGGCCTACGTCGTGCGCGCCGAGGCCGCCGACGCCGTGGCCGACCTGCTCGACGCCCACGGGGTCACGTACCGCCGCGGGCCGCTGCCGGCCGGCCGCCAGCGGTTCCGCCTCGACAGCGTCCAGACGGCCGAGCGGGTGTTCCAGGACGTCCGCCAGCAGGAGGTCTTCGGGGCCTGGGTCGCGGCGCCCGCCGGTCCGCCCGACGGCGCGCCCGAGGCGGGCCTGGTGGTCCCGGTCGACCAGCCCCTGGGCCACGTCGTGGTCATGCTGATGGAGCCCCGCTCCGACGACGGGCTCGTCGCCTGGGGCGTGCTGGCCGACGCGCTCGCCCGAGGCCGCCTGCCCGTCGAGCGGGTCCCGGCTCGGTAAACCCGTGGGGCGACCCGGCGTGGCCGTCGGGATCGCCCGCCGCCCACGCTCGTTGGCACGCTCGCGCCGAACTCGGACCCGTCCGGCACTTCGCCGCCTCGGCGCGCGTTGAGCCCGCCAGACGCCCCCCCCTCTATGCGACTCCCGATTGTCCTCGCCTGTCTCGTCGCCGCCGGCTGCGCGACGGACCCCGCCCCCGCCGGTGGGGGGAGGGGTCGTCCTCGGACCCCGCCGCCGCCGGCGCCGGCCTGCCCGTCGTCGAGGTGGCCAGCGCCGAGGCGCTCGTCGACGACATCGCCGGCCTCGATGCCGACCTCATCGTCCTCAACTTCTGGGCGACGTGGTGCGGCCCGTGCCGGACCGAGTTCCCCGAGTTTATCCGGTTCGACCGGGAGATGGGCGACGACGGCGTCCACGTCCGCTTCGTCTCGCTCGACCAGCCCACCGACCTCGCCCTCGTCCGCGCCTTCCTGGCCGAGCACGAGATCGCCGACCCGTCGTACCTCTACACCGGCCAGGGCGACGTCACGTCCCAGCTCAACCCGTTCGTCGGGGGCGCGCTCCCCATCACGATGGTCCTGGACGGCGACGGCATCGTCCAGGACACCCACGTCGGGGCGATGAGCTACGACGAACTCGTGTCCACCGTCTCCGCTGTCCGCTCCGGCTCTACCCCCTCATGATCCGACTCTTCTCGCTCGCCCTGTTGCTGACCGCCGGGGCGTCCGCCCAGGGGCTCACCTACGGCGACCCGATCCCGCTCGGCGGCACCTCGTTTCAAGCCGCCGACGGCGCCCAGACGGCGCTGAACACGGCCAAGGGCTCGTCCGGCTTGGTCGTCGTGTTCTGGAGCAACGCCTGTCCCTGGACCGACCGCTACGCGCCGCGCCTGGCGGACCTCGCCGCGCGCTACACCCCGGCCGGTTTCGGGTTCGTGCTCGTCAACGCCAACGACCCGGCGATGGCACCGCGCGAGGCCGCGTCGGCGTCGCGCGAGGTGTCGACGAGCGCCGGCCTGGTGATGCCCTACCTCGCCGACCCCGGCGGCCAGCTCGCAGCCGCGTTCGGCGTCTCGAACGCGCCCCACGCCTTCTTTTTCGACGCCTCCGGCGCCCTGCGCTACGACGGCACCATCGACGACAGCCCGGCCTCGGCCGAGCGCGTCCGGGTGCCCTACCTCGCCCAGGCGATGGACCAGAGCGTCGCGGGGCTCGCCGTCGAGGTCCAGCGGACCCAGGCGTTCGGGTGCACCTTGAAGCGGTCGGCCGAGTGAGTACGATCATCGACACGGCCGACCGTCTCCGCGAGCTCTGCGACCGCGCCCGGACGCTCCCCGCCGTCGCCCTCGACACCGAGTTCGTCTGGGAGCGGAGCTACTACCCCGGTCTGGGGCTGATCCAGGTCGGGCTGGGCGGCGACGACGTCCACCTGATCGACACGGTGGCGCTGGACGGCCAGATGGGCGCGCTGGGCGAGCTGCTCACCGACCCCGACGTGGTCAAGGTGCTCCACGACGCGGCCCAGGACCTGCAGATCCTGGCCCGGGCGACCGACACGCTGCCGGTGCGGTCGTTCGACACCCAGCGGGCGGCCGGGCTCGTCGGTCTGACCGCCTCGGCGTCGCTCCAGGACTTGGTGGAGTGGGCCGTCGGGATCCGCCTCGACAAGGGGCAGACGCGGTCGAACTGGCTCCAGCGCCCGCTGTCGTCCGACCAGGCGCGCTACGCCGAGGACGACGTCCGCTACCTGCTCGACGTCTACCACAAGCTCTGCGACGAAGCCCGGGCCCGAGACCGGATGGACTGGGTCGAGGCCGAGATGGAGCGCTACGACGAGCCCGAGCTGTACGAGGAGTCCGACCCGTCGGACGCCGTCGACCGGCTCAAGGTGCGTGGGATCGGGCGGATGTCGGGCCGCCAGCGCGCCGTGCTCCGGTCGCTCGCAGCTTGGCGCGAGGTCGAGGCCCGGCGCCTCGACCGGACGCGCCGGATGGTCCTGCCCGACGAGGCCCTGGCCGACATCGCCGACAAGATGCCGGCGTCCGACGCGGACCTCCGCCGGCTCCGCCTGACCGACCGCCAACTCAACCGCTACGCCGACGGCCTGCTCGGCGCGGTCGAGGCCGGAACCGAGGCCGAGCCGGAGCCGGCCGAGCGCCGGGGCCGCCCCAGGCCCGAGGACCAGCGCCGCGCCGCGCGCCTGCTGGTGGCCCAGGGGTTCCTGGCCGGCCGGTGCGAGCGCCAGGAGGTCGACTCCGGCCTGGTCGCGACCAAGGCCCAACTCGCGGCGCTCGTCGAGGCCGGCCCGGGGGCCGTCCGGGAGGCGATGCCCGGCTGGCGGTACGAGTTCGTCGGCCGCGACCTGGAGGGCCTGCTGCGGGGGGCCGTCGCCGTCCGGCTCGACGGCGACGACGGCTGGCCGGTCGCGAGCTAGCCCGCCGGTACGGCCCGCCTCGGCGCCGAGGCGGGCCGAACCGGCGGGCCGTGCCGGCCGTCAGGGAAGGCCTTGAAGCGCCACTACGGTTGCCGGCATCGCGGTGCGGCGGTACGTTGCCGCACTGCGTCAATCCGAGTCCATGACTGACTATCTCATCGTCGGGGGCGGCTCCGCCGGCTGCGTGCTCGCGGCCCGCCTGAGCGAGGACCCCGACGTCCGCGTGACCTTGCTGGAGGCGGGCGACCGCGACGTCCGGCCCGAGATCCACATCCCGGCCGCGTTCTCGAAGCTGTTCCAGTCCGAGGCCGACTGGAACTACCACACGGTCCCCCAGGCCCACGCCGGCGACCGCGAGCTGTACTGGCCCCGCGGCCGCGTGCTCGGCGGGTCGTCGTCGATCAACGCGATGATCTACATCCGGGGCCACCACGCCGACTTCGACGGGTGGGCCGCCGCCGGCTGCGACGGGTGGTCGCTTCGCCGACGTGCTGCCGTACTTCAAGCGGAGCGAGGACAACGTCCGCGGTCCCTCGACCTACCACGGCGCAGGCGGTCCGCTCCGGGTCGAGGACCCGCAAGGACCCGAGCCCGGTCAGCCTCGCGTTCCTCGACGCGGCCGCTGAGGCGGGCCAGCCTGCCACCGACGACTTCAACGGGGCCCAGCAGGTCGGCGCCGGTCTCTACCAGTTGACCCAGAAGAACGGCCGCCGGGCCTCGGCCGCGACCGCGTTCCTCAAGCCGGCCCTGCGCCGGCCCAACCTGACGGTCCGCACGAACACGCTCGCCCGGCGCGTCGTGGTCGAGGGCGGCCGCGCGGTCGGCGTCGAGGTGGTCGAGGACGGCCGGGTCGAGACGGTCTACGCCGACCGCGAGGTGATCGTGTGCGGCGGGGCGGTCAACTCGCCCCAGATCCTGATGCTCTCGGGGATCGGGCCCGCCGACCACCTGCGGTCGGTCGGCCTCGACGTGGTCCTGGACCGGCCCGCCGTGGGCGAGAACCTGCACGACCACCTGATCACCGGGCTCCACTTCGCGCTCAACGAGCCGGTGTCGCTGGTCAACGCCGAGGGGCTCCGGAGCGTCGCTGCGCTACCTCGTGACGCGGCGCGGGATGCTGGCCTCGAACATCGCCGAGGCCGGCCTGTTCGTCGACACCACGGGTGGCGGCGTCCCCGACATCCAGTTCCACGTCGCCCCGATCCTGTTCGCGGGCCACGGGCTGACGCCGCCGACCGACCACGGCTTCTCGATCGGCCCGACGCTGGTGCGGCCCCAGAGCCGGGGCCGCCTGACGTTGCGCTCGGCCGATCCAGAGGCGCACCCGCTCATCGACCCGAACGCGCTCGCCGAGCCGGCCGACGTCGCCGCGCTCGTCGCCGGCCTCCGGCTGGCCCGGGAGATCGCCCGGGCCGGCGCGCTCGACCGGTACCGCGGCGACCCGGTCGCGCCGGTCCCGGCCTCGCCGTCGGACGCCGACCTGGCCGACTACGTCCGCCAGACGTGCGAGACGCTGTACCACCCGGTCGGGACGTGCCGGATGGGCGCCGACGACGGACTCGGTGGTCGACCCCGACCTCCGCGTCCGCGGCGTCGACGGCCTGCGCGTGGTCGACGCCTCGGTCATGCCGACGATCACCAACGGCAACACGAACGCGCCGACCCTGATGATCGCCGAGCGGGCCGCGGACCTGATCCGGGGGAGGGTGGAGGCTCGGGCGACGGGCAGCCCGTCAGCCGCGACCGCCTAGCGCCGGCCCGGCCTAGGCCCGGCCTAATGCCGCCTCGCCCGCCGCGGTGCCGAGGTGGGTGAGGGAGACGCGCTCGTCTCGCTCGATCCCACCTACGCCGTACGGATACAACGCGCCGAGTCCCCGCAGAGCTCGTGTCGCGGCCGGGCGGACGAAGTCCGGGCTGGCCAGGGCCGAGTGCGTCCACCTCGGCGCCGAGGGGAGAGGGCCGGGCTAGCCGTCGAGGTGCTGGCGGAGCACGTGCTCGATCCCCTCGGACAGCTGGTCCCAGTCGGCGGCGGGGTGCTTGGTGACCGTCACGAACTGGGGCACGAGCATCAGGGTCTCGACGCCTCGGATGGCGAACAGGTCGGTCGCGAGCGGGTGGTCGTCGGCCTCGCGCGCCGAGTGGAACGCGAACAGCCCGCTCCTCGACGACGCGGGCGCCGTCGACCTCGAACTTGAGGCTGTCGGGGTTGGGGGTGGGGCGTGGGCGAGATCGTCATGGGGCGAGCGGCAACCTGAGGCGGGGGTGACGTGTACGCCCGTTCCCTCTCCGTGCTCCGACCCCTCTCGATGGCCCGACCGTCCCTGCCGGCCGCCCCCCCGCTCGCAGACCCCCCGCCGCTGGTCCCCCCGCCGCTGGTCCGCCCCGCCGCCGGTCGGACGCCCCGCGCCCGTCGCGCCGCCGCCCGTTCCGGTCCCGCGTGCGGCAGCACGCTGCCGGCCAACATCGAGCACCCGTCGCCGATCGCTCGACGCGTCCGCCTCAGGTCGCGCCGGAGTCGCGGATGCTCCCGCCGCACCAGACCAAGCTGGACCGGGTCACGGGCCACGTGGCCGCGCTGTCGGCCGACTTGCGCGAGTGGACCGAGCTGCGCGTCGACCTCGTCAAGCGCCAGATCGAGGGCGTCGTCGGCTCGATCGAGCGGTTCCAGCACTACGCCGACGCCGCCGGGTTCTTCGTGCCGGCCGCCGTCCTCGTGCTTCACGGCCGTCATCTTCCTGCTCGTCACCGCGGCTCTCGGGATCGGGTCGCTCCTCGGCGGGTACGGGCCGGGGCTTCCTGGTCGATGTTCGTCCTGCTGGTCGCCGCGGCCGGCGTGCTCGGTCTGGCTCGGGCTGCGGAGCGTACGACCGGGCCCAGGAGCGCGCGGCCGAGGCCCGCAAGCGGGCCCGCGACAACCAGGACCGCGACCCGCCACGATCCAGTGCCGACCAGGCGAAGTCCGTCCGCAACGCCGCCGTCTAAACACCCATGCCCACGCCCGGACCCCTTTCGCCGACCAAAGAGCTCGAATCCGGCACCGGACTCGCTCCCCAGCGCGCTCGTCCCCGACACCGACCTCGACAAGCTCGCACCTCACCGCCGACCAGGTCCGCCAGCGCGCTGATCGCCCGGCGAGCGCGACATCCAGTACCACATCGAGGCGCTCAAGCACGAGGCGATGACGATTGCTCGACGACGTCAACATCGACGGTCGCCCGCTGATGGACCGGGTCCGCGAGAAGCCCGAGCTGTTCGTGGCCGTCCGCCGCGGGCGTCGGCGCGTTCGTCGGGATGCTGCTCGGGCTCCGCGCGCGCGCCAAGCGCCGGCCCGCGAGCCGGACGACGACATCGACTTTGTCCGCGCCCGGCTCGCGACGTCGCGTCGAGGAGGCCGCCCAGCCACGTCGCGCGCGGCGACCGACCCGGAGCGAGGCGATCCGCAAGGCCATGGACCGATGCCGGTCGTCTACGGGAAGGACGGCCAACGCGGCGCCCAGACGGCCCGCGAGCAGGCGTTCGGGGTCGCCCTCAACGACGGCCGTCGGGTTCGGGGTCAAGGCGGTGCTCGACCTGCTCGTCCGGCGCTACACCGGCCACGACGGAGTCGCTCGACGCCCTCGGCCGACGCGGCCGACTAGGCCGCCGCCGACCGGTCCGCGCCGGCCCCGTTATCTTCTGCGCCCCTCCCATCGCACACTCGATGCGACTCGCACTCTTCGGCCCGCCCGGGGCCGGCAAGGGCACCCAGGCCAAGCGCCTCGCCCAGGCCCACGGCCTCACCCACCTCTCGACGGGCGACCTGTTCCGCGCCGCCATCCGCGACGGCACGCCGCTCGGCCATGCGCGTCGACCGCTACTCCTCGACGCCGGCGCGCTCGTCCCGGACGAGGTCACGAACGAGCATCGTCGCCGACCGGCTCGACGCGCTCGGCACCACGGCGACTTCGTGCTCGACGGCTACCCGCGGACGGTCCCCCAGGCCGAGTGGCTGCTGGCCCACCTCGCCGAGCACGGCGCGCCGCTCGACGCGGTCGTGAGCCTCCGCGTCCCCGACGAGGCCATCGTCGAGCGGCTGTCGCGCCGCCGGACCGACCCGGAGACCGGCGCGATCTACCACCTCGACTTCAACCCGCCCCCGGACGACGTCGCCCGCCGACGCGCTCGTCCACCGGCACCGACGACCAGCCCGAGGCGATCCGGCACCGGCTCGACGTCTACCACGCGCGAGACGGCCCCCGTCGAGGCGACCCTGCGCGCGCACGTCCGCTACTTCGAGGTCGACGGGACGGGGACGCTCGACGAGGTCAGGGCGCGGATCGACGGCGTCATCGCCGAGACCGCGGCCTGGCCGGGATCTGATGGAGACGCCACCGTCCGCGACCCTGGCGACGGTCGCCGCCGAGGTCGACGCCGGCGCTCGCCGGCCTCGACCTGCCGGCCGAGCCCGACGGCGCTGTACGACCCGGTCCGCTACGTGCTCGAGGGCGGCGGCAAGCGGGTCCGGCCGGCGCTCGTGCTGCTGGCCGCCGAGGCGTTCGGCGGCGCCGAGGCCCGCGCCCGCGCCATGCCGGCGGCGCTCGCCGTCGAGGTGTTCCACAACTTCACGCTCGTCCACGACGACATCATGGACCACGCCGCGACGCGGCGCGGCCGGCCGACGGTCCACCGAGCAGTGGGACGAGCCGACGGCGATCCTGGCCGGCGACCTGATGATGGGCCTGGGCCGCACGACCTCGTCGTCCGCGACGCGGCCGGCCGCGGGCCGGCGGGCCCAGCGCGCACTACCAGGATGGTGGCGCGCCTGTGCGAGGGCCAGACGCTCGACATGGCGTTCGAGACGCGCGCACGACGTGACGCGTCGACGAGTACCTCGCCATGATCGACGGCAAGACGGGCGCGCTCCTCGAGCTCGCCCTCGAGCTCGGCGCGCTCGTCGGCGGGGCCGCCGACGCCGAGCCGTCGAGGCGCTCCGCGAGGCCGGGCTGGCGCTCGGGCCGCGCCTTCCAGATCCAAGACGACCTGCTCGACCTGACGGCCGACCCGCACGGCTGGGGCAAGCCGATCGGCGGCGACCTGGTCGAGGGCAAGCGGACGTACCTGGTGCTGACGCGCGCTCGAGGCGCGCGCCCGAGGCCGACGACCGCAGCTGGTTCGACGCCGTGCTGGGCGGCGGCCTCGACGCCCGCGCGCGTGCCCGAGGCGCGCGACCGGCTCGGGGCGCTCGGCGTCCTCGACGCGACGGCCCAGGCCGTGCGACGCACTTCACCGAGGCCGGCCGGCGCTGGCCTCGACGTCCTCCCGGAGGGCCCGCCGGCGACGCGCTCCGCGCGCTCGCGCTCGGCCTCGCCACCCGCACGCTCTAAGCCATGATCACACGAGAGGTCACCGTCCGCAACAAAGCCGGCGTCCACACGCGCCCGGCCTCGATGATCGTCCGCGAGGCCTCGCGGTTCGCCGTCCGAGTTCTTTATCCGGAAGGACGGGTACGAGATCAACGGCAAGAGCATCATCGGCGTCATGACGCTGGCCGCCGAGCAGGGCGCCACGCTCGACCTCCTGTTCGACGGCCCCGACGAGGCCGAGGCGGCCGACGCCCTCGAGGCCCTGTTCGAGCGGGGGTTCGGCGAGGCCACGTGACGCCGGACCCGCCCGCACCCCGCTGCGCTCCTGACTCCGTCGACGCCTTCCCGCTGCCCCGACGCTCGACCACCGCCCGCGGCCCGAGATCCGGGTCGAGGGGATCGGCGTGGCGCCGGGCGTCGCGATCGGCCCGGCGTACCTGTTCGCGGCCGGCGCCTACCAGGCCGAGCCCGAGCACCTCGACGCGGCACGCGGTCGAGGCCGAGCTCGAGCGGTTCGAGCGGGCCGTCGTCGCGGAGCGAGCGCGAGCTGCGGCAAGATCGTGGTCGTGGCCCGGCAGAAGCTGGGCCCGAGCTCGGCCGGCATCTTCGACGCCCAGGGCCTGATCCTGCGCGACCGCCAGTTCTACGACGCCGTCGTCCAGCGCGTCGCAAGAGCAGGCGTCGGGCGCCGGGTGGGCCGTCCAGACGGTCCTCGCCGAGCACCGGCGGCGCCTGGAGGCGAGCCCGAACGCGGCGCTGCGCGAGCGCGCGGCCGACTTCCTCGACGTCCAGAACCGCGTGCTCCGCAACCTCCAGCAGGGCCGCGCGGTCTCGCGGATCGACCCGCACCGGGTCGTGGTCGCCGAGAACCTGACGGCGGCCGACATCCTGCTGTTCAGCCGGCGCGGCGTGCTGGGTGTCGTCCTGGACTTCGGCGGGCCCGACGAGCCACGTCTCGATCATGGCGCGGGCGCTCGGCGTGCCGGCCGTCGTGAGCCTGCACGGGCTGGCCGAGCACGTCCGCGCCCGACGACGTCGTCGTCGTCGACGGCTTCTCGGGCACGCGTCATCGTCAACCCCGAGCCCGAGACGCTGGCGGCGGCCCGGGCCAAGGCCGCCCGGTTCGCCCGCCTAGCGGCCGACCGGGACGCGGTCGTGGCGGCCCCCTCCGAGACCAAGGACGGCCACGCGGTCTCGCTGCAGGCCAACGTCGAGTTCCGGGAGGAATTCCCGCTCCTGCACGAGTTCGGCGCCCAAGGGCGTCGGCCTGTTCCGGACCGAGATGCTGTTCCTGACGCAGGGCCGCGCGCTCGACGAGGACCAGCAGTACGACGTCTACCGCGACGCCGTCGTGGCCGCGGCGCCGCACCCGGTCACGTTCCGGCTGCTCGACCTGGGCGGCGACAAGGTGCTGCCGATGGCGCGCCGCGAGGCCAACCCGTTCCTCGGCTGGCGCGGCGTCCGCATCCTGCTCGACAAGCCCGACCTGCTCCGGCCCCAGCTCCGGGCCGTCCTGCGCGCCGCCGCGGCCTCGCGGACGCGGCGGCCGCGCGCGTCCTGCTCCCGATGGTCTCGGCATCGACGAGGTCCGCGCAGTTCCGGCGCGCGCTCCGAGTCGGTCTGCGCCGAGCTCGACGCCGAGGGCGTCGCGCACCGCCGCCGACGTCGCCGCTCGGGATCATGGTCGAGGTCCCGTCGGTCGCGCTGCAGGCCGACCTGTTCGCCCGCGACGTCGACTTTTTCTCGATCGGCACGAACGACCTCACGCAGTTCACGCTGGCCGTCGACCGCGGCAACGACCTGGTGGCCGGGCTCTACCGCGAGCTCCACCCGGCCGTGCTCGGCGCTGATCGACCAGACCGTCGCGCGGCCGCAGGCGGCCGGGATCCCGGTCTCCGTCTGCGGCGAGGTCGCCGCCGACCCCCGCGTGACACCGCTCCTGGTGGGCCTGGGCGTCCAGACGCTGAGCGCGTCGCCGGCCTACCTCACGCTCGTCAAGCGCGTCCTGCGCGCGTTCACGCTCGACGAGGCCCAGGACCTCGCCCGACGCGCGCTCCGCCAGCCCGACGCCGACGCGGTCCGCCGCCTGCTCGACTACTTCCTGGCCTGCCACAACCGCGACCTGGCCGAGCTGCTCGGCCTCGACGAGCCCCGACGGAGCGCTGGCCCGGCGCGATCGCCGACCGGATGGCGGCCCGGCGCCGCCCGACTAGTCCCGCACCGCCTACCCGCCGTCGGCGACGTCTCGCCGAGGCGGGCTGGTCCCACTCTCGTCTCCTCTCGACCCCGACCATGCCCGACTTGTACGACTCCTCCCTCGACCCCGACGACATGCGCGCCGCCGTCCGCGCGTTCCCCGACCACCTCGCCGAGGGCTGGAGCGGGGCGCCGCCGTCGACGGGCTTCGACCTCGCCGCGCGTTCGACGGCGTCGTGCTGTGCGGGATGGGCGGCTCGGCGATCGGCGGCGACCTGGTGCGGGGGCTCGTCGAGCCGACGTCGCCGGTGCCGTTCGTCGTCAACCGCGGGTACTCGCTGCCCGGCTGGGTCGGGGAGAGGACGCTGGTGGTCGCGTCGAGCTACTCCGGTGGGACCGAGGAGACGCTGAGCGCGTTCGCCGAGGCCCAGGAGCGCGGCGCGCGCGTCGCGTCGCGATCACGTCCGGCGGCGAGGTCTGGCGAAGCGCCCAGGCGGACGGCCTGGACGTGGTCGACGATCCCGGGCGGGCTGCAGCCGCGCGCCGCGCTGGGCTACTCGCTGGGCGTCGTGCTCCGGCTGGCGCAGGCGCTCGGTCTGGCCGATCTGTCCGACGCCGACGTTCGACGCCGCGCTCGCGGCCGCCCGCGACCGCGCGGAGGCCCACGACCGAGACGAGGACGGCAACCCGGCCCGCGACCTCGCCGCGCGCTCCCCGGACGTTCTGCCGGTCGTCTACACGGGCGTCGGTCTGCTGGAGGCGGTCGGGATGCGGTGGCGGACGCAGATCCACGAGAACGCGAAGCACCCGGCGGTCGGGAACGTGCTCCCCGAGCTCGACCACAACGAGATCATGGGCTACGAGGCCGGCCCGCGCCGGCGCTCGCCGAGCGGATGCACGTCGTCGCGCTCCGCGACGCGGACGACCACGGCCAGGTCGCCAAGCGGTTCGAGGCGACGCGCGACCTCGTCGAGGACGGCATCGCCGGCTGGACCGAGCTCCGAGTCGGAGGGCGACGTCCCGGCTCGCCCGGGTGCTGTCGCTCGTCCAGCTCGGCGACGCGACGAGCTTCTGGCTCGCCATGCGCAAGGGCGTCGACCCGACGCCCGTCGAGACGATCCAGTCGCTCAAGAAGCACCTCGCCGTAGCGCGCCGCGTCGCCCGAGGCCGCCCGCCTCGGCGCCGAGGCGGGGCACCGGCGCGGGGCACCGGCGCGGGAGGCCGGGGGTTCTGCCCTTGCGCCGGGGCGCCGGTTGTGCCTACCGTCGGAGGCCGCGTCCCGCGGCACCGGCACCCATGACGCACCCCACCCAGGGCCGGACTCCGACTCCTGACCGTCGCGCTGGCCCTCTGCGGGCTGGCGGCGTCCGCGCACGCCCAGGGGTTCGGGCGCAACAAGATCCAGTACGACGGCTTCGACTGGCACGTGCTCCAGACCGAGCACTTCGACGTCTACTACTACCCCGAGGCCGAGGACCTGGCCGCGATCGGCGCCGAGACGGCCGAGGACGGTACACGACGCTGGAGACGCGCTTCGACTTGTCGCTCACCCAGCGCGTCCCGCTCGTCTTCTACGCGACCAACCTGCACTTCAAGCAGACCAACATCACGCCGGGCTTCATCCCGGACGGCGTCGGCGGCTTCTTCGAGTTCCTCAAGGGCCGCGTCGTGATCCCGGCCGACGGCGACCTGGGCCGCTTCCGGCGCGTGATCCGCCACGAGCTGGTCCACGTGTTCACGTTCAACAAGCTGTCGCGCGTGTTGCGCGACCACCGCCGGCCGATCGACCAGTTCCTGCCGCTGTGGTTCACCGAGGGGATCGCCGAGTACTGGAGCGGCGAGCCCGACTTCCAGCACGAGATGATCCTGCGCGACGCGGTCGCGTCGAACTTCTACGTGCCGCTCCACGACTTCGACCGGATCGCCGGCTCCTACGTGATGTACAAGGAGGGCGAGGCGTTCTGCCGGTTCGTGTCCGAGACCTACGGCGAGGAGCGGATGCTGGACCTGATCGAGGAGTCGTGGCGGTCCTCCGACTTCGGCGACGTGATGGAGGACGTGCTGGGCGAGCCCGGCGAGACGATCTCGGACCGGTGGGAGACGTGGATCCGCGCGCAGTACGAGCCCAAGCTGGTCGGCGCCGACATCGCCTCGCTCACGACCCGGCCCATCGGCGCGCGCGGCTACAACGCCAAGCCGGTCATCTGGACCCGGCCCGACGGCCAGCGCGAGGTCCTGTTCTACTCGAACCGGGGCAGCTACTCGACCGTGCTCGCCCAGGCCGTCGACGGCGAGCTCCGGCCCGTCGGCGAGCCGCGGACGGTCGTCCGCGCCGAGCGGTCGTCGACTTCGAGGCGTTCCACCTGTTCGAGAGCCGGCTCGACGTGAGCGACGACGGCGTGCTCGCGGTCGTCGCCAAGCGCGGCGCGACCGACGTGGTCCACCTGATCGACTTGGTGACCGACCGCCGGGTGGCGATGCTGGGGTTCGACGAGCTGGTCGCCATCTACTCGCCGACGGTCTCGCAGGGCGGCCGCCAGGTCGTGTTCACCGGGATCGACCGGGGCGGCCAGGCCGACCTCTACCTCTACGACCGCGACGCGGGCGGCCTGCGCCAGCTCACGAACGACGCCTACGACGACAGCACGCCCGACCTCAGCCCCGACGGCCGGACCGTCGTGTTCTCGTCGAACCGGTCGGCCTGGGGGCCCGAGGGCGCGACGAACCTGTTCACGCTCGACCTGGCGACGGGCGCCATCCGCCACGTCACGGCCGGGCCCCAGGTGGACCTGTCGCCGCGCTGGTCGCCCGACGGCCGCCGACTCGCGTTCGCCAGCTCGCGCCGCGAGGCCGACGGCAAGTTCAGCGCCCAGGACCTGTGGGTCGCCGACCTCGACGGGCCGCGCCTGCTGGCCGACGACGCCCCGGCGGTCCCCGGCGGGGCCGTCGACCTCGACCGCTTGGGCGACCCGGCCGACGACCCCGCCCGAGAGGGCGCCGTCGAGCTCCGCCAGCTCACCCGGTTCGCGAGTGCGGCCTTCGACCCGGTCTGGGCCGGCGACCAGCTGGTGTTCACGGCGTTCGAGGACTTCCGGTTCACCGTCCGCGCGCTCGACCTCGACTCGCTCGTGGCCCACCCCGAGCGGGTCGCCGAGGCGGGCACGGCGCCGGCCGCCGCGCCCTGGGCGTACGCCCGCTACGACGTCGAGGGGAACCCGAGCGAGCCCTACGTCACGCGCTACCAGCTCGATATCGCCCAGGGCGGCTTCGCGACCACGACGACCGCCAGCGCCCAGGCCGGCGGGGCGACCGTCGCGTTCTCGGACGTGCTCGGCAACGAGCGGATCTACGTCACGGCCTACTCGGCCAACTCGATCAACGGCGGCCGGTCGTTCCTGGACGGGCTCAACGTGGGCGTGACGCGCCTCCACCTGGGCCGCCGCGCCAACGTGGGCTACGGCGCCTTCCGGCTGGCCGGCCCGCGCTACGACCGGACCGACCCGTCGCAGCCGTCGCGCATCCCGTCGTACGAGCAGCAGGTCGGCGTGCTGGGGCTGGTCAGCTACCCGCTGTCGTTCTTCCGCCGGCTCGACGTCGAGACCACGTTCGCGATCGGCGAGAAGACGGGCCTGATCCGCGCGGCCGACCGGTCGGGGACGACGTTCGACACGCTGCGGACGGCGTCGCTGGCGAACGCGATCACGCTCGTCGAGGACCACGCGCTCTACGGCCCCTGGGGGCCGGTCCAGGGCTTCCGCGGCAACCTCAGCGTGGGGTACACGACCGACGTCCGGTACTCGAACGAGAGCTTCTACTCGGTCGGCGCCGACGTGCGCAACTACATCCGGCTGAGCGACAACGTCACGTTCGCGTCGTGGGGGCTGGTCCGCGCCAACGTGGGCCGGCGGGCGCGGCTCAACCTGATCGGCGGGTCGTGGTCGCTCCGGGGCTTCCCGTTCCTGCGCGTGCGCGGGTCGAAGCTGTGGTTCACGTCGCACGAGTTGCGGTTCCCCGTGCTCCGCCGGCCGCCGCTGTTCCCCGTCATCGAGGGCCTGCGCGGGGCGCTCTTCGCCGACGCGGCCCACAACTGGACCGACGGCTACAACGACGTCTTCCGCGACCCCGACTACGCGCTCGTCGGGGTGGGGGAGGAGCTGCTGGTGGGGACGACGAAGGGCTCGGTCGGCGCGGGTCTGCGCGCCAACCTGCTCGGCGCCTTGGTGATCCGCTACGACGTCGGCTACCGGTTCACGGACGGGCTCCAGTGGTCGGAGCGGAAGCCGTTCGGCCAGTTCTTCTTCGGCTACGACTTCTGATGCGGCACGGCGTGCTCCTGCTCGGGCTGGTCTTGGCCGGCTGCTCCACGATCCAACTCGGGGCGTCGCTGGGCGACGCGTCCGACGAGGCCCCGGGGTTGCCGCTCGACCTGCTGTGGGAGCGCGACGCGGACGGCGCGTTCGGCCCGGCGGCGGCGCGTGTGACCAACCGCTACGTGGTCGTGGGGACGCGCAAGGGCGAGGTCGTGGTCTTGAACCGCGAGACCGGTCGCGTCGAGGGCACGGGCGAGTTCGGCGCCAGCGTGGAGGGCCAGATCGCCGTCTCCGAGTCGGGAGAGGTGATCTACGTCCCGACGGCCGAGCGCCGAGGGGGCGTCGAGGCCTACGACGTCCGGCGCGGTCGGCGGCTGTGGCGATGGGGCGAGGGCGGCGTCCAGGGCGGCGTGGCCTTGGTCGGCACGACCGTCGTCGCGGGGACGCTGGACGGCCGCGTGGTCGGACTCGACGCGGCGAGCGGCGCCGTGCTCTGGGAGCGGGCCGCGGCCGAGGGCGTCCAGATCCACGCGGCCCCGCTGGCCGTCCAGGCGGACGTGGTCGTGGCCGACGACGCCGGCGGGGTCGTCCGCCTGGGGGCCGCGACGGGCGAGGAGCGGTGGCGGGTCGCGGTCGGGGCCCCGGTCTACGCCGCGCCCGCCCTGGCCGGCGGCGCCGTCTACGTCTCGACCACACGTGGGTCGGTGACGCGGCTCGACGGGGCGACCGGCGCCGTCGCCTGGGCCAACCAGGAGCCCGTCCCGTTGCGGGCGACGACGGTCGCGGCCAGCCCGACTGGGCTCGCGGTCGGCTACAGCGACGGGACCACGCGCGGGCTCGACCCCGCGACGGGCGCCGAGCGCTGGCGCGTCCTGGGCGACGGCAACGTCTCGGCCGAGCCGGTCTGGATCGGCGACCGGGTGGCCGTCGGCACGCTCGACAAACGGCTGGTCGTGATCGACGGGACGACGGGCCGCGAGGAGTGGTCGACCGAGCTGCGGGGCCGGGTCAAGAGCGCGCTCGCGGTCGGTGGCGGCCTGCTCGTGGTGCTGGTCGAGCCGCGCCACGTCGTCGCCTTCCACACGGCGCCGTGAGAGTCTGGGCCCTTCTGCTCGCGGTCGTGGCGGCCGGGCCGGTCTGGGCCCAGGCGGCTCACCTCCGCGTCGACGCGCCGGCCGGCCAGGTCGTGGTCGACGGCGCCCGCCTCGGTGCGGCCGGCGAGTGGGTCGAGGTCGAGCCCGGCACGCGCGAGGTCGCCCTCGTTGACGACGTCCAGGCGTGGGACCCGCGCCGCGCCGCGACCTCGCTCGCCGTCGCCCCGGGCGACTCGCTCACGGTCGCGCTGGTCTTGCCGACGCGCCTGCGGATCGAGACGCTGCCCATCCGGGCGACCGTGACGCGCGAGCGGACGGCCGGCGCGGACACCTTGGGCACGGCGCCGCTCACGGTCGAGACCGACGGCGGTCCGGTGACGCTGGTCGTCACGCTCGACGGCTACGAGACGGTCCGCCGGGTGGTCGCTCCGGGCACCGAGGCGGTCACCGTCGTCCTGCCGCTCCGGCCCGACGCCACCCCGGCGGTGGCGCTGCTCCCGACCGAGCGCTCGACGGTCGGCCGGACCGCGCTCGACGTCGGCATCGCCGCGGCCACGCTCGCGGCCGGCGCCGTGGCCGTCCACTACAAGTTCCGCGCGGACCGCGTCGACGACCGCTACCGAGCCGAAGGGACGCCGGACTACGCCGACGAGACGCTCCGCCAGGAGGCGTTGCGGCTCGACCGGTACTCGGCCGTCGCGCTGGGCGCGATGCAGGTGGGCGTGGGCGTGTTCGCGCTCCGGTTCGTGCTTAGGTAAGGGGGCGGTGGCGAGTGGGAGGGAGGGGGCTCGGTGGCAGAGGGGCCCCGCCCGGCTCGGTGCTGGGGTGGGCCGACTCGGTGGCCCGGTCGGTTCCGAGGCCGTCCCGTCGCGGGCCCCCCCCGATCCGACCCCGCCCGCCTCGGTGCCGAGGCGGGGAACGTGGGGCGAGGGGGGCGGTAGCTTCGACCCCCCTCCTGCCGACCCATGCTCAAAGAGACGCTCGCCCGTGACCTCAAGGACGCCATGCGCCAGAAGGACAAGGTCCGGCTGTCGGCGATCCGGATGATCCAGTCGGCCATCATGGAGAAGGAGAAGTCCGGGAGCGGGCCCGCCAGCACCGACGAGCTGGTCGCCATCGTGGCCAAGCAGGCCAAGCAGCGGCGCGACTCGATCACGCAGTTCCAGGCCGCCGGCCGCGACGACCTGGCCGAGCGCGAGGCGGCCGAGCTGGGCTACGTCGAGATCTACCTGCCGGCCCAGGCCAGCGACGACGACATCCACCGGGTCGTCCACGAGATCGTCCAGCGGACTGGGGCGACGACCATGAAGGACATGGGCCGCGTGATGGGCGAGGCGGTGAACGAGCTGAAGGGTGTCGCCGAGGGCTCGCGCGTCCAGGCGGTCGTGCGCGCGTTGCTGGGCGCCGGGTGACCGGCCTCGACGTCGTGCTGGGGGCGGTGATCGCGTTCGGTCTGTGGCGCGGGCTGCGGACGGGCGCGCTGATGCAGGTCGTCGGGACGGTCGGCTGGGTGCTGGGGTTCGTCGCCGCGACGGCCCTGATGGGCCCGGTCGGGGAGGGGATCGCCGCCAGCCTGGGCGTGAGCCCTCGGACGGCGCCGGTGCTGGGCTTCATCGTCACGTTCGGGGCCGTGTTGGCCGGGCTTACGATCGCGGCCCGCGTCCTGCGCAAGACGCTGGAGGCCATCAAACTGGGCGCGCTCGACACGGCCGCGGGCGGCGGACTGGGCGCGCTCAGGGCGGCGTTCGGGCTGAGCGTCCTGCTGCTCGCCACGTCCTACGCGCCCATCCCCGGCGCCGGCCCGTTGTTCGTCGACGCCCAGGACCGGGAGGCGTCGTTGCTGTACGACCCGGTCGAGGCCCTGGCCCCCGAGGTGTGGTCGGTCGTCCGCACGATGACGCCGGGTCTCCAGGCGGCCCTGGTCGACAAGTTCCACACCTGGCGCGAGGGACGGCCCGAGACCGAGACGGGGGAGGAGCCGCTCGAATAGGCCCGTCGCCTCGGTCGGGCCCGCCCCCCGGTCCCACGACCGGGCCCCTCGACAACGCCACCGAGGCGGGCGGACCCCGCGCTGGGTGACACGAGGCCGACGCTGGTCGGCGCTAGCTTGACGCCTGTTATTGCAACTCCATGATCCCGCTCCAGCTCCAGCTCACCAACTTCCTGTCGTACGGCGAGAGCGCGCCCGTGCTTGATCTGGAGGGCATCCACGTGGCGTGCCTGTCGGGCGGCAACGGGCAGGGCAAGAGCGCGCTCCTGGACGCCATGACCTGGGCCGTCTGGGGCGAGGCCCGCAAGTCGGGCGAGGCCCGCAAGCCCGACGAGGAGCTGCTCCGGGTCGGGTCGCGGGCGATGTCGGTCGACTTCACGTTCCGCGTGGGCGGCGCCGAGTACCGGGTCGTCCGGAGCTACACCCAGTCGGCGAGCGGGAAGACCTCGAAGCCCGGGCTCGAACTCCAGGTCCGCGACGGCGACGCGTGGCGGGCCCTGACCGCCGAGTCCGTCCGGGCGACCCAGGCGGCCATCGACGACCGGGTCGGGATCGACTACGAGACGTTCATCAACTCGACGTTTCTGCTCCAGGGCCGCAGCGACGAGTTCACCAAGAAGAAGCCCGGCGAGCGCAAGGAGATCCTGGGCAAGATCCTAGCGCTCGGCCGCTACGAGGCGATGGCCGTCCGGGCCGGCCAGCGGTGGTCGCGCCTGCGCGAGCGGGCGACGGCGCTGGAGGCCGAGGGGGCCCGCCTCAACACGGCCCTGGAGCCGGTCGGCGAGTGGGAGGCCGAGCGCGACGCGGTCGCCCAGGCGGTCGCCGACGCGCGCGCCGAGGCCGACCAGGCGGCCCAGGCGGTCGCCCAGGCGGCCGCCCGGCTCAGCGCGCTCGACGCGGCGGCTCGGGAGGCCGAGGCGATCACCGCGGCGCTGGCGGCGCTCGCCTCCCGGCTCGGCGCGCTCGACCGGGACGACGCCGCGGTCTCGGCCAAGATCGAGGCGGCCGACGCGCTGCTGGCCCAGGCCGACGCCATCGAGGCCGACCACGCCCGCTACGAGTCGCTCCGCCACGAGCGGACCGCGCTCGACGAGAAGGCCGGCCTGTTCCGCGGCGTCGACGGCCAGCGCCACGCACTCCGCCTGGAGCTCCAGCAGCGGACGGCCGACGCCCGTGCCGAGATCGTCGCGCTCGACGGCGCGCTCTCGGCGCTCGACCGGCAGATCGAGGCGGATCAGGCCGCCGTCGCGGGTCAAGCCGAGGCCGAGGCGGCTCACACCGCTGCCGTCGCCGCCGCAGGCGATCTCGCCCGGTACGACGCCGCGGCGGCCGAGCGCGCGCGGATCGACAAGCGCGTCGACGCGCTCGACAAGAAGCTCGCCGCCGACAAGGGTGCGCTAGAGGGGTCATGGGCCCAGATCGTCGACGAAGGCAAGCGGCTGGCGGCCGAGGTCCGGGCGGCCGAGCCGGTCGACGTCGGGGCGCTACAGGCCGCCGTCGCCGAGGCTGGAGCCGCCACGGCGCGGCGCGACGTGTTGCAGGGGGAGGGGACCGAGGCCTCGCGCGTCGTCGGCGCCCTCGACGGCCGGCTCCAGTCGCTCGCCGCCGACCGCGACACGCTCGACACGCGCCGGTCGCGGCTGGCCGCGAGCGACGACGAGACCTGCCCGACCTGCGGGACCGAGCTGACCGAGGCGCACCGGGCCGAGGTCCTGGCCGGCTACGACCAGGAGCAGCGCGCGCTCGCCGCGGCCGTCGAGACGGCGACCCGGGAGCGCCAGACGGCCGTCGACCGCCGCGACGCGCTCCGCGCCGAGTTCGTCCGCCTCGGCAAGACGGTCGAGGCGGGGGAGGTCGCGGGCCGGGCCCTGGCGGCGGCGACCGACCGGGCGGGCCGGGTCGCGGCGGCCCAGGCCCGGCTGGTCGAGCTCCGCGCCGACGCGCGCCGGCTCCGGCGCGAGGTCGACGGCGAGACGTTCAGCCCCGAGGCCCGCGCCGAGCGGACCGCGCTGGTCGAGGCGCTCGCCGAGGTGGCCTACGACCCCGAGGCACACGCCCAGGCCCGCGCCGACGCCGCGCTCCGCGACCACTGGGCCGGCCGGCTCCGCGCGCTCACCGTCGCCGCCGAGCGGCTCGCCCAGTCCCGCGTCGACCGCGACCGGCGCGCCTCGGCCCTCGCCGAGCGCCGCCAAGCCCTCGACCGCGGCGACCACAACGCCGACGCCCGGACCCGGATGGAGGCGCTCGACGCCCAGGTCGCGGCGCTGGGGTTCGACCCGGCCGAGCACGAGCGGGTCGGCAAGGCCCTCGACGCTCTGGCCGAGGCGCCGAGCCGTCTGGCCCGTCTGCTCGACGCGCGCCGCCAGCGGGCCGAGCTAGGTGAGCGCCGCGCGACGCTCGCCGAAGACCGCCGGGCCCTCACCGCCGACCGCCAAGCGAGGCAGCAGGCCCTGGACGCGCTCCAGGGCCGGCTCGCCGACCGGGCCGCCGCCGACCGCGACCGGGCGACCGCCGAGGCGGCCCGGGAGGCGGCGGCGGGCCGCCTGGCGCAGTCACAGGGCCGCTTGGGCGCGCTCTCCGAGCGGCTCGACCGGGCGGCGCGCGACCGACAGCGACGCGCCGAGGTCCGCGCCGAGCTCCGCGACGTCAAGCGCGAGCGGGCCCTCTACGGGCACCTCCGCCGCGCGTTCGGCAAGAACGGGATCCCGTCCCTCATCATCGAAGAGACGTTGCCCGAGATCGAGTCCCGGGCCAACGCTCTGCTCGAACGGCTCACGCGGGGGCGGACGCGCGTGGCGCTGGAGACGCTCAAAGACAAGAAGACCGGGGGCGGCACACGCGAGACGCTCGACATCCGGATCACGGACGACCAGGGCGTCGCCCGGTCCTACGAGACGTACTCGGGTGGCGAGGCCTTCCGGGTCAACTTCGCGCTCCGGATCGCGCTCAGCCAGATGCTCGCCGAGCGGTCGGGGACCCAGATCCGCACGCTCGTCATCGACGAGGGGTTCGGGACCCAGGACGCCGAGGGGCTCCAGCGCCTGATCGGCGCCATCCGCGCCATCCAGGACGACTTCGAGACCATCCTGGTCATCACCCACCTCGACGAACTCAAGGACGCGTTCCCGATCCGCATCGAGGTCCGCAAGGAGCCCGTCACCGGCTCCACGTTCGACGTGATCCGCGCCTGACGCCGCCCCGCGCGACGGCCGTCGCCAGGTCGGCTCCGCCCGGGCCTCGACCTGGCGACGGCCTCGGTGGCCCATCCGCCGAGTGCGGCTAGCCGGCCTGCGACCGCGAGTCCGAACCGGACGCCGTCGCCGGGTCCGACGTGCTCGTCGTGTCGACCGCGACGCTCGACACCACCCCGCCGAACACCTGCTTCCGGAACGAGGTCACGTCCTGCTCGCCGGGTCCCAGGTCGGTCCCGCCGACCTCCTGGTAGAACGGCCCCTTGTCAGTGTCGATGCGGAAGTAGACCTCGTAGGCCCCGATGCTCGTTCCGCCCTGGTTCCGCGCCCGGTACTCGACGGTCACGAACGAGCTGTCCGGCGTGAACGGCTCGTTCGTGAAGCGGAGGACCTCGGCCGAGATCTGGGCCGCCGCGGGCCCGTCCTCGGTCTGCTTGAGGTTGATGACGGCCTGGGCCACGCGGCCCTCCTGGACCGAGACGGTCACCGTGTTCTGCTGGTAGCCCGTCCGGGACGCCGTGATCGTGTACGTCCCCGTCAGGACGTCCGGGACCGTGAACAGCCCGTCGCCGTCGGCCGAGATGGAGTTGGTCGCCGGCGTCGTCGAGATGGACGCGTTCGCGATCCGGATGCCCGTCTCGAAGTCGACGACGGCGCCCTCGATGCTGCCGAACCGCTCCGGCTCGACCAGCCCGTCCTTGCACGCGGTCAGCGTGAGCGCGGCCAGTAGAAGGAGGGAGAACGTGCGCGGAGTCATGGGGGGCCGGAGGGGACAGGCTAAGGTATTGCTAATCAGCTAAACGCACCGTCTCGATCAGCGCGTCCGTCGACGTCCGCCCGTCGGACCACACCACGCGGAGCGACACGTCGAGCCGGTCGCCCTCGGCGACCGAGAGGTTCAGGCTGGAGAGCACGTGGCTGCCCCGGTCCTCGACGTCGAACGCCCCGCTCTGGCGGGTCGTCGAGCGGCCCGCCGGGCCCACCTTCGTCACGTCGAGCGCGTAGGTCCCCGCGGCCGAGCCGTCGGTGTCGACCGTCGCGGCCAGCCGGTACGTCGGCCCCCGGTCGACCGCGATCACGGCGCACGGCTCCCCCGGGACGAGCGACAGGAGCGAGGCCAGCCCAACGAGGTAGAGTCCCCACATGGCGGTCACCGTCGGACGACCGTGACCGTCGCCCCGCCGTACTGCTCGATCGACGCCGGCGTCATGCCGGCGCCCACCACCTGGACCGCCTGGTTCCCGTCCCCCTCCTGCCGGAGCGTGTGCTCCGTCCCGGTCCCTTCGAGCGTGAGCGTGTACGAGTTGCCGTCGCCGATCTGGAACGAGTCGGTCAGCCGGTTCCCGTCGCCGATGATGTCCCCCACCAGGAGGTTGTCGTTGCCCCGCTGGGCGACCTCGACGACGTTCCGGGAGCCGTTGACGACGAGCGAGAGCTGGTTCCCGAGCCCGTTCTGCGCCAGGACGGCGCGGTTCTCGTCGCCCTCCTGGGTGATCGAGACCACGTTCGACGACAGAGGGGCCTCCATCAAGGTGCGCGCGAGCGCCTCGCCCGCGACGGCGCCGGCCAGCGCGACGTCCTCGACCGAGGCCCCGAACGTGACGCCGGCCTGCTGGATGTAGGTCTCGCTCGTCTGGGCTGCGGCCAGCGGTGACGCGAGGAGAACGAGGAGGAGCAAGCGCATGGCGGTCCGCGGGATGGGCGGGGAGGGACCCGAGGCGGGTCCGGCTGAGAACGTCAAAGAGCCGGCAGCCGTGTCACCGGCTGCCGGCCCGCGCGGCCGAGGCCGCGTGTCAGAGGGCTAGTTCTGCGTGATCGTGGACGAGTTGCCGTCGCCGAGCGCCGCCGCGTTGGCCGTGTTGTTCATGCCCGACTGCGTCACCGTGATCGTGTTCATGCTGCCCTCGAGGTAGAGGCCCGGCCCGAAGGCCCCGCCCGACACCGAGTTGTTCATGCCGTCCTGGGAGACGGAGATCGTGTTGCCGGAGGCGCCGTCCTCGAGCCACGCGCTCACCGTGTGGCCGCCGGTGCCCATCTGGTCGACCGTGATCGAGTTGTCGTTGACCCCGAACACCGGCGGCGTCACGCCGCGACGCCCGTCGATCAGCACGCTGCTGCCGGTGCCGCTCTGGGTGATGGCGGCCGCGTTGCCGTCGCCCCGAACGAAGAAGGCCGACGTGTTCTGGGCGTCGGACTGGTCGACGGTGAGCGTGTTGCCGCTACCGCGCGTCCGGTCAGTCGACGAGTTGTCCGAGCCGGACTGCGTGAGGGTCGACATGTTGTCGTTTCCAGTCTGCCGGATCAGGCTCGTCTGCGACGTCCCCGTCTGCAGGGCGTCGCCGAGGTTGCCGTCGCCCCGCTGGCGGATGACCGAGGAGCTGCCGGACCCACCGTCCTGGGTCGACGTGGCCGTGTTGCCGAGGCCGCTCACCTGGTTGATCCGCGAGAACTGGCCGACCCCGGTCTGGTTGATGGTCGCGGTCCCGGCGACCCCGTCCTGGATGACGGTCGAGGCGTTCGAGGCCCCGTCGCCCTGGGTGATCCGGCCGTCGTTGCTCGCGCCGGATTGGGTCACGTCGGCCGTGCTCCCGCTGAGGCCCGGGAACGTGACGCCCTGGTCGACCACGCCGACGTTGGAGTCCCCGCTCTGGTTGACGGTCGTCGCGTTGTTGAACCCGTCCTGGTCGACGTCGGCGGAGTGGTTGGTGCCGGACTGGACGACGACGGCGTCGACCGTGCCGTCCTGGTCGATCTCGATGGTGTGGCCCGACCCGGACTGGGTCGTGGACGACGTCGCCTGGGCGTGGGCGCCCCCAGCGAGGCCGAGCCCGAGGGCGATGGTGAGTGCGAGTTTCATGTGAGTCTACCGTGTACCTGGGGGAAGATAGTAAGCCCGGGGGGAAGGACCCGGCGACCGTGTTACGGGTCGCCGGGCCGTGCGGCGCGAGGCCGCGTGTCAGAAGGCTAGTTCTGCGTGATCGTGACGGAGTTGCCGTCGCCGAGCGCGGCCGCGTTGGCCGTGTTGTTCATGCCCGACTGCGTGATCGTGATCGTGTTCATGCTGCCCTCAACGTAGAGGCCCGGCCCGAAGGCCCCGCCCGACACCGAGTTGTTCATGCCGTCCTGGGAGACGGTGATCATGTTGCCGGAGGCACCGTCCTCGAGCCACGCGCTGACGTCGTGGCCGCCGACGCCCATCTGGTCGATCGTGAGCGAGTTGCCGTCGACGCCGGTCGCGGCGCCCGACAGGTCACGGCGGCCGTCGATGTCGATCGTGCTGCCGACACCGCTCTGGGTGATGGCCGTCGTGTTGCCACTGCCCCAGAGCTCGACGGTGGCGACGTTGTCGCTGTCGACCTGGTCGATGTTCAACACGTTGTTGTCGCCGACGTTGGTCCGGTCGGTGACCTCGTTGTTGAACCCGTCCTGGGTCACCGTCGAGGTGTTGTTGTCACCCTTCTGCTTGATCGCGGCCGTGTTCTGCGAGCCGCTCTGGATCATCAGGCCCGTGTTGATGTCACCCTGCTGGCGGATGTGGCCCTGGTTGCCCGTGTCCGAGACGGCGGCGCCGACCAGGATCTGAGCGTCGTTGCCGTTGCCGAACTGCTCCGACTGCGACGAGTTGCTCGTCCCGTCGATGCTGTGGTAGGCGAAGTTGCCGTCGCCCTCCTGGTTCGCGAGGGACTCGTTGCCGGAGCCGGGCGAGGAACAGGTCGTGCTCGATCCGCGCGTCGTTCGCGTTGCCCGTCTGGGTGACCGTCGCGCTGCCGGAGTCGCCGAACTGGTCGATAAGGGCCAGGTTGTTGTCGCCGGTCTGAGTCGCGTCGCCGGTGTTGCCGTCGCCGCTGAACTGCTGGATCCGGGCCTGGTTGCCGTCGCCGGAGACCTGGGTCAGCGTGCCCTGCTGGTTGGTCCCGAACTGGTCGACGATCGCGACGCCGTTGTCGCCGTCCTGGCTGATCGAGCCGTTCAGCACGTCACCGGGGCCCTGGAGCACGAGCGCCTGGTTGGCCCGGCCGGTCTGGGTGATGTCGCCGCTGCTGTTGGACAGCGGCGCGAACGTCGCGCCCTGGTCGACGATGGCGAGGTTGCTGTCGCCGTCCTGGTCGGTCAGGGCCGTGTTGGAGTCACCGCTCTGGAAGACCTGGGCGTCCTGGCTCGTGCCGCTCTGGATGGACAGGGTCGAGTTGCCCGTGCCGTCCTGCTCGACGGTCGCGACGCTGTTGGCGTCGGTCGAAGCGAAGCCCGCGACCACCGTGGCGTCGTTGCCCGAGCCGGACTGCGTGATCGTGGCGTCGTTGTTGTCGCCGTCGTTGAAGATGTCGGCGAGGTTGTTGTCGCCCGACTGGGTGATGGTCCCGTCGTTGTCCGAGCCGAAGAACGTGCCGAGCTGCGTCCGGGCGGCGTTCGCGTCGCCGCTCTGGTCGATCGTCGCGGTCTGGTTCGAGCCCCCGTCGACGGTGATGGCGAGGCCGCCGTTCCCGCTCTGGGTCACGCTCGACGTGTTGTTGTCACCGCTCTGGGTCACGTCGGCCGTGTTGCCGTCGCCGCTCTGGGTGACGGTCGAGACCTGGGTGGTGCCGAGCTGCGAGACGAACGCGGTCTGGCCGGTGCCCGACTGGTCGACGGTCGCCGAGATGTCGACGTCGCCGGGGCCGGCGCCCGAGACGATGTCGGCGAAGTGGTCGTCACCCGTCTGGGTGATCGTCCCGTCGACGTTGACGCCGTCGTTGAAGACGCGGGCCGCGTTGTTGTTGCCCGTCTGGCTGATGACGGCGTCGTTGCCGCTGCCGCCCGTAAAGAACGTGCTCAGGAGCGCGACGGCGAGGTTGCCGGCGCCGTCCTGGTCGATGTCGGCGGTGTCGCCCGTGCCGGCCTGCTCAACGTCGGCCGTGTTGGTGCCCGTCTGGACGATGTCCGCGTCGTTGTTCATCCCCGACTGAACGACGGTGACGTCGTTCATCGTCGGATTCTGGACGATGTTGAGGGTGTGGCCCGATCCCGACTGGGTCGTGGAGGCGGTGTTCTGAGCGCTCACGGTGCCGGCAATGCCGAGCGCGAGTGCTAGAGTGAGAAGGTTGCGCATGCTACCAAGGGGTTTGGGGAAGGAACGCCCGAAGGCGAAGGGCGCGGCGAGGCCGCGGTCCCACGTGGAGCCAAGTCCGTCGGGCCCGGCGTGGGAAAGAGCGGCGAGCCGTGTTACCGGAGTGCCGCCCAGAAAACAGCCCGTTACGGCTCTGCTGTGGCGACGCCCGGCGTCGTGGCGGTCCCGCGCCCTCTCCGGCCTCGCGTCGAGGCGGACCGTGCCGTCGTCCCGCGTCGGGGCCGGTCGGTCGGGAGAGGGAGGTGTGAGAGCACGTTCACGAGGTCGAGCGACGTCGGTGAAGGGCCTCAGGTGGTGGGGGCGGCGAGCCGCTCAGAGGTCGATGGTGGGACCTGCCGGCAGAGTGCCGTTGAGGTCTGGCTCATAAATACCTGATCCGAATGGAACTCCAGACGCCGACTCTCAAAATCCCATGCCGTGCCGCCCAGCGCCCCGACTCCATGCGGCCCTCGGCCGTCGTCTGCAGCCGTCCAGGCCCGAGGTCCGGCCGAGTCACCTCGGTCCTTGGAACGTTCAAAATTGCTCGATTGGGCCGCTTTTAAGCCTCTGTTCTTCGCGTGTCGCTCTCGCCAGACGTACCGGAGCGGACGCCCTCCCGCGAGCGGATCGTTCCTCGGAAACGTCCGGAGGTGAGGGGCCCGTGGTAGGGCCTAACGATCTGTAAAATATCTCTCTGCAACAGATGTGCGGCGCTCGCTCGGCACCCATGGGTGCGGTCACATATCTGTCGGGCTACCCCTGGGCTCCCGCCGGACACCCCCGCGCCGATCTGCCGCGGGCGTTCGGGCACGGTTCGGCCTTTGACGGCCTGGCAGCGAATGGCGAGATCGTGCGCGCCGACCGGACCCAGGCTAGCGGGGAGGCCGCCCCCTCAGGAGATGTGACCTCTAGAACGAGGTGTAGAACACGAGCCCGCCTCGGCCCACCCACACGTTGTCGTTGACGGTGCCGGACCCCCGGAGCCCGTCGAGCCCCTCGGTAAACGGGTAGTCCACGCCGGCCTCGACGAACAGGCCGAGCCTCGGGCGGACGCGGCCCTCCAGGCCCGCCAGGGCCGTCCCGTAGAGGTAGGTCCCGGCCGTCGTCTGGACGTCGGGCGTGGCCAGGGCCCCCACGCCGAACGACAGCGTCGGGGTCAAGCGCGCGCTCGGGACCAGCCGCGACCGGAGGAGCAGGGCCCCGCCCACGAACGGCGTGCCCTCGCCGTTGACGTCGAGCAGGCCGCCCTCGCCCCGGGCCCCGACGAAGAGGCCGCGGCCGACGGGGTAGTCGATCGTGACCGCGCCGACCGGCTGGACGCCCGGCGAGACGTAGTCGCTCTCGATCCGGCCGACGCCCGCTGAGAGCCCGATGGCCAGGCCGTCGCGGGCCCCGTCGATGGGGAGCCGGTCGTAGACGTCGCGCCGGCGGCTCTGGGCGGCTCGGGCGTCGTAGTCCGTGAGGAAGTCCTGGGTGTTGGAGTCGTTGGGCCCGGAGAACGACCAGAGCCCGTCGCGGGTGCCCTCGACCACGAGCGCGATCACGGCCTCCTCGATGGCCGCCGTAACGGCCAGGACCGGGGGCTCGTTCGTGGAGTACCCCGCCTCGGTCTCCAGGATGGCCGCCGTGTCGACGAACCGGAAGAGCCCGCCGTCGAGCTGCTGCGAGACCAGCGTCTTGGTGGTGTAGACCGACTTGAGCACGCGCCCGGTCTGGACCGAGACCGCCCGGAGGTAGATCGTGACCTGGTCCTGGCGGAACTGGCCGCTCCCGCCGGCGCCCAGGAGCCGGGCCCCGGCGCCGCCCGTGAGCACGTTCGAGTCGTACCCGATCACGCCCCCTTCGAGCAGCACGCCGGCGTAGAGCAGGGGGGGGAGCGGGCCCAGCCCCTCGCCCTCGGGCCCGGTGTACTGCTGGCGCGTCGTCGAGATGATCTGGCGCTCGTTGAGCAGGTTCGACAGCCCCTCGCGCTCGATGGGCACGAAGAACCCGGACTGCTCCAGGGCCCGCATCAGGATGCTCGTCGCCCCCTGGGTCACCGAGGTGGAGAAAGTCGACAGGTTCTCGAGCGCCCGGTACTGGCCCGTCTGGTCGCGGAACCGGTAGACCGCGACCACGACCGGGTCGACGGGCGCCGGCACGGCGTCGAGCAGGTCGGCCACGCCGGTCCGCGGGGCCGCCGTCCGCGGGGCCTCGACGGTGTAGGGCTGGAGAAAACGGGCCGAGCAGCCCGTGAGGGCCACCAGCGACAAGACGAGGAGGGCGACGCGCACGGGGAGGACGGCTAGAAGCTGTTGGGGATGGTGACCACGGTCTCCTCTCCGGTCAGCAGGTTGAAGAGGCGGATCGAGACCCCGTCCAGGCCGGGGATGATCTCGATCTGGAAGTCGCCCAGGTTGAACGTGCCGGGCTGGGTCAGGTCGAGGTCGCCGAACCGGTCGGAGATCAGCTCACGCGAGAGCTGGTTGAGGATCTGGCGCTGGAGGTTCGTCTCGAAGTCGGCGAGCGGGTCCCGGGCCGTCGCGCCGCCCTCCTCCTCGAACGCGTTCTGGAGCTGGGCCGACTGGAGCATCCAGTTGTAGTTGAGCGGCGAGCCCCCGAAGGCCGGGTTCGTCGGCCGGTAGACGAGCTGCTGGGCGTGGGCAGGAGGGGCGACGGCGACGAAGGCGACGGCGGCGGCGACCGCGAGAAGGCGACGCATGGGCGGGCAGAGAAGGCGAGAGGGGGGAGTGTACACCGAAACCATTAGACTCCACATTTACAGCGGGAGCGGGGCCCGCTAGCCGTCGCCACGGGGGAGGCGGCGGAGCGTGAAGCCGACCGCCTGACGGGCGAGCTCCTCGGCGGCCTCCTCGCGGGGAGAGAGCCGCGCCCTGGAACACCAGCTCGCCGTCGAGGCGGACCGTGACCAGGGTGCCCTGGCCCGGGATCGGCTGCTCCGCCAGCACGACGCTCACGAACCGGGCGTCCGCGGGAGGATTCCACAGCCGGTAGAAGACGTCGTAGAAGTAGCTCCCCGTCCGCGACAGCGTCTCGTCGACGACGAGCTGGCCGATGCCCAGGAACGGGTCCGCGTTCGTGTCGCGGCCCAGGGCGGCCGCCACGGTGTCCGGCGCGGCCAGCTGGAGCAGGACGGTCTCGGCCTGGATGGCCCCGTAGGTGATCGAGGTCCCGTACGGGATGACCTGCGCCGAGTCCGGCGGCGCCGGCTGGCTCCGCGACAGCGGCGAGGACGCGAGGAAGATCAGGAGGGCCACGAGAGCTCGCATACCGGAACCTACGCCTTCCGCCGTCCCCGCCGTCGGTCCGTCCCCGCCCGCCTCGGGAGAGCGGTCGGGGGAACGACGCCTCCGGGTGCCAGCGGTCGGTACGACGCCCAGGACGGACGACCCGGCGTGGCTCCCCCGAGGCGCTCGGGGGGACGGCGCTCGCTCAGGCCGGGACGCGGCCGGCCTCGGCCGGCGCGATCCCGCGCCGGCGGACGACCACGACGCCCGCCACGATCAGCGCTCCGCCGGCCACCTGGAGCAGCGTCACCGTCTCGCCCCGGAGCACGACGCCGGCGATCACCCCGACGACCGGGACCAGGTTCGAGAACGCCGCCGTCCGCGACGCGCCGACCCGCAAGACCGACTGGTTCCAGATGGCGTAGGCGAGCCCGGTCGACAGGCCGCCCGAGAACAGGATCGCGCCGACCTCGGCGGGCCCGAGCGCGCCCCAGTCGACCGTGGCGACCTCGGGCACGGCCAGCAGCACCAGCCCAGGCGCCGACACGACGATGCCCCAGAAGGTGAGCCCGAGCGCCGTCGCCCCGCGCTGCAAGAGCGGCCGCGAGAGCGTCGTGTACAAGCCCCAGGCGAGCGCGGCGGCCAGCATCAGGAGCACGCCCGACCCGTCGCCCTCGAACGCGGCGCCGGGGTTGCCCACCACCACGAGCCCGACGCCGACCAGGCTGGCCGCCGTGCCGGCCCAGCCGAGCCCGAGCAGCCGCTCGTGGCCGAGCGCGTGCGCCGTGACGGCCGTCCAGGCCGGGCTCGACGCGATCAGCAACGCGCCCGTCCCGGCCGAGACCCGGTCGATGCCCAGGATGAAGACGGCCTGGTAGGCCAGGATCCCCAAGAGCCCGATCCCCACGATCTGGGCCCGGCCCACGGCGAACGTCGACAGCGGGGAGACGCCCCGAGCGCGGGCCTGCCGGAGGTGGAGCGCGCCGAGCACCGAGGCCGACACCGACGAACCGGAGCAGGTTGACCGTGAAGGGCGGGGCGACCTCCAGTGGTACCTTGATGATCGCGAAGTTGACGCCCCACACCAGGACCACGGCCAACAGGCCGGCTTCGGGGGGGAGCGAGACGCGCGGCACGGCACCGTGGGGAGACCCGCCGAACGTACCCCGCACGTCCGCTCGGCCCCGCCGCGCCGTCGGTCCGCACGCGATCCTCACCATGTCGACCGGGATCCGGAAGCTCTACTACTCCATCCGCGAGGTCAGCGAGATGACCGGGCTCAAGCCCCACGTGCTCCGGTACTGGGAGAGCGAGTTCGACGCGCTGCGGCCCAAGAAGAACCGGGCCGGCAACCGGGCCTACACCGAGCCCGACATCGCCGTCGTCCGCCGGATCCAGGCGCTCGTCCACGACGACAAGTACACGCTGGAGGGCGCGCGCCAGGTGATGGACGAGCCGGAGTCGGGCCGTCCGCGCGTCGCTGGCGGTGCTCCCGCGCGAGCGCCTCCAGGACCTCCGTGTGTTTTTGGCGGACGTGTTGCGGGGGCTCTGAACCGGCCCCTAGTTTTCTCGTCCCGCCTCGCGGAGACCTCGGGTAGTGGCGCAGCCAGGTAGCGCACCAAGCTGGGGGCTTGGGGGTCGTGGGTTCAAATCCCGCCTACCCGACCATCGACCGCCCGGCTCGTTCGCGAGCCGGGCGGCCGTCGTTTGGGGCCCGGGAACTCTCGGGCCGCGCTCTCGTGGGGACCCGACGCTACCTTGCCCGCGCCCCGCCGCCCCGCCTGTGCCCTCCGGATCCTTCGAAGCCGACCTCCGCGCTACTCGTGAGGCCAGGGGCCTCTCGCTCGGCGACATCCAGCAGCAGACCCGCATCCCCGTCGACGTGCTCCGTCGGTTCGAGGAGGGGGACCTGATCGGCGACCCGACCTACAACGAGGTCTATCTCAAGGCCTTTCTCCAGTCGTACGCCAAGTCGGTCGGCGTGCCGGGGAGCGCGGCGCTGGCGGCGCTGACGGCCCAGAAGAACGGGACCTACGCCGGAGCGCTCCACCCCGACTTCGACCCGGCGCGGGCCCCCCAGGCTCCCAAGCCCTCGCCGGCCCCGAGCGAGCCGCCGCCGGCCCGCGCGACGCCCGAGGCGGGACGGTCCGAGACCGACGAGCCGGCGTCCAGACCCTCGGCTCCGCCCGCCTCGGCCGCGCCGCCGGCGGTCCAGGCGCTCCGGAACGCGCCCGCGCCCGACGCCCGCCCGGCGACGCCGGACCGGCCCAAGACGCTCGCTCAGGCCCGGGTCAACCGGCCCGCCGTCCCGACGGCCAGGCGCTCGTTCGACAAGAACTGGACGACCATCCTGGCCCTGTTCGGCGCCGTCGTGGTCGCGCTCGCGCTCGCGTTCTACTTCCTGATCTTCGCCGGCGACTCGCCCGAGGACGACGCGCCCGACACGGTCGCCGTCGGGACCGAGCCCGGCGACGAGGTCGCCATCGACTCGTCCGGGATCGGGGCCGGCGCCGCGGCCGGCGGGCCCCGCCTCCAGTTCCCGATCCGGGCCGTCGTGACGGCCGGCGGCGACGGCCTCCAGTCGTTCCGCGTGACCGAGGACGGCGGCGACCGCCGGCCCTACTGGATCGACCTGGGCACGTCCGAGACGTACGAGGCCGACTCCTTACTGGTCTTGTGGGGCGAGGACCCGAGCTCGGACTTTTCCGAGGCGACCGTCGAGATCCAGGGCCTCCGGTTCACGCCCCAGAGCGGCCGCGCCTTCCGGGTCGACCGCCAGAACGGCCAGGCCGTGCTCGACTCGCTCGCCGCGGCCACCCCGGGCCCTGCCGCGCCCGCCTCGGCCGCCGTCCCGGCCGCCGACCCCGCGGCGTTCGAGTAAGATGGACCCCGTCGGCCCCGCGCTCGACCTTCTCGCTCGCCTCGACGCCCTCGCGCCCGCCTCGCTGCCTCGTCCCGAGGCCGAGGCGCTCGCCGGCGACTGCGCCCGGTCGTCCGCGCGCTGGGCCGGGCGTACTACACCGACGGCGAGAGCCTGGTCGGCGACTCCCAGTACGACCGGCTGTTCCAGGCGCTCCGGGCCGTCGAGGACGCCCACCCGGACCTCGCCACGCCGGACTCGCCGACGCACCGCGTGGGCGGGGCGCCGCTCGACGCGTTCGCGAAGGCGGCCCACCCGGTCCCGCTGCTGTCGCTCGGCAACGCCTTCGACGCCGACGACCTGCGCGCCTGGGTCGACCGCGTCCTCAAGGGGCTCGACGGCGTGCTGGCCGAGGACGAGCGGCCGGCGTTCGTGGCCGAGCTCAAGATCGACGGGCTCGCGCTCGCGCTGACCTACCACGACGGCGTGCTCGTCCGGGCGGCGACGCGCGGCAACGGCCGGGTCGGGGAGGACGTGACGGCCAACGTCCGGACGATCCGCTCGGTCCCGCTCCGCCTGACCGCCGACGCGCCCGCCTCGGTCGAGGTCCGGGGCGAGGCCTACCTCGCGCGGTCGACGTTCGAGGCGCTCAACGAGCGGCTGGTCGCGGCCGGCGACAAGCCGCTCGCCAACCCCCGCAACGGGGCCGTCGGGAGCCTGCGCCAGCTCGACCCGTCGGTCACGGCGTCGCGCGGGCTCGCGTTCTACGCCTACGGCGTCGGCCCGTCGAGGGCGACCTGCCCGACCGCCAGTCGGCCGTGCTGGACCGGCTCGACGCGGTCGGCTTCGTCACCGAGGGCCACCGCCGGACGTTCACCGAGGTCGACGACTTGGTCGCGTTCTGCACCGGTGGGCCGCCCACCGCGACGGCCTCGACTACGAGATCGACGGGGTCGTCGTCAAGGTCGACCGGCTCGACTACCAGGACGTGCTGGGCTTCCGCTCGACCGAGCCGCGCTGGGCCATCGCCTTCAAGTTCCCGGCGCGCGAGGCGACGACGCGTCTGCTCGACATCGAGCACAACGTGGGGCGGACGGGCGTCATCAAGCCGCTCGCGATCCTGGAGCCGGTCGAGGTCGGCGGCGTCACGGTCTCGCGCGCGACGCTCCACAACGCCGACTACATCACGTCGCGCGACATCCGCGTCGGCGACGACGTCGTGGTCAAGCGGGCCGGCGACGTGATCCCGGCCGTCGTCGGGCCCGTCGCGGCCGACCCCGAGCGGGACCGGCCGGTCTACGTCTCGCCCACCGTCTGCCCCGTCTGCGGGCGCCCGGTCGAGCGCCCCGAGGGCGAGGCCGACCTGCGCCACGTCGAGGGCGGCTGCCCGGCCCAGCTCAAGCGCGCCGTCGAGCACTTCGTCTCCCGCAGCGCGATGGACGTGGACGGGATCGGGAAGAAGGGCGCCTCACGCTCGTCGACCACGGGCTCGTGGCCGACCTCCCCGACCTCTACACGCTGGCCGACCGCGGGACGAGCTGGAGGCGCTCGACGGGTTCGACGAGAAGAAGGTGGACAACGTCGTGGCCGGGCTGGAGGCGTCGAAGGACCGCCCGCTCGCCCGGTTGCTGTTCGGGCTCGGCATCCGCCACGTCGGCGAGACGGTCGCCCGCGACCTGGTCGCGCACCACGAGACGCTCGACGCGCTCGCCCAGGCGACGCAGGAGGACCTGGAGGCCATCGACGGCGTCGGGCCGATCGTGGCCGAGAGCGTGGTCGACTGGTTCGCGGAGGCGCCCAACCGGGCGATGGTCCAGCGGCTCCGCGACGCGGGCGTCCGGATGGCCCGCCAGCCGGGCGAGCGGGTCGCCGTGGCCGTGGACGAGTCCGCCCCGCTCGTCGGCGTGACCGTCGTCCTCACCGGGACGCTGCCGACGCTGACGCGGCCCCAGGCCAAGGCGCTGATCGAGGCGGCAGGGGGGAAGGTGAGCGGGAGCGTGTCGAAAAAGACGGGCCTGGTCGTCGCCGGCGAGGCGGCCGGCTCGAAGCTGGCGAAGGCCCAGGAGCTCGGCGTCCCGACGACGGACGAGCCTGGGCTGCACGCCATCCTGGCGGCGGGCCCGATCCCCGGGGCCGAGGCGGAGGACGGCGAGGTGGAGGCCGGCAAACCCGGGAGCGGCGAGGCGAACGCCGAGTCCACCCCGTCTGGCGATCCGCCCGCGGCCAGCCCGGCCCAGCCCGCGACCGAGGCCGCCTCGGTCGAGCCGTCGGCCGCCCCGTCGGCGACCGGCACGGACCAGGGCGACCTGTTCGGGTCGTGATCGAGCGCGCCCGCCAGCACCTCGCCCGTCGTGCCGTCCGGGCGGCCGTGGCGGCGCGCCGGCCCCGGCCGCTCCCGCTGATCGGGGACCGGCGCGTGCTCGTCGTGCTCCCCGGCGACGCCCGACGGCCAGCGGGCGACGTGGGACCGCTGGGCTCGCTCGGGCTCGACCCCGAGCGGGTCCGGCCCGTCCTGCTGGCCCCGCTCGCGGCCGACGCCCCGACGGCGTTCGCCGGCTCGCTCCACCTGGTCGGCGAGGCCGACCTGGACTGGCGCCGGTTGCCGCTGCCGGCCGTCCGGGCGGCGATCTGGAGGCCCGAGCCCGACGTGGCCCTCAACCTGGCCGATCCGGGCGATCTTGGGGCGGCGCTCCTGGTGGGCGCCTCGCCCGCCGCCGTCCGCGTCGGCCGCCACCGGCCCGACCGGGAGGCGTTCTACGACCTGCTGGTCCAGGGCGAGCCCGAGGCGGCCGGAGCCGCCCGCGCCCTGGGCCGCCTGCTCGGCCCGCCTCGACCCGCCGGTCCTCCCCGCCCGCTGACCCGTGCTCACCCCCCTCGACCTCGTCGTCCTCGCCCTCTACGCCGTCGGCATCGTCGCCTTCGGGCTGCAAGGCCGGCGGCCGCCAGACGACGACGCAGGACTACTTCCTGGGCGGCCGCGACCTGCCGTGGTGGGCCGTCTGCTTCTCGGTCGTCGCGACCGAGACCAGCACGCTGACCGTGATCGGCGTCCCGGCCGTCGCCTACGCCGGCGCCGCTGACGTTCCTCCAGCTCGCCGTCGGCTACATCATCGGCCGCGTCGTCGTGGCGGCGGTCTTCCTGCCGCGCTACTTCCGCGGCGAGCTCCAGACGGCCTACGCGTTCCTGGGCGACCGCTTCGGCGACGGGATGCGGGGGATGGCGTCGGTCACGTTCCTGGTCACGCGGTTGCTGGCCGACGGCGTCCGGCTGTTCGCGACGGCCATCCCGATCCAGGTCGTCGCGCGCGCGGCCGGCTTCGAGGTGGGCTACCCGGCGGTGATCCTGGCGATCGGCGTCGTGACGGCGGCCTACACCTACGTCGGCGGGCTCAAGGCGGTCGTCTGGATGGACGTGGTCCAGATGGGCATCTACGTCGGCGGGGCGGTCGTGGCGCTCGGCCTGCTGGCGACGTCGCCGGCGGCCGGGTCGTGGGCGGCGGCGGCGGCGGCCGGCAAGCTCCAGGTCGTCGACCTCGGGCTGAGCGAGGGCCTGGGGGTGCTTGCTCACGTCGCCCTACGCGCTGCCCGTGTCGGTGCTCGGCGGGGCCGTGTTCGCGATGGCCTCGCACGGGACCGACCAGCTGATCGTCCAGCGCATCCTGGCGTGCCGGACGCTGGTCGAGGGGCGCCGGGCGATGATCTGGAGCGGCGTCTTCGTCCTCGCTCCAGTTCGCGCTCTTCCTCGTGGTCGGGCTCATGCTGCTGGGTCCACTACGGCGGCGCGGCGCTCGCCGACCTCGGCCTGACGCGCGGCGACGAGCTGTTCCCGCTCTACATCCTGAACGAGATGCCGCCCGGCCTGCGCGGCCTGCTGCTGGCCGGCATCGTCGCGGCGGCCATGAGCACGCTGTCGTCGTCGCTCAACGCGCTCGCCGGCTCGACGCTGATGGACCTGCTGGAGCGGTTCGGCAAGACGCCGCGGACGCCCGAGCAGGCGCTGGCGCTGAGCCGCGTGCTGACGCTCGTCTGGGCCGGCGTGTTCGTCGGGTTCGCGATGCTGTTCACCGGCCTCGACAACCCGGTCGTCGAGCTGGGCCTGGGGATCGCCGGGTTCACCTACGGCGGCCTGCTGGGCGCCTTCCTGCTCGGGCTCGTGTCCCGGCGCGCCCGCCAGGCCGACGCGATGGTCGCGTTCGGGGTCACCATCGTCGCGATGGTCTTGCTCATCTTCGGGCTGTGGTGGAGCACCGAGATGGGCGGCTGGGTCGTCGACTGGCGGCCGTCGCCGGACACGCGCGAGGCGCTCGGGCTGCGGGCGGTCGCGTGGCCGCTGTACCCGGTCATCGGGAGCGCGCTGACGGTGGGCCTGGGCCTGCTCCTGCGCGACGCGGCACCGGGAGCCGATCCGGCAGCGGGGCGTCAGACGGACCCATGAGCTTTCTCGACCGCCTCGGCCTGTCTCCTAAGCCCGGCCGCTACTCGCGCCGCGCCGGCCTCCGCACCGGACCGCCGGGGCGACCGCGAGACGCCCAAGATGACGACCCGGGAGGTGGCCTCGCGGGTCGGCCTGTTCCTGGCGCTGGTCGCGCTCGCCCTGCTCGCCTTCCCCAACGTCGCCGTCTACGACGGGACGGCCGAGCCCGGCGACGTCTGGCAGTCCGACGACGTCGTGGCCCCGTTCGACTTCTCGATCCGCCTGCCGGACGACGAGATCGAGGGCCGCCGCGACTCGGTCCTCCGGTCGGAGTCGCCCGTGTTCCGGGCGCGGCCCGAGGCGCTCGCCCAGACGCTGGCCCGGCTCGACTCGGTCGACGCCCGGCTCGACTCGACGTTCGCGGCCTACGTCGAGTGGTCCGAGACGCGGGCCCGGCTCCAGCAGGCGGTCCAGGCGCCCGCCGAGGCCGGCGCGGCCCCGGACCTGGCCGCCCTGCGCGCGGCGCTCCGCCGCGACTCGGTCCGCTACGCGGACGCAGCGGGCGTCGCTCTCGCTCAGCCTGAGCCCGCGCCAGTGGGACGCTCCTGCTGGCGTCGGCCTACAGCGTCGCGACGGGCCAGGGGGCCGGGCCGACGCTGGACGACCGACTGCTGGGCGAGGCCAGCCGCATCTCCCGGGAGCTGCTCGGACGGGGCGTCCTGGACGTCCCCATCGACTCGGTCCGCTCGCCGACCCTGCTCGTGCAGGACCTCGACCAGCGGAGCGAGTTCGAGCTCCGCCGGAGCGACGTGGTCGGCGTCGACCAAGCGCTCGTCGCTGACGCGGCGGAGCTTGTTCGCGGCGTTCCCGGGGCGGCCGGACACGGTCGGGATCGGGGCCTGCGCTGTTCGCCTCGGCGCTCGACCCGTCGCTCGTCTACGACGCCGACGCGACCCAGCGCAAGCGGGACCAGACGCTCCGGTCGGTGCTGCCGACGCGGGGGCGGGTGCGCGAGAGCCAGATCATCATCCGCCGCTACGACGAGGTGACGCAAGGAGCGGTTCGAGATGCTCCAGTCGCTCGACTACGCCCAGCGCGAGCGGAGCGGCGACAGCTCGTGGGTCGCGACCGTCCTCGGCCGCTCGATCCTGGTGTTCTCGGCGCATCGCGCTGTTCTTCCTCTACACGTACCTGCTGCGGCCGGCCATCTTCGCCGACTTGCGCCAGTTCACGCTGGCCTGCCTGATCCTGGCTGCCGTTATCGCGGGCTTCTTGATCGCCGGCGCGTTCGGCGGGGCGGCGGCCTACGCGGTCCCGGTCGCGCTCGCCTCGATCCTGCTGACGATCGTGTTCGACAGCCGTGTCGGCAGCTTCGCCACGTTGACGCTGGCGCTCGCTCGGCGGGCTCGCCTTCGGGTACGACTTCCCCTACACGTTCGCGACGCTCATCGTCGGCGTGCTGGCCGTGTTCTCGGTCCGCGACGTCAAGAACCGGAGCCAGATGCTTGGCGTCGGCCGGGCTCGTGTTCCTGGCCTACGTGCTCGTCCTGATCGGGCACGAGCTGCTCCGGGCCGACCCGTTCTCGGACCACGTTCCTGGGCCGACATCGTGGCCGTCACCGTCAACGCGGCGCTGATCCTGCTCGCGGCGCCGGTCCTGTGGGGGATGGAGCGGGTGTTCGGCGTGACGACCGACATGACGCTGCTGGAGCTCTCGGACACCAACCGGACGCTGCTCAAGAAGCTCTCGATGCAGGCGCCGGGCACGTTCAACCACTCGCTCCAGGTGGCCAACCTGGCCGAGGCCGCGGCCGACGCCATCGGCGCGAACGCGCTCCGGGCGCGCGTCGGGGCGCTCTACCACGACATCGGGAAGATGCTCAAGCCCGAGTACTTCATCGAGAACCAGCAGCCGGGCGAGAACCCGCACGAGAAGATCAAGCCGTCGATGAGCGCGCTCGTGATCGCGGCCCACGTCAAGGAGGGCGTCCAGCTGGGGCGCGAGCAGAACCTGCCCGAGGTCGTCGTCGACTTTATCGCGAGCCACCACGGGACGAGCCTGATCGAGTTCTTCTACCGGAAGGCCCAGGAGGCCGAGGAGGACCCGTCGGTCGTGGACGAGTCGGACTACCGGTACCCCGGCCCGCGCCCGCAGACCAACGAGCAGGCCATCGTCATGCTCGCCGACTCGGTCGAGGCCGCCTCGCGGAGCCTGGACAAGCCGACGCCGAGGCGGCTGGAGTCGCTCATCGACGGGATCGTCGCGGCCCGCATCGCCGACGGCCAGCTCGACGAGTCGACGCTGACGTTCGCGGACCTGACCCGGATCAAGGAGACGTTCCACGCGCTGCTGTGCGGGATCTACCACTTCCGCGTCCGCTACCCCGACCAGGAGGACGAGGAGGTGCCGTCGGGCGACGGGGCCTCGGAGAACCTGGAGGCCGACGCCGGACCCCGTCGTCGACACCGTCGAGCGACGAGGAGACGCCGACCTCGGAGGAGCGCTCGACGCTGGGCTGACCCCGCCTCGGGCTGGGTCCGGAGGGGGGCAGCGCCCCGACGGGCACGCTCGCCCAGGTCCGCGTCGGGGACCGAGGCGGGCCTAGGCGAGCGCGTCGCGGATCCGGGCGAGCGACGCCGGGGCCAGCGTCGGCACGAGCTCGGCGTGGGGCGTCCCCGAGCGCTGCAGCACCGGGCGGACGCGGCGGCGGGCCTGGGGCGTGTAGACCACGAGTGCCGACTGGCGGACGACGGTCTCGAGCTGCCGGCGGTCGGCGTCGACGGGCAGGCCCAGCACCGAGCCCGAGAACCCGGTCCGCGTGCGGACCTCGTCGGACAGCGGCGCGACCGCGTCGGCGTAGCGGGTGACCAGGCCGAGCGACTCGCCGGGCCCGAGCCGCGCCACCCGTTCGAGCACGTCGAGCGGGTACCCCACGGCCGCCCCGACGATCTCGGCCTCGGGCAGCGCGCGCGCGGGCGTCGCGCAGGTCGGGGAGCGACACCACCAGCCCGTCCAGGCCGTCGAGCGCGGCCAGGTCGGACAGGAGTGACGGCGCGACGCGCTCCTGCAGGGCCGCCCCGGCCTGCTCGGCGCCGCTCTCGGCCAGCTCCCGGTAGCCGGCCGCGAACACCAGCGTCCGCCGCGCGCCGGGCCGCTCGAAAAACTGCAGGCCCTCCTGGACCACGTACTCGACCTCGTCGTCGCTCAGCCCCAGCCCGACCAGCTTGTGCAGCGCCTCCTCGACCACGCCGGCGCCGCGCTCGAGCCGCTCGGCGCGCGACAGCGGCTGCCGCTCGACGACGACGTAGCCGCCGCCCCGGCGAACGTCCACGATGCCCTCCTCGGCCAGCCGCTGGTACGCCTTCCGCGCCGTGTGGAACGAGATGCCCAGCTGGTCGCCCAGCGCCCGCGTCGAGGGCAGGCGCGACCCGGGGCGGTACCGGCCGGACGCGATCTCGTAGCGCAGCGCCTCGACGAGCTGCTCGCCGATCGGGAGCGGAGCGTCGCGGTCGATCTGGATCACGGATCGGGCGGGGCGGGGGGACCAGCAAGCGGCGGCGCCGTGGGCCCGCGTCAGGCCTCCTTGAGCATCTCGCGGGCGGCCAGCGCCGCGCCGACGATGCCCGCCTCGTTGCCCAGGGCGGCCGGGACGAGCGTTGCCTTGGTCTTGAGGAAGGGCGAGAAGGCGTTCCAGCGCTCGGGCTTGCTCACGCCCCCCCCGATGATGATGAGGTCCGGCGACAGGATGAACTCGTACATCTCCAGCACGGGCTGGACGCGCCGCTTGGCCCACTTCTCCCACGACAGGTGCTCCCGGGTCCGGACGGAGTCGGCCGCGACGTGCTCGGCGATCCGCTTGTCGAAGCGGATGTGGCCGAACTCGGTGTTGGGGACCAGGCAGCCGTCGATGAAGAGCGCGCTGCCGATGCCGGTCCCGAAGGTCAGCAGGAGCGTCGTGCCCTCCTTCTTGCGGCCCGCCCCGTACTTGACCTCGGCCATGCCCGCCGCGTCGGCGTCGTTGAGGACGGTCACGGGGACGCCGCAGACCTTCGAGAACAGCGCCTGGGCGTCGGTCCCTTTCCAGGCGTCGTCGATGTTGGCCGCCGTCTCGACCACGCCCCGGACGACGCGGCCGGGGACCGTGCAGCCGATGGGCTTCTTCCAGCCCGTCGCCTTCATGATCTCGTGGACCGTCTCGGCAACCGCCTTGGGCGTCGAGGGCTGGGGCGTCGGGATCCGGTAGCGCTCGGAGATCAGGGTGCCGTCCCGGGTCTGGACGGGGGCGCCCTTGATGCCGGAGCCGCCGATGTCGACGCCGAGGATCTTGCGGGGGGGCTTCTTGGATTTCGCCATCCGCCCAAGCTAGCGCGGCCCGCCCGCCGCGGCATAGAGCTCGACCGCGAACCAGCCCCGGTCGTCGGTCCACCGGCGCTGCCGTTCGAGCCCGGCCGCCCGGGCGAGCGCGGCCAGGCCGTCGGGCCCGAACTTGTGGGAGTCCTCGGTGTGGATCGTCTCGCCCTCGGTGGAACGCGAACGGCTGGCCCAGCACGGTCAGCGTCTGGTCGCGCTCGCTCCGCAGGTGCATCTCGACCCGCTGGCGGTCGTCGTCCAGGCGGACGTCGTCGGCCCAGGCGTCCAGGTCGGCGTCGCCGTCGAGCTCGCGGTTGATCCGGCGGAGCACGTTCGAGGTTGAACGCGGCCGTCACGCCCTGGGGGTCGTCGTAGGCCCGGCGGAGCACGTCGGCGTCCTTCCACTGGTCGACGCCGATCAAGAGCGCGCCGTCGTCGCCAAGGACGGTCGCGACATGGCGAGGAAGCGCCGGGTCCTCCTCGGGCGTGAAGTTGCCGACGGTCGAGCCGGGGAAGAACACGACGATCCGGACGGTCTCGGCGGGCAGCTCCGGCAGCGTCGTAACGGCCGGGTGTAGTCGGCCGCGAGCGGGAGGACCGGCAGGCCCGGGTACGCGTCGCGGAGGCCGACCGCGGTCTCCAACAGGAACGCCTCCGAGATGTCGATGGGGACGTAGGCCGCCAGCGTCCGGCGGGCGTGGAGCGCGCCGAGCAGGACGCGGGTCTTCTCGCTCGACCCGCTCCCGTACTCGACGAGCGCCGCGTTCTTGCCGATGGCGTCGACCATCTCGTCGCCGTGGTCGAGCAGGATCCGGCGCTCGGTCCGCGTCGGGTAGTAGGCGTCGAGGCGCGTGATCTCGTCGAACAGGCGCGAGCCGCGCTCGTCGTAGAAGTACTTGGCCGGGATCGACCGGGGTGCCGGCGAGTCCCGCGAGCACGTCGCGTGCGAAGGCGGAGTCGACGGCCGGCGGCCTCGGTGACGGCGGCGGCAGAGTCGGTCGCGGCCCAGGTCGGCGGGCGCCAGGCGGGAGGGGTCGGTCACGAGCGCCAGGCGGAGGCCCGTGAACTGCCACGTCGCCTCGGGCGGGAAGAAGTTGCGGTAGGTCGGCCGGATGTGGCTCCGGGACGTGGCGACGGACCCGCCGCGCAGCACGAACTGGTTGGCCATGAACTTGCCGTTGTACTCGCCGAGCGCCCTCGACCGGTCGGTAGCCCGGGTACGGCCAGTACTGGCTGTGCGTCCACTGCCACACCTCGCCGAACATCTGGCGGAGCGCGGTTGGGTCGCCGGCGCCGTCGCCGCCGACGGTCTCGGCCGGGGCGGGGTGCAAGCGGCCGCGTCGGCGAAGCTGCCGGGCGCGTCGCCGGAGCCGTCCCAGGCGGTTCGGCCGGCGACCTCCCACTCGACCTCGCTCGGCACGCGCGCACCGGCCCAGCGGGCATAGGCGTCGGCCTCGCAGTAGCTGACGTGCGTACCGGCTCGTTCGGGTCGACGCGGCGCATCCCGGCCAGCGTGACGTGCCACCACTCGCCGTCGCGCCGCTCCCAGTAGAACGGCTCCGTCCACTCGCGCTCTAGACGCGCGGACCAGCCGAGCGACAGCCACAGCGGCGCTGTCGTCGTAGCCACCGTCATCCATGAAGGCGAGGTAGTCACCGCACGTCACCAGCCGGTCGGCCAGTTCGAAGGGCTCGACGAACGCGCGGTGCCGAGGCACCTCGTTGTCGAAGTGGAACCGCTCCGGCTCGACGACGCGTCCACGGTTCAAACCCGACTTCGTGGAGCCCGGCGACGAACCGCGCCACCGCAGCGGCCCCGGGTCGGCGGACGGAAGATCCGCCCGGTCGCGGAAGACGGGCCGCAGCGGGTTGACCGCGAACACGTGCTTGAGGTCCGTGACCATCAGCTCCTGGTGCTGCTGCTCGTGGTGCAGCCCGACCTCGACCACGTCCGCGATCTCGGGCCGCTCCGCCTCGCCGAAGCCGTCGAGGAAGTCGGCCACGGCGTCCGTCACGTGGCGGCGGTACGCGAACACGTCGGCGACGGTCGGGCGAGAGAGGTAGCCCCGCTGGGCCCGGCAGTGCCGCTCGCCGGCCTGGACGTAGTAGCTGTTGAACAGGAACGGGTAGCGCTCGTCGTAGAGCGCGTAGCCCGGGGCGTGCGGGACCAGCACGAAGGTCTCCCAGAACCACGTCGTGTGGGCCAGGTGCCACTTGGTCGGCGAGATCCTCCATCGACTGGACGACGAAGTCCTCGGTCGCGAGCCCGTCGCACAGCGACTCGGTGAACGCGCGGACCTGGCCCCGAACCGGAGGCAAGCGGCGCGTCGGTCGTGGGTGAGGAAGGGAGATAGCAGTGGACATGGCGTGGCGGGAGGGCCGACGGGAGGGCGGCGGTCAGGCGCACCGGGGTCCCGGCGGTCCGGTCCCGTCGACGCCCCGATAGGCGCGACGCCTCCTACGCCAAGCCCCCTCCCGTGCGCTAGGCCGCGGCCGTGACGATCTCGATCTCGCCCTCCAGGTCCGGTGGACGGGCACCGGTCGGCGATCTCCAGCAACCGCGCCCGCGGTGGCGTCGTCCAGGTCGCCGTCGAAGCGGACCGTCCGGAGTCGGCTCAGCTGGTCTGGCCCGTGAGGCACGTCTCGCAGTCGTCGGAGTGGTCGATCCGGGCGCGTGTACACCGTCACGCCGACGCCGTCGAGCCGGCACCTTCTTGCGGTCGGCGTACATCCGGACGGTCATGGCGGTGCAGGCGCCGAGCGCCATCCCGAGCAGGTCGTAGGGCGTCGGGCCGGTCTCGGTCCCGCCGACCGACGCCGGCTCGTCGGCGACGACCGAGAAGCCGCGGGCCGCCATCGCCGTCTGGAACCCGGACGCGCCGATGTCGGCGGTCACCGTGGTCGTCGTAGCCGGCCCCCTCCGCCTCGGCGCCGGCGGGCGGGCTCGGGGCAGAGGTAGCGCCCGGCCCAGGCCGCCAGCACGTCGGCGACGTAGCGGGCGTCGGCCGGGTCGCTCAGCAGGTCGTTGGCGCCGTCGAGCGAGACGAAGCTCTTGGGGTGCCGCGCGGCCTGGAACAGGTGCCGGGCCTGCTCGATGCCGACCGTCTGGTCCTGGGGCGCGTGGAACACCAGCAGCGCCCGGTCGAGGCCGGCGACCCGCTCGCGCATCCGGTCGTGGGTGTCGAGGTCGTCCAGGAACTCGCGGCGGATGGTGAACGGACGCCCGCCCAGGTCGACGACGGCCTCGCCCTCGGTGACGATCTCGGCCTCCTGAGCGAGCAGGTGGCGCCGGACGTGGCCCGGGTCGCACGGCGCGCCGATGGTCGCGACCGCGCGGACGTCGGGGAGCTCGCCGGCCGCGACCAGCACGGCCGCCCCGCCCAGCGAGTGGCCGACAGCAGGCTCGGGGCGCCTGGTGCTCCCTCTCCAGATAGCCGGCCGCCGCGACCAGGTCTCGGCCACGGTCGTCGAGAACGTCCGTGTCCTCGAACGCGCCCTCGGACTGGCCCAGGCCGGTAAAGTCGACCGACAGCACGCCGATCCCGCGCTCGGTCAGGCCGGTCGCGATCCGGCGGACGGCCCGGAGGTCCTTCGAGCACGTGAAGCAGTGCGCGAACAAGGCGTACGCGACGGGCTCGCCGGCGTCGGGCCGGTCGAGCCGCGCGGCCAGCGTCTGGCCGCTGGCGTTGGGCAGGCGGAGGGGAGTCGCCGGGGCATCGCGTCGGCGGGAGGGGAGGCCCCCGCACGGTACGGCCGAGGCGGGCCGGGCGATGTCAGGCCTCGATGTCCGTGTCGCCGTCGTCGTCGCGGACGTCGGAGTCGTCGTCGGCGCGGCCCTGGGGCGTCGGCGGGACCTCCTGGTCCACCTCGGTGACGGGCTTGGCGGGGTCGACGTCTTGGGGGCGGGTCGTGTCGGGCATGGGACTCGGTGCGGTGTCGGGCGTTGACCCGGCTCCCGCCCTCCGCGTTCTGCTCCATGACCGGCCGAGTCGTCCAGATGTTCGTCGCCCCCGCGGCCGGCGCGCCCGTCGTCCCGGTCGCGTCGGCGCGCGCGCTGCCAGGACGGGGGCTGGAGGCGACTACGCGGCCGGGGCCGGCTCGTTCAGCCGCTGGCCGGGCCCGGCCCGCGACCTCACCCTCGTCTCGGCCGACGCGCTGGCCGACGCCGCGCGCGAGTTCGGCGTGACGATGGGCGCGGGCGAGCACCGCCGGCAACGTGGTCGTCGAAGGGCTCGACCTGGGCGCCGTCGTCGGCGGCGAGATCGCCGTCGGCGGGGCCCGGCCGTCGTGCGGCCGTGCGCGCCGTGCAAGTGCCTCGTCCGCGTGACGGGCCAGCCGGCGGCGTTCGACGCGTTGGTCGGCCGGGCGGCGTCCGGTCGCCGTCGTCTCGGGCGGGCTCGTCTCGGTCGGCGACGCCGTCGAGGTCGACGCGGCCAGTCTGACGCGACGTCGCCACCTGCCTGGCTAAACTCCTCCCGTCCCCCACACCCCTATGGCCGGCATCCCCGACGCCGTTATCGAAGAAGTCCGCGCCGCGTCCGACCTGGTCGACGTGGTGAGCGACCGCGTCCGGCTCAAAAAGCAGGGGAGCAGCTACGTCGGGCTGTGCCCGTTCCACAACGAGAAGTCCCCGTCGTTCAACGTCGTCCCCGACAAGGGCTTCTTCCACTGCTTCGGGTGCGGGAGTCTGGCGACGTGTTCTCGTTCGTCCAGAAGATCGAGGGCTCGGGGTTCTTGGACGCCGTCCGGCTGCTGGCCGACCGGGCCGGGATGAGATCCGGAGGAGGGGGCAGACCGAGGGCGACCGGAAGGCCGGGCTCCACGCGGCGCTCCGGTTCGCGGCCGGCTACTTCTACACCCAGCTGGGCACGCCCGAGGGCGAGCAGGCAGTCGAGTACCTCCGGGGCCGGGGGTTCTCCAAGGAGGCCGTCCGCGAGTTCGGGATCGGGGTCTCAACGCCGGCCTGGGACGGGCTGGTCCAGGCGGCCACGAGGCCGGCTACGAGCCCGAGGTCCTGGAGGCGGTCGGGCTGGCCAAGGAGCGCCAGGGCGGCGGCCACTACGACGTGTTCCGCGACCGGCTCATGTTCCCCATCCTGTCGCCCATCGGCAAGGTGCTGGGGTTCGGCGGGCGGATCCTGCCCGACACCGAGACCGGGAGCGCCGACTACACGCCGGCCAAGT
>CAVUDG010000002.1:0-112481 GCA_963740235.1 uncultured Bacteroidota bacterium
GACGTCGGAGACGAGGGACGAGCGGGAGGCGGACATGGTCGGGGCGTGCGTGTCGCTGGGCTACGGGCCGCCCGGCGGGCGAGTTACGCCGGCCCCAGGTCGCGGGCCGCCCGGGCCACCTCGTCGCGGAACAGCCGGAACCAGGGCGTGTAGCGCTCGGGCCGCCCGCCGAGGTCGGCGCGGAGCACGTCGCCGTCGGCCCAGCGCCAGCCGCCGACCTCGGCCACGGCCGGGACCGGCGTCCCGTCGAACCGGCCCACGAAGACGTGGTCGAGCTCGTGCTCGACCAGCCTCTCGGGGCCCACCAGCTCGGCCCGGTAGACGCGCGCGAAGGCCGGCCGGAGCGCGCACCGGACGCCCATCTCCTCGTCCAGCCGCCGGCTCGCAGCGGCCTGGGGCGCCTCGCCCAGCCTGGGGTGGGTGCACGCCGTGTTCGACCACAGCCCGGGCGAGTGGTACTTCCCGTCGGCCCGGCGCTGCAGGAGCCAGCGGCCCTGGCCGTCGAACAGGAACACCGAGACGGCCCGGTGGAGCCGCCCGTCGCGGTGGACCGCCAGCTTGTCGGCCGTCCCGATCTCGCGGTCGGCGGCGTCTACCAGGACGACGTGGTCGGACAGGGGCATGGGGGAAGGATCCGCACGGCGGACCGGCGAGGGCGTCAGGTCCCCCCGGAATCGAGCCGGACGCGCTCGACGTCGCTCAGGGACAGCGCGAACGTCCCGTCGGCGCCGAGGTGCCGCTCGACGTCGGCCGGGACGCGGACCACGTCGACCGGGGCCCGCCGGGGCCGCCCGTCGAGCGCGCGCCGGATCGCGGCGGCGTGGGGGTCGAGCCGCTCGGCCCACCGTGCCAGCGCGAAGTGGGTGTCGGGGAAGCGCCGGAGCAGCGACCGCCACTTCTGGGCCGACACCCTGCCGGCCTCGCCCCAGAACACGGGCTGGGCGTCGCCGTAGGCCAGCCCGCCCGGCGGCGGCGCGAGCGCGACCAGGTCCGGCTTGTATGCGTCGCCGATGGGCACCTCGACGCGGACGTCGGGGTAGTCGGGCCGGTAGAGCACCCACAGGGCCGCCTTCATCAGGACGTGCTCGATCGACTCGCCGCGCTTCTTGACGAGCACCAGCTTGGCGCCGTCGGCGGGCGAGCGGACGGTGAGCGTGCGACGCAGGGCGAGGTCGGAGGCCACGGGCGGTGTTCGCCGCCGCCCCGCCCCACGTTCCCACCCGGTCCACCTCGGTGCCGAGGTGGGGGAGGCGGGCGTGTCGTGGTCGGAGTCCGGGTGCGAATCTCGGCCGGTCCCGCTCGTGTGTGCCGCCATACGCCTCCTTGCCTTTGTCGCGCTCGGTTCGGCCGTCGCGCTCGGTTCGGCCGTCGCGGCGCAAGAGGCCGACCCCGACCCGGCCTGGACCTACGACCCGGTCTCGGTCGGCGACGTCCGGTCCCACGCTCTGCCCGCACCCGGCCCCCGCCCGTGCTGGCGGACGGGCAGCCCCGCCCCCATCGCCCGCGACGGCGAGCGGTGGGGCGGGTTCTGTCAGGCGCGCGTCGAGGTCCGCCTGCGGTCCGCCGCGGTCCGCCAGCCGGACGGGAGCGTGCTGGAGATCGGCTCCCGACGTCCCGTCGTCTCCGATGACGACCCCGAGGCGGGCCGGCTCGCGCCCACGGTCGGCCCGCGTCCAACCGCGGGTCCGCCGACGCTCGCCCTCGACGTGCCAGAGCTGGGCGCGGTGACGTTCGACGCGTTCGACGCGCTCGCCCGGCGGATGTCGACGCACGAGGCCGCCGCTGATGCGGGGCCGCGGCGTCTCCCCATCGACGCGGCCGGGTGGGCGGCGGGGCGCTACGTCGTCCGCGCGTGCACCGACGCCGCGAGCGCCGTCGACGCCGTCGTCCGCCGCTGACCCCGCCCGCCTCGGGCCCGAGGCGGGGGAGGCCGGAGCCCGGCCGAGCGCCGGCCCGGTGGCGTCCTAGAGCGTCGTCTCCTCGGGGGCTCCGCTGTGGACGAGCAGGACGGTCCCGGCCGCCCGGGCGAGCGCGTCGAGGCCCTCGCCGTAGGCCTCGGCCTCGCCCGCGTCGGGCCGCTGCATGCCGAGGACCGTCAGGTCGGCGTCGGCGCGTGCTCGCCGGATCAGGTCGGCGAACGGGCGGTCACGGTCGGCGCGGACGATGATCCGGACCTCGGCCTCGACGCGGACGGCCTCCAGCAGCCGCTCGGTGTCGGCGCGGACGCCCTCGACGGCCTCCGGCCGACCGACCATCCGGATCACCCGCAGCGCGGCGCCGTCCCAGTCGCGGTGGCGGCGGATCAGGTGGGCCAGCAGCAGCATCAGGTCGCCGTTGCCGCCGCGCCCGCCCCACCAGACCTGGATCCGTCGGCGGTCGCCGAAGCCGCGCGCGTCGTCGACGCGCAAGAACAGGACCGACTTGCCCAGGTCGGCCAGGTCGCGAAGCACGCGGAGCAGCAGCGCCCGCCCGCCCGTCGTCCCGCTCCAGCCCATCATGACTGTGTTGGCCTCCAGCCGCCCGACCCCGTGAGCCTGGGCGACCGCGACGGCGCCGGTCGCGAAGTCGGGGACGATCTGGGCCTCGGCGAACGCGGCCATCCGGTGGTCCCGGATGTAGGCCCGGATCCGCTCGCGGGCCTGCTCGCCGCAGCGCGGGCTTGTTCGGGTCGTCGACGGCGCCCGTGATGAGCTGGCTGAACGTGACCACGCCACGCCCCAGGCTGAGCCAGTCGGCGAGGGCCACCAGCCGCTCGCGGTTGTGGGGCTGGCCCGTGAACACCATCAGGTTGGGCCGCCAGTTGCGCGGGCGTCGGGCGCCCCGGCGCTCCAGCTTGAGCAGCGCGAACCGGGCCAGCGAGGTCCAGACGCCGCTCCGGACGTCGCCCCACGTGCCTCGACCGTCTCGCGCCGCCGTAGCCCGAAGTAGATCCCGTAGGTCACCACGATGGCCGCGACGGTGGCCGGCGCGTTGATCAGGAACATGGCCCCGTAGCAGCCCAGCGCGCCGAGCGCCGGCACCCACCACTGGACGGCGAAGGTCGGCCGGAAGCTCGGGTTGCCGACGGCCTTCTCGATGGCCGCCACCAGGTTGACCATCCCGTAGGTGTTGAGGAAGAACATCGTGATGACCGGCGCCACGGCGTCGATGTCGCCGGCCCAGATCACGACGACGGCCACGACGCCCGTCGAGCAGGACGGCCGCGCGGGGCTCGGTCGGGCTCCCCATCCGCCCGGCCATCCAGCGCGGGACCACGCGGTCGGTCGCGACGGCCTCCAGCGTCCGCGGCGCGGCCAGCACGCTGCCCAGCGCGCTCGACAGCGTGCTCGCGGCGACGCCGGCCAGGATCAGGATGGGCACGGCCGAGAGTCTCGGCCATCGCGCCCGTGTTGCGAGATCAGCTCCTCGGCCGTGAAGTGGGTCGCGAACCAGACGGCCGCCAGCACATAGACGACGGCCGTCACGGCGATCGAGGCGATCGTGCCCCGGGGGATGCTCCGGGACGGGTCCTTGAGGTCGCCCGACAGACGAGATCCCGACCTCGATGCCGGTCACGGCCGGGAAGAACACGGCGAACACGACCCAGAACGAGACGCCGTCGGTGTAGCTCGCGCGCCGTCGTCGGCGCGCCGATGTCGCCCCAGCCGCCGGCGAAGAACGAGACGAGCGCGGCGACCAGGATGCCCAGGATGACGAACTGGATCTTGAGCGCGAAGTCGGCCCCGATGTAGGCGATGACCACGAACGCGAGCGCGACGCCGGTCGCTAACAGCTGGGGGTCGAGCGCGGCCAGCCAGGGCACGCCCGACATGGCCTCGACGAAGCCGATGATGTAGAACGCGACCGAGATCGCCTGCGACAGGTACAGACGGGATCCCGATGGCGCCGCCGATCTCGAGCCCCAGCGACCGCGAGATGAGGTAGTAGTTGCCGCCCGCCCGGACGTCCATGCTCGTCGCGATCGACGAGAGCGACAGGCCGGTCAGGAACGAGATCGCGTTCGCCATCAGGATGATGACGAGGGCCCCCCACAGCCCGGCCTGGCCCACGACCCACCCGGTCCGCAGGAAGAGGATGATGCCCAGGATGGTGAGCACGTTGGGCGTGAACACGCCGGCGAACGTGCCGAACCGGGCGGTGGACGTCGCGGGAGCCTCGCGGTCGGCCATATGAGAGGGGGGTGAGCGAGCCGCATGGTAGCGCCGCCTCGGGACCCGGTCGGCGAGAAACCCTGGCCGGCCCCCCGCGCGAGGGCCCGCCCGACCCTGCCCGCCTCGGCATCGAGGCGGGGGTTACCCAGGGGCGGTGGCCTACCAGTCGGCGCCGGGCTCGCCCAGCAGCTCGGCCCGGCGCGCCTCGATCAGCGCGGCCCGCTGGCCGTCCCGCTCGCGGAGGGCGGCCTCCAGCTCGTCGGCCTCGGCGCGCAACGCGTCGGCCCGGTCGCGCAGGTGGGCGGCTTGCTCGCGGCGGGCCTGGGCGCGGACGTCGAACAGCTCGCCGAGCACGCGGTCGAGGTCGGCCTCGGCGTCGCGTCGGTCGCGGCCCTGGGCCTCGCGCGTGCGGCGCGCCAGGTCGCGCGCCTCGGTCTGGAGCTCACGCATCCGGGCGGCCGTCTCGGGCGACGTGCCGGCCGAGCCGCCGACCCGGCGCAGGACCTCGCCCAGCCGGGCGGCGTCGCCCAGGGCCGACTCCAGCAGGCCCACCGGGCCGTCCAGGTCCACCTCGATCACGCGCTCCTCCACCTCCCCCTCGACCTCGCTGCGGACCACCACGCGCGGCCCGTCGCGCTCGACCCGGACCCGGACCTCCCGCCCGTCGACGTCACCGGACCGCTCGCGGACGACGACGGTCTCCTCGTCGACCTGGCGGCCGTCGTCCTGGGCGGCGGCAGGCACGGTGAGCAGGGCGAGGGCGGGCAGGAGCAGTCGGCGCATGGCGGCAGGCGGGATGTGGCGTGCCAACGGCCCAGGCCGTCCGCTCCGTGCCCGCCTCGGCACGCCCGCGGACACACCGAGGCGGGCCGGGCCGAACAGGACGGGGCGGCCCCCACCGTGGGAGCCGCCCCGTAGCCGTCGACCGGAGGCGCGCGCTAGGCGTCGCCCTTGGGCAGGTTCTGGTACGCCTCGATCACCTCGCGGACGTGGGCGCCCGACGACTGCATGTCGGACTTCTCCTTGTCGTTGAGGTCGAGCTCGACGATCTCCTTGACGCCGCCCGTGCCCAGGCGGACCGGGACGCCGATGAACATGTCCTCCAGGCCGTACTGGCCCGAGACCCAGGCCGCGGCCGGGAGCACGCGGTTCGAGTCCTTGACGATGGCCTCGACCATCTCGGCCGCGCCGGCGCCCGGCGCGTACCACGCCGAGGTGCCCATCAGCTTGACGATCTCGCCGCCGCCCTTCTTGGTCCGCTCGATGATCTCGTCCAGGCGGGACGCCTCGATCAGGTCCGTGACCGGCTGGCTCCCGATGGTCGTGAACCGGGGGAGCGGCGTCATGGAGTCGCCGTGGCCGCCCAGCAGCATCGCGTTGATGTCGCGGATCGAGGCGCCGGTCTCCATCTTGAGGAACGCCCGGTAGCGCGCCGTGTCGAGCACGCCGGCCATGCCCATGACCCGCTGGCTCGGGAAGCCCGACTCCATGTAGGCCACGTAGGTCATGACGTCGAGCGGGTTCGAGACCACGATCAGGATCGTGTTCGGGCTCTTCTCCGCGACCTGCTGGGTCACGCTCGCCACGATCTCGGAGTTGACCTTGAGCAGGTCGTCGCGGCTCATCCCCTCCTTGCGGGGCAGGCCGGCCGTGATCACGGTCACGTCCGAGTTGGCCGTGATCTCGTAGTCGTCGCCGCCCTCGATCACGGTGTCGAACCCGTGGATCGGGGCCGACTCCATCAGGTCGAGGGCCTTGCCCTTGGCCACGCCGGCGTTGATGTCGATGAGGGCGATGTTCTGGACGATGTCCATGCGCGCGACGCACTCGGCGACCGTTGCGCCGACGTTGCCCGCGCCTACCACGGTGAGCTTCATAACTGGGGGGGAAGGGGAAGAGGGAGGGGGACGTACGCGCCCGCTCCGCCGACGTTCGGCGGCGGGCCGTCCGCTCACAATCATAGGTGGAGGCGGCCGACCCGACCCCCGGGAGGCCTCGGATTCGGCGCGAAGACCGGGCCGCCGGTACGGCGTCCACCCGGCGCGCGTTGGCGGTCCGTAGGCTGTCGGTCCCGCCCACCCGTCCCCGCCCATGCACCGCCCCCTCCTCGTCCTGCTCGCGCTCGCCGTCGGCGCCTGCGCGTCGGCCCCGCCCGCCTCGGTCGCCGCGCCGACAGCCCCGCCGGCCTCCCAGCCCGAGGCGCCCCGCAACGTGGTCCTGATGATCGCCGACGGGTTCGGGCCGGCCTCGGCCACGCTCGGGGCCGCCGCCAAGGGCGCCCCGCTGGCCCTCGACAGCCTGCTCGTCGGGTCCGTCGAGACGTCGGCGACCGACAGCCGGGTGACCGACTCGGCGGCCGGCGCGACGGCCTACGCCTGCGGCCTCAAGACGTACAACGGGGCCATCGGCGTCGACGCCGACGGCGCCCCGTGCCGGACGGTCCTGGAGGCGGCCGAGGCGGCCGGGCTCGCGACCGGGCTCGTCGCGACCAGCCGGATCACGCACGCCACGCCGGCCTCGTTCGCGGCCCACGTCCCCCAGCGCGCCGACGAGGCCGAGATCGCCCGTCAGATGGCCGGCTCCGGCGTCGAGGTCCTGTTCGGGGGCGGCCGCCGGTTCTTCGCCGGCGACGCCGCGCTCGGCGACGAGTGGGCGCGCGCCACCGACCGGGCCGGCTACGACGCGCTCGCGGCGACGCCCGCCGCCGCGCTCCTGGCCGACGACCACCTCGCCTACGAGGTCGACCGCGACGCGACCGACCAGCCGTCGCTGGCCGAGATGGCGACCCGGGCGCTCGACCTGCTCGCGGCCTCGCCCGACGGCCAGGCGCGCGGGTTCTTCCTGATGGTCGAGGGCAGCCGGATCGACCACGCCGGCCACGCCAACGACCCGGCCGCCCACCTCGGCGACGTCCTGGCCTACGACGCCGCCGTGGCGGCCGTCCTCGACTGGGCCGCGCGCGACGGCCAGACCTTGGTCGTGTCGACGGCCGACCACGAGACGGGCGGCATGACGCTGGGCCGCGACGGGGTCTACGTCTGGGACCCCGCCCCGCTGCTCGCCGCGACGGCCAGCTACGAGGCGCTGAGCGCCCGGATCGCCGCCGGCGACGACCCGGCCGAGGCGGTCCGCGAGTCGCTGGGCCTGGACGCCCTGCCGGACGGGGCCGCCGAGGCCCTCCGCGGCGCGGCCCAGGACGCCGCCGCCATGCGGTCGCTCGTCGTCGACCTCGCCTCCCAGCCCGCCGGCATCGGCTGGACGACCGGCGGCCACACGGCCGTCGACGTCGGGCTCTACGCCTGGGGCCCGGGCGCCGCCCGGTTCCACGGGCGGACGCCGAACGACGCGGTCGGCCGGGCGCTGTTCGACGCGCTCGGTCTGGCCCGGTAGCGCCGGGCTCGCCCGCCGGGTTCGGCGGGTCGCCGAGGCGGGGGGAGTGGCGCGCGGGCCGAGGCACCAGCGGCCGGCCGGCCGGCGTTGGGAGGGCCCCCCATGGGCGACGCCTCCGCGCGGCCCGTAGACTCTCCGTTCCCACCACCCCGGCGTCCATGCTCCGCCCGCTCCGTCTCCTGTTCCTGGTCGCCCTGGTGGCGCCCGTCGCCGCTGCGCAGTCGGTGCCCGCGCCCGCCCGCGCCTACCTCGGCGACTGGACCACCTACAACGACGCCGGGACCGAGGCCCAGTCCGTCATGCGGATCACCGAGCGGGACGGCGTGCTCCAGGGCCGCATCGTCCGCCTGCTGCCGACGGCGGCCTACCCCTCGCCCCAGTTCCGGTGCGACGACTGCCGCGGGACCTACCAGGGCGCCGACCTCCGGACGGTCCCGATCATCCAGGGCATGACGTGGCAGGGCGACGAGTTCTCCGGCGGCCGGCTGACGGACCCGACCAACGGCAAGACCTACCGCGGCGTCCTGCGCTTGGACGGCCCGGACCGGCTCCGCGTGCGGGGCTACGTGGGCGTCCGCGCGCTGGGCCGCACCCAGGTCTGGCGCCGCGCTCGCTAGTCCCCCCACCGTTCCCTCCGCCTCGGCCTCCCCGTGGCGTCACCGCGGCGGGGGAGGTCGCTCGCGGTCGCGTCTAGGCAGCCCGCTTTCCCGCGACCCACTCCACGGCCCCGAGCGGGCCCCACGAGGCGTCCCCGAGCGCGTCGGCGTCGACCTGCCCGCCGGGCTCGAAGTCGCTCAGGCCGTACCCGTTGGGGTCCGTCTCCCGCGTCAGCCACCCCATCCGCTGGAGCGAGTCGGCCGCGAGCTCGGTGCAGACCGTCATCTCGGGCGTCCCCTCGCGGTCGACCAGGTGGAGCAGGTAGCCGGCCACGAGCCCGACCGTGGTCGGGAACGGGATGCCGCTCCGCTCCTCGATCCCCTCACGGAGCGCCCGCGCCGCGTCCGGACCGAGCGAGCCCCGGTAGAGCCGGACGGCCTGCCGGCTCACGTGCCCGGACGCCTGGTCGGAGCGGATCCGGTCCAAGAGCGGGACGATCTGGGTGCCGGTGGCGTGCGTCCCACGGCGGGCGTCGGCCAAGTTCGTCCGGTCCGTCGACTCCCACAGCCAGGGCGGCCCGGCCTCCTGGCCCACGTCCTCCGGCCGGACGATGAGTCCGAGGTGCGACCACGGGCTGGCCTCGGTCGCCTTGATGATCTGGCTTTTGGGGTTGCGGCCCGCGTGGAGGAAGATCGAGCCGGTCGGGGCGGTCTCGGCGAGCGCGTGGAGCGTGAGGGCCATGGCCGTCGAACGCCCGACCGGGGGGGGCGCCTGTGCCGGTCCGAGAAGACGGGATCTGGAATGGCTCCTCGCCGCCGGTCGACGCCGGTCGCGCGCACGCCCGCTCGGACCGGAGACGCGTCAGCCCGGCCCGGGCGGCGACCGAGGCGGACCGCGGACGCCGGGCCGGGTGGACCGGACGGCGCGCCGGTGTACACTGGGTCACGGCCGTCTCCCGCTTTGGCCGCCCTCCGTGACCCCATCCCTTGCCGCGGCCGACCGCGTGGCCGCCGACCTCGACGCGACCGGCTGGTCCGTCCAGCCCGGCTTTCTCGACGCGGCGTTGGTGGCGTCGCTCCGCAACGAGTCCGCCGCCCGGCGGGCCGAGTTCCACCGGGCCGGCACCGGTCGAGGCCAGGGGCACCGGTCCCGCGAGAGCGCCCGCGGCGACGACGTGCTGTGGCTCGACGGCGATCGGGACGCGCCCGGCGAGCGGGGGACGCTGGGCGCGCTGGAGGCGCTCCGCGTCCACCTCAACCGGACGCTCTTCCTCGGGCTGGACCGGCTCGAGGCCCACGTCGCGGTCTACCCGGTGGGCGCCGTCTACGCGCGCCACCTCGACGCCTTCCACGGGCCGGGACCGGCGCGCGTCGTCTCGACGGTCCTCTACCTCAACGACGACTGGGCCGAGGCCGACGGCGGCCACCTCCGCCTCTTCCTCGACGGCGCCCAGCCCGAGCCGTTCCACGACGTCACGCCGACGGGCGGCACGTTGGTCGCGTTCCTGAGCGGGCAGGTCGAGCACGAGGTCCGCCCCGCGCGCCGCGAGCGGATGAGCGTGGCCGGGTGGTTCTCGGCCCGCCCCTGATCCCAGTTCGCCCGCCTCGGTGACCCGGTCGAGAGGGTGACCGAGGCGGGGGAGATCCGGCTCCCGTGGAGCGCGGCGCGGCTACTCGGCACGGACCGCGTTCAGGGTCTGGCCGTCCACGTCCAGAACCAGCCCCTCCGCCGGACCGCCGTCGGCGACGAACCGGATCTGGGCGTCCATCGCCGGGATTCGGAACTGGGTCTCTGAGCTGGGGACCAACTCGCGGACCGGCTGGCCGGGCGCCTCGGCGAAGAGCCGGTCGCCGTCGCGCGAAACCTCGATCACGACCCCGGGCTGCAGCGTGTACCGGCCCACGTAGCGCGCCAACACTGCGGCCGGCACGCGCACCTCGGTGTCCGGGATCTCGGCGCCCAGCCGCTCCAGTACCTCGCGCGTGCTCTCGCTGGTCGGGTTGAGCGTGAGGGCGCGCTGGTAGCTCGCAACGGCCCGGTCGCGGTCGCCTGCGGCGAGGGTTGCCTCGCCTAGGCTGTCGTGCGGATTCCACGCCTCCGGGTGCATCTCGACGTTGAGCTCGAACAGGCGGACCGCCGCCGCCACGTCTCCGCGGCCGAGGACGAGGTAGCCGAGCGCGTTGAGCTGGTCCTCGCCGAGGTCGTACGCCTCCGCCTCGCGCCCTCGGATCTCGCGGTAGCGTTCGATCGCGGCGTCGATGCCGTCCGCGTCGAGGACGGCGGCCAGTTCGAGGCCGACGGGCCGGGTGGGACGCTCGACCGTCTGGCCGTAGAGGATCCGCGCGAGGTCGAACGCGATGGGCTGCGTGCGGCCCTCGGTGTTGGCGACCACGGCGACCGTTCGGTCCTCGTCGGGGAAGTGGAGGAGGAAGGTCGAGAAGCCGAAGATGTCGCCGTCGTGGCCGATGGCGCGGACCGGGGCCGGGCCGAGGGGCAGCATGGAGACGCCCAGGCCGTAGGCGTAGTCGCTGAGGACCGGCGTCGTCATCCGCTCCAGCGTTTCGGCGTGCTCGAACGGGGCGCCCCGGTGGAGGGCCTGCGTCCACGTCACGAGCTCGCGCGCCGTCGAGTACATCATGCCGGCGGCGTACGGCACGCTCGGGTCGAAGTAGGTCGCGTGCTGGTAGCCGGCCCCGACGCGGGCGTAGCCTTGCGCCATCCGGTCGATCACCGTCGCGCCGTCGTCGTAGCCGGTGTCGTCGAGGCCGAGGGGCCCGAGGAGCCGCTCGCGGAGCGCGGCGGGGTAGGGCTGCCCGGTGACGTGTTCGACGATCACGCCGAGGAGGTAGTAGTTGGAGTTGCTGTACGCGAACTCGCTTCCCGGCTCGAAGTCGAGAGGCAGGCCGGAGAAGACGGCCAGGAAGGAGTCGGGCGCGTAGGGCCGCCGCTTCATGTCGTCGAAGCCCGGGAGGCCGAGGTGTTCGGGGATGCCCGAGGTCTGCGACAGCAGGTGGTGGATCGTCACGCGGTCGCCCTGCGCGGCCGGGTAGTCGGGGAGGGTTCGCGTGATGGGCGCGTCGAGATCCAGGTCGCCGGCCTCGACGAGCTTGAGCACCAGGGCGGCCGTGAACTGTTTGGTCAGCGACGCGATTCGGAACCGGGTGTCCGGCGCGTTCGGGATGCCCCACGATCGGTCCGCCTCGCCGACGCTCCCTTCATACACCACCGCGCCCCCGTCGGCGACGACGACGGTCCCGTCGAAGCGTCCGGCCTCGTGGGCCGCGGTGAGATAGGCGCCGAGTTGAGCGGAAACGTCCTGAGCGGACGGAGCGGCGCTGAGGGCGGCCGCGAGGCCGAGGGCCCGGAAGGGGAGAGCGAAGGGCATGAGCGGGGGAAAGCGGGGAGGGATCGTCCGGTCGAGGGCATCCCCCACCCACCGGCCGAGTCCGCAAGACCCGGAGCGCCTGCAATCGTTGCCCTCCGGGTCTCTGCTCTCGCCCCTGCCCGCCTCGGCGACTCTCCCGACGGAGTCCCCGAGGTGGGCCCGGTCAGGACTCGTCGAGCAGCGACGCGTGGTAGATCTGGCCGCCGAGCGCCTCGAACTGGCGGCTCTTCTCGCGCATCCCCTCCGGGATCGCCGCCTCCACGTCCACGCCGTGCCTGATGGCGTCGCCCAGGCCCGGGGGAGGGCTACGACGGCAGGATCTCCGGGAAGGTGGGGGCCAGGGCCGACGTCGCGCGCTCGCCCGACTCGTCGTAGACGGTGAGGCGTCCGTCGGCGTCGCAGAGCCAGACCTCGTGCGCGCCGCCCTGCAGGTAGAGCTGGACCTTGCCCATCATCTCGCGCTTCGGGTTGGAGCGAGAGAGCACCTCGACGACGAGCTCGGGCATCACAGGGCTCGCCTCGGCGTCGTCAGGGATCTGCGCAGCACGCGAGTCGGAGATCCACACCACGTCGGGCACCTTCACACCGTGGGGCGTCTCCACCGCAAACTCCACCGTGGGCTCCCCAGCTTCCTGAACGTGCTCGAAGAGCAACCGGACGAGGCGGCTTTGCTGGAAGCTGTGCCGAGGCTTGTGTGGGCTCAAGATGATTCGGTCAGGCTCTTCGGTTTCCACGCGGTAGGGCAGGTCGCGGAGGCGCGGATCTGCGAGCACGCGATGCCACAGGGGCGAAGTCGTCGTCAGAGGGGCATCCATAGAACCGAGGCCTCGTGAAGGACGCGAACGTCGGACCTCTCGATAGAGTTCAGCGGCTCGGGCCTGTCGGGCAGCGACTCGGAGCACATGCCGGTCCGCCTCGGTCCCTCCGCGGAGCCACCGAGGCGGGCGGTGTCACGCCTCGTCCGGCAGGGACTCGTGGTAGATCTGGCCGCCGAGCGCCTCGAACTGGCGGCTCTTCTCGCGCATCCCCTCGGGGATCGCCGCCTCCACGTCGACCCCGTGCTCGGCGGCGTAGTCGCGCACGTCCTGGGTGATCTTCATCGAGCAGAACTTCGGGCCGCACATCGAGCAGAAGTGGGCCACCTTGGCGCTCTCCTTGGGCAGCGTCTCGTCGTGGAAGGCGCAGGCGCGCTCGGGGTCGAGGCCGAGGTTGAACTGGTCCTGCCAGCGGAACTCGAAGCGCGCCTTCGACAGCGCGTTGTCGCGGGCCTGGGCGCCCGGGTGGCCCTTGGCGAGGTCCGCCGCGTGCGCCGCGATCTTGTACGTGATGACGCCCTCGCGCACGTCGTCGCGGTTGGGCAGGCCGAGGTGCTCCTTGGGCGTCACGTAGCACAGCATCGCGCACCCGAACCACCCGATCATCGCCGCGCCGATGCCCGACGTGATGTGGTCGTAGCCCGGCGCGATGTCGGTCGTGAGCGGACCGAGCGTGTAGAACGGGGCCTCGCCGCACCAGTCGATCTGCTTCTGCATGTTCTCCTGGATCATGTGCATCGGCACGTGGCCCGGGCCCTCGTTCATCACCTGCACGTCGTGCTTCCAGGCCGTCTTGGTCAGCTCGCCCTGGACGTAGAGCTCGGCGAACTGGGCGTCGTCGTTGGCGTCCTGGATGGAGCCGGGGCGCAGGCCGTCGCCGATGGAGAACGACACGTCGTAGGCGGCGCAGATCTCGCAGATCTCTTGCCAGTGCGTGTAGAGGAAGTTCTCACGGTGGTGCGCGAGGCACCACTTGGCCATGATGGAGCCGCCGCGGCTGACGATGCCGGTCCGCCGGCTGGCCGTGAGCGGCACGAAGCGCAGGAGCACGCCCGCGTGGATGGTGAAGTAGTCGACGCCCTGCTCGGCCTGCTCGACGAGCGTGTCGCGCGAACAGCTCCCACGTCAGGTCCTCGGGCGTGCCGCCGACCTTTTCGAGCGCCTGGTAGATCGGGACGGTCCCGATGGGGACCGGCGAGTTGCGCAGGATCCACTCGCGCGTCTCGTGGATGTGCTGGCCGGTGCTCAGGTCCATCACCGTGTCCGCGCCCCAGCGGATGGCCCACGTCAGCTTCTCGACCTCCTCGGCGATGCTCGACGTGACCGCCGAGTTGCCCATGTTGGCGTTGATCTTGACCAGGAAGTTGCGGCCGATCGCCATCGGCTCCAGCTCCGGGTGGTTGATGTTGGCCGGGATGATGGCCCGGCCTCGGGCGACCTCGGAGCGCACCCACTCGGGCGTGATCTCGCGCGGGATGCTGGCGCCGAAGCTGTTGCCCGCGTGCTGCGCGAACAGGCCGGGGTCGGTCTCGCGCAGCGCCTCCAGGTTCTGCGCCTCGCGGATGGCGACGTACTCCATCTCGGGCGTCACGATGCCCTTGCGGGCGTAGTGGAGCTGGGTGACGGTCTGGCCCGCCTTCGCGCGGCGCGGCCGGTGGACGTGCTCGAAGCGCAGGTTCTCCGTCTTGGCGTCGACGGCACGCTCGCGCCCGAACGCGCTCGTCAGGTCCGCCAGCTGCTCGGTGTCGCCGCGCTCCTCGATCCAGGCCCCGCGCACGGACGGCAGGCCCGCGCGCAGGTCGATGGTCGGCGTCGGGGTCGGTGTACGGCCCGGAGCAGTCGTAGATCGGGATCGGCGGGTTCGGCCTCGTCGCCGAACGACCCGGTCGTCGGGCTCTGGTCGACGACGCGCATCGGGACGCGGAGGTCGGGGCGCGAGCCGGTGACGTAGATCTTGCGGGAGCCCGGGAGCGGGCGGCGGACCTCGTCCGAGAGCTCCTCGATGCGGGCGTGGGTGGCGTCGTTCGCGGCGCGCTTGGCGGCGGCCGTCGTGGGCATCTCCATGGTAGTGTCGGGGTGCCGGCCTCGGTCGGTCCGTCGGGAGGCGTCGTACCGAGGCCGGGGAGGGCTAGAGGGCGAGGTCGTTGGTCCAGTACACGTCGGCGCCGGGCGTCTCGTCGATCAGGCCGCGCTCGGCCATCCAGGCTTCGAGCGGGCGTAGTAGTCGGCCGACATCGAGAAGTCGTGCGTAAAGCACGGGACGGTCGCGTCGTAGATGGCGCCCGTCAGCGCGTCGTCCAGGTCGGAGCCGGTCATCCGGAAGTAGACCTCGCGCGCGGCGTCGGGCTCCTGCTTGACGGCGTCGACGCCGCGGCGCAGGACGCGGACCAGCGTCTCGAAGGTCTCGCGCTCGGCCGCCAGCTTGTCGGGGTGCGTGATCAGGACGAGCTGGCAGAAGTCGGGCACGCCCCAGTCCTTCGAGCGCGAACAGGTCCGGACGTCGAGCCCGCGGTGGCGCGCCTCGACGATCTCGAAGTTGTGGAACACGAGCGTCGCCACGTCCGCCTTGTCGTCGGCGAGCGCGTCGGTGTGGTAGAACGAGTTGTTGACGCGGCCGTAGCCGTCCTCCGTCCCGGTCGGGCCGCCGTCGGCCTCGACCATCGTCGCGACGATCGCGGGGCCGCCCTGGCCCGGGGCGCCGGGGTACTGGATCCGCGGGCCGGCCATGTCGCGCGGGCGCTCGATGGAGGCCTTGGCCATCACGCCGCCGTTCGTGTGCAGGAAGCGCGCGAACCCGACGCACATCTCGCCCCCGGCGCGGTCCTCGACCAGGTGGAGCGGCTCGGTCACGGCGCAGTCCATGTCGCCGCGCTCGATCGCCTCGACGGCGTCGAGGTGCTCCTCGGGCTCGATCAGCTCGACCTCCAGGCCGGCGTCTCTGAACCAACCGCGGTCCTGGGCGAGGAGAAGCGGGACGTGGTCCGGGTTGAGGAACCACTCGAGTCCAAGGCGGAGGCGCGTCACGGTGCTGTCCAGAGGTGAGGGGATCTGGAAGCCGGGAGCGCCCGCCTCGGTGGGTCCGTGGGGTGTCCCACGGGGAGACCGAGGCCGACGTACCGGAAGCTCTCCCTACGCCGGTGCGAACCGGATCAGGTGCGGAGGGTCTGTCTCAGCCGCGAGCCCGCCGAGATCGGCGGGGCGGCACCCCTGGCTTCCGCCGGCAAGGTACGCGCGCCGCGCCGCTCAGGGCCGCGGGCGCGCGGGCTCGACCACGAACACCTTGTTCACGATCTGCCACCGGCCGTCGGCCTTGACCAGCGTCATCGTGTCGCGGAGCAGGGCGCCCGGGTAGTCGAGGACGAGCCGGGCCGTCGCCGTCGTCCCGTCGACGTGGACGGCGGTGACCCAGCGGTGGCGGTCGGCCTCGTCGTCGGCCGGCGGGTTCCGGTTGCCGAACCAGGTGCGCAGCTCGGTCCGGCGCATCGCGCCGTCGTCGCCGACCGAGAACATCAGGGCGTCGGGGTGGAACGCCCGCTCGAAGTACGAGCCGTCGCCGGTGGCGTGGCCCTGGATGTACAGGTCGAGGACCGCCTCGACGTGGGCGAGGTCGGACGCGGCGTCGGGCTGGGCCGCGGCGGGGGCGGTGAGGACGAGAGCGAGCAGGAGCAGGCGCATGGCGAGACCGTTGGGGACGAGGGACCCGAGTCCGCCCCGGGGGTCACCGAGGCGGACGGGGTCGGCTTGGGAGACGGGAGGGGGGATGCGGAGGTCCATGCCGAGAGCCGGTCAGTCCAGGCGCCGGGCCAGCTCGGTGTCGCCCCGGCCGCGGGCGACGTCGGCGGCCGTCTGGCGGCCGAGCCCGCGGACGTCGCGGCGGGCCCCCGCCGCGAGCAGACGGTCGGCCAGCGGTCCGGCGCCCGACCCGGCGGCCCAGGCCAGCGCCGTGCGCCCGTAGCGGTCGCGGCGGTCCACCTCGGCGCCGGCGTCGAGGAGGAGGCCGGCGAGGTCGTCGTGGCCGCCCGCGACGGCCTGCATCAGCGGCGTCGCGCCGTACCGGTCGACCGAGCGGCGGTCGGGGTCGGCCCCGGCCGCCACGAGCACGCGGGCGACGTCGGCCTGGCCGAACCGGGCGGCGAGCGCGAGCGGCGTCGGGCCCGGGGTAGAGGGGGCGTCCGGGTCGGCGCCGCCGTCGAGGCGGGCGCGGACGGCGTCGCTGTCGCCCCGAAGGGCGGCCTGGGCCAGCCGGTCGGCCGCGGGGTCGGGCGCGTGCCGGGCGGCCCAGGCCAGCAGCGTGTCGGCCACCGCCGGCCGCCCTTGCTCGACGGCGACGTCGAAGGCCGTGTACTCCCCGATGGTCGGGTTCGGGTCGACCGAGCGGACCGCGGGGTCGGTGCCCGCCGCCAAGAGGGCCGCCGCGACGGCCGGGCGGTCGTAGAGCGCCGCTAGGTGGAGCGCCGTAAAGCCGCGGGCGTTGAGCTTGTTCGGGTCGGCGCCCGCCGCCAGCAGTCGCCGGGCGGGGCCGAGGCTCCCGCCCCGGGCCGCCTGGTGGAGCGGCGACGCCTCGTCCAGCTCGACGCGCCCGCTGTTGGGGTCGGCCCCGGCCGCGAGCAGCAGGTCCACCATCTCGGGGCGGTCCAGCCGGGCCGCCAGCGTCAGCGGCGGGTAGCGGACCGCGTTCGACGCGGCTGGATCGGCGCCCTCGGCGAGCAGCCGCGCCAGCGCCTCCGGGTCGTCGGCGAAGACGGCGAGCACCAACCCGTACGAGTCCGCCTCGGGCCCGTCGGCGTCGCGCCGGAGCCGGCCCACGAGCCAGCCCATCGTCGGGAGGTCGCCCCGTTCCAGGGCCCAGTCGAAGGCGGCGAACCCGATGTCGTTGCGGCGCAGCGGGTCGGCGCCCGCGTCGAGGAGCACCTCGGCCGTTTCCACGTGCGCGAAGTACGCCGCCGCGTGGAGCGGCGTCGTGCCGCCGCGGACGACGCTCGGCGCGTCCGGGTCGACTCCGGCGTCGAGCAGCTGGCGGACGATGCCGGTCCGGCCGCTCCGAGCCGCGAGGTAGATCGGCGGGTCGCCGGGCACGTCGCCGGGCCACCCGAGCAGGGCCGTGACCGCCGGCCGGTCGTCGTCGGCGACGGCTCGGGCCCACCGAGCCGCGAGCGAGTCCGGCGGCGGGGCCTGGGCGACCGCGGCTGTCAGGGCGAAGCCCCACAACAGGGCCGCACGGGCGACGCGGACGACGAGGGGCGAGAGCGAGAGGCCAGGCATGGGGGGGTGGGGAGAGGCTCGGTCGGGCCCGCCTCGGCACCGAGGCGGACCGGGTCGGGGGCGCGCGTCGGCGGCCCGGGTTAGGGCGCCCCGGCGTGGGGCGACCGGACGGCCCGGAACGTCCCCGAGACCACGAACGGCGTCGGCTCGCCCGACGTCCGCCGCAGGCCGGCCTCGACCGTGCCCTCCAGCCGGTCGGCCTGGGCGCGGGCCAGCTGGACCGTGCCGCCCTCGCCGACGAACGACCGGAGCGCGTCGTCGACGTAGCGGAGGCGGGCCCGGTCGCCGATCACGTGCGTCCCGACGGCCGGGTCGTCGAAGAACACGGAGACCGTGCGGCCCGGCGGGCTCGGGTCGTGGAGCACCAAGACGACGGCGCCCCCGACGCCCGGCTCCCGGTAGACCGTCGCGCTCCCGCTCAGGACCGCCTGGACGCCCGAGCCCGAGACGGTCACGTCGAACGTCCCGACGTCGTCGGCGCCCGCGTCGCACCCGCCCGAGGCGAGCGCCGCGAGCGCGACCAGGGCGGCGAGGCGGGTCACCGGGCGAGGTAGGGGATCCCGACGACCAGCCCGCGCGGGTTGGCCGACGTGTTCCGGAACGTGACCGGGACCGAGCGGCAGTCGCCCCCGTCGCACCCCCGGCGGACGTCGAAGTGGAGGTGCGGCTCGGTGCTGAACCCGGTGTTCCCGCTGAACCCCAGCGTGTCGCCGGCCGCGACGGCGTCGCCCGCCTCGACCTCGGCGCCGTCCTGGGTAAAGTGGAGGTAGAGCGCGACCGACCCGTCGCCGTGGTCCACGACCACGCCGTTCTCGTGGCCCGACTGGTTGTCGAAGTCCTGGAACGACTCCTCGACCTCGGAGACGACCCCGGCCCGGGCGGCCACCACCACCTCGCCGATGGGCATCCGGAAGTCGTACGCGAACGCGATCCGCGAGACCACGGTGTGGCTGAACCCGCCGCAGTTGCCCTGGAGCACCTGGTACGCCCGGCCGGTCGGGTACGGCAGGACGTAGTCCGACGTCTCCCAGGCGGGGTAGTCGGCCACGGCGCACCCCGAGGGGCCCACCGGGACCGGGGCCGCGGCGTCGCACCCGGCGAGCACCACCAGCACGGCGAGGGCTCGGGCGGGCCTCATCGGGCGCCGCCCGCGCGGTAGGTGGTCCCCTGGCGGAGCACCGTCTCGCGGGGCTCGCTGTTGCCGAAGGTCACCGGGACCGAGGTGTAGGGGTAGGGCCATCCGCCCCCGGTCACGACGAAGTGGAGGTGGGGGTAGCCGGCCAGCCCCGTGTTCCCGCTCCGCCCGATGGCGTCGCCGGGCTCGACCGTGTCGCCGACCTCGACGTCGGCCCCCTCGAACGTCAGGTGCATGTACTGGGCGAACGTGTCGTCGCCGTGGTCGACCACGACCAGGTTGTTCGGGTGCGAGCCGTCCCGGCCCGTCTCCTCGACGTGGACCACGCGGCCGGCGCGGGCGGCCGTCAGCGGCGTGCCGATGGGCATCGCGAAGTCGTACGCGTACTGGTCGGCCTGGCCCGCGCTGTGGTACGAGCGGGAGCAGTTGCCGAGGTTCATGAGGTGGGCCGCGCCGACGGGGAACGGCAGGACGTAGGGCGTGTCGTCGACCGAGAGGTAGGCCTGGCCGTCGCACCCGACGGCGGCAGGCACGGCCGGCGAGGCCTGGTCGCAGGCGGCGGCCGAGAGCAGGACGGAGAGGGCGACGAGGCGGAGCATGGGCGGGAGGCGGCGGGCCCCCAACCTCAGCCCGGCGCCGGCGCCGAGCGTCCCGGAACGGGAACTGGTACGCCCTGGCCGCCCTGCTGGCCGTCCCCGCCCGCCTCGGCGAGCGCGCGGCGGTAGGCCGTCGGCGTCATCCCGGCGTGCCGGCGGAAGGCCCGGTGGAACGCCGACTTCGAGTTGAACCCGACCTCGAAGGCGACGCCGAGCACGGTCGCGTCGGGGTCGTCGCGGAGCTGGCGCTGGGCCTCGGCCACGCGCCGACGCCCGACGGCCTGATGGAAGCCGCCCCCGACGGGCCCGTTGAGCACGCGCGACACGTCGCGCGTCGGCTCGCGGAGCCGGTCGGCCAGCGTCTCGACGGTCAGGTCGGGGTCGAGCCAGACGCGCTCGCCGTCGAGCAGGTCGAGGACGCGGTCGGCCAGCCGCGCGTCGGCCTCGGCCAGGACGGGGTCTAGCGGAGGCGGCGGCGGGGCGGTCCGGGTCTGGGGCTCGACCGTCAGCGGGACGGGCGCGAGCGGGACGGGGGCGGCGAGCAGGACCGCCGGCAGCCGCCGGAGCCCCCAGGCCGCCGCGCCCACGCCGAACGCGAGCAGGGCCGCCAGCGAGGCCGCCTCCAGCGCCCGCCGCGCCCGGGACGCCGGCCAACCCGACGACCCACGAGGCCGTGCTGAACGCCCAGTGGACTGCGAACACGGCCACCACTGCCCGGCCCGCCATCCGCGCCCGTGCCGGAAGCCCGGCCGCGTCGCGCGCCGCCCGAGCGAGGCACCACACCGCGACGGCGTTCAGCCCGACCAGGTACGCGATCTGGGCCGCCGTCCCCGGTCGGTCGCCGGTCGCGCCCACCAGCGCGCCGAGGCCGACCAGGGCGAGCGCGGCGGGCCCGACCGCTCGGAGGTCGCGTGTCTGGAGCGGCCCGCCCGTCCGCGCCCTTCGCAGCGCGAGCGCCACGAGCGGCGGCGAGAGCGCGAACAGGGCCAGCGCGACGACCGTCGAGGCGGGCGACGACACCCAGGCCCAGCCCCACGCCAGCCCGCGCGCCACCAGGACGGCGTTGACCCCGAGCATCGCGGCGAGCGCCCGGGTCGCGCCGGCCCGGCCGGCGGTCGCGAGCGCGGCCGCAGCGACGGCTAGGCCGAGGGCCGTGATCAGGGAGAGAGCGTCGACGTGCGCCATCGGTGGGGGGGAGACCCCCTCAGGATCGGCGGCCGAGCGGCCGCTGTCAAGGCGGACCGCGGCGCCCGCCCCGCCCCGCCCGCCTCGGCGCCGTCACCGAGGCGGGCGGAGTCGCCGGCCTAGCCCTCGCCGAGGTACCAGATTCGGAGCGTCCCCGCCGACGAGCCGCCGGGCCCCGGCCGGGCGTCCGCGGCCAGCTCCAGCGTCCCGACCAGGAACGAGGCCAGATCCATCATGGACCGCTCGCCCCGGACGTACTCGGCCTGGCTCGCCCGGCCCCGGTCGTCGATGACGTAGCGGACCTCGACGTCGCCCGCGGCCTGGCCGTGCCGGCGGTAGATCTCGGGGATCCCGTTGTACGTGTTGACGAACGCCTGCCGCGAGCCGTCCGACAGCCGCGACAGGTCGACGCCGGCGTAGCGGACCGGCAGTCGGTTGCCCTCCAGGTCGAAGCCGATCCGGGTGCGGAGCCCGCGCTCGGGGGCGGGCCGGTCGCGGCGGCTCCCGTCGCGCCGGTCGTCGCGCCGGTCGATCCGCTGGCCCTGGTCCTGGCCGTCGCCGGCCGGCAGCCGGAACGTGATGGGCACCGCGAACCGCGTCTTGACCGGCTGCCCGGCGTTCCGGCCCGGCCGGAACGTGGCCCCGCGGACGGCGGCCAGCGCGGCCTCCGAGAGCATCGGGTGCGGCGAGCGGAGCGCGACGGCGTCCTCCACGCGCCCGACCTCGCTCACGACGAACTGGACGACCACCTGGCCCTCGATGCCGGCCTCGCGCGCCAGCGGCGGGTACTGGACCCGCTCCTGAAGCCCGGCCAGCCCGCCGACCAACTCGGGCATCTCGTCGACCACCCCAAACACGTTCGAATCATCCGGGTCGGGGACGGACCGGCGGACCGTCACGGCCTCGCCCACCTCGGCCGAGCCGGGGGGCGACGGACGGGCCGCGCCGTCGTTGGGCAGGCGGAAGGTGATCGGGACCGCGAACCGCACGCGGACCGGCCGGCCGTCCTGCTGGCCGGGCACGAACCGGGCCGTCCGCATCACGTCGACCGCGGCCCGGTCGAGCCCGTCGTTCCCCGACGACCGGACCACCTCCAGGTCGGTGACCGCGCCCTCCGTGCTCACGACGAACTGCACGACGGTCCGGCCCTCGACGCCGGCGCGGCGCTGGAGCTCGGGGTAGACCAGCCGCTCGGCGACCCCTTCGAGCCCGCCGATCAGCTGGGGCTGGACCTCGGCGACCTCGACCACGTCGGTCGTGTCGCGGCGGGCGAGCCTGCCCACGGCGGGACCCACCGTGCGGGCCGGCGAACGGTCGAGGCCGACGGAGACGCGGCCGAACGATGTCACGCCCCGGCCCAGCCGGATGCCGCGGGTGAGCACAGCGCCGTCGTAGTGGACCCGGAGCGGCATCGGGACGGCGTCCGACTCGTCGGAGTCGGCGTGCGCGGCGGCGGCCCGGGCGTCCGCCTCGGTCGCGCCGTCGGCGAGGTAGAGGTCGAGCGACTCGGGTGTCCCGTCTTCGGCGGTGTGGAGGCGGAGTCGGTCGATCCGGAGCCCGTCCTCGGTCGTCTCGGCGCCGAGGCGGGAGGAGTCGGCCGGGCCCATTGCAGTCGTCGCGGCGACGACCGCGACGAGCGCGACCAAGCCGAGCGCGCGGCCGAGCCGGGCCAGATGGCGGTTCCGGGTGGGGGAGAGGGGGCGGGTCATGGCATCGATGCGGGTTTTGAGGGAGGAGGAGCCGCGCGTGGCCCCCAGCGCCAGGGCCGGGGCTGGAAGCGAGGCGTACGAGAACAGCAGGTCGGCGTAGGCGCGTCGGCGGTCGGGGCAGGCGGCCAGGACGGCCGCGTCGGCGGCCCGCTCGCGGTCGAGGTCGAGGCCCCGGCCGAGCGCGCCGGCCAGCGGATGGGCGGCGAACACGGACGTGACCAGCCGCTGCGCCGCGTGCCACGCGAAGTCGGACCGGCGGACGTGGGCGACCTCGTGGACGGCGGCCACCTCGAGCGCGTCGGCGCCCAAGTCGGAGGGGAGGGCCACCAGCGGCGCCCGCCATCCGACCGTGAACGGGGCCGCACCCGCCGGGGCCTGGGCGGCGCGGACGGGCCGGGCCACGCCCAGCCGGTCGCGGGCGTCGTCGACGGCCCGCTGGGCCTCGGGCCCGGCGCCGGGCAGCCTCCGCCGCGTCTGGGACGCCGCCACGACGGCCCGTCCAAACTGGACCAGGCGGACGCCCGCCAGCGCTAGGGCGGCCAGGACCGCCAGCCCGAGCGCGACCCCCACCGGCGACGGGCCGGAGGCGACCACGTCGGGGGCCGGGCCGCCGACGTCGATGGCGGGCAGCCAGATCACGGCCGGCACCACGTCGGCGACGGCGAGCGCGGCGTCGGGGGCGAGCGCGCGGAACGCGGTCGGCACGGCGACCGACAGCGGGAGCGCGGCCAGGACGGCCCCGCGGACGGGCAGCGCCAGCGGGGCGCCGGCCCGGCCCAGCCGGAGCCCGGACTCGGCCGCCAGGGCGACCACGCTCCAGACGGCGAGCGGGAGCCAGACCGCCTCGGTGGAGGCGCGGCCCAGGTCTGCGAGCCAGAACAGGTCAGGCATCGGAGTCGGGGGCTGGGCCGCCGAGGCCGTCGATGAGGGCGCGGATCTCGGCCCGCTCGGCGTCGCTCAGCGACTCGCGCTGGACCAAGGCCTGGACCAGGCTCGCCGGCGACCCGCCGAACACCTTGTCCAGGATCCCGCCGAGCACCGTCGCCCGGACCTCCTCGGGCGCCCGGGCCGCCGAGTAGACGTAGGCCGTGCCCTCGGGCTCGAACGTCAGGTAGCCCTTGTCGGCCAGGTTCTTCAGGACGGTCATGACGGTGGTGTAGGCCACCTTGCGGCGGGCCGAGACGCGGTCGTGGACGTCGCGGGCCGTCGCCCGGCCCAGGGCCCAGACCTCGCGGAGGACTTCCATCTCGGTGCCGCCGAGGGGGATGAGGGGGTTGCGCATGGGGTGTTTGCTGTGTTCGTACTAATTGTATAGTAGATGAAGGCGAAGCGCAACCCCTTTGGGAAAGAAACACCGGCGGCGCCGGAGGAACCGGCTCTGAACCCGTCTCCGATGGCACCGGCGGCGCCCGGCCGGCCCGCCCGGTGCGTCCGGCACGTGCCCTCTCGGCCCCGGCGCTCCCCCCTCCGCTTCGGCGCCGAGGCGGGCAGGGCCGGTGTGACGGGCCCGTGAGGACTCCGGGCGGGCGGCCGTGTGAACCGGCCCGCAACAAATCGCCCTCGGACCTGCAACAAATGACCGCTGTCGGACCCCCGGCGTTACGCGCGCCCAGCTAAACGGTGGCGCTCCACGAGAACATGATCCCGCGGTTCTGCCCAAGCGGAGGCGGCGCCTTGAACACGACGATGATGTCGGTGTCGTCGGCGTCGGCCGAGAACGGGCCGTGGCTGTCCAGCCCGATCGGGACGACCATCGGACGCCTCGTCGGCCGCTGCGCCATCCCGTGGGGCCACCGCCACACCGCCTGGCTCCCGTCCGCCTGGCCCTCGTACACCCCTGCGGCCTGCAGCGGCCGTTCGCGGTAGCTCGTGACCCGGAGGCTGGTGCTGAACGCGTCGCCGTAGGCCGGCTTGTTGTCGGGGTCGAACTGCGCGCGCCACTTGGGCACGTTGTTGGGCTCGAACACCCCGGCCACGCGGTACACCGCGTCGTTCGGGTCCGACGACGACGGGACGAGCGTGACCGTCGAGACCGCGCCGGGCGTCGACGTGACCAGGACGTCGGTGTCGACTCGGTTCAGGCTCGTCGGCCACGGCCCGTCGGCGTCGTCGTCGTGGCCCTCCGGCTTCTGCGTGATCGTCGTCGAGACGTCGGTCGTCGTCGTCCCGGGGAGCGCCTGGAGCACCGTCGAGCTCGCGTCGTACAGCGGCCCGCGGATCTTCGCGTCGTACGGCGAGGCCGCGCGGAACGTCAACCCGCGGAAGTCCGGCCGGGCACTGCCTGCCGAGATGTTGTTGAAGAGCGGGAGACCGCTGACCGGGTCGTGCTCGAAGTGGCCGCGGAGCGCCACCTTCCCCGTCTGCACGTTCTCGCCGAGCTTGAGGAGCCGGCCGGCGCCGCCGCCGAGGACGCTGTCGCGGACGTCGACGGACAGGTCGATGTCGGGGTGCGGGGCGTCGACGGTGAGCACCTCGAACGCTCGGCCCGTCGCCGTCGGCGCGAACGACACGGAAAGGCTGCCTCTGATCGACGTGTAGTCCTTCGAGATGTCGAGGGCCGTCCAGGCCGAGCTGGGCACGTTCACGAACGCCATGTCGATCTCGGCGGGCCCGAGCCGCTGGCCCCTGTAGTTCGCGCCGACGGCGAGGCCGTAGAGCGCCTGCCGCGGGCCGCCCGGTTCGGTCTGGCCGATGTTGCCCAGGTACGCGTCGGGGTCGCCCGTGTGCTCGACCGTGACTTCCAGCCGCTGCGCGAACGCGCGGAGGTTGAAGAGGTCGAACCCAGCCAGCAGCTCGAGGTCGCACCTCGCGTAGAACCCCCGGACGCGCGTCCCGCCGCGGTATGGCCGTACGGCAAGGAGCGCGCCGAGCGGCTGAGCCGGGTACCCATACGACGAGACGGGGTTGGCCGTGACGTGGGTGACGGAGTGCCCGAAGATCTCGGATCGGTTGAGGTCGATCATCGAGGCGCGGAAGTATCCGCCGCTCACGCACCCGATCATCACGTTGTGGTGGATCGCCCCCTGGCCGTCGCCGTCGACGAGGTAGAAACAGTGGTCCGTCGCGCTGTTGTACGCCTTGACGAACAAAATCCGCGCGTACGAGCCCGAGCCCCCGACGCAGTTCCTCAAACAGTTCTGGACCGTCAGGTCGCGGACGACGACCTCGTCAGGGGTGTCCCGGCCTCTGACCGTGTTCCAGGTGAGCCCGCCGACCGAGCAGTCCGCCGCGTCGTTTTCTTCGTCGATCCAGAGGTCGTACGCGGCAGAGCCGATGGACCCCTCCCAGTTCCCGTCGAACACGCCGGTGCCCGAGACCGTCATCCGGCGGCAGCCCGGGGCGTTCCGGATGGCCGTGTCCGAGACGCGGTAATACGCCGCGCCCGGGACCTGCGCCGATCCCGGCTCGGCCACGGCGTAGGCGCACTTCTCGTCGGCCTCGCCGAACGCGCCGTCCGGGACCTTGACGAGCCCGTTGATCCGGAGCTCGGCGTCGGTCGTGAGGTCGACCGGCCCGCGGACGTAGAGTGGCACGCGGCGTCCGTCGGCGTAGACCAAATCGCCGGGCACGAGGATGACCCCGCCGCCGTCGGCGGTCGCGAGCCGGCTGAGCCGCCGGAGGACCGACGCGTTCCAATCGGCCCGGTCGCGGTTGGCGATCACGAGCGCGTAGGCGTCGACGTCAGGCTGGCTCGTGCTCTGGCCGGTCATCACGAGCCAGGCCCGGGCGGTCTCGCGCCAGTCGACCTCGGTCGCGCCGTCCGCCTTGTGCTCCGCGTCGATGCTCGCGTCGCCGAAGAACACCCCGGCCGCGGCGCCGTGGCCGAGCCGGGCCGATATGGGGAGGCCGAGGTCGGAGGCCGAGAGGCCGGCGATTCCGAGGCCGTCCTGGAGCGCCGTCATGACCTTGCCTGCCGTGGCCCCGTGGACGTCCTCGTACCGGGGCGCGAGCCCGTTCAGCGACGCCCCGAGCCGCGCCGCCGGGACGCGCGTCGCGCGGGCGCCGACGAACGCGAGGACGTCGGCGTCGCTGATGACGCCGTCGGCGCCGGTAGGGCCGTCCGAGAGCTCCGTGTGAAAGGGGATCTCCGGGGCCACCTTGCCCTGTGTGGGGAGCGGCTGGGGCATCAGACGAGCGCGGCAGTGACTGGGAAGCCGCCGAAGAGGACGGCGATGCCGTCGGCGTCGACGAGCACCGAGGCCACGTAGGTCAGGACGCCGCCGGTGGCCGTGGCCACGGTGTCGACCGACCGGAACGTGAACGAGACCGTGGCCACCGGCCGGCCCGTGGCCGAGTGGTAGGGGCGGAGCGGCGCGGTGACCTCGACGTCAGAGGTCCGGCGGACGGGCAGCGCGAGCTCGCGGGCCCACTCGAAGTCGCCCTCGGCCTCGGTCCGGACCTCGACGGTCGAGAGGTGGCCGAGGTCGGCCTGGAGCGCGGCGGCCTCGGCCTCGGCGAGACCGGCCCAGACCACGCGGCCCACGACGCGGTAGCGGGGCTCCACCACCGTCTCGGCGCCGCCGCGGCCCTCCCAGACGACCGGCTCCGGCACGGCGCGGGCCTCGACGGACGCCTGGTCGCCGTAGACGACGGCGCCGCCGGGCGACGTGACGCGGGGAGGTCCTGTGAGGCCGAGGTACATGGCTACGGGAGCGCGGGGAGCAGCTCGGCGACCGTGTAGGTCCGGAGCGACCGGAACGCGAACTCGACCGTGGCCACGGGCCGGCCGGTCCGGGCGTCGTAGGGGCGGAGCGGGGCCGAGAGCTCGACGTCGGACGTCCGGCGGACCTCGACGGCGAGGCCGACCGCCCACGCCGGGTCGCCCGCGGCCGGCGTCCGGACCTCGACCGTCGAGACGAGCCCGAGCGCGACCTGGAGCTCGACCGCGCGGGCCTCGGTGAGCCCGGCCCAGACGACCCGGCCGACGACCCGGACGCGCTCCTCGAGGAGCACCTCAGCGCCCGCGCGCCCCTCGTGGTACACGCTCTCGTCGACGCCGCGCGCCTCGACGACCGCCTGGTCGCCGAACGTCTGGCCGCCGATCCGGGGCGGTCCTGTGAGGCCGAGCCACATCTAGCCCTCGGGGTCGAACACGGTGGAACCGCCGCCACCTCCGCCGCCGCCACCGGAGCTCCGGACGATCTCGCGCGTGGCCTCGGCCCAGCCCGTCGGCGTGCCGGCGTACACGGATCGGGCCCGGTACCGGAGGATCGCGTGGTTGTCGTAGCTCGCGGTTTGGACCAGGAGCCCGCCGCTCCGGCCGCTCTCGGTGGCCTCGTACTCCTGCGCGACCTCGGTCGACACGTAGAGCTCGACCTCGACCGAGTCCGGGGTCGGGGCGGCCGTGGCGACGAACCAGTCGAAAGGGATTTGCTCAGCGCTCTGGTCGTAGGGGCCGGCCGAGACGATCGGGGCCGGGTTGACGCCTCCCCCGCCGCCGCCGCCCGACTCGGGCCCTTCGGCGACCACCAGCTGAGCAGCGGGCGGGCGGACGAGCTCGACGACCAGCGTCCGCCCCTCGCGGACCTCGACCGACCGGGCGGCCCAGGCACGCCCCTCGAGCCCGATACCGCGGGCGGGGTCGAGCAGGGCCGGCTCGTACTCGGCGCCGTCGGCGTCCAACACCTGGGAGCGGAGGACCTCGATGCCCCGGACCACGTCGATGTCGCCGGCCTCCAGGGCGAGCCGGGCGTAGAGCTCTCGGGCCCAGAGCTCGTGGGTCGGGAGCCCCGCGACGTCGCGGTAGGCCACCGCGCGGACGTCGCCGCCCGCGGTCGTGTGGAGCGACCAGAGGTAGATCCCCTCGCCCTCGTCGGTCACGTCGTAGAGGGCCGGCCCGTGGACGGTCGCCCCGTCCTGGTCGACCCCGGCCGCGACCTGGCCGAGCCGCCAGCCGAGCTCGAGCGTCCGCTCGTTCTGGACGGTCCGGAGCCCCCGCTCGTAGACCCGCCGGTCCTGTGCCGGCCGGTACCCGCGCTCCGGCTGCCCGAGGCGCCAGAACGGCGCAGCGTAGGTGGCCACGTCCGGGACGCGGACAGCGCCCTCGACCCAGCTCCCGTCCGGGCCGCCGGAGTAGACCAGGGCCAGGTCCGACATCGGCTTGCCCTCGTCGACGGCCGGCTCGGTCGTCCACCGCCAGCCGTCGACGAGGGCGTCGATCTGGGGGAGCGCGGCGGCCTGTTCCGGTGTCGGCTCGACCCAGTGGGCGGCCCGGCCCGTCACGACGACGTCGCGCGACGGGTAGGGCGCGTACTCGGCCGAGCGCGCGAGGCGCTGGGCCGCGACCCAGGCGTCCCAGAGGTCGGCGACGGTCCACCCGAACAGTCCTTTATATGAGGACGGCTCCGCGGCGGGCGAACCGACGGCGACGTCGTAGCCCCCGAACGTCGGAGGCAGCGCGGCGACGACGAGCCCGGCCGCCTCCATCCCGGCCCGGACCAGCCCGGCCAGCCGGTAGACGACGGCCGTCGTGGGCTCGGTCCCGAACCCGGTCGAGACCGCGGCCTCGACGGACACCTCGACGCCGGCCGGGAGCGCGCCGACCACGTCGCCGACGCGGACGGCCTCCTCGGCTGCCGTCTCGCGGACGACCAGGCCCCAGTCGCGCGTACCCGCCGCCGGGAGCACGTAGGGGGGCCCGACCGAGGTCTGCTCGTTGGAGACCGTCCCGTCGACGATCACAGAGCCGTCCAACGTCAGGAGGGCCCGGTGGCGGCCGGGCGGGAGCGGCTTCGAGGACGCTCCGAGGACGCTCGGAGCGAGGACCGAGACCCCCACGTCGCCGCGGTCGATGTCCCCGTCGGCGACCTCGACGATCCGCGACACCTCAGCGTCCGAGAACTGGCCGTCGCCGACGACGTCCTCGGTGCCGGTGGTGGCGTCTGTGATCCGGAGCTCGGCGACGGGCATCAGCGCGTTCGGGCGGTGAACCGGGCGGGCCGGCCCGCCCGGAGCTTGCCGGCGGCGGCGTTGCCGGCCTGGAACACCCGGCCGCCGACGTGGAGGTTGACGTCGCCGCCCTTGAGCTGGGCGAGCTCGTCAGACTGACGGAGCAGGACCGCACGGGTCGCTCGGAACTCCAGAAGGAGCGCGTTGACGTCGGAGCCGGACGACGCCGACGCGGCCAGGTTCATCGACGGCGGAGACGAGAGGGTCGCGGTCAGGCCCCCGTCGGCGAAGCCGGGCAGGAGGTCCCGGAGCCGGCGTCCTTGGGCGAGGTAGAACTGGAGCCGGTACAGGTCGGCCTCGTTGCCCCTCGTCGCGGTCGCGTTGACGACGAACTCTGGACCGCGCTCGTTGACCTGGATGATCTTCGGGCCACCGCCGACCAAGCCGCCGGTCTCGAAGGCCGGGATGAGCGCGCCCAGCGCGGCCGTGGCCGCGACCGCCCCGCCGACCAGCGCGAGGTTCAAGGGGAACGGAACGGTCCCGATCACCTTGGCGATCTGAGACGCGACCGCCTTCGCGAGCTCGGCCGCGATCGCGTCCTTGGCCGCCTGCCGGAACAGGTCCGTCAGCGTCCCCAGGACCGCCCCGATCACGTCGCGCTGGTCCTCGGCCACCTCCTTCCGGAACGCGGCGGTTTCAGCCTCGAGCGCGCGGATTTCGGCGTGGTACTGCTCCTCGCTGATCCTCCGGTAGCGCCGGTCGGCGTCGATCTCGGCGCGCTTGGCATCGAACCCGGCCTCGGTGGCCTCGACGTCCTCCTCAGTGAACCGGAGCCGCCGCGTCAGTTCGCCCTCGATGGAGTCGAGGACGGCGCTCGCGTAGCGCTCGACGGCCTGGATCCGGCGTGTCTCGGCGTCCTCCGCGGCTTTGGCCACCTTCTCCTCGAGCGAGATGCGCGCCTCGGCCAACTCGGCCTCGATCTCCAGCTTCCGTTCGGCCGTCGTCTCGGTGGCCGCGAGCTCGGCGGCCAGCCGCCCGATCTGGGACGTCAGGACGTCCTCGTCAGACGCACCTGCCAGCCGGTCACGCCGGTCCTGGACGGCCTCGAGCCGCTCGGTCGTCCGCTCCTGGATCTCGGCCAGCTTCTCGGCGGCTGCGGCCTCGGCCTCGTCGCGGCCTAGCAGGGCCCGCTCGCGCTGGGCCAGGAGTTCGGCCAGGGATCCGCCTGCGGCCTCCTCGGCCGCGATGTACTCGTCGATCCTTTCGATCCGAGCCCGCGCGATCTCGACGGCCGTCGCGCCCGCGAGTCGGGCGTACGCCTCGTCGACCTCGGCCTCGCGCTCGAGTGCCTGCCGCGTCCGCTCGCGCTCGGACCGGTCGATCTCGGCCGACCGCTGGGCCCGCTCGGTCTCGACCAGTTCGACGGCGCGGGCGTTGCCGCTGGCCAACGCGAGCTTCTCCGTGTACCAGGCCGCGAGTGCCGCGCGCTCGCGGGCGATCTCGCCTTCGACGACCGCGACCTCGAGGTCTGCGATGAGCGCGGCCTGGGCCTTCGCGCGCTGCTGGCGGTCACGCTCGGACTGCTTCTCGAGGCGCTTGCGCTCGCGGATCGCGTCCCGCTCGGCCTTGGTCTGGGCCTTCTCAATGTCCCGCTGGGCGTCGAGGCGCGCGGTACGGTCGGCGGCGGTCTCGCCGGCGAGGCCGCCGTCCGCCAGCTCTTTCGAGACGGCGGCGAGGCCCCGCTGAAGCTCCTGCTGCTCCCGGAGCTGAGATACGATCCCTTCCTGGATCGCGAGCTGGTCCTGGAGCGCCTTCCGCTCCGCCTGTGTCAGGGCGACCTCCTCTCGCACGGCGTCGCGGGACCGCTCGGCCGCGTCGGCGTTCTGGGTCCGACCGCCTCCCGAGCCCGGGGCGTTGATGTTCGCGCCCAGCTGGCGGGCCCTCCGGTCGTCCCGCTCGGCGCGCTCCGACCGGGCTTGGTCGTCGGCGGCCAGCAGCTGACGGGTACGCCGCGTCCGCTCCTCGAACGTGCCCAAGAGCGAGTCGACATCCTGAGCCTCGACCTCGAACCGGAGCGGCGTGTCGTTGAAGTCGAGGATGCTCGAGACGAGCCCGTCGATCCGCTCTTTGGCCTTCTCTGCCCCGTCGGCCACCTTCGTGGTGGCGTCCTGCCCTTTGTCCCCGAACAGGACGAACGCGGTGGCCGCGAGGTTGAGGACGGCGATGAGACCGCCGACGCCGGTCAGCGACCCGACCAGGCTCGCCGTCACCGTGGTCCCGCTGGCGCGCGCTGCCCGGCCCATGTCCTGGAGCTGGGTGAGGAAGATGGGCAGGTTGTTCGATGTCGCGACGATCGCCTGCCGGAGCCCGTACTGAGCCTGCTGGGCGTCGTTGACGAGGTACCCGAACGACTGGATCACCTGGTTGGCCCGGCTCCCGGAGTCGGCCACTCCACCGAGCGCCTGCGACGTCGTCGCGCTCACCGAGGCGAGCCGGTTGTCGCGCACCTTACTCAGCTGAGCCTCGAAGCGGCGCAACTCGTCGAGGTACTGCCGGGCCGTGATTTCGCCGGCCTCGCGGCGGACCTGGAGCAGCTTCTGGACGGTCGAGAGCTCGGCCGCGTACTGGAGCTGGATCTGGGCCTGCCGCCGCTTCGCCTCATCCTCGATGGCGGCGACCGCCAGCGCCTTCCGGCGCTCGATGAGCTGCTGGGCCCGCCCGATCGACGCGGTCGCGAGCTCCTTCTGCCGGGCCTCCTCGCGCGCCGCGGCCGTCGCCTCGGCCTGCTCCCGTCGCTGACGCTGGGCCTCGGCCTGAGCCGCGATCCGCGCCTGGGCCTGCTCGAAGTGCTGGGCGTAGGCGTCCGTGTCCGCCTTCGCGCGGGCGGTGTCGAGGCCGACGACGAGCTTTAGGATCTGCTCCGAGATGGGACTAGCGGCGGGCGGCCTCGTCGAGCGCCTTGCGCTCTTCGTCGGCCTGGTGGTGGAGGGTCACGTTGTAGAGGAGGGCGTCGGCGAACGGCATCGACTCGATCTCGCGGGCCGTCCCGAGGCCGGCGCGGGCCATCGCCGAGACGGTCAGCCGGAGCCCGGTGTCGGACGCCTTGTGGCGCCCCGTACCGGGGCTCACCCCAAGCTCGTCCCAGAGGCGGCCAGCGTCCTGGTAAGCCCGTCCGACGCCAGCGCGAAAGGGATCAGCGCAAGGCCCACCTCCTCGACCGGGACGTGCTCGACCTGGTCGGGCTCGATGTCGAACAGGATGGGCACGAGCTCCAGGACCCGCTCGTCGTGCCACAGCGCGCGGGCGAGGGCGTCGACGTCGACCTCGCCGTCGGCATCGGCCGCGGCGTCCGCCGCCGGCACGTCGGCCAGGCGGCGCGGCGTGCCGGGGCGGGGCGCCGACGCCGAGACGGCGGCCGGGTCGTCGAGGAGGCCGAGGTCCCGGAGGATCCGGCGGATCCGGAGGACCCGGCCCACGGTGACGGGCGCGAGGGGGAACGTGGAGTCGCTCACGCCCCGGCCCCCATGGCGTCGTCCTTGAACCCGGCGAGCTCGGCCGGCCACTCGGACTGGTCGTCGAGGCGGACCGTCCCGACGTAGTACAGCGGCTGGCCGTCCTTCTTATAGGCCCGGACCTTGAACGGCCGCTTCCGGGGCTGCCCGTTCTGGATCGCCATCCGCCAGTTCTCGCGGACCACCTTCGCGTTCGGGAAGCACCAGACCTGGTACAGCCGGTTCCCGTCGGCGTCGACGCCCATGGGCAGCGGGTACCGGAACTTCCGGAACGCCCCGTCGGCGAGCAGTTCGACGAGCGCGAGCGTCTCGTCGTCGACCGACAGGAGCGTGTTGCCGACCTCGAACGACTCGCCGCTCGTGACGGTGATGACGATCTCGTCGGCCTCGTTCTTGAACTCGGCCTCCGTGATGTTCTCCCCGATCTCGCCCCCCTCGAGCTCGCCGAGCGTGTACCAAGCCTCGACGGCGCCAGCGCCGAAGAGGGCGACGGCCTCGTCGGCGGTCAGGCCGGTGTCGAGGAGGGAGGAGCCGCCAGCGGCGGCGGTCGTGTCGGGTCGGCGGTCAATGGCGCTCATTTCGAGGTCGGGGTGTCGGCGTCAGCGTCGGCGCTGGCCGGGGTGGAGGGCTTCTTCGAGGACAGCGCGCCCGCGGGCGCGAGCGTGGCGTGGTCGGTCGGGACGGGCTCGCCGGTCTGGTACCGGACGGTCCCGAGACCGGGGACGCGGGCGGAGAAGGGGCGATTGGCGTACTTCACGGCGAGAGGAGTCGGAGGGCGGCGAGGACGGCGGCGGAGCCGCCCGCGACGACGGCCACCGCGCGCCACCGCTGGCGCCCGCGCCGCTCGCGCTGGGCGGCGGCGCGCTGGGCCTCGGCCTCGGCCGCGGCCACGTCGACGCGGGCGAGCGTGAGCCGGGCGCGGCGGTCGCACGCCTCGACGGCGAGGCGGAGCGAGGCGGCCTCGGCGACGGCCGCCGAGACCACGGCCTCGGCCTGTCGGATGGCGTCGCCCTGGCGGGCCACCACCGCGCCCAGCACCCGGGCCTCGGCCTCGCACACGACGTAGTCCTCGACCACGCCGCGCGTGATGAGGTAGCGGCCGTCGTCGGTGGGCTCGACCTGGGCGCTAACGGCCGGTGCGGCGACCGTAAGCAGCGCGAGCAGCGCGAGCGAGAGAGTCAGGAGGCAGCGCATGGAGTCGGTGGGTGAGGGAGTCGAGGTGGCGGGCGCGGAGGGCGTTGCCGCGGGCGAGCGCGTCGAGCTGGCGTTCCAGCTCCGCCAAGCGGGCGGTGCCGACGGTGCGGGCGGAGTCGGCGCGGACGAGCGCGGCGCTCTGGTCGTCCGCGGCCTGGTCCGCCTCGACCGCCAGCGCGGCGTCGGCGACCTGGGCCGGCGTGGGCGCCGGAGCCGGGCGGCACCCCCGGACGGCCAGGGCCGTCACAGCGCAGGCCCCGGCCACCGCCAGCAGGAGCAGGGCGGTCGTGCTCCGCATCAGACCAGCGTGAAGTCGGTGATTCGGAGGTAGGCGCCCGGCTCGATGCAGCGCTGCCGGCGCCACACGCCGTCCCCGTCGCGCTGAGACCCGGACCGGCCGCTACTCGTGTTGCCCTCGACGGTCAGGCCGCACCGGGCGTACCAGTCGAGCCCGCGCTGGGCCGCGTTGTCGTCGCGGACGACGAGCCCGGAGTGGCCCTGCCAGGTGTTCCCGCGCCGCCAGGTGACGACCGAGCCGGGCGGGGGGCGGTGCGTCCCACGCAGGACCAGCCGTGCCGAGACGGTCGAGGTGGCCTCGTTGAACGCCCGCGCCCCGGCCGTCCGAACCAGCGTCCCGTCCTGGCGCCTGGGCCCGTCGGCGCGACCCTGGGTCAGCGCCCAACTCGTGAACGCGGCGCACCAGGCGTAGCCGCACCCCAGGCCGACCGACCGGAGGTAGGCACTGGGCCCGCGACCGCAGTTCCGACCCTGCTCGGTCGTCCCGACCTCGGCGAGCGCCGCGTCGAGGTGGGCGACCCCGGACGGCTCGAAGTGCCGGCCCAGCCGGTCGACCAGCTCACCACTGCGAGCGTAGTCGCCTGGGAACGCCTGCGCCGTCTGGGCGGTGGCCACGGTGGCCGAGAGCAGGAGGGCGACGGCCAGGAGCAGGAGCCCGAAGGCGACGTTGCCCTCGCGGATCTCGCAGATCGTGTCGATCTCGACGAGGACGTAGCGGTCGAACAGCGCCCAGGCCCAGACGGCCAGCGCCGCCTTGAACAGGCCGGCCGCGAAGCCCGAGATCGGCGCGAGCACCGGGACGGTGAACGTCAGCGCGACCGCGAGCGCGGTCACGGCGACGACGAAGAAGTAGAGGAGGGGCCGGCGGAGCATAGTCGTGGGGTTTTAGCGCTCGGTTTCGAGCTTGGCCTTGATGACCGAGAGGTCGGCCTGGATGAGCGCGAGCCGGGCCGCGGTGTCCTGGGTCTTCGACTCGAGGTCGTCCTGGACGCCGTCGATCCGCTCGCTGAGGCGGATGATCTTGACGAGGTTGTCCTGCTCGAACTGGGCCATCGACATCTCGACGCGGTCGATGTCGTCGCGGAGCGGGGCGATGAAGGCGGTCGCGCCGACGAGCAGGCCCGAGAGCGTGACGACCACCGGGATCCACCCGGCGGTGCGCTGGACGCGCTCGCTCGACCGGCCCTCGATGGCCTGCGTGATCGCCGCGAGCTGGTTGGGCGACAACTCGGCCATCACGCGCTCTCGACGATGGTCTGGGCCTGCGCCTTCCAGCCCTCGATGACCTTGGGGGTGATCCCGACGAGGCCCTTGTCGGCGAGCGCGGCGGCGAGGACCTCGGCGTCCACGGTCGCCAGCGCGTCGAGCGTCGGCACGAGAGACTCGCCGATGGCCGTGGCCGTGGCCGGGCCGACCCCCTTGATGCGCGTGAGCGCGTCGGGCTCGGTGTCGTCCTCTTCGCCCTCGACGACCACACGGGTCCCGTCGGGGGCCGTCTGCGTCTCCGGGTCGACGATCTGGACGGCCTTGCCCTCGCCCGCCGGCGCGGCGGTCGGCGGGACGCTGCCCAGCCGGGTCCCGGCGACGGCCGTCTCGATGGCCTCGGCCTCGGTGGCCTCGACCGGCTCGACGTCGTAGCCGAACGTGTCGCGGAGGTACTCCGCCTGCGCCTGGGTACCGACGCCCTCGCCGCGCGAGAACGCGACGCCGTACTGGCGGCCGAAGTAGGCGCGGTTCTTCGGGGTCGTGATCTTGTACTTCGTGGACATCGTCGTGCGGGAGGGGAGCAAAGGGGGCCCCCGGCCGGCCGTCACCATGAACCGGTGGCCGGGGGCGTCGGACCTGGCGGCCCGGGGGGACTACGCGAGGTTGGCGGCCGGCATCCGGACGTTCTTGAGGATCCAGACGGCCGCGTCGTGCTGGAGCACGAGGGTCATGTCGAGGTCCATCGTGTTGACGTAGAACTTGCCGCGGAGCCCCTCGAAGTCGGCGTTGACGCCACGCGAGGTGAGCGCCGTCAGGAACCGGCGCTCGCCGTGGCGGACCGCGACGACGTCGCCCGTGTCGTCGTTGGCCCCGACGGTCTTGTCGAAGGGGAGGTGGGCGTCGCCGTTGTACTTCCGGCCCGCCGAGCGCACGACGACGTCGCCGATCATGTCGATCTGCTCGCCCAGCGCGTCCTTCGACTGGCGGTAGTAGCCGAGGTGCTTCGCGATGATGATGAGCCGGTTGAGCAGGGCCGCGTTGACGTAGGCGTGCGTGGCGCCCATCGGGATCCGGGCGAAGAAGTTCATCAGCGCCTCGAAGGCGACCTGCTGGCTCAGCAGCTTGTCGTCGCCGCCGAGCTCGAAGACGACCGGCGCGTCGGGCGTGATGACCTTGCCGTTGGCCGCCAGCGCGCGGAGCCCGTCGAACTCCTTCGGGTTCGTGGCCGAGTTGCCCTCGAAGATCTTGTCCTGGAGGATGTAGCCGGCCTCCTGGGCCTTCAGCCGCGTCTCCTGCTCCAGCTCGGCGTCGACGTCCTCGTTCCGGTCCTCGAGCACCCGGTCGACCTTGGCCTCGAAGCCCAGGATCTTCTTCGGCTGCGGGACCTCGGGCCGGGTCGGGCCGGTCGCGACCTGGTCCTCGTTGATCGCGCGGAAGCCGACCTCGTCGGAGTCGGGCTCGCGGCCGGTCTTGATGAGCGGCGCCCCGCCGTCCTGCTGGTAGAACTCGATGTCCTGGAGGATCGGGGCGGCGTTGTAGAGTTCCTCGACCACGGCGTTGGAAACCGGGTTCTGGACGGAGATGTCGCGGAGCTGGGCCATCGGGGGGAGCTGGCTGGGTGGTTGAAACGGGCAGGGGCCGGGCGGCCCCAGGGCGACGAGCCGGGCTAGGCCGATTCGCGCTTGTTCTTGATGTAGGAGCGCATCGACTCCTTGCGGTTCTCGGGCTTCCGCTCGTCGTCCGGGGCCTCGACGACGGTCCGGGTCGCGGTCGGGCCGCCCGGCTTGTGGGCGTTCTCCGGGAGCTTCGCCAGCAGCGCGCGAGTGCCCTCGCGGTCGGCCTTGATGTCCTCGGCGTACTGGTCCTGCTCCGACGCCTTGATGGCGAAGGTCTTGACGGCGTTCTCGATCAGCCGCTTGTCCTCCGCCGCCTCCAGCTCCTCGAGCCGGGCGTCGGCGGTCACCTTCGCGGCGACGGCGGCGTCGCGCTCGGTGACCAGCGTGGCGTTGGTGGTCTCGAGCTCAGCCGTACGAGCGGCGTTGGTCGCCACCTCGCGGGTCTTGTCGAGGATGTCGAGGTCGTCGTCGGAGGTCACGCCGAACGCGGCCTTGATCTTGTTGACGAGGGAGTTGCGGTCTGCGGCCATCGGTTCGGTGGGGTTGGGGAGCGTGATGATGCGCGGGTTGTTGGTGGGGACCTGCGCGGGGCTTCCAGCCTCGGATTGGCTGGAAATGGGCATTTTGAGAGCGTTGACCGGCACCAGGAGCGGCCGGGACGGGGCGACGATGCGCGCGGCGAGCTGGGCCGGCGGGCGGTCGGCGGCGTTCCGCGCCAGGAGCGCGCGGCGGAAGGAGGCTTCGGGGTCGCTGGCGTCGGCGGCCATCGTCTTGGCCTCGGTCACGACGTCGGCCAGACCGGCGGCGACGGCCTCCTCGGCGGTGTACCACGTCTCCGCCTTCATGGCGTCGTGCCAGTCCTCCGGCGACGTGCCGGAGCGGCTGGCGTAGACGGTCGCGAGCGTGTCGCGCAACTGGTCGAGCACGTCGGCCGACTTGCGCAAGTCGTCGGCCTCGCCGCCGGTGAACCACAGCGGGTTGTGGATCATCATCAGCCCGGCCCGGCTGATGCGCCGCTCGTCGCCGGCCTGGGCGATCACCGAGGCGATGGACGCGGCCAGCCCGTCGATGTGGACGGTCACGTCGCCGCCGTGGCGCACCAGGGCGTTGTAGATCCCGAGCCCCTCGAAGACCTCGCCGCCGACCGAGTTGACGTAGACGTCGACGCCGTCGGCCTGGCCGTAGTCCGCCAGGTGGTCGACGACCGACTGGGCGCTCGCGCCGTCCCAGCCGCCGACGTAGTCGTAGAGGTAGATTTGGACGCGGTCCATCAAGTCGTGAGGCTCCAGGTGAGAGTGATGACGCCGGTCCAGGTCCGGACCTCGCGGTCCATGGCGTAGCGGCGCCAGTCGATCTTGTCCACGGCGAGCACCTGGCGGCCGACGACGATCTCGGCCTGCTCGGCCCAGGCCATGGCCCAGGCCATCAGCGCGGCGCCGTCGTGGTGTGCCTGGTCGCCGTGGGCCGCGTTCCGGGCCGCGCCGACCAGGTCGGTCCGGCTGACCCCAGCGAACACGTTGCTCGTGCCCTGCCGCTGACGCGAGCCCTTGTCGAGCTCGACGTACAGCGCAGGCGCGACCGTGACGAGCCGGTCGGGGTTCAGGAGCTGGCCGCCGTAGGGCTCGATGACCTTGGGCGCGAGCGTCCCGGCGTCGACGGTGCCGTCGAGCGCGCGGTAGAGCTGGAGCGACTGGACGGCCGCGGACTGGAGGGCGCTCAGCACGCGGCACCTCGGCGTGTGGGGTCCCAAGCGCCCGAGGCGGGCCGCGCGAAGAGCCGCTCGCGACCCCGGAACGAGTCGTCGCACGGGTCGGCCGGGCCCGGGTCGGAGCCGGGGTCGACCTCGAGGCGGAGCGTCCCCGCGGCCACACGGTCGAGGTCCTTCACGAGCCGGTCCAGGCTCTTCTCGGCCTTGTCGTCGAGCCCGCCCCGGCTCTTCTCCATCACGTAGAGGAAGGCGCCCTGGGCGTTCATCCCGTTGAGGAGCTCGTTCGAGCCGTCGTAGGCGTGGTCGTCGCCGTAGCGGGCCCGGACGGCGGCGTCGAGCCGGGCCCCAAACCGGTCGAGTTGCCTCTGGATCTTGACCGAGACCTCGTCGGCCGGGTCGGCCGGATCGAAGTCGGCCGCGCCCGTCGCCAACTCGGCCACGTACTCCGGCGTGTACTCGGCGGCGACGTCGGAGACGGTGGCGAAGGCGGGCAAGGGCGGGATCCGGGGTGGAGCCCCAGGCTAGCCGGCCTTACTTCCACGTCCGCGCTAAATGTGCCATTTAGGGAGGATTCGGGCCGATTCTCCGGCACCTTGGGGGCTCACCACCCTCCCCCCGGATGGCCGACCAGGACCCGACCCTCACCCTCACCTCCGACGACGAGCTCCGCGCCGCCGCCCGGACTCACGTCGACGCCAAGGCCGCCGCGGCCAAGCTCAAGGCGGTCTCGGACGCCAAGATGGCGAAGCTCCGCGAGCAACTCGCACAGGCCACGGCCCAGCACGACCAGGTCGCGGCTGAGACCGGCGAAGCCATCGAGCGCTACGCGACCGAGCACCGCGACCGGCTCCTGCCCAAGGGCTCGAAGACCGTGGACGTCGGCGCGGCGAAGCTCAGCTGGAAGCAGGGCCGCGCCTCGGTCGAGGTCGCCGACGACGTGGACGTCGTCGACGCGCTCCAGGCCGCCGGCCTCGGGACGTGCGTCACCTACCCCGACCCGACCGTCAGCAAGACGGCCCTGGGCCAGCTCCGCGACCAGGTCGAGGCCGCCGGCGTCGCGGGCGTCACCTTCGTCGAGGGCAAGGAGGAGTTCTCCATCAAGGCGGCCTGATGCCGAAGAAGTACTCCGGCTCCACCCGCGACTACGTCCGGTTCCGCTACGTCGTCAAGGGCGAGACGCCCGAGGACATCTCCGAGGCGGAGGGCGGCGAGCCCCACGCCCGCACGATCCGCCAGTGGGCGGCCGAAGAGGGATGGGACGACCTCCGCACCCTCCGCCGGACCTCGAAGCACACGGCGGCCATCCGCATCCGCCGGATGGTCGACCGCGCCCTCGAGAAGCTCGAGGAGTCCGACGAGCTGCCGCCGGTGAGCCAGGGCGACGGGATCTATAAGTGGCTCAAGTCGGCCGACCTGCTCGACAGCTCCGTCGAGCGGACGTCGGTCGGGCTCGAGATCCTCGACGACCTCAACGCCTGGCTCGTCGAGAAGGACCCGGACCTCGCAGACCGCATCGCCCCACTGCTCGGCGTCTACGCACAGGAGCTTGTCCAGGAGGCCGTATGAAGAGAGACATCGAATGGCGCGATGCGCCACGCCCTGGCCGATTCTCGCGCTGGGAAGCTCGACACGACGGCGTGCGGCTCTTCTGCGAGCTTCTCCGGCCGGGTGTGTACGCGATCGCGAATGACCATCGAACGATCGCGACGTTCTCGCGCCTGCCGACTGCCGACGACCTGGCGTACTACAACATCGCCGGCTGATGGCCCAGCAGACCGCCGCCGAACGCCGCCTCCGCCGCCAGCTCTCCGACCTCCGCCGGAAGCTGGGCAAGAGCGTCAAGCCCTTCCGCGACTCGTCGGTCGAGGCCGTCGCCAGCCGCTGGGAGCGTGCCGCCGATCCCGAGTACTTCGGCCGGACGTACCTGCCGCACTACGCCGAGAGCGACCCGGCGCCCTTCCACGACGACCTGGCCGAGATGCTCGGCTACGGTGAGCGGCACGTCTTCGCCGTCCACGGCCCCCGCGAGCACGCCAAGAGCTCGGTCGCCCGCATCGTGCTCCTGAGCGAGCTCGTGCGCGGCGAGACCAACTACGTGCTGTTCGGCTCCGAGACGCTCAAGCTGGCGCGCGGCCACGTCCGGGCGTTCAAGATGGAGCTCGAGCGCAACGCCCGGCTCCGCGCCGACTTCCGGCCCGTCGTCGACCAGTGGAGCGAACAGGAAGGGGTCCTCGAGGTCACCGTCACGCCCCAGGCCACCGGCGTCAGCTCGACGTTCCGCATCGAGGCCGTCTCCTGGGGCACTGCCGTCAAGGGCAAGCTCTGGATGGCGCTCCGCCCTCAGAAGGCGCTCGTCGACGACTTCGAGAGCACGCGGACCTCGAAGAACCAGGCCGTCAGCCGCGAGAAGCTCGGCTGGATCCTCCAGGAGCTCTACCCGGCCGTCACCGGCCCCATCGTCTGGCTCGGCAACGTCGGCCACGACGAGTCCGCGCTGTACGCCGCCGCCCTCCGCGTCTACGGCGGCGACGACGACGCTCTCAGGGCCTCTCTACGGGCCGGCACCCCCTGGGGGGTCGCGATACCCGACCGCGCCCCTTCCCGGCGCTCTCGGAAGCGCTCGGAAGGGTCTGCGGGCGAGATCGGGTCCGAGGAGGACTTCCACGTCAACGCGGAGCTGACCTTCTACCAGTACCGGGCCGAATACGAGCTCTCCGAGGCGACCCGGAAGACCTGGGCGGCGACCTACGGAGAGTCCGGCGCGGCCGAAGCCATCGAGCGCGTCTTCGGCTCGGCCGGTGCGCCCGACGGCACCAAGGTCTACCTCTGGGAAGACCGCTACGAGCCCCGGTGGTACGCCTCCATGCGGGCCACCATGCTCTCGCTCTTCGAGGGCGAGATGAACGGGTACCCGGTCCGCGCCGGGCTCTTCTTCAAGTCGGAGTGGTTCCCCCGCTGGCGGGACCTGCCCGAAGGCGCGACCTGGTTCAGCTGGATGGACCCGGCCTTCGGCCAGTCGAAGCACTCGTGCTACAAGGTCGTCGTGATCGGCTGCATCCTCGGCGCGACGTATTACGTGGTCGCGTGCTACTGCCGCCAGGGCGAGGCCCTCTCGAAGGCGCTCGACTGGTGGCACACCGCCTTCGAACGCTACCCAGACCTCCTGAGCGGCGCCTACGAGAACAACTTCGACCAGGAGAGCCGACTCCGGCCCGACCTCGCCGCCGTCGCCGAGCGGCACGGCGCCCCGCTGCCCGTCCGGGGCGAGCCCAACCGGCTCGACAAGTTCGTCCGGATCGACGGGATGCAGGTCCGCGCCGAGGCGAGCCAGATCCAGTTCCCCGGCTCGATGGACGCCGACATGCGCGTGCTCTGGAACCAGCTGATGGAGTACCCCGACGCCGCCTACATCGACGGGCCCGACGCCCTCGAGTCGCTCATCTCCCGCCTCCGGACGACGGCCACATCCACGCCCTCCTACGAGTCGGTCGGCCCGGCCCGCCGGTTCGTCCGCACCCGCGCCCGCGTGGCCTAGCCGAGGCCCAGCCTCCCCCCATGCCCGACGTCGTCGACGCCCCCCGCAACCGCTCCCAACGCGCCGTCTCCGCGCTCACCGAGGTCACCCCGGCCACCCTCAAGCGTGCCCGGCGCTCGGCCGAGGCCGGCGAGCCGGCCCAGCTGTTCGCCGTCCTCAACTTCTTCCTGGCCATGGACGAGGAGATCGGGCCGGCGCTCCAGAGCCTGATCTCGGCCGCGCTCTCCGACTCCGTCCGCTGGGTCGCCGTCGACGAGACCGACGAGGCGCTCCGCCAGCAGGAGGTCGTCGAAGCCGTGTTCGACGACCTGGACTGGCTCGCGCTCCTGGCCGAGCTCGCCCAGTGCCACTACGCCCCGGCCCGCGCGGCGATGCCTGTCTGGGACGCCTACACGATCGGCGGCCGGACCTACCAGGCGCCCGTGACCTACGAGCTGCTCCCGGACTGGTGGGTCTACGCCGACAAGGCCGCTGGGGCCGAGCACAACGAGATCTACGTCGGGCGGGCCCCGCTCCACAGCTACGCGCCGGGCAGCGTGGTCCTGGCGACCAACCGGAAGCTCCCGTCCTTCCAGGACGTCGACTTCACCCGGTTCGGCCATGGGCTGGCCGCGCTCCGGTTCGGGATCTACGCCTGGTTCAACTGGGGCGACTGGGCCGGCTACAACGAGGCCCTCGGGATCCCGTCCGTCGTGGGCACGCTGCTCGAGGGCTACACCGAGGCCGACGAGAAGAAGCTGCGCGAGGCCGTCTTCGGGCTGTCGTCCGACAGCCGCGCGATCAAGACCGCCCAGACCCAGCTCGAGATCCTCGACCGGAAGACGGACTCGACGCCGCTGTTCGACACGTTCGGCGAGAAGACCGGGCGGGCCCGGTCGCTCGTCATCAAGGGCGAGAGCCTGACCGAGGGGCCGCGTGGCTCCGTCGGCAGCTTCGCCGCGTCGCGTACTAGCAACGGCGTCCGTCAGGACGTCGCCCAGTCGGTCCTCTCCCGGCTCCTTGCGATCGTCACCCGCCGGCTCGTCGACCCGTTCCTCGACCTCAACTTCGCGCGGCGCCTGGTCCGGCCGGTCGGCCAGGTGCCCCGGGCCGTGAACCAGACCGAGGAGGTCCGGATCGACGACTTCCTGCTGCGCCAAGGCGTCGAGCTCTCAGTCTCAGAGCTCCGCGAGCGGTACGGCCGGGCCGCGCCGACCGACGACGACGACCGCGTGACCGGCCGGTTGCCGTTCGACCCGTTCGGCGGATGATCGACATCCTCAGCTTCGAGCTCACCCTGGGCCAGACCATCGAGGACGGCGTCCGCCGGGCCAACGAGCGGTTCGTGGCCGACGGCGTCGTGGCCGACGTCGACCAGCGCGTGAAGCGGCGGACGGCGCGCGGCGAGTTCCTAGACGGCTCGGACCCGGACGCGGGCCGGTACCGGTCGTCGTCGCACAAGAAGGCCCGCGAGCGCCGGGGGCTCCAGATCTCCCACGTCGACCTGTTCTTCGGCGAGACCGACATGCTCCAGGGCACCGGGTCCCGCGTCCAGGCCACCGGGACCGAGCTCGACATCGAGTACGGCTACCTCGAGGGGATCGCCGAGGCGGAGCAGCTGGCGCTCGCGACCTACCACAACGAGACCGGGACCGTGCTGCGGAAGTTCGTCGGGCTCACCGAGGAGGACGGCGACGAGGTGCTCAGCAACCTGGCGCAGGACTACGGCCAGACGCTCGGCGAGGAGCTGAGCTAGCGACCTCCGAGGAGCACGTGCTGGTCTAGAAACTCAGCCTTGTTGACGAAGAGCGCGGTGTAAAGCTGAGAGATGCCGAGTCGGCTCTGGTCCTGGTAGTAGCCGACGGCTACGCATTCACCGTCAGGCATTCGTATCGGATCGACGTTGACCCAGGGAGCGATCCGAGCGGCGTTCTCGATTGCAATCCTAGTCTGGTCCATGTCCTCGGCCACCTCGACGGACTCCGTCCGGACTTCCAAGTGCCTCTCTAGCATATCGGAATGAAGCGAGCCACACTCGCCGACTCCGAGCACCTCTCGAGCTTCGTGGCGGCTGCGACTCCACCATACCTGACCGGCCAGGACATCCTGTGCGGACGCGGGCAGGCAGCTGAGGAGAGCAAGGGCGAATAGAGCAGAACGCATGGGTTTTAGACGATGTGGCCGGTAACCTTCCCGGCGATCCGGCCGATCACGCGGAAGCGGTCCTGGTCGAGATCCTGACCTCGAAGCTGGACCGGAGGAAACGATGGGTTCTCCGAGATTAAGTCGAGCCCGTCCCGCTGGCGGCGGACGTGCTTCACGAGCAGTTGGTCGTCGTGCCAGAGCGCGTACGTGTCGTCGCGCTCCAACTCGTCGACCGTCTCGCCGACGACTAGGTCGCCGTTGGCATAAAGGCGGAGCATCGAAGACCCGTAGATCGGCGCGATGAACGCGCGGGCCGGGTTGACGCGCGCCTGGTCGCGGAGCCACTCGACCCAGACGTCCCCGTAGCTCACGATCTCGTCGGTGGGCTCGCCGCCAGCTCCTGGCACCGCCGCACCCAGCTGGGCTGAGTAGATCGGGACACGGACGGTCGGTTCGTGGCGTCCATCCGAAAGGTCCGGGGCTGATGTCTCGCCCGCCGCCAACCAGCCAACGGTGACGCCAGCAAGGCGGGCCATGGAGACCAGGTTATCCAGCTTGGGGACTGAGGAGCCGTCCAGGTAATTGCGAAGTGCAGTTGTCGACAGACCTGCCTCCCTGGCGAACGACGCCAGTGAACTGTTGCCTATTGAGGCCCTGAGTCGAACAGGAAAGTGTTCCTTGGCCTGCTCAGCCGTCAGCTGAGTCAATAAATCTTGGGCCAGGGCGGGCAGTTCTCTTGACAAGGGGTACAGTTTTCTGCTACTCTCTGAGAACGTCGCAGTACGACGTGCCCCCGGAGACGGGGGAGCCCAAGAAACAACCGCTGAGGACGCCATGCCACATATCGAGAAAGGAGCCCTGCTGACGACAGCCCAGGGCCGGGAAGTGAACGCCGCGCTCGCCCTGGCCGGGAAGACCCGAAAGGACTACGCCGCTGAGAAGGGGATCAGCTACCAGCGCCTCAACCGGATGGTCCGGGGCGAGGAGATGGTCACGCCGAGCTACGCCCGGTTGCTGAACGCGCTGCTCCGGAGCCGCCCCGTCGTCGGGATGGCCCAGGCCGCTTGAGCGAGCACACGGAAAGACTCGCCCACTGACACACGCCCCGTCACTCACACCATGAGCCGACTTCTCCCAGATGTTTTGAACCAGCTGCTCGCCGAGGGCCGGTTCTCCGCCGAAGACATGGCCGCGATGGCTGGCTGCTCGGCCAACATGATCTACCGCGTCCGCAACGAGGACACGGACATGGCCTTCGCCAAGGTCCAGGCGCTCTCGCTCGGTCTCTGCCGCCAGGGCGAGACGCGCGTCGCCCGCTGCCTGCTCACGCCCGATCTCCGCATCTGCGACGAGACCGAGGCCCGCGTCAACGGATGCATCGACGACGACGTCTCGGACCTGCTCGTCGCGATGGGCACGGCCGTGAGCGCCTTCCGACAGGGCGACACCGATGCCTCTCTGCTCGCGCTCGAACAGGCCGAGCGCGCCCTCAACAACGCCCGCGCCGAAGCGGGACGCCTCTAGCACCATGCCCACCGACAACACACGAATCGACGCCGCCCTCGCCCTCGGGCTGGGCTTCATCGTCGGCGCCGCGAGCGGCGCTGTCATCGCCCTGCTCGCCGCCTCCAACTGGCTCGGCCTCCTCTAAGCCCTCTCTCACCATGCACCGCCTCCCCCTCGACGTCCCGGTCGCGCTCCACCTGACGCCCCGCGCGCTCTTCGCGATCACCGACCTCCTCACCGACCCCGACGTCTTCGACACGCTCGAGGCGCGATTCGCGGCCGGCGGCCTGGTCGAGGACGCTTGCGAGGACGCCGCCGAGGCCGTCGCGGCCCAGATCCGCCGCGCGCTCGACGCCGCCGCCAGCCGGCCCCAGCACCGCGTCAAGCCGCGCGTCCAGCTCCGCCCCGTGACGGCCTCCGGCACGCTGGTCCTCGGCGGCGTCGTCTACGCGCACCGCGACCTCGAGGCCCTCGCCGGCGACCACGTCGTCTGCCGCCCGGTGGTCGTCGACGGCGAGCTCCTGTGCCGCGTCGAGCTCACGAACGGGACCGTCGTCTGCGTCGCCGCCGCCGTCCGCCGCACCGGCGGGCGGGCCCTCGCCGCCTGACCCGATGAGCGTCGATGCCACCCGCCTCGGAGAGCGCCTCGGGTCCAGGACCGGGGTCGTGGTCCGCTCGGCCAAGAAGTACCTGCTGCGGACCGGGATCGAGGTGGTCCCCACGCCCACGGTCGACCGTCCGCACGCCTTCGTCACCTACTACCGCGGCGGCGAGGTCGCCCGGCTCGACGCGGCCAAGTGCCGGACGTCGGCCGCCCTCGTCGCCGCCATCTACAACGCCGTCGCGTGGACCCTCCACACGGCCGCAGAAGCAGAGGAATAGCCCATGCCCATGCAGATCGTCGAGACCGACTTCGCCGACATCGCGCCCGACCCCGGGCCTCACCTCCCGTCCGGCTGGGCCCTACAGGCCGGCCCCCAACGGACCTTCTACGCCGAGCACGCCCGCGAGGGGTTCCGGACCGGTCCGCACCCGACCGCCGAGGGCGCCATCGCCGAGGCCCACGACGTCCACGCCCGCGAGATCGCGGCCGGCGAGCTGTTCGTGGACGAATCGCCCGACGCAGACGAGACCGAGCGTTCGGCGTCGAACTCTCCGGACGACTCGCTGGTCGTCGTCGTCAAGGAGTCGTCGGCCCCGGCCCGCGTCGTCGAGCGCCAGCGGAAGGCGTCGTTCCTGATGCGCCAGGTCCACGCCGCCACGCTGGTCCAGGCCGTCGCCATCGCCCGGATCCACGACGAGGGCCTCTTCGAGGAGCTCGGGTTCGACTCTTGGACCGAGTTCTGCGACGTCGAACTCGACATGAGCGACCGGCAAGTCCGCAAGCTCCGGCGCGTCGCCGAACGATTCCAGGGCCTGCTTCCGCAGTCCTGGACCGAAGAACGGAAGTCGACTTCCGACCCGATGCTCCTGACGAGCGGGGGCGACGACGAGCGGAAGTCGACTTCCGACGACAACGCCGTGGCCCTCAGCGCCCTCGGGGTCGAGCGCCTCTACCACCTGGCGACCGCCGACGACGTCGACGTCAGCGCCGTCGTCACCGAGGGCACGGTCACGCTCCCCGGAGGGAAGACCGTGACCCTCGACGAGCTCCGCCAGAAGACGGTCAAGCAGATGGGGGCCGACTTCCGGACCCAGAAGAAGGCGCTCCGCGAGCGGGCCCAGGTCCTCGAGGCCGAGCGAGACAAGGCCGAGGCCGAGCGCGACGCGCTCCGCCAGGCGCACGAGAAGGCCGAGGACGTCTACGCGACCGGCAAGGCCCTCGAGCGCCGGTGGGGCACCGAGCAGACCGGGTACGAGCAGCAGAAGCGGGCCATCTCCGAGGCCCACGACGGATTCCGCGAGTTCCGTCGGCTCGCCGCCCGGATCGCTGTCACGCCCGACTCCGACGAGGAGCTCCGCCGCCGGACGTGGCAGATGCTCCAGGACGCCCGCGACCTCGTCGACCGTCTCCACGTCGAGTACCACGACGTGGTCGCGGCCGAGCTCGACCTGAGCGCCTGATGGAACAGCGCTCCCTCTTCAACCCCGAGCCCACGCGCGCCGAGCTGATGGAGCGCGACGCGCGCCAGTTCCGAGAGGCCCGGCCCGACGTCTGGGCCGCCTTCTGCGAGCGGGCCGGCGACCTCCACGACGTCCACGGCTTCCAGAGCTACAGCGCGAAGGGGATCTGGGAGCAGCTCCGCTGGGACCTCATCCGCAAGGGTGGGACCGCCCGCCTCAACAACAACCACGTCGCGCACTGGGCCCGCTGGGCCATGGACGACGGCGTGGTCCCCACCGACTTCTTCCAGACCCGAGCCCGATGACCATCGTCTACGACATCGAGACCTGCCCGCTCCCGCTGGCGTCTCTCAACGACCGCCAGGTCCGCCGCCTCGAGATGGAGGGCGGCCGGATCGCCGAGCGCGAGCGCGGTCTGACCATCGAGCAGGCCGCCCGAAAGGCCGGCGGCCTCCACGCCCACATCGGCTGGGTCTGCTGCGTCTCCGTGGCGACCGTCAGCCAGGGCGGAGAGATCGACGACGTCGCGAGCTTCACGGCCGCCGCGCCCGACCATGAGGCCGAGGCCATCGGGGCGTTCTGGGACCACGTCAGCTACGACGGACCCAAGTACGCCGTGACCTTCAACGGGAAGTGGTTCGACGCCCCGTTCCTCCGGGTCCGGTCGATGAAGCACCAAATCCGGGTCCCGAGCGCCGCCCGGTGCGTCCTCGACACGCACCGCTGGCAGAACCGCCCGCACCTCGACCTCGCCCACGTCGTCCACCCCGTCTCCATGGGGCTCGCCGACCTGTGCGACGTCCTCGACGTCCCGTCCCCGAAGGGCGGGATCGACGGCTCCCGCGTGTCGCACGCCGTCGAGCAGGGGCGGATCGCCAAGGTCGCCCGCTACTGCGAGCGCGACGTGGTCGCCACCGCCCACTGCGCCCGCGCGCTCTCCGACCTGGGGTTGATCCGATGAGCAGGCCCGTCACCGCCTACCTGGTCCACCTCGCGCGCACGGGCGAGACCAGGACTCGCCAAGAGATCGCCGACGACCTGGGCGTCACCTACCGAGCCGCGACCGTCGCCGTCCAGCGCGTCGAGGACCGCTCGCTCGTCGACCAGGTCGTCGTCGAGCGGACCCACGCCGCACGGGTCCACCGCCTGCTCGTCGAGTACGCCGAGGACGGCGTGACGATCTCAGGGCGAGACCTCGCCGACGAGGCCCAGACCAGTCGCGCGACCGTCTACAAGGTCCTCGCGGACCTTCGCGACAGCGGCGAGGGCGACGTGGTCGAGCGTGCGATCTCGCCCCACTACAAGGAGCGTCGGCCGAAGCCCGTCGACGTCGACGCCGACCCCGCAAAGACCGCCACGCTCGCGCCGGACGCCAAGGGGCTCCTCCGTCACGTCGACGACGAGCTCGCCGCCATCGCCCGCGACCGGCTCGACGGGCGCCGCCTGGTGCTCCGGATCTCCAGCCTACGCGCCCTCCTCTCCGACGCCCTCTAGCCCGATGCCCGCCCCCCCGAAACACGCGATCACCGGCAAGCAAGTCGGGTTCCTCAAGCGCCTCGCCGCGAAGGTCTTCCACGGCGACGACGACGACTACACGACCTGGCTCCGGGAGACCTTCCCGCGCGTCACCTGGTCGGACCCGAGCCGGCCCAGCTGCAAGGACCTCTCGAAGAGCCAGGGGATCACGGCCATCGACGACCTCAAGGCTCGGGCCAAGGGGAAGGCGCCGCCTACTACGCACCGCGGCCGGTACCACGGGGCCGGCCAGGCCGGCTTCGCCTACCGCCTGACCCCGGACCAGGCCGACGAGGTCGCTCGGTACCAGGACCTCCTCGGGTGGGACGCCCAGCGGCTCGCCGACTTCGTCGAGCAGCAGGTCGGCAAGCGCGCCCTCGTCTCCGCGCTCACCAAACGGCAGGCCGGCAAGGTCATCACCGGGATGCAGCGGACCCTCGACGACCGGAACCAGCGCGACGCCGACGACCGCCTCGACGCCACGCTCTACGCCTTCCAGGCCATCCAGCACACGGGGACCGGTGGCCATTGACCGCGACACGCTCCGGGCCATCGAGCGGACCCGGACCGAGACCCCGCACACCCAGCGGACCGCCTACATCATCGCCGAGGCCACCCGCCTCGGCGTCAGCAAGGACACGCTCTACCGCCACCTCCGCAAGCTCCGCAAGGGGGCCGTCAAGGCGTCGCCCCAGCCCGTCCAGTACGACCGCGAGATCGTCGAGGAGGTCATGCGGCGGAAGGTCGAGGGGATGCGGTTCGGGACCGCCGAGCGCGAGATCCCGACCCACATCCTCCGCGCCGAGCTGATCGCCGAGGGCGTGCCCCCGGACCAGGTCCCGAGCGTGTCCACGATCAACCGTGTCCTCGACGAGGAGTTGCTGCTGAGGGAGGGCCGGACCTACACCCGGATCGAGGCGACGGTCGCCAACGAGCAGGCCCAGCTCGACCACTCCCGCTCGAAGCACTTCCAGCTCAAGAGCTACGACGCCGGCCGCGACGACTGGCTCCTGGTCGTCCGGGCCGAGGAGCTCGCCTACAAGGTCGACAACCTCAAGCTCCGGACCTGGTACACCAGCTACGTCGACCGCTTCTCGCGTCTCTGGATCGCCCGCGTGGTCCCGGCCTCGGGCGAGAGCGTGACGGTCGGGCTCGAGCACCTCGACTACGTCTGGAACCGTGAGCCCGACGCCCACCCGGTCTCCTACCTCCCCCACGCGCTCCAGACTGACCGCGGCGCGCTCGCCCGGAGCCAGCCGTACCAGCGTGCCCTCGACGCGCTCCAGATCGAGCCCGTCCGGGCCCAGTCGAAGGAGGCCCAGGGGATGGTCGAGAACAGGTTCCGCCAGATGTGGGCCGGCTTCGAGCTCCCACTGGCGCGGCGGCTCGGCAAGGGCTCGACGATCCACCTCTCCGACCTCAACGCGCTCCTGATGGAGCACGCGGTCGCCGAAGGCCGCGAACGGCCCCACCCGGTCCTCTCCCACCTCTCGCGCGAGGACGCCTACCTCCAGTCGATCCGGGCCTACCCGCCCCGCGAGGTCGACGCCAGCGTGCTCCGCGTCGCCTGCCGCGTCGAAACCAGGAAGGTCGACCCCTACGGGACCGTCTCCCTCTTTGGTCAGCGCTACGCCGTCCCCCAGTACGTCAACCACGACGGCCGCCGGATCCCCACGATCGGGCAGACCGTCCGCGTGTGGGCCGCCGAGAGCGGCGAGGTCGTCGGCGAGATGGTCGAGCGCTACTCGAAGCCGTTCCGCCTGGAGCCCTGGTCCCCGAACGCGCTCGGCGACTACTCGCGCCGGACGACCCGGACGACCCGCGAGCGCGTCGAGGCCGAGCTCGACCGCGAGCGCCAGCAGCAGAAGGCCGACCGGCGCCAGCAGCGCGCCGCGGCCCAAGCCCGTCAGACCGGAGGCGCCACGATCGCCCCACTTCTGCCCGAGACCACGCTCGTCGAGGCCGACAGCCCCGTCGTCCGCTCCGGCACCCGCGAGACCGCCGCGCCTGAGCCGACCGCGCTGATGACGGAGCACGAGGCCCGGATCTACATCAACAAGCGACTGACGGCCGAGGGCCGATTCGTCGCCGACTACCCGGCCGTCTTCGGCCCGCTCCTGCGCCAGCCTGGAGCGATCAAGCGAACTGACGCGGACACCCTCATCGAGGGTGTGCTGGCCCGCGTCCGCCGGGCATCCTAGCCCACCAACCACACCACCATGAAAGTCTACGTCGCCTCATCCTGGCGCAACAACGCACAGCCGTCTGTCGTGACCGCGCTCCGCCAAGCCGGATTCGACGTCTACGACTTCAAGAACCCTGCCCCTGGCGACGACGGGTTCCACTGGTCCGAGATTGATCCCGATTGGAAGGCGTGGGACTCCCGGGTCTTTGCTGAGAAGCTCGACCACCCCATAGCCCAGGCTGGCTTCCGCAAGGACATCGACGCCCTCGACGAGTGCGACATCTGCGTCCTCGTTATGCCCTGCGGCCGGTCTGCTCACCTCGAGATGGGGTATGCGCTCGGAGCCGGGAAGCTTGGAATCATCATACTCGAAGACGGGGAGCCCGAGCTGATGTACCTGATGGCAGACATCTTCGCGCACAGCGTTGAGGAGGCGGTCCAGTACTGCCAGACCTACCGGGAAACGCCGGTGCTCGACCTCGACCAGGTCGGGCCATGAAGGAGCCCGTCTACTTCGTCGGGTGCGGCAAATCCAAGCTTGACCAACCCGCCCTCGCCCGCGAGCTCTACACCGGCCAGCTCTTCCAGAAGAGCCTCCGCCTGGCCGAGCAGATGGCCGAGCAGAACGGCGGCCACGTCTTCATCCTCTCGGCGAAGCATGGCCTGCTCGATCCCGAGGCCGTCGTCGCTCCCTACGACGTCGCCATCAGCCACCTCAACCCTGTCCAGCGCAGGGATTGGGGCATCGATGTCGCGGACACGCTGGCGGCCTACCTCAACGTCGATGGTGACCCCGGCCTTGCCGGGCGCGAGTACGCCTTCCTCGCCGGGCGCCTCTACATCGACGCCCTTGAGTTCGGCCTCACCGAGGTCCTCAGCTACTGCCCAAACATCCAGACACCGATGCACGGCATGGGCATCGGGAGCCGTCTCCAGTGGCTCAACGAGCGCATTGCAGCCACCGCATAACCCCTATCCATCACCACCATGATCGACCCCCGCACCCGCCAGTACTTCAACATCCGCCGCCTCGGCACCTTCACCTCGCCGACCACCGAGATGTTCTCCTCGATGGTCCGCGACGGGATCCTCGACGACGACATGGTCGCGATCGTCGCGCCCTACGGCAGCGGCAAGACCACGCTGATCCGCCGCGTCAAGAGCGAGATCGCCGACTCGAAGCAGCACCGCGTCCGGTTTATCCAGGTCGGAGACCTCCAGGACAAGCCGCTCCGGATGGGCAGCATCATCAGCGCCCTCCTCATCGACCTCTGCCAGGCCACCGGCGAGCAGCCGATGCGCGCGAGCGAGGCCCGCTCCATCCAGTTGGCCCGGCTGCTGGGCCTGCGTCGTCTGGCCGGAGAGCAGGTCTGCCTCATCATTGAGGACGCCCACCGTCTCCACCCCAGCACGCTCAGCGCACTCAAGCTGCTCCGCGAGATCGACTTCAACGGCCGCGCCCCGCTCCTCTCGGTCGTCCTGATCGGGTGGCCCGAGCTCGACGCCAAGCTCCAGCGCCGCCGCGACATCCTCACCCGCCTCTCGACCGTCCGGCTCGTGAGCGAGGAGGGATGGATGGACTACCGCGAGCGGCTCAGCTACCTCGACGCCGTCTTCGGCGATCTCATCGAGCCCGCCACCCGCGAGCGCATCGCCCGCGTCCACGACGTCCCCGTCGAGATGGACCACACCGTCTCCGAGGCCCTCCGCGAAGCCCGCCTCGCCGGCTACGACTGCGTCGACGAGCGCACCTACCGCCCCAGTCTCCGCGAGCAGTACGAAGCCCTCAAGCGGAAGGGTTTCTCCCTGGCCGACATCGGCGGCGCGGCCGGCGGCATCTCCACCTCCTCGGTCTCCGACGCGGTCAACCGCGAAGCCGGCCCCCATGTCGACGCCGTCCAGGCCGGCCTCGACGCCCTCGCGGCCCAGGAGGCCGACACCACCACCCTCAAGCGCGTCAGCTGATGCCCCCCGTCCAGGTCGGTCGTCAAGGAGTGCTCTGTCCGAAGTGCCGGTCTCACACCCGCGTGCTTCGGACGGAGCCCTATGGGCCCGTCCTGCTTCGCGTGCGGATGTGCAAGAACCCAGACTGCCGAAACACCTTCGATACCAAGGAGACGATCGTCGAGAGCTCCGACCCCAATCTGTTTGATGAGTGACCTCACCGACCGAATCGCACGGCTCGAAGACGCCGTACAGGACGCCGCCGAAAAGGCGGGCCTCCCGGTCAATGCCGAGCGCCTCCAGGAGCTGGTCGTCGAGGCCATCCTGGAGGCGCTCGACGCTTCGGTCGATACGCTGGCCGACCTGGCTGACCTCGACGAGGAAGAGGTTGAGGCCATCGTCCGCCGCGCGCTGGAGCAGCTCTACCCGAAGTGGAGCGCTGTCGCCCGGCGTGACGTCTCGAAGCGCCTGCTCGAGATGGTCACCGAGGCCGAGACGTTCTACCGCGAGCAGGACGTCGATGTCACCGGCCTCCGAGAAGCCGTCGGCCGGAGCCAGCGCGCCCGCGAGATCACCGAGGCGCTCGAAGCCGGGATGCGAAGCGTTGACGACCAGATCCGGACGGCCACCACCGACGGCGTCCGCGACCAGGTCCGGCGCGGCGAGGTCGACCGCCAGCAGCTCGCCACCCGCATCGAAGAAGAGGCGGGCACCTCCGCCTACCAGGCCCGCGTCAACGCACGCGCGGCCGTCGGAGCCTACAACCAGGTCTACAGGAACGAGCTGAGCCGCCGGAGCGACCTACCCCACCTCTTCTACTACGGGCCGGCCATGCGCAACACGCGCCCGTTCTGCCGCATCCACCGCGACCGCGCCTTCACTCCCGAACAGGTCGACCAGATGGAGAACGCTCAGCTCGAGCCGCCCGGCGTCCACAGAGGAGGCTACAACTGCGTCCACTCCTGGCTCCCCGTCGATGCCGGCTGGGACGCCGAGCTCGCCGGCAAGGTGGTCGATCAGGCGACCCCGACAGAGGTCGAGGTCGACCAAAAGGGGCGGCGCAAGATCAAGGTCTTCGCGTCTGCCCCGCGCGTCGAGCGGCTCGAGGCTCAGATCCCTCTATCCCGGGCCGGCTACGAACAAATCATCGACGCTGAGACGAACGACTCCGGCTTCGTGGCCATCGACCGGGGTTGGATCGCCGATCTCACCGCGGACCGCCGGACGAAGAAGTACCGCCGCATGATCTCGATCCGCGATAGAGCCGTCGAGCTCGCTGAGAACGGCCGGGTCGTTAGACTGACAGCGAGAGAAGGAGCCGACATGATCGTCGACGGCGAGGCGGTCTCCCTGGAAGCAGCGGAGTAAAGGGCGGAGGATCTGGAGAAACCCGGAACAGGCAGAGGCCATTTGTTGCAGGTCCGGGGATCATTCGTTGCACCCCCCCTCAGTGCTAGCTTCGGCGCTCGCCCCCTCGGACCCCTCGCCCTCTCTCCCGTGGCCTCGCGCCGGACGGACCGCAGCAACGACGACTGGCTCGACGCGCTGGCGTCGGACGGGCCCGCGCTCTCGGCCGCGCTGCAAGACCTGCGGCCGGTCCTGCTCCAGGCCCTGCGCGTCACGCTGGCCCCACGCGTCGACCGCGGCGCGGACGCGCTGGCCCAGGACCTGGTCCAGGACGCGCTCCTCCAGGTCCGCGACCGGGCCGGCCAGTTCCGCGGCGACGCCCGGTTCACGACCTGGGCCCAGAAGGTCGCCGTCCACCTCGCCTTCAGCGAGCTCCGTCGCAAGCGCTGGCAGGACGTCCCGCTCGACGCCGTCGTCGCCGACCCGCCCTCGGCGCCCGAGCCCGGCGCCGACGTGGCGATGGCCAACGCCCAAGCGGTCTCGCTCGTCCGCCAGCTGATCGCCGACGAGCTGACGGAGCGGCAGTCGACGGCGCTGACGGCCGTCCTGAACGGGATGCCGATGGACGAGGTGGCCCGCCGGCTCGACACCAACCGGAACGCGCTCTACAAGCTGCTCCACGACGCCCGCCTCCGCCTGCGCCGGGCGTTCGAGGCCCGCGGCCTGACGCCCGACGACCTGCTCGACGCGTCTCCCTGACGCCGCCGTAAGCCGCCCCGCCGTCCCGGCGTCTACGACCCGCCATGACCCTCACGCCCGACCTTCTCCGCCTGCTCGTCGCCAAGGCGCTCGCGTCGCGGGCCGACGAGATGACGTGCGGCGAGTGCGACGCCCAGGTCGACCGGTTCGCCGAGATCACGCTGGCCGGCAAGGACGCCCGCGAGGCGCTGCCCCTCGTCGAGGAGCACCTGGGGGCGTGCCCCGGCTGCCGCGAGGAGTTCGAGGCGCTGATGGACGTGCTCCGCGTCGCCGAGCGCGAGGGCCGGCCGTGGTGGCGGCGGCTGCGGGCCCGGCGCTAGGCCCGGCGCCTATCCGGTGGGGGAACAGCGAGATCCAGGCGGGGTACCGCCCGGGTCCCCCGCTCACACCGTGGCTCACATCGACTCGCCGGACGCCTCGTCGCCCCTGGCCGATCTCGCACTCTTGACCCTGGTGGTCGCCCACGGCACCGACGCCGACCTCGACCCCCGCGAGACGCGCGTGCTCGTGGACCAACTCGACCGGATCTCGGGCGTCCTGGGCGACGCCATCAGCGGGGCCGACCTGAGCGACCTGGTCGAGCGGGCCGTCGGGGCGTACGGGGCCGTGAGCGTGGTCGGCCTCGACACGGTCGTGGCCCGCCTGCGCGACGCGCTGGACGCGGTCCAACTCGCTCGCGCGCACGCGGCCCTGGTCCAGGTGGCCGACGCCGACGGGGTGGTCCACACGATGGAGGCGACGCTGCTCCGCCACGTCGCCCAGGCCTGGGGGCTGGAGTAGACGCTGCCACGCCATGCGCGAGGCGGCGCGTTCAGGCGGACCCCGAGCGCGGGCCGGGGGCCCGCTTTCGACCGGCCGGCGGGCGGGCCCGTCGACATCTTGCGTGCTCCCACCCGTCTCCCTCGCCCGTGACCGACCGCCGCCGCTTTCTCGCCTCCGCCGGAGTGCTCGCCGCCGGGGCCGCCCTCCCCGCCTCGGCGTTCGCCTCGGACCTCCCCGCCCCGCTCGACGCCCACCGCCTGGGCACGGGGGCCCCGCCCGCCGACGCGCCGAGGCGGGACCTGTCGGCCGCCGACTTGCGCTGCGCCGAGACGGTCCAGGGCCTCGACTTCAGCGACGCCGACCGGGCGCTCATGCTCGACGACGTCTCGGAGCGGCTCGAGGCGCTCGCCGAGATCCGCGCGGCCGAGCCGCCCAACGGCGTCCCGCCCGCGCTCGTGCTCGACCTCGCCCTGGGCGGGCGCGAGCGGCCCGGCCCCGGCCCGGGCGCCCAGGTCCCGATGCCGACCTTGACGGCGCGGCCGGCGGCCGACCGCGACCTCGCGTTCGCCTCGATCCCCGAGCTGGGCGCGCTGCTCCGGAGCGGCGCCGTCACCAGCCTCGCCCTGACCGAGCTGTTCCTGGGGCGCCTGCGCCAGTTCGACCCGACGCTGCAGGCGGTCGTGACCCTCGTGACCGACCGGGCGCTCGACACGGCGCGCGCGCGTGACCGGGAACTGGCGGCCGGCGTCGACCGGGGCCCGCTCCACGGCATCCCCTACGGCGCCAAGGACCTGCTGGCCGCGACCGGCGGCCCGACCACCTGGGGCGCCGAGCCCTACCGCGACCAGGTCATCGACCAGGACGCCGTCGTGATCCGGCGGCTGGAGGCGGCCGGCGCCGTGTTGGTCGCCAAGCTGACGCTGGGCGCGCTCGCCTGGGGCGACGTCTGGTTCGGGGGGACCACCAAGAACCCCTGGAACCCGGACCAGGGCGCCTCCGGGTCGAGCGCCGGGCCGGGCTCGGCCGTCGCCGCCGGGCTGGTCCCGTTCGCGATCGGGAGCGAGACGCTGGGCTCGATCGTCTCGCCGTCGACGCGCAACGGCGTGACCGGGCTCCGGCCCACGTTCGGGCGCGTCCCGACCGACGGCGCGATGGCGCTGTCGTGGAGCATGGACAAGCTGGGCCCGATGGCCCGGAGCGCCGTCGACGCCGCCCTCGTGTTCGACGCGATCCGCGGGCCCGAGACCGGCGAGGACGCCGCGTTCCCGTTCCGGCCCGACAGCCCGCTCTCGGACCTGCGCGTGGGCGTGGTCACGCCCGACGGCGACGACGACGGCGCCCAGGCCGACCGGGACACGCTGGCCGTCCTGGCCCGCTTGGGCGTCTCGACGGTCGAGGTCGCCTGGCCGGACGACCTGCCGGTCGGCGCGCTCCGCCTGATCCTGGAGGCCGAGGCCGCCGCGGCGTTCGACGGGCTCACGCGCTCGCGCGGGACCGACCGGCTGGTCCGCCAGGAGGCCAACGCCTGGCCCAACGTGTTCCGCGGCGCCCGCTTCATCCCGGCCGTCGAGTACATCAACGCCAACCGGATCCGGACCCAGCTCATGCGGGCCATGACGGCGCTGATGGACCAGGTCGACGTGCTGGTGACGCCCAGCTTCAACCAAGGACTGCTCATCACGAACCTGACGGGCCACCCGGCCGTCGCGATCCCCAACGCGCTGATGCCGGTCGAGGGCTTCCCCGACCGCCGGTCGCCGCACTCGATCACGTTCGTGGCGCCGCTGTGGGGGGAGCACCACGCGCTCCGACTGGCCCACGCGGTCCAGGAGGCCACGGACACGCACCGCCAGCGCCCGCCGGTGAGCTAGGCCGTCTGATCGTTGGCTGAGGGACCGTCCAGAACAGGCCGTAGAGGGTCGCCAGGGCGGTCCTCCAGATCCGAAGGCGCCCCCCATGGAGTCGGCGAGGGTGTGGGCGATTCTCCGGGTGAGTCCCCCCGCTCCCCCTGGCCATGCGCGCGCTCCTCGCCACCCTCCTCATCGCCCTCGGCCTGCTGATCCAGTCCTGCGGCACGTCCGACCCGCCGTCGCCCGAGCCCGCCGAGGCCGCCCGCGCGGTGACCGCCTCGCGGTGACCGCCACGCGGTGACCGAGGCGGGCTGAGCCGTCCGGCCTAGTGCGGGGGAGACTGACCCGGGGCCTAGCCCCGGGGACGGCTCTAGTCGACCACGACGGTGACCTCCGAGATCACGTCGCGCCGGTCGTGGTGGCGGTGCCGGTCGCCGTGGCGGTGCTCGTGGTGCCGGTCGTGGGACCGCTCGGCGTGGTGGCGGTGGTGGCGCTCGACGCGGAGCCCGCTGAACTGGCGGACGGCGACCAGGGCCAGCAGGAGCGCGAGGACGGGGAGCGCGATGCGCTGGAAGCGGCGGCGAGACATGGGGCACCAGGGAGCGTGCGGGCTCGTACGTCCCCGCCGCCCCCGTGTTACGCCGTGTCCCCGCTGCCCCGGTCCTTTTTCGCGCGTCCCGCGCTGGTCGTCGCCCGCGAGCTGCTGGGCGCGCTCCTGGTCTACGAGTCTCCGGACGACGGCCGGTTGGCCGGGCGCGTCGTCGAGACCGAGGCCTACCGCGCCGACGACCCGGCCATGCACGGGTGGAAGGCGACGTTCGGCGACGACGGCCGCGTGCTGCCCAGGGGCCGCGCGGCCGGCCTGTTCGCGGCGCCCGGGACGGCCTACGTCTACAAGGTGTACTACACCCACTGGCTCCTCAACGTGGTGACCGAACCGGAGGGCGAGGCCGGGGCCGTCCTGGTCCGGGCCGTCGAGCCGGTCGAGGGCGAGGCCGCCATGACCGCCAACCGGCCCGCCTCGGTCACGCGCCGGCGGGACCTGACGAACGGGCCGGGCAAGCTGACCCAGGCGTTCGGGATCGCCGAGGCGCCCGACGCGGCGGCCAGCCGGTTCCACGGCGCCGACCTGACGGCGCCGCCGCTCTACTTCGCCGAGGGCACGCCGGTCGGCGACGCCGAGGTCGAGACGACCAGCCGGATCGGGATCTCGCGCGGGATCGACCTGGACTACCGGTTCGTCGTCGCCGGCCACCCGTTCGTCTCGCCGGGCGAGCCCAGCGACGTGCGCGTGGCGCGCAAGACCAAGGGCGGCTGAGCGGGACCGCAGGTGGCCCGCGGGCTCGCCGAGGCGGAGGGCCGCCGGTCGGGGCGCCCCGGAGACGGGGCGGCGGCCGGAGCCCGGGGCGAGCGCGCCGCGTTGGGCTTTCCCCCTCCGCTGCTGCCTGTGCCTCCGATCCGCGCCCGTACCCTCGCCGCCTGGGACTCCGTCCGCTCCAGCTACTGGTTCTTGCCGTCGCTGATGACGGTCGCGGCGGCCGCGCTCTCGCTCGTGCTGGTCGGCGTCGACGGCCGGGTCGGGCCCGACTGGATCGAGAGCGTCCCGTTCCTGTTCGGCAACCGGCCGGAGGGCGCCCGGGCGGTGCTCTCGACCATCGCCGGGTCCATGATCGGGGTGGCCGGCGTGACGTTCTCGATCACGATCGCCAGCGTGGTCTACGCGAGCGGCCAGTACGGCCCGAGGCTGTTGACCAACTTCATGGACGACCGGGGCAACCAGCTCACCCTGGGCACCTTTATCGCGACGTTCCTCTACTGCCTGCTGGTGCTCCGGACGATCCGCTCGGCCGAGGCCAGCGACGCCTCGGGGATGGCCACGGTGTTCGTGCCCCACGTGGCCCTCTTGGTGGCGCTGCCTGCTGGCCGTCGCCTCGGTCGGCGTCCTGATCTTCTTCATCCACCACGTCCCCGAGAGCATCCACGTCTCGAACCTGATCGCCGGCGTGGGCCGGGACCTCAAGGACCGCGTGGACGTCCTGTTCCCCCAGCGGATCGGGGAGGGCGCGACGACGCGCGAGGCCCGGCGCGACGACGACGCCGTGACCGAGGTCCCCGAGGGGTTCTACCGCGACGCCGACCGCGTCGAGGCCGACGGGGGCGGCTACGTCACCGGGCTCGACGCCGCGGTCCTGCTCGCGCTCGCCACCGACCTCGACCTGCTCATCCGGGTCCGCCACCGGCCCGGCGACTTCGTGGCCGAGGGGGACACGTTGGCGCTCGCGTGGCCGCCCGACCGGGTGACGGACCGGGCCCGCGACGAGCTCCGGACGGCGTTCGCGTGGGGACGCCAGCGGACCGCCCGCCAGGACGTCCGCTTCCTGGTCAACGAGCTGGTCGAGATCGCCGCGCGCGCGCTCTCGCCCGGCGTCAACGACCCGTTCACGGCCATCTCGTGCCTCGACTGGCTCAGCGCCGCGCTCAAGGACCTGGCCGGCCGCGACTTCCCGAGCCCCCAACGCTTCGACGACGACGGCCACCTGCGCGTGGTCGCCTTCCCGACCACGTTCGAGGACTTCGTCGGCGCCGTCTACGGCCAGCTCCGGCCCTACCTCTCGGCCGACCGGAACGCGGCGCTCCACGCGCTCAAGACCATCGGCGAGGTGGCCGGCCGCGTCTCCGACGACAGCCAGCGTCAGTCGCTCCGCCACCAGGCCGACGCGCTGCTGGAGGGCGCCGAGCGCCAGCTCCAGCTCGACGCCGACCGGGCCTCCGTGCGCCGCCGGCACCACGAGGTCTCGCGCCTGCTCTCCGGCCGGGTCGACGTCGAGGAGATGTCGGCCCGGACCGACTGGATCGGCGGGACGGCCTGACCCCGTCCGCCTCGGTCTTGTGGCGGACGGCCCGGTGGTGGACCGCCCCGGTGGTGGACCGCCCCGGTGGGTCGGTCCGCCGGCCGGCCGAGGCGGGCCCAACCGGGCGGGCCCAACCGGGCGGGCACCGGGCGGGTTCGGCCGGACGGGGCTCAGCCGAGCAGGGCGAGGGCCTGCCGGGCTGGGAGCGGGCGCGCGAAGAGGTAGCCCTGGGCCAGCTCGCACCCGACGTCCCGGAGCACGTCCCGCTGGGCCTCGGTCTCGACGCCCTCGGCCACGACCCGCAGCCCGAGCCGCCGCGCGATCCCCACGACGCCCTCGACGACCGCCCGGGCCGTCGCCGAGGTGGCCAGGTCGGTCACGAACGACCGGTCGATCTTGAGCCCGTCCACGGGCAGGCCGTGGAGCAGGCCGAGCGACGAGAAGCCGGTCCCGAAGTCGTCGATGCAGACCTGGATCCCTTCGCTGTGGAGCGCCGCCAGGGCGTCGGTGGCGCTGTCGGGGTCGACGATGGCCCGCTCGGTCAGCTCCAGGACGAGGCGGGACGGGTCGAGCCCGGCCGAGGCCAGCGCCCGGCGGACCCGCTCGCGCAACGTCCCGCTCAGGAACGTCGTGTCGGCGCAGTTGACGCTGAGCCACAGGACGGCGTCGGCGTGCTCGGCCCGGCCCGCGACCGGGTCGTGGCGGAACGCGTCGAGCGTCGCGTCGAGCATCCACTCGTCGATCTGGGACACCAGCCCCAGCTCCTCGGCGAGCGGCAGGAACGCGGCGGGCGCCAGCAGCCCGCGCTCGGGGTGCTCCCAGCGGACGAGCGACTCGAACCCGGCCACGGCCCCGGTGTCGAGCCGGACGATGGGCTGGAGGAACACGCGCAACTCGTCGCCGGCGATGGCCCGTCGGAGGTCGTGCTCCAGCCGGAACCGGTCGGTCGCCGCCTCGCGCATGGCCGCGCCGAACACGGCGAACTGGCCCCGACCCGACCGCTTCGCCTCGTACATCGCCGTGTCGGCGTCGCGGATCACGTCCTCGGGCGTCGCGTACCGCTCGGCGTCCTCGACGACGCCGACGCTCGCGCCGGGCTCGTGCGGCCGCGGTCCCAGGTCGACCGGCTCCCCCAGGGTGTCCAGGATGGCCTGGCCCACCGCCCGCCCGCTCGTCGCCAGGCCGTCGTCGGACAGCGGCACGACCACGCCGAACTCGTCGCCGCCCAGCCGGGCCACCGTCGCCCCCTCGACCGGCCCCAGCGCCGACCGGAGCCGCTCGGCGACCGTCGCCAGCAGGAAGTCGCCGGTCTCGTGCCCCAGCGAGTCGTTGACGACCTTGAACCGGTCGAGGTCGACGAACAGCGCCGCGAACGGGGCGCCGGCCGCGATGGCCTCCTCGATCCGGGCGTAGAACAGGACCCGGTTGGGCAGCCCCGTCAGCGCGTCGTGCGTGGCCTGGTAGGCGAGCTGGTCCGAGAGCTCGCGGCGGTCGCTCACGTCGCGGAGCGCGGTCACCCGGACCGTCTTGCCGTCGAGCGTCCGCATCTGGCCCCGGATCTCGGCCCAGAACGTCGTCCCGTCGTGGCGCCGCAGGACGACCTCGTACGGCTCGGACCGGCCCTCGCGGATCATCCGGGTCACGGTCCCGACCCACTCGGGCGCGACGAACTCGCCGGCCGATCGGCCCACGACGTCGTCGACCGAGCCGAACCGCAAGATCTGGACGAACTGCTGGTTGCAGTCGGTGATGATGCCGTCCTCGCTGAACGCGATGCCCTCGAACGTGGCCTGGGTCAAGGCCCGGTGCCGGCGCTCGCTCTCGGCCAGCGCTCGGCGGTCCTCCTCGCGCTCGATCTCGTCGCCGACCCACAGCCCCAGCAGCCGGACGAGGTCCTGGTCGGCCGGCGTCAGCGGCTCGGGGAGCGCCCGGGTCGACGAGAACGTCAGGGTCCCCCACGGCTCGCCGCGCACGGTGACGCAGACGCCGACGTAGCTCTCGAGCCCGAACACGCTGTAGCACGGGTGGACCCGGTGCGGGCTCTCACCGACCCCGTTGACGGAGAAGAGGCCCGATCCGGAGAACGTGACCGAGCAGAACGTGTCGCCCAGCGCGAACTGGTCGCCGGGCGCGAGCGCGTCGCCGGGCGTGTGGGCCGCGAAGACGGTGTAGGACTGGCCCACGATCCGGCTCACCAGGGCCAGCTCGAGCCCGAGCAGGTCGGACGTGAGCGTCAACGCGCGCCGGAGCCGGTCGCGGAACGGGGCGGTCCCCCGCGTCGTGACGGTGGCCAGAAGCCGGAGCCGGTCGGCCTGGGCCTGGGTGTCGAGCGCGGCGGACCGGCGTCCGCGGCGGACCCACCCGAGGGCCCGCCCGGGCGCGTCGGGGTCGGCCCGGAGGTCGACCCAGATGCTCTCGCCGTCGGGCCCGGAGAGCTGGACGCCGGCCTGCTCGACGTCGCCGGCCAGGACCCGGCGGATGGCGCCGGCGGTCGCGTTCCGGCGGTCGAGCCCCCAGTCCGAGACCGGGGCGTCTCCGAACGCCTCGCGGGCGGCGTCGGACACGGCCGTGACGCGGCCGTCGGCGTCGAACTGGACGAGGGCCGACGCGTCGGTGATGGGGACGACCAGGCGGTCGGCGACGTGGGGCATGGTGGGAGCCGTGGTGGGCCCGCCCCGAGCGCAGACATCGGGCCAACCCGCCAGTCGGGCCACGCGGCACCCGGTCGGCGCCGCGCTCACACTCGGGGCGTTACCGAACCACGCCGCGACGGGGTAATCCTGCCCCCGCCCCACGCCGGCACCGCGCGCGCCGACGCCGGGCCGACGCCGGTCCTCGACGGGCGCCCCCCGCGTCCGGCCGGCCCGCCTCGTCGGCCCGCGGGCTACCTGGCACCGGGTCCGTTCGTACCGTGACGACGCGGCTCGTCCCGTCAGGCTCCGCTTGCGCCCGCCCGGTCGCCCGCCTCGGTCGACCCGCCGGCCCCCGAGGCGGGCCGCGGTCGCACCGAGGCGGGCCGGCCGGCTACTCGCCCGGGATGCCGGGCTCGGTCATGCTCCGGACGTCGAGCACCTCGTCGACGTGGTCGGCCGGGATCAGGTCCATCTCCAGCAGCACGTCGCGGACCGACCGGCCCTCGGCCGCGCTCTTCTTGGCCACCTTGCTGGCCTGGTCGTACCCGATCTCGGCGTTGAGCGCCGTCGCGATGGCCGGGTTCTTCTCCAGCAGCTCGCGGGCCCGCTCGCGGTTGGCCGTGATCCCGTCCAGGCACCGCTCGCGGAAGGCGTCGAGCACGCCCGTCAGCGCCTCGATCGACTCCAGCATGGCGTGGGCCATCACCGGCATCATCACGTTGAGCTCGAAGTTGCCGTGCTGGCCGCCGACCGTGATCGTGACCGTGTTGCCCATGACCCGGGCGCGCGACCATCATCATGGCCTCCGACATCACGGGGTTCACCTTGCCCGGCATGATCGACGAGCCCGGCTGGATCGGCCGGGAGCTGGATCTCGCTCAGCCCGGACGTCGGGCCGGACGACAGGTGGCGGATGTCGTTGGCGATCTTGAGCAGCGACACGGCGACCGTGTTGAGGGCGCCGGCCGCGCTCACGTAGGCGTCCTTGGCGGCCTGGGCCTCGAAGTGGTTGTCGGCCTCGCGGAACGAGACGCCGGCGATCTCGGAGATCTCGGCGATGGCGGCCTGGGGGAACGCCTCCGGCCGGTTGATCCCGGTCCCGACGGCCGTCCCGCCGAGCGCGACCTCGGCCAGCTCGTCGCTCGCCCGCTCGACGCGCTCGATCCCCTTGCGGACCTGGGCGGCGTAGCCGCCGAACTCCTGACCGAGGCGGACCGGCGTGGCGTCCATCAGGTGCGTCCGGCCCGACTTGAGCACGTCGTCGAACGCGACGGCCTTGGCCTCAAGCGCTGTCGCGAACCGGTCGAGCGCCGGCAGCAGGTCCTGGGCCAGCGCGACACGCGCGGCCACGTGCATGGCCGTCGGGATCACGTCGTTCGACGACTGGCCCATGTTGACGTCGTCGTTGGGGTGGACCCCCTTCGTGCCCAGGTCGCCGCCCAGCGCCCGGGTCGCCACGTTGGCGATCACCTCGTTGGCGTTCATGTTGGTCGACGTGCCCGAGCCGGTCTGGAAGATGTCCAGCACGAACTGGTCGTCGAGGTCGCCGGCGCGGACCTGGAGCGCGGCCGCGTCGATGGCGTCGGCGGTCTCGGGCGTCGAGCAGGCCGAGCTGCTTGTTGGCCCGCGCCGCAGCGGCCTTGACCGTCCCCAGGGCCTCGACGAAGCGGCGCGGGAAACGGAGCGACGAGATGGGGAAGTTCTCGCGCGCGCGCTGGGTCTGGGCGCCGTAGAGCGCGTCGGCGGGCACGCGGACCTCGCCGAGCGAGTCGGTTTCGATGCGGACGTCGGACATGGGGGGCAGGGGGGAGAGGGGAGGGGGCAGGAGCGAGACGCGGCGGGGCCGGCCCGTGAGGTACCGGGGAGGGCGGAAGCGGTTCGGGAGGATCGGCGAACTTGGCTGGCGCCGGCCCGTCCACCGGCCCGTCCACCGGCCCGTCCGTCTCTGTCCCCGCCCCGCCCGTGCCGTCCGCCCCCCGATCGTCGACACCGTCCCCGCGATGCAGGCCGAGGCCGAGGCGGCCCGCGCCGCTGGCCGCCGGCTCGCGCTCGTCCCCACGCTGGGCGCGCTCCACGCCGGCCACCTCGCGCTGGTCCGCGACGCCCGGGACCGGGTCGGGCCCGACGGCCACGTGACGGTCTCGGTCTTCGTCAACCCGACCCAGTTCGGGCCCGGGCGAGGACTTCGACGCCTACCCCCGGACGCTCGCCGCCGACCTCGACGCGCTGACCGAGGCGGGCGGGGTCGACGCCGTGTTCGCGCCGACGGCCGAGGCGGTGTACCCGTTCGGGGTCCCCCCGTTCGCGACCGTCGCCGTGCGCGACCTCGACCGGCACCTGTGCGGGGCCCACCGGCCGGGCCACTTCGACGGCGTCACGACGGTCGTCGCCCGGCTGTTCCTGGCGTGCCGGCCCCACGTCGCCGTGTTCGGGCAGAAGGACGCCCAGCAGCTCGCCGTCCTGCGCCGGATGACGGCCGACCTGGGGTTCGGGATCGAGCTGGTCGGCCACCCCATCGTCCGCGAGGCGCGACGGGCTGGCGCTCTCGTCGCGGAACGCCTACCTGGGGCCCGAGGAGCGCGCCCAGGCCGTCGTGCTGTCCCAGGCGCTGCGGGCGGCCGAGGCTGCCGTGGCGCTCGGCGAGCGCGACCCGGCGGTGCTCGCCCGCGCGATGGAGGCCCACCTCGCCACGGCCCCGCTCGCGCGCGTCCAGTACGCCGAGGTCGTCGACGCGGACACGTTGCAGCCCGTCGAAGCTCTCTCGGAGGACAGCCCTTCCGGGGGCCGCTACCTTGCCGCCGTCGCCGTGTTCTTCGGCGCCACCCGACTCATCGACAACACCACGCTGGTGGTGGGGAGCCGGGGCGGGGGACGACTCCCGCTCCCGATCCCGAGTCCCGCATCCCCCGCCCCTCCCGCGCCATGACGATCACGCTGTTCAAGGGCAAGCTCCACCGGCTCACCGTCACCGAGGCGGCCCTCCACTACGAGGGCTCGATCACGCTCGACCGCGAGCTGATGGAGGCGGCCACGCTCCTGCCTTACGAGCGGGTCCAGGTGGTCAACGTCAACAACGGGTCCCGGCTGGAGACCTACACGATCCCGGCGCCGGCCGGCAGCCGGACGGTCTGCCTCAACGGGCCCGCCGCGCGCCTGTGCGCGCCCGGCGATCTGGTCGTGGTCATGGCCTACGCCGACATGACGCCCCAGGAGGCCGAGACCCACCGGCCCCGCGTGGTGCTCGTCGACAGCGAGAACAATCCGACCGAGACGTTCGACCTGGACGGCGCCGACGTCTCGGACCCGACGATGCCGGCGGTCACGAACGCGGTCGAGGTGGACGACATCTGGGGCCCCCAGTTGGGCCACCCGGCCCGCGCCGCCCGCCGCCGCCACCACCGCGGGCGGTGATCGAGCGGGGCGTCGTGCCCCGGCGGGTCTCCCACGTTGGTCCGGGCGCTGGCCGCCGTCCCGGGGCGCCGGCGCGACCGGCCTGGCCCTGGCCGACCCGCTGCGCCAAGACGCCGGCCCCGCCAGCCGGCGCCGCGCACGCTGGCTCAACCGAGCGGCCGAGGTCGGCGGCCCGGCCCCGTTCGACGTGGCCTCGCGGGTCGACGCGCCCCCCCGCGACGGAGCCGGCCCGCCTCGGCGCCGAGGTGGGAGGAGCCGGCAGCGGCGGGACGGGCCAGACGCGAAAACGGCCGGCGTCCCCAGGGACGCCGGCCGCGAACCGGTGGGGCGGAGACGCGCTAGGCGTCGATCACGTCGGCCCCGTTCTGGACGATCTCGCTCTCCGAGAAGAAGAAGCGGCCCTCCTTGACGCCGTTCTCGGCCGAGTCCGAGCCGTGGACGGCGTTCTCGCCCATCGACGTCGCGAACTGCTTGCGGATCGTGCCCTCGGCGGCGTCGGCCGGGTTGGTCGCCCCGATCACCTCGCGCCAGGTCGCGACGGCGTCCTCGCGCTCGAGCACGAGCGGGACGCACGGGCCCGACGACATGAACTCGGTGAGCTCGCCGAAGAACGGCCGCTCGGCGTGGACGGCGTAGAAGCCCTCGGCCTGGGCCGGGGTCAGCGTGACGAGCTTCATCGCGCGGACGGCGAAGCCCTCCGACAGGATGCGGTCGAGGATCTTGCCGGCGTGCCCGTTGGCGACGGCGTCGGGCTTGATGATGGCGAGCGTGCGCTCCATGGGGTGTGGGGTCGGATGGGGAAGCCCCAATCAACCGCCGGCCCCGCGCCCAGACCACGAAACGCGGGGGAAGAGGGGCCGGCTCTGCCCGCGAGGCGACAGGCCGCGAGCGCTCAAAAATCGCGGCCGACTCGCCCCGCAGGACCTCCGCCGCCGCCATCTTCCCCGCCCCCCCCACGCTCCGACCCGGTCATGCGCATCGCCCTCGTCCAGCAGCCCGCCACCGCCGACCTCGACGGTAACCTCGCTCGCGGGCTCGCCGCCTTCGACCGGGCCGCCGACGCTGGGGCCGACCTGGTCGCCTTCGCCGAGCTGGCCTTCTCGCCGTTCTGGCCCCAGCGCCACGCGACGCCCGACCTGCTCGCACACGCCGAGCCCGTCCCCGGCCCGACCGTCGAGGCGTTCCAGGCGCGGTGCGCGGCGCGCGGCGTGGTGGCCGTGCTCAACCTGTTCGAGCGCGACGGCGACACGACGTACGACACGTCGCCGGTGATCGACGCCGACGGGACGCTGCTGGGGCGGACCCGGATGGCCCACATCACCGAGTACGAGGCGTTCCACGAGCAGGGCTACTACGCGCCCGGCGACACGGGCCTGCCGGTCTACGACACGGCCGCGGGCCGGGTCGGGGTCGCGATCTGTTACGACCGGCACTACCCCGAGGTCATGCGCGCGCTCGCGCTCGACGGCGCCGACGTCGTGGTCGTGCCCCAGGCCGGCGCCGTCGGCGAGTGGCCGGACGGGCTGTACCAGGCCGAGATGCAGGTGGCCGCGTTCCAGAACGGGTACTTCACGGCGCTCGCGAACCGCGTCGGGCCGGAGGAGCGGCTGACGTTCGCGGGCGAGAGCTTCGTCTGCGCGCCCGACGGCCGGGTCGTCGCCCAGGCCGGAGGGGGAGAGGAGCTCCTGCTCGCCGACGTCGACCTGGCGGAAGTGGCCCGGTCCCACGCCCGACGCCTGTTCCTCAAACACCGCCGCCCCGGCCTCTACGCCGACTGGCTGGCACGGTGAGGGAGGGCGCGCGGGCTCCGAGAGGGTCCGCGCCACCCTCTCCGCCTCGGTCCCGAGGCGGGCCGGGCCGCTCACCCCTCGCCCTCACCAGCCCCACGTCCCCGGCTCGCCTTTGAACGGGCCGACGACGGCCGACGTGATCCAGCCGCCGTAGAACCCGCCCGGCTGAGGCGTCACGCGCTCGTCGCCGACCCAGCAGGCGTCCATCGGGCCGGCGTAGACGGCGACGTGGCCCCGGAGCTCCGCGAAGCGATCGGTCGGCGCGGGGTAGCCCCAGCCCGCGTTCTCGGCGCGGGCGTCCCCCGAGACCACGTCGAAGTAGACGGCCCGGCCCTTCCACTCGCAGCCCGAGGTCTCGGGGCGCGGCACCAGGACGCCGTCTGCGAAGGCGTCCGGGGGGAGGTAGACCGTCGGCGGGTGGCTCGTTTCGAGCACCTGGAGCGCCCGGTCGGTCCGGGCGATCTCGCGGCCCCCGAACTCGATCCGGACGGTCTGGCCGACGGGCTCCAGCACGGGCGGGCGGGGAAAGTCCCAGACGGAGCGCTGGCCGGGGCCGGGAGGGGTGGGCGTGACGGGGGGCATCGGCGGAAGGCGAGGAGAAACAAGGGGCGCGGCCAGGGCACGCCGGCAGACGTGTGACGCCGTCGGTGTAGGTTCGGATCGGCCCCACCGTCGCCCCCGACCATGACCGTCCCCTCCCCGCTGACGACCGAGGACGCCGTGCGCCGGCTCGGCGCGATGTCCGAGACGGAGCGGGACCGGGCGATGGTCGCGCTCCGGGCGAGCGACCCCAGCCTCCACGCCCGAGTCCTAGAGGCTCCTCGACGAGACCGTGCGCCGCCCGGACGCGCCCGCAGTCGTTCGCCCCCGGCGACGTGGTGGGCGGCAAGTACCGGGTGGTCGGGACGTTGGGCGAGGGCGCGTCGGGGAGCGTGTTCCGGGCGCTCGACACGGGCCACGTCGGCGAGCGCGAGTTCGAGACGCGCGAGGTGGCGCTCAAGGTGAGCCGGGTCGACACCGCGCACGACGGGCTCAACCGGGACCTGCTGCAGAAGGAGGCCCGCCTGTTGCGGCGGCTCCGCCACCCCCGCCTGCCCGCCGTCGAGGCCCTGTTCGAGGACCGGGGCCGGTGGGTCGTCGCGATGGAGTACATCGCCGGCGACTCGCTCCAGAAGCGCCGCCGCGAGCGGTCGGCGCCCGTTCGGCCCGGACGCCGCCGTCCCGTGGCTCCGCGACACGCTCCGGGTGCTCGACTATCTCCACACGCTCCACACGCGCCCGTCGCGCGCTCGACGGCGGCCGGCCGGTGACCGACACGCCGGTGTTCCACCGCGACATCAAGCCGGCCAACCTCATCCTCGACGACCACGACAACCTCTACGTGGTCGACCTCGGGATCGCCCGGAGCGGGATGGCCGAGCTGACGTCGGTCGTCTCGTCGGGCGTCGGGGCGGGGTCGCCCGGCTACGCGGCGCCCGAGGTGGACCGGGGCGAGGAGACGGTGGCCCAGAGCGACCTCTACAGCGTCGGCATGACGGCGTTCACGCTCCTGCGCGCGCGACGACGCTCGCCAGTTCTCGGCCCGCCGTCGCCTGGACGCCATCCGCGCTCGGCGGGGCCGACCCGTTCGCCGCCGCGCTCGACGCGGCCGGCCTCTCCGGACGCCCTGCGCGACTGGGTCCGGACGGCGACGGCGCTCGACCCCGGCAGATCGGTTCGCGGAGCGCGGCCGAGATGGTCCGGCGCTCGACCGGCCGGCCGCACGGCCGACCCCCGCCGTAGGGCCCGCGACCGTGCCGGCCGAGCCCCCCCTCTACGTCCCGGCCATCGGCGGTCTCGGCGAGGCGTGGCGGCCGGCGTGCTGGCCGCGGCCCTGGCCGCGGCCCTGGTTGCGAGCGCCGTCGGCGCCTGGGCGCTCTGGCCGACGACGCCGACGTGCCAGGGCGCCGCCGTGGAGGCCCCAGGCGACCTCGTCGACGAGGCGGCCGAGCCCGTCCCGAGACGGCCCGCGAGAGCCGCCTCGGGCCGCCGCCGCCGCCCGCCTCGCTGCCCGCCACCGCCGTGCCCCGCCCGCCTCGGTGCCTCCGCGGCCGTCGCGCCACTCCGGTCGCGACGCCCGAGGTCGCCGCAGCCGCCGCCGGCCGCTCCCGCGACCGGCACCGTCCGCGCCGTGGTCCTGGCCGACGACGGGTCGCCACTGGCTGGCGCCCGGGTCGCCGTCGCCGGCACGCCATGGCGGGCGTGGCCGACGCCGTGGGCGACGTCGTGCTCGCCGGCCTGGCGCCGGGCGTCCACCAGCTCGACGTGACGGCGTCGGGCTACGTCGCGCGACGGTTCCGGGTCGAGATCGACCCCGGCGGCACCGTCACGCGGACGCTCCAGTTCGATATCGAGGACCTGTCGGTGCGAGGCCTACTGACCGTCGGCGCGGGGTTAGCAGCGGCGCCCTCGTCCCGGGCAGCGGCGCCGGCGTCGATCAGGCCGCCCGACGCCACGTCGAGCGACGGGATCGGGCGGACGGTCTCGACGATCGCCGCCCGCACCTCGGCCGGCGTCCACGTCGGGTGCTGCGAGATCAGCATGGCCGCCAGGGCCGACACGAACGGGGCGGCCATCGAGGTCCCGTCGAACGCGCCGACGGCCGCGCCCCGGCCGGGGTGGCTGACGATGGCCTGGCCCGGCGCGGCCACGTCGACCGTCGGGCCCGCGGTTCGAGAACGCCGCGAGCTCGCCCGTCATCGTGATCGCCGCCGTCGTGATCGTGTTCGGGCGCGCGGACGTGGGCTGGGTACGTCGCCGAGGTCCGCGCGTCGGCGCCGTGGTTGCCGGCCGCGATCACCAGCAGGACGCCCAGGCGGTCGGCCTCGGCGAACAAGCGCCTCGAACACGCGGTCGAGACGAGGGTCGGCCGCCGCCATCGGCCGCATCCCGAACGACAGGTTGACGACGCGGGCCCCGCTCTGGGCCGCGTACCGGACGCCCTCGATCAACTGGCGAAGCGAGCCGCGCCCCTGGCCGTCGAGCACGCGGACCGGCAGGATCCGGACGTCGGGCGCCATCGCCTGGATGGCCCCGCCGACGCCGCCGATCTGGGACGCTACGAACGTCCCGTGGCTCTCGTCGGCCGAGGGGTCGGTCGGGTCGCCGTCGCCGTCGACGGCGTCCCAGCCGCGGACGTCGTCGACGAACCCGTTGCCGTCGTCGTCGATGCCGTTCTCGGCGATCTCGAGGTCGTTGCGCCACAGGATCGGTCCGAGGTGGGGGTTGTCGAACCGGACGCCCGTGTCGAGCACGGCCACGACGACGGGCCGGTCGGGCGCGCGGTAGCGTTCGAGCGCGGCCCGCCACGCCACGTCGAGCCGCTCGGCGGGCGTCCGGAAGAACGGGTTGTGGAGCCCCCACTGGGCGTCCCAGTACGCGGGCGTGTCACCGCCGTCGGCGCTCGGCCGGCGCAGGCTGGGCCGCCGAGCGCCAGCCCGAGCGACTGGACCTGGTAGTTGGGGACGGCCGCCAGCACGTCGGGGTCGTCGTTGAGCCCGTCGAGCACGGCCTCGAACGAGGTCGCCGAAGCTGCGGTGGAGCGACCGCGTGCCCGAGGCGTCGGCCCCGTCGCGCTCGGGGTCGACGTAGCGGACGCGCCCGAACAGGCCGCCGCCGCCGCCGCTGCGTCCGAAGCTCCGCATTCCGGTCGTGGGCCGGTAGACCACGACCAGCGAGCGGTCGTGGGCGGGCTCGGCGGCCGGGCTGGAACTGCGTCCACGTCTTGACCTGGGCCGGCCGGCCCGCGAGCTCGCCGTAGCGATCTCGCCAGGCGGCCAGCGGCGCCTGCGGGACGGTAGGCCGCCGGCGGCGGGGGCGGAAGGACCGGCGGGGCGCCCGTGGCCCGGGTGGGGACCGTGGTGACGGCGAGCGAGGCCGGTCGCCCAGAGCGCCCGGTCGAGACCGCCCAGGTCGGTCCCGGCGTCGGCGGCGGCGGCCCCTCGACCCGGATCATGGTCGAGCGCTGCCATGACCGCGCGGCCGCGGCGGCGCTCGATCAGGGGGGACGGCGTGACGAGCGCCTTGAGCACCTCGCGCCCAAACGGAGCCCGCGCGACCATCCGGAACTCGGTCCCTTCCGGGACCCGTGTCGTCGCGCCCGCCGGTAGCAGCGCCCCGCGCGAGAACCGGTTCGGGTAGAGCACCGTCACGCGGCCGGCCTCGTCCTGGGCCAGCGAGCGTGAGGTAGCCCGCCCGCTCCGACGTGATCACGAACCGGATCGCGGTCCCCTCCGGCACGAGCGTCGAGCCGGACTCGGGCCCGAGCGTCACTGAGAACGCCTGTTCCGGGTTCTCCGCCCGCAACAGGTCGACGGGGTCGAGCGCCACGCCGCCGAGCGGGGCGACCAGCCCGACCCGGTCCGGCCCGACCTGCGCCGCCGCGGTGATCGCGACGAGGGCCGCCATGGTAGTCAGTAACGGCCGGACAGGTGGGCGTGTTCGAAGGGGCACGGGTCGGGGTAGAGTCTGGGGGCGCTCTCAAGGTAGAAGGCGACGCGCATTTGCCAGCGACGTTGAGAGGAGGCGGCCAGAAACGGAGTGTTTTTGGAACGGCGGCGTTGGCGCACGGACGGTCAGGTCTAGATTGAGTCGCTCACTTCCCAAACGCAGTCGACGTATGCGTTTAGACCTAATGACCCGTCGGGCCGCTATCGCGTGCCTGTGCCTCTTGTTCTCGTCCTCCCCGGCGATCGCCCAGTACCAGGGGCTCCCCGTCCGGCCGCTTCAGGGCGGGGGGCGATCCACCGACCTCGCTCACGGTCGGCCCGCTGTCGTTTACGCCGTCGTTCGACCCCGGCGGCCTGGACCGTCCCGGCTACCCGGAGCAGCCGCGGAGCGGCGTCGGCGTCCAGGTCATGGCCGAGACGACGACGCTGACGCTCGGGTACGTGCAGGCCGAGAGCGTGGCCGAGGGGACCGGCCTGGGCGCGGCCGGATTCGTGTCGCTCGCGGTCGGGCCGGTCGTCCGTCCCGTCACGATCGGCGAGGAGACCCGCGCGAGCCTCTTGCTGCCCATCCACATCGACCTGGGGTACCAGTACCTCCAGCCGGCCCAGCCCGCCTCGGGGGCGGACGGGCCCGAGACGTTCCACATCGGGCGCTTCGGGGTAGGGATTGGGCTGGGGGCCGAGGTTGTCCACGCCTTCGCCGCGGGCCCCGCGTCGGAGGTCGGGGCGGTGGCGACCGTCGTGGTGTCCCCGGGGCTGATGAGCGACTTCTCTGGGACCCCCTTCGAGCCGGCGTACGGGCAGCGGACGGTGGCGCTCGACGTGGAGCTCCGCGCCACGCGCGTCGCCGGGACGGACGTGGGCGTGGCGGTGGGCTACTCGCGCCACGTGACGCGCTGGAGCCCAGCCGGGTTGGGGGAGGGGGCGGACGTGCTCGACAGCGTCACGGCCGACGGGTTCGTGGACCAGAGCCGGTTCGGCCTGTTCCGCCTCGGCGTTACGCTCTAGCCTCCTGCCACGCTCATGACGACCATGATTCGCAGGCGCCTCAGGACCTGGTGCGTGCGGTTCGCGCTGGCGGCGTCCGCCGTGGCGACCGCCGCCGGGTCGGCCAGGGCCCAGCCGGCAGGTGAGACGTGGACCGTTACGGAGGCGCTCGACGAGGGCGCGGTGCTGTACACGGCTCGGACGGTCGGGGCGGTCGAGGTCGTCTCCGGCCTGTTCCGGGTCGGCGAGAGCGGGACGACGGCGGAAGCCGTGCCGGGCCACGCCTGCCCGCCGGGGTGCATGGTCGAGGCGGTCCGCGTGGACGCCGAGGCGGGCGACCCTGAGGCGGGCGACCCCGAGGCGGGCGACCCGAGGCGGGCGACCCCGAGGCGGGCGACCCCGAGGCGGGCGACCCCGAGGCGGCCCCGGGCCGGCTGACCCCGACGTCGGCGGACCGGTCGCCCGGGAGCTGGATCGTGATCGTGACGCGCTCGGGGTCGCGCGTCGAACTCGGCGGGGTGACGGTCGCCCGGTCCAGCGCTCGCATCCGGGTGCCGGCGGGGACCCACACGGTCACGTTCCGGTTCGCCAACGGCGAGGTCCGGGCGCGCGAGGTGACGGTCTCGGGCGCGACCGAGCTCACGGTGGCCGAGCTCCCCTCGCGCAATGCGCCGCCGTCGGTCGGCCGGGCCGTCGTGGCCGCGGCGACGGTCCCGCCGGGCCTGCTCGACGGGCTGCTCGACGGGGCCGCCACGGTGCCCGACACGCCGGCGTCCGGGTGGCGGCTGCCCGAGCCCCCCGCGCCGGTCCTTCCAGCCCCCCCGTCTCCGCTCGCCGCCCGGCCCGGTCCCGAGCCGGCCCTGCCCGCCTCGGTCGCGCCGGCGGTCCTGTCCGGGCCGGGCCCCGTCTCGGACCCCGAGTCGGGCCCCGTCACGGGTCCCGAGCCGGGGTCCGAGCCGGGTCCCCGGACGGACGCCTCCGCGGGCCCGCCGGTGGTGCCCCCCTCCGCCGTGGCTCCGCCTCCGGCGACGGCCGAATCGTGTCCGGGCGACGCGTCGGCGCTCTCCGAGACGGCCGAGGCCCGGATGGTCGCCGGCGACTACCCGTCGGCGCGGGCCTGCCTGCTCCAGCTCACGGCGGCCGGCGGGGACCGCGTGGACGTCCTGTTGCGGCTGTCGGCACTGGACCGGGCGATCGCGATCGAGGCCGGGCTTGAGCCCGACGTCCGCGCCTACGTCCGCGCGCTCCGGCTCCGGGCGGTCACGGCGGCGGCCCGGGGCGAGTGGGACGTGGTGGTCGACGCCAGCGCCGATCTGATGAGCCTGGTCCCCGGGGACCCCGCGCTGGTGTCCCACCTCCGCGCCATCCCGTCCGGTGGGTTCGGCCCCGCCTACTTGTTCGTGCCCGGCCCTCTGGCCCGGCCCGACGGGGCCGAGCCGGGTCAGGCCGGCGTGCCTCTGCTCGGCTTCCTCCTGTCCCCGACGGAAGTGTCGAACGCCCAGTTCGCCGTGTTCCTCAACGAGATCACCGAGAGCGACCTGCCGTACCTCACGCACCGCCCGCTCCGCCTGGAGCTCACGCGCCGGGACGGGTGGCAGCCGGTGCGAGACGCGGCCGACCTCCCCGTCGTGGACGCGACGTGGCACGGGGCGGCGGCCTACGCGCGCTGGGTGGGCGCCCGGCTCCCGACCGAGGCCGAGTGGGTCTGGGCGTACCGGTCCGGCACGACGGCCGAGTCCCGGGCCGGCGCCCACCTGTCCACGGGCGACCCGTCGGGGCCCGTCGCCGTCACCGCCTCGGCGCCCGACGCCCTCGGGCTCCACCACATGCTGGGGAACGTGTGGGAGTGGCTGGGCTCCGACCTGCTGGCCCCGAGCGAGGTGGCCGTCGCCGGCGGGTCGTACACGACGAGCCCGTCCGTCCTAGACAACCGGCTGACGCTCCGGTCCCCGACGATGTCGACCCAGGGCCACGTCGGATTCCGCGTCGCCCGCTCGCTGTCGGCGATGGAGCCGGAGGCCCCATGACGACCCGACACCTCCCCAGACCGCGCCGGGCCCCCGTTCCGCGCCCGCTCCGCTCCGCCCCCGTCCGCCTTCGGCTCACGATGACGCGTTCTCTCGTCGCCCGCCTCGGGCCGCTCGTGCTCGCCCTCGTCGCGGTCGGCGCGGCAGGCGCCCAGACCCGCTCGCTCGACGTCGAGGCCGGCGGGCGCGTGGCGCTGGTGATCGGCAACGCGGCCTACGCCCACGCCACACCGCTCCAGAACCCGGTCAACGACGTCGAGGACATCTCGTCGGCCCTGGCCTCGGTCGGGTTCTCGGTCCACGCCCACACCGACCTCACGCACGAGGGGATGGGCCGGGCCCTGGCCGAGTTCGCGGCCGACGCCCAGGGCGCCGAGGTGGCCCTGTTCTTCTACGCCGGCCACGGCGTCCAGGTCGGCGGCGACAACTACCTCATCCCCGTCGACGCCGACGTGGCGACGGAGGCCCAGATGCGGTACCGCTCGATGGCGCTCGGCGAGGTCCTGGGCACGCTCGACGGCTCCCAGGCCGGGCTCAAGCTCGTGTTTCTCGACGCGTGCCGCGACAACCCGTTCCGGTCGTGGCGGTCGTCGGCGGGCGGGTGGGCCTCGACCCAGGGCCCCTCGGGCTCGCTCATCTCGTTCGCGACGGCCCAGGGCGGGCGCGCGAGTGACAACGTGGACCGGCGGAACGGGCTGTTCACGGAGGCGCTCCTGGAGGAGTTCTACACGCCGGGCCTGGAGCTGACCGACCTGTTGCGGAACGTCCGCCAGCGGGTCCGCGAGCGGAGCGGGTTCAGCCAGGAGCCGTGGACCTCGATGTCGTACGACGGCCGGTTCTACTTCGTCCCGGAGGGGGAGCCGGCCGACGTCCCCCCGGGCGGCCGGCAGGTCCGGCGGCCCTGGGTCCGGCGGCCCTGGGTCCGGCGGCGCTCAACGCCCGGGTCGAGGCCGCCCTCGCCCGCGCCGAGGCGGGCGACGTCGCGGGCGCGCTCCCGGCGCTCGCCGCCGCCGCCGCCGCTGGCCACGCGGAGGCCCAGGCGGTCCTGGGCTGGCGGACGCTCCGCGGCGACAGCGTCGCGGCCGACCCGGCGGCCGGCGTCGGCTGGCTCCGGGCGGCGGCCGAGCAGGGCCACCCGGCGGCGCAGACCAACCTCGGCTACGCCTACGAGACCGGCCTCGGCGTCGACCCCGACCCGGTCGAGGCGGCCCGGCTCTACCGGCTCGCGGCTGACCAGGGTCGGGCGGCGGCCCAGAACAACCTGGCCGCGCTCGTCCAGACCGGGCGGGGCGTCCCGGCCGGCCCGGCCGAGGCCGCCCGGCTCTACGGGCTCGCCGCCGACCAGGGGCTGGCGGTCGCGCAGGCCAACCTCGGCGTGCTCTACGAGACCGGCGCGGGCGTCCCGGTCGACCCGGCCCGGGCGGCGGACCTGTACGAGCGGGCCGCCCACCAGGGGAACGCGCCCGCGATGACGCGCCTGGCCGTGATGCTACAGGAGGGGAGGGGCGTCGAGGCGGACCCGGCGCTGGCCCGGGACTGGCTCCAGCGCGCCGCCACGCTGGGCCAGCCCCACGCCGTCGCCCTGCTCCGTGCCTGGAGATCCGACGCCGACCGGGCCGCCGCGGAGGCCGCCGCCGCGCTCGACGCCGCAGACGAGGACGGGTGAGGCCGACGGCGGCCGGCCGGCGGTAGACTCCCGGATGGCCGCCCTGACCCGCCCCGCCTCCTCGACCGAGCCCGTCCGGTGGCGGTGTGGAGCGGGCCCCGCACCCTGTCGACGGCGCTCATGCGGTCGTGGGGCAGCCGCGCCGACACGGCCGTCGTCGACGAGCCGCTCTACGCGGCCTACCTCGCCGCGACCGGCCTCGACCACCCCGCCCGCGACGCCGTCCTGGCCTCCCAGCCGACCGACTGGCGCGTGGTCGCGGCGGCGCTCTCGGGGCCGGTGCCGGGCGGCAAGCCGGTCTGGGTCCAGAAGCACATGGCCCACCACCTGCTGCCCCACGTCGACCGCGCCTGGCTCGACGCGCCGTCGTTCCGCCACGCGTTCCTGATCCGCGACCCGGCAGCGATGCTGGTGTCGCTCGACCGCGTCACGCCCGACCCCACCCTAGACGACACCGGCCTGCCCCAGCAGGTCGAGCTGTTCGACCGCGTGGCCGCGACGCGACGGCGCCGCCCCGCCGGTCGTCGACTCGGCCGACCTGCTCCGCGACCCCGAGCGGGTCTTGAGCGCCCTGTGTGCCCGCCTCGGTCTCGCCTTCGACCCGGCCATGCTGGGCTGGGCGCCCGGCCCGCGCGCCACCGACGGCGTCTGGGCCGAGCACTGGTACGGCTCCGTCCGGGCGTCGACCGGCTTCGCCCCGCCGCGCGCCGAGGCGGCCGAGGTGCCCGCGCGCCTCCGCCCGCTCCTCGACCGGTGCCGGCCCCTGTTCGACCACCTCTCCGCCTTCCGCCTCCCCGATGCTCCAGCAGTTTGACCCCCGCAACGCCGACCTCCAGGTCCACATCGGAGGGCGCTTGGTCCACCGCGACCAAGCCGGCGTGTCGCCGTTCGACTCGCTCGTCCAGGGCGGCGACGGCGTCTGGGAGGGGCTCCGGGTGTACGACGGGAAGATCTTCCGCCTGACGCCCCACCTCGACCGGCTGGTCGACTCGGCCAAGGCCATCGCCATCGAGGGCGTCCCGTCCAGGCGCGAGATCACCGACGCGATCCGCGAGACGTTGCGCGCCAACGGGATGCGCGACGGCGTCCACATCCGGCTGACGCTGTCGCGCGGGACCAAGATCACGTCCGGCATGGACCCCCGCCTCAACCAGTCGGGCCCGACGCTCATCGTGCTCGCCGAGTGGAAGGCGCCGGTCTACGGCAAGGACGGGCTGACGCTCCAGACCTCGTCCGTGCGCCGCTTCCCGCCCGACTGCCTCGACCCCAAGATCCACTCGAACAACCTGCTCCAGTCGATCCTGGCCAAGATCGAGGCCAACGCCGCCGGCGCCGACGCGGCGCTGCTGCTCGACCGCGACGGGTTCATCGCCGAGTGCAACGGGACCCACGTGTTCCTGGTCCGCCGCGGCGAGGTCCTGACGAGCCACGCCGACGCCTGCCCCGAGGGGATCACGCGCCAGACCGTCTTGGACCTGTGCGCCGCCCACGGCGTCCCGCACCGGGCCGGCCGGTTCTCGCTCGCCGAGGCCTACCGCGCCGACGAGATGTTCTGCACCGGGACGATGGGCGAGCTGGCGTCGGTGACGCGCCTGGACGGCCGCACGATCGGGGACGGCACGGTGGGCGAGACGACGCGCCACCTGACGGACCTGTTCGCGGCCGAGGTCGCCGCGACCGGCGAGCGCGTCGTCGACTGACCCCGCCTCGGTCTCGGGCCGGGCGGGGCCAGCGGGACGGTGCTCAGGCCGCCCCCGGGCTGGGGCCTATGGCCCCCGGGCTGGCGCCTATGTTCGGAGCGCACCACGCCTCCCGCCGATGCGCCGTCTCGCCGTTCTCGCCCTCACGCTGCTGGCCGTCCCCGCGCTCGCGCAACGACCGGCCGACCCGGCCCGGCCGCCGACCGAGGCGGCCGCGTTCGAGGCGCTCGTCGGCGAGTGGTGGGCGTGGCGGCTGGCCGACGACCCGCTGTTCGCGAGCTACGTCGGCGAGCGAGACTACGACGACCGGTTGCAGGACGTGACGCCGGCGGCCCGAGTGGCGCGGGCCGACCAGGCGGCGGCGTTCTTGGACCGGCTCGGCCGGATCGACACCGCCCGGCTCGACGGCGAGGGGCGCATCTCCGCCGGCATCCTGCGCACCCTGCTCGACGACGTGGTCCAGGCCGAGCGCTTCGGGGCGGCGCTCACCCCGGTCACCGCGTCGGACGGGTTCCACGTCGCCTTTACGCGCCTGCCGAGCCAGCAGCCGGCCGCGACCGTCGCCGAGGTCGAGGCCTACCTCGCCCGGCTGCGCGCCTGGCCCGAGCACGTCGACGCCCAGATCGCCAACATGAGGGACGGGCTCCAGACGGGGCGAGCGCTGCCGGCCGTCGCCATCCAGGGCCTGCCGGCCACGATCTCGGCCCACGTCGTCGAGGACCCCGAGGCGAGCGCGTTCTGGGCGCCGTTCGCCGACCTCCCCCAGACGATGCCCGAGGCGGAGCGGGCACGGCTGGCGGAGGCCGGGCGCCAAGCCGTCCGCGACGCCGTCGTGCCGGGCTACCGCGCGTTCCTGGCGTTCGTGCGCGACGAGTACCTGCCGGGCGCGCGCGCGACCATCGGCCTGGGAGAGACGCCCGACGGGCCCGCGGCCTATGCCTGGCGCGTCCGCCAGTTCACGACGCTCGACGTGACGCCTCAGGAGGTCCACGCCGTCGGGCGGGCCGAGGTCGCGCGCATCCGCGCCGAGATGGACGCCGTGATCGCCGAGGTCGGGTTCGGGGGCTCGTTCGACGACTTCCTGACGTTCCTGCGGACCGACCCGCAGTTCGTGGCGGCCTCCCCGGACGCGCTGCTCCGCGAGGGCGCCTGGATCGCGACCCAGATGAACGCCCGCCTGCCCCAGCTGTTCGGCCGGTTGCCTCGGTTGCCCTACACCGTCGCGCCCGTCCCCGACTTCCTCGCGCCGACGTTCACGGCCGGGTTCTACGTCGAGCCGCCGGCCGGGGGCCGGGTGCCCGGCGTCTACTGGATCAACACGTACGACCTGGCGAGCCGGCCGACCTGGGCCCTGGAGGCGCTGACGTTCCACGAGGCCGTGCCCGGGCCACCACTTGCAGATCGCGCTCGCCCAGGAGCTGGCCCACCTGCCCGCCTTCCGCCGCGCGCTCGTGCTGACGGCCTACGAGGAGGGCTGGGGCCTCTACGCCGAGTCGCTGGGGACCGAGGCCGGGTTCTACACCGACCCGTACCGCCGGTTCGGGCGCCTGACCTACGAGATGTGGCGCGCGTGCCGGCTGGTCGTCGACACCGGGATGCACGCGCTCGGCTGGAGCCGCCAGGACGCCGTCGACTACCTGGGCGCGAACACGGCGCTCTCGGACCTGGAGGTCCGCACCGAGGTCGACCGCTACATCGCGTGGCCGGGCCAGGCGCTGGGCTACAAGATGGGCGAGCTCGCGATCCGACGGCTGCGGACCGAGGCCGAGACCGCGCTGGGCGAGCGGTTCGACGTCCGCGCGTTCCACGACGAGGTGCTGGGCCACGGCGAGCTGCCGATGGGCGTGCTCGAAGCCGTCGTCCGCGACTGGGTCGCTCGCCAGTAGCCCCGCCTCGGTCAGCCCGCGGGCCCGCCGAGGCGGGGCGAGCCGGCGCCGAGCAGCTCCTGGATCCGGCGCTGGCGGTAGCCGAAGATCCGGGCCAGCTGGGCGCGGACGAGCGGGTACGCGACCTCCCCGAACGGCGCGAGCGGGAGCTCCCACCGGACCAGGTCGTCCATCTGGGTCCCGGGCCGGCCGTCGGGCCCGGTGCGCTCGACGAACGTGTGGGTGTGGTGCCACCGCCGGTACGGCCCCCGGAGCTGCTGGTCCACGAACCGGTAGGGCGGCTCCCAGACCGTGATCTCGGTGAGCCACCCGAAGCGGACGCCGAACAGGCCCAGCCGGTACTCGATCCGGGTGCCCGGGCGCATGTCGATGGGCGTCGGCGTGACGATCTCGAAGGCGAGCTCGGGCGGCGTGATCCGGGCCAGGTTCTCGGCGTCGCCGAAAAACTCGAACACCTCGGCGCGCGGCAGGGGTAGCCAGGTGGTCGTTTGGAGGTGGTGGGTGAGGGCCACGGACGCGGGGGGAGGGGCACGGCCTACGCGGAGCACGCCCGTGCCGGTCCCTACTCCGGCAGCAGCTCGCCCGCCAGGAGCCGGAGCTCGGCCTCGGCGAGCCGTGCCTGGTACACCGCCTCGACCCGGCGGACGCGCACGTCGACCAGGGTGAGCTGGATCTGGCGGAGGTCGACCGCCGAGATCAGGCCCAGGCGGAGCTGGGCCAGCGCGACCCGGACGTTGTCGCGGGCGATCCGCTCGTTGAGCGCTTCGAGGTCGACCAGGGCCCGGAACCCACGCGCGGTCGCCGCCAGCCGGGCCGCGCGGGCGCGCGAGGAGAGCCGGAGCGCGTCCGTCGCCAACTCCGACTGCCGAAGCGCGATCCGGGCGTTCTGGAGCCGCCGGTTCCGCTCGCCGCCGTCCCAGAGCGGGATCGAGGCGACCAAGCCACCGAGCAGGTCGGGCCCGACGGTGGGCGAGAACGTAGGCGGCAGGAGGCCCTGGTCGAGCGCCGTCAGGCCGAGCCCGGCCGAGGCGCGGACCGTCGGTTGGTACTCCGAGCGGACCTGGTCGATGCCGAGCTCGGCGACCCGCTCGGCGACCTCGAGCGACCGGACGCGCCGGTTGCCGTCGGCGGCCGCCTCCACCAGTCCGTCGAGGCCGGGAGGCGGGCCGAGCGAGAGCGAGTCGGTGGCGACGACGGCGCCGGGGTCGTCCAGGGCGAGCAGGCCGCCGAGCGCGGCCTGGGCGCCGGCGAGCAGGACCTGCTGGCGCAGGAGCCCAGCCCGGTCGGCGTTGTAGTCGGCCAGGGCCAGCGCCGCGTCGATGTCGGCGGCCGTGCCGATCTGGACCTCGGCCTGGGCGATCCGGAGCCGGTCCTCCGAGACCACGACCGCCTCGGCGAAGGCGCCGGCCAAGTCGGCCTGGCGGGCCGCGTCGAGGTAGGCGGCCGAGACGTCGAGCGCGAGCGCCTCGGCGTCCGCGTCGGCGAGCAGGGCGAGGCGCCGGGCGTCGGCCTGGAGCCGGCGGTAGGTGGCCTCGCGCAGGCCGCCGTCGTAGAGCGTGTAGCCCAGCCCCAGCGTCACGTCGAGCGCGGTCGAGGCCCGCCGGGACCCGCCGAGCCCCGCGCCCCCGGCCCCCGTCGAGTCGGCCCCGGCGGCGCCCCCGAACCCCCCGCTCCGCGAGCCGACCAACCCCGCGCTCGCGTCGAGCGTGGGGAGGTACCCCGCGTTCCCGCGCGTGACGTCGTTGCGCGCCCGCGCCGCCTCCAGCGCCGAGATCGCCTGGTCCGGGTTCTGCGCCAGGGCGACCGCGATGGCTTGGTCGAGCGTCAGCCGGACGGCCCCGGTCGGGGCCCCAAACGCGGGCAGCGAGGGCCGCGTTGGCAGCGTGCCGCCGTAGAGGCGGAGCGAGTCGGGGAGGGGCGGGATCGAGTCCTGCCGGAGCGAGGTCGGCTGGGCCACTGCGGCCGACGCCAGCAGCAGCCCCGCGAGTGCCACTCCGGCGACGGCGCGCCCGGCCCGGCGGAGGTCGACGGCGGCGTGGCTCACGAGTCGCCCCCGGCCGGCACGACGAGCGCGTCCGGCGCGGCCCCGTCCCCGCCCGCCTCGGCACCCCCCTCGCCCGTCTCGCTGGCTCCGGTGGCCTCGCCCGCCGGCGCCCCGAGGCGGGCCGGGCCGTCGGGCGCCCGGGCCGCCGCGCCGTCGCCCAGGGCGCCGTCGCCCAGGGCGCCGTCGCCCAGGGCGCCGTCGACCTCGTCGTCCACCCGCGTCGGCTCGGCGCTGGCGATGTAGGTGTAGAGCGCCGGGATGACGTACAGCGTCAGCGCGGTCCCAACGACCAGCCCGCCGATGACGGCCAGCCCCATCGGGGCCCGGCTCTCCGAACCGGACCCGAGCGCGAGCGCGATGGGCAGCGTGCCCAGGACCGTCGAGAACGCCGTCATCAGGATCGGCCGGAAGCGGGCCGCCGACGCCTCCTCGGCGGCCTCCTGGCGGTCCAGGCCGTCCTCGCGCTTTTGCTTGGCGAACTCGACGATCAGGATGCCGTTTTTGGTCACCAGCCCGATCAGCATGACGAGCCCGATCTGGCTGAACACGTTGAGCGTCGTCCCGAACACGAACAGCGCGCCGAGCGCGCCGACGAGCGCCAGCGGGACCGTGAGCAGGATCGTGACCGGGTCGCGGAAGCTCTCGAACTGGGCCGCCAGCACCAGGTAGATCAGGACGAGGGCCAGCCCGAACACGACGAAGATGGACCCGCCGGTCTCGCGGAAGTCGCGGCTCTGGCCGTCGAGCGCGGTCGAGAAGCCGGCCGGCAGCGTCTCGTCGGCGATGGTCTCCATGGCCGTGATCGCGTCGCCCAGCGCGACGCCCTCGGCGGGCTCGGCCGAGACCGTCGCCGCCGTGAACCGGTTGAACCGGTAGAGCTGGGGCGGCGCGGCCGACTCGGTCAGCGTGACCAGGTTCGACAGCGGGATCGGCGCCCCGGCCGCGCTCCGGACGAAGATGCCCTGGATCGCGTTCGGCGTGTCGCGCGCCTCGCGCTCGAGCTGGCCGATGATCTCGTACTGCTCGCCGTCGCGGTTGAAGTAGCCGAACCGGCCCTCGCTCAGCGCGACCGCCAGCGCCTCGGCGACCGCGACGGGCGGGATCCCGAGCGCCTGCGCCCGGTCGCGGTCGACCTCGACCTGGAGCTCGGGCAGCGTGAACTCGAGGTCGACGCGGGCGTACTGGAACGCCGGGTCTTGGTTCGCCCGCTCCATCAGCGCCGGGAGCGCGTCCTGGAGCGCGACCAGGTTGGGCGCCTGGATGACGAGTTGGACCGGCGAGCCGCGGCCCCCCGAGGTCGAGATGGTCGCCGGCTGGCTCACCCCGACGCGCGCGCCCGGCAGCGTCCCGACCGCGGCCTGGACCCGGTTCGCGATCTCGTCCTGGCTCGCCTCGCGCTCGCCGGGGTCCGTCAGGATGAGGTTGCCGAACGCCGAGTTGACCGAGCCCGACGACCCGAAGCCCGGCGACGTGACCGAGATGAGGGCCTCCGCCTCGGGCACCTCGCGGAGCACGAGCGCGATCAGCTCGTCGGTGTAGGCGTCCATGTAGGCGTAGCCGCGGCCCTGCGGCGCGTTCGCGAACAGCCGCATCTGGGACCGGTCCTCGGCCGGTGCCAGCTCGCTCTCCAGGTTCGTGAACAGCCAGTACACGCCGCCGGCCGAGACCGCCATCACCACGAACGCGAGCCACCGGACCCGCAGGAAGGCCGCCAGGCTCGACCGGTAGGCGTCGTTGAGCCGCTGGAAAAAGGGCTCGGTCGTGCGGTACGCCCAGGGCTTCGTCTCTCGTCTTTTGAGCAGCTTCGACGACAGCATCGGCGTCAGCGTCAGCGCCGCGAACGACGAGATCACGACGGCCGCCGCGATCGTCAGCCCGAACTCGCGGAACAGCGCGCCGATCACCCCGCTCTGGAAGATGATGGGCAGGAAGACGGCCACCAGCGCCAGCGTCGTCGCGATCACGGCGACGTAGATCTCCTTGGTCCCCGCGATCGCCGCCGCGACCGGGCTCATGCCCTGCTCGATCTTGGCGTAGATGTTCTCCAGCACCACGATCGCGTCGTCGACGACGAGCCCGATGGCCAGGACCAGCGCCAGCAGCGTCAGCACGTTGATCGAGAACCCGGCCAGCGCCATCACCCCGAACGCGCCGACGAGCGAGACCGGGATGACCAAGACCGGCACCAGCGTCGTCCGCCAGTCGCGCAGGAACACGAAGATGACGAGCACGACGAGCGCGAGCGCGATAAAGACCGTGTTGCGGACCTCGCGGATGGAGGCCCGGATCGGCTCGGTGTTGTCGAACCCGATGCCCAGCTCGATCCCGTCCGGGATGTCCCTCTCGATGTCCTCCAGCCGGTCGTAGAACTCGTCGACGATCTCGATGGCGTTGGCGTCGGCGAGCGGCCGGAGCACGACGCCGACCATGGCCACGCCGTCGCGCTTCAAGACCGTCCGCTGGTTCTGCGCCGCCAGCTCGACCCGGCCCACGTCCGAGAACCGGACGAGCGACGTCCCGTCGTTCTTGAGCACGATGTCCTCGAACTCCTCGACGGTCGACAGCCGCGTGAGCGGGCGGATGGTGAGCTCGACCTGGTCGCCCTCGATGAGGCCGCCGGGCAGCTCGACGTTCTGCTCGTTGACGGCGAGCCGGACGTCGCCCGGGGTCAGGCCGTAGGCGGCCAGCTTGACCGGGTCCATCCACATCCGCATCGCGTAGCGCTTGTCGCCCCAGATGTCGACCGAGCCGACGCCGTCGATGGTCTGGAGCCGCTCGGCGAAAAAGTTGTCGGCGATCTCGGAGAGCTCCAGCAGGTCGTACTGCTCCGACGACAGGTTGAGGAAGATGACCGGCTCGCCGTCGGCGTTCGACTTCGAGATGATGGGCTCCTCGGCCTCGTCCGGGATCTGCCCGCGTGCCCGGCTCACGCGGTCGCGGACGTCGGCCGCGGCGTCGTCGAGGTCGGCGCCCAGGTCGAACTCGACGCGGACCGTGCTCCGGCCCTGGTTGCTCGTGCTCGTGATCGAGCGGATCCCGTCGATGGCGTTGACGGACTCCTCGATGGGCTCGGTGATCTGGCTCTCGATGACGGCCGCGTTGGCGCCGCGGAGGTCGGTCCGCACCGAGATCACGGGCGTCTGGACGATGGGGTACTCGCGGACGCCGAGCTGCTGGTAGCCGATGAAGCCGCCGATCAGGATCGTGAGCGACAGGACCGTCGCGAAGACGGGCCGCCGGACCGAGACGTCGTAGAGGGAGGCCACCAGGGCGTGGGGGAGGGGGCCCGCTCGGGGGCCGAGGCGGGCGGGGTCAGTCGGCGGTCTGGTACGGCCGCGACCGGTCGGGTGCGTCCGCCGGGCGGACGCGCGTGGGGTCGAAGGCGCCGCCGGTGCGGACCGGCTGGCCGGGGCGGACTTGGTCCAGGCCCGACGTGAGCACGACGTCGCCAGCCGACAGGCCGCTCGTGACCTGGATCCGGTCGGCCGTGCGGACGCCCGTCGTGACCGCGCGGGGCACGGCGGTCCCGTCGCGCACCACGAACACGGTCGTGCTGTCGGCCCCGGTGACGAGCGAGGCGGTCGGGACGAGCAGGGCCTGGGGGATCTCGTCGAGCACGAGCGCGACCTCGGCGAACGTGCCCGGTACCAGCGCGCCGCCGGGGTTCCGGACGCGGGCGCGGACGGTGAAGGCGCGCGTCGCGGCGTCCACGTTGGGCTCGGTCGCGTAGATGGTGCCCACGAAGTCGTCGTCCTGGCCGGGCACCCGGAAGCGGACGGGCTCGCCCTCGCGGATCCGGCCGAGGTAGCGCTCGGGCACGGAGAACTCGAGCCGGAGCTGGCCCGTGATGCGGAGCGTCGCGATCGGGTCGCCGGGCGCGACGTAGGCGCCGACGCTGATCTGGCGCAGCCCGATCTCGCCCGCGAACGGCGCCACGATCTGGCGCCGCCGGACCTCGGCGGCCAGCTGGGACAGCTCGGCGTCCAGCACGCGCGCCTGGCTCTCGGCCTGGTCCAGCTCCTGGCGGCTCAGCCCGCCGATCTCGAACAGCTCGCGGAACCGGCCCGCCTGGACGCCGGCCAGGTCGCGCCGCGCCCGGGCCCCCTCGATCTGGGCGCGCAGCACGTCGGTGTCGAGCGAGACCAGCGTCTGGCCCCGGCCGACGGAGGCCCCCTCCGAAAACGTGATCGCCACGACGCGCCCGGCCACCTCGGCGCGGACGTCGACGGCCTCCCAGGCCAGGAGCGTCCCGGTCGTCGTGATGCGGTCCTCCAGCAGCTCTTGGTCGACCGGCGCGACCGTCACCGCCAGCGTGTCGCTGCCGGGCGCTGGCCCCTCCCCGGCCTCCGCCTCGGCGTCCCCGCCGACCAGGCGGGGGACGACGAGCAGGGCGACGACCAGGAGACCGACGCCGACCCAGAGGGCCCTCTTCTGAGGACGTGTAAGCGCCACGGCGTGGGGGGGAACGGGCCGTTGGTACTGGACCGCGCGGGCCGGGTTCAGCATCGGGCGCCCAGGCACGCCCGTTGGGGGGGCCGGTGTCACGAGCTGCATCTGCGAGGGCACCAACTGCACCCGCTGCGGCTGCCACCCCGGTGCCAGCGCCCGGGTCGTCCCCCGGGCTCCCGGCGTTCCGCGGCGAACACTGCCGGCGGGGCGAGGCCCGCGACGTGCGTGGGGCCCTAGCTTGTGACCCCCCGGTCTCCGATCCCCCGTCTCCGTCCCTGGCATGTTCTCCCCCGACACCTACGCCGCCCGCCGCGCCGTCCTGGCCGACGCCGTGGGTTCCGGCCTCGTCGTCCTCCTGGGCAACGAGGCCGCGCCGATGAACTACCCGGCCAACCACTACCCGTTCCGCCAGGACGGCGCGTTCCGCTACTACGCCGCCGCCGACGCGCCCGGTCTGGCGCTGGCGCTCGACGCCGACTCGGGCCAGGCCACGCTCTACGGGCGCGAGGCGACCATGGCCGACCGCGTGTGGGACGGCGAGCGGCCCTCGGTCGGGGAGCGGGCCGCCGACGCGAGCATCGAGTGGACGGCCCCCGAGGAGGCGCTGGCCGGGGCCGTCGCCCAGGCGCAGCGGGCCGGCCGGCCGGTCCACGTCCTGCCGCCGTACCGGGCCTCGCAGCGGCTCCGTCTGGCGTCGCTCCTGGGCGTGGCCCCCGACGCCGTCGCCCCGTCGGAGCGGCTGGTCGACGCCGTGATCGCCCAGCGGCTGGTCAAGACCCCCGACGAGGTGGCCGAGATCGAGTACGCGCTCTCGATCGCCGACGAGATGCACCGGACGGCCATGTGGATGGCCCAGCCGGGGCGGACCGAGTTCGAGGTGGCCGCGGCCGTCGAGTCGGCGGCGACCTCGCGCGGGTCGCACCTGTCGTTCCCAGCGATCATCACCACGCGCGGGGAGGTCCCCCACCACCACGCGGGCGACCACACGCTGGCCCCGGGCGACCTGCTCCTCCACGACGCCGGCTGCGTCGCGCCGGACTCGGGCTACTGCTCCGACGTCACGCGGTGCTCGCCGGTCGGCGGCACGTTCTCGGACCGCCAGCGGGCCATCTACGAGCTGGTGCTGGAGGCCCAGGAGGCCTGCATCGCCGGGTGCGCGCCCGGCGTCCCGTTCCGCGACCTCCACGACTTGGCCAGCCGGACGCTGGCCGCCGGCCTGGTCGGCCTGGGGCTGCTGCGGGGCGACGTCGACGAGATCGTGGCTCAGGGCGCCCACGCCCTGTTCTTCCACCACGGCCTCGGCCACCCGATGGGCCTCGACGTCCACGACCTGGAGGGGCTGGGTGAGGACCGGGTCGGCTACGCCGACGAGGCGACGCGGAGCACCCAGTTCGGGACCGAGTACCTCCGCTTTGCTCGCGCGCTCCGCCCGGGCCACGTGGTGACGGTCGAGCCCGGCCTGTACTTCAACGGCGTCCTGATCGACCAGTGGGCCTCGGAGGGCCGCTTCGCCGAGTTCGTCGACTACGACGAGGCCGCGAGCTGGGTCGGGTTCGGCGGCGTCCGCATCGAGGACGACGTGCTGATCACGGACGACGGCTACCGCCTGCTCGGGCCCGGCATCCCCAAGACGGTCGCCGAGGTGGAGGAGGCGGTCCAGGACGGGGCCGCGTGAGGCCCGTGGTCACCGTAGGGCTCCGGCCGGGCGCGCTCGACGCGGCCGAGCGGCTGGGGCGCCCGGTCGTCGCGGTCGTGGAGGCGCCGCCAGGCCCGGCGACCGCGGCCCGGCTGGCAGACGTCGTGGAGGCGCCGTTCGACGCGCCGCCCGACCGGTGGCGGGCGGTCGCCCGGGCCCTCCGTGGCCACGCGCCTGCCGCCGTCGTCGCGCTGACCGAGCGGTCGGTCGTGCCGGCGGCGCACGTCCGGCGCGCGTTGGGGCTCGGCGGGTTGTCGGTCGAGGCCGCCGTCCGGTGCAGCGACAAGCGGGCGATGAAACGGGCCGCGCGGGCGGCGGGCCTGCGCTGCGCCGAGGTGGTCGAGGCGGAGGACGGGCTGTCCGGCCTCGACCTGGTCGCGCGCCTGGGCCTACCGATGGTGCTCAAGGCGGCCGTCGGCTCGGGCGGCCGGGGCACGCGCGTCGTCCGCGACCCGGGCGAGGTGCCGGCGGCGCTCCCTCCGGGCTGGATGGCCGAGTCGTTCGTCGACGGCGTCGAGATGAGCGTCGAGACGCTGGTGGTCGGCGGGCGGACCGTCTTCGCCAACCCGACGGCCTACCTCGAACCGGCGTGGTCGAGCCTGGCTCCGGCCCCGCTCGCGCCCGACGTCCGCGCGTCGGTCCTCGCCCACGCCGAGGCGGCCCGGGTCGCGCTCGGCGTGGCCGACGGGATCACGCACCTCGAGGTGTTCCTGACGCCCGACGGGCCCGTGTTCGGCGAGCTGGCCGCGCGCCCACCCGGGGGCCACATCATGCGGCTCATCGCGCTGGCCTACGGCGTCGACCCGTGGCAGGCCGTGCTCCAGGTCGCGCTCGGCGAGGTGCCCGAGGTGCCGGCCCAGGCCGAGCGCGCGGCGGCCGTCCAGATCCTGCACCCCGGCGCCGGGACGGTCCGCGCGGTCGGCGGCGTCGAGCGTGCCCGCGCGATGCCGGGCGTCGAGGCCGTGTCCGTCCGCGCCCGCCTCGGGGCCGCCGTGGGGACCCGGGAGGGGACCGGCCAGGAGGTCGGCCACGTACTCGTGACGGGCGCGACGGCGGCGGAGGCCGAGGCCCGGCTGGCGGCGGCGGCGGCGGCGGTCCGGGTCGAGGTGGGGTAGCGGGACTCCCGACAGGCACCGCGCGTACGCCGGGCCCGCCCGGCGCTCCGTCATGGACGAGGACCCGCTCACGCCGCTCTTGTACCGCCTCCAGGACCTCCGCCAGCGGGCGACCTACGGCGCCGTGGCCGGCGTCGTCGGGGCGCCGCCGCGGTCGGTGATGCGGGGGCGGCCCCGCGACCCGCTCCACTCGTGGGTCGTCGACGCCCAGACCGGCCGGCCGGCGCACTACACCGAGACCGACGGTATCAGGATTTGCTCGCTCGGGACCCCATCGTCCGCGACGCCGACGAGCTGCGGACGCTCCTCGACGGCGCCTAGCCGGTCAGGAGCACCTTGCCCCAGCGGCCACGCGCGGTCGACTGGCGGACGGCCTGGGCCGCATCTGCCAGGTCGAAGGTGGCGTCGACGGGGAGCGTGAAGGCGCCCGCGACGGCGTCGGCCGCGAGCGAGGTCAGGGCGGCGCGGAGGTCGTCCGGCTGGACGCGCGAGGCCCACTGGGTCCGCCAGACGCCGCGGACGGTCACGTCGCGGTAGATGAGCGCGGCCGGGGACACGGCCAGCGGCTCGCCGCTCAGGGCGCCGTAGACGACGTGCGTCCCGCCCTCGCGGACCGTCGACAGGGCCAGCGTGCCGGCCTCGCCCGCCACCGGGTCGAACACGGCCGCCGCGCCGTCCGGGCCGACAGCGTCCCGGAGCGCTGCCCGCGTCTCCGGTGTGTCCGCGTCGGCCACGACGACCCCGGCCCCGAGCGCCCCGAGGCGGGCGCGGTGGGCCCCACTTCGGACCACGGCGACGACCCGGACGCCGCGCGCGGCGGCCATCTCGGCCGCGATCCGTGCGACGGCGCTCGCGCCCGCCGTCTGGACCAGCACGTCGCCCGGTGCCAGCCGCGCGGCGCGGTGCAGGAGCCACGCCGTCAGCGGGTTGACGAACAGCTGGGCCGCCGCCGGGTCCGGGAGGGCGTCCGGGACCGCGAGCACGTCGGACTCGGGCAGGACGACGGCCTCTTGCCAGGTCGGCGCCTCGCCCAGCTTGATCGCGCGCTGCCCGACGGCCAGCGACACGCCGTCGCCCACGGCGTCGACCACGCCGACCCCCTCGTTCCCGCCGACGGCGGGGAGCTCGCGCGAGCGGCCGTAGGTGCCCCGGACCATCGACAGGTCGGCCGGGTGGACCGGCCGGTGCGTCAGCCGCAGGCGGACCTCGCCGGGGCCGGGCTCGGGCGTCGGCACGTCGTCGACCTGGAGGACCTCGGCGGGCGGGCCGTGTCGGTGGAAGCGGAGGGCGCGCATGCGGGCAGGGGAGGGGGCCCGCCTCGGTACCGAGGCGGGCGGGGTCAGCGGGTGGGACGGACGGTCTGGGTCCGCGTCTGCCAGACGGCGACGGCCTGGGCGAGCGCGGCGCCGACGGCGATCGCGGTGGGGCCGAGGTAGAACATCATGGCCAGGACCGTCCCGTAGCCGTGCGCGGTCGAGTCGCCCAGGTCGTCGGCCGTCATCACGAGCGCGGCGAACGCGATCCCGCCGACCACGCCGCCCAGGACGGAGCCGGGCAGCGCCGACCACGCGCTCCGGCCCGCGCGCGCCGCCAGCCGGCCCGAGAGGAACCCGAAGAACGCGACCACGACCAGTCCGACGACGACCCCCGCGACGCGCAGCGGGACCCGGAGCGCGGGCGCTGGCGCGCGAGCCGAGACCGCCAAGACGTCGCCGGGCACGCCCCGGAATCGGCCGGCGAGCGCGCCCGCCTCTGCCCGGAGCGGAAGCGAGGCCGCCACGTCCCAGCCGTCCGGCGCGAGCACGGACACGTCGAGCTGGCCGAACCCGCCCCACAGCCGGGCCGGCGCCAGGCTGTAGGCGAGCTGCCAGACCCGGTTCGGATGGCTCCCGTCGTCGTACGACCCCAACCGGACCCGATAGCGGACGCGGACGGCGTGCTGGCCGGTGGGGACGGTCACCGTGAACCGGAGGCCGCGCGGCGTGCCCAGCCCGTCGTCGGCCTGGTACGGCACGGCGTCGCCGCCGAGGGCCGGCGTCCGGGTCGCGACCCGCCACGACGGCGGCACGGCGAGCGCGTCGACGCGCTCGGCCGCGACCGGCCGACCGTCGAGCCAGACCTCGGCCGCGCCCACGTCCTGACCGAGGGCGACGAAGTCGAGCGGCAGCGTCCGGGCCTCGCCTGGGTTGACGATCCGGTACTCGGCTTCGACCACGCCGAACGGACGCCCGAGGCGCAGCGGGCGCAGGTCGAGCGTCAACGTCTCGCGGGCGATCCGCAAGCCGTCGAGCGCGACGACCGGCTCGCCGGCCGGCGTCCCCGGCGTGACCGGGCTCGCCATGTTGGCCCCGGCCGGGACGGCGAGGAGGACGGCGAGGAAGGGGAGGAGTCGGGTCATCGGCGGCGCTTGGCGCGGGCGGTAGGCGTGGCGTCGAGCGGGTTCTCGGGCCAGTGGTGCTTGGGGTAGCGGCCGCGCAGGTCCTTGCGCACGTCGAAGTAGGCGTCGCGCCAGAACGAGGCGAGGTCGGCCGTGACCTGGACGGGCCGCTGGGCCGGGCTCAGCAGGTGCATCACGACCGGCAGCCGGCCGCCGAGTACGCGGGGCGTCTCCTCCAGCCCGAACACCTCCTGCAAGCGGACCGCCAGGACGGGCGCCTCCGGGTCGGAGTAGTCGAGCGGGCGGACCGAGCCGCTGGGGACGGTGACGTGGCTCGGCGCGAGCCGGTCCAGCTCGCCTCGGGCGCCCGGCGGGGCGAGCTGGCCCAGGACCATGCCCAGGTCGAGCCGGCCGAGGTCCGAGAGCCGCGTCATCCCGGCGAGGTACGGCCCGAGCCAGTCGGCCAGGGTGCTGGCGAGCGCGTCGTCGGAGACGTCGGGCCAGGGCGCGCCCAGGTGGTGGTGGAGGAACGCCATCCGCTCGCGCTGGCGCCGGGTGTCCTTGGTCCAGGGGAGCGCCTCGACGCCGGCCTGGCGGACGCCCTCGACCAGCCCGGCCGTGACCAGGTGCGGCGCGGGGTCGCGGACCGGCGCCTCGGACAGCACGACGGCCCCGAGCCGCCGGACGCGGCGGGCGACGACGCGGCCCGCGCCGGCGTCCCAGGCGACGGTCTCGTCGGTCACGATCTGGCCCGAGAACAGCGTCTCGACGTCGTCGGCGTCGAGCGGGGCGGCCAGGAACACGCGGGCCCCGCCGGCCCGGTCGTCGAGGTCTCCGACGGCCAGGAAGGGGGCGTCGGCGAGAGACTGGTCGGGGTCGAGCCGGGCCGCCCGGCCCTCGCGCAGCCGGTAGCGCGCGCCCTGGGCCGACTCGCCGACGCGCTGGGCGACGCGGTCGGGGTAGGCGAGGGCCAGCAGGGGGCCGGCGGCGTCGAGATCGCCGGGCCGGTCGGCGCCGTCCCAGGCGCGGCGCCAGCGGCGGGCCTCGTGCCGCGCTCGGTCGAGCGCGCCCCGGTCGAGCCGGACGCCGCGGTAGCTCGCGCCGTTGCCACCCCGCACCGCCTCGACGCGGAGCCGCAAGTCGACGTCGGGCAGCCGGCCGCCGAACCGGAACACGTCGCGCTCGCCCAGCAGCCCGACCAGGTCGGCGCCGAGCCCGGCGCGGCCGAGGTCGCCCGCGCGGAGCCCGAGGTGGGCCAGGCGGGGGTGCACGGGCAGGTCGGCCATCGCCCGTCCGTGGGCGGTCAGCGCGCCGTCCGGGTCGAGCGCGTCGAGCTCGGCGAGGAGCTCGCGGGCGGTCGCGAAGGCGGCGGGCGGCGGGGGGTCGAGCCAGCGGAGCTCGTCGGGGGCGGCGCCCCAGGCGGCCAGCGTGAGCGCGAGCGGGGCGAGGTCGGCCTGGGTCATCTCGGCCGGCGCGAACGGGCGGAGCGCCGCCTGCTCGGCCTCGCTCCACAGCCGGTAGCCCACGCCCGGCTCGGTCCGCCCGGCGCGGCCCAGCCGCTGGTCGGCCTCGGCGCGGCTTACGCGGACGGTCTCCAGCCGCGACATCCCGCTCCCGGCGTCGAACCGGGGCCGCCGCGCCAGCCCCGAGTCGACGACCACCCGGACGCCCTCGATGGTCAGGCTCGTCTCGGCGATGCTGGTCGCCAGCACCACCTTGCGCCGGCCGGGCGGGGCGGGCGCGACGGCGGCGTCCTGGTCGCGCGCGCTGAGGTCGCCGTAGAGCGGGGCCAGGATCACGTCGCGCGGGACCGTCCCGTCCAGCCGCTCGGCGGTCCGCCGGATCTCGCCCGAGCCCGGCAGGAACGCCAGCACGCTGCCGGGCTCGCTCGCGAGCGCCCGGCGGACGGCGTCGGCGACGGCGTCCTCGATCCGGGCGGGCCGGCCCCCCGCGTCGGTGCGGGGGCCGCCGAGGTAGCGGGCGTCGACGGGGAACGTCCGCCCCTGGCTCGTGACGACGGGCGCGCCGTCCAGGAGCGACGCGAACCGGGCCCCGTCGAGCGTCGCGCTCATCGCGAGCAGCCGGAGGTCCGGCCGCAGCAGGGACCGGGACTCCAGGGCGAGCGCCAGCCCGAGGTCGCTCTGCAAGCTCCGCTCGTGGACCTCGTCGAACACGACCACCCCGACGGTCCGCCCCTGCGACAGGTCGGGGTCGCGGACCAGTCGCTGGGTCAGCACGCCCTCGGTCACGACCTCGATCCGGGTCTGGCGCGACACGCGCGTCTCGCCCCGCACCCGGAGCCCGACGGTCTCGCCGACGCGCTCGCCGAGCTGGCCCGCCAGCCGCCGCGCCGCCGCCCGGGCCGCGACCCGCCGGGGCTCCAGCATGACCACGGTCCGGTCGCCGAGCCAGCCGGCGCCCAGGAGCGCGAGCGGGACGCGCGTCGTCTTGCCGGCGCCGGTCGGCGCCTGGAGCACGGCCGCGCCCGCCTCGGCCAAGGCGTCGCCGAGGCGGGCCAGGACGGCGTCGACGGGGAGCGGGGGACCGGGGAGGCGGATGGGTGGAGGGTGGGAGGGTGGAGGGTGGAGGGTGGAGGGTGGAGGGTGGAGGGTGGAGGGTGGAGGGTGGAGGGTGGAGGGTGGAGGGTGGAGGGTTCATCCGGGCGGTCGAAAAGTTCCGCCGGCGCCCGGTCCCGGACGGCCCGGGCGCGGCCCTCGGGGACAAAGCGGCCCGTGCCGAGTACGAGCCGGATCCACCGCTTCCCCATGTCCCCTTCCGTCCGTCTGCGCGTGCTCTGGGAGCGCTACGTCGCCCCCACGCGGGCTGAGCAGGACCCCGGGTTTCGGGCCGTCCTCGACAGCGCGTCGGTGTTGGGGATGCGGGTGGCGGGCCTGTTTGGGATCGTCGCGCTCCTGGGCGTCGGCGTGTCGGCGGCCATCACCTCGATCCTGGGCGGCGACGGGATGCGCGGGGCGACCGTCCAGATCACCCAGGCGCTCTCGGAAAAGCTGTTCGTCTACGCCGTGGCCACGGTGTTCCTGGTCGTCGCCCGGTTCCGGCCGGGGCTGCTGATGAGCCGCGTCCTGCTAGCCGTCTACGTGATCGGCGGGTCGGGCATCCTGCTCTCGGGTGACGTCGCCCGGGGCGACCTCGAGTTCCTGGCCGCTTGGCTCTCGCTGCTCTTGCTGTTCACGGTCGGGACCGTCCCGTTTCAGCCCGTCCAGACGCTGGCGCTGGGCCTCCTGATCACCGTCCTCCACACGCTCGCGGTCGCGTTCGCGAGCTTCGGGGCCACGATGCTCGACCCGGGCGAGGCCGTCCGTCGGATGTCGTACCTCGTCCTGGTCACCTTCCTGTGTACGGCGATGAGCGCGGCGCTCTACGCGGGGCGCCAGGCCCAGTACCAGGGGACGCTCCGGCTGTCGCGCCTCCGCGACCGGCTCCAGATCCGCGGCGAGCAGTTGGAGGCCCGGAGCGGCGAGCTGGAACGGCAGCAGGTCGAGCTCTCGGCCTCGCTCGGCCGTCTGGAGCAGGCCCAGACCCAGCTCGTGCAGCAGGAGAAGATGGCCTCGCTGGGCCAGCTCACGGCCGGCGTCGCCCACGAGCTCAAGAACCCGCTCAACTTCGTCAACAACTTCGCCCAACTGCTCGTCGAGCTCTTGGACGACTTCGAGGAGGAGGTCCGGGAGGACGAGACGAGACCTGTCGGCGAGGCGCTCGACGAGTCGGCGGACCTGCTCGACGACCTGCGCTCGAACGCCGTCAAGATCCGCGAGCACGGCCGCCGGGCCGACGGCATCATCCGGTCCATGCTGGCCCACAGCAGAGCCACGCCGGGCCCGAGCCGGCCGGCCCCGCTCAACAGCCTGCTCAAGGAGTACGTCGGGCTGGCCTACCACGGGATGCGGGCCGAGCACTCCGGGTTCAACGTGGACCTCCAGACGACGCTCGACCCGTCGGTGGGCGACGTGGTGATGGTCCCCGAGGAGATGGGCCGCGTGTTCCTCAACCTGCTCGACAACGCGCTCCAGGCACTCCGCCAGCGGGCCGCGGCCGAGGGCGACGGGTTCCAGCCCGTGCTGACGGTGACGTCGGAGGCGTGGGGCGAAGGGGGCGCGCGCGTCCGCGTGGCCGACAACGGGACGGGGATCCCGGACGAGGCGCGCGAGCGGGTCTTCGAGCCGTTCTTTACCACCAAGCCGACCGGCGAGGGGACCGGGCTGGGGCTGTCGCTGGCCTACGAGATCGTCGTCCATGGGCACGCCGGCGAGCTCTCGGTCGAGACGGCCGACGGCGTCGGGACGACGTTCACGGTCGTGCTGCCGGGCGAGGGAGCGGCGGTGCCCTCTGCCGCCGAGGCCGCCTCGGTCGCCACCTAGGACAGGCCGGCCGAGGCGGGCCGTGCCGAACCGGGGCAGACTCGCCAGCGGCGAGGCTGGCCCGAACAGCGAGAGCGCCCCCCGTCGTTCGGCAGGGGACGCTCTCGTCGGGTGCCCAGGACTGGACTCGAACCAGCACGGATTTTACTCCACACGCCCCTCAAGCGTGCGTGTCTACCAATTTCACCACCTGGGCAGGGTGCGCACGGGGCGCCGGAAAGAACGTGACCGCAGGGTGACCCCGGTAGGGCTCGAACCTACGACCCGCTGGTTAAAAGCCAGCTGCTCTGCCAACTGAGCTACAGGGTCAAGTCGGGCGGCGAGCGCCGCCATGTGCGGTGGGCAGGGGGCCAAGCTAGTCCGGACCTGGAGGCCCGGTCAACGCCCCCGTGTGGAGCGCCCGCAAAGACGCCCCGCCCGCCTCGGTGACGCGACCGAGGCGGGCGGAGTCCTCCGGCCCGCTACCGGACCACGACGGCCCGCCGCGTCAGCACCGTCCCCGCCGTCTCCAGACGGACCACGTACACCCCCGCCGCGAGGTCCCCCCCGAGGCGGACCTCGTGGCGGCCGGCCGCGACCGGCCCGTCGACGAGCACGGCCACCTCCCGGCCCCGCACGTCGACCACCGACACCCGGGCCGCCCCGGCCTCGGCCGTCGCGAACGAGACCCGGGCCCCGCCCGACGACGGGTTCGGCGCGACCGCCTCGAGCGAGACGGCCCCGGCCGCCTCGGCCGACGCCAGCGACGACCCGACCCGGAGCACGAACCGGTCCTGGGCCCGCGACCCGTCGGCCTCGTCGGCCGCGACGGCCGCCTCGAACGCCTCGTCCGAGAGGGCCGGCGCCGAGGCGACCTCGAACCGGTACTCGGCCCGGGTCCGGACGTCGACCTCGGCGCCCGTCACCAAGTCGACCAGGACGACCGGGAGGCCCGTGGGCAGCGCCGCGGCGTCCCACGAGAGCGTGAGCGGGCCGGCGACGCCCCGGGCCTCGACGGCCAGCACGGTCTCGCCGGCCGCGAACGGGCGGGCGTCGAACCCGGCGAGGGCCGGGCCGTCGGGGCCCGACGTCCGGGCCCCGACGAGCGCGTAGTCGGCCGCGAGCGGCTGGAGCTTCCGGTCGTCCTCGTCGGCCGAGAACGCGGCGCGGGCCCCGTCGCGGAACGCGAAGACCATCGCCCGGTCGCCGACCGGCCGGCCGGTCTCCGACCGGCCCGAGAGCGCGAACGAGAGCGACGGCTCGGCCCGGCGGTCGGCCTCGCGGCTCGCCGTCCGGGCCGCCGCCGGCGGGGTCGTCGCCGAGGCCGGGATCGTGAGCGTCGCCGACCCGGCCGGGGCCGGGTCCCCCTTGACCCGGAAGCTCCCCCACGGGGCCACCTCCGTCGGGCCGATCACGAACGCGGCCAGGTCGACGTCGAACACGTAGACCGGCTTGTTGAGGGCGACCCCCGAGGCCCCCGGCCACGACGCGAGCCCGTCGAGGTAGAGGGTCTCCCCGAACGGGTTCCCCAGGAAGTTCTGGCGGTTCCCCGTCGTCTCGAGCACGACGTCGACGTCGGCCGTGTTGGCCGGGACGGCCGTCGAGAGCGTGAACGGGAGCTCGACCGAGACGCTCTTGTCCGGGTTCCCCTTGGCCCGGTCGAGCATGAGCCACTTGAAGGCGTACCCGAGCCGGAGCCCCTCGCCGGTCCCGGCCGACGGGACCCAGTCCTGGGCGTCCGGGTCGTACTCGGTCCAGAGGTTCGGGTTGTTCGCGTTGGGGTAGTACCCGGGGACCCCGCGGACGAGGTTCTGGGCGGCCAGGTCGTCGACGGTCACGCCGTCGGCGGGGGCCCCCAAGAACCGCGAGCCCTTCTGGCCGCCGATCACGATCGAGACCGGGCCGGACGGGCCGGCGTCGCCGACCGTCAGCGTGACCGGGATGGTGACGGCGCCCGTGGCGGGGTCATTCGTCGACACCACTAGGTCGGCGGTGTATGTGCCTTCGGGCAGGCCGGCAGCGTCGAGGTCGAGCGAGAACGCGGCGGCGCCGCCCGGCGCCACGGTCCCGCTGGTCGGGCCCGAGAGCGTTGCCCAGACGACCGGGCTGAAGAACCGGACGGCCTTGTTCGAGGTGACGTAGGGGGCGTTCCCGGCCACCGTCAGCCCGACCGACCCGTCCGCGTTCTCGATCCCCACGCCGGCGCTCGCCAGCGTCGACCCGACCATCGACCCGTACTGGAACTCGATGTCCCCGCCCTCCGAGAGGACCGCCTGGAACGTGAGCGACGACCCCGTGTCGGCGTACCGCGGCTTGTTCGTCCACTGGACCGCGAACCGGCCGTCCGAGAGCGTCCCGGCGTAGATCGCCCCGCCGGCGTCGAGGTCGTCCCAGAACGGGGCGACCACGTCGTCGACGTCGACCGGGCTGCTCGCGCCGGGGAACGCGCCGGGGTTGTTGTAGGTGGTCCCGGCGATGGTCGAGAACGTGAGGAACCCGTTGGAGTACACGCGGGCCGAGGTCTTCTCGGCCCCGTAGAAGTTGAACGCGAACGGGAGGGCGACGTCGGCGTACCCCTCGTCGCCGGCCGGGAACGACCCGGCGGCGGTGAGGGCGAGGGCGGTCCCGGTCGTCGAGATGTCCTCGAGGGCGGCCGCGGGCCCGTCGGGCTCGTCGGAGTCGACCCAGGCGTAGCCGAACCCGTCCGGGCCACCCGAGCCCAGCAGGCCGCCGGTCGGCGGCCCTTCGTCTCGGCGGTCCGGGTCGTCGGCCGCGACGGCCGGGTCGACCCCGCTGGGGCGCCCGTCGACGCGCGCCGTGCCCGCCTCGGTCACCTCCTCGACGAACACGACCGAGGTGGGCCGGGCCGCGGCGGGGCCCGCCGCGCTCGGACGGGCGAACGGCTGGGTAAGGTTCTTGATCTCGGCCGCGTAGTAGAGGTCGCCGCCGCCGGCCCCGTTGGCCACGCTCACCGGCACCGACCGCGTGCCGCCGGGCGCGACCGTCTCGTCGACGCTCCCAGGCGTCACCGTCGCCACCGGCGGGTCCTGTGGGGGCTGGGGCGCGAGCACGAACAGGCCGTTCTTGATGTCGCTCGCGACCACGATCCCGCTCTCGAAGAACGGGTAGTTGCTCCACTGGCCGCCGGTCGAGGCGTTCGCGCCGTAGGCGTCGTTCGCGGGCTCCGTGTCGAAGAACGCCGTCATCGACAGCGTCCCCGACCCGATGGTGGAGGCGTCCAAGATCTGGAGGCCCGCCGTGTAGTTGCTCTGGAAGATCCGCGAGCCGACGACGTACAGGTTGTGGTCGGTCGCGTTCGTCGTCCCGCTGTGGAAGAACGAGAACTCCGGCGAGTCCAGGTCGAGCAGGTCCATCACGATGGTCCGCGTCGGCGTCGAACTGTTGCCGTCGAGCTCGTCGTTGACCACGAAGTACCGCTGGTCCTCCGTGAACCACCCCTGGTGGGTGTAGTCGTCGTTGGGGTACTCGGCCTTCGAGACCTGGACCGGCGCCGTCGGCGAGGTCACGTCCACGATCGTCACGGTGTCCTCGTTCGAGGCGACGCAGATCTGGCGCCCCACGTAGTCGCTGTCCGGCCCGTCGTAGGTCAGGCACTGGGCGTCGTGGGTGTAGCCGTCGGCGTCGAAGCAGCCCGCGAACGCCGGCGCGCGCGGGTTCGAGACGTCGACCATGTGGAGGCCGCCCGCGTTGCACGCGAAGCCGCCCTGGTTGGCGCCCACCGCGATCACCAGGTCGGCGTCCTCCAGCACCACGACGTTGTGGGCCTTGCCGATCCCCGTGTAGACGGCGTCGGCGGCGAACGTCACGGGCGGGGCCGTCACGTCGCGCAGGGCCGTCAGGTCGAACACCTGGATCCCGTGGCCGCCCGCCTCGGACACGATGTAGGCGAACGTCCCGATCGTCTTGACGTCGCGCCACGACGACGACGACGTCTGGGTCGGCAGCCGGCCCAGGAAGACGGGCGCGGCCGGGTCGCTCACGTCGACGAACGCCGTGCCGTTGGTCGTCCCCATCAGCGCGTACTCCCGGCCGGTCGCCGGGTCGGTCCAGCCCCAGATGTCGTTGCCCGCCGACGGGACCGTCGAGCCCAAGGCGACGAACGTGCTCAGCGGGAGGTGGGCCATGAGGTCCACGCCGTCGCAGGGGTAGGCGCCGGCGGAGCCGCCGACGCACGGCGTCTGGGCCGGGGCGGAGGACGCGAGCAGCGCGAAGGACAAAACCGCGAGGGCGTACGGCAAACGCATGAGGAACCTAGAGGTACGGGGGAGAGGCGGCCCGCAAGATGCACCGCCGCGCGTCCCCGCGCCATCACGGGCCGGGTCGGCCCGGATGTGTGGAGGACGTGTGAGCTGGTCGCGAGCGGTGGCGGGCCCCCAACCCCCGCGCGAGGCCCCAGAGCGCGGCTTCGACGGGCCGAGAGGATTCTGTGAGGAGTCAATCGGTCGGGCGCGCTCTGATACCTTCCGTCTCTCCTCCCCCCGAACACGCTCCCCCCCTCATGCATATCGCCGTCGTCGGAACCGGATACGTCGGCCTGGTCTCAGGCGTCTGCTTCGCCGAGATGGGCAACGACGTCACGTGCGTCGACATCGACGCCCGCAAGATCGAGAGCCTGCGCGACGGCCGGCTCACGATCTACGAGCCCGGCCTCGAGGTCTACTTCGACCGGGGCCGGCGCGAGGGGCGCCTGACGTTCACCACCGAGCTCGCCGACGCCGTCGAGAGCGCCGACGTCGTGTTCCTGGCGCTCCCGACCCCGCCGGGCGAGGGCGGCGCGGCCGACCTCAAGTACGTGCTCGGCGTGGCCGACGACCTCGGCCGGCTCCTGGCCCAGGCGGACCAGGCCGGCACCCCTGGGGCTACAAGGTCGTCGTGGACAAGAGCACGGTCCCGGTCGGGACGGCGGCCCGCGTGACGGCGGCCATCGAGGCCCACGGGATCGCCGAGGGCGAGCACTTCGACGTGGTCTCGAACCCCGAGTTCTTGCGCGAGGGCGTCGCCGTCGAGGACTTCATGAAGCCCGAGCGCGTCGTCGTGGGGACCGGGTCGGAGCGGGCGGCCGACGTGATGCGCCGGCTCTACGAGCCGTTCGTCCGGTCCGGCAACCCGATCCTCGTGATGGACGAGGCGTCGGCCGAGATGACGAAGTACGCGGCGAACGCGATGCTGGCCACCAAGATCACGTTCATGAACGAGATCGCGAACCTGTGCGACCGGGTCGGCGCCGACGTCGACAAGGTCCGGCGCGGGATCGGGACCGACAGCCGGATCGGGCCGAAGTTCTTGTACGCCGGGATCGGGTTCGGCGGGAGCTGCTTCCCCAAGGACGTCCAGGCGCTCCACCGGACGGCGCGCGAGGAGGGCTACGACTTCCAGATCCTCGACGCCGTGCTCCGCGTCAACGACGACCAGCGCAAGATGATGGCCCAGCAGGTCGTGGAGGCCCTGGGCGCCGACGGCGACCTCCCGCTCGGCGGCCGGACGGTCGCGATGTGGGGGCTCGCCTTCAAGCCCCACACCGACGACGTCCGCGAGGCGCCGGCCCACGTCCTGATCCGCGAGCTGACCCGCCTCGGGGCCGACGTGGTCGCCTTCGACCCCGAGGCGGCCGAGACCACCCGGGACACGTTCGAGCGCGAGCCGCTGGACGGCCCGGGCGCGCTGACCTACGCCGAGCGGAGCTACGACGCCGTCGACGGCGCCGACGCGCTCGTCATCGCGACCGAGTGGCCCGAGTTCCGGCGCCCCGACCTCGGCCGCGTCGCCGCCGCGCTCAAGGCCGGGCCCAACGGGGCCCCGCTGGTGTTCGACGGCCGCAACGTGTTCGACCCCGAGCGGATGGCTGAGGCCGGCTTCGAGTACCACTCCGTCGGGCGGCCCCACGTCGCGCCCACGGGGACCGGGGAGTAGCCGGGGACTGGGGCGCCACCTCGGCGGGTCCGGGGAGCGCCCACGTCCCGCTCGCCTCCCCCACCCCCACCCCCCACACCCCATGCGCACCCTCATCACCGGCGGCGCCGGCTTCCTCGGCTCCCACCTGTGCGACCGGTTCATCGCCGAGGGCCACGAGGTCGTCTGCATGGACAACCTCGTCACGGGCAACCCCGACAACATCGCCCACCTCATCGGGCACGACCGGTTCGAGTTCGTCAAGCACGACGTCTCGACGTTCATCTACCTCGCGGGCCCCGTCGACAACGTGCTCCACTTTGCGAGCCCGGCGAGCCCGATCGACTACCTCCGCCTGCCGATCCAGACGCTGAAGGTGGGCTCGCTGGGGACCCACAACGCGCTGGGGCTGGCCAAGGCCAAGGGCGCCCGGTTCCTGATCGCGTCGACGAGCGAGGTCTACGGCGACCCCCAGGTCCACCCCCAGCCCGAGAGCTACTGGGGCCACGTCAACCCGGTCGGCAGCCGCGGGGTCTACGACGAGGCCAAGCGGTTCTCGGAGGCGATGACGATGGCGTACCACCGGTACCACGGGGTCGACACGCGCATCCTGCGCATCTTCAACACCTACGGCCCCCGGATGCGGCTCGACGACGGCCGCGCGCTGCCGGCGTTCATGGGCCAGGCGCTCCGCGGCGAGCCGATCACCGTCTTCGGCGACGGGTCCCAGACGCGCTCCTTCCAGTACGTCGACGACCTGGTCGAGGGGATCTGGCGGCTGCTCCACTCGGGCGAGAACGACCCGGTCAACATCGGCAACCCCGACGAGGTCTCGATCCGAGAGTTCGCCGAGGAGGTGGTCGCGCTGACCGGCTCGGACTCCACGGTCACGTTCCAGGACCTGCCGGCCGACGACCCCCAGGTCCGTCAGCCCGACATCACGCGGGCCCGGGAGATCCTGGACTGGGAGCCGCGCGTGGACCGGGCCGAGGGGCTCCGCCGGACGCTCGACTACTTCCGCGAGCGCGTCGAGGCGGGCGACTAGCCGAGGCGGGCGACCGGCCGGGCCGGGCTAGGCCGCCGTGGCCAGCGCGGCCAGGGCCGCCTCGGCGACGCCGCGGAACCGGCCGAGCGCGGCGTCTAGCTCCGCGACCGGACCGGCGACGTCGGCCCCGTCGCGGGCGGCGCGCTCGACGCCGTGGGCGGCGTGGGCGAGCGCGTCGGCGCCGAGCGTCCCGCAGGCCGACTTCATCTTGTGGGCGGCCGGGCCCGGGTCGCCGTGTCGCTCGCCGCGCAGCTCGGCGCGCAGGGCGGACTCGGTGCGGAGGTAGGCGTCCAGGATCTCGGCGGCGAGCGCGTCGTCGCCGTCGGCGAGCGCGCGGAGGTGGGCCACGACGGCGTCGGCCGTGGGGACGGAGAGCGGGGCGGGGGCCGGGGTGGGGGCCGGCGCGTCGGCGGACGCGGGCGGGGCGGTCCCGGAGACGCGGCCGAGCTCGGCGCGCAGGTCGTCCAGGCGGACGGGCTTGGTCAGGAACCCGTCCATGCCCGCCTCGCGGCACCGCGCGGCGTCCTCGGAGAACGCGTTGGCCGTGAGCGCGACGACGCGGGGCTGGCGCTCGGGGGGGAGCGTCTCGCGCAGCCGTCGGGTCGCTTCGAGCCCGTCCAGGACGGGCATCTGGAGGTCCATCAGGACCAGGTCGTAGTCGGCCCGGCCGAGGGCGTCGAGGGCCTGGGCCCCGTCCTCGGCCACGTCCGGCGTCACACCGAGGCGGGCCAGGAGCCCGAGGGCCACCTTCCGGTTGACCTCGTGGTCCTCGACCAGCAGCACCCGCGTCGGGCCGACCTCGTGGCGGACCGGTGGGGCGGTGGGCGCCGGCCGGGGCGCCTCGGTGAGCCGGCTCGCCATGTCCGAGAACCGGTCCGTGCGGACAGGCTTGGTCAGGACGGCGTCGAACAGGCCGGTCGCGGCGACGTCGCTGCCCAGCGGCGCCAGGAGCAGGATCGGCCGGCCGCCCCGGGCGGGGTCGGCGCGGAGCGCGTCGGCCAGGCGGAGGGTGCCGGGCGCGAGCGCGAGCGCGGCGAGGTCGTAGCGGCCCCCGCCCTCGGCCCAGTCCAGGGCCTCCCGGGACGTGGAGACGCCGACGACGGACATCCCGTGGCTCTCGGCGACCGCGGTGACCGCCGCGCGCGCGCCGGCGTGGGGCTCGACCAGCAGCAGCGTCGCCCCGGTGTCGACCGGTTCGGGCGGGCCCTCGACCGGCGCCAGCGACACCGTCACGTCGAACGTGGACCCGGTGCCGACCTCGCTCTCGACCCGGATCGTCCCGCCCATCCGCTCGGCCAGCCGCTTCGAAATGGCGAGGCCCAGGCCGGTCCCCCCGAAACGGCGCGTGGTCGAGGCGTCGACCTGGGAGAACGAGTTGAACAGGCCGCCCAGGTGCTCGGCCGGGATCCCGATGCCCGTGTCGGAGACGCGGACCCGGAGGTCGGCGAGCCCACGGTGCGGCCGGGCGTCGAGTTGGAGCGTGACCGTGCCCGCCTCGGTAAACTTGACCGCGTTCGAGAGCAGGTTGAGCACGACCTGGCGGAGGCGGGCGCCGTCGCCCAGCACCTCGCGCGGGACGGCCGGGTCCACGTGGCAGACCATCTCGACGCCCTTTTGGGTCGCCGCGCGCGCGACGACCGCGACGGCGTCGTCGGCGAGCGCCCGGAGGTCGACCGGCTCGGCTTCGAGGTCGAGCCGGCCCGCCTCGATCTTGGAGAAGTCCAGGACGTCGTTGATCACGCCCAGCAGGGCGCGCCCCGAGGCCTGGATCGTGTCGACGCAGTCGCGCTGGTCAGCCGAGAGCGGGGTCGTGGCGAGCACGTCGGTCATCCCGATCACGCCGTTGAGCGGCGTCCGGATCTCGTGGCTCATCGCGGCCAGAAACTCGGACTTGGCCCGGGCGGCGCCGAGCGCCTGCTCGCGGGCGTCGCGCAGCGTCTGGAGCGACTGCTGGCGGGCGCGCGAGACGAGCACGCCGAGCGCGCCGAGCGACCCCAGCGTGGCCAGGAACGCGCCGACCGGCACGGCCGGCGACGGGATGGTCGCCGTCGCGAGCGCGGTCGCGCCCAAGAACAGGACGCTGTAGCCCGCCAGCAGGCGGGGCGTCTGGATGCCGGCCGAGCAGCCCAAGAACACCAGGAGCACGCCGAACGCCGCCGTCGGCGTGAGCCCGCCGGCCGTGGCGACGGCGATCTGCCACGCCGAGACGGCGAAGAACAGGGCGTAGACCAGGAGGTAGGCGTGGTGCCGGACGCGGGCGCTCGTGAACGTCAGCGCGCCCAGCGACAGCGCCGACAGCCCGATCGAGAGCCGGCCCGCCAACGGGTCGACGGCCTGGGCGCCGGACTGGTAGGCCCACCCGACCGTGACGAGCGCCGCGCCGCCGACGAACAGGAGCACCCGGTAGATCCAGAGGGGCAGGGGGGAGTCGGACGACACGGGCGGGTGTTTCGGAGCGGGCCGGGCGGTTTGGTAACCGTGGGGGCCTCGCAGGGCGTGGAGGGGAGCCGTCTCACGCTCACGCAAAGGCCGGTCCACCCCGCCCCGTCTCGCCCGTCCGCCCACCTCGAAGCGCCCGTCTGCCCACCCCGAGCGCCCGTCTGCCCACCCCGGGCTCGCCGCCGAGGCGGGCCGGGCCGGACTCCTGCATTCCTCACCCGCGGCGGGCCGGCGTCTCGCCATCTTGCCCGACCGTCTCTCTTCCGCGCTCCGCCATGTCTGCCCTCGTCCCCTCCGATCTCAAGCGCGGCCGCGAGGTCGAGCTCACGCTGGAGGCCTTCGCCGACCGCGGCAAGAGCCTGGCCCGGGTCGCGGCCCCCGAGATGTCGGAGGCGGCGGCCGGGGCTACGTCGTGTTCGTGGCCGGCGCCGTCCCCGGGGACCGCGTCCGCGCGCGCGTCATCAAGCGGAAGAAGGGGTTCGCCGAGGCCCGCTTGCTGGAGGTCCTGGAGGGCAGCGACCTGCGGACCGACCCGCGCTGCGAGTACTTCGACGCCTGCGGCGGGTGCAAGTGGCAGCACGTCCAGTACCCGGCCCAGCTCGCGATGAAGGGGGAGGCCGCGGTCTCGGCGCTCACCCGGGCCGGCCTCGACCTGAGCGCCGCCACCGTCCACCCGCCCCTGGGCGCTGAGGACCACGACGGCTCGGGCGGGACCTACTTCTACCGGAACAAGATGGAGTTCTCGTTCTCGGCCATGCGCTGGCTGACGGACTGGGAGATCGCCTCCGGGGAGCAGATGGACAAGGACTTCGCGCTCGGGCTCCACGTCCCGGGCCGGTTCGACAAGGTCCTCGACCTGAAGGCGTGCTACCTCCAGAGCGAGTGGAGCGCGCGCCTGGTCAACGGCGTGAGGGCGTTCGCCAAGCGGCACCACTGGGCGCCGCTCCACCCGCGCGAGCACCACGGGTTCCTCAAGATCCTGGCGCTCCGGACGCCGGCCCACACCGAGGACCGGATGGTGAACCTGGTCACCAGCCACCACGACGCCGAGCGGATGGCGGCCTTCGCGGACTTCCTGCGGGCCGACTTCCCCGAGGTCACGACGTTGGTCAACACGATCAACTCGGGCGTCGCGCAGACGGCCTACGGCGAGGCCGTCCACACGGTCTTCGGGAGCGGGCTGGTCCGAGACCGGATCGGGCCGCACACGTTCGAGATCGCGTCGAACGCCTTCTTCCAGACCAACACGGTCGCCGCCGAGAAGCTCTACGCCGTCGCCAAGGACTTCGCGGGTCTGACGCCGACCGACGTGGTCTACGACCTCTACTGCGGGGCCGGCACGATCTCGCTGTTCGTGGCCGACGCCGTCGAGAAGGTGGTGGGCGTCGAGCTGGTCGAGGAGGCCGTCGAGAACGCCCGGGCGAGCGCCCAGGCCAACGGGGTCGAGAACTGCACGTTCGTGGCCGGCGACATGCTCGAGCTGTTCCGGCCCGAGCTGGTCGCCGAGCACGGCCGGCCCGACGTGCTGATCGTCGACCCGCCGCGCGCCGGGATGCACCCCAAGGTGGTCGGCCAGATCGCCCACCTCCGGCCCGAGCGGATCGTCTACGTGAGCTGCAACCCCCAGACCCAGGCCCGCGACCTCGCCATGCTGCAAGAGGCGGCCGCCTACACCATCGAGGCCGTCCAGCCCGTCGACCTGTTCCCGCACACGCACCACGTCGAGAGCGTCGTCGGGCTCCGGCTGGCCTAGCCCGCCTCGGGCCCGTGGTGGGGACGGCGCAGTAGACCCCGGTCGCCCCCTGGCTCGCCGAGGCGGGACTACTCGAGCGGCTCGTTCTCGATGGTCGAGGCCGGGACGGACCCGTCCTCGCTCACGGTCGGCGGGCGGTTGGCGAGCCAGACGCCCAAGACGACGATGGTCGCGATCGCGAGCCCGCCGTGCGCCACGATCACCGCGGCCGGCCACGGCTCGTCCTTGAGCTGGCGCGAGAACAGGTAGGCACCCCCGGCCGCGACGACCAGGAACGAGACGACGATCCACCAGCCCGCGCCGGCGTTGACCGAGGCCAGCCCGACCGCCAGCAGGGCGATCCCGGACAGCCCGAACAGGCCGTGGGCCAGGCCCAGCGCGCGCCCGCTCTTGACCCCCCGGAAGTGGAGGACGGCCATCGTCAGGCCCATGATGGCGGCCGTGACGAACGAGAAGATGGAGATGAAGTACATCGGCAGGGGAGGGGAGACCGTCGTGTACCACCGGGCGCACCGGGACAGATCCCGACCGGGGACACCTCGGGGGGACCCTGACTCGTCGGCGTTGTTTGTTGTAACAGGTAAGTAAGCCGCCGGCCCGCCGCCGCGTCCCGCTCGCGGATCTGTCCGCGCCCTTTTGTCCAACCCCTTACGACCATGTACCCTGCGACCCCTCCTGCTCGGCGTCCTCGCCCTCGGCCTCGCCGCCTGCGGCGGCGACGACACCGCCGTCGCGACCGACGCCCCGGCCGACGTCTCGACGGCCGTCTCGTTCGTCGACGCCCCGGCCATCGACGCCGGCACCTACACCATCGACGTGGCCCACAGCCGCGCCGAGTTCCGCGTCCGCCACCTCGGCATCGCGACGGTCACCGGGACGTTCTCCGACCTCAGCGGCACCGTGACCGTCGGCGACGGGCTCGGCTCGCTCCAGACGACGGCCGTCATCGACGCCTCGACCATCTCGACCGAGAACGACGACCGCGACAACCACCTCCGGAGCCCGGACTTTTTCGACGTGGCCCAGTACCCCGAGATCACGTTCACGAGCACCGGCGTCCGCGCGGGTGAGGGCGGCGGGTTCACGCTCCTGGGCGACCTGACCATGCACGGCGTCACGCGCCCGATCGAGCTCGAGACCGAGTACGTCGGCGCGGCCACGAGCCCCCAGGGCGTCCGCAAGGTCGCGTTCACGGCCCAAGGCGAGATCAACCGCTCCGACTGGGGCCTGACCTGGAACGCGCCGCTGGAGGCCGGGGGCGTCGTCGTGAGCGACGAGGTCACGCTGCGGCTCGACATCGAGGCCGACGCCCCGACCGAGGCGGGCGCGCCCGACGCCTAGCGGGAACTGAGACGACCGGCGACGTGGGGAATAGGGGGGACGCGGTCTCCGTCTGTTCCCCATTCCTCGTGTCCGATCCCTCTGCCCGTCCCGTCGCGTTCGTCACCGGGGGCACGGGCTTCGTCGGCAGCCACCTCGTCGAGGACCTGCTCGGGCGCGGCTACACACGTCCGCGCGCTCGTCCGCAGCGACCCGAAGTGGCTCGCCGGTCTCGATGTCGAGACGATCTCGGGCGGACTTGCACGACGCCGACGCCCTCCGCCTCGGCGTCGACGGCGCCGACCTGGTGGCCCACGTCGCCGGGCTGACCCGGGCGCGGACCCAGGCCCCGCTCGACCGGGCCAACGTGGACGGCACGCGTGCCGTGCTCGACGCCGTCCGGGCCTCCGGCGGGTCGCCTCGCGTGTTGGTCACGAGCAGCCTGGAGGCCATGGGCCCCAACCGGGTCGGGCCCGACGGGGCTCCGGTCCCCGCGACCGAGCGCGACACGCCCCAGCCCGTCTCGATGTACGGGCTGAGCAAGGCCCGCATGGAGGACACCGTCCGCCGCGACTACGCCGACGTGGGCGTGACCGTCGTCCGCCCGCCGGCCGTCTACGGCCCCCGCGAGGCCGACCTGTACGAGATGGTCAAGGGCGCCGCCCGGGGCCTGTTCCCCATCGTCGGCCCGGCCGACGTGCCGCGCGTCTCGATGGTCTACGTGGGCGACCTGGTGCGCGGGATGGCGGACCTGGCCGAGCGGACGAGGCGGCAGGCGAGACCTACTTCGTGGGGACGCCGGGCTACTCGTGGGCGGAGGTCCGGGCGGCGGTCGAGGGCGCGGTCGGCCGGCGAGACGCTCGCGCTGCCCGTCCCGGGTCGGGTGATCGGGGCCGTCGGAGCCCTCGCCGAGCGCGTCGGCGGCCGGCTCGGGCACGCTGCCGCCGCTGACGGCCGACAAGGCGGAGGCGGCCCGGCACGCCTGGGTCTGCGTCGTCGGAGAAGGCGGGCGAGGCGGTTGGGTACGACCTCGAGGTCGGGCTGGCGGAGGGGTTTGCAGGACGGTCGCGTGGTACCGGGCGGAGGGGTGGCTCTGACTCCCGTCCGTCCGGTGCCGAGGGTGGGGGAGGGGCGGGCTAGTGCGATCGGATCACGCGGGTCCGGGGGGGGCGCCGCTAGGTTGATCGCTCGATCTGACCCCGTCATGCGCGTTGCCCGTCTCGTCTCGCTCGCTCTCGTCTGCTCGTCACCCGCCGCCCGGGGCCAGGCTCACCTGGTGGACGGGCGCGGCGCGTACGTCTCGCTCGACCTGGTGGGCGGGCCGTTCGTCAACATCACGCCGGCCGGTGACGGAGTGACGGGTGGGGCCGGGTGGCGGTCCGACAAGCTCGACGTGTCCGTCCTGCTGGGCCGCTCCGGCGCCGTCGCCGACACGCTGTTCCCCTACCCCGGCGAGACGCACCTCGGCGCGGCCGTCGCGTTCTCGTTTGGGCCTGACGCGTGGCCGTGGCGGGTCGAGGCCACCGGCAAGACGGTCGTGGCCGACCGGCGCGGGTTCGCGTTCCCCCCCGACGGGCCGACCGAGCTCCTCGACGGTCCGGGCGTGATCGACTCGTTCGGCCGGGTGAGCCTGCTCCGCCACGTCCGCATCAGCGACGGGGCCGTGCGGGTGCTGCCCGGGATCGGCGTGTACCGGGACGTCCGGAGGTTGGAGCCGTCGCCGCTCCGGTTCCAGGCGGGGACGCCGGAGGAGACCGTCACCGACGACGAGGTGCGGGTGGAAGGGGGGTGGGGGCGACCGTCGAGGCTCCCGTCGCGGTCCGGCTGGGCGACCGGACGACGCTGGTGGTTGAGCCCGAGGCCCGGGCGAGCCTGTTCCATCTCCTCTACGGCTCGTTCGACGGCCAGCTCACGGCGCGGCTCAACTTCTAGCCCCCTCCGCCTCGGCGCCGAGGTGGGGAGGGTGGACCGGTGACCGGGTAGTGGAAACGATCCAGACGAGCGCGGCCGAGACGTGATACCCTTGGACGGTTTCCCGCGGCTCCGCCACGTCCTCTCCCCTCACCCCCGCTCATGGCTCGCCTCGTCCTCTTGCTGCTCACCCTCGTCGTCCTGGCCCCGGCCGCCCAGGCCCAGTCGGACGACCTCCGCCGGATCGTGCTCGTCAACGGCGACGTCTACGTCGGGGTCGTCGTCGACGGCACCAGCGACCCCATCGTGATCCGCTCCACCGACGGGATCGAGCGGCGGTTCGCGCGCGACCAGGTCGCCGAGATCGCGCCGCTCATCAACGGCCGCT
>CAVUDG010000003.1:0-615898 GCA_963740235.1 uncultured Bacteroidota bacterium
TTCGTCTCCGACGTCGTCGCCTACAACGTCCGGGTGTGGCTGGCCGGGCTCGCGGCGGCCGTCCTGGTCCCGCTCTCGCTCGCCGGCCTGGTGGTCGACCTGGTGACCGGCCGCGCCGACGACCCCGACGGGCTGGCGCGGCGCGTCCTCCGAGCGAGCGCTCGCCTGGAGGCCCGGCTCGACGTCCACGGCGACCTGACCGACGTGCGCGTCGCGGAGCCCGCGTAGCCGGCTCCCCCCACCTCGGCGCCGAGGCGGGCCGGGCGAGGGGAACGACGACGAGCGTCGCCGGCCGCGCCGCATCCGGACGGCGGTTCGCCCCTCATTCCTACGCGTCCGGTCCGCCGTGCGGAGGTGGCCAGGCACGACGGCTAGCTTGGGCGCGTTCGCCCCCGCCACCGTCGCCCCCCCCGATGTCCCGCCTCTGGACGCCCGCCCTCTCCCTCGTCCTGGCCGTCGCCGCCGTCCTGTGGCTCGCCACGCCGTCCCGGGCCGACGGCGACGGCCGTCGAGGCCCAGACCCTGGCGGCCATCGACGAGATCCTGGCCGACGCCGACCTGCCGTCGGCCATCTGGGGGATCGTGATCCACGACGCCCGCGACGGCCGCGTGATCCTGAGCCGGAACGCGGACAAGAACCTGCTCCCGGCCTCGAACCTCAAGCTGTTCACGACGGCGACGGCGCTCGACCAGCTCGGCCCGACCTACCGCTACACGACCCGGCTCTACCACTTCGGCGAGGTCTCGCCCGACGGCACGCTGCGCGGCGACCTGGTCATCCGGGGCTCGGGCGACCCGACGTTCGGGAGCGAGGGCGAGGGCGACCCGCTGGAGCGCTGGGCCGAGGCGCTCGCCCAGGCCGGCGTCCGTCGCATCGACGGCCGCATCGTCGGCGACGACGACGCGTTCGAGGACGCCCGCTACGGCGAGGGCTGGGACGTGACCCACATCGCGACCGAGAGCTACGCGCCGCCGGCCGGCGGCCTGGTCTGGGGCGACAACCTGGTCTCGATCCAGATCGCGGGCACGAGCGCGGGCCAGGCGCCCCGGTTCGAGTCCGACCCGCCCGGGTTCGCGACCGTCACCGGCGACGTCACGACGCGCTCGGGCGGCGGCCGGCTCGACGTCGAGCGGACGCTGGGCACCGACACGTTCGTGCTGCGCGGCGGCGTCCCGAGCGGGTACCGCGGCACGCTCCGCGTGCCCGTCGCCAACCCGACGCTGTTCGCCGTCCACGCCTTCGCGCTCCGGCTCCAGGACGCCGGCATCGACGTGGCGCGGGCCCAGCGCGTCGACGTCGACGACACCGACCGGAAGCCGCGCTACGAGGGCGCCCAGCCGCTCCAGGCCTACGTCTCGCCCACGCTCGACGACATCGTCGAGCGGATCAACCGCGAGAGCGACAACCTCTACGCCGAGCAGGTCTTCCGGACGATCGGCGGCGGGACCGTCGACCGGGCGGCCGACCGCGTCGAGGCGTTCGTCGAGAAGGCCGGGGCCGACGGCGACGAGCTCTACCTCGCCGACGGCTCGGGCCTGTCGCGCAAGGACATGGTCACGCCGACGTCGCTGGCCGCCGTCCTGCGCGTGATGCGGACGCACCCGTCGGGCGGCGCCTTCCGGCGGTCGCTGCCCGAGGGCGGCGGCGCCGGCTCGACGCTGCGCAACCGGCTGTCCGGCGTGCCGGTCCGCGCCAAGACCGGGTCGCTGCTGGCCGTCCGCTGCCTGGCCGGCTACGTCGACGGCCCCACCGGGACGCCCTACGTGTTCGTCCTGATGGCGAACAACTACACGACGAGCGGCGGGCGGATCGCCCAGGCCCAGGACGACATCGTGCGCGCGCTCGCGACCGGCCAGCGCGTCCCGGCGGAGGAGTAGGGGGCGGGCGGGGCGCACCGGCTCGGCCCACCTCGGGCCCAAAGCGGGGCGAGCCGTCCAGGAGGCTCCGACGGCTCCGGCCCCTCGGTGGGGCGGGCGGAGCCGGCCCGGGCGGCCTCGCGCCGGCAGCCGGGCCCCTCCGCCCCCCAGCCGCGAGCGCCTGGGGGCCTGGGACCGAGACCGCGACACGAGCGTAGGCGCGGGCCGGCGTAGCTTCGGCCGGCCCCTCTCCCCGCCTTTCCGTATGCCGTACGTCCTCCGCCAGGTCGCCGTCGGCCTGGCCGTGGTCCTGCTCCAGTGGCTCCTGAGCAACCTCCGCCTGTGGGACGTCTGGCCCGACGTGGTCCTGCTCTACGTCGCCTACGTCGCACTCCGGCGCGGCCGCGTGGCCGGCGCCGTCGCCGGGTTCGGGACGGGCCTGGCGATGGACCTGCTGGTCACGCCCGACGTGCTCGGCCTCAACACGGTCCTCAAGACGGTGATGGGCTTCGTGATCGGGCTGTTCCGGTCCGAGCAGGGCGACAACCTCAAGCTGACGCCGGTCCAGGCGTTCGTCGGGGCGCTCGTGATCGCCGTCGTCCACAACGGGCTGATGACGATCGTGCTCGCGCTCGACCAGAGCACGCGGACGCCGTTCCTGGTGTTCGGGCTGTGGCTCGGCGGCGCCCTCTACACGGCCGTCGTCGCGCTCGTCGGCTCGCTGTTCCGGCGCTAGGCCCGGGAGCGCCCGCCCCGGCGCCGAGGCGGGCTGGGGCGAGGGGCGGCGCCTAGCGGAGCGCGTCCTCCAGCGTCGTCGAGGCGTCCGTCGAGGCGTCGCGGTACTTGACGATGCACGGCGCCGAGAGCGCTCAGCCCATGAGCCCGGCCGAAGTCGGAGTCGACGGCGCGGGCGCCCGGCACGACGACGGCGCCGGCCGGGATCTCGAGCGGCGCGTCGGCGCTCGACCGCAGGACGGTCTCGCGGGCCAGGTCGTAGACCCGCGTCGAGCGCGTCAGGATGACGCCGGCCGCCAGCACGGCCCGCTCGCGCACGACGGTCCCCTCGTAGACGCCGCACCCGCCGCCGACGAACACGTCGTCCTCGATCACGACCGGCGCCGCGCCGATCGGCTCCAGCACGCCGCCGACCTGGGCCGCCGCGCTCAGGTGGACGCGCTCGCCGATCTGGCCGCAGCTCCCGACGAGCGCGTGGCTGTCGACCATCGTCCCGGCCCCGACGTAGGCGCCCACGTTGACGTACATCGGCGGCATGCACACGACGCCCGGCGCGAGGTACGACCCGCGCCGCACCGTCGACCCGCCGGGCACGATCGCGCACGCCGCGGTCGGTCCCGAACCGCTGGATCGGGTAGGTGTCCTTGTCGAAGAAGGCGAACTCGTCGCCGGACAGGTCCACGATGGCGCCCAGCCGGAAGCCGAGCAGGATGCCGCGCTTGACCCAGGCGTTGGCCCGCCAGACGCCGTCGTCGCCCTTGTCGGCCGCCCGCACGTCGCCGGCCTCGAGGGCGTCGAGGAGTTGCTCGAACGCGACGCGGGCCTCGCCGTCGGGCGCGTCGGCGGCGGCGTGGCGGTCGATGGCGGACTGGAGGGCGGCGAGGTCGGTCATGACGGCGAGGAGGGAGGGGCCGGAAGGTGGCCGGCGGAGCCGGGCGACGCAAGCCGTTCACCGATTCCGCGCGCGACGGCCGAGCGCCCACGTCCGCCGGCGCCCCACCCCTCCGCCTCGGCGCCGAGGCGGGGGGTCGCGGGCCCGTCGTCGGCGCGTGCCCTCCCGGCGCGTCAGCCGTCGAGGAAGTGGACGATCTCGACGAGCCGGATCTCCCGGTCCAGCGTCGCCACCAGCAACCCGTCGGACTCGGTCCCCCCGGCGTCGGTCGAGCCGCCACGGGACCCGGATCCAGTCGTGGTGCGCGTCGGCCGGCCCGGTGAACGCGAACGTCCAGCCGACCTGCTCGCGGAACAGCGCCAGGAACGCCGCCAGCGCCGCCTGGCCCCGCGACCGGCTTCTCCGAGTGCGGGTCGACGTAGACCACCTCGGGCGCGGCGCAGGCGTGGACGAGCGCCCAGCGCTCGTCGGGGTCGTCGGTGTTCCAGGCCTCGGCGTAGCGGCCGAGCGTGGTGTCGAGGTCGGGGCGGTAGGCCATCGCGTGCGGGGAGGGAGGTCGAGGGAGAGATCGGCCACCCCGACGGCGGTCTCTACTGGCCCGCCACCGAGGCGGCCGTGCCGGCCTCGATCAGGTCGGCGTAGGCGGCGAGGACGCGGTCGGCGACGGCGGGCGTGAGCGGGGCCAGGGGCAGGCGGAGGGCCGGCTCCATCCGGCCCTGTGCGGCCAGGACGGCCTTGAGCGGCGCCGGGTTGGACTCGAAGAAGCTCGCCCGCATCGCGTCGAGCAGGCGCGTAGTGGAGGGCGCGAGCGCCCGCCAGGTCGTCCTCCAGCGCCCGGCGGACCATCTCGGCGACCGGGCCCGGCGCGGCGTTCGCGATCACCGAGATCAGCCCGTCGCCGCCGAGCGCGACGGTCGGGAACGCCAGGTCGTCGTCGCCGGAGTAGACCGCGACGCCGTCGGGCGCGTGCGGCGATCACGTCGGCGATCTGGCCCAGGTCGCCCGACGCCTCCTTGACGCCGACCACGCTCGGCACGGCCTCGATGACGGCCAGCGTCGTCTCGGCCGTCAGGTTCGAGCCCGTCCGGCCGGGCACGTTGTAGAGCACGATCGGGCAGTCGGTCGCGTCGGCGATGGCGGCGACGTGGCCGACCACGCCGGCGGGCGTCGGCTTGTTGTAGTACGGCCCGACGACCAGCAGCCCGTCCGCCCCGGCCTGGGCCGCCTCGCGGGAGAACTGGACGCTCTGGGCCGTGCTGTTGGTGCCCGTCCCGACGATCACCGGCACGCGCCCGGCCGTGTGCTCGAGCGCGAGGTCGACCAGGCGGCGCCGCTCGTCGCCGGTCACGGTCGGGTTCTCGCCCGTCGTGCCCAGCACGACCAGCGCCTCGACGCCGTCGTAGCGCTCGCCCTGGAACGGGCTCCCCGCGATCTGGAAGTCGATGAGCGCGCGGAAGGCCGCCTCGTCGATCCGGTCGTCGGCGGTGAACGGCGTGACGAGGGCGGGGGCGGTGCCGCGGAACAGCGGCTGGCGGACGGGACCCATGTCGGCGGGAGGGCAAGAGGACGGAGCGAGCGGAAAGGGGCAGAACGACGAGCGCCGCGTCAGGCTCCGCCCTCCGCCCCGTGCCCCGTGCCCCGTGCCCCGTCCCCCGTGTCCTCCTCGATCATGTCGTCGAGCGTGAACAGGCCCTGGCGGCCCACGACCCACTCGGCCGCGCGGACGGCGCCGAGCGCGAACGCCCGCCGGCTCTTGGCCGTGTGGACGATCTGGATCTGGTCGACGTCGCTGTCGAGCGTCACGGTGTGCTCGCCCAGCACGCGCCCGACGCGCTGGCTGGTCACGTGGAGCGCGTCGGCGTCGATGGCGCCGTGCTGCGTCTCGGCCTCGAAGCGCGACTTCCGCCCGAGCCCGTCGAGCAGTTCCTGGGCCAGGCGGAGCGCCGTCCCGCTGGGGCTGTCGAGCTTGCCCGTGTGGTGGGCCTCGTGGACGGCCACGTCGTACTCGTCGAGCCGGTCCAGGAGCGGGAGCAGGCCCGCGATCGCGCGCGAGACGAGGGCCAGCCCGAGCGAGAAGTTGGGCGCCCACAGCAGCCCGCTCTGCCCCTCCTCGACCCAGGCGCGGACCTTGTCGAGGCGGTCGGTCCAGCCCGTCGTCCCGACGACGGCGTCGACGCCCCAGAACGCGTAGCGGTGGATCTGGTCGAGGGCGACGTCCGGGACGGAAAAGTCGACGACGACGTCGGCCCCGTTCAGCGCGGAGTCGTCGCGGGCGTCGAGGAGCGGGGTCTCGGCGTCGAACCGGGCGACGACGGTGTGGCCGCGCTCGACGGCGACGGCCTCGACGGCCTGGCCCATCCGTCCGGTGCCGACGAGGGCGAGAGCGAGGGGGGACACGGCAGGGGAATCGATGTGAGAGGGCCCGCCTCGGTGCCGAGGCGGCCGGGGCAGGAAAGGTAGCGGCCGTCGCGGAGGCCCCGGGCGGATCACGCCTGCCCACCGACGGAGCGCGCCGTCGGGGTGCCTGGCCTGCTGAACACGTCAGAGGCCGGTCCTCTCCGGCGGGAGGTCGGGGGCCACGCCGAGGCTCAGGACAGGCCGGCTCGCCCCCTACCGCTACCGCATCGCCTCCGCGGCCCGGACCACGTCGGCCAGGACGACGGCGGCCGTGACGTCGGCGCTGGCGCCGGGGCCCTGGAAGAAGACCGGGTGGTCGCCCGTCCGCTCGGTGTGGACGACGACGGCGATCTCGCTGCCCCGGAGCGCGGCCAGGAGCGAGCCGGGGCCGGGCGGGACCGCCTCGACGCCCGCCCGGATCGCCCCGTCCGCGCCCAACCGGGCGACGTACTGGACCTCGCCGGCGTCGGCCAGCCGCCGGCGCCAGGCGTCGTCGGACTCGGCCAGGCGCTCCCAGAACGTCGCGAGCGGGACGTCCGTCGAGCTCGGGCGGGACCAGGCTCTCGACGGCCACGTCGGCCGCGCTCGACCTCGACGCCGACCTCGCGCGCCAGCAGCGCCAGCTTGCGGGCCACGTCGCGGCCCGACAGGTCGTCGCGGACGTCGGGCTCGGTCAGGCCGGCCCGGCGCGCGTCCCAGACGGCCTGGGAGAACGCGGCCCCGTCGCGCATCCGGTTCATCACGAACGACAGCGTGCCCGAGAGCACGCCCTCGATCTCGCGGACCCGGTCGCCGGTCCGGACCAGGTCGCGCAGCCGGCCGACCAAGCCCAGCCCGGCGCCGACGGACGCGTCGTAGAGGTAGGGCGCCTGGCCGGCGCGCGCGGCCCGGCGCGTCTCGCCCCAGGCCGCCGCCGAGCGGCCCGTGGCCTCCTTGTTGGGCGTGACGACCGCGACGCCGGCCCGGAGCCAGTCGGCGTGGCGCTCGGCGACGGCCGCGCTGGCGGTCGCGTCGACGACGACGAGGCGCTCGAGCCGAGCGCCGGTGACCCGGTCCGACAACGCGCCGAGGTCGGCGGGGTCGCCGTCGGCCAACCGGTCGGCGGCCGTCGCGGGGTCGAGGCCCGCCGCGTCCCACAGGACGCGGCGGCTGTCGGCGACGCCGGCCAGGACCAGGTGGAGGTCGGCCTCGCGCAACCGCTCGGCCTGGGCGTCCAAGCAGCGCCAGCAGGCGCCGCCCCAGCGTGCCCGCCCCGACCACGACGACGTGGGCCCGCAGGCGCCGCATCGCGAACGCCTCGTGCAACGCGCCGACGGCCCGGGCCGCGTCGTCGTCGGCGACGACGGCCGAGATCGTGTGGTCGCCGCCGCCCTGCGCGACCGCGCGGACGTTGACGTGGGCGCTGCGCCAGCGTGGCGAAAAAGCGGCCGGCCAGGCCCGCGGCCCCGTGCATCCCCGAGCCGACCGCCGCGACCACGGCCCCGCCCGCCTCGGCGCGGACCGCCGAGCACGTCGCCGCGCTCGATCTCGCGGGCGAGCGCCCGCTCCAGCAGCCGGACGACGGCGTCGGCGTCGGACTGGCGGACGGCGAGCCCGATGCTCCCCTCGGCCGACGCCTGGGCGACGAGGTACACCGGCACGCCGGCCTCGGCGAGCGGACCGAAGATCGCGCCGGGCCAGGTCCGGCACCTCCAGCGCCGACGCCCCGTCGACGCGGACCAGCGCGGCGTCGCGGATGGCCGTGACGGCCCGGATCGACGGGGGCACCGAGGGGTCCGCCGGGCCGATCTCGGTCCCGGCCGCCTCGGGGCCGCAGCGTGTTCTTGATCCGGAGCGGGATGCCGGCCCGGACGAGCGGCCGCATCGTGCGCGGGTGGAGCACCTTGGCCCCGAAGTGGGCCAGCTCGGCGGCCTCCTGGTAGCTCAGGCGCGGCAGCGAGAACGCGTCCGGCACCTGGCGCGGGTCGGCCGAGAGCACGCCGTCGACGTCGGTCCAGATCACGCACTCGGCCGCGTCGAGCGCGCCGGCCAGGATGGTCGCGGTGTAGTCGCTGCCCGAGCGGCCCAGCGTCGTCGTGACGCCGTCCTCGGTCGAGGCCACGAAGCCGGTGACGACGGCGACCGCGTCGGGCGGGACTTCGGCGAACGCCTGGCGCACCAGCCGGCCCGTCGTCTCGAAGTCGACGGCGGCCTCGCCGAACGCGTCGTCGGTGCGGACGAACGCGGTCGCGTCGAGGGCGACCGCGGCGTGGCCGGCGGCCCGGAACGCGGCGGCGACGAGCGGGACCGACGCCCGCTCGCCGGCCGACACGATGGCGTCGCGGAACCGGGCGTCGCACTGGCGGAGCAGCGAGACCCCGTAGAGCAGCTCGCCGATCTCGGTGAACAGCGCGTCGACCTGGGTCCGGAGCCCGTCGCGCTCGGCCTCGGCGACCAGGTCGGTCAGGGCCGCGTGTGCCGGGCGCGGACCTCGGCGCAGGATCGCCCGGTGCTCGCCGGTCCGCCCGACCGCGGCCTCGATGGCCGCCAGCAGCCGGTCGGTGACGCCCCCGAACGCCGACGACACGACGACGCGCCGGTGCCCGGCCGTGGCCGCCTCGGTGGACAGCTCGACCGACGCGGCGGACGCGGTCGGGCGTGCCGACGGAGGTGCCGCCGAACTTGGCGACGTGGACGGGGCGGTCGGGCACGGGCGCGCGGGCTGGAGGAGGCCGAAGCTAGGGGCCGGCCCGGCCCACGGCGGGGCCGAGGCGGGCGTCTTCGCGTCCGCTCCATTGACCGGCCGGCGACCGCCCGCCTATCTTGGCCGCCCGCCGCACCCGTTGCGGCGTCCGTCGGGGCCTTAGCTCAGTTGGTAGAGCGCCTCAATGGCATTGAGGAGGTCAGCGGTTCGAATCCGCTAGGCTCCACCCCCCGAAAACCGGTCTCTGCATCTCGCAGGGGCCGGTTTTCGCGTTTCCAGCACAGTTGGAAAATCGACCCCAGCCGACCGAGTCGGACACATTTCGGACAAGGGAGTGCCCTACCCTTCCTGTTCTCGCCCTGACGGGGACCGCCGAGGTCAGTACAGTTCGGGCCGCCCCCGCTCTACGTCGCGCGTCCGGCGGACAGTTTGAGCACCACCTCGGCGACCCTTCTGAGACGGCCGTCCCCGGCGGGCGTCAGTAGTTTGCCCGCTGTCAATCGTGGACGCGAGCCCGGCTCGCTCCCGGTTGGTTTGTCGGCGTTCGGCTCGCATCCCTCACGGGGCGCGGGCCGTTCGTCGTTCAGGGAGCCGGGCCGAGCTACTCGACGCGGTAGAGCGGGCCTGACAGCGTCGCCCCCGTCAAGGCGCCGACGATGTCCAGTTGGAGCGCGGCGACGCTGGGTCCGGTCTCCCGGACGGCGTTCGAGATCGCCGAGACGGTCGGCGGCTTCGCGCGGTCGGGGTTGTGCTCGGCGACGGCGGCGGCGGCCTCCGCCTGTTTCAAGCGGGCGGCCTTGATCGCCTCGGCGGCGGCGTCGCGCAGCCCGTCGTAATCGAGGTAGGTCCCCCGCTTCGGGGCGGGAGCGAGAGGAACAGGCATGGAAGGAGTGAGCGAGGGAGGCCGAGCGCGAGCGCTCGGCGTCACCGGTTGGGAAAATGTGCCGTGCTCGGCGACCGACGGTCACGCGGCGGCACGGGCAGCGGTGACGGCCTCAGCGGCGGACGCGCGGAGCCGGTCGGCCTCGACGGCGGGCGTCTTGGTCACGCGAACGTACCCGGTCGCGGCCGTCACGGTGGCCAAGCCCCGCGCCCGTTCGGCGGCGCGCAGATCAGAGAGGTACTGTGCTGTCTCTCTCTCCTCTTCGGAGTACGCATAGGACCGGCGGACGCGCGCCTCCAGCGTGAGGCCACGGGCACAGAACCGGCCGTCGTCTTCGTCCTCCAGAGCGCGAAGGATGACGGGACCGAGGGCCGCTAGCTCGCCGTCGATCCGGTCGCGCTCGGCCCGGAGATCGAGGAAGCGGGCGAGGTCATCGGGGTCGTCGAGTCCGCGGAGGGACGGTGCGCGGGGTGCCATGGGGACGGGGTTGGTTTGTCCTCAGAAGCTACCGGCCCAGGCCCGAACAATCAAGCCAAGGGCTGAAATAAATACAGTTAATAGCTTGACAAATACAGCGGAGGGCTGTACCTTGGAATCACAAACCAACCGGGCTCACGCCCACCCCGCTATGACCAACCGCACCTTCAACGCCGGACCCGACGGCCCCGAGTTCACGGACGCCGAGCGCCCCGCCGGATACAACCCGTGGGAGGCCTCGATGGGCGACTCGTCCGACGCCCCGGTCGTCTGGTTCGAGCGAGGCGAGTACGACGCCACCGAGGGCGGCGACTGGAGCGCCCCCAAGGACGCCACGCTCGCCGACGCCTACCGGGAGGGGTGGGAGTCGGTCCGCCTCGACGGCATCCCCTCAGAGATCGGCACGGAGGCCGTGACGCCGTACCAGGCGCGGGCCCTCGCCATCGCTGAGGACGGCGCCGAAGTTCTCGCCCACCTCTGTTCCGTCGGTGTCCGCTTCGATGCGGTCCGCAAGGTGGAGGACGCCGAGACCTACACGCTCGCCCTTGGCGGGTCGGCGCTCGCCATCCCGTCCAAGCTCGCCGGGGTCACGGTGTTTCAAGAGCAGATCGAGGCGCTCGCCGCCGTCGTCCCGGTCCGGGGGTTCTTCCCCGCGAAGATCCACAAGGGCGAGCACGCCCTGATGGTCCTGGCCGAGTTGGAGCCGGGCAACCCGGCCTCGGTCGCCTGCGTCGGCCGGATCGCCGACAAGCACGCCGCGTGGATCGGCCCGGTCCTGCGGGTCAACGAGTTCAACGTGACCTCGGCCGCGCTCCCCTCGGTCGGCGTCTACGTCTCGGCCGTGACCGGGGGCGTGCCCGGCAAGCCCACGCGCGGCGTCAACGTCGTGTTCACCGGGGCCGCCGACGCCGTCCGGCTCGACCTCCGGGCACGGGCTCGGGAGGCCAGGGAGGCCGCGGCGCTCGACTCGGGCAACGTGGTCGCTGTCGAGGCCCTGATCGACTAGGCCGGCCGGCCCGCCCGCCTCGGCACCGAGGCGGGCGGGCGACGGGCGGGGCGCCGCGAAGCCCCGCCTACCGGACGGCGACGGGGGGACGGGCCGCGGTCGACAAACGACAGGGGCGGGGCAGACGGGAGCCAAATGTTCGGCGGGCGTGGGCGACGACGGACACGGGGCACCAGGTGGGCTCTCTCCCCTAGACCACGCAGCCCGGCCGATCTAACTCGCGTTGTGCTGGAGTCACCCGAGGGGCCGCTAGGCAGACGAGAGAGCGAGGTCGGCGGGCGACGGCACCGAGTCCCCGGACGGGGCCGGTAGGAAGCGGTGGAGGTCCATCGGGGCCGGCGTCTCCCGATCCATCTTCGCGGCTCGGTCCGCCTCGGTGGACTCGGCCCGGCGGAGGGCGGCCAGCGTGGCGAGAGCCCGGAGGTGACGACGTTGGGCGGCGTCCATCCGGCGTTCCCAATGCTCCCCCTCGGTCGGCCGGTAGGCCCCCGTCATCACGCGGCCGTAGCCGGCCGTCACGGCGTCGAGGCACAGGCCAGAGAGGGCCGCCTGAGCCGCAGCCGCACGGACCAGAGGCCCGGCGTCAGGGCCGGCGAGGTCGGACGCGAGCCGGGTCGCGCTCGCTTCTACGAGGGCCGTGTCGAGTCGGGCCGTCTGCGATCCCGTCACGATGCCAGCGAGGGAACGGAGGGCGAGCGACGACGAGAGCGGCACGCCCCACGACTCGGCCGGGAGCGTCAGCAGTTCGTCCCGGAGCCGGGACACGTCGGCGGACGTGGGGTCGTCGGTCTGGCAGGCCCGGAGGGCGTCAGCCAGACCCGGCCGGGGCACTCCGTCTGCCGGCAGAACGAGGTAGGTGCCGGTGTCGGCCCCCAGACTTGTCCCGGGAGAGTAGGCGGGTGTGTCTGCGGACACGTCGGCGGACTTCTTCTTGGTGGCCATCGGGGGGAGGATCAGGGGAGGGAGGGCGGCGACGGTGGAGCGGAGGTGGCGGGCCCGTCGCCATTGCCCCCGGTGCGTCCGGTGGCCCGTGGCGACCAGGTAGGCCCGGGCGAGCGTCCGCAACTCGGCGGCCGACTGGCGGAGCGTGCCGAGGGCGGCGTCGATGGGGTCGAACACGCGGCCGAGGCGTGCCCGGTCCGCCTCGGCGTCCGCCCGGCGGGCCCGGTCGTTCTCGGCCAGCATCACGCACGCCGGGTCGGACATGGGGCCGAGGTAGACCGAGCGGACACCCGAGGGCGTCCGCTCTTTCCGGTACAGGTAGCGGCGGCCGTTGCGGCGAGTCTCGATCCCCACGGGTCAGCGGTGGTGTTGTGCTACGGGACGGGCGACCCCCGGTGAGAGAAGCGGGGCGGACAGGGAAAGGGCGGCAAACTGCGGCAAGCTGGGAGCCCTATCCTCAACAGGAACATGGTCAGGATGCGGAAAGCTCCGGTGCCGCCGAGGGCGAGGTCGGCACCGTCTCAACCTTGGCATTTGTTAGCGTCCGGGCCGGTCGCTCCGGCGGGCCGAGGGCGTAGCGAGGCTCCCTCGCGCGAGTGTCCAACGTGCAAACCGAACATCAAACGGGCGGGCGGTCTGAGCCCCGGGGCTCAGAACGGGAGCCCCCCCGGGGGGAGCGTGACGAGCACTCCGCCGGCATCGCCTACCAGCTCGGCCCGCCGAAGCGCCCCGAGGGCTGCCTCGACTGCCGCACGGTCCAGTTGGAGGAACGTCCCGGCCTCCACTGCCCGCTCAACTGTGAAGCGCTCCCCGTCGAGGCTGACGTACAGCCGGGCCGCACCGGGCGCGTCCGCCTCGACACGCTGGAGGAAGGGGGGGCACGGTACCCCACCGGGTAGCCCAATCAGGGACCGCTCGCGGGCCCGGCGGTGGACGCCCGCGCCGTAGTCGGCGAGGGCCCGCCGGTCGTCAGCGCCGAGGGCCTCCCTCGCGCCTGGCTGGAGTGCGTCCAGCGGGTTCCAGTCGGGAGGGATCGGGGACGGACGGCGGGCCATGGGGCGGCGGGAGGCGGCACAGAGCGCCATCCTACGGCCGACGGTGTGACGGGTGCCACTGCACACGGGAGCCCGAGTGTGTCCGCGGACACGTCGAGGCGGCAGCCCGGTCCGCACAACCTGAGAGCGGTCGAGAGACGGAGGCCGCCGCGACAGCCCGGACGCCAACTGCCGACCTCAGTCCCAAGAGACCGACGGCTCCTCGGCGACCATCGGCGCGGCGCCGCACCGAGGGCAGGCGAACGGCTCGCCCCACGCCTCGACGCGGTGCGCCGCGTCCACCGGGCAGGCGAGGGCGACCGCCTCGGGAGCGCCCCGGCCGTACCGATCGGTCGGCACGTCGAAGAGGGCGCGGCAGTCCAGGCAGGCGACCGTCTGGGTGGCCACCTGCATCCCGGCATCCGGCCCGCCGGACACCTCGGCAGCGTAGCGGCAGGCAGGACAACGGAAGGTGTGCAGGAGGCCCATGGACTACGCGGTGAACACGCCCTCGGCGACCGTCACGAGTCCCAGCTCGGCGAGCGCGTCCAGCACCTCGGCGACGGCCCCGAGGCGGGCGCCGTCGAACCGCGCGGCGACGGCCTCGGGCGTGGACGCCCCGGCGGCGACGGCCTGACGGACGGCGACGGTGCGCGCGGCGAGGGGCTCGGGCCACGGGCGGGTGACCGCCTCGGGCTCCACCTCGACGGGGGCGGCCGTGCGGAGGTCGAGCCCGGCCTGCCCGGACGCGCCCGGGTTCTGAAACGCCGGCCGGAGGTAGCGGACCGTCCCGGCCTCTTCCTCGACCCGGCGCTCGGCGTTGAGGGCGACGAGCCGGGTGAGGACGGCGGCCCGGAAGGTCGGCGCCTCGGCGTCGAGGTCGCTCCAGCCGTAGGCGTCGAGGACGGCGCGGTCGAGTTGGCGGTGAAGGTCGAGGAGCGTGTGAGCGAGCCCGTCGTCGGCGGAGCGCTGTTCCTTGGCCGTGAGGGCGCGGCCGGCGCGGAGCGCCTCGACGGCGTTGTAGAGGTCCGTCAGCCCGACGCCCGTCTCGACCTGCCGGGCCTTGCGGTGCGCGTCGATGGCCTCGCCCAACCGGCGGACGGCCTCGGCCTGTGCGTCGGTCGCGTCGGGGAACGGGAAGGGCTCGAAACACTTCGTCTTGACGTAGACCGGCCCGTCTTCGACGCCGAGGCCACCAGCCCGAGCGTCCATTCGAGGTGAACGCGCTGAGGAGAGCACGCCGAGGTGGAAGGCGTCCGCCAGCGCGATGGCGATGAGCTTGTTGTCGGGGAGGATGGAGGCATCAAGGAACAGAAAGAGCCGGTGTTTCGCCGTTTCGACGGTGGCAATGAAGCGGGGGAGACCGTCAAGTTGCCGGCGAAGGTCTCGGCGGGGCTCGCCGTGAATCCACCAGTTGTCTCGGTAGATTGCGCGCCGGTTTTTGTCACGTTCGGGCTTCACCTCCCGAACCACGTGTTCGTACACCTTTGGGAACCGCGTACGGGCCTCGTCTGCGTCGAGCCCGAACAGGTCGATGACGAGGACGCCACGCGGCTTACTGCGTGAGGTCCCGGCCATTGCGGTACTGCGGACTACGCGCCGATTCCCTCCACTCGTCCAAGACCCAAGCCCTCAGCATCCTCCTGAGATCACGATGAAGCCAGCACCGTGGAGCTTGACACCCGGGCAGCTCAGATCGCTGTTGGCCACTAGCGGACTGGCCTGTGTCACATCCGCACCGACGGTCAGGTCCGCATTGATCCGCCCTACATACTCGGCGATCTCCACCTCGGCGATCCCGTCGCCGTTGTCGTCGCGCTCGTCCGTCACGACGGCGAGCCGCCCGCCCTCCGGGTCGAACGCATCGGCCCGCGTCCCCACCGTCATCGAGACGCGGACGGCCGCCCCGTCGGCGGAGTCCACCCACGGGTGATCCGGCACGGCGAACGCAGGGCCAGCGGGTCGGCGTCGGCGCCGAGGTGGCGCTCGACTACGCGCCGGTTGAAGGTCTGCGGGAGCGAGTTCGTCGTGATGAACCCGAACCGCTCGACGTGCCCGAGGCGGACGGCCTCGGCCGCGCGGTCCCACCAGAACATGACGAGGTCCGCCGACTCCGGCACGTCCGGGTAGGCGGACCGGAGCGCCTCGGTGTAGGCATCGCCCAAGGCGTCCCGCATCCGGGCCGGGCCGATGAACGGCGGGTTGCCGACGATGAACTCGGCCTCGGGCCACGGGGCGGGCGTCCCGTCGTCGGCCAGCACGGCGTCTCGGTGCTCCACCTGGCCGTACCCCTCCAGCACCGGTTCCGGGAGCGGCTGCGTGTCGCCGTAGCGGCGGCGCTGCCACTGGAGGTACCCGATCCACAACACGAGGTCAGCGATCGAGGCCGCGCGCGCGTTCAGCTCGATCCCGCGCATCTGCCGGGGCGTCACGCCGAACCCCTCCCCCACCGACTCCCCGACCAACCGCTCGGCGACGCGCCGGGCCTCGTCCTCCAGCGCTTTCAGGCCCGTCAGCGTCACGTACAGGAAGTTGCCCGAGCCGCACGCCGGGTCGAGGACGCGGAGCGACGCCAGCCGCGTCAGGAAGGCCGCGAGCACGGCGCGCGCTTCGTTGCGCCGCTTCGTCCGGGCCCCCTTCGTCGTCGCGTCCTCGGCCTGCTCCACCAACCGGGAGGCCGCCGCCCGGACCCCGTTCCACTCCTCCCGGAGCGGCTCCAGGATCGTCGGCCCGACCAACCGCTCGACGTAGGCGCGGGGCGTGAAGTGCGCGCCCAGCGCGTGCCGCTCCTTCGGGTCGAGCGCGCGCTCCAGGAGCGTCCCGAAGATGGACGGCTCGACCTCGCTCCAGTCCGAGTGCGCCGCGTCGAGCAAGGCCGCCCGTTGGTCGGCGTCGAGGCGGGGCGTCCGGGCGTCTTTGAACAGCGACCCGTTGAAGCGCCGGACGCTCTCCCGGACCTCGCCGACGTAGCCGCCCTCGTCCATCTTGCGGAAGAAGTCGGCGAGGGCGTGGGGCAAATGCTCGAGGTCGTCGGTGTACCCCTCCAGGAGCCGGGTGAACGCGCCGTCGGGGATGAGCCCGGCGTCCTCGGCGAACATGGAGAACAGCGTCCGCGAGAGGAAGCCCGCGACGGCCTCGGCGTCCATCGGCTCCCCGCTCGCGTCTACGGCCCCGTCGAGGGAGACGGCCAGCTCGGCGAGCCGGTCGGCGAGGGCGACGGTCACGCGGGCCTGTCGCCGGGCCGGGTCGAGCGAGAGCGGGTCCTCGAAGACCGCCGCGAGAAGCTCCCGCGTCTCGGGCTGGAGGAGCGCGTCGAGGCGGAGCCGGTTCGACCCCGCGTCCGGGAACGGCCGGTAGAGCCGGCCGGAGCCGCCGAAGTCGGCGAAGAGGTCGAAGCAGAACCCGACGTCACACACGACGACGAACGGGGGCGGCGGCTCGGCGGCCTCCAGGTTGCGCGCGTACCCCTCGGCCTGGTTGCGGGCCGCCTCCATCGTCCCCTCCCACACGCGCGTCCCTCGCTTGCCGTGCCCCTGCCTCAGCTTGTGCCCGCCCTCGGTCCGCTTCGCGTCGGCGCCTTGCTTCGTCTCCAGCACGAACGCCGCCCGCTTGTAGAGGTCGATGAACCCTTTGGACTGGCGACCGTCGCGGAAGTCGAGCGGGCGCTCGTAGACGTAGGTGTCGGCGCGCGGGTCGCCGGTCGTCGGGTCCGGCCGGTCCACGCCTAGCACGTCGGCGAGGTCGTTGAGGAAGCTCTGTGCGTTGGCGCGTTCGGCCCCGCCGGACCCGCTCCACTTGTCGATGAACGCGGCGGGGTCGAGGCGGGCGGAATCGTGCACGAGAAGCGGGTCGGATCGGGGCGAAGATTACGCCTCGCTGAGCGCGCGGTCGGCCGCCGCCCGCACGGCGGCGTCTAGCTCCCTCACGCGGTCATCCTCGCACGTGAGCGCTGGGTCGGCGTCGAGGTCCCGAACCCACGCGAGCCGGTTGTACATCGTGGATCGGGTCAGCGTCCCCCGTGCGTGTGCGGCGTGGATGGCCGCCTCGACGGTCGGTCGGCCGAGGTGGGCGAGCCCGGCGAGCGCCACACCCCGACGCGCGTCCGCCGTGAGAGCGTCGAAGGGCAGCGGCGCGCGCGCCTTGTCGACGGCCTCGTACTCACGCACCCACCGGGCGACGAGGTACGCCCAGAACGCTCGGTCGTGAAGGTCGGCGAGGGTGACCGGCCCGTCCGTGCCGAGTTGCCGCCGAAGCCGCTTGCGGTACTGGACCTCGACGCGGAGGACGTTGCCGGCGGGGGCGGGCCGCTTCCGCTTCCTCCGCTCCGCGGCCTTGTCGTAGAACACCACTCGCCGGACCGCCGCATCGAAGGCGACCGACTCGCCCTCGTACTCGACGCGCTGGAGACGCTCCCGGCGGACGAAGACGGGGAGGTACGCCGCGACGGGCAGGGTCAACACGAGGTCGGCGGACAGCTCCAGCCGCCAGACAGAAGCGTGCCCAACGTCCTCGCCGACGGCCTCGGTCAGTCGCTCCCTTACGCGCTCCACCTCGGCACGGCCGAGCGTGTGCTCGACGCCGAGGTACTCGGGGAGGCTTCCCCCCACCCTCAGCCGGTCGGCCCGAATGGAGGCCCGGAGCGAACCGACGTACCCGGTCACGGCGCGGAAGCCGTCGGCGCCGGACACGTGCCGGGCCCCGTCGAGGCGGGCGGCGACGCGCTCGGGGTCGACCACCTGGAGGCTCAGTGAGGCGGCGTCGATCACGCCAGGCGTCCAACTTTCCTAGACCCGGGCCGGGTTGTTAGGGTAGCCGGTCGGCCCGCCTCGGGGGCTCCGCTCAGCACGTCCGCGCGTTGCGCCGGATGAACGCCTCGATGGCCTCGGGATCGAAGCGCCGAACACCCCGCCCGGTCCCGATCCGGATGACGGGGATTTCTCCGTCCGACACGAGCGCGCGCACCGTCCGCGGGCTCACGTTGAGCCGGGCGGCGGCGGCGTCGAGGTCGAGCAACGGCGGCGGCGTCCGGGCGGCCTCGGCCAACTCGGCGACGCGCGCGGCGAGGCGCTCCGCCAGCGCCTCGAGGTCGAGTCCGTCGAGGCCGGTAGCGGCGGGACTTCCCGACGGGGGACGGTCGGGCGCCGAGCTGGAGAGCGGCACGGCAAATGCGGAAAGGGACGCAGCCGACCCGAACACGAAGCGGACCCCCCTTCTGTGCCGCAGAGGTGGGGGGCCCGCTTGTGTTCGCTGCCGAGGCTTCGCCCGGAGCAAAAGGAAGATCGGTGGAGGCCAGCCGGGATCGAGCCGGTGGCCATCCTCTGCGGCTGGAAGACAGAATGGGGCCCGTCACACAGCCAACTCAAGAAGTCGCGCTGTCAACGGAAATCATCCGCCCGCAGAACTTCCGTTCTCGGCTGGCTGCCCGTACTTAAGGAAGTAGCGGTAGGTATTCTCTACACGCTCGGCGACACCCTGACCTACGACACCTGATTTGCCCTCACTCCCGAGGCATCCGGTTTCCTCCAGTGCCGAGCGTGGGGTTGTCGTGCTCTTCCCCCCAATCAACTCGAGAGCCCACTCTAGGTAGCGCTTCGTGCTCTCGAATGTCCTGAGGGTGCCGCGCTCCCCAAGATCTTCGGCGAGTGCGCGCCCGATGGTGAGCGTCCGTTCGTGAGCGTCCCTGCCAACACCATCAGGTGGCGGAGAGCTTCCCAAGGGGAACAGGTCGGCGAAGTAAGAAGGGGGCACAGAGCCCCCGTCACCAGCCCGTGGACTGAAAGTCTGGCCAGTGGTCCCATCTTCCTCAATTTCAATCGGCATCGCCGGGCGGAAGTCTGGAGGCGCCGAAGCAAGAAGTTCTACGGCCGTCTCCGGAAGAGGAGGCAGGTCCCGAACCTGAACTCTCCCCACTGGAATCGGATAAGTAGATCGCACATCATCCCATTTGCCGTAGACCCCAAAGTCCTCGAACACAGAGACCAGGGCATCTATAACAAACGATCTATTTATTGCATGATCAGACTGTCTGGATCTGATCTCCACAATTCTTGCCCTTGCAATATCCCATGTCAATCCGCATCCATCGACAAGGTCCATTGCCGCCGCCATATCTACGTCGTCCCGGATCACGGGTGTCATTCTATAGTCGTACCACATCCTGTTAGCCGACTCCGAAGGCAGTACATCCGGAGCAGACCTTTTATACCATTTCTGCGCACTCTTCTTTTTCTTGCCGAGTGCACGCTGAAGCTCTTTGAGCGCCGTGTAGCCGTGGCCTGTAGCAGATCCAGAGTTGTCGGTCAGCAACTCTGTCCAGCCATCCCACCATCGCTGCACATCTTCGATTGGAACAATGTTTGTCTGCTGGAGCACATGCGCTACGTCGAGGTAGCAGTATGGAACTGCGAGCAATGCGGTGCCCTTTTGGGCGGTCTGCGGCACCCAGAACGTAGCTTCCCTATTGCGCCGGGTCAACAGCGGCCGTACCCTTCGGGGCTTCCCCCCTCTCGCCATGACCGGGTTTCTCACGACGACACAGGCCGCAGAGCGGAAGGGCTGCACGCGACAGGCCATTCACAACGCGATCACGCGCGGCGACCTCAACGCGACCAAGGTAGGCCCGGTGTGGGCCGTCGCCGACGACGACGCGCTCGACGCATACCAGGTGCAGGAGACCGGCGGCCGGCTCCACCGCCAGCGCGCCGAAGCTGAGAACGCCAACACGGCCGACGTGTCCGCAGACACGTGAGCGGCGCGGCCTCCAGTTTGGAGCTTCCCGACGGCTCCCGCATCGACCGTGAGCACCGCGTCGTGAACGGGGAGCGCGTCCCCGTGGGCAGTTGGCGATGGGTCGTCTACGACCCCGACCGGCGCCCGGCGCGGCGCCGGATCAACCTCCGCACCAAGGAGCAAGCGACGGCGATGCGGAAGGCCCTCGGCTACGCTCGACGGTTCTCGCTCGGGACGTTCGACCCGTGGGCACCGAGCGCGGGCGGCGTGGCAGGCGTCGCGCTCACGGAAGCGGTCGAGCGGTACCTCGCCGAGAAGGCGAGCACGGCCGCGCCCGCGACGATCGCTGAGGACAAGCGGTACCTCGACAAGCTCGCTCTCCAGCTCACGGCCGGCGCCAAGGTCGGGCACGTCGAGCCCCGGCACGTCGAGGCCATCGTGAACGCTCGGAAGCGTCCCCCGAAGGACGCCGACGGCAACCGGACCGGGCCGGGACCGGAGGCCAGTCCGGAGACGAAGAAGCGGCGGCGCGCGAGCCTCCAGCACTTCTTCGCATGGGCCATCGACCGGGACCTCTGCACGGTGAACCCGGCGGCGGGCGTCCGTCTCCCGAAGATGACAGCGAGGCGCCGCGACCACGTGACGGCGGCGGAAGCGGCGGCGATCATCCGCGCGGCCCGTTCGGCCGAGATCACGTCGACGGTTGAGGGCACCACCTCAGAGCGCCCCGGCTGGGTCGCCGACTGGGTGGCGTTCGGCATCGGGACCGGGCTCCGGCCTGGAGAGCAGCGAGAGTTGAAGTGGAGCGCCGTCCGCCTCGGCGAGCGGTCCGTCGAGGTGGGCAAGGGGCACCGGGTAAAGACAGCGGGGAGCCGCCGCACGGTCCCCGTCCGCGGCGAGGCCCTCGACGTGCTCCGGCGTCTCCACCACGAACGGACCACAGAGGCCGACGGGTTCGTCTTTCGGGGGGCGACCGGCGGCAGGGTCGCCGTCGATTACCTCACGAAGCGACTCCAGACGTTGGCGGAGCGCGCGAAGGTGAACAAGACCGTGACGGCCTACGCGCTCCGGCACAGCTACGGGACGACCATGGCGGCGGCCGGCGTCCCCTTGCTCGACCTCGCCCGGTTGATGGGCACCTCGCTCCGGATGATCGAGCGTCACTACGCCCACTACGACCCGGCGCGCGGGGCCTCCCACGTGGACCGAGTGTTCGGTGCGGTCGCCCCACGTGTGAGCGATCAACCAACGGCGGCGACCACAACGACGCTACCCGGTAGCCTATGACTCCCGAGAGGGCTCAGACCATCCTCAACGACGCTGCCAGGGAGGCAGGCACGGGGGAGGTCTACACACTCGAAGAGGCCGCCCGCCTCACTGCCTTTCTCACGAGGCTCGCTGAGATCGCCCTCCCCGTGGCTCTCGCGCGCGCTTCGCCATCTCCAGATGGCGGCGTCGCCAGCGGTCCCGGACTGGGGGGCAGATCCGTCGGCCTCGGCGGGGCGCTCCACACGGACGGCGACGGCGTGAACGGGGGCGGGTGAACCGCCTCCTATGGGCGGGACCCCCCCTCAACAGGACCCCTCAGCGCGTGTCCGAGTCGGACACATTCCGGACAAGGCCGTGCCCAAAGGTGCCCAACGTCGCACCCAACCGGACTCCAAATCGGCCCTGACGTGTAGGGAAAGCCTGTTCGCATAATCGCCTCCCCCGCCCTCCTCGCAATGGCATTGAGGAGGTCAGCGGTTCGAATCCGCTAGGCTCCACACCCCCGAGAACCGGCTGCCGCGACCACGCGGCAGCCGGTTTTTTGCGTGCGGGCCGAGCGTGCGACCCCACTTCGCCGCCTCGGCGCCGAGGTGGAGGGGTCGCTGTGGTCGAGGGATCAGCGGGGTGGGCCTGGAGACCGAATCCGGTTTGCCATTCCTTCACACGGTCGGTTTCTTCCGGGGCGCTCCCCCTCCCCCCATGGACCTCTCCGCGGCCGGTGCTCTGGCCCCGATCCCTTTCACCTCGTCCCCCAAGCCGACCCTCGGGGTCGAGATCGAGCTCCAGATCGTCGACCCGGTCACGTACAACCTCAAGCAGGGGTCGGTCCAGCTGATCGACCGCCTGGGGGGCGACCACCCCCGGATCAAGCAGGAGCTGACCCAGTCGACCGTCGAGGTCATCACGGGCATCTGCGACGACGTGGCCGGGGCCGTCGACGACCTCAGCGGGTCGCTCCGCGAGCTCTACGCCCTCGGCGACGAGCTGGGCCTGGCGTTCTCCGGCGCCGGGACGCACCCGTTCGGGCAGTGGCGGGACCAGAAGATCTTCCCCAACGAGCGGTATCAGAAGCTGGTCGACAAGATCCAGTGGCCCGCGCGGCGGCTCTTGATCTACGGGTTGCACGTCCACGTGGGGCTGTCGTCGGGCGAGAAGGCGATTGCGGTCTCGAACGCGCTGGCGAGCTACCTCCCCCACCTGCTCGCGCTGAGCGCGTCGAGCCCGTTCGTCGACTTCGAGGACACCGGGCTGGCCTCGACCCGGTCCAAGATCTTCGAGGGGATGCCGACGGCCGGTCTGCCGTACCGGCTGGCCAACTACGGCGAGTTCCAGCGGTTCATGAACACGCTCGTCCGGGCCAAGGCCATCGAGTCGATCCGCGAGATCTGGTGGGACATCCGGCCGCACCCGAGCTTCGGGACGCTGGAGATCCGGATCTGCGACACGCCCTCGACCATGACCGAGCTGGCGTCGCTGGTCGCGCTCGTCCAGTCGCTGGTGGTGGCCCTGGGCGACCGCTACGAGCAGGGCGCCCCGCTCCAGGTGCTCAAGCCCTGGATCCTGCGCGAGAACAAGTGGCGCGCGTGCCGCCACGGGCTCGACGCCGACGTGATCTGCGACAACGACGGCGACCACGGGCCGCTCCGGGAGCAGATCCCGGACCTGATCGCGCGGCTGGAGCCGGTGGCCGAGCGGCTGGGCTGCCTCGACGAGCTACGGGGGCTCCACCGGACGCTCGGCGGCGGGGCGAGCTACGAGCGCCAGCGGGCCACGTTCGAGCGGACGCGGCGGCTGCCGGACGTCGTCGCGGCGCTCTCGAGCGAGCTCCGGTCGAGCGTCGACGGCGCCTAGACCGGTCTGCGACCCAGCCCGCCTCGGCGCCGAGGCGGGCGACCGGTCTCCACGCGGTCCGCACCGGCCCTCCGTCCCGGATTCCTGGCCGCGCTCGAACGAAGGCGGTGGGACGGGCGTTGCTCCAGGCCCCGGCCACCCCGTCTCCCCCCCGACCGACTTGATCGCCGACGCGCCCCCCGCCCCCACCGACCTGGCCCCCTCCGACCCCGCCTTCCGCGCCGACCTGGTCGCCCTGCGTCGCCAGCTCCACCAGGCCCCCGAGCTGGGCTTCCAGGAGCACGCGACGGCCCGACGATTGCGCGAGTGGCTCGGCGCACGCGGGTTCGAGCCGTCGGCGCCGATGGCCGGGACCGGGTTCGTGGTCGACGTCGCGGGGGACCGGCCGGGGCCGACGGTGGCCTACCGGGCCGACATGGACGCGTTGCCGATCGCCGAGGCGACCGACGTGCCGTACCGGTCCCAGACGCCGGGCGTGATGCACGCCTGCGGCCACGACGCCCACATGACGGTCGCCTGTGGCGTCGCCGTGCTCGCCCAGCGGCGGCGCGACGAGTTCGCCGGGACCGTCCGCGTGCTGTTCCAGCCGGCCGAGGAGATCTCGCCGTCGGGCGCGCCGGCCATGATCCGCGACGGCGCGCTCCGGGGCGTCGACGCGATCTACGCCGTCCACATGGACCCGACGCAGGCGGTCGGTCGGTTCGGGTTCCGGACGGGCTCGCTCACGGCCGCGTGCGCCCCGTTCCGCGTCGCCGTCCGGAGCGAGCGGTCGGGCCACTCGGCGCGGCCCCACGAGGCCGTCGACACGGTCTGGGTGGCGACTCAGATCGCCAACGAGCTCTACCAGCTGCCCGGCCGGGTGACCGACGCCCGCAAGGCGGCCGTCCTGACGATCTGCCGGTTCCGGGGCGGCGACGCGCTCAACGTGATCCCGTCGGAGGTCGAGTTCGGCGGGACCTTGCGGTGCGTCGACGGCGAGACGCTGGGGTACCTCCGCGAGAAGATCCGCCGGGTGGCCGGGGCGCTCGGCGCCGTTTACAAGGCCGACGTCGACGTCGACTTCGACGTGACGCTGCCGGCCGTCGTCAACACGCCGGCCGAGGTCGAGACGGCCCGGTCGGCGGCGGTCGACCTGTTCGGGCCCGAGGCGGCCATGCCGATCCCGCTGCCGAGCATGGGCGGCGAGGACTTCTCGTACTACGTCCAGGACGTGCCCGGCTGCATGGTCCGGGTCGGGTCGGCGAGCGGGCCCGAGACGCGCTACCCGCTTCACCACGCCCGGTTCGACCTGGACGAGGGCGTGCTCCCGATGGCGGCCCGGCTGATGGCCGAGACCTGCCTCCGCCACCTCGGCGCCCACACGGACGGGGCGGCGGCCTAGGCACGCCGCGCGGGTCTGCCGAGGCAGGCTTGGGGGCGTCCCGGGGTCGTAGGCGAGGGGGCCCGTGACGGCGCCGAGGCCGGACAGGGGTCGGCCGACGTGCTGCGCTAGCTTGATGCGCCCCCTCCCCCGACCGATGCGCTGGCCCGTCCTCCTCCTCGTTCTCGCGGCCGCCGCCGTCTCCGCGCAGGCGCCCGCGCCGGGCGACCTCGTTCTCAACGAGGTCATGTACGACCCGCCGGCGCCCCAGCCGTCCGGGAACGAGTGGGTCGAGATCCTGAACGTGACCGGGGGCCCGCTCGACCTGGGCGGGCTCGTCTTGACCGACGGCGGCGCGACCTCGGCGCCGGTCGGCGGCGGAACGACGTTGGCGGCCGGGGGCTACGCCGTCCTGGCCCGGGACCCGGCCGCGTTCGCCGCGGCCTACCCCGGCGTCCCGGTCATCGGGCTCAGCGGCTTCCCGTCGCTCAACAACACGGGCGACCGGCCCGCCCTGGTCCTGGGCGCCACCGAGATCGACGCGGTCCCCTACCTCCCGTCGTGGGGCGGCACCGACGCCTCGCTCGAACGGCGCGACCCGCTCGGGCCGAGCACCTCGGCCGGCAACTTCGGCACGTCGACGGCGCCGGCGGGCGGCACGCCCGGCGCCCAGAACTCGATCTTCCAGCCCGACGTGACGGGCCCCGTCCTGACCGGCGCCACGGCCACGCCCGACGGGCGAGCCGTCATCGTCACGCTGGACGAGCCGGCCGACCCCGCCTCGGTGACGGCGGCGGCGTTCTCGGTCAGCGGCGTCGGGGTGACGGTCGCGGTCTACGACTCCTCCTCGCCCGCGGTCGTGCTCACGCTCGACGCGCCCCTGCCGGCCGGCACGTCGACGGTCACGGCGACCGGCCTGCGGGACCCCCGCGGCAACACGACCGCGACGAGCAGCACGACGGTCACGTTCACGCCCGACACCGTCGCGCCGGGCATCGCACGTGTCACAGCGCGGTCGCCGTCGGTGCTGGCGGTGACGTTTAGCGAGCCCGTTCGGCCCGCCTCGGCGACCAACCCGGGCGCCTACTCCGTCGACGGCGGCACGGTCGCCTCGGTCGACGTCGTGGACGGCGACGCGGGGAGCGTCCGGTCCGTCGACTTGACGCTGGCGGCGCCGCTCGCCCAGCCGGCCCTCTACACCCTGGTCGTCACGAGCCTGACCGACGTGGCCGGCAACGTCGCCGACCGCGCCGAGGCGCGCGTCTTCGTCGGCACGCCGGACACGCCGGGCCCCGGCGACCTGGTCGTCACGGAGGTCATGTACGACCCGGCGCTGGGCAGCGCCGGCGAGTACGTCGAGGTGTACAACGCGTCGGCGTCGGGCGTCTTCGCGCTCGACCGGGTCACGATCGACGACGGGGATGGCGACGGCGACCCGTTCGCCTCGACCCCGGCCGTCCTGGTGCCGGGCGCCTACCTCGCGGTCGTCCGCGACCTCGCCGGCTTCCGCCAGACGTTCCCCCAGGCGGACGCCGTCAGCGGCGGCGGCGCGATCAGCCTGTCCAACAGCGGCGAGGCCGTCGTGCTCCGCGCGGGCGGGGCCGTCCTCGACTCCGTCTTCTACCAGCCCTCGTGGCACCGCGTCGAGCTCGACGACGCGACCGGGATCAGCCTGGAGCGCCGCGACCCGGCGGGCCCGTCGAACGACGCCGACAACTGGTCGTCGTCGCTGGACGAGCAGGGCGGGACGCCGTCGGCGCCCAACTCGGTGTCGGTCTCGGGGACGCCGGTCGAGCGCGAGACGGCGCTGACGGTCACGAGCCCGTTCGCGCCGACCCGGGGCGAGGCCGCCCGGATCACCTACACGCTGTCGACCGAGGCCGCGCTCGTCCGTGCCCGGATCTACGACGGCGGCGGCCGGCCGGTCCGCGAGATCGAGGCCGGACGGCTCAGCGGGGCCACGGCGACGATCACCTGGGACGGGACCGACGACGACCGCCGGCCGGCGCGCGCGGGGATCTACGTGGTCCTGGTCGAGGCCGTCGACGTCCAGGGCGGGACGACGGAGGCGCTGCGCGGCGTGGTCGTGCTGGCCCGGCCGTAGCCGCTGGCCGCCGGCCGCGGGCTCCCCCGCCGGGCCCCCGCCGGGCCCCCGCCGGGTCTGCCTCGGGCCCGAGGCAGGCGGGGTGGCGCCGCGGCCGACCGTACCTTTCCGACCGTCCACCGCCGGAGGGGACCGTCCGCGGGTCGCACTGAGAATCCACCCGGCCGGCCGGCACGGATGGAACAGCGGCGCCCGTTCCCGATTCGACGCCTCCCCCCGCCCCCGGACCCATGAGCACGACCGCGACCCTGCCCGCCTCGGCGCCGACCGGCGCCCCCGCCCTGCCGTCCCCGGTCTCGCTGAGCGACCGCGCCGCCGCCGAGGTCCGCCGCATCGTCGCCAACAAGCAGATCCCGGCTCAGTTCGGGCTGCGCGTCGGCGTCAAGGGCGGCGGCTGCTCGGGCATGAGCTACGTGCTCGGCTTCGACAAGCGCCGCGAGCACGACCTCGCCTTCGAGCTCGACGCCGAGGGCGGCGACCCGATCACGGTGTTCATGGACAAGCGCCACGGGCTCTACCTCATGGGCACCACGGTCGACTACCACGACGGCCTCGACGCCCGCGGGTTCGTCTTCGAGAACCCCCACGCGACCCCGACCTGCGGCTGCGGCTCCTCGTTCGCCGCCTAGCCCCGCCGGCCTCGGCGTCCTCGCGGCTCCCCGCGACGCCCCCGAGGCTGGCCCATCCGGCCTCAACTATGGAAGGCAACTTTTCGAACCGCGTCCGCGACGTGATCTCGTACTCCCGCGAGGAGGCGATCCGTCTCGGGCACGACTACATCGGCACCGAGCACCTGCTCCTGGGCATCATCCGGGAGGGCGAGGGCATCGCCGTCAAGATCCTCCGCAACCTCGGCTGCGACCTCTTCAAGCTGAAGAAGGCCGTCGAGGACACCGTCCGCGCCACGGGCGGCACGCTGACGGTCGGCAACATCCCGCTGACGAAGCAGGCCGAGAAGGTCCTCAAGATCACCTACCTCGAAGCGAAGCTCTACAAGAGCGACGTCATCGGGACCGAGCACCTGCTGCTGAGCCTGCTCCGCGACGACGAGAACGTCGCCGCGCAGATCCTCCAGCAGGCGTTCTCCGTCACGTACGACGCCGTCCGCGCCGAGCTCGACTCCATCCTGAGCGGGAAGTCCTCCCCCCGCGCCGCGACCGACGAGCCCGGATCGGGCTCGGTCGGGGACGCTCCCGCTCGTCCAGCAGCAGCAAACGAGAGATGGCTGACAAGAGCAAGACCCCCGTCCTCGACAACTTCGGCCGCGACCTGACGACGATCGCCGAGGAGGGCAAGCTCGACCCGATCGTCGGCCGCGAGGTCGAGATCGAGCGCGTGGCCCAGGTGCTGAGCCGCCGCAAGAAGAACAACCCGGTCCTGATCGGCGAGCCCGGCGTCGGCAAGACGGCCATCGCCGAGGGGCTCGCGCTCCGGATCGTCGCAGCGCAAGGTGTCGCGCGTCCTCTACGACAAGCGCATCGTGACGCTCGACCTGGCCGCGCTCGTGGCCGGGACGAAGTACCGCGGCCAGTTCGAGGAGCGGATGAAGGCGGTGATGACCGAGCTGGAGAAGAACCAGGACGTCATCCTGTTCATCGACGAGCTCCACACGCTCGTCGGCGCCGGCGGCGCCTCGGGCTCGCTCGACGCGTCCAACATGTTCAAGCCGGCGCTCGCGCGCGGCGAGATCCAGTGCGTCGGCGCGACGACGCTCGACGAGTACCGCCAGTACATCGAGAAGGACGGCGCGCTCGACCGGCGCTTCCAGAAGATCCTGGTCGACCCGGCCACGCCCGAGGAGGCCGTCGAGATCCTGTCGCCAGATCCAGCGCAAGTACGAGGAGCACCACAACGTGAGTACGACGAGGGCACGATCGAGCTGATCGTCAAGCTGTCGCGAGCGCTACATCACCGACCGGCACCTGCCCGACAAGGCCATCGACGTGCTGGACGAGGCCGGCGCGCGCGTCCACCTCGCCAACATCAAGGTGCCCCAGGAGGTCGTCGACCTCGAAGAGCAGATCGAGGAGGTCAAGGAGGAGAAGAACCAGGTCGTGAAGTCCCAGAACTTCGAGAAGGCCGCCCAGCTCCGCGACCGCGAGAAGAAGCTCCAGGAGGAGCTCGAGAACGTCAAGGAGGAGTGGGAGCGCCAGGCCGAGGACGAGACGTACCCCGTCACCGAGACCGACATCTCGGCCGTCGTCGCGATGATGACCGGCGTGCCGGTCGACCGCGTCCAGACGACCGAGGGCGCCAAGCTGCTCAACATGGAGGAGGAGCTCAAGGGCAAGGTCGTCGGCCAGGACGAGGCGATCGTCAAGCTCTCCCGCTCGATCCGCCGGACGCGCGCCGGGCTCAAGGACCCCAAGCGGCCCATCGGCTCGTTCATCTTCCTGGGCCCGACGGGCGTCGGCAAGACCGAGCTGGCCAAGCAGCTGACGGAGTACCTGTTCGACAGCCAGGACGCGCTCATCCGGATCGACATGTCGGAGTACATGGAGAAGTTCTCCGTGTCGCGGCTGGTCGGTGCGCCTCCCGGCTACGTCGGCTACGAGGAGGGCGGCCAGCTGACCGAGAAGGTCCGCCGCAAGCCGTACTCCGTCATCCTGCTCGACGAGATCGAGAAGGCGCACCCGGACGTGTTCAACATCCTGCTCCAGGTGCTCGACGACGGAATCCTGACCGACGGCCTGGGCCGCCGCGTCGACTTCCGGAACACGATCATCATCATGACCTCGAACATCGGGGCGCGCGACATCAAGAACCTGGGCAAGGGCATCGGCTTCTCGCTGTCCGAGGAGACGTTCGACTACACGAAGATGAAGTCGACGGTCGAGGACGCGCTCAAGAAGGTGTTCAACCCGGAGTTCCTCAACCGGATCGACGACGTCATCGTCTTCCACCCGCTGGAGAAGTCGCACATCCTGGAGATCATCGACGTGATGCAGGAGGAGCTGTTCGCCCGCGTCGACGACCTCGGCATCGAGATCGAGCTGTCGCAGGCGGCCAAGGAGTTCCTCGTCGAGAAGGGGTTCGACCCCCAGTTCGGCGCGCGCCCGCTGCGCCGCGCGATCCAGAAGTACGTCGAGGACCCGATGGCCGAGGCGATCCTGACGAGCGACCTCGACGAGGGCGCCAAGATCTCCGTCGACCACAAGGCCGGCGACGAGGAGCTGTCGTTCAAGACGAAGAAGGCCCGCAAGAAGGCGACCCCGAAGGCCGACGAGGCGACGGAGGAGCCCGAGGCCGAGTCGCCCGCCACGGACGACTAGCCCGGCCGTCTCCGGATGCGTTCTCCGCCCGCCTCGGCCGCCGTGCCGAGGCGGGCGGTGTCGTTCGGGGCCGGCGGCGGCCCACCGGTCGGCGGCGGCCTGCGGATAGGTGAGGCGGGCTCTACCCAGAAGCGCCGCATGAAATGTGGGCCGAGGGATTGACACGAGAACGGGACGGAGTATCGTCGGCGCCGCTCGGTCTGAGCCCCTTCCCTCTCCTCCCCCGCCATGTCTCGTGTTCTCCTCGCCGTCGCCCTGCTGGTCCTCGGCGCCTGCGACTCGGCCGCCCCCGCTTCCGACGACCCCATCGTGGGAACGTGGGCGCTCACCGGGTCGGCGCAGCAAGAGCTGGTCACCGTCAACGCTGCCCAGACGATCGTCGACGCGGCGGGCGTGGTCACGAACGACCTCGTCATCACCGGCAGCCAGAGCGGGCGGGTCCCGTTCGGGGCGGGCCTCTCTCGCTACGGGGCCGGGGTGTCCTTCGCGCTGACCTCGTACGACCCGACGCGCGGGCCCGTCGCGGACCCCGCCCTCGTGTTCTACGTCAACGACCAGCCCGACTACGCGGCGGTCCAGCTCGACGTCCAGGGGACGGAATACGTCTCGTACGGGGCGTCGAGCAGCGAGCGGACGGGTCTGTTCACGCGGGCGGGCTGGACCTACACGCTCTCGGCTCCGCTCCAGTCCTACGACGGCTCGGGGCGGAGCGTCCGCGTCACCGGCCAGGTCGACGCTCCCAACGCGCCAGCTGGCCGCGGGGCAGCCGTCGGTGCTCGCCCAGTACGACTCCTCGCCGCCGCCCTCGTACCGGTTGACGTACCAGTTCCGCCCTGACGGCCGGCTGATCGTCCAGGAAGGGTCGGGCAACCAGACGCTGGAGCGAATCGGGACCTGGGTGCGCCAGGGCGACCGGGTCTTCCTCCGCCGGCCGGCTCAGGGCGTCGAGGGGACGGAGCAGCTCGAGTACGCCGTGGAGCTCCGGGACGGCCGCCTGATGCTGACCAACGACCAGTCGTCGGGCGAGTGCAACGAGTACTGCCTCCGGAGCATCGAGCAGGCCTACGGCATCCAGCCCGGGTCGGTGGTGTCGTACGCGAACGTCTACTCGTCCCTGTTCGGGCCCTCCTCGGCGGTGCCGTTCGCCGCCGCCCGGACCGCCTCCGCCGACGCCGCGCCGCCGCTCCCGCGCGGGCTCCGCGACTGGCTCGTGATGGAGCCGGCGCGCTAGCCCCTCCCGCCTGCCTCGGTGACGTACCGAGGTGGGTCAGGCTGGGACGTCGAGCGTCCAGAGCGTCGCGTAGAACAGGACGCGCCGGTACACCTCCATCGCGACCAGCGTCCCGGCCGTCGCCAGCGTCACGCCGGACGCGGCGGCGCCCCACCACGGCAGCCCGTACGCCCGCCGGAACGCCAGGACGAGGTAGACCGACCACGCGACCAGCAGCGTCGGCAGGATGACGGCGTCGTTGAGGTTGTACGCGATCCCGCCCGTCGTCCAGAGCACGACCAAGAGCGGGAGGGCCATCGCCAACGTGATGAGGACCGACGACGCCATCAGCGCGGCCACGAAGTGCGTCGCGAACACGACGTGGCGGACGGTAGAACGGCCCGCGCGTACGAGCAGGAGCGCGACCACGAGCGCGTAGACCGGGACGAAGACGGCGATCAGCGTCGGCGCGAGCGACCGGGCGCGCTGGCCGAACGCGACGTCGAAGGCCTCGTCGGAGACGCCGGCCTGGGCGGCGGCGTGAGCCATCGGGCGCTCGAAGGACGCGTGGCTCCGGTACAGGCCCGGATCGCCCAGGAACGCCTGGCCGCCGAAGAAGCTCACCCACAGGAAGAACAGGACGTTGACGACCAAGAAGAGGCGGACCGGGCGGACGTACAGGCCCCGCCGTCCGGCGAAGTACTCCTCGGTCAGCCGGCCCGGTACGAACAGGGCCCGGACGCTCCGCCACAGCCGGCCGTCGGCGCTCGTGACCTCGTGGAACTGGTCGCGCAAGAACGCCGCCAGCGACTCGTCCTCGGGCCGGGCCCGCCGCTCTCCGCACGCGTGGCAGTACACGCCAGCGAGGGGCTCGTCGCACGCCGCGCACCGCTCCACCTCCCCCACCTCGGGGTCGTCCAGGGCGGAGCCCGACGGGTCGGCCACCGTGCCCGCCCCCGGGTGGCGAGGCAGGCCGTGCGCGAGCGGCGGAGGGACGTCGGGGACTAGACCCCCGTCGGGTTCAGAGGCGACGGTCGCGGCCCCGGCCGACGCGGAGGTCTGACGAGCCCCGTCGGGGCGGTCGGGAGCAGCGGGCATGACGGGGGGGATCGGCCCTCCGAACATACACGCCTCGGGCCGAGGTGGACTGAGGGGAGCACGGCTCGCGGAGGCCGACCGCGCGGTGCGCCACGACCTGCCGGCACGGGCATAAAAAAGCGCCGGCTCCCATCGTGGGAGCCGGCGCGGAAACGTGCCGAGGTGGGCGGGCTAGCGGACCAGCGAGACCGAGCGGGTCGCCGTCTGGCCGCGGCCGTCGGTGGCGCGGATCAGGTAGAGGCCCGGCGGCAGGTCGTCGGCGTCGACGCGGAGCGTGTAGGTGCCGGACTGGACCGTGCCGTCGTGCAGGAGCGCCACGCGGCGGCCGAGCGCGTCGTGGACGGCGACCGTCAGCGCGGTCGTCTGCTCGACGGTCAGCGTCAGCCGGGTCGACGCGCAGAACGGGTTCGGGCTCGGGGCCGAGAGCCGGAACGGCGCCGGCGTGTCGTCGACGTGGACGAGCGAGAGGTCGGCGCCGGACGTCGACCACGACGGTCGCTGGGCGGAGCGAGCCGAGGGCGATCGCCAGCAACGGCAGCGCGGCGAGACGACGAAGGGAGTAGAAAGGGGTCATCGGCGGAGGGGGACCTCGGTCAAGATCGGGACAACGCGGCGCAGATCCAAACGGATCCACGCCCGCGAGTCGTGCAGTCCCTCGCAAGAGACGTGCCTACCACGAGCCGTCGGTTGTCCGGCTCGGCCATCGCCGCGGCTCAGCCGGCTCGGCCGCTCCTTGGTCCCCGTCATCCGCAGCACCAGCGCGAGCGCCATCCCGGTCAGGAAACCGCCGATGTGGGCGCCGTAGGCCACGCCGCCCGTCTCCTCGGTCGCCGCCGTCGCGCCCCACTGGTTGAAGAACTGGAGCCCGATCCACAGGCCGAGCACCACGACGGCCGGGACCGACACGACGCGAAAAATGAACACCGCGTTCACCTTGATTGCGCGGAAACAGCACGAGGTAGGCCCCGAGCACGCCCGCGATGGCGCCGCTCGCGCCGAGGTTGGGGACGAGACCGGACGGCGTGCATCGCCACCTGGACGAGGGTCGCCACGATCCCGCTGACGAGGTAGAACAGCACGAACCGCGCCGTCCCGAACCGGTGCTCGACGTTGTCGCCGAAGATCCACAGGTAGAGCATGTTGCCCGCGATGTGGCCGAAGCCGCCGTGCATGAACATGGCCGACAGGATGGTCAGGTAGACGAACGGCGCCGGCCCGGGACCCGGCCGCTGCGGGATGTCCTGCCGAGCGTGCATCTCGGACGGTCGGGTCCAGCTCGGGGATCGGCGCGGCGTTGACCAGGTCCTGGCCCGTCGTGATCTCCTGGGGCACGACGCTCCACCCGTACGTGAACGCCGGGTCGGCCATCTGGAAGCCCGAACACCAACACGTTGGCGACCAGGAACAGGATGGTGGCCCAGGCCGGGCCGTCGCAGGTGGCGGTCGTCGTCGCTGATCGGGAAGAGCATCGGGTCGGGCGGACGTGGCCCGCCTCGGAGCCGAGGCGGGCGGGTCTAGATGGCGCGGGCTACTCCTCCTCGTCGGCTCGTCTTCGTCGTCGGCTCCGGTCGGGCAGGCCCTCGTCGAAGGCGCCCGAGACCTGGCCGACGTCCTTGAGGTCGGCCGCGCCGCCGCGGTCGGCGCCGACGATCACGTTGTCGGCGTCGATCTCGCGCTCGACCGTCACCTGGTAGCGCATGAAGTCCTCCGACATGCCGCCGGGCCCGGCCTCCTCGCCCGAGAGCGGGATGGCCTGGATCACCGTCCAGCCCTGGCCGACCTTCTGGCCGATCTGGTTCAGGTGCGCGTCGACGCCGTCGTTCTCTTCGACGTTGACGCTGACGAGGAGGGTCTGCTGTTCTTTCTGCATGGGTCCGGGAGGGGTCGGTCTGGAGAGGACGCGGTCAACGCCCGTCCGCCGGCCGGGGTTCGTCGAGCAGGCCCCCTTCGCCTGCGCCCAGAAGATGGCCGCCGCGTGGATGCCGTGGACGATCTGGCCGCCTCGACGCAGGTCGAGGAGCGCGCTCGCCGGGACGAGCCGGACGCGCAGGTCCTCGGTCGCGTCGAGCGTCGGCGCGGCGACGGCGCGGCACCCGCGGGCGACGTAGACGTGGCCGCGGTTCGTGTGGCGGCCGGGCTCGACCGCCAGCGCGCCCAGGCGGACCCAGTCGTCGGCGTCGTAGCCGGTCTCCTCGCAGCAGCTCGCGCCGGGCGGCCGTCTCGGGCGTCTCGCCGGCGTCGATCATGCCGGCCGGCAGTTCCAGCGCCACCCGGTCGATGCCGTAGCGGTACTGCTCGACCAGGACGGCCTGCCGGTCGTCGGTGAGCGCGAGCACGCACGCCCAGTCCGGGTACTCGACGACGTGGTACTCGTCCAGCACCTCGCCCGTTGGGCAGGCGGACGCGGTCCTGGCGCAGCGTCATCCACCAGCGGTCGACGAGCGTCCGAGTGGCGAGTTGGGTCCAGCGGCGGGGGGCGTCCATGCGGGTGCAGGGCGGGGCCGGAAGCTAGCGGGGCCCGGCGCCGAGCCGCTGAGACGCGGTGAAGACGGGGGGCAGGGACGGGTCGGCGCGTTGACTTGTCCGAGGGGCGGCCCGTACCTTGGGCATCCGCTCGACAGAGAGCGGCTCTGCGGAACTAGCTCAGCTGGTAGAGCGCCACCTTGCCAAGGTGGAGGTCGCGGGTTCGAGTCCCGTGTTCCGCTCCAACGAAACGCCCTCTCCGACGCCGGGGAGGGCGTTTTGTTTAGAGACCGGCCCGGCCTCGGCCCGTCCTCCGTACGGCCCGCTCCTCCCGCCTCGGCGCCGAGGCGGGCGGGGCCGAGGGGCTGGGGCCGCCGTAGACTCGGGGCGATGCCCGCCGACGCCGCCCCCCCTGCCCCGCCGACCGGGACGGCCCGCGCCGTCGTCCGGGCGCTCCGGCCGCACCAGTGGGCTAAGAACGCGCTCGTGGTCCTGCCCGCCGCGCTCGCCCACGAGCTCGGCACCGCCGGCGTCGTGCCCGCGCTGGCCGTCGCCGTCGCCGCGATGAGCCTGTGCGCGAGCGGGACCTACGTCGTCAACGATCTGGTCGACCGAGATAGGGACCGGGCGCACCCGACCAAGCGGCACCGGCCGTTCGCGGCGGGCGCCCTCCCGCCCGGGCTCGGGCTGGGGCTGGCGGTGGGCCTGGTCGGCGGAGCGCTGGCGCTGTCGGCGGTCGCGCTGCCGACCGGGTTCACGGCCGCGCTGGGCGTCTACGTCGCGCTCACGCTGGCGTACTCGGCCGGGCTCAAGCGGGTCGCGGTTCTGGACGTGCTGGTGCTGGGCGCGCTCTACGCGCTTCGCGTGGTGGCCGGCGGGGCGGCGGTGGGCGTCCCGCTGAGCGAGTGGTTCGTGGTGTTCTCGCTGTTCTTCTTCGTCGGGCTGGGCGTGCTCAAGCGCTACGCGGAAGTCCGCCAGATCGCGGCCGGGCGGGCGCCGGCTGACAACGGCCGCGGCTACCTCGCCGACGACGGGCCCGTCCTGGGCGCGCTCGGGGTCGGGTGCGGGCTGGTCGCCGTGTTGGTGCTGGCGCTGTACGTGACCGCGCCCGAGGTCCGCGCGCTCTACGCCCGGCCGGCCGTCCTGTGGGTCGCCGTCCCGGCGGTCCTCTACTGGACGGGCCGGGCCTGGCTGCTCGCGCACCGCGGCCGGCTGCCGGACGACCCGGTCCTGTTCGCCGTGACCGACCCCGTCACGTACGGCCTGCTGGCGCTCGTCGCGGGCACGGTCGCCGTCGCCGCGCGGTAGCGCTCGCCCCGGTCGTGGCGACCTCGGCCGTCCGTCGCCCGAGGCGGGGGCGTCGCCTCCCAGACCCGGTTTACCCGCGCGCAACGGAACCGTGCCGTTCCCATCGAGCGGCCTGTGTACCCCGGACATTCCGCGGGGCCCGAGCTTGTCCGACCTCGGCCTCTCCCCTTCCCCATCGTATGCGCCTCGTCGCTCTCGGGCTGCTCGCCCTCGCGTTCGCCGCCCCGTCCCAGGCCCAGGAGGCCATCCGGCCCAGCCTGCGGTCGACGTTCGTCGTCCCGTCCCACAGCGGCGAGGCCATCCGCGTGACGACTTACGCCCGCCGGCCGCCGGAGCGTGGCCGCCTCGCTCGCCGCTACCGCGGGCTCCGCGCCAACCGGACCGCCCGGACGGGCCTCCAGGTGGTCTCGGCCCGGCCGGTCACGCCGACCCTGTCGTCGCCGCGCTACACCTGGGTCCGCCAGGGCACGTCGCACTACCAGGTCGCCCCGCGTCGCTAGACGCCGTCGGCGTACTTGACGGAGCAGCCGTAGGGCTGGGTCGTCGCCGGGTCCGCGGCGCGCCCGGCCTGAGCGGCGGCGATGGCCGGGACGACGTAGCTCGTGGCCCCGTCGAGGTCGGCCAGGTCCGAGGTCGGGCGGTCGTCGATGGCCCCGTTGTAGACGACCACGCCGTCGGCGTCGATCACGAACATGTGGGGCGACGTCTTGGCGTCGTAGAGCCGGCCGACCTCGCCGGTCGGGTCCAGGAGCACGGCCGCCTGGCGGCCCCCCTCCTGCTCGGTCCGCGCGTTCATGGCGTCGGGCTCGAAGTGGCCCTGCTCGCCCGGCGCCGACGAGACGACCGAGAGCCAGACGACCCCGTCCGCCTCGGCCTGCGTCTGGAGCGCCTGCATGTTGCCGCCCCCGTAGTGCTTGCCGACGTAGGGGCAGTCGTAGTTGAGCCACTCCAGGACGACCGTCTGGCCGCGGTACTCGGCGAGCGCGTGCGGCTGGCCGTCGGTGTCGACGAGCGTGAAGGCCGGGGCCGGAGCGCCCGGCGTCGGCGCGGCCTCGACCGCCTCGGTGGGCGCGTCGACCGGGTCGGCAGGGGCGTCGGCCGGCTCGGAGGCACAGGCGGCGAGGACGAGGGCGAGCGAGAGCAGGGTCAGGCGCATGGGAGCAGGGGAGCGCGGGGACGTCCGGGTCCGCTACGGCAGCGCCGAGGCGGACCGGCCAGATATGCGACACCAGCGGGGAGCCTACCGCGCGGCGGTCCGGGGCGTCGCGGCCGCAAGCGCGTCCAAGACGATCCCGGGCGTGAGCACCTCGGGCAGCAGGACCGGGTCGGCGCCGCCGCCCGGGTAGAGCACGTAGAGCGGGATGCCGGTCCGTCCGAACCGGTCGAGGAACGCCGTGATGGCCGGGTCCTGGTCCGTCCAGTCGGCGCGGACGGTCGTGACGCCGGCCGCCGCGAACGCCTGGGTGACGGCGTCGGAGGTGAGCGTCGTCTGCTTGTTGACTTGGCACGACAGGCACCACGAGGCCGTCACGTCGACGAACACGGGCTCGCCGGAGGCCACGAGCGACGCGACCGCCTCGGTCTCGTAGGGCATCCAGGCCTCCTGGGGCGGCGCCATCGCGGTCCCGACCAGCATCAGCGCGCCCACGGCGGCCGCCGCGCTGGTCACCCCGCCGACCCACTTCGACCGGGACGAGGCGGCGGGCCGCGTGCCCCGTCCCCAGGCCCAGCACGCCAGCCCGACCGCCACCAGGGCCATCAGGAGCAGCGCCGCCGCGTCCACGTCGAGCAGCGTCCCGAACAGCCAGACGAGCCAGGCGACGGTCGCCAGCAGCGGGAAGGCCAGCGCCTGCTTGAGCGTCACCATCCAGGCCCCGGCCGGGGCAGCCGGGCGAGCCACTGGGGCTGGAACGACAGCCAGACGTAGGGCAGCGCCATCCCGACGCCCAGCGCCGCGAACACGGCCAGCGCGACCGGCGCCGGCTGGACGACGGCGAACCCGAGCGCGCCGCCCATGAACGGGGCCGTGCACGGCGAGGCCACGATGACCGCCAGCACGCCCGACAGGAACGCCCCGCTCAGACCCTCGCGCTGGTCGAGCCGCCCGCCGATGGACGCCACCCGCTGGGCCATCTCGAACACGCCCAGGAGGTTCAGCGACAACCCCGTCATCAGCGCCGCCAGCCCGGCCACGACGGCGGGATAGCGGAGCTGGAACCCCCACCCGGCCCCGGCGCCGGTGGCCTTGAGCGCCAGCAGCACGGCCGCGAGGGCTAGGAACGACACGACCACGCCCGCGCCGAACGCCAGCCCGTGCGCCCGCAACTCGCGCGGGGTCTGCTCCCGCCCGCGGACGAACCCCAGGATCTTGATGCTCAGGATCGGGAACACGCACGGCATCAGGTTCAGGATCAGGCCGCCCACGAACGCGAACGCCAGCGCGGTCCAGGCCGTCAGCGTCGAGGACGGGGGCGCGGCGGCCGGCGCGGCGCCGCTCACCGGGATCGCGAGTTCGACCGCCCGGTCGCCGGCGACCAGCACGCCGGTCAGGTCGGGGACGGGCGCCGTGGCGTAGGCCGACGACGCCAGCGTGGTTGCCCAGGCGCCGCCCTCGGCCGTGAACGCCTGGGGCGCCGCGTGGTCCAGGACCCCCTTCTGGTCGACGAAGAACGTCGCGCCGTCCAGCGAGACGCCGTCGGGCGGGTCGAGCGTGACCACGTAGCCGACGTCGGTGAGCGCGGCGGAGGCCGTCCAGCCGTCCGCCGAGGCGGGCAGGGCGGCGAGCGCGTCGTCGAGCGCGCCGGTCCGCTCGGTCGGGCCGACGGGGACGGCCAGCGTGACCGTCTGGCGGGCCGGCAGGCACACGTCGGAGCAGATCAGCCAGGACGCGGCGCCCTCGACCACGACCGTGCCCGACGCGCCCTCGGCCACGTCGACGCGCGTCAGGAACGACGGCGTCCCGCTGTGGGCGTAGGTCACCAGCCCGGCCTCTCGGTACCGACTCGGTGGCGGGAACCGGAGCGGGCCCGCCTGGGCGCTCCCGCAGCGACCACTCGACGGCGACCGGCTGGCCGCTGTCGCCGGGGTTGACCCAGTAGATGTGCCAGCCGTCGTCGACGGTGATCTCGAGCGCGACCTCGAACGCGTCGCCCGGGGCGACGCGGGCCGCGTCGGCGACCAGGCGGGCGTCGGAGTGCGGGCTGGGGTCCGCCTCGGGCGCCGTCGGGCCTGGACGGCCAGGGCCGCCAGCGCGAGGATCGTGTGGAGGAGCGGGCGCATAGGGGCAAGAAACGAACGCGGCCGCGCCGCGGTCTCCCGACGCCGAGGATTCGCAGCGCCTTACGGACCCGCCTCGGGCCCGTCGTGTACCACTCCCTCCCGTTTCCACCGTTTTCCGTCCCCCCTGCATGGCTGACCGCCGCGACGTCGACGCCCTCGCCCCCCAAATCCTCTCCTACCTGGAAAAGCACCCCGACCGGGCGTACCGCGCCAAGGAGATCTCCCGCGCGCTCGGGATCAAGAACCAGGGGCGCTACCAGTCGCTCCTGGAGGCGTTCGACCGCTTCCGCGACACCAACCAGGTCGCCGTGCTCAAGGGCGGACGCGTCCAGCACCGGGGCTCCGGGCACGAGGCCGTCGGCCGGCTCTCGGTGACCACCCAGGGCTTCGGGTTCGTCGCGCTCGACGACGGGACCGAGTTCTTCGTCCGCCCCCGGCGGATGGGGACGGCGCTCCACGGCGACCGCGTCCGGGTCGCGCTGGCGGCCGAGAAGCGGAACAAGCCGTCCGACCAGAAGCGCGAGGCCGAGGTCATCGAGGTCGTCGAGCGCGGGCGGAGCCAAGACCGTCGGGACGTTCTCGACGACCGGCCGCTCGGGCTGGGTCGTGCCGGACGACCAGCGGATCTCGCACGACGTGTTCGTGCTCCGGGACAACTGGAACGGGGCCCAGACCGGCGACAAGGTCGTCGTGACGATCGACGCGTTCGACGACCCCAAGGCGGCGCCCGAGGGCACCGTCGTCCAGGTGCTCGGGCCGCGCCGACGCGCCCGGCGTCGACGTGCTGGCGCTCGCGATGGCGCTCGGCGCCCCAGTCCGACTTCCCCGACCGAGGTCGAGGCCGACGCCGAGAAGATCAGGCCCGGCATCACGAAGAAGGAGGTCGCCCGGCGGCTCGACCTGCGCGACGCGCCCGTCTTCACCATCGACCCGGCCGACGCCAAGGACTTCGACGACGCCATCCACACGCGCGACCTGGGCGACGGCATGACCGAGGTCGGCGTCCACATCGCCGACGTGAGCCACTACGTCCCCGAGGGCGGCATCATCGACCGCGAGGCCTACGACCGCGCGACGAGCACCTACCTGGTCGACCGCGTGATCCCGATGCTCCCCGAGGCGCTCTCGAACGGCGTCTGCTCGCTCCGCCCGCACGAGGACAAGCTGGCCTACTCGTGCATCATGACCGTCGACGGCGGCGGCAACGTCCACTCGTGGGAGATCCGCGAGACGGTCATCCACTCCAAGCAGCGGTTCACGTACGAGGACGCCCAGGCCGTCATCGACGGCGGCCGACCACCCGATGAAGGACGAGGTGCTGCGCGCGGCCGAGCTGGCGCGAGACGCTGACCACCAAGCGGATGAGCGAGGGCGCCATCGACTTCGACGTCCCCGAGGTCCGCGATCCGGCTCGACGCGCAGGGCCAGCCCGTCGACGATCTACGAGAAGGAGCGCCAGGAGGCCAACCGGCTGATCGAGGAGTTCATGCTGCTCGCCAACCGGTCGGTCGCCATGGAGGCCGACAAGCCGCGAGGTCCCGTTCGTCTACCGCGATCCACGACAAGCCCGACCGCGAGCGCATCAAGGCGCTCGGCCGACTACGTGAAGCCGTTCGGCCACAAGCTGCCCCACACCGAGGGGCTACGTCGACCGCTCCAAGCTGAACGACCTGCTGCGCGAGGTCAAGGGCACGCCCGAGGCGCCCGGTCATCGAGCAGGCCGCGATCCGGTCGATGTCGAAGGCGGTCTACTCGCCCGACAACATCGGCCACTACGGGCTCGGGTTCGAGTTCTACGCCCACTTCACGAGCCCCATCCGCCGCTACCCGGACCTGATCGCGCACCGCATCCTGAAGCGGATGCAGGACCAGCAGCCGGGCACGATCCCGACCGAGGAGACGCTGGCGAGACCAGTCCAAGCACTGCTCGGAGCGCGAGCGCGAGGCGACCGAGGCCGAGCGCGAGTCGATCAAGCTCAAGCAGGTCGAGTACGCCGCCGCCGCACCTCGGCGACGAGTTCGACGGCGTCGTGGTCGGCGTGACCAAGTTCGGCGTGTTCGTCCAGATGACGAAGCTGCTCGTCGAGGGCCTGTGCCACGTCCGCGAGATGGACGGCTACTGGGAGTACGACGAGCGCCGCTACACGCTGGTCGTCGAAGAGCACCGGCCGGCGGATCCGGGTCGGCGACACCGTGCCGCGTCAAGATCGAGGCGGCCGAGCCCGAGACGCGCCGCGTCGACCTGGCCTTCGTCGAGATGCCCGGCCGGGCCGACGAGCCCGAAGGCCAAGGGCGGCAGCAAGGCGAGCGAGCGCAAGGACAAGCGGAAGACGCGCGGCGCGCGGCGCAAGAAGCGGTAGCCGGCCCCGCCCCAGGGCCCTCCGGCCCCGCCGGCTCGCCGCGGCCGGCCGCCGGCGAGGCGGGGCGGGTCAGCCGGCCTCGGCGCTCCGGTTGAGCGCCTGGCGCCGGTCGCGCAGCCCGCTGCTCGACCGGTGGAACGAGAACTCGGTCGACGTCCGCTGCTGGTGGAGCACGCGCGACAGCGTCGCCTGGAGCGTGTGCTCGTCGTCGTCGAAGCCGCCGTGGCTGTCGGCCCGGGAGGCGATCGGCGAGCCCTTGGGGCTGTTGTTCGGCCCCTGGACCCAGTCGACGTTCTTGCGCTCGAACACGGCCCGGAACGCGTCGTCGTCGTCCATCGACCGCTCGATCGACTCCGCCAGGCCCAGGACCGGCTCGCCGTGGGGCCGGATCAGCGGGATCCGGAACCGGTCCTCGAACGCGTTCGAGACCAGGTACAGCAGCGACTTGTTGTAGACCCGGGCGCAGTGGTCGTCCCGCTCGGCGTCGTCGGTCAGCGTGAACACGGCGAACCGCTCGACGGCCCCGCTCTCGATGGCCGGCTGGTAGCACTCGCGGAACAGGTCGACGGTGCAGGCCGGGGCCCACAGCGTGCACGAGGCGACAGTCCGGCCCCGCTCGGCCAGCCGCTCGACGACCGGGGCCAGGAAGATGCTCCCCGCGCTGTGCCCGGCGACGTGGATCTCGACGTCGTCCTGGGCGAGCAGCGGGTCGAGCAGGTCGAGCGTCGTGGCGGCCCCGCCGGCCGCGGTCCGCGTGCTCCGGAGCGCGTTCTCCTTCATCTCGTCCCACGCCGCTTTGCCGGTGAGCGCCCGCGCGAGCGGCTCCAGGGCGTCGTCCAGGCGGTCGAGCATGAAGTCGCGCGCGCCGTCGAGCTGGCCCTCGGCGCGGCGACGGCCCAGCGCGTCCTGGAGCATGTTGCCGAGCGTCGACCAGTAGTCGGTCTTCCAGACGAACGCGAGCGGGTAGACCTGGCGCTGGAGCATCGTCTCGCGGTAGTCGGCGACGCGCTGGACGGCGGCGCTCTCGGACACGAGCCCGCCGTGGGCGTAGAGCAGGATCCGCTTGGTGCCCCACCCCTCGACCGCGCGGGGGATGTCTTGGGTCACGATCTCGCGGACGTCGTCGGCGTCGGTCTCGAACGTCCCGCTCGACCGGAGCCGCCCCTCGTTGCCAATGCTGATGACGTGGGGGCGGAGGTTCTGGAACGCGTACACGTCCGACTTCTGGGCCTTGGCCGAGAAGCTGATGGCCGTCGTGGCGGCGTCGGCGTAGGCGACGGGCGCACCGAGGCGGGCGACCCAGACGTCGAACCCGTGCCGGAGCCAGTCGTCGTAGGAGATGCGGGCGAGCCCGTCGTCGCCCCAGCCCTCGCCCCACGAGTTCTGGACCCACAGCCCCAGCGCGTCGTAGCCGACGATGGCGAACGCGTGGCCGCCGAGCATGTGGGTCCGGTCGGTGAACGCGATCTGGCCGTCGGCCTGGGGCCGCTCCCACCCCGAGTGGACGTGGGCGGTCGCGTAGAGCACGCCGACCTCGGTGATCGCGCTGTGCAGGGCGACCAGGTCCTTGTGGTTGACGCGGTAGTACGCGCCGAGCGGGCGGTCGAGCGCGTCGCGGGCCCGGTCGGCGGTCAGGCGGCGGTCGTAGGCGTCGGTCTCGTGCGGGCTCGGCCAGGTCGCGTGGCAGCAGACGCCGTGCTTGTGCCACGCCTTGATGGTCCCGCGTGCGCTCGACCCCTCGTAGTCCTCGCCCTCCCACTCGTCGTAGCGCTTGGCGAGCTCGTAGAACATGTGGGCGCTGACGCGCTCGTCGTCGCCCACGGGCGTCGCGTTGTCCCCCTTCCGCCGGCGGATCAGGTAGTGGGCGACGGTCGCCAGCGCGAACCCGCAGCAGGCGCCCTCCGTCCCCTGATCGAGCACGGGGATCTCGAACCGGCGGTACCGGGCCGGTCGGATCTCGGGGAGCACCTCGACCAGCGTCGGGGTGTACAGTCGGTCGCGGAAGTCCGCGGCGTCCGGCCGGACGTCGAGGGCGGGGGTGCCGGGGTCGTCGGGGGGCATCGGCCAGGGGGAGAAGGGGGCAGGTGGGGGACGACGCCAGCACAGCTCACGTCGTTGAATCATAACGACCTGACTCTCCCGGTCCAAGCGGTCCCGGTCGGCGCCGGGACCGAGACGCCGCACGTGCCTGCGCCGCCGACCGGCCGGCCGGCCGATTGTGGAGGATGCACGAAGCGATCACGCGGTCCGTTGAGGCGCCTCACCCCCGGGGATCACCCGCCCCTCTTATGAAAACACTCCCCCTGCTCGTGCTGGTCGCCTTGGTCGGCTGCCAGGCCGACTCCGAATCGTACGCCGAGGTCGAGTCTCTCGACGTCGCCTCGTACGAACCCACCGCCGACACGCCCCTGGTGGCCCGGGCCGACCTGGAGGCCGCCGAGTCAGCCCCGCCCGCCTCGGTGGCCGCGTCGGCACCGTCCGGGCCCGGCCCGTCCGCCTCCCGCCACCTGGACACCGAGGCGGCCACCCCGACCGACACCGGCGACGACGCCGCCTTCGCCTCACGTCTTCTCCGCCGCTCGGCCGACTTGCGGCTGTCGACGGAGACGCACGACCGGACGGTCGCAGGAGGCCCGCGCCGTCGCCTCGCGCTACGGCGGGCTCGTGACCGGCGAGGACGGGACCGCCTACGCGTCGGCGGCCGGCGACGGCGGGAGCGCCCAGACCACGCTGACCCTGCGCGTCCCCTCCGACCGGTTCGACGCCGCGCTCGACGCGCTCGCGGGCCTGGGCGCCGTCGAGTCGCGCGCGGTCTCCGTGGACGACGTGACCGGCCAGGTCGTCGACGTCGAGGCCCGGATCCGGGCCAAGCGTGCTGCCGAGGCCCGCTACGTCGGGCTCGTCGCCCAGACCACGACGGTCGGCGAGCTGCTGACGGTCCAGGAACGCCTCGACGGCGTCCGCGCCGAGATCGAGTCGATGGAGTCGCTGGCCCGGTCGCTCCGCGGCGGCGTGGCGCTCGCGACCATCCGGGCGACCATCGTGGGCCCGGCGACGGTCCCGGCTCCGCCGCCCGCGCCCGGCGTGTTCGCCCAGGCGGTCGACGGGGTCGCTGCCGGCTGGCACGGCCTGCTGGCCGTCGTGCTGGGCGTGCTGCCGCTGTGGCCGCTCGCCGTCCTGGGCGCCGTCGCCGTCGCCGTCTGGCGGAGGGTCTCGACGCCCGTCGCGGCGTAGTCCCGAGGACGGGCCCCGACGCCGGGGCCCGTCCCACCTTCTGGACCGGGACTTCGGCACACCGGAGGGCCCTTGGCGTCGCGAGCAAACGGAGGGAGACTGTGGCACCTACGCCCCCACCGCCATGTCCTGCTTCCGCGTCGGCGTCGTCCTCGTCGCGATCGGCCTGGCCGGCTGCGACTCCCGCAACACGGCCTGCACGCTCATCGGTTGCGACGACGCCTTTCTCGTGACGGTCACGGCCGAGGGCGGGCTCTCACCCGGTCGGTACGACGTCCGGGCGTCGGATGGCGAGGCCGTCCGCGTATGCACGCTCGCGGTCTCGGGATGCCGTAGCGGGACCTGCCAGATCGCACTCTCGGCCATCGACGTCTCGACAGGATGCCTGGGGTACGGCCCCGACGGCGACGGCGGGGTCCTCGTCCAACTGGCCCCCACCGAGGGCGAGGTGACCGTCGACGTGTCGCGCGACGGGGTCCCCGTCACGTCGGCGCGACTCTCCCCCGTCTACGCCGATCGGACCCCGAACGGGCCGGACTGCGGGACCGTCTGCCGGGTCGCCACGGCCTCCGTCTCCGCCGACTAGACCGGGCCCGACTCGGTCAGGCTACGCTCCCCGGCCGGCGGAAGATGGCGTGCGTGACGCCCGTCGTCGTCCGCCGGCTCGTCCGCGACGACGAGTCCGGCCGCCTCGGCGGCGTCACCGAGGCGGGCGGGGTGCCGGGTCTCGACCCAGACCCAGCCGCCCGGTTCGAGCACGCGCGCGGCCTCGGCCAGCGCGGCGCGCGACGGGGGCGCGTCGAGCGACGAGAGCACGGCCCAGCCCGACCAGCTATCAGGGTAGCCGAGTGCGTCCGGGGCCCCTCGCGTGACGCGGCGCGCGGCCTCGTCCGGACCCAGCGTCGTCGGCAAGCGCCTGGCGGGCGGCCACGACAGCCTGGGCGTCGCGCTCGCTACCCCACACGTCGAAGCCCAAACGCGCGAGCGGGTCCAGGTGCCGCCCCGCCCCACACGCCAGGTCGACGACGCGCGTGCCGGGCGCGACGGCCGCCATCGTTCGCAGGAGCGCGCCCGACGGGCGTCACGACGCTACGCGGAGGAGTGGTCGGAGACCTCGCCCGTGTCCCGGCGGAGCGGGACCGCACGCCGGCCCGTCGGAGCGCCACGTCCGCGTGGCGACGGAGCGGTCGCAGACCGGGCAGGCCGGGACGCGGGCCTTGACGGCCGTCGCGACCAGGTCGGGGAGCACGTCGGGGTCGACCAGCGCCGTCGCCGCCGGCGAGCGCGTCCGGCTCGACGTGCGTCGCGACGCACTCGGCGAGCGCGTCGATCAGCAGCGGGTGGCAGTTGAGGCCGTTCGTGACCTCGAAGTGCGAGATGCCCTCCTTCGGCGGCCACCGCCCGGGCCGTCACGTCGAGGTCGAACGCCGTGTCGACGCGGTCGGACAGGAACGAGATCGGGACGACCAGGACGCGCCGAGGCGCCCTCGTCGGCCAGGTCGGCGATGGCGTCGCCGACGCGGGCGCCGAGGGCCCGCCCGGAGCCGAGCGGCGGCAGGAACGCGACCGTCGACGCGCGCTCGTCGGACCGGCCGTCGAGGACGGCCCGGACCGTCGCCTGGACGTGGCAGCAGTAGGGGTCGTCGAGCCGCTGGAGGTGCCGGCGGAGCGCGCCGTGGGCCGCGAACAGGATCTGGACGCGGTCGCGCACCTCGCGCGGGAACCGCTGGAGGCCCTCGTCGATCCGCTCGTTGAGCGCGCGGACCAGCTTGGGGTGGGTCGCGTACTCCGGCGACGAGCGCGGTCGGGGCGTCGACGGTCCCGTGGGCCTCGCCAGTACGACAGCGCCGAGCCGGCCATCGAGACCGAGTAGTGGGGCTGGAGCGGCAGCAGGATCACCTTCGTCACGCCGTCCTCGGCCATCCGGCGGCGGGCCGTCTCCATCGACGGGTCGCCGTGGCGCATCGCGACGTAGGTCCGGTAGCGCGCGCCGGTCGTCGGGCCGAACCGCTCGTTGAGGCGGCGCTGGAGCACGCGCGGCCTGCTCCGAGACGTGCCGGCGGAGCGGGCTGCACCCGCCGATCATCTCGAACGAGCGGCGGAGCGCCTGGCCCCGCCGCTTGGCGAGGTAGCGCGCCACGCGGGGCCGGAGCGACCGCGGGATGGGCAGGTCGACCTCGACGGGATCCAGCAGGCGGCTCTCCAGGAACGGGACGACCGTCGTCCGGCTGGAGCGGCCCGCCGAGCTCCATCATCACCACCCCCACGACGTCCCCCGGGGTCGACTCGGACGGCGCCCCGGTCGTACGCCGATGCCGGTGAGGACGGCCCGGTCGGGGCGGAACGTGCGCAGGTAAGCGAGCGGTGTCATTCAGCAGGAGGGAAGGGGCCGAACCCCCAGGGAATCCCTGGGGCGCGCAGTACCCAATAAACTCCGCCCGTCATTCGCACATGTCGGATCTCGTTGAAGACTGAGGCCCTAGGCCGGGATTTACAGCGGCTCCACACCGCCGCAGTGCGGCATCCTGCCTGTCCCCAGATCCGACCACGGCACCGGTGCCCGCGCCGCTCGCTCCGACGTGCCGCTACACCGTCGCCACCAAGGCCGCGAGCTGTTTCTTGTGGGCGGGCGACGTCACCCTGGCCCAGATCTCCGCCAGGTCGTCGAGGGCGTCCGCCTCTCCGGCGGCGTGGCGCTGCCGGGCGCCGACGACGTCCCGCTCCGCGGCGGCGAGCACCTCGGTCACCTCGCGGATGGCCCCGCCCGCCGACGGCTCCACGAGCGAGACCACGAACCGCGAGCGCGCTCAGGGCGACCGCGAGGTGCGACGCGAGGGCCGGCGTCGGCGCGCCCAGGTCGTCCTCGACCGCGCGGACGGCCTCGAAGCGGCCCCACACCGCCGAGCCCAAGATGTGGCGGAGCCGCGTCGCCGAGGGGGCGTCGCCGGGGCGCCCACGAAGTCGTCGGCGAGCGGGGCGTCGTCGCTGCGCGGCGCCCCGTCGGCCGACTGGTCGGCCAGGCGCGCGACGATCCGTCGGGACCGCCCGCCCCAGGCCTCGCGCTCGCCGTCGAGCCGGTCGGCGGCGACGGCCAGCATCGTCGTGGCCCGACCGACCAGGTCGGCCCGGCCCGTCGAGGCGAGCGCGGCGCGGGCCGCGTCGAGGGCCTCGTCCAGGTCGGTGACCAGCGGGCGCAGGGCCGAGACCAGGCGGCCGGCCGCGCGCGCCGGCAGCGCCGCGCCGAACGTCTCGGCGGTCAGCCGGAGCGCGTGGGCGGCGACCAGCAGGCGGCGCGCGTCGGAGGGCGCGCCGGGTGGCCAGGAACCGCGTCGGCCTGCCCGTCGAACGCGGCGACGGCGTAGGCGAGCATGGCCCGGGCGGCCTCCAGCAGAGGCGTGTCTCCGTCCAGAACCGGCCGGTGCACGGCGGCCGCCTCGGCCCACCTCGACCGACGGCGACACCGAGGCCGGCCGTCTCGCGCGGCGGGAGCCGGGTGCAGGTCGACCTCGGAGAACGGGTCCGGCTCGGGCGCCGGAGGCGCGGACGGGACGGGGCCCAGAACGACCGGGTACGGAACGCGGCGCGGCGCGGCCGGAGGCGCGTGGCGCACCGGCGGGACGAGGGCCGGCTCAGGCCCGCTGGGCTCCGCGACGTCGGCCTCGGCGGTCCCGTCGAAGAACGGGGTGTCCGGGAGGGCCGGGCTGAACAGGTCGAGCAGGTCGGCCATGTCGACCGCCCCCGTCGGGGTCCCCGAACGGGACGCCGTCGCCCTCGGGCGGGGGCGGCGCGGCGCGGACGTCGACGGTCGGGCGCGGGAGCGGGTCGGGCGGGAGGTCTCCGGAGGGCGTGGCCGGGCGGGGGGCCGCCGGGCGGGGCGCGCGGCGGGGGACCGGCGAGGGCTCCGGGTCGAGGACCCCCAGCCGGACGTCCCGGAACCGCTCGCGCCAGTGCTGGACGCGGACCATGCTGAGGCCGGTCTGCGAGGCGATCGTGTCGGGCCGGAAGCCGCGCGCGTCGAGCAAGACGACGTGGGCGCGGCGGCGCGTGGACGGGTCGGAGTCCGAGGCGACGACGGCCTCCAGGTGGCGGCGCTCGTCGGGGAGCAGCAGGGCCGGCTGGTCGAGCGTCCGCCGGATGGCGCAGGAGGCCGCGCGCCACCTTCGTCCGGTCGGCGAGCTCCAGCCCACGCACCTCGAACGCCGGCCCGAGGCGGGCCGCCAGGTCGGACCCGGGCCAGGGGTCGACGTCGACCTCGTTGGAGACGACGCGGCTTCCGGGGATCTCGTAGACGACGACGTCGAACGAGATCACGCCGACCGGGACGCTCGCCGTCGTAGGCCATCCGGGGCGTCCGGTACTGGCGGAGCGTCAGCAGCGGGCGGAGCGCGTCGTCGCCGACGGCCGCGCGGACGGTGTCGGCGAGGGCGCTCGGCGGCAGCACGAGCGGCCCCTCGGCCGGCTCCGCCTCGGGCGGACAGGCCGAGGTCGGGCGACGGCGCGGCCGTCCCCTCGACGGCCCGGAGCGAGGCCACGACGCGCCCGCCCTGCTCGCGGACCCGGAGCGCGAGCCCGCGCCGCAGCAGCTCGCCGTCGTCGGTGTCGTAGAACCGGTCGCGGCGCGCGCGCCGGGGGGTGGGGCTCCAGCCGGAGCCCGCCGATCTCGGCGGCCTGCACCAGGGCCGAGAACGGCCCCGGCCGGCGGGCGACGTAGGTGGTCGAGGGCATGGGGGGGACGGGCGCCCCGGTCAACATAGCGCCCAAACGGGGCCGCCTCGGGCGGTGTGGATATCTCAGGGCCCGAGCCGGGGCCGGGCGCGCCCTCCACCCTGCCCGCCCGGCCCGTGAGGTGTCCGCTGGCCCCCGTCCTGTCGCGCCCGCTCCCCCGCCAGCGCCTCGGCCTCCGCGACGAGCACCTCGATGGCGTCGAGGCCGCGGTCCCAGAAGCCGGGGTCCCGCAGGTCGATCCCCAGGCGGCCGACCAGGACGTGCGGCCAGTCCGAGCCGCCGGCGGCCAGCAGGTCGCGGTACTGCCGCGCGAAGCCCGGGCCCTCCGACTGGTACCGGGCGTAGAGCGCCAGCACGAGCAGCTCGCCGAACGCGTAGGCGTAGACGTAGCCCGGCGTGTGGACGAAGTGCGGGATGTAGCTCCACCAGCGGCGGTAGCCCTCGGTCAGCGTCACGGAGTCGCCGTACATCGCCGCCTGCGTGCTCATCCAGTGGTCGGCGAAGTCGTCCGGGGCGAGCTCGCCGCGCTCGCGGCGGTGGGCGTGGATGCGGGCCTCGAACCGGTTCATCGTCACCTGCCGGAAGACGGTCGCCATCGTGTCGTCGATCTTCTCGACCAGGAGCGCCAGGCGGTCGGCCGGGTCGTCGAGCGCGGCCAGCGTCCGCTGGAACGTCAGCATCTCGCCGAAGACCGACGCCGTCTCGGCGGTCGTCAGCGGCGTGTCGGCGTGGTAGACGCCCTGGTCGCGCGCGAGGTACTGGTGGACGCCGTGGCCCAGCTCGTGGGCCAGCGTCTGGACGTCGCGGAGCTGGCCCGTGTAGTTCATCAGGATGTACGGGTGCGCGCTCGGCACGGCCCCGTGGCTGAACGCGCCGCCCCGCTTGCCCGGCTCGGGCGGCGCGTCGATCCAGCGCTCGTCGAAGAAGCGCTCGACGATGGCGCCCATCTCGGCGTCGAAGTCGCCGTAGGCCGAGGTCACCGTCTCGCGGGCCGTCGTCCCACGGCACGAACGCGGCCGCCTCGGCCGTCGGCGCGTAGCGGTCGTAGTCGTAGAGCCGGTCGAGCCCGAGCAGTGACCGCTTGAGCCGGTAGAACCGCGCGACCAGGTCGTAGCGGCCCGTGACGGCCTCGACGAGCGCGTCGACCGAGCCGCCGTCGATCTCGTTGGACTCGTTCCGGCTCGCGACCCACGAGTCGTAGCCGCGGAGCCGGTCGCTCGACGCCTTGTCGGCCAGGATCGTGTTGAACACGTAGGTCAGCGGGCGCTGCAGCGTCTCCAGCCCGTCGGTGACCGCCTCCGCGGCGTCGCGGCGGAGGGCCCGGTCGGCGTCGTGGAGCTTGGCCGTCGCCCGCTGGAGCGGCAGCGACTCGCCGCGGACGGTGAACCGGGCCGCGCCGAGCGTCTCGTCGAAGAACCGGTTCCAGGCGCTCCAGCCCGTGACCGCCTTCTCGGACAGGATCCGCTCCTCGGGCTCGGACAGGACGTGGTCGCGCGCCTCGGTCTTGAGCTCGAGGTAGTGCCGGTACGGCGCGAGCGGCTCCGACGCGACGAGCGCCTGGGCCCGGTCCGGGTCGAGCTCGGCCCACTCGACGTCGACGAACAGCAGCTCCTGGCCGATCCGGGTGTACGCCTCGCGGACCCGCTGCAAGCGGGCGCCGGCCTCGGGAGACTCGGTGTCGGTGCTCCAGGCGAGGTAGGCGTAGGTGTAGGCCCGGCCGGACCGGTCGTGGACGTCGGCGAACGCGGCCAGCGCGTCGGCCAGGGCCGGGGCGTCGAGGTCGGCGAGCCGGCCGCGGTAGCGGGCCGCCAGGTCGCGGGCCTCGGCCTCGGCCGCGTCGAGGTCGGCCGCGAGCGCGTCGTCGGAGGGGTAGAGGTCGGCGAGGTCCCAGCGGACCTCCTCGGCGCCGGTCAGAACGGCGGTGTCGTCGGGCATATCCTGGCGAACTAGGGGATTTCTCCGGGGTGGGGAGAGGTCGAGGCCCTGGACCGGAGCTACCTTCCCGGTGTGGGCCGGCGGGTGTCGAAGGGCGACACCGAAGGTACGGTCCCGTACATCCGCTGATTCCCCCATGGCCCAGGTCCAGGAACTCGCCACCACCGCCGACGCCGACGCGATGCTCGAGGCGTCGCACGACGCGCCGGTCTACCTCCTCAAGCACTCGATCGCGTGCCCGATCTCGGCCCGGGGCCAGATGGAGTTCGTCGGGCTGGAGGGCGACGCCGACCCGCCGCTCTACGCCGTCGTGGTGCAGTACGCCCGCGACGTCTCGGCCTACCTCGCCGAGCAGCTCCACGTCCAGCACGAGACGCCCCAGGCCATCCTGATCAAGGACGGCGAGGCCGTCGACGTCAAGAGCCACGGGTCCATCCGCCTCGACGCCTTGCGCGAGGCCGTCACCGCCGCCAGCTAGACCGTGCCGAGCCGCCTCGCCCTGCTGTCCCCGCCGGCCCTGTGGCTCGGCGCCGTCTTGGTGCTCGGCGCGTGCGCGACCGACGCGCCGGAGCCGGCCCCGGTCGTCCAGGCGACGCGCGAGGCGGCCCCGGCCGTGGTCCTGCCGACCGCCGAGGGGCCCGTCGACCTGACCTCGCTCGCCGGCCACCCGATCGTGCTCCAGTTCGCCCAGGCCGACGACGCCGAGGCCTGGACCGCGCTCGCCGACGCGCTCGCCGACCTCGAAGCGGCCGGCGCCTCCGTCGTCGCCGTCCGCGTGGACGGCGCCCAGAGCCAGGCCGCCCGGGCGTTCGGCTACACCGGCGTCCCGCTGGCCGTCGTCGTCGACGGCGAGGGGACCGTCCGCGGGCGCGGCGCCCCCCGCTCGGGCGACGACCTGTTCGCGCTCGCCAGCCCCGTCCTGGCCGAGGCCGACGTCGCGGCGACCGTAGCCTGGGCCGCGCCCGAGACGCTCGACGCGCTCGTGGCCGCCGGCGGCGTCGTCGTCGACGTGAGCGAGCCCGGCGACCCGGCGGCCTTTCCTGGCCCCGCGCTTCGCCTGGCCCCCGACACGATGGCCGCCATCGACCTCCCTGCCGACCTCGGCACGCCGCTGGCCTTCGTCGGCCCCGAGGCCAAGGACGCCTCCGGCCGTGCGGCGCGCTGGGGCTACGCCGCCGTCTTCGTGGCCGACGCGGCGGGGGCCATCGCGCCCGTCGACCCGCCCCGGCCCATCCCGGCTCGGGACCGGCCGCTCCGCTCGGGCGGCGTCCGCGGCTAGCCTGCTGGCGTAGCCGTCGGCGGTCCCTCGTCGCCGTCTCTCGGCTGGCTCTGTGTGGGCGACGGCTGCTCTGTCCGTGGTCGTCGCGAACGGGTAGGGGAGCCAAGCCCGTCCGTGGCACCGCGCGCTTCTGGCCTGTCGAGGCGGGGCCCGAGCCGTGCGCTGCACCCCCGAGATTCTGGCCCGGGACGGGCCAAGGCAGCAGCCACGACCGACCGGCGGACCGAGGCGGCCTCGGTCGCGTCATGGGGGCCTCGCGGTGGCCCGGCTCTCTGAGGGTTTGCTGAGGACCGGAGGAACGGGGCCCTTCCGGAGCCGCCCTCCTTGGACGAGGGGGCTCGGCCGCGCGACGTTGGTGCCCCCCACCACCGTTCCCCCATGTCTTCCGCCCTCCGCATCGTCGGCCTCTACGAGGACGCCGTCTCCACGTCCCAGGCCGGCGACCTCATCACGTCCATCGTCTTGCGCCTGTCCGAGCCGCCCGACGAGGCCTGGGTCGAGGCGTTCCACCACGAGTGGGCCCTGACCAGCTACCCCCGCAAGCGGAACGCCCGCGTCGGCGCGATCCGGGTCTCAGGGACCGACGAGGCCCGGCGCGGGCTCGTCCTGTTCGCCTCGCCCCAGGACTACGTCGACAAGCACAAGCGGTACCTGGAGGACGCCGTCTTGCGCGCCAACGACCGGGTCCGCCAGCGGGCCGACCAGCGCGACGCCACGGTCGCCGAGGCGGCCCGGACCATCCGCGAGATCAACCGGGCCCACTACGGGGGCGGTGACACCGGCCCGGCGCTCCGGGCCGCGCCCGGGGTGCCGACCATCCGGCTGGCCGTCTAGGCAGCGCGTCCGGAAAGGCCCTCCACGCGACGGGGCCCGAGGCGAGGGGATCGCTCCCCCGGCCTCGGGCCCCGTCCAGTCCGGCGGACCGCGTTAGCGCGTGACCGTCAGCGTGCGCGCCTGGGCGAACGTCTCGCCCGTCACGCGGACCACGTAGAGGCCCGGCGCGAGCGACCGGCCCGTCAGCGTCGCGCTCAGGATCGTGCCCGGCCGCGCCTGCTCGTCGTAGGCGACCGAGACCGACCGCCCCAGGGCGTCGAAGATCTCGACGCGGACGTGCTGCGGCGACGTCACGGCGAACTCGAGCGACGCGCGCCCGGCCGAGGGGTTCGGGAACACCTCGCCCACGACCGGCTCGACGGTCGGCGTGTCGATGGTCGAGACGGCCGCGCCGATCCCGTTGGCCGCGCCCGGCGTCGGCGGGTCGACGAAGGCGAAGCCGCCCGTGTCCTGTCGCTGGAGCGACCCGTTGCGGGCCTGGGCGCCGCGCTCGGCGGCCGCCTCGGCCTCGTCCTGGAAGATGGAGTCGACCAGGCGCGCGTTCGACGCGTTGAACCGGGCGCCCAGGGCCGGCCCGTTCCCCAGGTAGACCGCCACGCCCAGGAACTGGTCCGGGATGGAGATGCCGGCGTCGGCGTCGGTCAGGACCAGGAACCCGCCGTCGTCGGTCGAGAACCCGTCGAGGTCGCTGACCGCGACCACCGTCGAGTCGCTGTCGAAGAACACCAGCGAGAGGCCGTCCGTCAGGCCGGCGCCGCCGGCCGCGAACAGCTCGACGAACTCGCCGCCGCCCGACACGATCGAGTCGAACTCGTTGATGACCACGTCCGTCACGTCGTCGTCGTCGGTGACGGTCAGCGTGAACGTCGCCGAAGTGTCCGCGCGGATGTCGGAGTCGGTCGAGACGATCCGGAACACGAACGTCTCGTCGGCCTCGCGGACGGCGTCGTTGGTGACCGGGATCGAGAGCGAGGCGGTCGTGGCGTTCGCGGCGAACGTGACCGACTGGCTCGTGAACCCGCCGAGGTCGGCCGACGTGCCCGTCGAGGCGGCGGGGTCGAACTCGACGCGGACCGACTTGGCGCTCGCGAACGCCGGGCTCAGCTGGAGCTGGACCGTCGCCGAGCCCGCGGTCTCGGCGACCGTCGCCGAGCTGGCCGCGAACGTCGCGGCCGACCGGTTGAGCGCCGGGCTCAGCGTGAGCAGCTCCTGCTGCCCGCCGTTCCCGCCGGCCTCGGTCCCGTTGACGACCGAGACGACCTCGATGAAGACCTGCTCGTTCCGGCCGTCGTCGCCGATCGAGCGGAGCGGCGAGCGGCCGACCAGCTCGCCCGGCGCCACGAAGACCGTGTCGGGCGCCGTGTAGTCCGAGCCGCGGCTGGCCGTGCCGAAGTAGCTCAGCACGACGCCGACGCGGCGGTCGCTCCGGTTCGTCAGGCGGACGGTGAGCTGGGACACCCCGCCGGTCTCGGCGATCACGTTGGGCTCGGCCTCGAACGAGGCCACGGGCGCGGCGTCGTCGTCGGTGATCGTGATCGTGACCTTCTGGTCGCCGTCCTCGACGGCGTTCCCGGAGACGCTGCTGATCGACACCGTCACCGTGGCGGCCGGCTCGTCGTCGGTGTCCTCGGTCGAGAAGAACTTGACCGTCCGGCTGTTCTGGCCGGCCTTGATCACGATCTCGTTGGGGGCCGAGTACTCACCGGGGCCGCCGTCGGGCGTGTTGTCGCCGTCGCCGTCGTCGTAGGCGTAGGCGAGCCGGACGGTGACGTCGCCGTTGGCCGTGACGCCGGCCGGGAGCGAGGCCGTGACCGTGGTCGAGTCGCCCTCGACGAGCGTCGTCGCGGCGGCCGAGAGCGTGACCGCCGGGCGGTCGTCGTCGGTGATCGTGAACGTGACGGTCTGGTTGCCGTTCTCGACGGCCCCGCGGCCGCCCGAGACGCCGACGATGGACACCACGATGGTCTCGTTGGCAAAGTCCGAGTCGTTCCGGGCCGAGAGCGTGGCGGTCGCCGTCCGCTGGTTGGCCGGGATCGTGAGCGAGGTCGCGCTGATCCGGTAGGCGTCCGAGTCGCCGGTCACGTCCAGCGTGACGACGGTGGCCTGGTCGACGTTCTCCGACAGGCGGACGGTGATCGTGGCCTCCCCGTTGGGCTCGTCGATCGTCGTCCGGTTGGCCGAGAGCGAGACCGAGGCGGGCGTGGCGTCGTTGTCGACGATCGTGATCGTCCGCGACTGGTTGCCGTCCTCGTCGGCCGCCCCGATCACGTCGTCGATGGAGACGCGGACCGTCACGTCGGCCTCGTCGACGGTGTTCTCGGTCGCCGAGAACGTGCCCGTCGCCGACGACGCGCCGTTCGGGATGACGATCTGGCCCGGCGACGTGAACCGGCCCGAGCCGCCGCTGTAGCCCAGCGCGACCGTGATGGGCCCGTTGGCCGTGGCCCCGGACGCGAGCTCGACCCGGATCGTCGACGTCTTGCCCTCGTCGACCGTCGACGGGCTGACGGTGAGACGGACGACCGGGACGTCGTCGTCGGCGATCGTGATCGTGGCCGGGTTGCCCGACACCGTCGGGTCGTTCTGCGTGTTGCCGTCGCTGCCGGTGACCGTGTTGATCGACACGACGACGGTCTCGTTGTCGAAGTCGGAGTCGTTCCGGCCGCGGAGCGACGTGGTCCCCGCCGTCTGGCCGGCCGCGATCGTGATCGTGGTGGACGCCAGCGCGAAGGCGTCGGCGTCGCCGGTCGCGGCCAGGTTGACCGTGACGTCCTCGTTGACGGCCGCGGAGAGGGTCGCCGTGAGGGTCGACGAGCCGCCGCTCTCCGACAGGGTCGTGGGCGACGCCGTCAGGGAGACGGTCGGGTTTTGTGCGAAGGCGGGCGCGGCCACCAAGAGCAGCGCGAGCGTAACGAAACGGGACATGGCAGAACGGGAAGGGGGACGGGCGCAGGGACCGCCGGACGGCGGCGGCGAGCCACGTGGGATCGCGTACCGAATGTACCGGCACCCCCTGCCGTTCGGATGAATCCGACGGGGAGCGGACACCGCCTGTGGCCACACCCCTCCCTATCGTTTTGTGTTTTATCGCCCTGTGCCCATAATGGGCACGCCGATATGACCCGCCCGCGAGGCCAGCCGATGCACCGACGGGTGCCGGAGACGGGGCTCGAACCCGTAAGGCGCTAGGCGCCGGCGGATTTTAAGTCCGATGTGTTTACCAGTTTCACCACTCCGGCGGGGGGCGGGCCCCGGGCGTAAGCTACGCGCCCCCGTTCCGCCCCCATGCTCGACCGTCTCCGCGCCCACGCCCAGGCCTGCGCCCCCCGCTCGTACGTCCCCTACTCGGGCACTCCGGCCGGCGTCGCGGTGCTCTTGGGCGACGGGCGGTGGGTCGCCGCGCCCCGGATCGAGAACGCCTCGTTCCCCCTGACCATCCCGGCGCTCCAGGGCGCGCTCGCGCTCGCGCGGATGGCCGAGGCGCCGGCCGTGGCCGTGGCCCGGAGCGTCGCGTTCGGGCCGGCCGGCCTGGGCGAGATCGAGCAGGCCGTCGGAGGCACGTGGCGGTTGCGCGAGCCCGACCTCGCCGTCCGCGACGGGGCCGACCTCCCCGACCTCGGCGCCCCGCTGGGACTGACCGTCGACTTGCCGCCGCCGCCGGACGCGGCCGGCGGCGCCGCGCTCGCCCTCGCCGCCGCCGAGCGCGCCGTCGTCCCGGCGTCCGACTTCCCCGTGGGCGCGGCCGTCGAGGACGACGCCGGCCGGGTCGTGGTCGGCGCCAACGTCGAGGACGCCCACGACTGGACGCGCGGGCTGTGCGCCGAGCGGGCCGCGCTCGTCGGCGCCGTCGCGGCCGGGCTCGGGCCGATCCGGCGGCTCTACGTCGCGTGCGTCAAGGCGCCCGGCGGGACCCCGTGCGGCGGGTGCCGCCAGGTGATCGCCGAGCTCGCCCCCGACTGCGCGGTCGTGATCTGGCGCGGGGCCGAGGCCCCCGAGATCACGACGCCCGCCGCGCTCTTGCCCGGCGCCTTCGACGGACGCGCGCTCGGCCGGTGAGCCTGCGCGACGGCGACCGCGCGAGGCCGGCGACGCGCGCTGGCCCCGCACACGCCCCGGGAACGCCCGAGCCCGTGACGACGGCGGCCCGCGCAATCCCACGTTTCAGACCCCGTTCCGACCGCCTCTCCCCTCTCGCTCGTGGACCTCACGTTCGCCGTCTCCCCCGTCGTGCTGGCGGTCAGCGCCGTCGCCGCGGGGGTGCTCGCGTGGTGGAGCTACGGGCGGAGCACGCCGGCCGTCTCGGGCCCGAGGCGGGCGGGCCTGGCCGCGCTCCGGTGGGCCGCGCTGTTCCTGGTCCTGGTTCTGCTCGCCGACCCGGTCTGGCGGCGCGTCACGCGGACCGGCGAGCCGCCGCTGCTGGCCGTGCTCGTCGACGACAGCGAGAGCCTGCGCCTGGGCGCTGGGGCGGGCACCCCGGCCGACCGGGTCCGCGCGGCGCTCGACGGGCTCCCGGCCGACGCCGCGCTCCGCTTCTACCGGTTCTCGGCCGAGGCCACGCCCGCCGGGCCCGCGCTCGCCGGGCGACAGCCTGACGTTCGCCGGCGAGCGGACCGACGTGGCAGCGGCGCTCGCCCGCGTCGAGGCCGACTTCGCCGGGCGCAACCTGCGCGGCGTCGTGCTGGTCTCGGACGGGCGCGTGACCGACGGCCGCAACCCGGCCTACCTCGCCGAGCGGTTCGCGGTGCCGATCTACACCGCCGTCGCCGGCGACAGCGTCTCGTCGCGCGACGTCCGGCTGGAGCGGGCGGTCACGAACGACGTGGCGCGCGTCGGGAGCCCGCTGCCGATCCAGGCCGGCATCCGGGCGTCCGGCTACGCCGGGCAGTCGGTCGCGGTCACGGTCTCGTCGGGCGGGCGCGTGCTGGCTCGCCAGACGGTCGCGGTGCCCGACGACGGCCGCCGAGGCGGTCGTCGACCTCGAGGTCACGCCGACCGCGCCGGGCGTCCGCCGGTACACGATCACGGCCGGACCGCTGGCCGGCGAGGCGACGACGCGCAACAACTCCCGGACCGTCACGGTCCGCGTGCTCGACGACGCCCGCCGCGTCCTGCTGGTCGCCGCCGGGCCGAGCCCGGACCTCGCGGCGCTCCGCGCGACGCTCGACGCCGACCGCTCGGTCGACCTGACGGTCCGGACGCAGCGGGCGCCGGGCCAGTTCTACGAGGGCGCCCTGCCCGACGCGCTGGGCCGGTTCGACCTGTTGGTCCTGGCCGGCTACCCCGGGGCCGCCGCCGACCCCGGCCAATCGCAGCGGCTCGCCCAGGCCGTCGCGGGCGGCCTGCCGGCCCTGTTCGTGCTGACGGCCGCGACCGACATCGGCCGCCTCGGCACGCTGTTCGGCGACGTGCTGCCGGTCGCGCCGGCCCAGGCCCGAGGCGGCGCCGTCGAGATGTCGCTGGCGCCGACCGCGGCCGGCGAGGCGCACCCCGTGCTCGACGGGCTGGGCGTGACGCCCGCCCGGCTGGGCGCCTTGCCCCCGCTCTCGGCCTCGCCCGACGCGCTGGGCGCTCCAGCCCGGCGGCCGGGTCCTGGCGACGGTCCGCCGAGGCGGGACGACGCTCGACGCGCCACTCCTGGTGATCCGCCAGAACGGGCAGGTCCGCTCGGCGGCCCTGCTGGGTGCCGGCTCGTGGCGCTGGCGGACGCTGCCCGACGACCTCGACGACCTGCGCGGGGTCTACGGCCGCCTCGTCGACCGGCTGGTCCGCTGGACGACGGCGACGCGCGACCGCCGGCCCGTCCGCGTCCGGCCCGACCGGGCGCTGTTCGGCGAGCGCGACCGGGTCACGTTCACGGGCCAGGTCTACGGCGAGTCGCTGGCGCCCGTCGACGACGCCCGGCTCGAGCTGAGCGTCCGCGCGCCCGGCGGGGCCGTCGAGCGCGCGGCGATGCGCCCGCTCGGCAACGGCCGCTACGTCGCCGACCTGGGCGTCCGCCCGCCCGGCTCGTACACGTTCACGGCCCAGGCGACGCGCGGCGGGCAGCGGCTGGGCGACGACCGCGGCACGTTCGGCGTAGGCCGGCTGGCCGCCGAGTTCCGCGAGCCCGGCGCCGACCCGGCCCTGATGCGCCAGATCGCGCTCCGCTCGGGCGGCGCCGTCGTCGGGCTCGACACGCTGGGCGCCTTCGTCGCCGGCCTCCGCGAGTCCGGGGCGCTCGCCGACCGCCCGCTCGTGCGCGAGGACGAGACGCCGCTCTTGGAGTTCGTCTGGCTCCTGGCCGTCGCGCTGGCGCTCCTCACCGTCGAGTGGGTCTGGCGCAAGCGGATCGGGATGGTGTAGGCGGGATCTACGGGCCTAGCCGGTCGCGGCAGGACAGTCCGCGAGGCCTGCCGGACTCGCCCGGTCCGCAGGGCCTCAGACGCCTTTCCCCACCCGACCCCATCGCGGGCGGCCCGTCTCCTCGTCCCACGAGAAGTAGACGCCGAGCGCCTTGCCGATCAGGTGGTCGAACGGGACGAACCCCCACGTCCGGCTGTCGGCCGAGTCGTCGCGGCTGTCGCCGAGCACGAAGTAGTAGTCCTGGGCGAACGTGTAGGTCTCGGCGGGGCGGCCGTCGACCAGGAAGCCCGTCGCCGTCCGCTCGACGGCGTGCCCCTCGAACCGCTCGATCACCGACCGGACGACCGGCCACGACGCGTCGTCGAGGCGGACCGTGTCGCCGGCGCCGGGCACGACGACCGGGCCGTAGTCGTCCAGGCTGTAGCGCGAGGCCGCCGGGAACGCCGCGCTCCCGTCGCCGGCCGGCCGGACGTAGGGCCGGAGCACCTCGACGCCGTCGGCGAGCGCGAGCGCCTCGGCCTCGGCGGGCGTCGCGGAGGCGACCCAGACGCCCGGCCCGGCCCGCTGGACGCGGCCGGCCAGCCCGAGCGAGTCGAGGGCCTCGCCCGCCGGCAGTCGCCCCTCGAGCGCCCACAGCCGCCGGCCGTCCCGGGGCGACGGCTCGGCGGCGTCACCGACGTAGACCCGCTTCGACCGGATCGAGAGCGTGTCGCCGGGCAGCCCCACGATCCGCTTGATGTAGGGCGTCCGCCGGGCGACCTCGGGCGCCAGGTCCGGCGGGTAGTTGAACACGGCCACGTCGCCCAGGTCGGGGTCGTCGAAGCCGGGCAGGCGCCGGCCGAGCACGCGCGGGCCGTAGTGGGCCTTCGAGATCAGCACGAAGTCGCCGATGAGCAGCGTGTCCTCCATCGACGAGGACGGGATCCGGTACGCCTCGAAGGCCAGCAGCCGCAGCGCGAGCGCGAACAGGACGGCCCCGCCGATCACGCGGACCCAGCCGCCGAGCGACTCGGCGCTCGTCAGCGACGGCCCAGCGCGGTCTTCGGGAGCTGGCGCGGGCGGCGTCGCGTGCTGCGGCAGCAGCAGCGGCCCGCGCGGAGGCGCCCAGGACTGGCGCACCGGGAGCACAGGCAACGCCTCGGCCACCTCGGCAGACCCACCGGCCGGGCCGAGTCGGGCCGAGCCGTCCGTCTCCCCGACCGAGTCGCCCGAGGCGGCGCCCGAGGCGGCGCCCGAGGCGGCGCCGCCCGGCGGGGTCTCGGCGTCCAGCGGCGCCCCGGGCTCGGGCATGGCTACGGGATCGGCCGGAAGAAGCGCGACGGCCGGACGAACGGGAACTCGCCCTTGAACGACAGGAACGTGAAGAGCGGCCTTGCCGACCAGGTGCGAGTGGGGCACGAACCCCCAGTAGCGGCTGTCGACCGAGTTGTCGCGGGCGTCGCCCATCGCCATGTAGTAGTCCTGCGCGAACGTGAACGACGAGGCCGGGGCGCCGTCGAGCAGCAGGCCCCCACCGGGCGACCGCTCCAGCCGGTGGCCCTCGTGGCGCGTGATGGCCTCGCCGTAGACGGCCAGCGTCGAGTCGGTCAGCGGGATCGTCATGCCGGCCGCCGGGACCACGCGCGGGGCGACGTGGTCGGGGTTGGCCCCGAACGTCCCGTCCCGGGCCCGCTCGTCGAGCACGGACGGGTCGACGCGGGCCACCAGCGGGAGCGCCTCTAGGGCTCGCACCTCGGCCGGCGTCGCGAACACCTCGAACACCCGGACGCCGCGCTCGACGCGGTCGGCACCCAGCATCAGCTCGACGCCCATCTCCTGGAGCTGGCGCGCGTTGGGCCGCGCGTCGCCGGTGCCGGTCACCCGCCAGCGCTGCTTCATGGTCGGCGCGAGCGGGACCGGTCGGCCGTTGACGTGGAGCACCTTGTCGAGCATCGCCAGCGTGTCGCCGGGGACCGCCACGATCCGCTTGATGTAGGGCGAGCGGCGCTCGATCGGGACCGAGGCCGGGATCGTCCCGCGCTCGACGTCCTCCCTGGCCGGGTAGTTGAACACGACCACGTCGCCGCGCTCGGGCTCGGTGAAGCCCGGCAGCCGGACCTGGGGCGCCTCTAGCCCCTCCAGGTAGAGCCCCGTCACCGGGACGCCCAGCGTGGCCGGCGTCCGCGGGCCCCAGTGGAGCTTCGACACGATCAGGAAGTCGCCCACCAACAGCGTGTCCTCCATCGACTCCGACGGGATCCGGTACGGCTCGGCCGACGAACGCCCGGAGGATCAGGATGGCCGCGATGGCCTTGACCCAGTACCAGACGTTCTCGCGGAACGTCGGCCGGCGCGGCCCCTCGTCGCGGCGGGCGCCGTCGGTGCGGCGCGGACGGTCCCCGCGGCGGGGGCGGCGGGACGAGCGGGCGGAAGAAGGCGTCGGCACGGCGGGGGGGTGGGGGCCGGGAAGCTACGGGCGGCGGCACGGCCGGGATGCGCGCGGCGCTACCGGTGGATGATCCAGCGGTCCGTGTCCGACCGGCCGCTCCACCGAGGCGGGCGGACCTCGACGGTGAACTGGTCGGCCCCGTTGAACCCGGTCCGGTACCACTGGCGCCGCTCGAACGAGTGGTAGTAGTCGACCCAGGGGTCGGGCCGGCGCGCGGCGTCGAGCCGGGCCGAGAGGTCGGCGCGGATGGGCCGCAGCAGCGAGGCGTAGCGCTCGTCGCTGGCCACCATCAGCCCCTGCCCGAACGGCCCGTCGATGTCGAGCGCCAGGATCGGGATCGAGTCGTTGACGACGAACCAGTACTCGAACTGGACGAACTCCGAGCCGCCGTACCCGTGGCGCCGGAGCGCGTCCGCGTTCCGGGTCGGCCGGCCGAACGCGGCCTGGAGCCGGCCCCGCAAGAGCGCCGTCGACGACGTGTCGACCAGCAAGCTCGGGCCGGGGTAGGCCGCCTCCCAGTACGTCTCGCGGTACTGCTCGAGGAAGCTCTGCTGGGCGTCCGGCTCGACCTTCCGCCAGCGGAGCGAGGCGAGCTGGGCCAGCCGGATCAGGCTGTCGGCCTTGGCCTCGTCGGCCGCGACCAGGCTGTCGCGGGCCGCTTGGCGCGCGGCCTCGACGGCCCGGAACGCCCGCGTCCACCGGTCGACCTCGCCCACCTCGACGACCGGCCGGGGCGCCAGGAGTGGCCCTCGCTCGGCCAGGATCTCCGCCAGCCGCGCCTCCTGGCGCTGGCGCTGGAGCACCTGGACCACGTCCTGGGCCGAGGAGACAGGGGACAGGAGACAGAAAACGGCGAGCACGAGGAGCACCGGTCGGGCACCGAGGCGGGCCGACTCCCCCTGACTCCTCGCTGACGCCCGACGCCTCATTACTCCATCGAGAGGACGGCCAGGAACGCCTCCTGGGGCACCTCGACCGCGCCGACCTGCTTCATCCGCTTTTTGCCCTCCTTCTGCTTCTCCAGCAGCTTCCGCTTCCGGCTGATGTCACCGCCGTAGCACTTGGCCGTGACGTCCTTGCGCAGCGCCTTGACCGTCTCTCGCGCGATGACCTTGTTGCCGATGGCCGCCTGGATCGCCACGTCGAACATCTGGCGGGGGATGAGCTGGCGGAGCTTGGTCGACAACCGCTTGCCCATGTCGTAGGCCTTCTCGCGGTGGACGATGGTCGAGAGCGCGTCGACGGTGTCGCCGTTGAGCATCACGTCGAGCTTGACCAGCTTCGACGCCCGCTCGTCGATAAAGTCGTAGTCGAACGAGGCGTAGCCCCGGGACACCGACTTGAGCTTGTCGTAGAAGTCGAACACGATCTCGGCCAAGGGCAGCTCGTACTTCAGGTTGACGCGGTCGGTCGTGATGTACTCCTGGGTGATGTAGGTCCCGCGGCGGTCCTGGCACAGCCCCATCAGCGCGCCGACGTACTCGACCGGCGTGATGATCTCGGCCTTGACGTAGGGCTCGCGGATCTCGTGGATCCGGCCCGGGTCCGGCATGTCCGACGGGTTCTCGACCTCGGTCGACGTCCGGTCCGACAGCTCGACCGTGTAGCGCACGTTGGGCATCGTGGTCACGATGTCGAGCCCGAACTCGCGGTCGAGCCGCTCCTGGACCACCTCCATGTGGAGCATCCCCAGGAACCCGACGCGGAACCCGAACCCCAGCGCGGCCGAGGTCTCGGCCTCGTAGGTGAGGGCGGCGTCGTTGAGCTGGAGTTTCTCGAGCGCGCCCCGCAGGTCCTCGAAGTCGTTGGAGTCGGTCGGGTAGATCCCCGAGAACACCATCGGCTTGACGTCGCGGTAGCCCGGGAGCTGCTCCGTCGCCCCGTTCCGCTGGTGCGTCACGGTGTCGCCCACGCGCGTGTCGGCGACGTCCTTGACCGACCCGATGATGTAGCCGACCTCGCCCGGCCCCAGCTCCTGGACCGGCTCCATCCCCATCTTGAGGTGGCCGATCTCCTCGGCGTGGTACTTCGCGCCGGTCGCCATGAACTGGATCGCGTCGCCCTTGCGGAGCGTCCCCTCCTTGACGCGGACGTAGACGATGGACCCGCGGTAGGTGTCGAACGTCGAGTCGAAGATCAGCGCCTGGAGCGGCGCCTCGGGATCGCCGGTGGGCGGCGGGACGCGCTCGACGATCCGCTCCAGGACGGCCCCGATGCCGACGCCGGTCTTGGCCGAGACGTGGAGCACGTCGTCGGGGTCGCCGCCGATCAGGTCGGTGATCGACTGGGCGACCAGGTCGGGCTGGGCGCTCGGCAGGTCGACCTTGTTCAGGACCGGGATGATCTCGAGGTCCTGGCCGATGGCCATGTACAGGTTCGAGATCGTCTGGGCCTCGATGCCCTGGGCCGCGTCGACGACCAGGATGGCGCCCTCGCACGCGTTGAGGGCGCGCGACACCTCGTAGGTAAAGTCGACGTGGCCCGGCGTGTCGATCAGGTCGAGCACGTACTTGTCGCCGTCGGCCGCCGTGTAGGGCATCCGGATGGCGTGGCTCTTGATGGTGATCCCGCGCTCGCGCTCGAGGTCCATCGAGTCCAGCACCTGGGCCTGCATCTCGCGGCTGGTCAGCGTGCCGGTGGCTTCCAGGAGCCGGTCCGCCAACGTCGACTTGCCGTGGTCGATGTGGGCGATGATGCAGAAGTTGCGGATGCGGCTCTGGTCCAAAGCGGGAGGGCGGTGGCGTCGGTTTCGGGCAACGGTGAAAGTAGCGCCGCCCGTGCCGTCGCCCCCCGAAATCCCCGGGAACGCCCCGGACCCGACGGGCCGCCCCACCCCGCCCGCCCCGCGCCCCAAGCGGAGCGAGCCGGAGCCGACCGCGAGAGCGCGCTCCTCGACCTAGAAACGGACGCGGAGGCCCAGCCCGCCCTCGACCGTCGGGACGACGGCCCGGGCTGCGGCGCCCGCCCACACCCCCAGCCCCACCGCCCGGACGGGGTGGAGGTCCAGCCCCACGCCGCCCCGGACCGAAGGGGCGACCCGGTTTTCCCGGTCGACCACGTAGGCCAGGCCGGCGCCGACCGTCGCCCGCACCGCGAGCCCGCCCGAGCGGGCCTCGGCCGCCAGCGTCGCCTCGGCCGCTCCCCACCCGTCCACACCGTCGGGGCACCGGATCGCTTCGAAGCAGTCGACGTCGGCGAGCGGGCTGCCGCCGCCACTCAGGCGCGCGCCCACGAGCAGCCCTCGCCACCCGGTCCGCTCAGCGGAGAGCGCGGCGGTCGCGTAGGGGAGCATGCTGCCCGCGCCGTCGCCGCCCGCCGCGAGGCCGGCGTCGAGGACGACCCGCCACCCGGGGCTCGGCTGGGCCGAGGCGCCGGCGGCGAGCGACAACAAGAGGGCGAGCCGCATCGAGGTCGGGGGCATGCGGCCAGGCTAGCACACGCCGCCGATGTCGGCAGGGCACTTCCCGGCCCACGACGCCGCCGGGTCCCCCCGCCTCGGGCCCGAGGCGGGGCTAGTCTCCGAACCGGCGCCGGGTGAGCCGGGCGGCCCCGTCGGCGGCGAGCGTGACCACGAACAGGTCGCCGTACTCGGACTCGTCGAGGTCGGCCATGGGGGCCCCGGTCAGCTCGGCGATCATGGTCGGGACGGTGTTGCTGTGGCCGGCGACCAGCGCCGCCCCGCCGGCGTTGTCGGACGCGATCTGCCGGGCCTGCGCCCGCAGGGTCGCGGCCACGTCGGGGCCGTCGATCGGGAGCACCGTCACGTCGAGGCCCAGACGGGCGGCGAGGGGCGCCGCGGTGTCCCGGGCGCGGCGGAACTGGGAGCTGTAGACGGCGCGGACCCCGGCGTCGGCGAGCGCGTCGGCCAGGGCGGCGGCGCGGGCGGCCCCCCCGGCCGTCAGCGCGGGGTCGTCGCCGGCCTCTTTCTCGGCATGGCGGACCAGGTAGACCGTCGTCTCGGGCGGCGCGGGCGGGACGGAGGGGGCACACCCGGCGACCAGGGCGGCGGCGAGAACGGCGAGGCGGACGAGCATGGTGGCGCGGGAGGACGGCCCAGGATAGGCGCCGCGCGCCGCCCGAGCGGCCGACTTGACGCGGTCCGAGGGGATGCGCAGTTTCTCGCACGCGTACTCCACCCGGCCGTGCCCACCGCTTCCCTCCCCTCCCCTGCCCTCGACATCGGAGGGGACGGGCACGCGCCCGTCCGCTGCCTCCAGTGCGAGACCGCGCTCGCCGGCCCGTTCTGCCACGCGTGCGGCCAGCACGAGTCGGTCGCCGAGCGGCTCGCGTTCCGGTCGCTGTGGCACGACTTCCGGGTCCGGCGCCTGAGCCTCGACCGCGGCCTGCCCCGCACCGTCGTCGACGTGCTCCTGCGGCCCGGCCACGTCGCGCGGACGTTCGTGGACGGCAAGCGCCAGACCTACACCCACCCCGTCACGCTGCTGTTCGTGGTCTACGCGGTCTACGCCGTCATCTTCAAGCTGGTCGAGGACGGGTACGGGGCGATGATGGAGGCCCAGATGAAGGCCCAACTCGCCGGGTCTCTCCCGGCGACCGGCGAGCCGGACGCCGCGATGGAGATGGCGATGACGGTGATGATGGAGGCCGTCCGGTTCCTGTTCACGTACGGCGCCTACTTCACGCTGCTCATCGTCCTGCCGTTCGCGGCCCTGCTCCGGTGGCTCCTGGCCGACCGGGGGCGGACGATGGCCGAGTCCGCGGTGTTCGGGGCCTACGTCGAGGCGGCCGTGGTCATCCCGAGCGCGCTCGTGTTGACGCCGCTCAGCGTCGCGCTCCAAAGCACCTGGGTCGGGTCCCTGAGCCTGATCCTGTACCTGGTCTACGCCGCCTGGGGCAGCCGCCAGTTTTTCGACCGCCGGCCGGGGACGATGGGGCTCGCCGCGCTGTCGATCGTCGTCGCGCTGGCGGTCTACTTCGCCGTGATCATGGTGCTCGCGCTCGGCGTCGGCCTCTTCGTCGGCTTCCAGCAGGCCCACGCCGGCGGCTAGTCGCCCCGCCTCGGGGCCGAGGCGGGCCGGGTCGTTAGTCGTCCCGGCGGAGCCCGCGCATCACGCCGACCGCCAGCAGGACCAGCCCGCCGGCCATCAGGACGCCCGACAGCGACGGCCCCCAGGGCCCCACGCCGACGCCCAGTGCCCACATCGCGAGGTTGGCGACGCCCAGCCCGATCCCGCCCGACAGCAGCGTCAGGCCCAGGCGGTCCAGGCGCGTCACCGGGCCGAGGCGGCCGGTCGCCTCGGCGCGCGGCCGGGACCCGCCGCGGCGGTCCGGCGCGCGCCCGAGGCGGGGCAGGCGGGCCTAGACATCGAGCGTCTCCACCTCGGCGGCGTGGTCCATGATGAACGCGAAGCGCGGCGCGGCGTCCTTGCCCATCAGGTCCGTGATGGCCCGCTCGGTCTCCAAGAGCGAGCCCTCCGGGATCGAGACCTGGAGCAGCCGCCGCTTGTCGGGGTCGAGCGTCGTCTCGTGCAACGTCGCCGGCATCATCTCGCCCAACCCCTTGAACCGCTGGACCTCGATGGTCGTGCGGGGGCTCTTCTTCTGGATCCGGGCCACGATCCGGTCGCGGTCGGCCTCGTCGAGCGCCCACCACGTCTCCTTCAAGGCGTCGACGCGGAAGAGAGGCGGCTGGGCGATGTAGACGTAGCCCCCGTCGATGAGCGGCCGCATGTAGCGGTAGAGGAACGTCAGGAGCAGCGTCGCGATGTGGAGCCCGTCGGCGTCGGCGTCCATCAGCAGGACCACCTTGTGGTAGCGGAGCTTCGTCACGTCGAGGTCCTCGCCGAGACCGCAACCGAGGGCGTCGACGATGTTAGACAGCTCCTTGTTGGCCAACACCTTCGACCGCGTCGCCTGCTCGGCGTTGAGCACCTTGCCCCGGAGCGGCAGGATCGCCTGGGTCTTGCGGTCCCTCCCCTGCTTGGCCGAGCCGCCGGCCGAGTCGCCCTCGACGACGAACAGCTCGGACTCGGCCGGGTCGGTGCTCGCGCAGTCCGAGAGCTTGCCCGGCAGGTTGAGCCGGTGGCTGACGGCGCTCTTGCGGCGGACCGTGTTGGCCGCCGCCCGGCTCGCCTGGCGCGCCTTGGCCGACTGGATCACGCGCGCCACGATGGCCTCGGCCGTCGACGGGTGGGCGTTGAGGTACTGCTCGAACTCGGTCCGGAACGCGCCCGAGACCGCCGAGCGGACCTCCGGGTTGTTCAGCTTCTCCTTGGTCTGGCCCTGGAACTGGGGGTCGACGTGGTACAGGTTGACGACGGCGACCAGCCCCTCGCGGATGTCGTCGGCCGTGATGTCGAGCTTGCGCGGGGCCAGGTCGTGGGTCTCGACGTAGTTCCGGATGGCCTTGGTGACGCCGTCCTTGAGCCCCTGCTCGTGCGTCCCGCCGTCGCGCGTCGGGATCCCGTTGACGAAGCTCGTGACCGACTCGCGCGGGGCCTCCGTCCAGACCATGCACAGCTCGGTCCGGACGCCGTCCTCCAGCGCCTCCTGGCGGACCACGAACGGGTCCGGGTGGACGCGCCGGGTCTCGGCCTGGGTCACGAGCGTGTCGAGGTACTCGACGATGCCGCCCTCGTGGTGGTACTCGACGCGCTCGCCGGTCGCCTCGTCCTTGAACACGATCCGCAGGGCCCCGTTGAGGTACGTCTTGACCTCCAGGTTGTCCCGAATCGTGCCGGCGTCGAGGTCCGTCTTGTCGAAGATCTCGGGGTCGGGCGTGAACGTGATCGTGGTGCCCGTCCCGCGGACGTTCGACCGGACGGTCTTGAGCTTGGTCACCGGCACGCCCCGGGCGTAGCGCTGCTCGTAGAGCTTCCCGTCGCGCTTGACCTGCGCGATGAGCTCCGACGACAGCGCGTTGACCACGCTCGACCCGACGCCGTGCAGGCCGCCCGACGTCACGTAGCTGGACCCGTCGAACTTGCCGCCCGCGTGGAGCGTGGTCAGGATCACCTGCAGCGCCGGGACCTTCTTGGTCGGGTGCTTGTCGACCGGGATGCCGCGCCCGTTGTCGGAGACGGTCACGGTCGTGCCGTCGCGGTGGAGCACGACCTCGATCTGGGTCGCGTAGCCGTTGGTGGCCTCGTCGACCGCGTTGTCGACGATCTCCCAGACCAGGTGGTGGAGGCCGGACTTGCCGGTGCCTCCGATGTACATGCCGGGGCGCTTGCGGACGGGCTCCAGCCCTTCTAGGACCTGGATGTCGGCGCCGGTGTAACTCTGAACTTCGGCCATCTGAACACGTGGGGGACGTTTGCTCGCATGGTACGGACGCCCGGTGACACCCGCACGGCACCACGTCACTACCGCCCGGCTGGCGGTACGCGCGGACGACGGGGCGGGCAACTTTCTCCACCGCCGCGCGGTCTCCACGCCCCCTCCCGTCGCTGACATGGAGACCGTCCCCCGCCTCGACCCTGCCGACCGCACGCCCTCCGGAGACGTCGACGTCTCCGACCGCAGGACCGCCCTCGTCACCGGCTCCAACGGCGGCGTCGGGCTGGCGCTGGCCCACAAGCTCGCCGCCAGTGGCTGGCGGGTGCTGCTCCACGGCCGCGACCCGGAGAAGCTGGCCCGCGCCCACGCCCGGATGGACGTCGGCGCGCCCCACGAGGCCCTGTGCGCGGACCTCGCCGACCTCCGCGCCGTCCGCCGACTCGCGGAGAGCGTCCGCGAGCGGACCGGGCGGCTCGACGTGCTCGTCCACAACGCCGGGCTCCTGCGGCCGTCGCTGGAGCGGACCGACGCTGGCGTCGAGATGACGATGGCCGTCAACGCCGTCGCGCCGTTCGCGCTCACCGAGGCGCTCCGCCCGTTGCTGGAGGCCACGGCGCGAGAGCACGGCGGCGCCCGCGTCGTGACGGTGTCGAGCGAGGCCCACTCCGGCGGGCACATCCCGACGACCGACTCCGGCCGGCTGGCCGAGGCGCTGAGCGGGCCGGAGGGTGGCAGCTACTCGTCTCTCAAGGCGTACTGCCAGTCCAAGCTGGTCGCGACCACCTGGACGCTGGAGCTCGCGCGGCGCCTGGACGGGACGGGCGTGACGGCCCACGCCTGCCACCCGGGCGTCGTCCGGACCGACGTGTTCGGGGGGATGGGCGGCGTGCTCGGGGCGGTCGCCGGGCTGTTCTCGTTCCGTCTACCTCTCGCCCGAGACGGGCGCCGAGAGCCCCTTCGTGCTCGCGACCGAGCCGCGCTACGGCGCCGAGACGGGCCTCTGGGTCACGCGCGGATTTCTGCGGGGCCCGCACTCCGCCACACCCCCGTCCCAGGCGCGCGACCCCGAGACGGGCGCCGCCGTCTGGGACGCCCTCGTCGGCCCTGGCCGATGCCTGACCTCGCCACGCCGGGCGCCATGCCCGCCGCGTTCGCCGCCGCCTGGCAGGCCCGCGACGCCGACGCCCTGGCCGACCTGTTCGAGCCCGACGCCGAGTTCGTCAACGTGGTCGGGCTGTGGTGGCACGACCGCGAGGCCATCCGCCGCGCCCACGCCTACGGGCTGGAGGCCCTCTTCCCCGACTCGGCGCTGGCGGTCGTCCGCACGCGCGAGACGCCGCTGGCCGAGACCGTCACCGTCGTCCACGCCCTGTTCCGGCTGACGGGCCAGAGCCCCGTCGCGGGCGTCGCCCGGCCCGGCGAGCGGCGGACCCTGTTCTCGTTCGTCATGCGGCGCGGCGTCGGCGGCTGGCTCTGCGCCTCGGCCCACAACACCGACGTCGTAGCGGGCGCCGAGACGCACGTCCGCGACGCCTCCGGCACGCTCCGCCCGGCCGACTACCGGTCCTGACCCCGCCGGCCTCGGCGACGCGCCCGAGGTCGAGCCCCAGGGGCCGAGCCGGGTGGGGAGAGTCCCGAGTCGCGCGCCCGGTGGACCGCACGCCACGTCGGCGCAGTAGGCCCGTCTCTCTTTCCCCCTCGCCATGTCCGCCGACTCGTTCCTCCAGAAGCACGTCGCAGCCGTCGCCTCCGCCGACCTCGACGCCGTCACCGCCCTCTACGCCGACGACGCGGCCCTGGTCTCGTTCGAGTGGACCGCCCAGGGCGCCGACGCCGTCCGCCAGCGGTTCGAGGACTTTTTCGCCTTCCACGGCGAGATCAGCGACGTCGAGCTCCGCTACCAGCAGACGACCGACGACGCGGCGTTCGCGATGTACGCCGTGACCGGCGAGCGCGGGACGTTCGAGATCGTCAACGCGTTCGTGCTCGACGGCGACGCCTGCACGCGGCACTTCTCGAACGAGGTCGGCGCCGAGCTCAACCGCGACCAGGTCGAGGCCGACAGCTAGGCCCCACACGGCCCGCCCCGTCACCGAGGCGGGCCGTCTCGCGGTGACCTACGCCCGCACGCGCTCGACCGGGCGTGCAGCTCCGACGACGCCCGTCCGACGGGCGGCCTCCACTCGGGCGAGCTGGCGGTCCTCGGACTCCTGCGCCCGCGTGACGCGCCGCAGGCGCCACGTCATCGCGGCCAGGCCCAGCATCACGAACAGGGCGGAGTAGAAGCGGACGTCGTTGAGGTCGAAGCCGGCCGGCAGAAAGTCGAACATGGGGTCGGGGGGCAGGCGGGAGCTACGGGCGGACGGCTTCGGGGTTACGGACGGCCCCGGGTTACGGACGGCCCCGCCTCGGCCCCGAGGCGGGGTCAGTCGCGGCCGGGCAGGTGGAGCTCGACCGGGTCCGGCGTGGCCGCCGACAGCGTGCCCCGGCTGATGATCGTCGAGCCCTTGTTGCCCCGGTTCGTCACCTCGAACTTGGTCGTCCGGACGATCTCGGTCCGGCCCCGGCTCGTCTCGACCTCGAGGCCGCGGCGGGCGGCGTCCGAGACGGCCATCCCCAGCACGCGGTCGTCGCGGCCGTCCAGGCGCATCGCGATGACGCCCTTGGCCGCGCTCTTGAAGACGGGCAACTGGGGGACCGGGAAGATCAGCGCCCGGCCCTGCTTGGTCGCCAGGCACACGTTCTCGGCGCCCGACGTGACCTCGGCGTTGACGACGCGCTGGCCCTTGCCCAGCCGCATCATCACGCGGCCGTTCTTGTTCGAGGGGTCGAGGAACGTCTCCGTCTCCAGCCGGACGGCCAGCCCGTCGGTCGAGACGGCGACCACGTAGGGCCCGACCGTCACGTCGTCGGCCGGCGGGGCGCCGTCGCCCTGGAACAGCTCCGGCTGGGGGACGCCTCCCACCTCGGGCACGCCGACCGGCAGCACGCGCGCGTCGAACGAGGCCACGCCCACGACCGTCTCCTTGTCGGCGAAGTCGAAGTACTTCTGGACCGGGTCGCCGTAGCCCGTCGTCTGGGGCAGGTCGTCGACGCGGATCGTGTAGGCCCGCCCGGCCGACGAGAAGAACGCGACCGTCGCCCGCGTCGAGCCGGCCAGGGCGTACAGGACCCGGTCGCCCTCGCGCACCCGGATCGCGCCCAGGTCGGTGTACGACCGCTGGCGCTTGACCCAGCCGTCGCGCGTCACGATGACGTAGACGTCCTCCTTGATGATGTAGTCCTCGGCGGCGTACTCGACCACGGCGTCGGGCCCCGAGATCGCCGTCCGCCGCTCGTCGGCGAACTGCTTCTTGGTGTCGCGCAGTTCCTTGCGGACGATCCCCCAGCGGCCGGCCTCGTCGGCCAGGAGGGCGCGGATCTCGGCGGCGCGGGCCTCCTTGGCCGCCAGCTCCGTCAGGATCGCGTCGATCTCCATCCGGGCCAGCCGGTACAGCTTGATCTCCAGGACCGCGTCCGCCTGGTCCTCGTCGAGCCCGAAGCGGTGGCGGAGCCGGGCGTTGGCGTCGGCCTTGTTCTTGGACGCGCGGATCAACTTGATCGCCTCGTCGAGCGCGTCGAACACGATGGCGAACCCCTTGAGGATGTGGATCCGCTTTTCGAGCGCGCGCAGCTCGTTCTCCAGCCGGCGCGTGACCACCTCCAGGCGGAAGTCGAGGAAGTGGCGGAGCGCGGTCCGGAGGTCGACCTTCTCGGGCGCGGCCACCTCCGGGTTGGCCGTCGGCACGAGGGCCGTCAGGTTGACGTGGAACCGGCTCTGCAACGGCGTGTGCTTGAACAGGTACGCCATGGCCGCCTCGGCCCCGGCCCCGCGCTTGAGTTCGAGCACGATCCGGACGTCCTCCGTCGACTCGTCGCGGATGTCGACGATCTGGGGGACGCGCCCGCCCCGGATGTGGTCGGCGATCTTCTCGATCAGGTCGGCCTTGGAGAGCGCGTAGGGGATCGACGTAATGACGACGGTCCCCTTGCCCTCCGTCTCGTACTCGCCGCGCAGGTCGATGGCGCCCTCGCCGGTCTCGTAGATCTTCTGGATCTCGTCGGCCGTGTTCAGGATCCGCCCGCCGGTCGGGAAGTCCGGTCCCTGGACGTGCTTCAAGAGCGTCTCCAGCCGGGCCGTCGGGCTCTTGATGAGCGCCAGGCACGCGTCGACGACCTCGGCCAGGTTGTGCGGCGGCACGTTCGTCGCCATCCCGACCGCGATGCCGGTCGCCCCGTTGATGAGGAAGTTGGGGACCGGCGCCGGCAGCACGACCGGCTCGAACAGCTGGCCGTCGTACGTCGGGCGGAAGGCGACGGTGTCCTGCTTGATCTCGGCGAGTAGCGCCGCGCCCAGCGGTCGCAGCCGGGCCTCGGTGTAGCGCATCGCCGCCGGGCTGTCGCCGTCGAGCGAGCCGAAGTTGCCCTGGCCGTCGACGAGCGGCGCCCGGAGCGACCAGCTCTGGGCCATCCGGACCATCGCGTCGTAGATCGCCGTGTCGCCGTGGGGGTGGTACTTCCCCATCACCTCGCCGACGATCGTGGCCGACTTGCGGAAGCGGGCGTCCGGCTGCAACCGGAGGTTCGTCGCCATCGCGTACAGGATCCGCCGCTGGACCGGCTTGAGCCCGTCGCGGACGTCCGGGAGCGCCCGGCTGGTGATGACCGAGAGGGCGTAGGTGAGGTACCGGGCCTTCGCCGTTTCGTGGAGCGGGATCGTGTCGACGACGGGCATTCTTCGATGTCTGGGGGGATGCCACAAGATACCGCCCCCGGGTGACACCCCGCGTCACACCTCCGCCCTAGTCCGCCCGCCTCGGTGACCCGCGCGCCCCACCCGGTGCCCGAGGCGGACGCAGCGGGCCGGCCCCGTATGTTGACGGCTCGCTGCCGAGCCCGCCATGCGTACCGCCCTCCTCGTCGCCCTCCTGGTCACCGCCGCGAGCGCGCAGACGACGGTCGAGGGCGTCCTGCTCGCCCCGGACGGGACGCCGCACTCCTACGCCCGCGTCCAGTTCGAGTCCGGCCGGGTCGGGCCGGGCGTGGTGGCGTCGACCGAGACCGACGGCGACGGGCGGTTCCGGATCGAGGCCGGCGGCCCGGGCGCGCTCGGGCTCGGCCTCGGGTCGGACGAGCTGTGGGTCCCGCTCGTCGTCGACGGGGCGCCGGGCGCGCTCGACCTCCGCCTGACCGTCTCGCCGCCAGCCGAGGACCCGGCCGCGGTCACGGCCGCGTTCGGGGCGTCGGCGTCGGACCCGGTGGCGGCGGCCCTCATGGAGGTCTACGTCGCGGCCGAGCGCTGGTGGCGGACCCCGCTCGCGACGCCCGAGATCGAGGTGCGCATCGCCCAGGCCGAGGCGGCCGTCGCGGCGGCCCCGATGGACCGGCGTGCCGCGCTCGACGACTCGCTCCGGGCGACGATCGTCCCGCTGTTCGAGGCCGCCGCGGCACCGCGCGTCGCGGCGTTCACCGCCGCCGTCCCACCCGACGCGGCCCCGCTGGTCCGGGCCGGCGCGGCGCTGTGGGGACTCGACAAGGTCCACGCCGACTCGGCCGCCGCGGCGCGCGTGCTCCGCGACGTCCCGTCATCGTCGCCGCTGTGGTCGTTCGGGGGAACGGCACCGTCGGCCGTCAACAACGTGCTCTGGAAGATGGCCGGCCCGCTGGTCACCGAGGGCGAGCCGGTCCCCGGGCCCGTCGAGCGCTACCTCCGCGCGCTCGCCTACGACCACCCGGACCCCGGCGTCCAGGCGCCGGCGGCCGGCGTGCTCGCCGGCGTCCTCCGGCTCGCGGGCGACGAGGACGGGTCCCGGGCCGTCGCCGCCCGGCTCGTCCGCGACCACCCCGACTCGCGCCAGGCCGAACGCGTCCGCCGCGAGCAGGGCCCCGACCGGCGCGTCCAGCCCGGCCGCGTCGTCCCGGACTTCGCCTACCCCTCGCTCGACGACCCGGCCGTCCGGGTCTCGGCGGCGGGCCTGCGGGGCCGGCCCGTCCTGCTCGACTTCTGGGGGACGTGGTGCGGCCCGTGCGTCCGGGCGCTCCCCCGTCTCCACGCGCTCCACGAGCGGTTCCACGAGCGGGGCCTGGAGATCGTCAGCGTCGCCGTCCGCGACACGGCCGAGGAGGTCGCGGCCTTCCGCGCGGACCGGTTCCCGATGCCCTGGACGCACGCGCTCCACCCCGAGGGCTCGACGGTCGCGGCCGGCGCCGAGCTCGAGTTCAGCGGGGTCCCGGCGTACGTCTTCGTGGGGCCGGACGGCGTCGTGGTCGCCGAGGGCGAGGGCGCGTTCACCGACGCCGTCGAGGCCGCCGTGGTCGCCTTCTTCGAGACCCCGTAGCGCCCGCCTCGGTGAGCCGGCGGGGAGGCCCGCGACGCGCCCGAGGCGGGGACGCCCGAGGCGGGGAGGCACCGCCAGGCCAAGGCCCGCCGGCGAGCCCTACGAGCCGTTGAGCCCAGCCGTGAAGACGTCCTCGCCGCCCTCGCGCGGGTGGAGCGCCACGATGCCGGCGCGCGCCAGCATCACCAGCGCCTTCGAGGCCTTCCAGGGCGGCATCTTGTTCATCCGGGCGTACTCCCGCACGGTGATCCGCTCGTAGCGGTCGAGGTACTCCAGCAGCCGGCGCTCGGCGTCGCCGAACGTGAACGTGACGGCGTCGCCGCGGCCCTCGGCCCGCATCAGGGCGACCGCCTCGCGGCTCGCCTCGACCGACTGGTCGGCCACGCGGACGAACGCGCGCTGCTTGGGCAACGTCCCGTCGGGCCGGCGGTCGGGCTTGAGGACGTGGGGCCGGTCCGGGCTGGCCGGCACGTGGACGATCAGGACCTCGCGCGTCCGGCTGACGCGGACGGGCTCGAAGTCGAGGTCGACCGGCGGCAAGATCCGGTCGTCCAGGGCCGTCCGGAGCGCGAAGAACTCCTCCTGGGCGTCCTTCACGCCCGAGCACCGTCCCGTCGTCGTCGACGCCGACGAGCACCTTGCCGCCGTCGGTGTTGGCGAGCGCGATCACCTCGCGCGCGATCCGCTCGGGGCGGGGCACGCGGTTCTTGAACTCGAGGTGCCGGCCCTCCCCCATCGACGCGAGGCGCTTGACGTCGTCGGCAGTCATGGTCGTCGGGCGGGGGGCGTGGAGGGGGGCGGCTCGGCGTCACACGCCCGACCCCTACGCCTCGGTCCCGTCGAACGAGGGCGGATCGAGGTGGGCCGCCTCCAGCGTCGGGTCCCGCTCCATCAGGGCCGTGACGGCCGCGGCCGGGTCGAGCCCGTCGAACAGGATGGCCGCGACGGCCTCGGTGATCGGCATCTCGACGCCCCACCGGTGGGCCAGCTCGCGGACCGACTGGGTCGTGCGGACGCCCTCGACCACCATCGTCGAGTGGCCCAGCGCTTGGGCCCGGCTCTCGCCCGAGCCGACGCGCTCGCCGAAGGCCCGGTTGCGGCTGTGGCGGCTGAAGCAGGTCACGACCAGGTCGCCCAGGCCGGCCAGGCCGGCGAACGTGTGGGCGTCGGCGCCCATCGCGAGCCCCAGGCGGGTGATCTCGGCGAGCCCGCGCGTGACGAGGGCGGCCTTGGCGTTGTCGCCCAGCCCGAGCCCGTCGGCCATGCCGGCCGCGACCGCCATCACGTTCTTGACCGACCCGCCGATCTCGACGCCCAGCAGGTCGGTGTTGGCGTAGACCCGGAGCGCGGGCCGCATGAAGAGGGCCTGGACCTGGGCGGCCACCTCCGCTTGGGGAACGCGGCGACCACGCTGGTGGGCCGGCCCAAGCGCGACCTCCTCGGCGTGGCTCGGCCCGTAGAGCACGCCGACGCGGTCGGGGTCGGCGGCGGGCAGCACCTCGCGGAGCACGCCGCTCGTCGTCAGCAGCGTGTCGTTCTCGATCCCCTTGGCGACCGACACGACGGTCAGGCCCGACGTCACGCGGTCGGCGAGTGGCGCCATCACGTCGCGGACCGACTGGCTGGGCACGGCGACGAGCCAGACCCCGGCTTGGTCGACCGCGGCACCGAGGTCGGCGGTGACGGCGACCCAGCCGGGGATCTCGGCGCCGGGCAGGTAGGGCGCGTTCTCGCGCGTGGCCGTGATCTCGGCGGCGGCCTCCGGGCGGCGCGCCCACAGCGTCACGGCGTGGCCGCCCGTGGCGAGGCTGATGGCGAGGGCGGTGCCCCAGCTTCCGGCGCCCAGGACGGCGATGCGGGTCGGTGTCATGGCCGGAGGATATCGGTCGGCGAGAGCGGGCGCGTGGTGCGGACGGACCAGGCGGGCCTAGCCCGCCACCACGGTCCCGATGGCGAAGGCCGGCTCGCCGAGCGCGCCCAGGACCGTCAGGGCCCGCTCGACGGCGTCGGCCGGGACCACGACGACCAGGCCCACGCCCAGGTTGAACGTCCGCCGCATGTCGTCCTCGGGCACCTCGCCGACCTCCTGGATCAGCCGGAACAGCGGGGGCACGGTCCAGGCGTCCCAGTCGACGTCGAGCGCCAGCCCGTCGGGGACGATCCGAGACGTGTTGCCGACCAGCCCGCCGCCGGTGATGTGGGCGAACCCGTGCGCCAGTCCTTCCGAGATCAGGGCCTGGATGGCGTCGAGGTAGCTCCGGTGGACGCGCAGGAGCGCCTCGGCGACGGTCTCGCCGTGCAGCGCCTCGGGCGTGTCGCCGGCCACGAACCGCTCGAAGAGCACCTTGCGCGCCAGCGTGTAGCCGTTCGTGTGGAGCCCGGTCGAGGGCAGGCCCAGCAGCACGTCGCCGGCCCGGACCGCGCTCCCGTCCACGATCTCGTCGCGCTCGACGACGCCGACGATGGTCCCGGCCAGGTCGTACTCGCCGCGCGCGTACAGGTCGGGCATCTCGGCCGTCTCGCCGCCGATCAGCGCGCAGCCGTTCTCGCGGCACGCCGCCGCGAACCCCTTGACGACGGCCTCGACCACGCTCGGCCGGACCTGCCCGGCGGCGAAGTAGTCGAGGAAGAACAGCGGCCGGGCCCCGCACACGGCGATGTCGTTGACGCAGTGGTTGACCAGGTCCTGCCCGACCGTGTCGTGCCGGTCGACGCGCTGGGCCACCTTGAGCTTGGTCCCGACGCCGTCCATCGACGAGACCAGCACGGGGTCGCGGTACTGGCTCTTGTCGAGGGCGAAGAACCCGCCGAACGCGCCGATGTCGGTCAGGACGCCCGGAGTGAACGTGCCCCGCACGTGGCCCTTGATCCGCCGGACCGCCTCCTCGCCCGCGTCGATGTCGACCCCGGCCTCCTTGTACGTAGCCATCTCGGGTGCGCCGCGGCGCGTGGTGTGGCCGGAAGCTAGGGAGCGCCGGACGCGGGCGGGATGGAGAGTGTGGAAGGGCCCTGGCGCGTCTGCACCACCCCGCCCGCCTCGGTACCGAGGCGGAGGGAGCCGGTGGGGTTCGCTCGCCTCCTCTCCCCTCACGCCCCGCCCTTCCACGGCGGGTCCGTCTTGCCCAGGAACGCGGCGACGCCGGCGCGGCAGTCGTCGGTCGAGCGGGCGAGCGCGTTGAGCCGGGCGGCGTAGCTGAGCCCCTCGGCGAGCCCCATCGAGGGCACGTCGGCCAGCAGGCGCTTGGTCAGGGCGACCGCGCTCGCGCTCGTCTCGGTCGCCAGCTCGTGGCACAGCGCGTCGACCTCGGCGTCGAGGCGGGCGGCCGGGACGGCGCGCGTCACGAGCCCGAGCCGGGCCGCCTCGGCCGCGTCGACCAGGTGGCCGCGGAGCAGCAGGTCGCGCGCGGCCGCCTCGCCCAGCTTGCGGACGACGAACACGGCCACGATGGCCGGCACGAACCCGATGCGCGTCTCGGTGAAGCCCAGCCGGACGCCGTCGGCCACGAGCGAGACGTCGCAGACGGCGGCCAGCCCGCAGCCGCCCGGCGATGGCGTGGCCCTGGACCTTGGCCACGACCGGCTTGGGCAGGGTGTAGATGGTCTCGAACAGCCGGGCCAGCGTCTCGGAGTCCGGGAGGTTGGCCTCGGCGCTGGTCGTGCGAGAGCGCCTGGAGCGCGGCGAGATCGGCGCCCGGCCGAGAACGCGCGCCCGGTCCCGGTGAGCACGACCACGCGGACGCTGTCGTCGCGGCCGGCGGCCTGGAGCGCCCCGGTCAGCCGCTCGACCAGCTCGGCCGAGAGCGCGTTGCGGACCTCGGGCCGGTCGAGCGTGAGCGTGAGGACGGGGCCGGACTGGCGAGACTGGAGCACGGGGCGCAGGTGTGGGGCGGCCCCCTGTCACGCCTCGCCCTCGCCGCGGGTCCGCCCGCCTCGGCGCCGAGGCGGGCGGACCCGCGGCGGCCGCGGTCAGCCGAGCGCGGTCTCCTGGGCTAGCGCGGGCGCCTCGGCCAGGAACCGGTACAGCGGCCACAGCGCCTCCTGCTCGTCGATGGCGGCGGCGACCAGGCCCGGTCCCAGCGCCTCCGTCTCGTCGCGCGAGATCCGGCGCATCACCCAGATCCCCTTGGCCCGGCCGATCCCGTCGGGCAGCGCGTCCAGGCGGTCCGAGAACTCGGGGTGCCCCTCGGGCTTGGTCACGTGCGGCGCGAACGCGAGCCGGTAGCCCCGCGCCAGCAGGTCGTTGAGCAAGGCCAGCGACCGGCCCGGCTCCTCTACCAGCCGCTCCCGCGCCGGCCGGAACAGCCCCTTGGCGTAGTCGCCGACGTAGAGCCCCCACCGAAACGCGTCGGCGTGGACGGCGTGGCTCAGCTGCAAGTCGGTGAGCCGCTTGCGGGGCGGGCGGTAGAAGCTCATCCACAGGTGGCTGTGCGAGCCGCCCCGCCCGAAGTCGTTCTTCAAGATGCGGCTGAACACGTTCCGCTCGGTCTCGAACCCCAGCCCGTTCGGCAGCACCCAGTTGACGGCCAGGTCGTCGCGGTAGCGCTTGAACGGCGCGGTTACGGCCCGGTCCAACACCTCCTTCTCCTCCCGGTACCGCCCGATGTGGGGCTCGGCGCGGAGTCGGGCGAGCGCCTCGAACCCCTCGGGCGGGAACCCCTCGAACGTCAGGTCGAGCGGGGACGGGCGCGCGAACGGCGGAACGGCGTCGGGGACGGGCGGCAGATCGGGCGTCACGGCAAGGCGTCGGAAGGCCGGTCGGTACCCGGAGGCGACGGCGCTGTTCTCCGGGCCGCGCCGGAGCGCCGAGGGCCGGCCTGGGCGGGGCCGGTCGGCCCCCCTCTGACCGCCGGCCGGGTCCGACCGGCCGGCCCCCGAGGCGGAGCCGGCGGACGACGTGTCAGGGGCGGGCTGTCACGGTGTCCGACCCGCCGACAATAACGGGTCTGGCACAGAGTCTGCGATCTCGCCCGTATGCCCCCCGGGGCAGTCCTGTTGTCCAACCCTCCCTTGTCTACCCATGACGACCCTCCCGATCCGTCCCGGTCGCGACTTCGCCGTCCTGCGCCGGGAGATGGACCGCCTGTTCGACGACGCGTTCAGCGGCGACCGCGACGCCTCCCAGACCGTCTGGACCCCGCGCGCCGACGTAGCCGAGACGCCGGACGCCTACCGGCTCGCGCTCGACCTGCCCGGCGTCGACCGCGGCACGCTCGACGTGACCCTCGACGACGGCACCCTCAAGATCAGCGGCGAGCGCCGCCCCCGCGACCACGCCGACGGCCGGGTCCACCGTGTCGAGCGGGCGCACGGCCGCTTTTTCCGGTCGTTCACGCTGGGCACCGACGTCGACCCCGACGCCATCGAGGCGAGCTACGACGACGGCGTCCTCGACGTCGTGATCGGCAAGAGCGCCGCGACCCAGCCGCGCCGGATCGCGGTCGGCTCCCGGGCCCAGTCCGGCGACGCGCCGACCGACGTCCAGCTCGCCGACGAGGCCGAGGCATAGCGACCCGGCCCGCCTCGGGCACACGGCCCCCCAGTCCGTCGGGACCGGGGGGCCGTCACGTGGCCGACGCGGGTCCGAGCGCCCTAGAAAAAGATCGAGACGCCCGCCTCGGCCCCGACCGTCGTGACGTCGCCGGTCGTGTAGACGAACCCGTCGGCGGTCAGGGCCCCGCCGGGCAGGAAGAAGAACTTGGCCCCGCCGCGCCCGCCGAACACCAGGTCCGACTCGCCGGTGATGCTCGTGCCCAGGTTGGCCTCTAGGAACGGGACGGTCGTCGCGCCGGGCCGGCCGAAGTGGTAGGCCCCGAACACCAGCAGCGCGCCGGTCCCGTCCGAGTTCTCGCGCTTGACGTAGTTGAGCCGGACGCCGGCCTCGAGCGCGTCGGTAAAGAAGTAGCCGACGGCCGGCGCGAACTGCAAGACGGTGAACCCTTCGGTCGACTGGAAGGTGGCCGAGCCGCCCAGCTCGACGAGCCCCTGGTAAACCTGGGCGCGCGGAGCAGCGGCGAGAACGAGAACGGCGGAGGTGAGGACGAGGAGTCGCATGGACGTGCGTGGGAGAGAGAGGGCCGTGCTACCCTCGGCCCCCCTGGCCGATCCGCCGGGAGGGTGAGGGTTGGGTGAGGGTGGCCGCGCACCGACCTCAGGTCGCCCCAGACGCGGGTTCTCGTACCGGGGGGACCCCCCGAAGACGTCTCCTCCCCGGCTCCGGTGACGGGACGAGCCCCCGTTTGCCGTATCGTGGGGCGACCCCCTCACCCCTCTCTGGTATGCGCACACTCGCCCTCGCCCTCGCTCTCGCCGCCGTCGGCCTCGCCGCCCCGGCCCAGGCCCAGGTCAGCTTCTCGCCGCTCGTCGGCTACGACCTCGAACTCGAAGGGCCCTCCATCGGGCTCGCCTTCGAAGTCGGGGCCCCCCTGGCCAACCTCCCGCTGACGCCGTCCATCCGCCCGCTCGTCGAGTACGTGTTCGTCGGAGACGACTTCGGCAGTGACTTCACGTTCGTCCGCGCGAACGTGGACCTCTTGGCTCGTTTCGCGGCCGGTGGCCCCGCGTTCCAGCCCTACGGGAAGGCCGGGCTCTCGGTGGAGTACGCCAGCGTCGACGTCGGGACGGTGTCGAGCTCCGACACGGACGTCGCGCTCAACATCGGTGGCGGCGTCGAGTTCACGCGCTTCCTCCTGGAAGGCGAGCTCGGTCTCGGCGGCGTCGACGGCCTCCGTATCCGCGCCGGCTACCGGTTCTAACGGACGCCCCCGTCCGGCTGCCTCCGCCCGCCTCGGCCTCGCGCTGGGGCGGGCGGTGTCGTGTCGGGACCTCGGCCGGGCGCCTCGCCACCGGGCGCCTCGCCACCGGGCGACCGAGGCGGGGCTACTCGGTCCGCTCGCCGCGCAGGAACGCGACCGCGTCGGCGACCATCCCGGGGCTCCCCATGTAGACCGGCGTCCGCTCGTGGAGCGCCCGGGGCTCGACGTCCAGGATCGGGCCCCGGCCCGTCTCGGCCCGCCCGCCGGCCTGCTCGATGATGAACGCCATCGGGTTCGCCTCGTACATCAGCCGGAGCTTGCCCGAGGGGTTCCGCGGGTTGGTCGGGTAGATGTAGATGCCGCCCTTCATCATGTTCCGGTGGATGTCGGACACGAACGAGCCGATGTAGCGGGCCGTGTAGGGCCGCTCGGCGTCGTCGGGGTCGTCGCGCTGGACCCACTTGATGTACTGCTTGAGCCCGCGCTCCCACGAGTTGTAGTTCCCCTCGTTGATCGAGTAGATCCGGCCGCGGTCGGGCGTCCGGATGTCGGGGTGCGAGAGCAGGAACTCGCCGATCGACGGGTCGAGCGTGAACCCGTTCACCCCGTTCCCGGTCGTGTAGACCAGGATCGTCGAGGACCCGTAGACGACGTACCCGGCCGCGACTTGGCTCCGGCCGCACTGGAGCGCGCTCTCGATGGTCACCCGGCCCACGTGGTCGTCGGGGATCCGGTAGATCGAGAAGATGGTCCCGATGGACACGTTGACGTCGATGTTGGCCGAGCCGTCGAGCGGGTCGAACAGGACGACGTACTTCCCCTGGCAGCCGTCGAACATCAGCGGGATCGCCTCGGCGTGCTCCTCGGACCCGATCAGGCAGACCTCGCCGCCGCGGCGCAGCGCGCGGACGAACTCCTCGTGGGCCAGCAGGTCCAGCTTCTTCTGGTCCTCGTCCTGGACGTTGACCGTGCCCGTCTCGCCGAACAGGTCGACGAGCCCGGCCTTGCGGACGTCGCGGTCGACGATCTTGGCCGCCACCACGATGTCGCGGAGGAGCCGGCTGAACTGGCCCTTCGAGCCGGGCGCGTCCGACTCGCGCTCGATGATGAACTGCTCGAGCGTCTTGAACGCGCCGGCCCCGGAGGCGAGCGTGGTGGGGGCGGCCCCGTTGGACGTGTGCATGGTCTGGAAGCGCTTCCGATTGGGAAACCGGAACCTACGCCTCCAGCCCGTACCGCTCGGTGAGGGTTCGGAGCATGCGGTCGGTCTGAGGGCCCACGTCGGCGCCGTCCCGCCACTCCCGGGCCAGCCGCGCCAGCGCCGCCCGGTCGTCGACGTCGTAGTGGGCCGGGAGCACGACCGGCGTCAGGTCGACCTCCATGACCCGGTCGAGCGTGTCCTGGAACACGTCGGGGTGGCTGTAGGCCATGTCGAACAGGTCCGGGACGATGTCGTTGAGGCCCAGGAGGTAGTAGCCGCCGTCGTCGCTGGGGCCCAGGACGGCCGTCAGCGGGTCGTCGAGGGCGTCGAAGGCGAGCGCGAAGAAGGCGGGCGGGAGCGTCGGGTGGTCCGTCCCGACCACGACGGCCCGGTCGTGGCCGGCCGCGAACGTCTCGACGAACGCCCGGAGCATCCGCTCGCCCAGCCCGTCGCCGCGCTGGGGGTGGACGGTGACGCCGGGCGGCACCAGCCCGTCCGGGACCCGGCCGTCGCCACCGCCGAGGTAGAGACGGACGGCGGGCCCGTCCGGCGCGGCGCCGAGGCGGGCGTAGCGGTCGAGCGCGTCGTGCAAGAAGGCGCCGTAGAGGTCGGCCGCCTCGGCCGGGTCGAGCGGCGGGCTCAGCCGGGTCTTGACGCGGCCCGGCTCGGGCACCTTGGCGAAGACGATGAGCGCCGAGCGGCTCATGCCGCGGCTGCCGCGTTCCCGGCCAGCCCGTCGTCGGCGAGGTCGGTGAACGTGACCGTGAGCCCGTCGACGGCGGCGAGGGGGACGGCCGTGATCCGGAACGACGTCCGGAACCCGTCGAGCGCGTAGGGCACGACGGCGTAGTACGGACGGCCCGTCTCCACGACGCCCACGTAGGCGTCGAACAGGCCCGCCTCGCGGTTGCCCGGGAACACGTCGAGCAGGCGGTGGCCGACGAGCGCCTCGACCGGCTTGCCCGTGATCTCGGCCGCCCGCCGGTTGACCACGACCCACTCGAGGTCGGTGACGGCGCCGGCCTCGTCGCGGACCGACCGGAACGCCATGGTCCCGTCGGGCGAGGCGGCCAGGACGGCCTCCAGGAGGTCCTGGGCCTCGACGGCCTGGTTGGCCACCTGGCGGAAGTCGGTGACGTCCTGGAACGAGACCACGACCGCCTCGGGCGTCCCGTCGTGGTCCTCGTCGATCGGCGTCGCGTTGACGCGGTACCAGCGCGTGGGCTCGCCCGGCGGCCGGACCCCCTGGATCCGGCCCCGGACGGCGCGGCCCGTCCGCATCACCTCGGCCTCGGGCAGGTCCTCCGGCGCCACCGGCCCGCCGTCCTCGCTGAGGACGGGCCAGCGGTCGCCGAGGTGGTCGGTCTCGCCGTCGCCGCCGTCGGGGTCGACGAGCCCCAGGAACGTCCGCGCCGACGGGTTCGACATGACGACGCGGAGGTCGGTGTCGACCACGATCACGCCCGAGTCGACCGTCTCGACGATGGTCTGGTACCGCTCCCGGGCCGTCGTCTCGGCGTCGCCGGCGCGGTCCGCCTCGATCCGGCGCCCGACGGCCTGGGCCATGACCTCGACCAGGTCCCGCTCGGACGGCGAGAACCCGTCGGCCCGGGCTTCGGGCGAGACGAAGTTGAGCGTCCCCACGATCTCGCCGGCGACCCAGACCGGCGTCCCGATAAAGGCCCGGAGCCCGCGCTGCTGGCACGCCGGATGGTCCGGGGCCTGCTCCGACGCGTCGGCGTAGGTGACCGTCGCGCGCGTGGCCAGGACGGCGTCGCAGAACGCCTGCTCGATGGGGACCGTCAGGCCCGGCGAGAGCGAGGGGTCGGGCGAGACGACCGCCTCCAGCCGGTAGAGGACCTGCCCCGTCTCGGGGTCGGTCGGCGTCGCCGACAGGATCCCGACGGGGAGGTCGAACATCTCGCAGCCGGCGCGGAGGTAGGCCTCGAACCGGGCCTCGGGCGAGGCGTGCTCGGACGTCGTGATGCCGTGCAGGATCTTGAGGTCGTCGGAGAACGCCTCCAGCTGGGTCGTCCGCTCGGCGACGGCGGCCTCGAGCTCGCGGTTCGAGCGCGACAGGGCCCGCCGGAACTGGCGCCGGTCGGAGTCGTCGCGGCACAGCGAGACCACGCACAGCCGCCCGTCGTACTCGACGAGGCGGGAGCTCGTCGACATCGGCAGCGTCCGCCCGTCGCGCGTGACGTGGGTCGAGTCGGACGTGGCCCGCCGGGACCGCCGGAGGTCGGCGAGCGCCCCGGCCGCGTCGGCGTCGCTGGGCGCGACGACGTCGGCGATGGTCTTGGTCAGGAGCTCGTCGGCCGTCCACCCGTAGGTCCCGACGGCGGCCTGGTTGAACGCGACGAACGGCTCGGGCCCGTCCGGCCCGAGCGGGTAGACCAGCAGGATGTCGTCGAGGGCGTCGAACAGCGTCCGGAACCGGGACTCGCTGGCCGCGAGCGCCTCGGCCGCCCGGGACTGGGCCTCGACGTCGGTGTGGATCCCGACCCACTCGGCGACCTCGCCGTCCGGGTCGCGGACGGGGACGCCGCGGGCGACCATCCGGCGGTGCCCCCCGTCGGGCCGGCGGAGCCGGTGCTCGACGTGGTACGGCGTCTCGGTCGCGACGGCCGCCGACCAGGCCGCCTCGGTTCGGGCGCGGTCCTCCGGGTGGACGGCGTCGAGCCACCCCCAGCCGGCGGCCTCCTCCTCCGTCTGCCCCGTCACCGCGTGCCACTGCTGGGGGTCGAGCGTGAGCTGGCCCGACGGCGGCGTGGTCCAGACGATGGCGGCCGTGGCCTCGACGAGCGAGCGGTATCGGGCCTCCTCCCGGCCCAGCTCGTCCTGGGCCTCGCGCATGGCCTGGACCTCCGCCCGGTCGGTCACGTCCTCGAACACGACCGCGAGCGCGTCGCCGGCCAGCGGGACCGCCTGGACCGCGTACGTCGCCGTCTGGATCCGGTCGTCGCCGTAGGTCACCGGGCCCAGGTCGCGCGCGGCGCCGCTCCGGAGCACCTCGGCGTAGACGCCGAGCAGGCCGGTCTCGCCGATCTCGGGGACCACGTCGGTGAGCAGCCGGCCCACCTCAGCCCGAGCGTCGAGGCCGGTGATCTCGGCGCTGGCCGCGTTGGTGTAGACCAGGCGGAACGACGCCGGGTCCGCCGGCTTTTCGAGCCGGTAGACGGAGATGCCGAGGGGGATCCGGTCGAGGAGATCCGGGCCGAAGCGCTCAACAGCCGACGTCGTAAACAGTCCCATAGAGAAGCTAGGTGAAGCGGTTGAATGGACGGGACGGGCGGCCGTTCCGGCCGTCACGGAACCGTGCCCACGACGGCAAGAGAACGGTGTGCCAACGACTATCCCGAGCGCCGATGCGCGCGGTCTTCCCCGGGACCGGCCTCCCAGCGGTCCAGGAGCGCCCCCAGTCCGCCGAGCGCGGCGCCGTCGGCGCGGGCCTGTCCAAGGGCGTGGTCGAGCACGTCCACCCCGGCCTCCCACGCCTCGGTGCCCGCGCCGAGCTGGTTGTGCCACAGGACGACGGCCAGGCCGCCCGACCGGCGGGCCGCCGCGAACACGGCCCGGAGCGCCGCCCCGGCGGCTGGGGCGTCGAGCCCGCGGTAGTCGGTGAGCGTCGTGTCCATGACGGCCAACGGCGCCTCCCAGAGGTCGGCCGGCCGGCCGGCGTCGAGGTCGTAGACCCGGAACGGGTGCGCCGTCCCGCGCCGGAACCCCTCGTGCTCGGCCCAGCCCAACGTGCTGTCGAGGCGGACGCCCCGGGCGGCGAGCGCGCCCGGCGTGGCCGCGTCCCAACGGAGGTAGTGGGTCCGGGCGAGCCGGGGCGGGTGGCCGAAGGCGTCCTCGAACCGCCCGGCCTCGGTGGCCAGCCGGTCGGGGCGGCCGTGCGCCCCGTAGCCCGGGTGCCAGCCGACCTCGTGGCCTTGGCCGGCCCACTGCCTCAGCCGGCCGACCAGCCACGGGTCGAGCCCGCCCGGTACGTCTTGGGGCGCCCACGCCCCGGGCTTGACGAACCACGACGCGGCGGCGTCGTGGCGCTCGGCGAGGGCCCGCAGCGCGTCGATGCTGGCCCGGCGACGGTCGGGGCCGAGCGCGCGGCGGAGCGCGGCGGCCGGGCGTCCCCGCACGAGGTCACCGGCCAACGCGTGAAGCCGTCGGGTGCGGACGGCGTCGAGGTCGTGGGTCAGCGCGACGGCCCACGACGCACCGCCCCACGTCCGCCGGCGGACCGGGACGCCGGCCCGGGCCAGCACCGACGCGAGCCGGTCGCGGTAGGCGTCGGCCGCCGGCCGGAGCGGTCCGCCGGGCCGGTCGCCGAGCGCGGCCTGGAGCGAGGTCGCGAACGGGGCCCGCCCGTGCCGGTCGCGATCGACGGCCTGCTCCTGGACGCCGGCCAGCCACCACGCCGTGCCCGCGACCAGGTCGCCCAGCGCCTCCGTCGGCCCGGCCGGACCGACGGGCACGGGCCAGCGCTCGCCGCCGATCTCGGCTCGCCCCACGTCCGCCTCGGTCGGTCGCCGGAGGGAGTCGAGGTCGGCGAGGGCCTGCGGGGTCACCGTCCACTCGACCGCTGCCCCGTCGGCCGGCTCACCCGACGGCTCGCCCGAGGCCGGCGCGATCACCAGGCGGGCGTCGCCGCGCCGGGTCCAGACGGGGGCCAGGCCGAGGCCGCGCAGCAGCTCCTCCAGCCCGTACCGGACGAGTCCCTCTCCGGTCGGCACGTCGACGCAGCAGAGGACGGACGTGGTCATGGCCTGAGTCTACGGCCGCACACACCGGCGGACTCTCGGCGCGGTCCGGGCGGTCACGGAGGGGCTCGGTCCGCGGCCGCGACGGCTCGCGATCCGCCCGCCGGCCACCGTCGCTCGGGGCGCTGGGCGCGCGCTCCGTGGCGGTGTGGGATCTTGCGCACGGGCCTCGGGTCCACGTCCCCCCCCGCCCCCTCGACGCGTGCCGAGCCGCTTTACCCTGTTCAACGACCCCGTCCACGGGTTCGTCTCGGTCCCCAAGGGCCTGGTGCTCGGGCTGGTCGAGTCGCCCGAGGTCCAGCGACTCCGCCGGATCCGCCAGCTCGGGCTGGGGTTCTTGGTGTTCCCCGGGGCCGTCCACACCCGGTTCGAGCACGGCATCGGGGCGATGGCGCTGATGGGCGAGGCGCTCGACACGATCCGCGAGAAGGGGACCGTGATGGCGACCGACGAGACCGACGGGGCGCTGGCGGCGGCGCTCCTCCACGACGTCGGCCACGGGCCGTTCTCGCACACCCTGGAGCACCAGTTGCTGCGGACGGGACGGGGCCGGCCGTTCCACCACGAGCGGATGAGTCGGGCTTTGATCGCGCGCCTGGACCGGCGTCTGGACGGCCGGCTCCAAACGGCGCTCGCCATCTTCGACGGGACCTACGACCGGCCGTTCTTCCACAGCCTGGTCGCGAGCCAGCTCGACATGGACCGGCTGGACTACCTCCGGCGCGACTCGTTCTACACCGGCGTCGCCGAGGGCGTGGTCGGCGTCGACCGCGTCATCAAGACGATGCGGGTCCACGACGGCCGGGTCGTGATCGAGTCGAAGGGGGCCTACGCCGTCGAGAACGTCCTGCTCAGCCGGCGGCTGATGTACTGGCAGGTCTACCTCCACAAGACCGTGCTCGCGGCCGACCACGTGCTCAGGGCCACGTTCGCCCGGGCGCGCGAGCGGTGGGGGCTCGACCCGGCGCTCGACCACACGGCGCCCAGCCTGGCCTTCTTCCTCTCCGACCGCGCCACGACCGACGACCTCGACCCGGACTCGGACGTGCACGAGGCGCTCCTGGACGCCTACACGGCCCTCGACGACCCCGACGTCCTGTACAGCCTCAAGCGCTGGACCGAGTCCCAAGACCGCGTCCTGGCCGACCTGTCGCGCCGGTTCCTCGACCGCGACCTGTTCCGGACGACGCCGCTCGACGGGCCCGCGACCGACCGCCAGGTCGAGGACTGGCGCGCCCGGACGGCGGCCTGGCTGGTCGCGGAAGGGTTGGCCTCGCGCGACGACGCGGCGCGCGACGCCGGCTTGTACGTCGCGACGGGCGTCGCCCGGCTGGCCGCCTACGACACGGCCGGCGAGGCCATCTGCGTGCTGGAGCGAGACGGGACGGTCCGCGAGCTCAACGAGGCGGCCGGCATCTCGACGGCCGGCGCGCTCGAAGCCCGCCGCGAGCGGGCCTACGTCTGTCTCCCCAAAGCCGTCGCCCCATGACCGCGGTCACGCTCCTGGCCGACGACGCGCGGCACGCCCAGCCCGGCCACCCCGAGCGGCCGGCCCGCCTGGCCGCCATCCGCGACGCGCTCGCGGCCGACCCGGTCCTGGCCGCCCTCCCCCGCTTGGCAGCCGAGTCCGCCCCGCGGCGGGCACTCGAACGCGTCCACGACCCGGCCTACCTCGACCTGGTCGAGGCGTTTTGCGCCGACGGCGGCGGTGACCTCGACGCCGACACCTACGCCACCGCCGGCTCGTTCCGGGTCGCGACCGAGGCGGCCGGGGGCGTGCTCGCCCTCGTTGACGCGGTCTGCCGGGGCGAGGTCGCGAACGGGTTCGCGCTGGGCCGCCCGCCGGGCCACCACGCGCGGCCGATGCAGGCCATGGGGTTCTGCCTGGTGTCGAACGCGGCCGTCGCCGCCCGCCACGCCCAGGCCGAGCACGGCGTCGACCGCGTGCTGATCGTCGACCTCGACGTCCACCACGGGAACGGGACCCAGGAGGCGTTCCACGACGACCCCTCGGTCCTGTTCGTCTCGACCCACCAGGCCGACATCTACCCCGGCACCGGCCACCTCGGCGACGTCGGGGTGGGGGCCGGCGCGGGGTTCACGGTCAACCTGCCCGTCCCGGGCGGGACCGGCGACGAGCTGGTCGACGTGGTCCGTGCGCTGCTGCCCGGGCTGGCCGACCGGTTCCGGCCCGACCTGGTCCTGCTCTCGTTCGGCGCCGACGCGCACCGGCTCGACCCGCTCGCCGGGCTCGGGATGAGCGTGACCGGCCTGGCCGACGCCGCCCTCGTCGTCCAGGGGGTGGCCGACGCCCACGCGGGCGGCCGCCTGGTCGCCACGCTCGAAGGGGGCTACCACGCCGAGGCGCTCGCGGCGAGCGTCGCCGCCGTGCTCCGCCGCCTGGCCGACCCGGCGGCCGCGATCACGGACCCGTTCGGGCCGACCTCGCGCTCCGGCCGCGACCTCGGCGGCCTCGTCGAGGCCGCCCGCCGGCTCCACGGCCTGGGCTGACCCCGCCCGCCTCGGTCCCGAGGCGGGGACGGTGGGAGCGCCGCACCGTAGAGCGAGCGGTCTAGCGCGGGACGCCGAACACCTGGGTCCAGTAGCCGTCCTCCTCGGCCGCCCCGATCTCCAGGAACCCCGGGTCGAGCAGCTGGCGGCAGTGGCCGGGGCTCCCGACCCAGTCCTCGACCACCTCGGCGACCGTCCGCTGGTGCTTGGCGATGTTCTCGCCGACCACGCGCCAGTCGTAGCCGGCCCGGCGGACCCGCTCGCCGGTGCCGAGCCCGTCGCTGCCGCGGTGGTCGAACCGGCCGTGGCGCGCCATGTCCCGGCTGTGGAGGACCGCGGCGGCTTCGAGCCGGCTGTCCCAGATCAGCGGCGCGGCGGGGGCCATCTCGCGCGGGCCGCAGGTGGCGCCTTGGGCGCGGACCTCGTTCACGGCCGTCAGCATCTCGTCCCACGCCTGGACGCCCGCCTCGGGCTCCGGGGGGAGGTCGAGGCCCATCGTGTCGCAGGCGGAAAGGGCGAGGGAAAGCGAGACGAACAGAGCGGCGCGAAGAGGCATCGGGGGCGGGGCGTTTTCCGCAACCTCCGCACGCCGTCTCAGATATGGAATCCTCGGTCCAGAACGGAACCGCGCCGTCCCGATCTCCCCCACCTGTTTGATCTCGCCCCGAGACCCGCGCGCCGGCTACCGACCGGCCACCAGCGCCGCGTGGCTCGCGTCGAGCGCCCGGACGGCCCGGACGACGGTGTCTGCGGCCCGCCCGAACGTCGCCGGGTCGATGCGCGCCGCGTCGTCGGTCACCTGGTGGTAGTCGGCGTGGTCCTCGACGCCGAAGTAGACGAACGGGACGCCGCGCCGGTGGAACACGGCGTGGTCCGAGGCGCCCGTCCAGTTGTCGGCCCCCTCCCCTTCGTCGTGGCCGTACCGCAGGTCGAGCCGCTCCGCCCGGAGCAGGCGCCCGAGGTGGGGGTAGTGGGCCGTCCCGGCCGCCCAGAGCGGGCCGCGCGAGACCATGTCCAGGTTGACGACGGCCAGCACGGCGCCCAGCGGGACCGGCGGCGCGTCGGCCAGGGCCTGAGCCCCGACCAGCCCCATCTCCTCGGCGTCGACGGCGGCGAACACCACGGTGTGCTGGGGCGGCGCCTCGCGCAGGTGCTCGGCGAGCGCCAGCAGCGTCGCCACACCGGACGCGTTGTCGTCGGCCCCGTTGTAGACCTGCCCCGCACGGACGCCCAGGTGGTCGAGGTGGGCCGTGACCAGGATCACCTGCTGGGGGAACACGGTCCCGACGATCTCGCCGACCACGTTGACGCCTTCGCCGCCCTGGGGCAGCGCGACGGTCTGGCGGAAGCGGCCGTCGAAGGCGCCCCCCAGCCCGGCCTCGCGGAACCGGCGCTCGACGTAGTCGGCCGCGCGGTAGCCGCCCGGCGTGCCCGCCCGTCGGCCCTCGTAGGCGTCGTCGGCCAGGGCCGTCACGTCGGCCATCAATCGGTCGGCCTGGACGAAGTCGTAGACCTCGGCGGCGGGCGTCTGGGGCTGGGCCGAGGGCGGGCGGACCGCCGTCTGGCAGCCGGCGAGCACGAGGGCCAGCGCGAGGACGAGGGGGAGACCGCGCACGCTACTCGATCACCAGGGGCACGCGGAACGCCGTCTGGACCGGCGGCAGGCAGATCCGGTCGTCGCAGACCGCGTAGCGGACCGAGCCGGTCACCTCGTGCGTGCCCACCGGGGCGGCCCGACCGACCGCGAGCCGCTGGACGACCCGGCCCGCCTCGGCGAAGTACGGGTACCTCTCGCCGAACGCCTCGTCGAACGCCTGGCGCGTCTCCGACTGCGCCAGCGACCCGGCACGGACCCCGGGGGGCAGCGTGCCCAGGGTGACCGCGAGCGGGATCCCGACCGGCGAGCCGAGCGCGTAGAGCCGCCAGCCCGGCTGGATGGTCGCGTCGAACACCACGCGGGCCTGGCCGCCCGCCTCGGCGCGGTCCGCCCGGACGCGCCACGACACGACGTCGCTCGTCCGCTGGGCCGAGGCCGGCAGGGCGACGAGCACGGCGAGCAGGGCGGCGAGTCGGGTCATGCGACGGCGAACGGGGGCGGGTGGAGGATAGTGTACCGCCCACCGGCCCCGCCCCGGTCACGCGGCGGGCGCTCCCACGAGGTGCCCGAGGCGGACGGGGCCAGGCGGACGGGGCCAGGCGGACGGGGCCGGCGCGAATGGACGGACGCGACGCGGGGCGCCCCCCTGGTCGAGAGACGCCCCGCGGTCGGTCTGGAGCCGGTCGGCTAGACCGAGGCCTCCTCCGGGACGACCCGGATCTTGACCTCGGACGTGATCTCGGGGTGGACCCGGACGGTCGCCGAGTAGACCCCGGTCGTCCGGATGTCCTCGGAGATCGTGATCTTGCGGCGGTCGATCTCGTAGCCCAGCGCGGTCAGCTCGTCGGCCACCTGCTGGTTCGTGATCGTCCCGAAGATCCGCTCGTCCTCGCCCGTGCGGACGGGGATGAGCACCTCGGTGCCGTCGAGCTTGGCGGCCAGCTTCTCGGCGTTGCCGCGGGCGGCCTCGACCTTGTGGGCGGCCTGCCGCTGCTCCTCGGCGTAGCGCTTAAGCGTCGACTTGGTGGCGACGACGGCCATCTGGCGCGGGATGAGGAAGTTCTGCCCGAACCCGGGCTTCACGTCCACGACGTCGCCCTTCATGCCGAGCGTGTCGTGGTCCTCCGTGAGAATGACTTTCATAGGAGTCGGAGTTGGGAGCCGGTCGCGGCGAGGACGTCCCCGCCGCACGGGGCTACTTGACGTTGTCGGCGGCGAACGGGAGGAGGGCGACCTGGCGGGCCCGCTTGATGGCCGTCGTCAGCTGGCGCTGGAACTTGGCCGAGACGCCGGTCATCCGGCGCGGGAGCATCTTGCCCTGCTCGTTGACGAAGCGCTTGAGCGTCTCGACGTCCTTGTAGTCGATGTACTCGACGCCCGCCTGCTTGAACGGGCACTTCATCGTGGTGCTCGCCGCGCCCGGCGCCGCGATGCGCTGGAGGTCCTCCGGGTTGGAGGCCGCGATCAGGCGGCGGGCCACCTCGGGCGAGACGGCGCGCGGGGCGGGCTCGGAGCCCATCTGCTCGGCGGCCTGCTCGACGGCGGTGGGCGCGTCGGACGTGGTCGGGACGGAGGCGCTCTCGAGCGCGGCGCCGACCTGGGTCTCCTCGATCTTGGTCACCTCGACGCCGTCGCCGGCGGGGGCGGCGCCGGAGGCGCTGTCTTGAACTTCTGCCATGGGATTGGGGGGCTAGGCCTTTAGGCGCGCTGGACGGGCGGGGCGATCTTGGGGAGCTCCTTGCCGGACCGGGTGGCCTGGTAGTGCCGCTCCATCTTGGCGTCGTAGCGGAGCACCAGGTGACGCATCAGGTCGTCGTTGATGATCAGCGCGCGCTCGATCTTGGGGAGCCCGCCGTTGACGGCCACCGGCAGGCGGAAGTTGACGACGACGTAGTAGCCGTTCCGCTTCTTCTCGATCGGGTAGGCCAGCCGCTGGCTCCCGCGCTCCTCGACGTTCTCGACGCTGGCGCCGTTGTCGGAGAGGTAGGCCGTCACGCGCTGGACGATGTCCTTGGTCTGGTCCTCGTTGAGGACCGGGTTGATGATGTACATCAACTCGTAGAGGGGGTCCTTCGACCCGGAGGCCGGGGCCTCGGTGGCGTCTGCCATATGTCCCTGTGGGAAACGATGAGTGTCGTATGCCCGCGGCGCGTCGGGATGTCTCCCCGTCCGCCCCGGGGCAGGGCGAACGACGAACCTACCCCAGGGCCGCCCCGGGGGCGGCGAAGCACGGGCGAAGACGGCGGGCCCGGGAGGTCGGGACGGGGCGAGGGCCCCGGCGAGGGCCCCGCGCCGCCGGGCCCCGCTCAGACCAGCGACTCCGCCCACCTCGGCACCGAGGCGGGGCGAGGCGACGGAGTCTGGCCGGGGGAGCGCCGCGGCGGCCAGCGACAGGGACGACGCGCGTGGAAAGCCCGCCGTCGTAGTCTGGGCCCATGCGCCCCTCGCCCGCCACCGTCCTGCTCCTCGCCGCGACCACGATCGCCCCCCTGCCCGGCTGCGCCGACGGGCCCGCCGGCCCCGACCCGGTCGTGGTCCAGGGCGCGCTCGCGGCCTGCATGGACGGCGACCCCGACGGCGGGCTCGCCACGCTCTCTGGGGCGCTCGACGCCGCGCCCGACTGGCCCGACGCGCTCGCCGTCCGCGGCCTGTGCCGCTGGACCCGCTACGCCGCCGACTCGTCCCGCGCCGACCTCGACGGCGCCTGGGGCGACCTGACCGCGGCCATCGACGGCCACGACGCCTGGGCCGGCCCCGCGCCCGTCCTGTCGCTCGACCGGCTCTACAACCACCGCGCCTTCGCCGCCCAGGCCCGCGGCGACGGGTGGGACACCGTCCTGGCCGACCTCGACCGGGCCCGAGACCTGGCCCCCGACGACCCCGGCCACCGCTTCGACCGGGGGGCCGCCCGGTTCCAGGCCGGCGACGCGACCGGCGCCCGCGCTGACCTCGACGCCTTCCTGGCCGTCGCCGACTCGTCCGACGCCGAGCGGCGCGCGATCGCGGCGCGCCTCCTGGCCGAACTCGACGCCGCCTCAGCCTAGCGTCGAGAGTATGACCTCACCGCCTGCCTGGGCCCGGTCATAGAACGCGCGCAAGGCGTCCAGGAACGTGTCGTCCATCGGGAAACGGTCCAGCGACTCCTGGAGGTAGGCCGGGAGTTCGTCGCGGTCCACGGCGTCCGCCAGCCCGCCGAGGTCGGCGTCGAGGAGGGCGGCGGCCAGCGGCGCGACCTCGGGCGGGAGGACGAATCGGAGCGGGAAATCGAGCACCCGGGCCAGCGCTGGGGGCAGCCCGTGGACGCCGAACACGGCCCGCGCGAGGGGCCCCGCCGAGACCGGTGCCGACACGCGCTCGCCGGCCCACCCGGCGGCGTCGGTCAGAACCTGGAAGGCGCTCCAGGTCTTGTCCAGGTCCAGGTGCTCGACGGCGCCATCGTGCGTGGCCACGTCCCACGGCGACATCACGGCGCGGTAGTACGCCCGCTCCCACTGGCTGCGGTGGTGCCCCAAGAGAGCGCCGATGGCGCGGGATGCGAGATCCGGCAGCGCCTCGGGGATCCAGTCGGGCGCCCGATGGTCCAGCGCCGGGAACGTGCGGGCGACGCGGCACGCCTCCCCCGTGACCTCGAAGAACAGGTCGGGGTCGAGCCGCGAGAGGTGCAGGCGGACGCCCACTAGCCGTTGGCGGCCTCCTCCATCCGCGCCTCGCGGTCGGCCAGGGCGAGCGCGCGGATGATCGCGTCGAGGTCGCCGTCGAGCACGCCCTGCAGCGCGTGGTTCTTGTCGTCGCCCTCCAGGCGGTGGTCCGTGACCCGTCCCTGGGGCCAGTTGTACGTCCGGATCTTGCCCGAGCGGTCGCCCGAGCCGACCATCTCCTTGCGCGCGGCGGCCCGCTCGTTGTGGACCCGGTCGAGCTCGAGCTGGTAGAGCCTTGAGCGGAGCACCCGGAACGCCTTGTCTTTGTTCTTGATCTGGCTCTTCTCGTCCTGGATGGAGACCACGAGCCCGGTCGGCTCGTGCGTCAGGCGGACCGCCGAGTCGGTCGTGTTGACCGACTGCCCGCCCGGCCCCGACGACCGGTAGACGTCGATCCGGACGTCCTGGGCCCGGATCTCGACGTCGACCTCCTCCGCCTCGGGCAGCACGGCGACCGTCGCCGCCGACGTGTGGATCCGGCCCTGGCTCTCGGTCTGGGGCACCCGCTGGACGCGGTGGACGCCCGACTCGTACTTCATCCGCCCGAACACGTCCTTCCCCTTGAGGGCGAACGTGATGTCGCGGAACCCGCCGGCTGTGCCTTCCGACGTGTCCATGATCTCGAGCTTCCAGCCCTTGCCGGTCGCGTACTTCTGGTACAGGTCGAACAGGTCGCCCGCGAACAGCGCCGCCTCGTCGCCGCCCGTCCCCGCCCGGATCTCGACGATCGCGTCGCGCGCGTCCTCGGGGTCCTTCGGCACCAGCTCCTCCTCCAGGTCCTTCTCGGCCTGGGCCAGCCGGCCCTCGACCTCCTCCAGCTCCATCGCCGCCAGCTCGGCCATCTCGCCCTGCTCGGCCTCGACCATCTCGCGCAGCCCCTCGACCTCCTCGTTCAGCTCGCGCCACGACCGGGCAGCTTTGACGGCGGGTTCGAGCCCGGACATCTCGCGGCCGAGCGACGCCAACTGGGACGGGTCGCTGGCGACGTCGGGCTGGGACATCGCCGTCAGCACCTCCTGGTAGCGGGAGAACAGCGCGTCGAGCGCGTCTTGGTTGATCATCGGAACGGCGGGCGGGGGGTGGCGAATCTACCGCCCCCGCCGGATCGCCTACTGCCCCCGGTAGATCCCTTCCAGCGTGAACGCGCCGTCCCGCTCGACCAGCACGTACTCGGCCGGGGCTTGGCGCGGGCCGGAGACGGTCACGAGGTACCCGTCGCCCACGCCGGCCGGCAACCCGACCGAGGCGGACGCCGGGCCAAACGCGGTGAAGCAGACGTCGTCGCGCAGGAACGCGCCTCGCACGTCGATCTCCAACTCGCGCTCGTCGTACTCGATCTCGGCCACGAGTTGGTAGTTGGCGCAGTTGTACTCGCCGGTCGTCGAGACCACGACCATCGACGGCGGGACCTGCTCCTCGATGGGGAAGTCGTCGTAGATGGGCGGGAGCGTGGCGACGAGGGCGCCCTCGATGGGCAGCAGCCCGTCGTCGGTGGCGGAGTCGCAGCCGGCGACGAGCAGGACGGCGAGCAGGAGGAGGCAGCGGGTCATGGTCGGAGGGGGGAGCGGCGCGACGCGACTCACCGGAGGCGCCGAGGCGGGCGGGGCTAGCGGGGCCCCGGACGCGTGACGGACGTGCGGACGGGGACGAGCACGCGGGCGTCGTCCTGGTAGCGGACGGCGTAGGCGTCGGCCCGGCCGCGGTGGCGGACCTCGACCCGGCTCGCGCCCGGCGGCAGGGCGACGACGAACGACGAGGGCGTGATGGCCCGGCACACCGGCCCGGTCTCGACCTCCAGCCCGTCGACGTCGACCGTGAGCAGGTCGCGTGCGACCTGCGTCCGGTGCGCGATGGGCTGGTAGCACCCGGGCGTCCCCTCGGTCACGAACCGGACGGACGCGACGGGCCCCTCCACCAGGTCGACGACGAGCACGTCGTCGAGCGCGACCACGTCGGCCCCGGTCGAGTCGCAGCCGGCCAGGAGCAGGGGGAGCAGGAGGAGCGCGCGGGTCATGGGCCGGGGCGTCGAGATCCCCGACGCTACGCCACTGGACGGGCGGGCGTCAACGCCCATTCGTCGTGCCCAGCGCGGGCGCGCCCGCCTCGGCGACCTCGCGGGCCGCCCCGGCACGCGCCCCCAGCGTTCTCGCCGGCCCGCCGAGGCGGGCCTACTCGACCGTGACGCTCTTGGCGAGGTTCCGCGGCTGGTCCACGTCGCACCCCCGCATCACGGCGATGTGGTAGCTCAAGAGCTGCAGCGGGACGACCGTCAGCAGCGGCTCGAACGCGTCGAGCGTCTTCGGCACCTCGACCACGTACTCCGCCAGCGCCCCGAGCCCCTCGTTCCCCGCGTCCGTGATCGCGATGACCGTCCCGCCCCGGGCCGCCACCTCCTCGATGTTCGAGACCACCTTGTCGTAGGTCGCGTCCCGCGTCGCGATGCACACGACCGGCATGAACCGGTCGATCAGCGCGATCGGCCCGTGCTTCATCTCGGCCGCCGGGTACCCCTCGGCGTGGATGTAGCTGATCTCCTTGAGCTTGAGGGCCCCCTCCAGCGCCACCGGGAAGTTCACGCCCCGCCCGAGGTACAGGAAGTTCGAGGCGTACCGGTAGTCCCGGGCCATCTTCCGGATCGTCGACTCGCCCTCCAGGACCGTCCGGATCTGGTCCGGGATCGCGGCGAGCGCCTCGGTGTGCGTCCGGAGCGCGTCGTCCGACAGCACCCCGCGCTCGTGGCCCAAGAGGAGCGCGATCTGGGCGAGCACCGCGACCTGGGCCGTGAACGCCTTCGTCGAGGCCACCCCGATCTCGGGGCCCGCGTGGAGGTAGACCCCGGCGTCGGTCTCGCGCGCGATCGTCGAGCCGACCCCGTTGACGAGCCCGACCGCGAGCACGCCGGCCTGCTGGGCCTGGCGGACCGCGGCCAGCGTGTCGGCGGTCTCGCCCGACTGCGAGATCACGACGACCACATCGCGCTCGGGGTCGAGGACCGGGTTCCGGTACCGGAACTCGCTCGCGTACTCGACCTCGACGTTGACCCGGGCCAGCCGCTCGATGAGGTACTCCCCCACGAGCCCGGCGTGCCACGACGTCCCGCACGCGCAGATCACGATCCGCTCGGCCTTCGTCAGCCGGCCGAGCACGTCGTCGAGCCCGCCCAGCTTGATCCGGCCCTCGCCCGGCCGGACCCGCCCGCGCATGGCGTTGGCGACCGACTCCGGCTGCTCCATGATCTCCTTGAGCATGAAGTGGTCGTAGCCGCCCTTGGCGATCTCCTCGAGGTCCCAGTCGAGCTGGTGGACCTCCTTGGCCACCGGGGCCCCGTCGATCTTGAACACGTCGTACCCGTCGGCCCGGACGACGGCCATCTCGCCGTCGGCGAGGTAGACGACCTGCTTGGTGTACTCGATGAACGGGCTCGCGTCGCTCCCCACGAAGTGCTCCCCGTCGCCGACGCCCAGGAGCAGCGGGCTCCCGTTCCGGGCGACGACCAGCATGTCCGGCTCGTCCCGGCTCACGGCGACGATCCCGTAGGCCCCCTCGACGCGCGTGAGCGCCTGGCGGACGGCCTCGGCGAACCCGAGGTTCGCCTCCTTCTGGACGTCCTCGATGAACCGGGCCAGGACCTCGGTGTCCGTCTCGCTCTCGAACGCGTACCCCTTCTCGAGGAGCCGCTTCTTGATCGAGGCGTAGTTCTCGATGATCCCGTTGTGGACGATGGCGAACCGGCCGTCGGTCGACGTGTGGGGGTGGGAGTTCACGTCGCACGGGGCCCCGTGGGTCGCCCACCGCGTGTGGCCCATGCCGACGTGGCCGTGGACGGGCTGGCCCTCCAGGAGCGCCGCGAGCGCGTCGACCTTCCCCTCCTTCTTGCGGACGTCGAGCGACCCGTTGACGACGGCGACCCCAGCGGAGTCGTACCCGCGGTATTCGAGCCGGCGGAGCCCGCTGATGAGCAGGGGGGTCGCTTCACGCGGGCCGATGTATCCGACGATGCCGCACATAGAGTCTGTAGGAAGAGGAGTTGGAGGGCGAGCCGACGACTGGTACCCGGCAAAGGGCTTGCCGTTCTCGCCCGCTGGGTCCGAAGACCTGTATAGAACGGGCGCGCGCGCGCGAGCCCGGCCGATCGTCCAACCGAGCGGACGGACGCCGTGCCCGGGCGTCTGTCGGGCCGGCCGGTGCTAGGCCGGGACGGCCGCCGGCTCGCCGTCCGGGAGCGTCCGCCCGACGACCTCGGCGACCCGGCGGGCCTGGTCCATCAGGTCGGCGAAGGCGTCGAGGTAGAGGGACTGGGGCCCGTCGGAGAGCGCCTCGGGCGGGTTCGGGTGCGCCTCGATCATCAGCCCGTCGGCGCCGCAGGCGACCGCGGCGACGGCCATCGGCGCCACCTTGTCCCGGATCCCGACGCCGTGGCTCGGGTCGACGATGATCGGCAGGTGCGAGAGCTGCTTCACGACGGGGACCGCCGACAGGTCGAGCGTGTTGCGGGTCGCCGTCTCGAACGTCCGGATGCCCCGCTCGCACAGGATCACGTCCGGGTTGCCCTCGGCCAGGACGTACTCGGCCGACATCAGCCACTCCTCGATGGTCGCGCTCATGCCCCGCTTGAGCAGGATGGGGATCCCCGACCGCCCGGCCTCCTTCAGGAGCGAGAAGTTCTGCATGTTGCGGGCCCCGATCTGCAACACGTCGGCGTAGGTCCCGACCACGTCCAGCTGGCTCTCGGTCATCACCTCGGTGACCACCTTGAGCCCGTGGCGGTCGGCGGCGGCCCGCATGATCTGGAGGCCCTCCTCCCCCATCCCTTGGAACGAGTACGGGCTGGAGCGGGGCTTGAAGGCGCCGCCGCGCAGGATCCGGGCGCCGGCCGCCGCGACCGCCGCCGCCGACGCCTCGATCTGGGCCTCGCCCTCGACCGAGCACGGCCCGGCCATCACGACCAGCTCGCGCCCGCCGACCGCCAGCCCGCCCACGTCGACGACGGTGTCGGCCGGGTGGCCCGTCCGGGCGGCGAACGTGTAGGGGCTCGTGACCCGGACCACGTCGCGGACGTCGGGGAGCACCTTGATGTGGCGGACGTCGAAGTCGGCCGGGACGCCGGTCGCGCCCAGCACGACGGGCTCGGCGCCGGTCCGGTGGACGCCGAAGCCGAACGCTTCGAGCGCGTCGGAGAGCGCGTCGACGCGGTCGTCGGAGGCGGTGGGGTCGGGGATGACGACGAGGCCGGCCATGGGCGCGAGGGGGTCAGGGGGGCGGAACCTACGGGGCGGGTTCGGAGGGGTTCGCCGTTCACGGCGAGTCCCCCGTTGCCACGACGAACGCCGCACCGGTACCCTAACGTCTCTCTCTTCTCGCCCGCCGATGCGCGTCGCCGTCCTGCTGCTCGCCGTCCTGCTGCTCGCCGTCCTCACCACCGTGCCCGCCTCGGCGCAGCCCTCAGCCGAGCCGGTCCGCGTGCTGGTCCTGGGGTCGTACCACTTTTCGAACCCCGGCCTCGACCGGACCAACGTCCGCGCGGACGACGTGCTGGCGCCCCGCCGCCAGGCCGAGGTCGTGGCGCTGGCGCGCGTGCTGGCTACGTTCGACCCGACCGTCGTGGCGACCGAACGGCAGACGGACCCGCCCTACGCCGACCCGGGCTGGGAGGGGTTCCCCGACAGCGTCTACACGTTCGCGCGCGACGAGGCCATCCAGATCGGCTACCGCGTCGCCCAGTTCGCCGGGGCCGACCGGGTCTACGCCATCGACGAGCGGTCGTCGGACGACGAGCCGGGCTACTTCCCCTACCCGTCGGTCGAGCGGCTCGCCCAGGCCCAGGGGCGCGCGGCCGAACTGCAGGCGCTCTCGTCCAGCCCCGACGAGGTCGCGGCCTTCCAGGCGGCCCAGGACACGTCGTCCATCCCCGAGTTGCTGCTCGCCGAGCAGGCCGACGACGACCAGTTCTACTGGGACGTCCTGACGTTCGGTGCGGGTGAGGACCAGCCCGGCCCCGAGTTGGCCGCCTACTGGTTCCTGCGCAACGCCAAGATCTTCAACAAGCTGGCCCAGGTGACTGCGCCCGGCGACCGCGTGGTCCTCGTCTTCGGGTCGGGCCACGGGGCCTGGCTGCGCGAGATGGTCCGGCGGACGAGCGGGTACGAGCTTGAGCCCGCCGAGCCCTACCTCCGGGCCGCCATCGCCCTGCTGGACGAGCGGGCGGCGCCCTAGCCCGCTCCGCCTCGGCCACGCTCCCGACCGGTCACGCTCCCGACCGGCCACGCTCCCGACCGGCCACGCTCCCGACCGGTCACGCTCCCGACCGGCCCCGGTGCCTCCGGGCCCCGCCGGCGACGGCCCGAGGCGGGCCGAGTCAGCCTTGGTAGCGGTCGAGCGTGAAGCTCTCGCCGAGGTAGCGCCGCCGGACCTCCTCGTTGGCCGCCAGTTCCTCGGCCGTCCCCTCCATAAAGATTTTCCCGTCGTAGAGGAGGTACGCCCGGTCGGTGATCGCCAGCGTCTCGTGGACGTTGTGGTCGGTGATGAGCACGCCGATGCCGCGCTCGCGGAGCTGGGCCACGATCCGCATGATGTCCTCGACGGCGATCGGGTCGACGCCGGCGAACGGCTCGTCGAGCAGGATGAAGCCGGGGGCGGGTCGCGAGCGCCCGCGCGATCTCGGTCCGCCGCCGCTCGCCGCCCGAGAGCTGGTGGCCCTTGGACCGGCGGACGGTCTCCAGCCCGAACTCGCCGATCAGCTCCTCGACGCGGGCCTCCCGGGCGTCGCGCGCCATCGGCTGGAAGTCCAGGACGGCGCGCAGGTTGTCCTCGACGGTCATCGCGCCGAACACGGACGCCTCCTGGGCGAGGTAGCCCAGGCCCAGCCGCGCGCGCCGGTACATCGGCGTCCGCGTGATCCGCCGCTCGTCGCCGCCGGGCGCGCCGAGGTAGACGTCGCCCCGGTCGGGCCGGATCATCCCGACGACCATGTAGAACGTGGTCGTCTTGCCAGCCCCGTTGGGCCCGAGCAGCCCGACGCAGGTGCCCTGCTCGACCGACAGCGAGACGCCGTCGACGACGGTCCGCCGGCGGTAGCGCTTGACCAGGCCCTCGGCGCGGAGGGTGAGGGGCGGTTCGGGGGTCAGGGGTCTGGGGGTCGAGGGGGACGGGCGGAAGATCCGACCGGCGGGTCCGGGAGGAGGGCTCCGTCAGCCGTCGCCGGGCGGGGGCCCGACCGCGCCGGGGGTCGGCGCCCGGTCCGACGGGGTGGCCGAGGCGGGCAGGGCCGGCTCGCCGTCGGGCGTGCCGGGCGGGACGGCGGCGGGCGCGTCAGAGTCGGACGGGGTGGGCGGGCCGCCGCGGGCGTCGCGGTCGAGCCAGCCGGCCTCCCAGCCGTCGCCCAGCAGGTCGGCCCGCCGGGGCGCGTCGCGGGAGTACGCGAAGCCGGGCAGGCGCGGGTCGTCTGGGACCACGGTCGGGCCGTACGTGGTGCCCGCGACGCCGCGGTAGCCGGCCACGTCGCGCAGCTCGCCGTCGGCGAAGCGGAACACCAGCGTGTCGGCCGAGAGCTCCTCGGCGCCGGCCAGCAGCCCGTCGGCCGAGGCGCGGTAGTAGACGACCTGAGCGTTGGGCCCCACGCCCAGCGTCCGCAGGTCGTCGCCGTCGAACCGGCCCAGCATCCGGGCGCCCGCGATCTGCTGGAGCCGGCCCAGCGTCGAGTCGAGCCGGGCGGCGAAGGCGCGGCCCATCACCCGGAGCGAGTCGACGGCCCCGCCGCGGACGCTCGCGAACAGGCTGTCGCCGGTCAGCTGCGCCCCGTCGGCCCAGACCGACGGACGGCGGGCGCCGAACAGGCCCAGCCGGTCGACGCCGAGCGAGTCGACGCCGGGCGGGCCGCTGGGCTGGCGGACGAACCGGGCCGAGTCGGCGACGGCGGCCAGGCGCCGCTCCCACAGCCGGACGCCGCCGGCCAGCACGACCACGGTCGACGTGTCGGCGCCGGCCACCACGCGCGTCGCGTCGATGCGGGGCGCCCGGGCCAGCGTCGAGTCGCGGCGGCCGGTCGAGTCGGCACGGAGCGTGAGCAGGAGCGGGTCCCGGCCGGGCTCGCCCCGGGCCGAGGCCGTCTCCGCCTGGCCGTCGAACAGGAGCGTTTCTCCGAACAGGAGCGTTCGCCGCGACGAGTCCGCGTCCGCCTCGGGGCCGCGCTCGGCCGAGCCGTCGCCCTGGCGGTCGAGCACGACGCGGCCGAAGGCCCGGGCCCGCTCGGTCCGCCGGAAGTAGACGACCGAGTCGGCGTCGAGCGCCGCGTCCGGCCGGCGCAGGCGGACGTCGCCGGCGAAGTCGGCCCGGCGGACGTCGGCGTCGTAGGTCCCGCGCGCGGCCGCCAGCGTCCCCGACGAGTCCTCCAGCGTGACCGGGCCCGAGAACTCGGCCACGCGCCGGGCCGACGAGTACGTCCCCCGGGGCGAGGTCAGAACGGCGCCCCGGTGCAGGATCCGGCCGCCGCCCGAGAACGTCGCGATCTCGGCCCGGCTGTCGTAGGTCGCCGTCGGCGCCAGCAGGACCGACTCGCCGTCGCCCAGCCGGACCGACCCGGTCGCGACGGCCGTCTTGGTGTTCGAGTCGTAGGTGACCGAGGTCGCGGTCAGCGTGTCCTGCCCGGACAGGATCCGGACGGACCCGCCCAGCACGACCTCGCCCCGGCTCTCGTAGTACACCGCCCGGTCCGACTGGAGCCGCGTCGTGTCCTGGCGGAGCCGGACGCCGCCGACCAGCCGCCGCACCACGCCGGCCGAGTCGCTCGTGACCTCGACGTAGTCGGCGTTCAGGATCTCGACCCGACGCGTTTGCGCGTGGGAGGCGAGGGGTACGAGGCACGCGGCGAGGGGCACGAGCCGCAGGAGCACCCGCAGGAGTGCTCGCAGACGCGGGCCCCGTCCCCCACGCCCCAGGCCGGTGAGCGCGGCGGGCCTCACTCCCGCACCTCGATCTCGCCCGAGGCCCGGCGGAACGAGTACCGCGACAGGTCGGCCGAGGCGGACAGGCCCACGCCGCGGACCCGCTCGCCCGGCCCGTCGAACGCGAACGCGCCCGGCGCCGAGAACCGGCCGGCCGACTCGCTCCAGACCACCCGCTCGGCCTCCAGCGTCCGCCCGCCCGACGAGACCACGCGGACGGCGCCCGACGCCTGGTACCGCCCGCCCGACCCGCTGACCGTCCGGGCGCGGACGGTCGCCTGGGCGCGGCCCGACAGCTGGACCACGGCGCCGCCCGAGGCCGTGAACGCGCCGCCCGGCGCGACGGCCACCCGGGCCGCCTGGACTCGCGCGCCGCCGTTGCCCAGCACCTCCACCCGGACGTCGCCCCGGGCGTCGACCCGCTCGCCCTCGACGGTCAGCCGGGCGGCGTCGACGATGGCCCCGTCGTCGCCGGCGACCGTCGCCCGGGCGTCGCCGACGGCCTCGACGCGGCCGCCGTCGTCGAACAGCCGGACCTCGCGGGCGCGGACCGAGCCGCGCGGGGCGCCCTCGGCGTCGAACAGCCGGATCGAGACCGGCGCGGCCGACGTGTCGCCGGGCGGCGGCCCGAGGTAGACGTAGGCCGTGTCGCGGTCGTAGCGGGCGAGGTAGGGCGCCTCGATCTCGATCTGGGGCTGGCCGTCGGCGCTCGTGCGGAGCCGGGCGTTCCAGCTCTCGCTCTCGGGCAGGTCCTCGACCGAGACGCCGGGCGGGAGCCCGTCCACGGCCCGACGCGTGCAGCCAGGGGCGACGAGGGCGAGGGCGAGCAGGAGGGGGAGGACGCGCACGGGGCGAAGCTAGCCAGGGCCGCCGGCGGCACCGGCGCGGGTTCGAAACGCCCGGCCGGGTTACGGAACGAGCCGGGGCCAGAGCGCCCGCGGGGCGCCCGCGAGCGGCCCGACGGCACGCAGAACGCCCTCGCCCTTTGATTTCGCATCGTGTCGCGCCTGCGTGACATCGCTCTCGGGTCCCGGTCCCGGGTGGTATGATATCTGTCCCGGGGACGGGGGCCGCACACGCCGGCCCTTGCGATCCCCCACCTGCCCCCTGGGCGCCCCCATGAGCTTCACTTTCCAGAAAGCGTCCCCCACCGCGGCCGTCGTCCGCATCGGTAAGGCGCTCGACTTCCGCAACGCCGCCGAGTTCAAGGCGGCCTGCCAGGAGCACGCCCGCCAGGGCGTCCGGTACTACGTCCTCGACTTTTCCGGGACGGGCATCCTGGACTCGACCGGGCTGGGCGTCATCTTCTCGCTGTACCGCCAGCTGACGCCGGCCGGCGGCCAGGTCGTGTTCGCGTCGGTCAGCCGGCCCGTCCAGGTCGTCGTCCAGCTGACGCGGACCTACAAGGTCTTCCGCCAGTTCCCGACGGTCGAGGCCGCGCTCCAGGCCCACGCGGCGCCCGCGCCCCAGGCCCAGATCCCGCAGCGCCCGACGGGCACCGCGTAAGGCTCCCCCCCGCCGCCGGCACCATGCCGACCTACGCCTTCACCACTCTTGACCAGGCCGTCGACCGGCTCCACGCCGTCTGCGACGGCTGGACCCCCGACGGGCCCGTCGCGACGGCCTTGGGCACGGACGGACTCTACGTCCTCCGCCTGACGCTGCACGAGTGGATCGCCAACCTGGTCCAGCACGCCGCGTTCACCGGCGAGCGCGCGATCACGCTGTCGATCGACGTCGACGGCGACGCCGTCCGCTGCGCCATCGAGGACACGTCGGCGGGGTTCGACTTCGCCGGCCAGGTCGAGCACCAGCGGGGCCTGCTCGACGCGCCGAGCCCCTCGGAGCGCGGCCGGGGCCTGCTCATGCTGGTGACGTGCGCCGAGGAGCTCGAGTACCAGCCGGCGGGCCCGGGCGTCCGCCAGCGGCTCGCGTTCGCGATGCGGAACCCGGCCGGCGGCGACCTGGCCGCCCTGTTCCGCCCGGCCGACCTCCAGACCGACCCGAGCCTTCTCCGTTCCATGGGGGACGGCCACCCCTCCGAGGCCCCGGCCTCGGCGGCCGCGACGTCGGCGGCCCCCTCCTCCACGACCCGATGAGCGCCCGCCCTCACGTCCTCATCGTCGAGGACAACAAGACGCTCCGGCGCCTGCTCGAGTACCGGCTCGGCAAGGTCTACGACGTGGCCGTGGCCGAGAACGGCGAGAAGGCGCTCGAGGCCGTCGAGGTCCGGACGCCCGACCTGGTCGTCTCCGACATCATGATGCCGGTCATGGACGGGTTCGCGCTGCTGGCCGCGCTCCGCGCCGACCCCGCGACCCAGGCCATCCCGTTCATCTTCCTGACGGCCAAGAGCGACGACCTGAGCCGCCAGAAGGGGCTCAAGAAGGGCGTCGACGACTACCTCACCAAGCCGTTCGACGTCGACCGGCTCATCACACGGATCGGCCAGATCGTCCAGCGGAGCCAGGTCTACCAGACCAAGCTCAACGCCAAGATCGGCCGGGACTTCTCGGACCGGCTCCTGCCCAAGGAGATGCCGGACGAGCCGGGCTACCGGACCATCTTCTTCTCGCGCCCCAAGGAGGACGGCGGCGGCGACCTGTTCGACTGGACGCGGGCCCAGGACGGCTCGTACCTGTTCACGGTCGGCGACATCATGGGCAAGGGGCTCCAGGCCAAGTTCTACGCCTTCAGCTTCCTGAGCTACATCCGGAGCACGGTCCACGCCATGCTCCGCGAGACGCTGAGCCCGGCCAAGCTGATGGGCCGCGTGAACGAGATGCTGATCCAGGACGCGGTCCTGGAGGAGACGTTCGCGTCGCTCTTGATCATGCGGTGGGAGCCCGACAAGAACCGGGTGACGTACGCGAACGCGGGCCACTGCCGGCCCATCCTGGTCACGCCCGACGGGCCCGGCCTGGTCGAGTACTCGGACCTGATCCTGGGGCTCGACCCGACCACGACCTACGAGGACCGCCAGCTGACGCTGCCGCCCGACAGCGCGCTGCTGTGCTACACCGACGGGCTCAACGAGCAGGTCACCAAGGGCGGGACGATGTTCGGCGAGTCGGGCGTGGCGCTGGGCGCCCAGGCCGCGCTGACGGCGCCCCAGCCGGTCCACACGCTGCTGTCGTGGCTGCTGAGCCGGAGCGAGGAGCCCCAGTTCGGCGACGACGTGCTGGTGTTCTGGCTCCAGCGGATGGCGTTAGGCGGCGACGGCCAGGCGTAGCCGAGACCGCACCCTCCGCCTCGGCGCCGAGGCGGGCGGACCCGGGCCGGCGAGCGGGCACGACGAGGACCGGACGCGACGTGCCGTGTCGCGGCGCGCGTTCGGTCGCGGCGAGCGTTCGGTCGCGGCGAGCGTTCGGTCGCGGCGAGCGTGCCACAGCCCACCGACCGGCGTCGACAACCCCTCTCGGCCGGCCCCGTCCGCCTCGGGCCCGAGGCGGGCCGACCTGGAGTGGGGCCGGGCCCGCGAGAGCGGCCCGGGCGTAGACTCCCGGCCCCCCTCTGCGCCCCGATGTCTCGCCTGCTGCCGCTCGCCGCCCTGCTCACCCTCGCCGCCTGCCAGTCGGTGACCCCAGTCGTCACGGCGCCGGCCGCGCCGGCCGCCGTCGGGCTCGACCACGCGGCGCTCCACGTGGCCGACCTGGGCGCCAGCGTCGCGTTCTACCAAGAGGTGTTCGGGCTGGAGGAGATCCCGGCGCCCGGCGACCCGACCGTGATCCGCTGGCTCGGGCTCGGCCCGGCCCAGCTCCACCTGATCCACTACGACGGGGCCGTCCCGCCGACGACCAAGGCGGTCCACTTCGCGCTCCGCGTGGCCGACCTCGACGCGCTCGTGGCCACGGTCGCCGCGCTCGACGTGCCCTACTCCGACTGGCCCGGCGTGGCCGGCGCGGTGAGCGTCCGCGGCGACGGGATCCGCCAGATCTACGTCCAGGACCCCGACGGCTACTGGATCGAGGTCAACGACGCGCGCTAGCCGTGGCCGAGCCCCCGCCGGACTCGGTCCATCCGCTCTCGCGCGCCGAGTGGCGGGCCTGGCTCGCCGAGCACCACGGCCGCGACCGGGGCGTCTGGCTCGTCCGCTACAAGAAGGCGACGGGCCGGCCCACCCTGACGACCGACGAGGTGGTCGAGGAGGCCATCGCGGTCGGCTGGATCGACAGCGTGCCCAAAAAACTCGACGCCGAGCGGTCGATGCTGTGGGTCTCGCCTCGGCAGCCGGGCTCGAACTGGTCGCGGCTGAGCAAGCGGCGGGCCGAGCGGATGGAGGCGGCCGGCCAGATGACCGAGGCGGGCCGGGCCGCCGTCGACCGGGCCCGAGACGACGGGACGTGGACGGCGCTCGACGACGTCGAGGACCTGGTCGTCCCGGCCGACCTCGGGGCGGCGCTCGACGCCCGGCCCCCGGCCCGCGACGAGTGGGACGCCTTCCCGCCGTCGGCCCGGCGCGGGATCCTGGAGTGGGTCCTGAACGCCAAGCGGGACGCGACGCGCGCCGGGCGGATCGAGGAGACGGCCCGGCTGGCGCAGCGGGGGAAGCGGGCCAACCAGTGGCCCCGCCAAGGCTAGCGCAACGTCCGGGCGCGTGGGCCGTTCGACGGTCCCCCCTGCCCCCTCCCGCCATGACGCGCGTCTACAGCACCCCGAACGCCCCCGTCGCCCACCTCGTCCGGCACGCGCTGGAGGAGGACGGCATCGCCGCCGAGGTCCGGGGCGAGACGCGGGCCGCGTTCGTCGGCGAGATCCCGCCCATCGAGGCCTGGGTCGAGGTCTGGGTCGGCGAGCCGGACGTCGCCGCGGCGGCCCCCATCGTCCGGACGTTCACGCACGAGGGGCCCGCGCCGGACGGCTGGACGTGCGCCTGCGGCGAGGCCGTCGAGGGCCAGTTCGGGACGTGCTGGGCGTGCGGCGCCGCGGCCCCCGTGCCCACCTGACCCCGCCCGCCTCGGTCCCGAGGCGGACACCCCCGACGCCCATTGACGTGCGCGAGTACGACCGGATCGCGGAGTGGTACACGTCGGTCCGGTCCCCCGAGGTCGGCGTCCCCGACCTCGTGGCCTGGGCCCGCGAGCTCCCCCAGGGCGCCCGAGTCCTCGACGTGGGGTGTGGGGATGGCGTCCCGCTGGCCCGGTTGCTCGTTCGCCGAGGCGTCGACGTCGTCGGGCTGGACAGCTCGCCGGAGATGATCGCGCGTTTTCGAGACCGCTTCCCCAACCTTCCCTCTCGGTGCGAACGCGTCCAAGAGGCCCAGTTCACCGCCGGGTCGTTCCAAGGGGTCGTGGCCTGGGGCGTGCCGTTCCACCTGTCGGACGCCGAGCAGGAAGCCGTGATCGCGAAGGTGTCCGAGTGGCTGACGCCTGGTGGGCGGTTCCTCTTCACGTCTGCGGAGGACGAGGGCGTTCGGGAGGGCGAGATGAACGGGGTCCCGTTCCGGTACGTGTCGCTGGGCGCGAGCCGCTACCGTCGCCTGCTCGCACGAGTCGGGATGAGCCTGGATGCCCACCGCCGCGACGCTCGGGACAACCACGTCTACGTCGCCACGAAGCCGGCCCCAATCGCCGGGTCCTAGACCGCAGAGCGATATCGCCGCCCCCACTCCGCTCCGGGGCCAGGTGGGGGCGGCCCCGCGCGGACGTCCCAGCCCTCCCCGCCTCGGGCCCGAGGCGGCGGAGCGACGAACCCGCCGGGCCCGGCCGAGTAGGCAGGCCGCTTCCCCCCCCACCCCGATGACCCGCTTGGTCTTGCTCGCCGCGCTGGTCGCCGGCTGCGCCTCCGCCCCGTCCCAGCCCGGCTCCGCGGCGGGCTACCCGACGGCCGACGAGATCGCTCCCGGCGAGGTCCGCCTCCACGAGGTCCGTCCCGGCGTCTGGACTCACGTCTCGACCTGGCGCTTCGCCGACGGCACGACGTACCCGTCCAACGGCCTGATCGTCCGCGACGGCGACGGGCTGCTGCTGGTCGACTCGGCCTGGGGCGAGGACGCGACGGTCGCACTCTTGGCCGCCATCGACGCCCAGATCGGGCTCCCCGTCCACACGGCCGTCGTGACGCACTTCCACGACGACCGCGTCTCGGGCGCCGACGTGCTGCGCGCGCGCGGCGTGGCCGTCTACGGCTCGTCGCGGACGCGCCGGCTGGCGGCGGCCGAGGGCAACGCCGTCCCGGCCGACTCGCTGGCCGGCCTGACCGCGGCGGGCGCGGCCGTCCGCCTGGGGCCGGCCGAGGTGCTGTACCCCGGGGCCGGCCACACGCTCGACAACCTGGTCGTCTACGTGCCCCGGGCCGGCGTCCTGTTCGGCGGCTGCGCCGTCCACGAGGCGTCGCGGACCACGGCCGGGAACGTGGCCGACGCTGACCTCGACCGCTGGCCGCTCTCGCTCCGCCTCGTCCGCGACCGCTACCCCGAGGCCGAGGTGGTCGTGCCCGGCCACGGGCCGCCGGGCGGGCTGGACCTGCTCGACTTGTCGATCCGTCTGGTCGAGGCCGCGCGCCCAGCGACGGGGGGCTGAGGCTAGCCGGCGAAGTCGGGCGCGAGAAGCCCGTACAGCGCCGTGTCCTTCCACTCTCCGAAGAACGTGAACCAGCGGTCGCGGAGGCGGCCCTCGAGCACGAACCCCAGACGCGTCAGCAGGCGGATGGAGGCGGCGTTGTCGGGGTCCACGTCGGCCTCGACGCGGTGCAAGGCCATCCGGTCGATGCCGAACCGGAGCGCCGTGCGGACGGCGTCGCTCGCGAGCCCCCGGCCGGCGGCGTCGGGTCCCACGATGAAGCCGACCTCGGCCCGGCGGTTGGCCACGTCCCAGCCGGCGAGCGTGACGGTGCCCACGAGTCGGTCCGCCTCGGCCTCGTGATCGGCCTCGGTGACGGCCCACTGGAAGAACGTCCGGTCGCGCGTGCCGGCCTCGATCCGCTCGCGGTAGCGCCGGGCCGCGTCGAGGTCGGCGAGCGGGCCGTGGCTCCAGAACCGCAGGTGGTCGGCGTCGCCGAAGACGGCCAGCAGGTCGGGGTCGTCGGCCGGGCGGACGGCGCGGAGGCGGACGCGGGCGCCAGCGAGCGCCGGCAGGCCGGAGCCGAAGGGGTCGGAGGGCATCGGGAGATCGGGAGATCGGGAGATCGGGAGATCGGGAGATCAAGGTCGGGCCAGGAGCCCGTGGGGCCCCATCCAATCCGACCTCGCACGGTCCGACCTCGCACGATTCCGACCCGTCTCCACCGGCGGTCGGGACAGCGGTCGGCCGGTCGGCGTTAGCGTGGGGCCCCTCCCCCGCCCCGCCCTGTGGACCGCTCCGAGACCCCGAAAGGCAACTTCCTCCGCGACCAGATCGCCGCCGACGTGGCCGACGGCCGCTACGACGGGCGCGTCGTGACGCGCTTCCCACCCGAGCCCAACGGCTACCCCCACATCGGCCACGCCCAGTCGATCTGCCTCAACTTCGGGCTGGCCGAGCAGTTCGGCGGCGCGACCAACCTGCGCTACGACGACACGAACCCCGAGGCCGAGTCCCAGGAGTTCGCCGACGCGTTGCTCGACGCCGTCCGCTGGCTGGGCTTCGAGCCGGCCGAGGTCCGCTACGCGAGCGACTACTTCGAGCCGCTGTACGCGTGGGCTCAGGACCTCGTCCGCCGGGGGCTGGCGTACGTCGACAGCCAGAGCGACGACGAGATCCGCGCGGGGCGCGGGACGGTCACCGAGGCGGGCACGCCGAGCCCGTTTCGGGACCGCCCGGCCGAGGAGTCGCTGCGGCTGCTGGAGGAGATGAAGGCCGGCGAGCACCCCGACGGCGCCCACGTCCTGCGCGCCCGGATCGACACGGAGCACGGGCCGATGGGGCACCCCAACATGAAGCTCCGCGACCCGATCATGTACCGGATCCGCCGCGACGCCGAGCACTACCGGCGCGGGCGCGAGTGGGCCGTCTACCCGCTCTACGACTGGGCCCACGGCCAGGGCGACGCCATCGAGGGGATCACGCACTCGATCTGCACGCTCGAGTTCGACGTCAACCGGCCGCTCTACGACTGGTACCTCGACGCCATCGGGGTGGCGGAGCCGCGGAACCACCAGCACGAGTTCGCCCGGTTCAACCTGGACTACACCGTGATGAGCAAGCGGTTGCTCCGCCAGCTCGTCGAGGGCGGACACGTCGACGGCTGGGACGACCCCCGGATGCCGACCATCGCCGGGCTCCGCCGGCGCGGCGTGCGGCCCCAGGCGCTCCGGCGCTTTTTCGGCGACCTGGGCGTGACCAAGGTCAACGGGTCGGTCGAGATCCAGCAGCTCGAGTACGCCCTGCGCGACGACCTCAACCACGCCGCGCCGCGCGTGATGGCCGTGCTCGACCCGGTCCGGCTGACCATCGAGGGCGTCGACGGGACGACGTGGTCGGAGGCGCCGTACTGGCCCCACGACGTGACCCCGCCCGCCGGGGCGCCCCTCTCGCGGCGGTTGCCGTTCGGGCCCGAGGTCTGGATCGAGCGCGACGACTACTCGGACGACCCGCCCAAGAGGTGGAAGCGGCTGGCGCCCGGCCGGGCGGTCCGCCTGCGGCACGGGCCGGTCGTGGAGTGCCTGGGCGCCGAGCGCGACACCGACGGAACGCGGGTCGTCCGCGCCCGGCTCGCGCCCGACGCCAAGCCCGGCGGCGTGGTCCACTGGGTCGAGGCCGGCCACGCCCTGCCGGCCTCGTTCCGACTCGTCGACCGCCTGTTCACCGTGCCCGACCCGGCCGCCGCCGACGACTTCCTGGCGACGCTCAACCCGGACTCGCTCACTGAGGCGACCGGCTGGGTCGAACCGAGCGTCGCCGACGACCCTGCCGACACGCGCTACCAGTTCGAGCGGACGGGCTACTTCTGGCGCGACCCGGAGGACTCGCTGCCGGGCGCGCTGGTGTTCAACCGGATCGTCGCGCTCAAGGACAACTGGGCCGCGACCACGACGCCGGCCGGAGCGGACGCGGCGGCCGCCCCCACGAGCGCGCCCGCCTCGGGCCCGCCCGCCTCGGGCCCGCCCGCCTCGGGCGCCCCCCCGGCCGGGCCGCGCGACCCCGCCTCCGGGCTCGACGACCGCCAGCGCGAGACCTACAGCGCGCTCGTCGTCCGCGGCGTGGGCGAGCAAGAGGCCGCCGTGCTGGCCGCTGACGCCCCGCTCCGGTCCCTCTTCGAGTCCGTCTTGACCGCCAGCGACGCGCCCCGCGAGACGGGCGCGCTCGTGGTCCACGACTTGCGCCGCGCGCTCGGCGACACCGCCCTGGCCGACTCCCGCGCCGAGGCGGGCGAGCTCGCCGCCGTGCTCGCCATGACGGCCGACGGGACGCTGACCCGGAACGCGGCCGGCGAGGCCGTCGCCGGGCTCGTCGCCGACGGCGGGACGGCCGCCTCGGTGGTCGAGTCGAGGGGGCTCGCCGCCGTCCGCGACGCCGACGCGCTGGCGCCGGCCGTCGACGACACGCTGGCGGCGCACCCGGACGAGGTCGCGCGCTTTCGGGCCGGCGAGGACCGGCTGTTCGGGTTCTTCGTCGGCCAGACGATGCGCCGGGCCGGCAAGGGCGCCGACCCGGCGGCGGTGCAAGCGCTGCTGCGGGAGCGGCTCCAGGCCGGCGGGTAGACCTGCGGCCGGCGGCGGGGCGGCACTCCACGAAACCGCCCGCCCCGGCGGAGTCACCGAGGCGGGCGCGAGTCGACGGACCGGCCGAGCGCTCGGCTAGCAGACCGAGACGGCCGCCTCGCGCGCCTCGGGCACGTCGTAGCGGTCGAGCATCATCACCTTGTGCCAGGCGGCGACGAAGTCCTTGACCAGCCGCTCGTGGCCGTCGGCGGCGGCGTAGACCTCGGCGACGTGGCGGAGCTCCGAGTTGGCGCCGAAGATCAGGTCGCAGCGCGTGGCCGTGAACCTCGTCTCGCCCGAGTCGCGGTCGATGATGTCGAACGTCGTCTCGCGGCCGTCGTCCTGCGGCTTCCACTCGTAGTCCATCGAGGTGAGGACGCGGAAGAAGTCGTTCGTCAGCACGCCCGGGCGGTCGGTAAAGACGCCGTGCTCGCGAGCCGTCGTAGTTGACGCCGAGCACCTTGAGGCCGCCCGTGAGCGCGGTCCACTCGGGCGCGGTCAGCGTCAGCAGCGCGGCCCGGTCCAGGAAGAGGTGCTCCGGGCGCGACGCCGTACTCGACGTCGTCGTTGACGTAGTTGCGGAAGCCGTCCACGACGGGCTTGAGCCACTCGAAGCTCTCGCCGTCGGTCAGCTCCTCGGTCGTGTCCATGCGGCCCGGGACGAACGGGACGGTCACGTCCACGCCCGCGTCCTGCGCCGCCTTCTCGACCGCGGCGCAGCCGCCGAGCACGATCAGGTCGGCCATCGACACCTTCTTGCCGCCCGTCTGGCGCGTCGTTGAAGTCGGACTGGACGCCCTCGAGCGCGCCCAGCGTCTCCGCCAGCTGCTCCGGGTTGTTGACGGCCCAGTCCTTCTGGGGCGCGAGCCGGACGCGCGCGCCGTTGGCGCCGCCGCGCTTGTCGGTGTCGCGGTAGGTCGAGGCCGAGGCCCAGGCCGCCGACGACGAGCGCCGAGACCGACAGGCCCGATGTCCAGGATCGTGGCCTTGAGGTCGGCGACGTCCGCCTCGTCGATGACGTCGTGGTCGAGCGCCGGGATCGGGTCCTGCCACGGGCAGCACCACGTCCGGGACCTCGGGCCCGACGTAGCGGTCCTTCGGGCCCATGTCGCGGTGGGTCAGCTTGTACCAGGCCCGCGAGAAGGCGTCGGTGAAGTAGTCGAAGTCGTCGAGGAAGCGCTCGCAGATCTCGCGGTAGGCCGGGTCCACCTTGAAGGCGATGTCGGCCGTCGTCATCATCAGGTCGTGCTCGACGCCGGGGAGGTGGGCGTCGGGCGTCTTGGGCGCGTCCGGGTCGACGGGCGTCCACTGGAGCGCGCCGGCCGGGCTGGTGGTCTTTTTCCACTCGAAGCCGAGCAGGTTCTCGAGGTAGGCGTTGTCCCACGCCGTCGGGTCGGGCGTCCAGGCGCCCTCGATGCCGTTCGTCGACGTGAACTCGGCGTTGCCCGTGCCGACGGGGTTGTGCCAGCCGATGCCCTGCGCGCTCATCGGCGCGCGCCTCGGGCTCGGGCCCGATCTTGTCGGCCGGGACGGCGCCGTGCGACTTGCCGAAGGCGTGGCCGCCGGCGACGAGCGCGACGGTCTCCTCGTCGTTCATCGCCATCCGGGCGAAGCTCTCCCGGATCTCGCGCGCCGCTGTCCATCGGGTCGCCGTTGCCGCCCGGGCCCTCGGGGTTGACGTAGATGAGCGCCTGGTGCGTCGCCGCGACCGGGTTCTCGAGGTCCCAGTACTCCTGCTTCGGGTCGCCCTTCCAGCGCTTGTCGAGGTTGACCTGGCGCTCCGGGCTGCGAGTCGCCCTCCTGCCAGCCCTCCGGGCCCCAGTAGGTGGCGCGGTCGGCCTCCCAGGCGTCGACGCGCCCGCCGGCGAAGCCGAACGTCGGGAAGCCCATCTCCTCGAGGGCCACGTTGCCCGTCAGGATCATCAGGTCGGCCCAGCTCAGCGCGGCGCCGTACTTCTGCTTGATCGGCCAGAGGAGCCGGCGCGACTTGTCGATGTTGCCGTTGTCCCACCACGAGTTGACCGGCGCGAAGCGCTGCATGCCGCGCCGGCGCCGCCGCGGCCGTCGGCGATGCGGTAGGTGCCGGCCGAGTGCCAGGCCATGCGGATCATCTGGGGCCCGTAGTTGCCGTAGTCCGACGGCCACCAGTCGACCGACGAGGTCATGAGCGTCGCGGAGGTCGTCCTTGAGCGGCGTCGTAGTCGATGCTCGCGAACGCCTGCGGCGTAGTTGACGTCGCGGAGCGGGTTGGCCTGGGGCGGGTTCTGGTGGAGGAGCTCGACCTTGAGGCGGTTGCGGCCACCAGTGGTCGAGCTGGGGCTCGGAGCCGATGGCGCCGCCGACGCGCGTGCCGCGGAACGGGCAGGCGCCCTGGGTCGCCGTGCGGCCGGTGACCTTGGTGGTCGTGTCGTGGCCGCCGTTCGACATGTCGACGTGGACGCTGGCGCCGTCGCCGCTGTGGCCGGTGGCGTGGGTGTCGGAGTCGTTCATATCAGGCGTGTTCGCGTGTCAGATGAGAAGGGTCAGGGGAATGAACGCTGAACCGGCGTACGTGTCGCTGCGAGAACCGTGAGGATTGGGACGAGGTGTCGCGCGCCGAGCCCACCCACCTCGGTCGCCCGCCGGGGCTAGTCACCGACCGCCGAGGCCGACCGCCTTGGTGGCTCGGTGGGGGTGGTCGCCGGGCCGGACGAGAGGGTCCCGGGCGGCACCGAGGTGGGCACTAGCGCTGTCTCCCGGCCCGTCCGAGCGCCTCGGCCACCACGTCGGGCACGTCGGAGAACAGGCCGTCGACGCCAGTTGCCACGAGCGCGTGGACCTCGGCGGCCAGGTCGCCCCAGGCCCCGGGGCCGCCCGCCGAGCGGAGAGGCGGCGGCAGAAATGCGTTCTCCGGGCGGAGCGTCCAAACGTGGACGTCGAGGCCGACCGCGTGGGCGTCGGCCACGAGCGCAGTCGGCGCCAGCGTCTCGGGGTCCAGGACCATCGCCTTGGCGACGCCCAGGGCGTCGGCGTAGGTGGCGACCGAGGCCAGCCCTTGGGGCGTCGTCATGGTGTCGTACCCCAACTCGGGCCGGTCGGCCGGGGCAGCGCCGGGCGTGGCGAGCTGGACCAGCCGGAGCCGGGTGAGCCCCCGGAGCAGCTCCAGCCCGCCGACCTCGAACGACTGGATCCAGACGGGGTCGCTGGCCGACGTGTAGCCGGCGCCGTGGAGGGCCTCCACCAGCGGCGCTTCGAGCGCCAGCCCGATCCGCCGGAAGTGGGTCGGGTGCTTGGTCTCGGGGTACAGCCCGACCGGCCGGCCGCGCGACCGGCCCAGCGAGTCGGCCAGGTGGAGGATCTCGCCGAACGTGGGGACCTCGAACCGGCCGTCGTAGGCCGCGCTCTGGGGGCGGAGGTCGGGCAGGCGCTCGACGGCGCGCAGCGTCTTGATCTCGGCCAGCGTGAAGTCCTCCGTGAACCAGCCCGTGATCTCGGCGCCGTCGATGGTCCTGGTGGCGCGGCGGTCGGCGAACTCGGGGCGCACGGCGACGTCGGTCGTGCCCGAGATCTCGTTCTCGTGCCTCGCCACCAGCACGCCGTCGCGCGTCATGACCAGGTCGGGCTCGACCACGTCGGCGCCCTGCTCGACGGCCAGCGTGTAGGCCTCCAGGGTGTGCTCGGGCCGGTAGCCGCTGGCCCCGCGGTGGGCGATGACGAGGACGGAGTCGGCGGCGGTCACGGCGACGAGGAGGGCGAGGGCGAGCATGGGACGGCGGGGCGCATGCCGGAAGATCCACCCGGCGGTCCCGCGCCACCCGCCCCGCCCGCCTCGGGCCCGAGGCGGGCGGGGCGGGCGGCCGTAGACGAGACCCTAGCCCAGCCCCAGCAGCTTGCCGCCCTGGTAGATCGCGAACGAGAACACGTAGGCCAGCCCGAACATGTAGCCCCACATCACGGCCGGCCAGACCCACGAGTTCAGCTCGCGCCGGGCGATGGCCAGCGTGCTCATGCACTGGAGCGCGAACACGAAGAACACCATCAGGCTGACGGCCACGAGCGGCGTGAACACGGGCGTCCCGTCCGGGTACGTGTCGGCCTTGATCGCGTCGCGCAGCGCCAGGCTCTCCTCGTTCGCGTCGGCCCCGGCGCTGTAGATGGTCGCGAGCGCCGAGACGATCACCTCGCGCGCGGCGAAGCTGGCCACGATGCCGGCCGAGATCTTCCAGTCGAACCCGAGCGGGCGCATGACCGGCTCGATGGCGTGGCCGAACCGGCCGATCAGGCTGTTCTGCACCTGGTAGCTCGCCGATCTCGTTCCGGATCGCGTCGCTGCGGTCGGCTGCCTCGATGGCCGACCGGATCGACGCGTCGTCGGAGCCGTCCAGCTCGGGGTCCGCGCTCGGGCTCGATCCGCGACGAGCGACTCGGTCGCCGCCTCGACCGCCTGGTCGGCCTCCGCCGAGCGCGCCGCCAGGTCGGCCGGGCAGGTCGACCTTGGGGTAGCTCGCCATGAACCACAGCACGATGCTCAGCCCGAAGATGATCTTGCCCGCGCGGACGACGAACACCTTGGCCCGGTCGCACATCCGCCGCCACAGGTAGCGCGGCTGGGGGAGCCGGTACGGCGGCAGCTCCATCACGAACGACGACCCCTCGCCCCGGAACACGAACCGCCGCAGCACCCAGGCCGAGACGAACGCCATCAGCGTGCCCAGCACGTAGAGCGACGTCATCGCCAGCCCCTGGTACCCGATCGACGCCCGAACAACGCGCCCGACGGGATGAAGGCGGCGATGAACAGGACGTAGACCGGCAGCCGCGCCGAGCAGCCCTGCAACGGGACCACCATGATCGTGATGATCCGGTCGCGCTCGTCGGCCAGCGTCCGGGCGGCCATGATGCCCGGGATGGCGCAGGCGTAGGCCGAGAGCATCGGGACGACCGACGCCCCGCTCAGCCCGACCCGGCGCATGGCCCGGTCCATGATGAACGCCGTCCGCGCCATGTAGCCGGTGTCCTCCATCAGGCCCAGGAAGAAGAACAGCAGCAGGATCTGGGGCAGGAAGACCAGCACGTTGCCCACGCCCGACAGCGCGCCCTCGACCAGCACGTCCTCCAGGACGCCGTCCGGCAGCGCCGCCCGGAGCCCCTCGCCCGTCACGCCGACCAGCCACTCGATCGGCGTCCATCGCCGGGACGGCCCACGTGAACACGGCCTGGAAGATGAGGAGCAGGACGCCCCCGAAGATGAGCGGGCCCCACGATGCGGTGCGTCACGACGGCGTCGATCCGGTCGGAGACCGTGGCCTCGCCCGCCTCGGCCGTGTGGCGGACGACCTCGGCGGCGACCGGGCTGATCCAGCCGTAGCGGCCGGTCATCTCGGCCATCTTGTACGGGACCGGCCGGGCCTCCAGCTCGGCGCGCGTGTCGAGCACGGACCGGTGGAAGGCCGGCGCGCGCGTTTCCCAGGCCGCCAGCAGCGGGTCCGAGGTGAGCGCCCCCAGCGCCTCGAACCGGCGGCGGCCCGGCGGCACGTCGGCCGGGAGCCCCGCCTGCAGCGCCTCGACGGCCGCCTCGACGGCCGGCATGACCGTCCAGCCGACGCCCGAGGCGGGCCCGGGCGGGTCGAGCACGGCCTCGCGCAGCCGGTCGATCGCCTTGCCCGACCCGGGCCGCGGTCGGAACGACGGGCACGCCCAGCTCGGGCGGAGAGCGCCGCCGCGTCGACGGCGATGCCCGCCTCGGTCGCCGCGTCGGTCATGTTGAGCGCGACGACCGTCGGCAGGCCCAGGTCCAGGACCTGGGTGACGAGGTACAGGTTGCGCTCCAGGTTGGTCGCGTCGACCACGCAGACGACCACGTCGGGCGCGGGCTCGCCGGCGATCCGGCCCACCAGCGCGTCGAACGCGACGCGCTCGTCGATCGACTTGGGGTTGAGGCTGTACGTGCCCGGCAGGTCGATCACCTCGACGCGCAGCGCCCGCCAGCCGCCCCGACTTCCGCTCGACGGTCACGCCGGGGTAGTTGGCGACCTTCTGGTTCGAGCCCGGTCAGCGCGTTGAACAGCGTCGTCTTGCCGACGTTGGGGTTGCCGGCCAGCGCGACCGAGCGGACGGCGGCCGGGCGGGCGGCGGGCAGCGCGAGCGTCTCCATCACGCCGCCTCGACTTCGACGTGGGCGGCCTCGGCCTTGCGGACCGACAGCAAGAACCCGCGGACCTTGAGCTCCATCGGGTCGCCGAGCGGCGCCAGCCGGACGACCTCGACGGCGTGCCGGGCACCAACCCCATCTCCAGACAGCCGGGCCGGGCAGGTCGCCGCGGTAGCCGGTCACGGTCGCGGAGGCGCCAGGAGTGAGTGCGTCGAGCGTCACGGAGTGTGGGTCGGTGAGGGCGCGACGCGTCACGCCCGGAGGTCGGGTGCGGCCAGGGCTCGCCGACGGCGCGTGCCTGCCGGCGCCGCGACCTACCGGCCGGCGTCGGTCGCGAACAGGCCCATCGCCACCTCGCGGCGGAGCGCGACGCGGGCCGCGCCGAGGCCCAGCACGCACTTGTCGCCGGTCGCCATCACGCAGGCGTCGCAGCCCTCGCGGACGCCCAGCTCGCGCAGCCGCGCGCACGTCGGCTCGTCGAGCCCCATGAAGCACAAGCGGACGGTCCTCCCCGCGGGGAAGGACGAGACCGGGGCGGCATGGGCGAACGAGTCGGTCACCGGGCGTGGGCTTATCTGGACTGCTTCTAAGGTACGCGTCTCGACAGACGCGCGGGGCGGTTCACGAGATCCCCGCCGAACCCTCAAACGACCGCCGCCCCGAGGACGCGGTGTCCCCGGGGCGGCGTCCCTGCGCTTCCCACGACGTCCGCCTGGGCCCCGGCGGGGGCCCCGAGGCGGGCGGCCTAGCGGTCGCGGACCTCGATGTCGGTGTCCAGGATCGGCGCGGTCGGCTCGGCGCCGAAGATCCGGACGCGCTCCTCGGCGTCGCGGCGCTCCTGCTCCAGGAGGCCCCGCGGCAGCTCGCGGCCCATCCGCGTCCGGAGGTCGTCGGCGACGCGGGCCCGGAGCACGATGATGATCTCGTTCTGCTGGATCTGCTTCTGCTCGTACGAGAAGAGGTACTTGAGCAGCGGGATGTCCTTGAGGATCGGGACGCCGCGGCCGCGTCACCGTCTCGTCGGTCGAGGTCAGGCCGCCGATGGCCCGCATCTCGCCCGAGAGCAGCGGGAGCTGGGTCGTGATGTCGTCCTTGTTGATCCCGACGCCGCCGTTGACCGGCGTGCTGCTCGACTTCTCGACCTTGACGTCGAGGTGGATGAACTCGACCGGGTCGCTCTCGCGCTCGTCCACGATCAGCGTCGGCGTGACGTCGATGATGGTGCCGGTCGAGAAGAACTGGGTGATCGCGTTGCCCTGGAAGTCGCGGACGGTGACCGGGATGTCCTGGCCGCTCTGCATCCGGCCCTGCTCGCCGCTCTGGACGACCGTGAACGGCGTCGCGATGGTCTGGCCGTAGCCCTGCTCCTCGAAGTAGCGGAACAGGTTGAGGATCGTCGTCAGCTCGACCCGGTCGGACGAGGCCTCCAGGAACCCGTCGAGCGCGTCGAAGAACGACCCGGCGTTGACGAAGAACTGGGTCGCCGCCGCTGGTCCCGTCGGCGCCCGCGCCGCTGCTGGCGCCGGCCCCGCCGGACTGCGAGGCCTCGCCGAACAGCGACGCCCAGTTGGTCCCGACCTCGCGGGCACGCCGCGTGTTGAGCTGGAAGATGACCGCGTCGATCCGGATCTCGCGCGTGTCGGCCGTGGCCGGCAAGGCCGCCGACCGCGGCGCCCGCGGTCGCCGCGACCGGCTGGGCCGCGCCGAGCTCGGTCGCCGAGGCCCCGTCGGTCGTCGTCGCCACGATCTGGGGCTCGGTCACGATGAAGTACCCGTCGGACTCCGAGAAGTCGAGGCCGTGCCGGTCGAGGACCAGCTCGAAGGCGTCGATAAAGTGGACGCCGTTGAGCGCCACGCCGATCGGCGTCGGTGCGGTCCTGCGGGTCCACGACGCGCTTGCCGGTGACCCGGGGAACGTCGGGTTGATGAGCCGGAAGAACTGGTTCATCGACGTCGTCGACGGGAACGAGACGAGCTCGTCCGGCGGGACGTAGCCGCGGACGACGCGGCCCTGGGCCTGGGCGCGCGGGCGCGAGCACGGGGGCCGCCACGAGCAGCGCGGCGAAGAGCGCGAGGACGGGCCCGAAGCGGGCGCGGCGGGGGGTCAGGGGGGACGTCATGTCAGGGGGGGGAAGACGTCGGGGGAGGGAAGCGCAGGAGGCAGGGGCCGCTGGGGCCCGGCCGCCGGTCAGTTGGCTGGGGCGTGCGGGGCACGATCTCGGCGCCCTGGTAGGTGCCGGCCTCGGTCCGCCTCGGGCGTGCCCGGGGCCGGGCGGCGCGGCGTCGAGCGTCGGCCCGGCCGGGACCGAGCCCCGCGACGGCGTCAGCGTCTGCCGACCGAGCGCCTGGCGGTACCGCTCGCCCGTCTCGAGGTCGAGCTCGACGCGCTCGCGGATGCCGCCCCGGTTGTAGTCGACCACCACGCGGGCCCGGGTCGGGTCCACGTTGCGATCCGGCCGAGGTAGACGCGGTCGCCGGCGCGGAGCTGGCGGAGCTCGCCGCCCCGCTCGAAGACGGCCGTCCCGCCGATCACGCTCACCAGCGCGTCCGTCTCGGGCTCGACCAGGTCGTCGGTGTTGGGCGGCAGCGTCTCCAGGATGAACGGGAAGAACGGGTTGATCGCCGCGCGGCGCGACGGGAACGCCTCCGGCGGCGGCGTGATGGCGCTGTCGGGCGCCGAGATGTCGCGGTTGGAGCTGAAGAAGGCGTCGACGGCGAACGCGAACTCGGCCAGGATCACCTGGCGGCCCGGGCCCGCGCCCTCGCCGCCCGCCGCGGATCGTCGTGACGTTCTTCTTGACCGACAGGTCGCGGATGCGGTAGAGGCCCGCGGCTGTTCTCGACGTGCCAGATGAAGGCGTACAGGCTCTCGAAGTAGGCCTCGCCGGTCACCTGGTAGGTGTAGAACGAGGCGATCTGGCCCGGCGTGACGCCGGTCAGCGACAGGTCGAACCGGTGGAAGCCGCGGCTCGAGAGCGCGTTGAGGTAGGCGACCACGTCGGACGACGAGAGCTGGGACGGGAGCACCTTGTAGCGCGTGTTCCACCGGGCGAGCGTCGCCGCGGCCTCCTCGCTGGCCGTCGCCTCCTCGGCGATCAGGGTCTCGACCTCGTCTTCGCGGCTCTCGATGGCCTCGATCTCGGTCTCGATCCGGTCGAGCTCGGCCGGCTGGACCTTCTGGGTCACGTAGTACCCCCCGCCCCCGGCCGCGGCCAGGAAGACGGAGAGGATGAGGGTGTTGAGGACGTCGTTGGACATGTCGTCGGAGGGATGGCCGCCGGGAGGCCGGCAGCGGAGAGGGCAGAGCGTGCCCGTCTAGAGCGTAGTTGGTCGAGGCGTCGAGCGCCGTCGAGCGGGCGCCGGCGCGACGGCGGGGTCGGCCGTCCCGAGCTGCTCGCGCAGGACGCGGGTCACCTGGGGCAGCTCCGGCGGCTGGTTGAACCGGATCCGGTACTTGTAGACCGGGTACTCGCGGACCTGCTCGAACGTGATCTCCTCGATGGTCGCCGAGAGCCGCTGGCCCAGCCCGACCACGTTGGCCCGCGTCGTCGCGAACCCGGTCAGCTCGACGTCGGACCCGCTCGGGGACCACTGCTCGATCCAGATGCCGCCGGTCTGGGACGCGGCCCGCGTCGTGCGGAGCATCGTCTGGGTCCAGCGGTCGGTGTCGATCAGGAGCGAGTCGAGCGCGCCGAGCGCCTGCGAGAGCACGGCCTGGCGCGTCCGCAGGCTGTCGATGCGCGTCTGGAGCTGGGGGACCGACATCTGGGCCTCGGGCGGGAACTCGGCCAGGATCTGCTCGGCCTCGGCGATCTGGCCGTCCTGCGAGACGTAGAGGTAGCTGAAGAACAGGACGCTCAGGAACAGGAGCATCGCGACGACGAGGGTGTGCCAGCCGAACGACAGGTCGAGCGTCCGCTTGCGCTTGAGGAGCGCGGCCGGGAGCAGGTTGGCGTCCTCGAACGGGCTGTCCTTCTGGCGGACGCGGTGGCCGGCGACGGCGGCGCCGGCGGCGCCGACCAGCATCGGGGCGAGCGGGCCGTACGGGCCCACCAGGCCCTGGCGGGCCAGCCCCTCGCGCAGCGTCTCGACGCGGGCCTCGGGGTAGAACGCCGCGAAGCCCTGGACGAGCTCCTTCTCGCGCTCCTCGGACACCACGACCACGTTGTGGACCGTGCCGACGCCCTGGACGTCCTGCTGGAGCAGCACGCGCGAGCAGATCGTGTCCGGCCCGTCGAAGGCCGTCACCGACTGCATCATCTCGTAGTGGTGGAGCTGGCCGCCGGCCAGCAGGAGCACGATCGTGTCCTCGGCGCCGACGCGGACGACGGCCGTGTTCTCGTGGGCCTCGGGCGCCAGCGTCAGCCGGACCAGCCCCATCAGGAGCGGGACCTCGGCCTCCAGCGTCTTGACGACCGTCTTGCGGTAGGCGGCCTGCTCGCGGAGCATCGAGACCGACTCGGCGACCGGCTCGCTCCCGGTCGGGGCGACGGCGAGGTAGCGGCGGAGGCCGTCGCGCGGCGTCATCGGGACGAACGCCACGCGGCTCTTGTCGACGGCGCTGGCCGAAGTCGGGCAGCAGCTCGAGCAGCCGGTCGCGCTTGACCGGCGTCGAGGCCGTCTCCTTGAGCCCGTCGGGCGCCGGCCGCCGGGGCGCCCTTCTTGGCCTTCTTCGCCTTCTTGGCCTTCTTCTCCGGCGGCACCGCGAGCTCGGCGTAGGCCACGTCCGGCGCGTCGATCGTGAAGGCGACCACGGGCCGGGCGAACCCGGCCTGGGCGCACTCCTCCAGGATGTCGCGGAGCTCGAAGATGATCGGCTGGGCGAGCTGGTCGACGTCGCCGGCCGTGGCCGTCGTGTCGAAGGCGGCGTCGGTCACGACGCCCATGCCCGCGAACTCGGCCGAGAAGTCGATCTCGCCCGAGCCCCCGAACTGGACCGACGGGTCGTCGGCGCCGACGGCGACCGTGGCCTCCTCGAGCGCGACGTCGTCGGGGCTGAGCGCCGTGTGGCCGTACTGGCTCTCGGCCCGGTTGCGGACGAACTGGCGGAGCGGCTCGTAGCCGTCGGCCGACGGCCGGACCAGGACGCCGTAGACCTGCTTGGGCGTCACGTGGATGCCGAGCACCAGGCCGTCCTTGCTCCGGGACCGCTTGGGCGGCTTCTTGTCGCGGCCCTTGGGCCCGCCGACGGGCGCCTCGGGCACGACCTCGTCCGCCTCGGCGAACGAGACGGCCACGGCGCCGTCGCCCGGGGCCCCGCCCCAGGACGGGTCCACGCCCAGGTCGTCGGTGTCGAGCGGGACCTCGCCGAAGGCGGAGCCGCCCAGGAACACGCCCTGGTCGACCAGGCCCTCGTCCGACCCGAGGTCGGGGTCGCCGGGGGACGCGGCGTCGGCCGCGCCGAAGTCGAGGGTCCCGAACTCGGCCGCCCCGAACTCCGGGCCGCCGAACTCCGGGCCGCCGTCCGCGGGGGCCCCGAAGCCGGGGGCCCCGAAGCCGGGGGCCCCGAAGCCGGGGGCGTCGAAGTCGGGGGCGTCGAAGGTCGGCTCCGCGTCGGGGCCGCCGAACGCCGGCGAGCCCGAGTCCTGGAACGAGAACCCGTCCGGGGAGGGCCCGTCGGGCGGGAACCCGTCGGCGTCGTCGGGGAAGATGAAGTTGTCGCTCATGGGGGGCGGGGTCGGTCGGGACGGTCTCCAGCGCGGGGCGCTAGGCGGCCTGCATCAGCTGCTGGAAGCGGCGCTTGTTGTTCGAGTACTGGAGGCCGATCTCGGGCGTGATCTTGCGCTCGCGAGCCAGCCGGAAGAGGTCCTGCTCCAGGGTGATCATGCCCTTGGCGGCCGCCCTCCCACATCATCTGGTAGATCTCGTTCGTGTTGTCGTTGTGGATCGCCGCGCGGACCGAGGCCGTCACCCACAGGACCTCCTTGCAGAGCACGCGGCCGCCGCCGATCTTGGGCGGCAGCTTCTGCGAGACGACGCAGTTGAGGACGTCGGCGAGCCGGGAGCGGACGCGCTCCTGCTCGAAGGGCGGGTACTCGGCCACGATGCGGTCGATGGACTCGACGGCCGAGGCCGTGTGGAGCGTCGAGAACACCTTGTGGCCGGTGTCGGCCGCCTCGATGGCCGCGTCGATGGTCTCGGGGTCGCGCATCTCCCCGATCATGATGATGTCGGGGTCCTGGCGGAGCGCCTGGCTGACGCCCGATCTTGAACGACGGCACGTCCGGGCCGACCTCGCGGTGGCGGATGATGCAGCGCTGCGGGGCTGTGGACGTACTCGAGCGGCTTGGCGATGATGACGATGTGGCCGTCGAAGTCGCGGTTGTTGGCGTCGATGATGGCGTCGAGCGTCGTGCTCTTGCCCGAGCCCGTCACGCCGGTCACGAGCGTCGAGCCCGCTCCGGACGTTCGAGAACAGGACGCCCTTCTGGATCACCGGGTGGAAGCCGAGCCCGTCCAGCGGGCGGACCTCCTCGTTGATGGCGCGCATACACACGCCCAGGTGCTGGTTGTCGTAGTAGGCCGTGCAGCGGAACCGCTTGCGCGTCCCGTCCTCGCCGTCGAGCTGGTACGAGAAGTCGGCCGACTGGACCTCCCACATGTCGTCGAGCTGGCGCTCGGAGAGCAGGTTGAGGATGAGGATGTCGACCTCGTCGTTCGAGGCCACGCCGAGCTCGAAGTGCGGCGTCTTGTCGCCGTCGACGCGGTACCACACGCGGCCCATCGTGGCCGGCCCGCCCATGTCGAGGTCGGACGCGCCCATCGGGTGCATCCGCGCCGACGTACTGCTCGACGAAGTCGCGGAGCTGCTCGCGGTGGTCGACCGAGAGCCGGGCGATCTGCTCGGCGTAGAACTTCAGCCGGTCCTCACCGACGAGCAGCTTGGGCGCGCTCCGCGCCAGCTTCCGGACGAACGGCGGGATCCGGTGGAACCCGTCGCTGTCGAGGTCGGCGAAGCCGGCCTCGGCCGCCGGCTCGGCCGAGGCGGACGGCATGGGCGGGGCCAGCGGGGAGGCCGAGGGCACGCCCGAGGCCAGCGGCGTGGACCACGCCGGCATGGCGCCGGGGGCGGTCGGGGGCACGGAGGCCGGGGCGAAAGGGGACGTGCTCACAGGGGGGGGCGGGGGCGTCGGTCGGAGAGCGGCAAGGGCCGCGCCACACCCCGGGGGGGCGGGAACGGCCCGCGCGGTATCGTCTGGGCGTTCCCCCGGGCGCGCTTTCGACCCATCGGGGGCACGATTGGTAACCCCCGCGCTCCCCTCCCCCGCCCCATTCGGCGGCCTCCGCGCGGCCCCGCAACGGAGGCGGGGGCGGCCGGTCTCCCGGCCGCCCCCGCAGGCGTCTCGAACGTCAGGGGTTACGCGGCCCCGCCGCTAGACCGACGGGCAGCTCGCCGGCAGCGTGTACGACCGGCTTGCCGCTGGCGTCGGCCGGGATGATCTCGACCATGATCACCTGGTCGCTAAAGTCGGCCGGGGACCCGGTGTCGCGGAGGTCGTGGAACCCGTCGCCGTCGGGGTCCTCGTGCTCGTGGACGGTGTACTCGCTGAGCGGGTCGCACTCCTTCTTGGGCCGGAGCTCGACGCGGACCCCGTCGGTCCAGCCGTCGCCGGCGCCGTCGTTGCCGGGCTTGTCGAACGTCCCGTTCCAGTCGTAGCCGTACTCCTTGGTCGCCCACAGGCTCGCGTTGGGGTTGTGGTAGTTGGGGTTCTCGGAGCCGAGGTTCCAGTTGTGGATGTCCTCGAACGCGATCCGCCAGCGCTGGTCGTTGGTCCGGTCCGACTCGACCATGGCCCACGGGCCCTCACGGGGGTCGGCGAACGAGACCGTCGAGCCGTCGAGGGCCCAGTGGGTCCAGGCCCAGTCGTCCTTGTTGTAGACGTACCCGGCCATCTCGGCGGCCAGCAGCTTGGCCCCGTAGTAGGGGTCGTAGTTGGGGTGCTTCTTGCCTCGGGGGTCCTCCGTCTTGCCGAGCGCGACGGCGTTGGCCATCCTCAGCGAGGCGAACTCCGGGTTCGACGGCCGCGTGCCCGGGCCCTTGCTGTTCGCCGCACTGGTTGTCGACGCCGATGGCGAAGTTCATCTGGGTGCCCGGCGCGAGGTAGACCTCGGCGCCCACGTTCCGCTCGCCGTTGCGGCCCTTGCCCGGGGCGTAGACCATCTCGGGGAGCGGCTGGTTTTCCGGCTCGACGCCCGAGAGCGTCCGCTGCAAGAAGATCGCCGAGCAGTAGCCGGCCTGGGAGTCGACGAACTGGATCCGCAGGAACCCGCCGCGGCTGACGCGGAGGACGCTGACCGTCTGGGACTCGTTGATCCGGTGGGTCTTGGAGACCTCCTCGCCGTGCTGGTCGAAGGCGAACGTCCCGGCCGCGTAGACGTCGACGCCGTTGCCGCCGTCGTAGCTCGCCTCGGCGACGTAGGTCCCGCCCAGCATCTCGCCGGTCCGGCGGGAGCAGACGGCCTTGCCGTTGGCGCACTCGGTGGCCGGCTCGCCGAACGAGGCGATCGCCTTGTCGATGTCGGTCCCGTGGCGGTGGATGTCGGCCGAGGCCGTGTTGAACGCGGTCCGGGCGATCTCGCGGGCGATCACGTCCGCCTGGTACTTGCCCTGCTGGGCCGAGGCGTGGACGTCGGTCTCCTGCGTGCTGAGCATCAAGGTCGCGCCGCCGAGGCTGGCCGCGAGGACGAATAAGAGGGCTGCTTTACCCATGGGTGTTGGGGAGTGATAAGCCGGAGTGAGCCGGCGAGTTGAACGTCGAAGGAAGCCGGGGGGAGCGCGGTCCGAGCCTAGAAGGGCCGGACCTCGATGGTCGTCCCCCAGTGGAGGCCGGCCTTGGGGATCAAGCGGGCGCGGTAGAGCGGGTAGAGCGTGGGGATGACCGAGAAGTCGATCCGGACGTAGTCGGCCTCCTCGGAGCGCTCGTCCGGGACCCGGTTGCCGTCGCTGTCGCGGGGCTCGAGGTAGAAGTAGCGGAGCCCGCGGGGCGCCCCGTAGGCCGTGCTCTCGGTCCAGGTGGGGCTCGCCGCCCACCCACTTCTTGTTGTCCGTCTTGTACTTCCCCTTCCGCTCGTAGCGGGTGAGCCGGTAGGTCTGGACGAGCTCGTCCTGGGCCGCCGTCGCCCCCTTGGTGAGGACCAGCCGGAGGCCGTCGTCCTCCTCCAACTCGTAGCGGACTTCGACCCGGCCGACGACGTTCTGGGACACGACCTCGTCGTGGTAGTAGAACTCGAAGCTCCGGGTGTAGTTGACGCCGTTGATCGTCTCGGTCTCGGCCAAGAACCGGTTGCGGTCGCGGCCGAACCGGGCGCCCAGCTTGACGATGTCGTCCTCGAGCCACTCGCCGAAGCCGAGCGCCTGGGCCTTGGCGTGGTACACGGACTGGCGTTCCTGGGAGGCCTGGCGGTTGTTGAGGTTCTGACTGATCAGCGTCATCCCGAGCGTCGCGGCGACGATGGTGGCGATCAGGTGGTCGAAGATGAACTGCATGGGGGACGACGTGGTGGGAGGCCGGCGGGGCGTGTGGGGGTGGGCGGTCTCGGCCGCCCTCGGGGTCCGACGGCTACGAGCCCGACTCGCACTGGGGGTAGACCGACTCGTGGTCGGTCACGTCGCGCCGAGCGTCGACGACGGTGTCCTCGGCGGCCTGCCAGTCGGCGGCGACGGCGTCGTAGGCGCTCTGGGCGGTCGCCGTGACCGCGGCGGCCGCGGCCGCCTCGGCGGCGCGCTGGGCGTAGGTCGACTGGGCCGCGTCGAGCGTGCCCTGGGCGCCGGCCAGCGTGGACTGTGCCTCGTTGACGGCGTTCTGGGCGCTAGAGACGGCCGCCTGGGAGGCCGAGAGCGCCTCGCGAGCGGCAGCGGCGGCGTCCCTGGCGTTCGCCAGCTGGGCGTTGGCCGACGAGACGCCCGAGGCGGCCGCGTCGATGGTCGCCTGGGCCTGCTCGACCGCCCCCTCGGCGGCGACGACAGCCGCGGCCGCGTTGTCGGCCGCGGTGCGGGCGCTCGCGAGGGCGGCGTCGGCCGCGTTGGCGGCGGCGGTGGCCGCGTCGGCGGCGTCGCGGGCCGAGCGGGCGGCGACCGACGCGGCCTCGGCGGCCGCGCGGGCGTCGCCGGCCTTGGCCTTGGCGCTCGACAGCTCGGCGTTGGCCGACGAGGCTGCGGCCGTCGCCGAGTTCAGGGCGCTCTGGGCCGAGTTGACGGCGTTGGTGGCCGCGTTGGCGACGTCGGCGGCGTCGTTGGCCTTGCGGGCCTTGTCGTAGTACACGTCCCGCTTGGCGTCGAAGTCGGCGTAGGCCGCGTAGTACTCGTCGCGCTTGTCCTCGAAGTACTTTTTCCACGCGTTGGAGCGCCACTTCCGGTTCCCCTTGTTGTCGATGTAGGTCGCGTCCTCGTAGGCCTGGACGGCCGCATCGTAGGCGTCGGCCTGAGCCTGCTGGGCCGCGATGGCGACGTCGTAGGCCTGGTCGCGGGCGGCCTCGGCCTGGGCGAGCGCCTGGTTGGCCGACGTCTGGTTCGACTTGGCCGTGTTGAGCGCGTTCTGGGCGGCCTGCTGGGCCTGCTGGGCGTTGGCTGCCTTGGTGGCGGCCTGCTGCTCGGCCGCCTCGGCGTCGGCGCGGGCCCGGTTGGCCGCGGCCAGCTCCGACTCCCTCGTGGCGAGCGCGTTCTGCGCGGAGGCCCTGGCCTGCTGGGCCTGGGAGGCCTTCTGGGCCGCCTGGTCTCGCGCCGCGTTGGCGGCGGACTGAGACTGGTTGGCCGAGGCCAGCGCGGCCTGGCGCGCGTCGAGGGCCTCCTGGGCGGCCACCGAGGCCGCCTGGGCGTTGTTCACGGCCGTCTGGGCCTGGCCCACCTTCTGGTCGGCGGCCGTGACGGCGTTCGACGCCGCGGTCTGGGCGCTCTGGGCCGACGACAGCGCCGACCGGGCCGACGACAGCGCCGAGGTCGCCTGGTTCAGGGTCTGCTGGGCCGTGGCCAACGCCGACTGGGCCGCCGAGGCGGCGGCATCGGCGCTGGACTGGGACGTCTGGGCCTGGTTCAGCACGTCCTGGGCGCTCGCCAGCTGCTGCGAGACCGACTCCCGGGCCGCCAGGGCGTCGTCGAGCGCCTGGCGGAGCGCGGCCATCGTCCGGTTCCAGTCGGCGACGTCGGCCTCGCACGTCGTGCCGCCCTCCCCGTTGACCTTGATCGAGCGGCGGAGGTACTCGGCGGCCGTCTTGGGGTCGAAGCTGAGCACGCGGCTCAGGACCACCTCCATCGGCTTGGCGACGCCGTTCCGGTTCTTGAGCGCCCGCGTCCGGGCCCGGATCTCGACGCGCTTGTGGTAGGTCCGGTAGTCGACCGGCGTGTCGCTCTCGGCGGCCTCGACGTAGGTCACCTCGACCTTGACCTCGACCGGCATCGGCGACCCGTCCGGCGTCTGGATGTCGACCTCCTGCCAGGCGTTCCCGCTGATGTCGTCGACGTCGTCGCAGCCGCTGGTGGCCGGGATCGGGTCGGCGACGTTGCACGGGGCCCCGCCGAAGCTGGCCACGTACGAGAAGTCCGACGGCTGGAAGTCGATCAGGTCGTCGAACGAGATCGTGTCCCGCTCGGCCTCCGACATCGACTCCGGCAAGCCGTACCGGTCGCGGAGCCGCTTGGGCGTCGTCGCGGCGTCGAACGCCCGCGAGTCGACGAACTCCATGGCGTGGAGGAGCGTCCCCCCGACGGCGAGTTCGAACTGGTCGCGGACGACCGACTCCACCGTGTGGTGCTGGGACTCGACTTGGGAGAGCGTCAGCAGGCCCGCCGAGAAGATGGCGAGCAGCGCGAGGAGCGTCTGGGGCATGGGGGGTCCGGGTGAGCCGGGAGGGAATCTCTCCGCGGTATCGTCGGGCCCGTCTCGTTCCGAATCCCCCCGGCCCTAATGGCCTTCCGGCGTTCCATTTGGGACACCCATCCCCGCTTCCAGCCGCCTCGGGGCCGCTTGAAGCCGGGTCGGAGCGCCCGCCGACCGCGGGCCCCCAGCGCCTGGCCGCCTCAGTGCTCGCCGGCGGTGACCCGGAGCATCTCCTCGACCGAGACCTCGCCGCGGAGCACCAGCACGCGCGCCGAGGCGGACAGGGTCAGCATCCCCTCGCTCTCGCCGATCCGGCGGATCTCCTCCTCGTTGATCTCGCCGCCGGCCCCGACGATGGCCGCCTGGACGGCCGGCGAGAAGTACAGGGCCTCGGCGCAGGCGCGGCGGCCCTTGTACCCCTTCCCCTTGCACGTCGGGCAGGTCGTGCCCCGGGACGCCTCGAAGATGGTGGCCTCGGCCAGGTCCTCGGGCGTGAACCCGAGCTCGCCCATCAGGACCGGGTCGAAGTCGGCCTGGGGCCGCTTGCAGTCGCCGCACAGCGTCCGGATGAGGCGCTGGGCCACGACCAGGTTGATGGCGTAGGCGATCAGGAACGGCTCGAGCCCCATCTTGTAGAGCCGGCTCACCGCCGAGGGCGCGTCGTTGGTGTGCAACGTCGAGAACGTGAGGTGGCCCGTGTTGGCCAGCTTGATGGCCAGCTCGGCCGTGTCCTTGTCGCGCATCTCGCCGACCATCACGATGTCGGGGTCGTGCCGCAGGATGGCGCGCAGCGCCTGCTCGAGCGACAGCTTGTGGCTCAGCTTGATCTGGCGGACGCCCGGGATGATGTACTCGACCGGGTCCTCCACCGTCAGCACGTTGACCTCGGGCGTGACCACGTTGGAGAGCGCGGCGACCAACGTCGTCGACTTGCCCGAGCCCGTCGGGCCGGTCAGGATGACCATCCCGTGCGGCCGGGCGATGGCCTTGTTGAACTGGGCGAGCGCGCCCTCCAAGAGCCCCAGCTTGCTCAGGTCGGTGATCACCTTCCGGTCGTCCAGGATCCGGATCACGACGGACTCGGCGCGGACCTCGGGGTTCGCGTTCGCGATGGGCAGGATCGAGACGCGGTACCGGATGAGGGTCCCGTCGATCTTGCGCTGGATGAACCCGTCCTGGGCCATGTCCCGCTCGAACCGGTCGACGTTGAGCGCCGTGTCCTTGAACACGGCCAGGAGCGCCTCCGGGTGCCCCCGGGACTCGGTGTGCCAGTGGGCGAGCCGGCCGTCGACCCGGAAGTGGACCTCGGTCTGGCGCTTGGCGTTGGGCCAGATGTGGATGTCGGACGCCCCCATCCGGACGCCCTCGACCAGGATGGCCTCGGTCAGGTTGAGGAGCGCCGACTGCGAGATCTCGGCCTCGAGCGCGTCCTCGTCGACCAGCCCCTTCTCCCCGCTCTCGAACGAGACGCCGTAGTCGACGTCGGGCGAGTCGGTGTCGGCCAGCCGCTCGAGGTACTCGTTCTTGCGCGGGAACGCCTCGCCGATGACCCGGTCGACGGCGTCGCCGGGCGCGTAGCACAGCTCGTACCGCTCGAGCTCGAGCTGGTTGATGACCTTCTGCAGCTCGGGCCGCATCGGGTCTTCGGTGATGAAGACGAGCTTGAGGATGCCCGACGGCTGGTCCTGGGCGTAGGCGTAGGGGACCGCCTTGAGGTCGACGAGCTTGTCGCCCAGGCCGGCGTCGAACGACTCGATGACGGTCTTGGCGAACTCGGCCTCGGGCTCGCGGTCCTTGACCGGGGCCAGCCGGAAGGCGTAGGTCGCCGCGGCCTGCTCGAACACGTGGTTCCGGTCGACCCCCTTGACGGCGGCCAGCGCCCGCCACAGCGGGTCCCGCCCGCCGGCGAGCTTCCGGGCCGCCTCCGCCTCGGTGACCTGCTCGACGGTGACCAGCCCGCGCCGGAGCAGCGCCTGGACGACGCGGTCCTGGACGTGGGAGTAGGCCTGGGCCTGGGCGACCGGGGCGGCCACCCCGACGGTCCGCGCGAGCGGGGCCGGCGTGGCCGTCCGGGCCCCGTCCCCCCGCGAGGTGGGGACGAGGGCGGAGGGCCGGGAGGGGGGCGTGAGCGGGGGCATGGGTCGTCGGGAGAGGGCGGTCGGGGCGGCCGAGGCGGAGAGCCGGGGCCTAGATGCCCATCAGGTCGTTCGAGGACGGGCGGATCAGCGCGGTCTCGGCCGAGAGGACGGTCAGGAAGCCGACCATGAGCCCGATGAACAGGCCCACGAAGGTCTGGATGGTCTCGACGGCCTGCTTCAGCTTGAGCGACGTCTCGCGCTCGTAGTAGTCGGCCATCTGCTGGGCGCTCTTCCGGACGGCGCCGGTCTCGGCGCCCGTCTTGAACCGCGAGAGCGTCATCTGGGTGAACACGCCGCTCGCCTCCATCGACTCGACCAGCCCGGCCCCCTGGCCCATCATGGCCGGGATCGTGATGGTCTTGATCTGGTGCTCCATGTAGGGGTTGCCCGACGCCTCGGCGGCCACCTTGATGACCTCGAGGTTCTCGCCCGAGCCCGAGTACAGGATGGCGAACACGCGGCAGAACACCTCGATGTTGAGCTTGTGGAGGAGCTGCCCGATGACCGGGATCCGGATCATGTACTTCGCGATGAGGAACTGGCCCTTGGGCGTCCGGGCCCAGGCGATCCCGCCGGCCATCGCGAGCACGAACACGACGCCCATCACGCCCATGTACTTGTCGAGGAACGCGCTCATGGCGAGCGAGAACGTCGTCAGCGGCGGGAGCTCGATCCCCTCGAACGTCGCGAACAGCCCGGCCGTCTCCGGGACGATGTACCAGACGTACCAGATGAACACGCCGATCGTCGCCATGATGGTCACGGCCGGCATGATGAGCGCGCTCTTGATGCTCTTCTTGAACTCGTCGCGGCGCTCCAGGAAGCGGGCGGTCGCCTCGTAGATCTCGGCCATGTTGCCGGACTGGCTGGCCACGCCCAGCATGTAGGCCGTGAACTTGCCGAGCGCGTCCTGGTGCTTCATGAAGGCCTGCTTCGCCTCCATCCCCCCCTTCAGGTCCGACGTGATGTCGCGGAGCACCTGCTTGAGCGGCTTCGACGAGATGTCGGTCATCAGCAGGTTCATGACCTCCGTGAACGCCATCTTCTCCATCAGGAGGTTGGCCGCCAAGCGGACGAACATGATGACGTCGCCGGTCGGGGGCTTCCGGGTAAAGTTGAGGAGGTTCTTCTGGATCGAGACGACCTCCATCCCCATCCGCTCGAGCGCGCTCCGGATCTCGTCCTCGGCGTACGCCTTCTGCTCGCCCGTGACGACCTTCCCCGAGGGGTGCTTGATCTTGTACTTGAACAGCATCCGCTGCTCGAGGTCGCGGAGCGTGAAGGTGTGGCGCTCGGAGAGCGACTGGACCTTCTTCTGGGCCGCCTTCTTGTTGGGGGCGTAGACGGTCCCCTGGACCGTCTGCCCGCCTTGGGCGACACCGTTGAATCGGAACTCGGGCATGAGGGGGCTCGGGGGGGACGGTGGTATCGACGGACCGCCGGATCTCTTAATGAGACGGCCGCGCCAATTGAAGCGGCCCGCGCGACCCGCCGGCCGGCCCCGCCTCGGCGCCCAAGCGGGCGGGCAGCGGCCTCGGTCGAGGCGCCCTCAGCCGGACCCGAGGGCCTGCCCCTCTCGGCTCCAGAGGAGACCGGACGTCGCTCTAGAGCGTGATCGACCCGTCGTAGACCACGCGGCTCGAATCGACCTCGTACTCGGTGATCCAGACGCGGACGCCGTTCTTGGGGTACCGCTTGCTCACGCCGGTCACCTCGAGCCGGGTCTCGGTCGCGGCCGTGATCTCGAACCGGCCCCGCTCGTTCTCGGGGTCCATCGAGAGCCGCTGGATGCCGGCGTCGGCGAGGTCCTCGTAGGACGCGTCGCCGCCGTTGAACGGGTCCATCGTCGTCTTCCACTGGACGGCGTAGGTCGAGATCGCCAGGGCCCGGTCGAGCAGCCCGTCGGAGTCGTCCTGCTGGACGGCCCGGTCGATGTAGACCCAGCTGGAGACGACGGCCAGCCCGACGAGGGCGACGCTGAGGACGAGGAGGAGGAGCTGCTGCTGGCCCATGGGTCAGGGTGTGGTGGGAGGACCGACGCGGCCCGCCCCGACGGCGCGGCCGAGGTGGGGGGGGTCGGTGGCTAGGGGATCGGCAGATGAGCCTCCCACCGTAAGCGGGGCCGCGCGCGGGGCCGCGTAGGCCCGGCGGACGGCCCGGCTCCAGTCGACGAGCTGGGCCTCGCGCCGGAGCACCTCGTCCAGGGGCAGCGCCGGCGCGAGGTCGCGGGTCTCGCCGGGGTCGGCCGCGAGGTCGTACACCCGGGTCGGCTGGTAGCCGTGGCGAAAGGTTGTTTTGACGTCGCCCTCGCGGAGCGCGAGGCAGGCGAAGCTGTTGTGGCAGGCGTGGTAGAGCGTCCGGTCGGGCGCCGCGTCCTGGAGCAGCGAGACGCCCGGAGGCGACGGGCCGCGCCACTCGGCGCCGAGCAGGTCGGCGACGGTCGGCACGACGTCGATCACCTGGTGCCCCCCGCGCACGACGCGGCCGGGCTCGACGCGGGCCAGGCCCGGGGCGTACACGAGGCCCGGCACCCGGAGCGCCTCCTCCCAGATCACGTTGCCGTGCGAGATCTCGGTGTGCTCGCCGAAGGCGTCGCCGTGGTCGCCGACGATGACGAACACGGTCGACTCCAGCAGGCCCAACCGCTCGAACCCGCCGACCAGGTCGCGGACGAACGCGTCGGTGTAGTGGACGGCGTCGAGGTACTCGTGGTACTTGTGCCGGGAGTCGTCGACGTGCAGCCGCGGGGCCTCCTGGGGGACGGTGTAGGGGTAGTGCGCGGTGAGCGTCAGGAGACCCATCAGGAACGGTTGGCCGCCACGGGCGCTGCCTTCGGCCCACTCCAGCGCCCGGTCCAGCACGATTCGGTCCTCGCGGCCGAACGGGTTGGCCACCTCGAACCCGTCCGCGGGGTAGTCGCCGTCGCCGTAGGCCTCTTGGAAGCCGAGGTTGGACATCAAGACGTCCTTCCGCTCGTAGTCCAGCGTCGCCGGGGTGAAGAACGCCGAGCGGTAGCCGTGGGGGGCCAGCAGGCCGGCCAGGCCGGGCGACGGGATCGCGCCCGGCTCCGACTCGACCGGCGCCGGCTCGCCGCTCGGCGGGATGCCGCCGAAGATGGAGACCAGGGCCTTGTTGGTGTAGGGCGTCGTCGTGGTCATCGTCTCGACCCGCAGCCCTTGCCGCGCGAGCGAGTCCAGGAACGGGGTCGTCGGCAGGCCCGGCGTGTACGCCCCCAGGGCGTCGGCGCGGAACGACTCCAGGACGAGCACGACCACGTTGGGGCGCGGGCCGTCGTCGGGGCGCGCCAGCCGGGTCGTCCGCAGGTCGAACGGGCTCGGGCCCGGGTCGCCGTCGTCGGAGGCATAGCGGAGGTCGACCCAGGCCATCCGGCCGAACCGGACCAGGGCGCTCTCGGCGCTGGCGACGGTGCCCGCCGTCGCTGCCAGCAGGACCACGGCGCACGCCACGAACGGTCCGGCCGCCGCTAGGCCGGTCCGCCGGCCGGCCGCCCGTCGCCCGGCCGGCCGTCGCCCGGCCCGGACCACGGTAGCGATCACGGCCACGAGCCCGACCCCGCCGACCGCGAGTGCGCCCGCCTCGGCCTCGCGCCAGAGGTACGGGACCAGCTCGCCTGGGCTGGCCATCACCTGGCGGAGGTAGAAGTACCCCCCCTGCGCGCCCATCCCCACCAGCGCCAGCGCGTCGACGACGGGGACCAGCGCGACCAGGACGGCCGCGACGCACCCCACCGCCAGGACGGCTCGGCGGCCTCCTGCCGAGCCCGCCACGAGCCGCAGGGCGGCGACCGAGGCGGCGCCCACCGCAGACAGCACGAGCAGGTCGGCCTGGACGAACCGGACGACCGCGCCGTCGACCCAGCCGAGCAACCACCAGGGCAACGCGACCCGGGCGACCGCGGACAGGACGCCCGCGACGGCGCCGCCGACCAGCACGGCCACGGTCAGACGCCCGGCCGGCGCGCGGCTGGACACGACGGCGGCCACGACGGCGGCGCACGCCGCGATCAGCGCCGGCACCGGAGCGCTCGTCCAGACGACGCCGGCGACCTCTTGCAGGGGCGTGCCGCCGGCGACGACGAACTCCAGCATCCGGGCCCCCACGACGGCCACGCCCGAGAGCGAGAACAGCGCCGCCAGACGGCGCACGTCGGCAGACGCCAACGCACCGGCCGGACCGACCGAGACGCCGGCTCGGGTCTGGACGGACCGAGCGGCGAGCGGGAACGGGAGCGAGAACGCAGGCATGGGTCTCACGCGAGGGAGCGAGCGGCGGGGCCAACAGGAGAGCGCCCCCGACGTGCCGGGGCAGGTCGGGGGCGCTCGACGTCCGCCGAGGCGGACGCGGACCGAGGCGGGGCTTAGACGCCGGCCTGGGTGCAGGTCGAGCCCGTCTCGACCGCCGTCGCGATCTGGCTCGAGTCGGTCCCGGTGATGTCGACCGTGACCTCGTTCTTCGTCACGCTGTTGCAGCCGACGACCTTGAAGTTGGTGCCCGTCGCCTCGGCGACCGTCCACGACCCGTTCAGGTTCTTGTAGTAGTTGGTCGCCGTCGAGCCGGTGCCGGCCGAGGCCTGGACGTAGCCGAGCTGGGCGAGGCTGAGGCCGGTGAAGCCGTTCGCCTCGGACCCGCCGCCGAACGCCTTCGGCTTGAGCTTCCAGGCCTGGGCGTCGGACGCGATCCGGACGCCGTCGTTGACGAGCGCGTCGGCGTTCGCCTTCTTCTGGTTCTCGCCGAACGCCTGGATCCCGACGACGACGGCCAAGCCGACGATGACGATGCCCAGGACGAGGAGGAGGAGTTGCTGCTGACCCATGGTAGGTAGGAGTTGGTGTGGGAGGCGGGGGCGCCTCGGGTGGTTGAGTGCCCCCTGCGAGTGCTCGGGGCGGGTGGCGGACGGTTGGCCGCCGGGGTACGGGGGCTCCCCTTGCCAGGGCCGTGCCCGAGTCGCGGCACGAGCCCGGATTCCGGTTCACACCCACCCGGCCGTCACGTTTGGTCCGCCTGATCGAGCCGTATTGGCCCTTCCTCCCGTCCTGCGTCGTCCCCTGCCCCGCACCCGGAGGCCCCGGTCGCGGTACGATTCGGAACGAGTCGGAAGGAATGCCACGCTGCGGACTCCCGCGCTCGGCCTAGCTGTTCCGTTTCCAACCTGTTGGCTTCTCCTGGCCCCTGCCAAAGTCCGCCGTACTCCGATACGGGTGGCAGCGGCCCGGGCCGGCCGAGCGGGCGCGCTGAGGACGCCGACTCGGCCCCGCTCCGTATCTCGTCGCACGAGAGCGGGTCACAGACTTGGGAGGGGGCCGGCACCAGGACGCTCTCTTCCAACGCTCTCTGCCCCACACGTCGTCGTCCCCGAGCACGCGGGGATCCACGCGCCGCCCCCATCGACCGCGAGCCCGTACGGATCGGCTGCTCGGTGAACGATCCGGGGGCGGAGGCATCGTCCACGAGCTCCGACGCCGGCCGCCTCGAGACGCCACCGGGACAGGTGGCCAATCACAGGGGGCCTCCAAACACGTCGCCCCCGACCCGATAGACGGGCCGGGGGCGCTCGACGTCCGCCGGGGCGGACGCGGACCGAGGCGGGGCTAGACGCCGGCCTGGGTGCAGGTCGAGCCGGTCTCGACCGCCGTCGCGATCTCGTTCGAGTCGGTCCCGGAGATGGTCACCGTGACCTCGTTCTTCGTCACGCTGTTGCAGCCGACGACCTTGAAGTGGTGCCGGGCGTGCCCGGAGACCGTCCACGACCCGTTCAGGTTCTTGTAGTAGTTGGTCGCCGTCGAGCCGGTGCCCGACGAGGCCTGGACGTAGCCGAGCTGGGCGAGGGTGAGGCCGGCGAAGCCGGTCACCTCGGAGCCGCCGCCGAACGCCTTCGGCTTGAGCTTCCAGGCCTGGGCGTCGGACGCGATCCGGACGCCGTCGTTGACGAGCGCGTCGGCGTTGGCCTTCTTCTGGTTCTCGCCGAACGCCTGGATCCCGACGACGACGGCCAAGCCGACGATGACGATGCCCAGGACGAGGAGGAGGAGTTGCTGCTGGCCCATGGTAGGTAGGGGGTGGTGGTATGAGGCAGGGCGCCTCAGGTGTTGAACGCCCCTGCCGGTGAGCCGGGGTCGAGTGGCAGCGGGGGGCTGCCGGGGTACCCAGACCCCCGTTGCCAGGGCCGTGCCCGAATCGGGAGGCCGGGCCGGCCAGCGCTTCACCAGTGCCCGACCGTGCCATTTTGTGGGCGTTAGGGCCAGTTGTCCGCCTCTCCTCGCCGCGTTCGCCACCCGGCGACTGAGGGGCCGCGCGCTGACGCCGGGGTAGGTTTGGGACCGGACCGGGAGGAATCGCCCCGCTCGGGGCCCCTTCCGGAACCGTCGGGGCCCTCGCGCCGTGGGCACGCCCCACTCCCCTCTCGACACCATGTCCGACCCGACGCCCCAGCCCACGCCCTCCTCCGAGCCCACCTTGCAGTCCGAGGCCCAGCGCCTGGCTGGCGCCGCCCGCCACCGCGCCTCCGAGGCCGTCGAGGAGCTCAAGGTGGCCTCCAACCAGGCCGTCGACAAGGTCCGCGAGCTGATCGAGGACGCCAACGTCCAGCGCGTCGCGATCAAGCACAAGGACCGGGTCGTGTTCGAGATCCCGCTCACGGTCGGCGTCGGCGCCGGCGCCGCGGCCGTCCTGATGAACCCGGCCATCGCCGCGGTCGGCGCGCTCGCCGCGCTCGTCTCCGACGTGACCCTGGTCGTCGAGCGGACCGGCGAGGCCGCCGCCAAGGACGCCGCCGGCCAGGCCGCCTCGGACGACGCCGTCGCCAACGTGAACGCGCCCGACGCCGCGGGCGACGCCGCGGGCGACGCCGCGGGCGACGCCGGCAAGACCGTCGGCAAGCCGGCCGCCGAGTAACCCCTCACGTCACGTCTCGCGCGGGCCGCCTCCAGACGGGGCGGCCCGCGCGTCGTCTATGGACCCGGCCGACGCCCGCGCCCTGCTCGACCCGCTGGTCGCCCGCTACGAGCGGCGGGCGTTTATCGACGACGATCCGATCTCGGTCGTCTGGGCCTTCGACGACCCGGCGGACCAGGAGACCATCGGCTTGTTCGCGGCCGTGCTGGCCTGGGGCCGCCGCGCGACCATCCTGTCCAAGCTGGCCGAGCTGGTCGAGCGGATGGACGGCCGGCCGCACCGGTTCGTCCGCGACTTCACGCTGGCCCGGGCCGACCGGCTCGACGGGTTCAAGCACCGGACGTTCTCGTCGGCCGACGCGGTCGCGCTCGCACGGTCGGTGCGGGCGGTCCTGGAGCGGCACGGGTCGCTCGGCGCCTTGTTCGCCCGCGGCTTGCCCGAGGAGGGCGACATCGGCCCGGCGATCCAGACGTTCTCGGACACGCTGCTGACCATCGTCCCGGACGCCGGGATGCGGGCGAAGCACCTCGCGCGGCCCTCGACCGGGAGCGCCTGCAAGCGGTTGTCCATGTACGCCCGGTGGATGACGCGGCCCGGCCCGGTCGACCTCGGCCTGTGGACGGCCGTCCGCCCGGACCAGCTGGTGATCCCGCTCGACGTCCACACGGGGACGCAGGCCCGGCGGCTGGGGCTCCTCTCGCGCCGCTACGACGACTGGCGGGCCGTCCAGGAGATCACCGACGTGTGCCGCGCGCTCGACCCCGCGGACCCGGCGCGCTACGACTTCGCGCTGTTCGGGCTGGGGGCCTACGACGGCGGCGAGATCCCCGACCCGCGTCCCTGAGAGTGGGAAGCGTAGGAGAGCGCTCCGTCTGCGGGACCGTCCCGCCCCACCTCGGCGCCGAGGCGGGCGGACCCGGGACCAGACGGAACGCCTCGTGCACTCGGGCGAACGGAGACGGCGCGCCGCCGGTCTGCCTGGCGATCGGCGGCTCGTGCCGAACTCGGAACTCCGACTAGACCTGCCCCCCCACCGCCCGGTACGACTGGCGGTAGTACAAGAGCGGCTCCGCGCCGGACCCCTCGACGACGTGGGTGACCTCGCCCACGAACACGGTGTGGTCGCCGGCCTCGAAGCGGGCGTGAGGCCGGCACAGCAGGACGCCCAGCGAGCCCCGCAACAGCGGCGGGCCCGCCCCGCGGACGTGGCCGAACGGGGCCAGCTGGTCCTCGCCGTCCAGGTCGGGGACCGCGAAGCGCTCGGCGACGTCGGCCTGGCCGGCGGCGAGCAGGTGGACGGCCCACTCGCCCGACGCCGACAGCGCGGCGTGGAGCTGGGTCCCGTGCGTCACGTTGACCGACACCAGCGGCGGATCGAGCGAGACGCTCGTGAACGACCCGATGGTGGCGCCGCGCGGCCCGTCGGGGGCCTCGGTCGTCACCACGACGACGGGCGAGGCGAGCACGCGGAGCGCGTGGCGGAGCGCCTGGCCGGTGGCCGGGACCGCGGCGGGCCGCTCGGTCGCGAGGTCGGTGGGAGGCGGGGTCGGCACGGGAACGAGGGGGTCGGCTCGTAGGACGACCCCGCGCGGGACGGGGTCCCGCGACTACCTCCGCCTCGACGCCGAGGCGGGCAGGCTCGCGGGTCCTCGGGCGCCCCCTGGCGTCCCAGTTCACCGCGCCGCTCACGGGCGACCGGCGCCGAGCGCGTGGCCTAGGGGCGCCTCCTCCCGGACTACCCCGTGAAGGCGTCCTTGACGCGGCTGAAGAAGCCCTTCCGGTCGCGCGAGCCCGGCGACGGCTTGAGGTCGGGCTCCAGTCGGAGCTGCTCCAGCGCCTCGCGAAGCGAGCCCGAGACCTGCTCGGGCGTCCAGACGTGGACCCGGACGAGCTGGTCGCCGCGCCGGCCGCCGCCCACCTCGGGCAGGCCGCGCCCACGCATCCGGAGGACGCGGCCGCTCTGGATGCCGGCGTCGATCTGGAGCTTGGCCCGGCCCTTCAGCGTCGGGACCGTCGCCTCGGTCCCGAGCGCGGCGTCGGGGAACGACAGGAACAGGTCGTAGACCACGTCGAGCCCGTCGCGCTGGAAGTGCTCGTGGGCCCGCTCGTCGATCTCGACCCGGAGCGCGCCGGCCGCGCCGCCGCGGACGCCCGCGTTGCCGGCCCCCCGGATCTGGAGGTAGTGGCCGCCCGAGACGCCCGCGGGCACCTCGACCGTCACGCTCTCCTCCCCCTTGACCCGGCCCTCCCCCTCGCAGACCGTGCACCGCTCGTCGATCGTCCGCCCCTCGCCCTCGCACGTCGGGCACGGCTGGACGTTGACGAACTGGCCGAAGAACGACGTCGACACCTGGCGGACCTCGCCCGAGCCCTGGCACGTGGGGCACGTCGAGAACCCGTTCTGCTTGTCCTCGGCACCGGTCCCCTCGCAGTGCCCGCACCCGACGTACTTCCTCAACTTGAGCTGGCGCTCGACGCCCTCGGAGACCTCCTCCAGCGTCAGCGCGAGGCGGACGCGCAGGTCGGTGCCGGGGCGGCCCTGGCCGCGGCGCTGGCCCGGCCGGCGTCCGAACACGTCCTCAAACCGGCCCTCGCCGCCGAAGATGTCGGAGAACGCCGAGAAGATGTCGGAGATGTCCGTGAACCCGGTCGCCCCGCCGGGGCCGCCGGCCGCCCCGGCCAGCCCGGCCCGGCCGAACCGGTCGTAGCGGGCGCGCTTGTCGGGGTTCGACAGGACCTCGTAGGCCTCGGCGGCCTCCTTGAACCGGGCCTCGGCCTCGGCGTCACCCGGGTTCCGGTCGGGGTGCGACTCGAGGGCCCGCTTGCGATAGGCCTTTTTGACCTCGTCGGGCGTCGCGGTCCGGGCGACGCCCAAGACGTCGTAGAAATCGCGTTCGGCGGTGTCGGCAGGCATGGGCTCGGCAGAAAGGGGTCGCTACGCGGGGGCGCGGCGCGGGTTACTCGGCGACGATGACGCGGGCGTGGCGCAGGACGCGGTCGCCCAGGCGGTAGCCGGGCTGGATCTCGGCCAAGACCGTGCCGGAGTCGGTCCCGTCGGGCGCCGGCTGCTGCATCATCGCCTCGTGCTCGTCCTCGCTGAACGGCGTCCCGACGGCCTCGATGGGCGTCACGCCGACCTTCTGCAGGGCGTCGGTAAACTTCTGGAACACCAGCTCGACGCCCTGGCTGAGCGCGTCGAACGACGCCGAGCCGGCGTCCTGATGGGCCGCCCGCTGGGCCGCGTCGAGCGACCGGGCGAGGTCGTCGTAGACGTCGAGCATCGGGATCAGGACGGCCCGGCGGCCGGTCCGGACGGCCTCCTCGCGGTCCGAGGCGGCCCGGCGGCGGTAGTTGTCGTATTCGGCGGTCAGGCGCAGGAGCCGGTCCAGCAAGCGCTGGGACTCCTCGCCGCCTCCGGCCGCCTCGGCGTCGTCGGGGGCCGTGTCACCGGCGGCGCCGGCGGTGGCGTCCGGGTCGGCGACGGCCTCGTCGTCGAAGTGGGCGTCGGAAGGGGAAACGGGGCGGTCAGCCATAGGAAGGGAAAGAGACCGGGGACAGAAAAGATCGGCAGGGGCGCCGCCGGGGTCGAACGAAACGGGTGGGAAATGAGCCGGCGCGGGACCGGCCGGGGCTCGCCGGGGCCGCCGCGCCGGCCCGAGACCACGCGCGGCGCCCGCCCGGCGGCGTCAGTCGGGCGGGCTGTCGCCCAGGAGTGACGCGACGTACTCGACCAGGCCGACGGCCCGGCCGTAGTCCATCCGGGTCGGGCCCAAAACCGCGACCGCGCCGACGCTGTCACCCAGGCGGTAGGGGGCGGTCACGACCGAGTACGCCGGGCCGTCGTCGCTGGGCCGGCCGCGCCCGACCTCGCGGCCGATCAGGACCACAGCCCGGTCGGGGTCGGTCGGGTCGACGAGCCGGGGCGTCTCCAGCAGGTGGACCACGACGTCCTCGCTCTCGGCCAACTCGACCACGTCGCGGACCCACTCGGGGCTCGCGAACTCGGGCTGGGCAACGAGGTGCTGGGCCCCGCTGATGGCCGCGCGGCGCTCGGGCGTGGCCTCGCGAAACAGGGCCTTCCCGTCCCGCAGGACGACCCGGACGATGCCCGTCCCGTCGTCGTGGGCCAGGTCCCGGACGCGCTCGCGCCCGGTCCGCCGGATCTCTTCGAGCGAGTGCCCGGCCAGCCGCTCGTTGAGTTGGGCGACGACCGCGTCGAGCGCGCCGGGCTGGATGGCCGCGTCGACCTCGGCGGCGACCGTCCGCGCGAGCCCGCCCCGCAGCGCGAGCACGAACAGGACGCGCGTGGCCCCGAGCGGGACGACCTCGATCCGGTCCAGGACGCCCGTCGACAGGCGCGGCGTGAGCACGACGCCCAGCAGCTGGCTCAGCCGGCCGAGCAGCCGGCTCGTCTCGCGCGCGACCGCTTCGAGGTCGCCCAGGCGGCGGCGGACGCCCTCGCGGAGCAGCGACGCCTCGCGCGACGACAGGCCCGTCACGTCCATCAGCGCGTCGACGTAGACGCGGTAGCCCGCCTCGGTGGGCACGCGGCCGGCCGACGTGTGGGGGTGGCCGAGGTAGCCGGCCGCCTCCAGGTCCCGCATGGTCGCGCGGACCGACGCGCTCGACAGCTCGACGGCCTCGGCGAGCGCCTTCGACCCGACCGGCGCGGCCGTGTCGATAAAGTGCTGGACGACGCGCCGGAGCACGTCTTCCTGGCGGGTCGTGAGCGCGTCGGAGTCGGGTCGGGACATGGCAGAGCGGTCAACGAATGTAGCCGGCCGGTCGTCCGTTGGGGGCGGGCCTGCCCGAAGGGTTCACACAGGGGAAACAAATGGGGAAACCCGGCAGAGTGCGAGACCGACCGGCTTGGCAGAGCAACACACCTCGCCCCTCTCTACCGCGGCACGCCCCAGACCATCAGACCGCCGAGGTGGGCCGTCCAGGCCACGAGCCCAGCCGCGGCCCAGGCCGGAACCAAGACCAGCAGGCGCCCCCACAGCGGCTCGCGCGTCCGCACCGGCGCGTCGTCGCCCTCCACGGGCGGGCGGCGGCGGAGCCGGGCGACCGAGACGAACCCGAACCCGAACGTAGCCAGCGCGCTCGTCCACAGCGTCCACTCGGCGCCCGACTCGTGCCGGCCGACGACCCGCTCGACCATCGGGTCGCCCTCGACGGCCTGCTCCAGGTCGTGACCGGTCTCGCCGGCCGCCCACGCGCCGACCGTCCCGAGCAGGAACAGGACCAGCCCGGCCTGGCGCCAGACGGCCCGGCCGAGCACGAGGTAGAGCCCGGCCGCGGCCGCCCCGAGCAGCAGGAGCACCAGCGGGAAGTGGACCGCGAGCGGGTGGAGGAACGGGATCTCGTACTGGGCGAGCAGGTCCATGTCGGGAGGCGAACGTCGGGGGAGGTCGGGCAGCGCGCCGAGGCGGGAGGGGTCGGGCCTACGCGGGGCCCGCTACCGAGTGACGTCGACGAGCGGCGTCCCGGTCATCTCGGGCGGCTGGGGGAGCCCCATCAGCGCCAGGACGGTCGGGGCCACGTCGCCGAGCGCGCCGGGGCGGACGGGCCCGTCGAACCCGTCGCGCAGGATGGCGTGGGGAACGAGCGCCGTCGTGTGGGCCGTGTGCGGCGAGCCGTCCGGGTTCCGCATCTTGTCCGCGTTGCCGTGGTCGGCCAGGACCTCGACGGTGTAGCCCGCCTGCGCGCGCCGCCTCGACCACCTCGCGGGCCGCCGCGTCGACGGCCTCGACCGCGGCCACGGCGGCCTGGAACACGCCCGTGTGCCCGACCATGTCGGCGTTGGCGAAGTTGAGCACGACCAGGTCCGGCGCGTCCGTCCGGATCGCCTCCGCCACGCGGCGCGCCAGCTCGGGCGCGCTCATCTCGGGCTGCAAGTCGTAGGTCGCCACCTTGGGGCTGGGGGCCAGGACGCGCGACTCGCCGGGGTACTGGACCTCGCGGCCGCCGTTGAAGAAGAACGTGACGTGGGGGTACTTCTCGGTCTCGGCCGCGCGGAGCTGGGTCAGGCCCGCTCGGGCGATCACCTCGCCCAGCGTCGCCTCCAGGTTCGGCTTGTCGAAGGCGACCGGGACGTCGAAGGCCGCGCTGTAGCGCGTCATCGTGGCGTAGTGGACGTCGAGCCGCCGGCGCTCGAAGCCGTCGAAGGCCGGGTCGGTGACCGCCTGGGTCAGCTGGCGGCCCCGGTCGGAGCGGAAGTTGAAGAACACGACCGCGTCGCCGTCGGCGATCCGGGTGCCGGCCCCGTCGCCGAGCACGCCGGGCTCGACGAACTCGTCGGTGACGCCGGCGGCGTAGCTGGCCTCCAGGAACGCGGCCGGGTCCGCGTAGCTCGTCCCGACGCCCTCGGTCAAGAGCCGGTACGCCTTCTCGGTCCGCTCCCAGCGCTGGTCGCGGTCCATCGCGAAGTAGCGGCCCACGACCGAGCCGACCACGCCGACCCCGGCCGCCTCGGCCGCCGCCTGGACCCGGCGGACGTAGCCCGCGCCGGCCTGGGGCCCCGTGTCGCGGCCGTCGGTGAAGGCGTGGACCACGACGCGGTCCCGGTCTAGCCCCTCAGCCGCCGCCAGCCGGAGGATCGCCGCGACGTGGTCCAGGTGCGAGTGGACGCCGCCGTCGCTCACCAGGCCCATCAGGTGCAGCGTCGACCCGTGAGACTGGGCGTGCTGGACGGCCGCGCGCAACACGGCGTTCTCGGCGAGCGACCCGTCCTCGATCGCCTTGTCGATCCGGGTGATGTCCTGGTCGACGACGCGGCCGGCGCCCAGGTTGAGGTGGCCGACCTCGGAGTTGCCCATCTGGCCCGCCGGCAGGCCGACCGCCCGGCCGGACGCCTCCAGCGTCGAGGTCGGGGCGGTCGCGAACAGGCCGTCCAGGAACGGCGTGCGCGCGGCGTCGATGGCGGAGACGGACGGGTCCTCGGCGATGCCGTAGCCGTCGAGGATGAGCAGGAGGAGCTTGGTCGGCACGGGGCGCGGGGGGTGGGGTGCGACCGGAAGGTCGTCCGCCTCGGGCCCGAGGTGGGTGGGGCCGGACGGAGTTTTTGCCGAGCCCAGCGCCTCTACGAGCCCAGCGCCTCTACGAGCCCAGCGCCTCTACGGGCCCGGCGCCTCTACGGGCCCGGCGTCTCTACGAGCCCGGCGTGATCGCGGCGTCGGGCGCGAGCGGCCCGCCGTCGGTGCCCAGGAACGACGTGCAGTGGGAGCACCGGCTGGCCTTGAACGGGACCGTCTCGCGGCAGTACGCGCACTTCTTGCTCGTCGGCGTCTCCGGCGCGTCGGGCTCGCCGAACTCGTCCTCGATGGCCTCGCCGGCCCGGGTCGCGAGCCGGACGACGGCGAACACGGCCACGGCGACCACGAAGAAGGCGAGCCCGTTCGTCAGGAACTCGCCGTAGTCGAGCGTCACGGCCCCGGCCGCCTCGGCGGCCTCCTTGGTCGCGTAGGGCGCGGGCGCCGCCTGGCCCTCGCGGAGCAGGACGTAGTAGTCCGAGAAGTCGGTCTTGCCGAGCAGCAGCCCCAGCGGCGGCATCAGCAGGTCGTCGACGAGCGACTGGGCGACCGTCGTGAACGCGGCGCCGACGGTGAACCCGACGGCCAGGTCGACGAGGTTGCCGCGGAGCGCGAACGCCTTGAAGTCGGAGAGGAGGGACATGGGCGGTGGGCGGTGAGCGGTGGGCGGTGAGCGGTGAGCGGTGAGCGGTGAGCGGTGAGCGGTGAGCGGTGAGCGGTGAGCGGTGAGCGGTGAGCGGTGAGCGAAGGTGCGGTGAGCGAAGGTGCGTCGTCCCGAGGTCGGCCGTCGGCCCGGCGCGAGGAGTCTGCCGCTGGACCCCGCTGGACCCATCACGCTCGCTCCTGCCCCCCGGCGCCGCGCTCGCCCGGCCCGCCCCGATACCGAGGCGGGGGCATCCGGGACCCTCCGGCTGTCTGGACCTCCGTCTCGTGCCTACACGCGGTAGTCCCTGGCCTTCTTCGTCGTCCGGCCGGTCCGGGCGTCGAACACGTTCATCGAGCCCGACCACGGGTCGGCGACCTGCTCGGTCCCGTAGCGGTCGGTCTTGTGGGCGGGCTCGTCGAAGTAGCGCCGGGCGGTCTTGGAGTAGTAGCGGCCCTGCTTGGGGTCGAGGTCGGGGAGCGGCGCCGGCAGGGCCTGGAGCGCGGCGTAGTAGTCGCAGAGGTCGGTGAGCGGGCACCGGTCGCACTTGGGCGCGCGGGCCTCGCAGGTGTACCGGCCGTGCAGGATGAGCAGGTGGTGCGCCTCGCCCCAGTCGTCGCGCGGGATGACCCGGCGCAGGCCGCGCTCGACGGCCAGCGGCGTCGGCTTGCTGTCGACGAGCCCGATCCGGTTGGCGACCCGGAACACGTGGGTGTCGACGGCGATGGCGGCCTCGCCGAAGGCGACCGCGACGACCACGTTGGCCGTCTTGCGCCCGACGCCGGCCAGCTTGACCAGCTCGGCGTGCTCGCGCGGGACCTCGCCGCCGTAGTCGTCGCGGAGCATCCGGGCCGTCTTGGCGAGCGCCCGCGCCTTGTTGTTGGGGTACGAGATCGACCGGACGAACGGGAAGATCTCGTCGGCCTCCGCCTCGGCCATGGCCGTCGCGTCCGGGTAGGCCTCGAACAGGGCCGGCGTGACCATATTGACCCGCTTGTCGGTGCACTGGGCCGACAGGACGACGGCGACCAGCAGTTCGAACTCGGTCCGGTACTGGAGCTCGGTCTCGGGCGCGGGGATGGCCTCGCGCAGGCGGTCGAGGACGAGGGCGGTCGTTTCCTTGCGCGTCACGGGTCCGAAGGGGGAGAGACGGCAAGGTGGCCCGCCTCGGCGCGCGCGTGGACGGAGTCGGGTGGAAGTTTCCGCGGAGCCCCCTCCCCTCTCCCCCGGCGCGAGCCCGCCAGGTCGGCCCGAGGCGGCCCGGCTGGCACCGACCCGAGAGCGGCACGCGGGCACAGAAGGAAGGGGCCCACGCGGCCTGTCTCCAGAACCTGCCGATCCGAGACCCGCCGACGGCGCCCCAGCGCTCTGCTAGCTTCCGTCCATGCGCCGAGCCCCCCTCGCCTCTGCCCTGCTGGCCCTCGCCCTGCTGGCGTCGGCCGCCGTCGCCCAAGACCCGCCCGGCCCGGCCCAGAGCCCGACCGAGGCGGGCGTGGGGCTGAGCGACCAGGCCCGGGCGTCGCTCCTGACCATGCTGCCCGGCGACGAGGTCTACAGCTTGTTCGGCCACAGCGCCATCCGGATCCGCGACGCCGCCTCCGGGATCGACCGGACGTACAACTTCGGCACGTTCTCGTTCGACCAGCCCTACTTCGTGCTCCGCTTCCTGCGCGGCTCGCTCGACTACTCGCTCGACACGGCGCCCTTCGACTACGAGCTCCGCAAGTACGAGTACCTCGGCCGGCCCATCGTCGAGCAGACGTTGGCCCTCGACCCCGAGACCGTCCGCACGCTGTACGACCGGCTGGAGGTGAACGCGCTGCCCCAGAACCGTGACTACCGCTACGACTTCTTCTGGGACAACTGCTCGACCCGGCTGCTCGACGCCGTCGACTCGGCGCTGGTCGCGACGGGGCGGCCGGGCCTGGACCTCCCGCCCGTCGAGGCCCCGCGGACCTACCGCCAGCTGCTCGCGCCCTACCTCGTCGGCCAGCGGCTGACCGAGACCGGGCTGAACCTGGCGCTGGGCTCGCCGGGCGACCGCGACGCGACGGCGCGCGAGGAGGCGTTCCTGCCGGTCGAGCTGGCCGCCCAGCTCGACCGGGCGACGACGGGCGGGCGGCCCCTCGTGGCCCGGCGCGACACGCTGTTCTGGGTCACGGGCGCGGGCCTCCCCGCGCGGGCGCCGAGGTGGCCGCTGTGGCTCACGCTGGGACTCGCCGCGGTCGGCCTGGGCACGACCGCGCTCCGCCGGCCGTCGCGCCTGGGCGACGTCGCCGACGTGGCCCTGTTCGGCGCCGTCGGGCTGGTGGGCGTCGTCGTCACGCTGCTGTGGGTCGCGACGACGCACGACGTGATGGGCCCGAACTGGAACCTCGCCTGGGCCTGGCCCACCCACCTCGGGCTGGCCGTGGCCCTGGCCCGAGGCCGCGTCGGCGAGGGGTGGCGGCGGTACGCGCTGGTCGCGGCCGTCGGGACCGGGCTCGCCGTGGCGTCGTGGGCCGTGCTGCCCCAGCGGCTGCCCCTCGCGGTGCTCCCCCTCGCCGTGCTGCTCGCGGTGCGGGCGGCGGTGCGGGCACGGGGGAAAGCCTGAACTGGGCCGGAGAGGGACTTCCCGGGCCTCCCACCCGTTGAGCCCCTATGCACGCCCTCCTCTACCGCTCCCGCGCTCGGCCCGGCCTCCTGGCCTCCGACCTCAACGACATCATCGCGGCGGCAGAGTCGCACAACCCGACGGGCGGCGTGACGGGGCTGCTGCTCTACGGCCAGCTCGCGATGGTGCCGGGCGCCCCGGGCGAGTTCCTGCAGTGGATCGAGGGGTCCGAGGGCGAGGTCGACTCGCTCTACGACCGGATCGAGTCGGACCCGCGCCACTTCGAGCCGGAGGTGTTGGCCAGGGGGACCGTCGCCGCGCTGGGCCGAGGCTCGGGGCTGCCGTCCGACCGGCTGTTCCCGTCGTGGTCGATGGGACTGGTCCGGCTGTCCGAGTTGCCGGCCACCCTGAGCGGGTTCCTAGAGTTCGTCCGCAACTGGGACGGCCAGATGGTCGCCGTGGCGGCCTAGCCCGCCTCGGTCGCTTGGCAGAGCCGCCCGCTGTGATCGCCGTCACCCCGTCCGTCTACCGACCCGGCGACCGCTCGACGGACTTCGCCTGGATGATCGAGCACGCGCCCTGGGACCGGTCGGCGCTGTTCGTGTTCAACGACAACCTCCGCCAGTCGGCCGCCTTCCTCGACGCCGCCGAGGCGGGCCGGGTCGCCGATGGGGCCGCGTGTGCAGCCGGAGGGGGAAACGCGACCGTCAGACCATACCAGTGCGGGTCGCCGCCCCGAGCGGCCGGCGTCCCCACGGGCCCCGGGTTCGAGCGCCTGGACGGGGTCGCCCGGGAAGCCATCGACCGGGCCCTCGGACACGTCGAGCGGCTGCTCGCGACTGGGCGCTACGCCGAGGTGATCTACAGCGCCGACCCAGCGCAGCCGGCGTTGCTCGGCCACAGCATCTTCCGCGTGCCCGACGACGTGCGGGCCTACGTCCCGGTCCGGCTCCACGCCCTCGTGGACCGCGCGAACGCTCCCTAGCGGGGGGCTCCTGCCGGCGTGGGTACCGCGTAGGGGAATCGAACCCCTATTACCAGGATGAAAACCTGGCGTCCTAACCGTTAGACGAACGCGGCGAGGTCCGCCCCGCGGGGCGGAGGGGAGACTAGTGGGAATTGAACCCACGACCTCCAGGGCCACAACCTGGCGCTCTAACCAACTGAGCTATAGCCTCCGTATCCCGTGCGGACACGGGGACCACAAGGTACACGCGCGGCCCCCGGGCGCCCCCGGGGCCCCGTTGAAAATCTGAGAAGCACGCGTCACCCTGCCGGCCCGTCGACCTCGGGCAGGGTCCCGGCGACCGTCTCGTGGAGGTCGGCCGGGCGGACGTGGCGGCGGACGGCCTCGGTCACGCCGTCGGCGGTGAGCGCGCGGACCAGGTCCGGGTAGCGGTCGAGGTAGCCCACGTCGAACCCGCGCTCGGCGTTGACCAGCAGCCGGGCCGCCGCGCCCGACGTGGTCGCCAGGCCGACGACGTGCGTGCCGGCCAGCGTCGTCAGGGTCTGGGCCAGCACGGTCTCCGGCACGCCCTCGGCCACGAACGCCTCCACCTCGGCGCGCGTCGCGGCGATGCCGCGGTCCAGGTTCTCCTGGCTCAGCGTGACCTGGACCTGGACGTGGCCGTCGTGGCGGACGCTCGGGCCGCCCAGCGTCGCGCCGATCCCGTACGTCAGCCCCTGCTCGTCGCGGACGGTCTGCATCAGGCGGCCCGAGAAGTTGCCGCCCAGCGCGAACACGCCGGCGTAGGTCGCCAGGAAGTCGTCGCTGTCGCGGCGCAGGTCGACGGCGTGGCCGAGGCGGACGTCGAGGTTGCGCCGGTCGGCCATCTCGACCGTGCTCCGCCCGGGCGGCTCGGGCGCCGCCGCCGCGTCGAACACCGGGGCGCGGCCGAGCGGCGCCCAGTCGCCCAGGGCCGAGGCGACCGCGGCCTCGCCCGCCTCGGCCGTCACGTCGCCGGCCAGCGTGACCACCAGCCCGTCCGCGCCGAGGTGCTCGGCGTGGTACCGGCGGACGGCCTCGGGCGTGACCGCGTCCAGGCGCGCGAACTCGTCGGCCGGGGCGAGCGCGTAGTTCGGGTGGGCCGGCCCGTAGAGCCGCCGGGCCAGCGCGCCCGACGCCTGCCCGCCCGTCGACTCCAGAGACCGGCGGACGCCGGCGACGGCCCGGACGACGGCCTTCTCGACCTCGTCGCCGTCGAGCGCCGGCTCGCGGAGCTGCTCGGCGACGAGCGCGATCACCTCGTCGAGGTCGCCCGCGGAGCGCCCGGCCGGCGAACCCCATCCGCAGGCCGTCCGAGTAGAACCCGACCTGGGCGCCGCGCCCGTCGAGCGCCTCGGCGAGCGCGAACCGGTCGCGCCGGGCCGTCCCCTTGTCGAGCAGGTTGGCCACGATCGACTGCACGACGTCGTCGGCCTGGGCGAGGTCGGGCGCGGTCTCGAACGAGCCCCGGAAGCTGACGACGTCGCGGACGCCGGTGGGCAGCACCAGCAGCCGGGCGGCGCCGACGGTGGCGTCGTGGACGCGGGAGGCGAGGGTCAGGTCGGGGGTCAGGGGGCCGGGGGGAAAGCGGGGAGGGGGGCGGTGCCGTCGCGGCGGCGTCACTCGGGGACGTACCACGCGACCGTCCGCCGGTCGTCGTCGAGGATGGCCGCCGCGGCGGCCTGGACGTCGGCGGCCGAGACGGCCTCGATCCGGTCGCGGTAGTCGGCGAACAGCGTCCAGTCGCCGACGGCGACGGCCTCGTTGATCTGGGCGACGACCGCGTAGGGCCCGTCGCGCCCGAACGCCTCGTCGGCGACGACCTGGCGGCGGGCCCGGGCCAGCTCGGCCCCGGTCACGCCGCCGGTGGCGACCGCCCGGAGCGCGTCGGCCAGGGCCGCCTCGGCCGTCTCGTGGGCCACGTCGGGGGCCAGCGTCGCGTAGGCGATGAACAGGCCGGGGTCCCGCAGCCTCGGGAAATACGCCGAGGCCGACGTGGTCAGGCCGGGGTCGGTCAGCGCCCGGTAGAGCCGGCCGCTCTTGCCGGCGGCCAGCACCTGGACGAGCACGTCGAGCGCGTCGGCGGCCTCGTCGAGCCCGGCGGGCGCTTTGTAGGCGAGCAGGACCGCGCCCAGCTCGCCGGCCTGGCGGACGGTCACGCGGCGCTCGCCCCGCTGCTCGGGCTCGCGCGTGACCGCGTCGCGGTGGACGAGCGGCTCGGGCGCCTCGGGCGCCGCCTCCGGCCCGGACGGGATCGCGCCGAAGTGGCGCTCGACCAGGTCCAGCGCCTCGGTCCGGTCGAACGCCCCGGCGACCGTCGCCGTCGCGTTCTGGGGCCAGTAGTAGGTGTCGTAGAAGTGGCGGAGCCCCTCGGCCGTGACCGTCTCGACGTCGCTCCGCCAGCCGATCACGGGGTGGCCGTAGGGGTGGGCCTGGAAGGCCGTCGCGTAGGTCGCGTGGAGCAGCTTCCGCAGCGGCTCGTTCTCGCCCCGGTCGAGCTCGTTGAGCACGACCGTCCGCTCGGACGCCAGGTCCTCGTCGCGGACGCGCGCGCCCCGCATCCGGTCGGCCTCGATCTCGACGGCCCGCTCCAGGTGCTCGCTCGGCAGGAGCGCGTAGTAGTTCGTCCGGTCGTACCACGTCGTCGCGTTGATCTGGCCGCCCAGCGACTGGAGCACCTGGAACACGCTCGTCCCGAGGTCCCGGTTGAACCGCTCGGACCCCTTGAACATCAGGTGCTCCAGCAGGTGCGTCGCGCCGGTCAGCCCGGCCCCCTCGTTCCGGCTCCCGACGCGGTACGTCACCTGGAACGCGACGACGGGGACGGCGGCCTCGGGCGCCAGGAGCACGCTCAGCCCGTTGCCGAGGTGTCGGTACTCCTCGACGCCGCCCAGCGCGCGGACGAACGCGAAGGCGGGGTGGACGGCGGGGGCATCGGGCTCGGACATGCGGGCGGGGCTGGGGGGCGGCCCCTACGGACCTCGCCGGGCGCGGATCCCGGGCGACGTGCGAACGCCCGCGCTTGGCGCGTCTACACCCCGCGGCCCGTCCCGCCGATACCTTCCCGCGTCCTCCCCCGCCGTCATGCGCGTCCTCGCCGTCCTGCTCGCCCTCGCCGCCCTCGCCGGGTGCCGCCTCGAACCGGGCGTGCCCGCCGACGCCGACGGGGACCCCTCGGCCGTCTCCGCCGACCCCTCGGCCACGGTCCGCCCGGCGCCGCGCGGCACCCAGCCGGCCCCGCCGCCCGACGCGCTCGTCAACCCGGTCGGTCCCGACGGGCGGCCCGAGGTGGTCCTGTACGTGACCGAGTGGTGCCCGTACTGCGCCCAGGCCCGCGAGTTCATGACCGCCGAGGGCGTCCCGCACCGCGTCGTCGACATCGAGAAGGACGAGAACGGGAACGCCGAGTACCAGGCCCGCGGCGGCACCGGCGGCATCCCGCTCGTCGCCGTCGGCGCGCGGACGATCCAGGGCTGGAGCGAGGAGGTCGCGACCGAGATGCTGACCGAGGCGGGCTACGAGTAGCCTCCCCCACCTCGGCACCGAGGCGGACGGACCGGGCGCGTGCCGAGACCGGGCGCGTGCCGAGACCGGGCGCGGAGGCGACGTGTCTGCCGCGCTTCGTGCCCAGTGCCAAGGCCGTGGGCGGTCTAGCGCGCCTCCGGGCCCTGGGCGACCACCCGGCGGATCGTGTGCCCCAGCTGGCGGGCCAGGTCCCGCTTGGTCAGGTAGGCCCGCGCGCCGGCCCGCGCGGCGCGCTCGCGGTAGCTCAGTTCCTCGTGGGCCGAGATCACGATCGCCGGGATCTCCGGGTGCTCCTCGCGGAGCCGGCGGACCAAGGCGATGCCGTCCATGCCAGGCAGCGACAGGTCGGTCACGACTAGGTCGCAGGTGGTCTCGCCGAGGACGTCGAAAAACGCCTCCGCCGACTCCAGCGCCCCGCAGAGCTCGAGGTCGGGCTCGAGGTCGAGCAGGCTTTCGTACGCCTGCCTCATGACCGGGTGGTCCTCGACGAGCAAGATGCGTGTGGTCATGCCAGACGAGCGGTGAGAGCGTTCTCCGTAGGAGGGGCACCGGGGTGGCGGACCTCGCAAACCAGAAACGCCAGCCGTTGCGAGGGCGGGCGTTCCCATGGCAAACGCGACCGGTACCAAGTCGTTCGCCACAGTCCCCTAGCACCGGGCATCCCCTAGGCCCCGGGGTGGATCGCCCCCACGGGGGCCCTCCCCCAGGCAGGAGGGAGTCGCCACCCGCCCCCCGTCACGCCCCGTCCAGTTCGGCGGCCCCTCCGTCGGACTGGGCGGGCGGCGGCAGAGGGATCCGGGCGGTGACGCGGGCCCCCCGGCCCGGCGCGGACTCGACCGACAGCGTGCCGCCCACCAGTTCGATGCGCTCTCGGAGGTGCGGGAGCCCGAACCCCTCCTCCGCGCCGTGGTCCTCGGGGACGAACCCGACGCCCTGGTCCTCGACCAGCGCGACCACGTCGCCGCCCTCCCTCCCCAGCCGGACCGTCGCGTGGTTGGTCCCGGCGTGCTTGACGACGTTGAAGAGGAGCTCGCGGAGGGCCTGGTACAGCAGGACGCGGACGTAGGTCGCCTCGATCCGGAGGCCGGGCTCGGCCTCGGCCTCGATCTCGAGCCCGTAGAGCGCCCGCTTCCGTTCGGCGAGCCAGTCCAGCAGCGCGTCGGCGCGGTCGCCGCCCAAGATGCTGGGGCTCAGCTCGACGGCCAGCGAGCGCGTGAGGGTCGTGGCGGCGTCGAGGATCGACTCGGCCTTGTCCTGGAGCCCCCGCGTCGCGTCGTCGGCCGGGCCGGCGTGCAGGGCGCCCAGGGTCATGCCGAGCCCGTAGAGCTGCTGCTGGAGGTCGTCGTGGAGGACGCGCGCGATCCGCTCGCGCTCGTTCTGCTCGGCCGCCACCAGGTGCGTCGAGAGCGCCCGGACCTGGGCCGTCCGCTCGGCCACGCGCGCTTCGAGCGCCGCGTTGAGGCGCCGCGTCGCGATCTCGGTCGTCTTCCGGCTGGTGTCGTCGCGGAGGATCTTGGTGAACCCGCGGAGCTCGCCGGCCGGCCCGTACAGGGCCGTCAGGATGCCCGAGGCCCAGAACAGGACGCCGTCCTTGCGGGCGAGCCAGCGGTCGCAGGGGTACCGCCCGTCCCGGGTGGCCTCGGCGATCTCGTGGGCCAGGTCGGCGTCGGCCTCCTCAGACGGGGCGAAGACGATCCCGCCCGAGCGCCCGACGGCCTCGGCCTCGGCGTAGCCCAGGACCTGCTCGGCCCCCTTGTTCCAGGCCGTGATGGTCCCGTCGGGGTCGAGCATCAGGATGGCGTACTCGGTCGCGCTCTCGACCAGGAGCCGGTGGCGCTCCTCGCTCACGCGCAGGGCCTCCTCGCTGGCCTTCCGGGCCGTGATGTCGACGAACGTGATGACGACCCCGTCGATCCGGTCCTCGGCCGTGCGGTAGGGGCGCGAGTGGACCAGGAACCACCGGCCGTCGGCCCCTTCGAGCTCGCGCTCGGTCGTCTCGAGCCGGTCCAGGACGGCCTCGGCGTCCTCGACGAGCCGGGCCCCGCCGACCTTCTGGGCGAGGTCGCCGAGCGGCCGCCCGAGGTCGCTCGCGAGCACGTGGAAGTGCTCGCGGACGCGGGGCGTGAACCGCTGGATCCGGAGGCCGCGGTCGAGGAACAGCGTCGCGATCTCGGTCGACGTGATCAGGTTCTCGAGGTCGCCCTTGGCCCGGGCCGTCTCGTCCACCTTGTGCTTGAGCTCGTCGTTGACCGTCCGGAGCTCCTCGGCCATCGACTGGGCCTCCTCCTTCGACGTCTCCAGCTCCTCGGCCGTGCTCCTCAGCTCCTCGTTGATCGACTGGAGCTCCTCGTTCTGGGCGCGGAGGTCCTCCCGGCCCGTCTCGAACTGCTCGACGGTGACGCGGAGCTGCTCGCGCGTCTGGAGGAGGGACACCTCGAGCGCGTCGCGCTGGGGGTCCGGGGCGTCGGGCGTCGGGGCGGCGCCGGGTGCCGAGACCCGGAACAGGACCTGGGCGAGCCCGTCCCCCACCGGCCGGACGCGAGCGGTCACGGCCCTGCTCTCGCCGTCGACCGGGGACGAGACGGCGGCCGCGTCGACCGGGCGGCCGTCGCGGCGGGCCTGGAAGAGCGCCGCCAGGACGCCGGCCCGGAGGTCGGGCACGAGCAGACGTGCCAGCGACCGCGACGGCGCCCCGCCGGCGACCCGGAGGAACGGCGTGGCGTGGTCCGAGACGTGGACCACCTCGTCGGCCCCGTCGACCAGGACGCTGGGCGGCGCGGCCTCCTCGCGGAGCGACCGGTGGAGCCGCTCGTGCTCGTCGACGGCCAGGGCCGGCGGGGGCACCGGGGCGTGGACGCGGGCCGGGCCGCGGGGCGTCCGCGGGAGGTGGACCGCCGGCGACATCGGGGTCTCGACGTCGCGCCGGCGGTAGAGGCACACGCCCTTGTCGACGACGGCGAACAGGTCGAGCGAGGCGTTCTCGCTCGTCCCGAGCAGGAGCAGGCCGCCCGGGTGGAGCGCGTAGTGGAGCCGCGCGAGCACCTGCTGCTGGAGGTCGCGCTGGAGGTAGATCAGCAGGTTCCGGCAGCTCACCAGGTCGAGCCGCGAGAACGGCGGGTCCTTGAGCAGGCTGTGCGGGGCGAACACGACGGCCTCGCGGAGCGCGGCCGAGACCCGGTACCGCCCGTTCTCCCGAACGAAGAACCGCCGGAGCCGCTCCTCGGAGACGTCGGCCTCGATGGACTCGGGGTAGTGCCCCGCCCGCGCCGTCCGGACGTCGGCCTCGGACAGGTCGGTGGCGAACACCTGGACGCGCGGGGGCTCGGCGAGCGTCGCCGCGTGGTCGAGCAGGACCATCGCGACCGAGTACGCCTCCTCCCCCGTCGCACACGCGGCGACCCAGGCCCGGACCTCGTCGCGGGGCCCCTTCTCCTGGAACATCCGGGGCGCGTGGGCCGCGAGCGCCTCGAACACCTCGCTGTCGCGGAAGAAGTTGGTGACGGAGATGAGGAGGTCGGCCAGCAGCGCTTGCGCCTCGGCGTCGTCCTGCCGGAGGCGGGCGAGGTAGGCCCCGAGCGAGTCCTCGCCGGTCACGTGGAGCCGGCGGTCGAGGCGGCGGAGGACCGTCGAGCGCTTGTAGTGGGCGAAGTCGTGGCCGGTCTGGGCGCGGAGCTCGGCCAGGACGGCGCGGAGCGCCTCGGCGTCGTCGCCGGGCAGGGCCTCGGGGAGCTGCCGACCGAGACGGCCGGCGTAGGCGGAGGCCGCAGCCGCGAGCGCGCCGGCCGGCGCCACGACGTCGGCCACGCCCGAGTCGATGGCGCTCCGGGGCATCTCGTCGAACGCGGCGTCGTCGGGGTCCTGGACCCCGACGTAGCCGCCGCACTCTCGGACGCGCCGGACGCCCACGGTCCCGTTGGCGCCGGTCCCCGACAGGATCACGGCCACCGCGCGCGGCCCGCAGGCCTCGGCGAGCGCCCGGAAAAAGTGGTCGACCGGCCGCCGCCGGATCCGCTCCTCCTCGATCGGCTCCAGGACGAGCCGGCCGTCGGCGATCCGGAGGTTCTGGCCCGGCGGGATCACGTAGACGTGTCCGGCCTCGACGGGCTCGCCCCCGACGACCTGGGAGACCGGGAGCGACACGCGGCCCTGGAGCACCTCGGCGAGCCGGCTCTCCTCGTCGTCGGCGAGGTGGACCACCACGACGAACGCCATCCGGCCCGGCCCGGGTTGCTCCGCCTCGGGGAGCCCGTCGAAGAACGCGCCGAGCGCCTCGACCCCTCCCGCCGACGCGCCCAGCCCGACGACCGTGAGCGGGCCGTCGGCCGGGGCGTCGTGAGAGGGCACGTCGGGAGGCATGTGGGGAGGGCGGAAGGGTGGCCCCCGGCGGCACCGGCCACGGTGAGGTCGGGAGATTCCCCGATTCCCGATGATACAGCCAGCGGGCGCCCCAAATACCGACGCCAGAGGCCCCGCCGCGGGCCCGTCTCCTGACGGCGCGTGGCCGCGCGAGCTAGATTTGCCGCCCCCTGCGAGAGCCTCCGAGTCCCCGTCGCCATGCACCACGATCCAAACGCCCCCCCTGGGGCACCGGGCGAAGGGAGCCGCGCCGAGGAGCGGCTCCGGTTCGCGCTCGGCGTGGCCGGCGTGGGGCAGTGGGACCTCGACGTCACCGGGGGACGGTCTTCCGGTCCCCTCTCCACGACCGCATCTTCGGCTACGACGAGATGCTGCCCGAGTGGACGTACGGCAGTTCCTCGACCACGTGGTCCCGGAGGACCGGGACGCCGTCGACCGTGCGTTCCAGCACGCCGTCGCCCAGGGCGACGACTGGGACGTCGAGTGCCGGATCCGACGGGCCGACGGGGCGCTCCGCTGGATCTGGGCGCGGGGGCGGGTCTGGCGCGGCGCGGACGGCGAGACGACCCGGATGCTGGGCGTCGTGGCCGACATCACCGACCGGCGGCTGGACGAGGCCGCGCTGCGCGCGAGCGAGCGCCGGTTCCAGCAGGCGATCGCCGAGGCGCCCTTCCCCGTCCTCCTCCACGCCGACGACGGCCAGATCCTCCAGGTCAGCCGGGCGTTCAGCGAGATCACCGGGCTACGCCCCCGACGAGGTCCCGACGATCGGGGACTGGACGGAGCGGGCCTACGGCGACCGCCGGGAGGCCGTCCAGGACGTGATCGACCGGCTCTACCAGGCCGACCGGCGCGTGGACGACGGCGAGTTCGTGGTCCGCACGAAGGACGGCGACGAGCGGGTCTGGGCGTTCAGCTCGGCGCCGCTCGCGCCCGACGCCGACGGCCGCCGGCTCGTCATCAGCATGGCCGCCGACGTGACGGCGCGGAAGCAGGGCGAGGCCGCGCTCCGCCGGATGTCGGCGCGGCTGGTCCAGACGGGCGAGCGCGAGCGGCGGCGCGTGGCGCGCGAGCTCCACGACGAGCTGGGCGGGCTCCTGACGTCGCTCCAGATGAGCCTGACGATGAACCCGGCGCGCGAGGACGACGCCCAGGCCGAGATCGCCGAGTCGCAGGAGCTCGTCCGGGCCATGATGGACAAGGTCCGCGACATCACGCTCGACCTGCGGCCGAGCCTGCTCGACGACCTCGGCCTGGCGCCGGCGCTCGACCAGCTGGTGGAGCGGTTCTCGGACCGGACGCGGATCGACGTCGACGTTCCGGTGCGAGGTGGCCGTCGGCGACCGGTTCCCGCCCGAGGTCGAGACGACGGCCTACCGGGTCGTGCAGGAGGCGCTGACGAACGTGGCCCGGCACGCCGACGTCGGCCGGGCCCAGGTCCTGTGCCACCGGGAGCCGGACCGGCTGGTGCTCCACGTGATCGACGAGGGCGCCGGGTTCGACCCTGGGGACGTCGACGAGGCCGCCTCGGGCGGGCTCTCGGGCATGCGCGAGCGGGCGGAGCTGGTCGGCGGCGACGTGCGAGATCACGTCGGCGCCGGGGGCCGGCACGCGCGTGACGGTCTCGCTCCCGGTCTGACCCATGCCCACGCGCGTCGTCCTGGCCGAGGACCACCAGATCGTCCGCGAGGGGTTCCGGTCGCTGCTGCGGGCCGAGCCCGACGTCGAGGTCGTCGCCGAGACCGGCGACGGGGCCGAAGCGGTCGCCTTGGTCGAGCGCTGGCGCCCGGACATGCTGGTGGTCGACCTGGTGCTGCCCAGCCTGGACGGGATGGAGGTGACGCGCCGGGCCCGGGCGGCGTCGCCGGGCACCGACGTGGTCGTGCTCTCGATGCACAAGCACGAGGCCTACGTGACCCAGGCGGTCCAGGCGGGCGCGTCCGCGTACGTCCTCAAGGAGTCGAGCGTCGCGGACCTGGTGGCGGCGCTCCGGGCCGTGCGCGCCGGCGGCCGGTTCTTCAGCGAGGGCCTCGACGATCCGGCCGAGGTGGGCGGGGCCGGCGCGGGGCTCTCCGACCGCTACGACACGCTGAGCCCGCGCGAGCGGGAGGTCCTGCACCTGGTGGCCGAGGGCCGAACGGCCCCGGAGATCGCCGACCGCCTGTTCTTGAGCCCGCGGACCGTCGAGACGCACCGCGGGAACGGGCTGGCCAAGCTCGGGCTCCGCTCCCAGGCCGAGCTGATCCGCTACGTGATCGAGCGGGGCCTGGTCCCGCCGCCCCGCTGAGGCGGGGGGCGCCCCTGGGCGCGAGGCCGATCGGGTAGGTCTACGGAGGCGCCGGCGGCGCACGTGCCCTACCCTGGGCGTCTGCGGGGTCCGTCCAGACGGCCCCGCGCGACCCACTTCCCCCTCCCCCCGTCTCGGGCCTCTCGACCGCTCCGTCCTCCTGGTCGACGACGACCCGACGTTCCTCCGCCACGTCCAGCGGTTCCTGACGCAGGCCGGCTCGTTCCGCGTCGTCGGCACGGCTTCGTCGGCCGACGACGCGGTCGGCCAGGCCCGCACGCTCGCGCCCGACCTCGTCCTGCTCGACCTCTCGATGCCCGGCACCGACGGGTTCGAGGCGATCGCGCTGCTCCAGGAGGTGGCCCCGGACGCCGTCATCGTCGTCGGTGACCATGCTGGAGGAGGACGAGTACCGCGACCGCGCGCTCGGCCTGGGCGCCGGCGGGTTCGTCCCGAAAAGCCGCTTGGTCACCGACCTCGTCCCGGAGATCGACCGGCTGCCCCGGCCGGGACCGACCGCGCGGGCGCCCCCTCGCCTCTCGACATGCTCGACCTTCCACCTCGCCCCCCGGTCTCGAACCCGTCTTCCCCGACCGCGCCACGACGGGCGTCCCGGGCCTCGACGCCGATCCTGTGCGGCGGCGTCCCCCGAGACGAGATCTACCTGGTCCAGGGCGGCCCCGGGACCGGCAAGACCACGCTCGGCCTCCAGTTTCTCCGGGCCGGCGTCGCGGAGGGCCAGCGGTCGCTCTACGTGACGCTGTCCCAGACGCGGCGCTCGCTGGCGCGCGATCGCCCAGTCGCACGGGTGGTCGCTGGACGGCGTCGAGATCCGCGAGTACGGCGACGCGACCGGGCAGACGCAGACGGTCTTCCCGTCGGCCGAGGTCGAGCTCGAAGAGACCGTCGCGCTCATCCGCGGGGCCGTGGACGAGGTCGGGGCGTCGCGGCGTCGTCGTGGACACGGTCTCGGACCTCCGCGAGCTCTCGGGCGACGACTCCCGCTACCGGCGCGAGCTCCGCGACCTCCGCCAGTTCTTGGCCTCCAAGGGCGTGCACGGTCCTCTTCCTGGACGACACGCCCGAGAACACGGGCGACCGCGAGCTGCCAGAACCAGGCCAACGGCGTGTTCGCGCTCCGCCAGAAGGCGCCCGGAGTACGGGGGCGTCCGGCGGTCGATGCAGGTCGTCAAGATGCGGAGCACGCCGTTCCTCACCGGCTGCCACAACTTCCGGATCCAGACGGGCGGGATGGTGGTCTACCCCCGCGTCACGGCCGACGGCCAGAACGGGTACGACACCTGGGCGTCGATGCCGAGCGGGGTCCCCGACCTCGACGAGATGCTGGGCGGGGGGCTCCGCGAGGGGACCGCGTGCCTGGTCGCCGGGCCGACGGGGGCGGGAAGTCGGCGGTCGCCTTCCAGTACGCCCACGCGGCGGCCGAGCGGGGCGAGAGCGCGTCGGTGTTCCTGTTCAACGAGCGGCTCGAGACGTTCTACATGCGGGCCCGCGGGCTCGGGATGGACATGGAGAAGCACGTGGAGGCCGGGCGGCTCCACGTCCAGCAGGTCGACACGGGCGTGATCGCGCCGAGCGAGTTCGCCCAGCGCGTCCGGCGGACCGTCGAGGTGGACCGGGCCCGCGTGGTCGTGGTCGACTCGCTGAGCGGCTACGTCAACGCGATGCTGCGCCAGGACCTGCTGGTCTCCCAGCTCCACGAGCTCATCACGTACCTCAGCCAGCACGGCGTCCTCACGCTCTGGTGGTGGACCAGCACGGGCCGTTCACGGCGGCCGACCAGACCGGGCCGACTCACGTGAGCTACCTCGCCGATAGCGTCCTGCTCCTCGCCTACCGGAAAGAGTACGGCCGCCGCAGGCGGACCATCTCGGTCCTCAAGCAGCGCCACGGGCCCCACGCGGTCGACGTCCGCGAGCTCCACCTGTCGGATCGCGGACTCTGGCGATCGGCGGCCCGATCGGTGGCCTGGAGGGTCTGACCCTGGACCCCCCCTCTTCGCCACCTTCTACCCCACCGAGCGAGCCGCCGATGCAGGTCCCCCGACCGCACGCGCCTACGATCCCGGTGCGCTCCCGACCCTCGGAGGCGTCGGCGTCGTGGCCCCGCTCGGGCGCGACGCGCGGCTGATCGCCGACCGGCTGCGCGGCGGCGGGGCTCCCGGCCCAGGCGTCTTCGACACTGGCCGCCCTCTGCGACGGGGTCGAGGCGGGACGCTTCGACGCCCTCGTGCTCACGAGCGAGACGCTCGACGGCTCGGCGGCCATCCGTCGGCTGCGCGGCCTCCTGCAGGCCCAGCCGTCCTGGTCCGACCTGCCCGTCCTCGTGCTCGGTGCCGCGAGCGGGGAGATCCAGGCCCGCCGGTTGCTCGCGCAGCTCGGCGCCCAGCCCAGCGCGACCGTCCTCGAGCGGCCCGTCCCCGCGTCCGTCCTCGTGGCGGCCGTCCGCCTCGCGCTGTGCCGGCCGGCAGCGGCAGCTCGAGGTGCGCGACGGGCTCGGGAGATCCAGCGCGCCAAGGCGACGCTCGAGGCGCGCGTCGAGGCCCGGACGCAGGAGGTCCGCGGTCTCGCCTCCGAGCTTACGCTCGCCGAGCACGCGGAGCGGCGGCGGATCGCCTACCTGCTCCACGACGACCTCCAGCAGCGCCTCCACGGCCTCGCCATCACGCTCGACGCTGCTCCGGCGCTCGCTGCCGGACGGGCGACTACGACCAGGTGGACCGAGCTGATCGAGAAGGCGGAAGACGACCCTCAACGGAGCCACGGGGTTGACCCGGTCGCTCTCGCACGACCTGGCGCCGCCGATCTTGGAGGGCGAGGGGATCTCGGAGCTTCTCGACTGGGTCGCCAACCGCGCACGGGAGCGGTACGGGCTCGACGTCGAGGTCGAAGCGCGCGACCACCTAGCCGTCGACTCGCGAGGACATCCGCGTGTTGCTGAGCCAGGTCTTGGGAGAGCTCTTGCTCAACGTGGTCAAGCACGCCGGCGTCGGCCGCGTCCACCTGACCGCGCTCGCAGGTCCCCGAGCGGTCGACCGTCCGGGTCACGGTGGAGGACGAGGGGGCCGGGTTCGACACGCGCGGACGGGCTGGCGCGGGCCGGCTCGGCCTCGCGAGCGTCCGGGAGCGGGCCGAGTTGGTCGGCGGACGCGTCCTTATCGAGTCGGTGCCGGGCGCGGGGACCCGGGCCATCGTCGAGGTCCCCGACCGGGCGGAGGGCGCCGCGACCGGCGGCGCGCCAGCCGTCTGGTAGCCGTCCGGCCCCCTGCCCGCCTGGCGCCGAGGTGAGCAGGGCGCGCGTGGGGATGTGGGGGCGGGGAGACCGCGTTTCTCCCACTCCCCACGTTAGCCGTCCACGAGCGGGTAGGCCGCGTCGCGGGGGTGGATCACGGTCACCGCGCCCGGCCACTCGATGCCGAACGCCGGGTCGTCGTAGCGGACGCCCCGGCCGGCCTCGGGCGCGTACGGCGCCGAGATCATGTAGAACACCTCGGTCGCGTCTCGAGCGTCAGGAAGCCGTGCGCGCAGCCCTCGGGCACGAACAGCGCGACGCCGTTGTCGGCCGTCAGCGTCTCGCCGTGCCACTGGCGGAACGTCGGCGAGTCCGGGCGGAGGTCGAGGCAGACGTCGCAGACGCGCGCCGCGCGTGCAGCGGACCAGCTTGGCCTCGTGGTGCGGCGCGGCCTGGTAGTGCATCCCGCGCAGCGTGCCGCGCGCGCTCGTTGAACGAGACCGAGCACTGGGCCACGGTCCGCGGTCAGCCCGAGGCGGGCGAACTCGGCGCCGTCCCACGTCCGCGCGAAGTGGCCGCGCTCGTCCGCGTGCCGCTCGGGGCGGACGACGACGCAGCCGGGGATGGGGTGGGGTCGAAGCTGCAAGGTCAGGGTTCAGGGGTTCAGAGGTCCGTCAGGGTACCGCGCACGTCCGCGTCGACTCCGCAGCCCGCTCGAACCCTGCTCAAAACACCTCGACGCGGGGGATCGGGACGACGAACTGGCCGCCCCACTCGCGGACGTGCGCTCATCTGGGCCGAGATCTCGTCGCGCAGGTTCCACGGCAGGATGAGCACGTAGTCCGGCCGGGTCTCGGCGATGCGCGACGGGCTCGTAGACCGGGATGCGCGCGCCGGGCGTGTAGGTGCCCTGCTTGTACGGGTTGCGGTCGACGGTGTAGTCCAGCAGGTCCGTCCGGATGCCGCAGTAGTTGAGCAGCGTGTTGCCCTTGCCCGGCGCGCCGTAGCCGACGACCGTCTTGCCCGCGCGGCGGCGCCGATCAGGAAGTCGAGCAGGCCGCGCTTGGTCTCGCGCACCTGCTCGGCGAAGGCGGCGTAGGTCGCGAGGTCGTCCACGCCCCAGGCCTGCTCGCGCGCCCGCAGCGCCGAGGCGCGGCGCGTCGACCGGCTTCGACGCGTCGCCGTCGTGGCGGGCGTAGATGCGGAGCGAGCCGCCGTGCGTGGGCAGCTCCTCGACGTCGAACAGGACCAGCCCGTGCCGCGCGAAGACGCGCTCGACGGCGGTGAACGAGAAGTAGCTAGAAGTGCTCGTGGTAGATCGTGTCGAACTGGTTGTTGTCGATCAGCTCGCACGAGGTGCGGAAACTCGACGGTCGCCACGCCCTCGGTCGGCCAGGAGCACGGCCGAGGCCGGCGACGAAGCTGTTGAGGTGCGGCGTGTGGGCGAGCACGTTGTTGGCCGCGATCAGGTCGGCGCGGATCCCCTCGGCCACGCATCGCGCGCGCCTCGTCCTCGCCGAAGAAGGCGACGCGCGTCGGGACGCCCTTCGCCCGGGCCGACCTCGGCGACGTTCGCGGCCGGCTCGACGCCCAGGCACGGGACGCCGCGCGCGACGGCGTGCTGCAACAGGTAGCCGTCGTTCGACGCGATCTCGACCACGAGCGAGTCCGCGCCCCAGCCCGAACCGCTCGGCGACGGCGTCGACGTAGCGCCGCGCGTGCTCCACCCACGAGTCGGAGTAGGACGAGAAGTAGGCGTACTCGCCCTCGAAGATGGCCTCCGGCGGCACGACCTCGTCGATCTGCACGAGCGAGCACTCGTGGCAGACGAAGGCGTGGAGCGGGTAGTACGTCTCGCCCTGCGCCGAGGTCCTCGGGCCGGACCACGTTCTGGCACGGCGGGCTCGAGCCCGAGGTCGACGACCGAGTACCGGAGCGGCGTCGCCGCACGAGCGGCACGGGAAGCCCTGGTCGGGGGCCTCGGTGGGGAGCGAGCGGGGCGCGTCGAGAATCTGCATGGCGTCGAGGCGAGGTCGTGGCGTGAGGAGCGGCGCGCGAGGCCGCTCACCGCGCGCGGCACCGAGGCGCGGCGACGAGGCGCGCGTCCAAGGCGCGCCGGCGCCGAGTCGGTCCAGCGGAGGTCGGGCGCGAGCGCGCCCGCGTCGAGGAGCGCGCTGGAGGTGGGCGATGCGCGAGTAGCGCGGCCCCTCGAACACGTCGGGCGGGAGGTCGAGCCCGGCGAGCGCGTCGCGCACCTCGCGGACGCCGTCGCGGACGGTCCACGTGGGCGCGCCAGCCGGGCAGCCGCTCGGCGATCTTGGCGAAGCTGACGCGGTACGAGCGCGTGTCCGGGCGAGGCGCCGTCGGCGAACGTGACCTCGCAGCCCGGCACCTCCTCGCCCACGATGCGTCGCCACGTCGCGGATCTGGTAGTTCTCGCCCTCGCGGCCGACGTTGAACGCCTGGTCGTGGACGGCCTCGCGCGGCGCCTCGAGCGCGGCCAGCGACGGCCCGGCTCACGTCCTCGACGTGCACGAGCGGGCGCCACGGCGTGCCGTCGCTCAGCATCCGGATGGCGCCGGTCGCGACGGCCCACGCGGTCAGGTTGTTGACGACCAGGTCGAAGCGCAGGCGCGGGCGAGGCGCCGTAGACGGTCGCGTTGCGCAGGAAGACCGGCGAGAACGCGTCGCTCGGCGAGCGCGCGCAGGCCGCGCTCGGCGTCCACCTTGGCCTGGCCGTACGGCGTGACCGGGTTGAAGCGCGGCCGTCTCGCGTCACGGCGTCCTGTCCGGCCGCGCCGTACAGGCTGCACGACGACGCGAACACGAACCGCCCGACGCCGGCCTCGCGGGCCAGCGCGCCCAGGCGGACCGAGGCGTCGGCGTTGACGCGGTCCGTCAGGCCCGGGCTCGAGGTTGCCGAGCGGGTCGTTCGACAGGTTCGCGAGGTGCACGACGGCGTCGAAGCCGTCGAGGTCGGCCGCGGTCACGTCGCGGACGTCGCGCGCGACGCGACGGCGGGGCGCGGGCTGGGCGCCGAAGCGCGCAGGCCGAGAACAAGCCGGCGTCGAGGCCGACGACGTCGTGGCCCGGCGCGCGGCAGGATCGGCGCGAGGACGGTGCCGATGTAGCCGTCGTGGCCGGTGAGGAGGATGCGCATGGAGCCGGGAGAGGAGCTCGCCGCGATCCGCCAATTCCGTACCACGCGCCCGGATCGGCCGCGATAGACGCTCGAGACCGCACCGGGCCGGCACACAAACGAAACGGGGCCGCCCGGATCTCCCGGGCGGCCCCGTCAGGCCGTGAGCGCCGGTCGACCGGCTACGACGACGCGCGAGATGTGGACCTCGTACATGTCGCCCTCGCGCGGCGGCTGTTGACCTGGTGCTCGCCCTCGAAGTTGCGCCGCATGTAGTTGCGGACGCCCTGGACCTCGTTCTTGCTCGCCTGGAACGCGAGGACGTCGCCCTTGTCGAGCTCGCGAAACTGGTCGCCGATGGGGGAATACTTGCTCCGACGGGTGCCCCGAGAGCTACGGCGCTCGGTCGCCTCCTTCTCGGAGAGGGTCTCGAACTCGAAGGGGGTGCTCTTGCGGGGGGTGTGGGCTTTCGCCATGGGGATGAAGGTGGTGGGTGCGGAAGTCCGTGTCGCTTCCGTACTCGATGATACCCCACGTGCTGACCCCTGTTTCTGCGAACGGTTCCATCCAGCCTCTCCGGCTTCTCAGATTTTAGCCTGTTCTTTCGCTCACCACACAAATCGGACCCCTACTTGCCCTCGTTCTGATACCCCACTCCAGCCTGGCCCGGTGGCCCACCAGGTAGCCCCCCCCACGTCGTCCCCGACGGTGGCCAAGCTGATTCCGCTACGCGTCGTGGCCCGCTACGCACCGTGGCCCGCGGCGGCCGGGGCGGCGTCGCCGAGGCCCCGCTCGCGGGCCGTCCCGATCAAGAAGCGCGGGACGACGCCGGCTGTACCGGCGCCACAACCGACGGGGCTCCATCGCCAGCCGGAACGCCCACTCCAGCCCGGCCCGCTGGAGCACGGCCGGCGCCTGCCGGAGCAGGCCGGCGTGGAAGTCGAACGCCGCGCCCACGGCCAAGCACACCGCCCCGATGCGATCGGCGTGCTCGGCGCACCACCGCTCCTGGCGCGGGCACCCGAGCCCGACGAACACGATCGCGGGCGCCCGACGCCCGGAGTCGCTGCACGAACGCCTCGTCCTCCCGGTCCGTGAGCGCGCGGTACGGCGGCGAGATCGCCGCGACGATCTGGAGCCCGGGGGCCAGCCTCGGGCAGCCGCTCGGCCAGACCGGGCGATGACGGCCGGGGACGACCCGTAGAGCGCGACCGGGCACGCCCTCGCGGGCGGCTCGCGTCGCGACCTCCAGCATCAGCGTCCGGCCCGTAGACGCGGTCGCCCTGGTCGACGCCGCGGGCCCGCATCTCGCGGACGATGCTCATGCCGTCGGGCACGTTGAGGTCGGCGCCGTTCAGGACGCGCGTCGAACGACGGGTCGTCCTGGGCCTCGATCACGCCGTGGGCGTTCGAGAAGCAGGCGTAGCGGGCCTCGCCGGCTCGCGCCCAGCCGAGGACGTGGTCGGCGGTCTGGGCGGTCGTGCGGGCGTCGAAGCGGACGCCGAGGATGGGGACGGAAGGCATGAGTCGGTCGGAGGGGACCGAGGTATCCGCACGTCCCGGGCCGGGTCAAGCGTCGCCGGTTGCCCGGCGCGTCCGTCACGCCGCGTCCCCACCGGCCGCGTTTGAACGGGCCGCGCCGCCTGGAGCCCGGAACGGGGCGCCGGCGCCGCGTGTTGGCCTCCCTCCCCTCCTCTCGGACTGCTGGCTCACGTCGTCTACGCGCTCTGCGGCCACGGCCGCGGTCACTCGTCGCGGGCGCGGGCCGTGGCCCAGGCTCTGCGACGCGGGGCCACCGCGTCACGTTCGCCGCCGACGCGCCGGCCGCCGACCGGCTCGCCGACGTCAGCGACACGCCCGTCTACCGGGTGCCCGGCCTCCGCCAGGTCCTGCGGGGCAACCGCGTCCGGCTGCTCGACGACCGCCCGGGCCAACCTCGACCTGACCTGGCGGAGCCCCGAGATCATCGGCGAGGCCGCCGGCTGGCTCGCCCGCCTCGGCGCCGACGTGGTCGTGGCCGACCACGAGCCGTTCGTGGCGCGCGCGGCCCGCCGCGCCGGCGTGCCCGTCGTGGCGCTCAGCCACCAGCTGGTCCTGACCGAGACGCGGCCCCGGGCGCCGCTCCGCCACCTCCCGTCCAGCTGGGGACGGCGCTGGGGATCGCCGTGCTGGCCGGGCCGCGGCCCGACGCCGCCGTCGTCCCGTCGTTCTTCTTCCCGCCGCCGCGGCGGGGCTCGCGCGCCGTGTTCGTGCCGCCCATCCTGCGCGACGACGTGCTAGAGGCCCGGCCCCGGCCCGGGCGGCGGCTCCTGGTCTACGTCAACGAGGGCGCCGGGATGGCCGGCCTGCTCGACGCCGTCGACCAAGCGGGCGTCCCGGCCGACGTGTACGGCCTGCGCACCTGACTCTGTGGCCAGGCCCCACGTTCGCCTGCGGCCGCCGTCGCGGGCCGGCTTCCTGGCCGACCTCGCCGCGTGCCGGGCGGTCGTGGCGACGGCCGGGTTCACGCTCCTGTCCGAGGCCCTCCACCTGGGCAAGCCCGTGCTCGCGCTCCCCAACCGGGGCTTCTTCGAGCAGACCGTCAACGCGCTCGCGCTCCGGGAGCAGGGCCGCGGCGAGGCCGTCCTGGGCCGCGACCTCCGCCCCGGCGACCTCAGCGGCTTCCTCGGCCGGGCCGACGCCTACCGCCAGCGGGCCGGGGCGGACGGGACTCGGGGCCGGGACCGCGCGGCCGACGTGATCGAGAGCGCGCTCAAGACGCCCGCCGACGGGCTCCGCGTGGCGGCCTAGCGGCACGGGCCCGACGTTCGGCTGGCCGTGCCGCTTCACCGGGTTTTGCGGTCGGACCTCTCGGCCGGCGGGTATCTTCCGACGGTTGCCGCTACGGCTCGCGCCTATGACCCTCCCCGACTTCCACGGACAGCAGCCGACAGGCACCACGCCCGATCCCGACGTCGCGTCCGGACGCCTCGATCTTCGACAAGGCGACCGCCTTCTTCGCGCCCGACGGCGACTACCAGAAGGTCCACGACGCCGGCCTGTACCCGTTCTTCCGGGCCATCGAGGTCAACGAGGGCACGACGGCGATCATGGACGGCCGCGAGACCATCATGGCGGGGTCGAACAACTACCTCGGCCTGACGAACGACCCGCGCGTCCAGCGAAGCGGCCAAGGCGGCCGTCGACAAGTACGGCACGGGGTGCACGGGGAGCCGCTTCCTGAACGGCACGCTCGACCTCCACCTGGAGCTGGAGGAGCGGCTGGCGACGTTCATGCGCAAGGAGGCCTGCGTCCTGTTCTCGACGGGCTACATGACCAACCAGGGCCTGTTGCAGAGCCTGGCCGGGCGCGGCGACGTCATCTTCTCCGACAAGGACAACCACGCCTGCATCCTGGCCGGCCAGCAGGTCTCGGCCGCCGAGACGGTCCGCTACCGGCACAGCGACATGGCCCACCTGCGGACGTTCCTGGAGCGGATCTCGAACGAGCGCCCCGAGGCCGGCAAGCTGATCGCGACCGACGGCGTGTTCTCGATGTCGGGCACGCTGGCCAAGGTGCCCGCGCTGGTCGAGCTGGCCGAGGAGTTCGGCGCCGGCCCTCTTCCTCGACGACGCCCACGCGGTCGGCGTGATCGGCGACGGCGGGCGCGGCACGGCGTCCGTGTTCGGCCTCGAGGACCGAGGTCGACCTCACGTCGGGCACGTTCTCGAAGAGCTTCTCGTCGCTCGGCGGGTTCGCCGTCGGCGACGAGACCGTGATCGAGTACGTCCGCCACACGGCGAGCACGCACATCTTCTCGGCCTCGATGCCGCCGTCGGCCGTGGCGACGGTGCTGGCGTGCCTCGACATCCTGGAGGCCGAGCCCGAGCGGCTCGACCGGCTGGCCGAGATCTCGAACTACATGCGCGACGGGTTCCGCTCCCTCGGGTTCGACGTGTGGGCCTCGCGAGACGCCGATCATCCCGGTCGTGATCGGCGAGATGTACCGGTGCTTCGCGTTCTGGAAGGACCTCCTGGAGGCCGGCGTGTTCACGAACGCCGTCATCCCGCCGGCCGTCCCCCCGGGCCAGTCGCTCATGCGGACGAGCTACATGGCGACGCACTCGGACGAGGAGCTCGACCGGGTGCTCGGCGCGTTCGAGACGGTCGGGCTGCGGCACGGGATCATCGCGCCGGGCGGCATGCGCGGCCCGGCGATGGACGAGCCCGCGCGCAAGGCGCGCGCCTGAGCCACCAGCCTCAGCCTCGGCACGAGGCGTGGAGCCCGGAGGCCGAGCGGGCGGCGAGGGCTAGCTTCCGGCCGCGCCTCGCCCCGCCCCATGCCCGCGATCACCGTCCGCCCCGCCCGCTCCTCCGCCGACCGGAAGGCGTTCCTCGACTTCCCCTACGGCCACTACGACGGCGTCGCGGCACTTCGTGCCGCCGCTCCGGATGGACCAGACGGGCGTCCTCGAACGCGAAGAAGAACCCGTTCTTCGAGCACGGCGCCATCGAGCTGTTCCTCGCCGAGCGCGGAGGCGAGATCGTCGGGCGCATCGCGGCCATCGAGAACGGGCAGCACCTCGCGAAGTACGCCGACGGCAACGGCTTCTTCGGCTTCTTCGAGACCGTCGAGGACTACGCCGTCGCCGAGGCGCTGCTGGACGCCGCGGCCGACTGGCTCCGCGCGCGCGGGCTGACGGGCGTCCGCGGCCCGACGAACCCGACCATGAACGACGTGGCGGGGCTGCTGGTGGACGGGTTCGACCGGCCGCCGTCGATCCTGCTGCCCTACAACCACCCGTACTACGCCGAGTACCTGGAGCGCTGGGGCTTCGAGCGGGCCATGACGATGTGGGCGTTCTACGTCCACGAGGCCTACATCAACAAGGACCGGATGGAGCGCGGCGCGGCCGATCGTGACGCGGCGCAACCCCGGCATCACCGTCCGCTCGCTCGACCCGAGCCGGTTCGACGCAGCGACGTCGCGGCGGCCATGCGGATCTACAACGAGGCGTGGGCCGAGAACTGGGGCCACGTGCCCTACACCGAGCACGAGGCGCTCCACCTGGCCGGCGAGATGAAGCCGATCATCGAGAAGGACCTGTTCCTGTTCGCCGAGCTCGACGGCGAGCCGATCGCGTTCGCGGCGTCGCTGCCCAACCTCAACCAGGCGCTCCGGCACCTGCCTCGCGGCCGGCTGGCGTCGCTGGGCCTGCCCAAGGTGCTCGGGACGTGGAAGCTGGGCGGCATCTACGAGATCCGGATGGCGCTGATGGGCGTGCTGCCGGAGCACCGCAACCTGGGCCTCGACGCGCTCCTGATCCACCACACGATCGTGAACGGCCAGCGCGACGGGTACCAGGCGGCCGAGCTGTCGTGGGTGCTCGACACGAACAAGCCGCTCGTCAACGCGCTCGAGAAGCTGGGCTGCACGCGCGACAAGGAGTACGCGATGTTCCAGGCCAGCGCTGTAGGCGATGTCCGGTCCGAGGCCCCGGCTCGCGTGCGAGACTCGGTGGCGGCCCTGCCACGTCGAGGTCGTCGGGCGGCCACGATTCGGGCTCGAGGCCCGCCTCGAGCCCGAGGCGGGCCGGGCCACGACGGGGCCCGATGGCCGCCGCACCGGACCGGCCGGATCTTCGCTGACGTGCCTCCCGCCACCTCCCCTCTCTCCCATGCGTCTTCTGATCGTCGGCGGCGGGCACGCGAGCCTGCCGCTTCTTGCCCACGCCGCGCGCGGCTGGCACGACGAGACCGGCGCCGAGGTCACGCTCGTCTCGGACCGGCCCGAGCTGTGGTACTCCGGGCATGACGCCCGAGTGGCTGGGCGGCGTCTACACCGAGGCCGACGTGACCGTCCCGCTCGGGCCGATCTGCGAGCGCGAGGGCGTCCGGTTCGTCCAGGCCCGGGCCGTCGCGCTCGACCGCGACGCCCGCGAGGTGGTCCTCGCGGACGGCCGGCGGATCGGGTACGACGTGGTGGCGTTCGACATCGGCGCGGTCAACCCGGGGCGAGACGACGCCGAGCGCGGCCGTCCGCACCAAGCCGCTGTGGCGGATCGCGGAGTTGGGACGATTCCTCGACGAGCGCGCCTGCCGGCGCCGGCGGCGCGCGGCTGGTGATCGTCGGGGGCGGGGCGGCGGGGACGGAGACGGCGCTCAACGTGACGGCCCGCCCCGGCCTCGGACCGCCTGTCGGTCACGATCGTCGAGCCCGGCACCGCGCCTGTGCGCCGAGCCTGCCCCGTCGCGTCGGGGACTGGGCGGCCCGAGCGCTGCGGGCGCGCGGCGCGACGGTCCGCCTCGGCGCCCGCGCCCAGGGAGCCGACGAGGCGGGCGTCGTGCTCGACGGCGAGACGCTCCCGGCCGACGCCGTGCTGTGGGCGACCGGATCGGTCGGGCCGCCGATCTTCTGGCGAGGCGGGCCTGTCGGTCGAGCGAGGCCGGGTTCGCGCGCGTCGACGCGCGGGCTTCGGTCGGTCGACGACGGCCGCGTGCTTCGTGGCGGGCGACAGCGCGGCCGTGGCCGGTCACGAGGATCTGGCACGGATCGGCGTCCACGCCGTCAAGCAGGGGCCGGTCCTGCGCGAGAACGTCCGCCAGGCGCTGCCGGGCGCTCGCGGTGGGTCAGGACCCGGCGCGCGTCCCGCTCCGCCCGTTCCGCCCTACCCCGTCGCCCCGCTGCTGGTCTCGACCGGCGGCGCCGTCGGCGTGGTGGGCGGCCGGGCCGGTCGCGGTCAGGGGGCGGCCGGTCGCTCCGGCTCAAGCACGCCGTCGACCGGCGCTGGATCGACGACTACCGGGACGGGGCGCTCGTACGACGGGCGGTGGGACGCACGGAACGCGTGCGGGCCGGGGCTAGACTCCGCGCATGGCCGGCCGTCTCCTGCTCCTCGCCCTCGCTCGTCGCGGCTGCGGACGCGAGCCCGACCCCCGGCGCCCGGGGGACCGTCCACGGACCCGAGGCGGCCCTGCCGGCCGGACCACCCGGTGCCGCCCGCCCCTCGCCGCCGACCGCCGTTCGACGCGGCCGAGGTCGTGTTCGACACGACGGAGCCGCCCGAGCAGATCGTCCAGATCCCGCCCCGGCCCGCGCCCCCGCCCCGGCCCCCGACGCCGCGCCCGCCGGCCCCGCACGCTCCCGACGCCGCCTCGGTCGTCGGGGCCCGGTGTCGGGCCGCTGCGACGTCCGCGCGATCGGAGAGCTACTGCTTCGCCTACACCGGCGACGGGTGGACGCCCGAGGCGCGCTCGCGACCACTGCGATGCCGCACCCGACGCCGCCTTCGCCTCCGGGACCTGCCCGACCGAGGGTCGGATCGCGACGTGCACCTTCGAGCGCGAGTCGGCGCCGGGCCGCGAGATCGTCTACACGTACTACGCGCCGTACGACCCGACCCTGGCCGCGCTGGCCTGCCCCGGCACGTTCGCGCGGACCGAGTAGCCCCGCTCGGCCCGCGCAACGGGCGCCCCGGTCCGACGAGCCCGAGCGCCCACCCCCGGGCGACCGCGTCGTACCACGAGGTCGCGCCGAGCGTGGCGTAGAGACCCGCGAGCAGCCCCAGAGCCGCCTCGGCCGACACGCCCAGACCCTGGGCGAGCGTGCCGGGCCGGCCGCCAGACGCGAGGTGGTGGAGCGCGTCCATTTCGCCGGCCGGCGGCCGGGGGGCCGCCCAAGCCGGCCTCGAACCACCGGCTCTCGCCGGCCGCCACGGCCCGGACCGCCTCGGCGATCCGGTGGATGGGGGCTCCCTTCGAGAGGTACCCGCTCGCCCCGGCCTGGAGCAGGTGGGTCACGTGGACCGGGTCGTTGTAGGACGAGTACGCCAGGACCCGGCACGACCCGCCGGTCACCCGGGACGTCACCTCGACGCCGTCCTGGCCCCCCGCCAGTTCGATGTCGAGCAACGAGCACGTCCGGCTGGATGGCCCGCACCAGGCGGATCGCCTCGCTGCCGGTCGCCGCCTCGCCGACGATCGAGAGATCGGGGAGGGCGGAGAGCGTGGCTCGGAGCAGGGCGCGGAGCAACGGGCATGGTCCTCGGCGAGGACGACGCGGATGGGGGCGGGCATGCGTGGGGACCGGCGCGACGGGACGAGTCTAGAGCGCGGCCGGCGGGCCCTCATGGCCGTTGCCCGGCATTCGCGGTGGGACTCACGCACTACCGCCGTGGCCCGCCGGCCCCTCCGACCGTCGGCCCGAGGCGGGCTACCTTCGCCCGGACCTCCCCGGTTCACTGTGACCCGCACGGCCCCCCTCCTGTTCGCTCTCCGGGCCGCGGCCGTGGCCCTGGTGGCCGCCGAGGCGGGCCTGCCCGCTGGCGGCCCAGCCGAGCGACGCGACCCTCGTGGAGGGGTTCGCGATCGACGACTCGGACCTGTCGCTCTTCCGGTACGAGGTCACGACCGAGGGGTCGGTGATCCTGGAGCACCTCGGCCGCCTGGCCGAGCGCCCGAACCCGATGGGCCCGCCCCCGCCCATCCCGGACTCGGCGCTCTCGCGCATCCGGATGTCCGGCGACGCCTTCTTCCTCATCGACGAGCGGATCAGCGAGGCGAGGCCGGCAGGCGGACCCGTGAACATGTTCGGCCTCCACATCCAGGAAGAGCGGATGCGGCTCCAGTTCGACCAGGGGTTGCCGATCTGGCTGGCGGCCCTGGTCGCGGTCGGGCTGGTCGGGGCCGGCGGGGGCCTGGTCGGGGTCACGCTCACCCGGCGCGAGCGGGCGCGGCGGGACGAGGAGGCCCGGGCGCGCCAGCGAGCGCTCCACGCCCGGGAGGCCGAGCGCTCCCGGCTCGCGCGCGAGATCCACGACGGCCCGCTCCAGGACGTCCACGCGCTCCGGCTGCTCTCCGGCGGGGCGATCCCCGAGTCGGTCAGCGACGAGGCCACCCGGATCGCCCGCGAGCTCCGAGCGATCGCTGAGGGGCTCCGCCCGCCTGCGCTCGGCCGGTTCGGGCTCGCCGCCGCGCTCTCGGCCCACGCGAACCGCGTCAAGGAGCGCTACAGCGCGGTGACCGTCGGGCTCGACCTCGACGAGGACGGGACCGGCCCCGACGCGCTCCCCGACGTGGTCCGGTCGTCGCTCTTCCGGATCGCCCAGGAGGCCATCACCAACGCCATCGAGCACGGCCGCGCGACGCGCGTCCACGTCCGCCTCGGTCTGCCGCGCGAGGGGGGCGCCCTCGTGCTGGAGGTCACCGACAACGGCGCGGGCCTGCCGTGGTCGGGGCCGGCGCCCGACCTGTCGGACTTGGCCGACGACGGCCACTTCGGCCTGGTCGGGATGCACGAGCGGGCCGAGGCGATCGGCGGCACGTTCTCGCTGTCCGACGGCGGGATCGAGGGCCGGGGCGCGTGCCTCCGCGTCACCCTCCCCGACGCGGGCCCCCAGCGGCCCGACCGGCGGCCCTGGCGGACATCCCGCGCAGCCCTCTAACCCCTCGGCACCATGACCCCCTCCTCCCGCGTCCGCACCATCCTCGTCGACGACCACCCGGCCCTGCGGGCGGGCGTCCGCGCCGCGCTGGAGCAGACCGGCCGGATCGAGGTCGTCGCCGAGGCGGGCGACGGCGAGCGGGGCGTCGAGGCGTGCCGGCGGCTCCGGCCCGACGTGGTCCTGCTCGACATGGAGATGCCGGGGATGGACGGGATCGCCGCGGCCGAGCGGCTCCGCGAGCTCGGCGGTGCCCACCCGGGTCCTCGCCTACTCGGCCTACGACGACGCGGCCTACGTGACGGCCATGCTCCAGGCCGGCGCCGCGGGCTACGTGACCAAGGACAAGCCGATGGCGCTCGTCGCCGAAGCGGTCGAAGCCGTCGCACGGGGGGAGGGCCGCTGGTTCGTGAGCCTGTCGCCGCCCGACAACGTCGAGATCCCGATCTCGGAGCGCGAGCTGGAGGTGGTCCGGCTGATGGCGCGCGGGAACGACAACACTCAGATCGCCGCGGAGCTCGGCATCTCACCCAACACGGTCCGGAACCACATCTCGGCCGCGTACGAGAAGCTCAACGTGTCGTCGTGGCGGCAGGCGGTGGCGTGGGCGTGGGAGCACGGGCTGGTCTAGCAGGGGCGGAGCCCGGCCGGGGGCCCGTCGGAGCGGGCCCGGCCGTCCTGGGACGACGGGGCGGGATTGGTGCGTGGGTACTAGGCCGAACGTGCTTGGCCCCTCAGGACGCCGGACGGCGCGCGGGGTAGGCTGTAGTCTCTCCCTCCTATCCCGTTATGCGCCTTCGTTTTCTCCCCTCGCTCGTGGCCGCCTGCGCGCTCGCGATCACCGGCTGCGACGCGGCCGCCCCGGCCCTCCCCTCCGCCGACGCGGTCACGCTGGACGCCCGCGCCGCGACCTCGGGCGACGTCCTCTACACGCTCGCGCCGCTCGACCTCGGCGAGCGGTTCGAGGTGGCCGTCGGGGCGGGCGACGCCGACCTCCGGCTCCGCTCGACGCGGACGGCCGCCGGCTACGCGCTCGACTTCGTGCCCGGCGCGCTCCGCCTCGACTCCGTCGTGGTGAGCTACCTCCGCCACGGGGTCGTGGTGTCGGCGTCGGAGTCGTTCGCCGGCGACGAGCCGGCCCCGGCCGGCACGGCCGCCGAAGGCCCGGACTCGTGGCACTACGTCTACCGGAACGGGTCCTGGACCATCGCCAAGGACTACAAGAACGGCAACATCGACGGGGGCAGCTCGACCCGGTTCACCAAGCCGTCCGGCGAGACCATCGAGGTGTCCGACGTCGTCTACACGGTCTACGGGCTCGACGCGCCGCCGCCGCGGTCCGTCCGGTTCGAGGCCCCGCGCGACCTGGAGGTCACCGCCCAGGCGTTCGGCCGCCCCATGGTTTCGGCCGACCTGTCGCGCTAGCGCCCAGCACGGCGGCCACCAGCGCGCCCTGGAGTGGCAGCCGACCCCACAGGGCCCACGGCGGCCCGCCGGCCCCGGCCATCGCCATCCAGACGTTGGCCGGGTAGACCGCGACCAGCAGCAGCACGAGCCCCCACCCTGCCGCCCGGCGGAGGCGGGGGCTCGGCTGGACCAGGCCGAGCCCGCCCGCGATCTCGGCCAGCCCGCTGAGCGCGATCGCGGCGCGCGGCACGGGCACCCAGGGCGGCATCGCCGGGTCGTAGACCTGGGGCGCCGCCAGGTGGAGGACCCCGGCCCCGACGAAGAGGGCCGCCAGCGCCCACCGGCCCGCCTCGCCCGGAGTCACAGCGGCAGGACCAGGCTCAGCCCGGAGGCCGAGGCGGTCAGGCTGGCGCGGCCAGCCAGGTCGACGAGCGCGTCGAGGCGGCCCCGGGACGCTAGGTACGCGACCCCGTCGAGCACCAGCAGCCCGGCCCCCTGGAGCACGAGCGCGGCCCCGTGGCCCCGCCACGCGCCGGGCGTCGGGACGCCGCGGCCGGCGACGGCCAGCAGCGTCCCGCCGACGGCCATGTAGCCCACGTTGAGCCCGAGGTTGACCAGGAGCACGTCGGCGTAGCCGTTCTCGGCGGCGAGCGCGACGGCCCAGTCGCCCACGACGTCGCCCGCGCCGCCGGCCAGCCCGACGGCGGCGATGCCGACGTTGACGGCGCCCCACGCGCCCGACTGGACGCCGAACGCCCACCGGCCCGGCTCGGTCGCCCGGTCCGACACGAGCACCAGCACGGCCCCGCCGACGGCGTTCGCCAGCCCCCACGCGCCGACGCGCCGGAGGTGGGCCTGCTGGTCGGCGCGGAGCGCCTGCGACAGGTCGCGGACGCCGGGTTCGCCCGCCTCGGGGGAGGGCTGGGCCAGGGCGGCGGGGGCGAGTGCCAGGACGGCGGCGGCGGTCAGGACCCGGAGTGGGGGCACGGAGGTTGGGGGCGGGCGCGTTGGCTCCAACCCCACCTCTCCGCCCGTGTTCGGCCGCCTGTTCCTGCTGTTCCTCGTCGTCCCGATCGTCGACCTCGCGCTCTTGGTGAGCGTGGGCGGGCGGATCGGGCTCGGCCCGACGGTCGCCGTCGTCGTGCTGACGGCCGTGCTCGGGTCGTGGCTGGCCCGGCGCGAGGGGACGGCCGCGTGGCGGCGGGTCCAGACCAAGCTGGCGACCGGCGGCGTACCCGGCCCGGAGTTGGTCGACGGCGTGGTCATCCTGATCTCGGGGACGCTGCTGCTCACGCCCGGCTTCCTGACGGACCTTGTCGGGCTGCTCGGGCTGTTCCCGCCGACGCGGGCGCTCGCCCGGCGCGCGCTGCGGTCCCGGTTCGAGCAGGCCGTGACGCGCGGGAGCGTCCGGGTGGTGCCGGGCGGGTCGTTCGGTGCGGGCCCGGGCGTCGGCGCCGGTCCGGCGTTCGGCACGGGTCCCGCGTTCGGCGCCGGCCCCACGTTCGGGCCGGGTCCGGCCCGGCCGGTCGTCGAGGACGCCGAGGTGATCGACGACGGGTCCGGCGCGGCGCCGACCGACCGGACGCCGGAGGCCTGACCCCGCCCGCCTCGGTCGCGGGGCGGGGAGGGCCGAGGCGGGCAGGGCCGCAGAGTCAGGGCCCCGCGGTGGCATTCGGGACCGGCGGGCCCGTGAGGCTCGCGTCAATCGGCAGCCCGGGGAGAACGGACGCCGGGCCCGGCCGTTGCGCCCGCATGGCCTCACGCCTCGCCGCCACCCCGCCCGCCCACGCCGCGCCGACCGACGCCGACCTCCAGCGGGAGCGGCGTCACGGCGTGCTCTACATGCTGGCCGCCGCGCTCGGCTTCAGCGTGATGAGCCTGCTCGTCAAGCTCGCCTCGGCGTCGTTCCCGACGATGGAGATCGTCTTCGTGCGGTCGGCCTTTATGGCCGGGCTCACGTTCGCCGCGCTCCGCGTCGACGGCGTCTCGCCGCTCGGCGTCGACCGGCGGACGCTGTTCCTGCGCGGGGCCGTCGGGGCGACCGCGCTCAGCCTGTTCTACTTCGGGATCGGCCGGCTCCCCCTGGGCGACGCCGTGACGGTCCAGTACACCGCGCCCGTCTGGACGGCGCTGACGGCGGCGCTGCTGCTCGGCGAGCGGCTGCGGCCCCTGGTCCTGGTCGGCGCGCTGCTCTCGATGGCCGGCGTGGCGTTCGTGGCCCGGCCGAGCGTGCTGTTCGGGGCCGGCGCGGCGCTCGACGGGTGGGGCGTGGCGGCCGTCGCGACCGCCGCCGTGCTCTCCGGCCTCGCTTACACGTTCGTCCGCAAGCTGCGCGCGACCGACCGGCCGATGACGATCATCTTCTACCTGTCGTGGATCGGCGTCGTGGGCTCGCTCCCGTTCGCGCTCAGTGGCGCCTGGGAGTGGCCCGTCGGCTGGGAGTGGCTCTTGCTGCTCGGCATCGGCCTGTCCACGCATGCCGGCCAGGTCGGGCTGACGAAGGGGATGGCGCGGCTGGAGGCCGGCACGGCGGCCTCGATCGGCTACCTCCAGGTCGTGCTCGCGTTCGCCTGGGGCGCGCTCTTCCTGGGCGACACCATCGACGGGCTGAGCGTCGCCGGCGCGGCTCTCGTCGTGTCGAGCGTGCTGCTGGTCGTCCGCCGCGCGCGGTCGGGCTAGCGTCGAGGTCCGGGTCGTCGGCGTGCGGTCGCCAGCGGGCACCGTCCGACCCCGCGCTCTCACCCGGCGGTGCCGGCTCTGCCCACCTCGGTACCGAGGTGGGAGTCCAGGCGCGAGCGCCGGCTACGCTTTGGGCGCCGGAGCGTCGGGCGCCGGAGCGTCGGGCACCACCACCACGGGGCCGGCCGCCTCGGGGGCGGGCTGGGGCGCCTCGCGGGCCAGGACGGCCTCATGGAACCGGCCCTGCGTGACCAGGATGAGCACCACGCCCGCGATGATGGCCACGTCGGCGATGTTGCCGATGGGGAACAGCGCGACCATCCGCCCGAACAGCGGGCCCTGGTACACGTCGAGGTGGAGGAAGTCGACGACGCAGCCGTAGAACAGGCGCGACGAGCCCGGCGGCGACGGCAGGCACTCGCCGAAGGCCATCCCGTAGAACACCCGGTCGATCACGTTGCCCAGCGCGCCGCCGAGCACCAGCGCCAGCGCCAGCCGGTACCCCAGCGGCGCCCAGGCCACGCGCCGGAGGTAGGCCAGGATCAGGACCGTCGCCGCGATCGAGAACAGGGTCAGGAACAGCTTGCTCCCGACCGTCAGCCCGAACGCCATCCCGGGGTTCTCGGTGAACGTGAACCGGAACAGCCGCCCGACGACCGGGATCGACTCGCCCAACACCATGTTGTACTTGACCACGAGCTTCGTGATCTGGTCGGCGACGACGAGGAAGAACGTGACCCAGAGGACGCGCATGGGGGAAAGGTTCAGGGTTCGGGAGTCGGAGTTGACGGCCTCGAGGCTCGGGGGTCGTGGGCCAGAGCGCCGAGATCCCAGGCGACACCCCCAGAACCTCGACCCCCGAGCTCCTAGAGCCGGCGGACGCCGATGGTCAGGGTCTCGCCGCCGATCTCGACGTCGCGGACCACGTCGCCGGCGGGCGCCTCGACGAGCGCGAGCCGCTCGGCCAGCGTCTCGGCGCGGACGGGCACGGCGAAGGACGGGGCCAGCCCGGCGCCGGCTCGGCCAGCCCGCCGCCCTCGACCATGTAGAGCCGGGCGGCCGGCGGGGCGGCGATCTCGACCGCGATCCGGTCGGACACGTCGAAGCCGGCCTCCTTGCGGAGCGACTGGACGCGGTTGACGAACTCACGCGCGAAGCCCTCGGCGCGGAGCGCGTCGCTGAGCGTCGTGTCGAGGGCGACCGTCACCGTCCGCACGTCGCCGCCGGCGTCGAGCGCCGTCTCCTGGCGGACGACCCGGCCGTCGACGCCCTCCGAGACCACGTCGAGGTCGCCGGGCGCGAGCGTGACGGTCCCGCCGGGCAGCGCCAGATCGTAGCGGCCCTCGGCCTCGTAGCGGCTCACGGCGTCCGTGCCGAGCGCGCGGATGGCCGCGTTGGCCTCCTTCATCCGCGGCCCGAGCCGCCGGCCGAGCGCCTTGAAGTTGGGCGTGGCCCGCTTGGTGACCGCGCCCGAGTCGGCCGAGGCCGTCTCCAGCGCCTTGACGTTGACCTCGTCCAGGATCACGGACTCGACCGACCGCAGCACGGCCTCGTCGACGCCGCCGACGCCGGTCACGACCAGCAGCGACCGGAGCGGCTGGCGGACGTTGATCCGGGCCTCGTTGCGGAGCGCGAGCGTGGCCGTGGTGACGGCGCGGGCGAGCGCCATCCGCGCCTCCAGGTCGGCGTCGTGCCGGGCCAGGTCGGGCTCGGGGTAGGTCTGGAGGTGGACCGAGGCGGACCCGCCCAGCAGCTCGTAGAGCCACTCGGCGGTGAACGGGGCGACGGGCGCCATCAGCCGGGAGACGGTCTCCAGGCACTCCCACAGCGTGTCGTAGGCGGCCTGCTTGTCGGACTCGGGGGCCAGGGGCCGGGGGTCGTCGCTCAAGGGCTCACGGCTCAGGTCGCGCGCCGACGGGCCGGACGCGCCGGCCTTCGAGGTCCAGAACCGCCGCCGGCTCCGGCGGAGCCACCAGTTCGAGAGGTCGTCCACGAACGCCTCGACGGCGCGGGCGGCGCGCGTCGGGTGGTAGGCGTCGAGCGCCTCCGTGGCCTCGGCGACGGTCGACTGCAGGCGCGACAGGACCCAGCGGTCGAGCTCGGTCCGGTCCCCGAGCGCGACCGCCTCGGCGTCGCGGCGGAGGTAGCCGTCGAGGCCGGCGTAGGTCGCGAAAAAGTTGTAGGTGTTGACGAGCGTCCCGAAGAACTTCCGCGTCGTCTCCTCGACCGCCTCGTCCGAGTAGCGGAGGTCCTCCCAGGGCGGGCTCGCCGACATCATCGACCAGCGGATCGGGTCGGCGCCCAGGCGCGCGATGGCCGCGAACGGCTCGACCGCGTTGCCCTTCGACTTCGACATCTTCTCGCCGCTGGCGTCCAGGACGAGGCCGTTCACGACGACGTTCTTGTAGGCCACGCGGTCGTCGACGAGCGTCGCGATGGCGTGCAACGTGTAGAACCAGCCGCGCGTCTGGTCGACGCCCTCCGCGATAAAGTCGGCCGGGACGTTGGCCTGGAACCGCTCGGCGTTCTCGAACGGGTAGTGCCACTGGGCGAACGGCATGGCGCCCGAGTCGAACCAGACGTCGAGCAGGTCGGGGACGCGGCGCATGGTGCCGCCCTGGCCGTCGGGCCAGGTGAGGGCGTCGACGTAGGGCCGGTGGAGGTCGAGCACGCCCGCCTCGGTCGCGCCGCCGGCCCCCTCGCCGGCCCCGTCCACCGGTTCCGGCCCGTCCACCGGTTCCGGCCCGTCCACCGGTTCCGGCCCGTCCACCGTCGCGCCGAGGCGGTGGTTGAGGGCCTCGGGCGGGAACGCGCCGGCCCGCTCGCGGAGCTCGTCGATGGACCCGATCACCTCGACCTGCTCCGGGTCCCGGTCGCTCACCCAGATCGGCAGCGGCGTGCCCCAGTAGCGCATCCGGGAGATCGCCCAGTCGACGTTGCCGTCGAGCCACTCCCCGAACCGGCCCGTCCCGATGCCCTCGGGCTGCCAGTTGACCGTCTCGTTGAGCTCGACCAGCCGGTCCTTGACCTCGGTCGTCCGGATGAACCAGCTCTCGACCGGGTACTGCATCAGCGGCGTGCCCTTGCGCCAGTCGTGGGGGTAGTTGTGGACGTAGCTGTCCTCGCGGTACAGCAGCCCGCGCTCGGCCAGGTCGCGGATGATGACGCGGTCGGCGTCCTTGAACCACAGCCCGGCGAGCGGGCCAGCCGTCTCGTCGAACCGGCCCTCGGCCGTGACCGGGTTGAGCGTGGGCAGGCCGTGCTTGGCGCCGGTCGCCCAGTCGTCCATGCCGAAGGCCGGCGCCGTGTGGACGATGCCCGTGCCGTCCTCGGTCGTGACGTAGTCGGCCGGGACCACGCGCCAGGCGTCGGCGGCCGGCGTCCTCGTCGTTCTCGCCCACATCGGGAGGTAGCGGGCGCCGACCAGGTCGGCCCCGGTCAGCTCCTGGACGATCTCGTAGTCCGCCCTTCAGGATGGCGCCGACCTGGCTCTTGGCCACGATCAAGAACTCCTCCTCCTCGACCCGTCGCCCTGGTCGACCATCTGGCGGACCTTGACGTAGTGGATGCCCTCGCCGACGGCCATCGCCACGTTCGACGGGACCGTCCACGGCGTCGTGGTCCAGGCCAGCAGCGACGTCCGCGGCTCCTCGACCAAGCGGGCGCGGACGACGACGGACACGTCCTGGACCTCCTTGTACCCCAGCGACACCTCGTGCGACGAGAGCACGGTCCCGTTGGCCGGGCTGTACCACTGGATCTTGTGGCCCTTGGTCAGGAGCCCCTTGTCCCAGATCCGCTTGAGCAGGTTCCAGACCGACTCGATGTAGTCGGTCTCGAACGTGACGTAGGGGTCCTCGAGGTCGACCCAGTAGCCCATCCGGACCGTCAGGTCGTCCCACAGGTCCTTGTACTGGAGGACGCTCTCGCGGCAGGCCGCGTTGTACTCGGCGATCCCGAACTCCTCGACGGCGTGGCGGCCCTCGAGCCCGAGCGCCTTCTCGACCTCGATCTCGACCGGGCAGCCCGTGCGTGTCCCAGCCCGCCTTGCGGTCGACGCGGAAGCCCCGCATCGTCTTGTAGCGGCAGAACAGGTCCTTGATGGTCCGCGCCATCACGTGGTGGATGCCCGGCTTGCCGTTGGCCGTCGGCGGCCCCTCGTAGAACACGAAGTGCGGGGCGCCCTCGCGGATGTCGAGCGACTGCTGGAACGTGTCCTCGGCCTCCCAGCGGGCCAGGACGGCCTCCTCGACGGCGACGGGGTCGAAGCGGTCGACCTCGGGATACGACATGGTGGCGGGCGGATTCGGGAGCGGGGAAGCTACCGTCCGCCCCCCGGGCCGGCGTGAAGCCGGGGGCGATTCCGAGCCGGCCCACCTCGGCGCCGAGGCGGAGGGGGCCGGGCGGATCAGGTCCGTCCGGCTCGCGTCCCAGGCCTCCCCCCTCCAACGCTCTCTATGGACCTCCACGACGCCGTCGTCCTCGTCACCGGCGCCAGCCGGGGCATCGGCCTGGCGACCGCCCGCCGCTTCCTCGACGCCGGCGCCCGCGTCGCCGGGCTCGCCCGCTCCGGCGACGACCTCGACCGGATCGCCGAGACGTTCGGCGACGCCTTCTCGCCCGTCGTCTGCGACGTGACCGACGCCCAAGCCACGCGCGCGGCCATCGACGGGGTCGCCGCCGACCTCGGCCGCCTGGACGTGCTGGTCAACAACGCCGGGCTGGGCCGGTTCGACGCCGTCGACGAGCTGTCCGTCGACGACTGGGACGTCCAGGTCGACACCAACCTGTCGGGCGTCTTCCACGCCACGCGCGCGGCCGTCCCCCACATGAAGCGGCAGGGCGACGAGCGGGGGCCCGACGCGACCGCCGGGTTCGTCGTGAACGTGGCGAGCATCGCCGGGCTGGTCGGCAACCCGTCGCTGAGCGGCTACAACGCGACCAAGTACGGGCTCCGCGGGTTCTCCGACGCCACCATGAAGGAGCTGCGGCCGTTCGGGATCAAGGTGAGCTGCCTCTACCCGGGCTCGGTCGACACCGACTTCGGACAGGGCGCGGGGACGAAGCCCAACCCGAACGCGATGAGCCCCGAGTCGATCGCCGAGACCATCCACCACGTGGTCGCGGCCCCGCACGGGACGCTGATCTCGGAGGTCGTGCTCCGGCCGATGGTGGGCCGCAAGGGCTGAGCGCCCCCCCCCGCCTCGGCGCCGAGGCGGGCGGGGCTGGGGGGTTGGTGCTCCCGGCGCCCGGGGCTCTATTCTTCGGCCGTCCCCCTCTCGCCGTCCCATGCGCCTCGTCTGTCTCGCCGCCGCCCTCGCCCTCTCCGCCTGTGGCGGCATCGCCGGCCAGAGCCAGTCCGCGATCCCGCCCCGGCTGGAGTCCCAAACCTCGGGCACGGACGCGCTGCTGATCGCGGCCCACGCGGTCGACGACGGCGTCGTGTGGGCGTCGGGCGCGCGGGGGACGGTTGTCCGGACGGTCGACGGCGGGACGACGTGGGCGGCCGTCCCGGTGACGACCGCCGGGGCCGACACGCTGCAGTTCCGCGACGTGGTCGCGCTCGACGCCGAGACGGCGTGGGCCCTGTCCATCGGGCCGGGCGCGTCGTCGACCATCGTCAAGACGACGAGCGGCGGGGCCCGCTGGCGGACCGTGTTCGTCAACGACGAGCCCGAGGGGTTCTACGACTGCCTGTCGTTCTGGGACGCCCGGCGCGGGCTGGCCTACGGCGACTCGGTCGACGGCGGGCTCCGGGTCCTGCTCACCGACGACGGCGGCGAGACGTGGCGCCGCGTCCCGGCCGACGCGCTCCCCCCGGCGGGCGACGGCGAGGGCGGGTTCGCGGCCTCCGGGACGTGCGTCGCCACGCGCGGGACGGACCGGGCCTGGATCGCGACCGGCAACGCCGACCCGGCCCGCGTGCTCCGCACCACCGACGGCGGCGCGACGTGGTCGGCCTCGGCGCTGCCGCTCGTGGCCGGCGACGCGGCCGGGGCCGCCTCGGTCGCCTTCCGGGACGACCAGCACGGGGTCGCCGTCGGCGGCAACATCGCCGACGCGACGACGGTCGCCGACGCCGTCGCGCTCACGGCCGACGGGGGCGCGACCTGGGCGCTGGGCGGCCCGCTCCCCTTCCCCGGCGCCGCCTACGGCGCGGCCTACGTGCCCGGCACCGGCGCCCTGGTCGCCGTCGGACCCGGCGGCGTCGGCCTGTCGCGCGACGACGGCCGGACGTGGGCGCTCGTCGACGGCCGGACGTTCTGGGGCGTCGCCGCGGCCGGTCGCGACGCGGTCTGGGTGACCGGCCCCGACGGCCGGATCGTCCGCCTGCGACTGTAACGCGCGGTGCCCGTCAACGCGCGGTGCCCGTCGCGCGGACCAGCCCCGGCAACCGCCTGGCTCCCTCCACCTCGGCACCGAGGCGGGTGGGGCCGCCGCTCTCGGGGACGCGCAGAGGCTACGACGTCGGCGACGACTCGAGGCGCCCTCGCCCTCCGTGGCCTGGCGACGGCGAGCGGCGACGGCGGGGGATCGACCGTCCGACGCGGGCGGGCGGGCGGGGCGGCACGAGCGCGATGAGGAGGTAGAAGAACGCGAAGATCGCGGAGAAGGCCCCTGACAGTGGAGCGTCCACGGCGAGCACGAGCACGAACCACGCGAGCCCGTAGGCGAGCGCCGCCCACAGCGTCCGCTCCTGGCGTCTGGGCAGGGCGTCGAACACGTCGGCGGCCAGGCGGTTTTGAGCGGCCTTGTCCCAGACCCCGACCCCGTTTCGCCGGGCGTACGCCGCCCACCGCCCCATCGACACGGGGACGAGCACGCCGAGGCCGGCGAACAAGGCGAGCGCAGCCCCGTCCAGGTCGCGCGAGACGGCCGCGAGCGAGAGCACGTGGACGACCACGCAGGCGACGACCCCGAGCCTCGCGGCCCACCGGGTCAGGTCCGACAGGACGGGGGCGAGGCGCAACGCGACGGGGGCACGAGGGGGGGACCGCTCAGCCGTCTCCGGAGACGGTGCCGCGGGGAGCGGGCCGATGATAGCACGGCCTCCACCGACGCCGAAAGCGCGGGCGCCGGTCGTCGGCAGGCAGGGGCCCGTGCCCGGCGGCCCCCGTCTACTTGGTCGCGCGCAACCACCCGTAGTCCGCGACGTCGCGGACCCGCTCCGGCGTGAGGTCCGGGTTCTCGGCCGCGATCGCGTCGTAGACCTCCGGCTGCGTCATCTCGCCGTTCGTGTACCGGCGTCCGAGGGCGTACGCCTGATCCAGGACCCGTCGGCACCGTGCGGCGACCTCCGGGTGCTCCTCCGTCGGCAAGTCGGGGAGGTGCTTCGCCCACCGTTCCGGCGCGGTGAGCCCGGAGTCGCGGCGCCAGCGGGCGGCCCCGCTGTACTGGTGGGCATCGATCCAGTACCGGATGGCTCGGTCGAACAGGGGGGAGCCGGGCGACACGCGGAGGGGGGCGACGGGCGGGGGACCCCGAGGACGCCAGGGCTTACCAGCGGCCCGCGGCGGCGGGTCCTGCCGCCTGCGGCCTTACGGACCGACGACGACGAGGGACCACCGGGCTGTCGCGGGCCCAGACCTCGCGACGGCGTCCACCTTCCCGGGCGACACCGCTACGAGGACACCGTCGTCCGAGACCCTCGCGATAGCGGGCGCGCTCGACGACCACTCGACCTGGACAGGCGGCCACCGGTCGCACTCGCCGAGGATGTCGAGTTGGCCCGGCGCCAGTTCGACGGTGGTACCGACCGAGATCGTATCCGGGTCGGGTCGCGAATAGGCCTGCTTGATGCACAGGGGCGGACCCCACCGACACCCCGCTCCGAGGACGGGGGCGGCGAGGAGCACCAGGACACGGGGGTCGGCGAAGCCCAAACGTCGGCGAGTCGTGGTGGAACGCGGGTGGCGACAGAGCAGGAGCGCCGCTCGGCTCGGGCACGGACCGGCCCCTGCAGGGCACCGTCTATGGGGCGAGAGCCGCGAGGAGGACCGACCCGAGGTGGGCACCCATGTGAGCGACGATCGCGGCCTCCAGCCCCCGCTTCCAATACAGCCAGCCCGCGACGAGGCCGAACACCGAGTTCGCGAGCACCACGTAGGCGACGACCGAGGCCGAGAGCGAACCGGTCAGCGCGCTGGCGGCGGGAAGGTGCCCGGCCCCGAACAGGAGCGCCGACCCGACGATGGCGGTCCAGACGACCCACGGCTTCGGCGAGCCCTCTCGGCGCTGGGCGAACCGCCAGCCTAGCCAGACCAGCCCGGTCATCACGCCCCACCGAAGGAGGACCTCCTCGGTGATGCCGCCGTAGAGCACGCGCAACCACAGGGGCGGCTCCCACTGCCCGTCGAGCGCGGTGATCGCGTCGGGCGCTACGAGACCGGCCACCGTGAGGAGTGCCGCCCCGAGCACGCCCCCGACGAGCCCGGGCACGACCTGAGCGCGAAGCGGGGGGCCGGCCGGACGACCCGAGGCGATGGCCTCCGCGACCGGAGCGTGGAGTCCGAGCCGAGTCGCTACGGCGGCGCCGAGCGCGGAGAAGAGAGCGACGAGCACCCCGTACTGGACGACGAAGGCGAGCGGGAGCCACGCAGGGGCGTCGGATGCGTCCTCCCCAAACGCCCCGATCATCTCAGGGAGGTAGAACGCCATCGCAACGACGCCGAGCATCCCGGCCGCCCACACCACGGCGCCAACTCGAAGGCGGGGCAGGGAGCCGATTGTTTCAGGACTTGCTGCGACCATTGGGAGGCGTACCGACAGAGGGCCGCTCACCCGCGCAGGGCAAACAGCACAGCGGTGGGACGAAGCTACAGAAGCGCAGGCGTTCGGACGAGCCGAGAACGCCCGTGCCCTGCGTCGGCGTGCAGCGGCGGGTTATACCGCCTCTTGACTACTATTGCCACTTCGATCTGGGCTGTGAACCAAACGGATCGACCGCAAGCCCGAGACGGCCGCGCTCATCTTCCGGATGTTCTTGTCTAGGTCCTCAGGAGTCGTCAGGAGGACAAGGAAGAAGATAGCCCCTTCGAATTCCACGAATCCGGTCAACTCGACCGTGACATCATCTGGGTAGCGCGATACCCGGAGTGCCGTTTGGGAGGCAGGATGGGGAGGAGGGGGCAGAGTCTCGATCGTAAGGCCTTCGATAGCGTCGACCATGTATGCGCGTTGGTGCGCTAGCAGTTCGGGGATAGTCGCCGCGACCTCGTCCTTCTGCCAGCACTGGACGTACATCCGTTCGCCCGCACGCATCGCTGTCTCAAGGGTGCGGCCACGTCGGTACAAAACGGCGAGTGCGTCGACCGGGCCAGTATCCAGATCCAAGACCCACCCGAAGGGCGCCGACAACAGAGCGCCGTTCGATCCTGCATACGGTATCCCCCCGAACCCCTGGAAGCTGCGGAGGTCTTCGAGGCTTAGCACGTCGAGTTCGAGGTTCTCGGTACCTCTCCACGCCCGCTGAATGGCTGCTTTGGAGTATCCCTTCGGACATATCAGTAACCCGCGCTTCGCACCCACGTCGTGGAGCATCCCGATAAACGCCTCGACATCCTTTACGTGCATTTTCCGACCGTACCTCTTGATCTCAACGACGGCCGGATCCTGGTCCGCCATCTCAAGCACAAGGTCAATCTGGCGACTGGCGCCTGACAGCACACCCGCTGTCTTGACATCCCGCTGCACGTTGGACCCGGGGTAGCACCGCTCAAGCTCGCTAGCTACCTCAGCCTCATATTTTTGCCACGTCATGTAATGCGCATGTCTGACGGCTCGTTAGGGGCGCGCCCTTACGATCTGTGCCACCATCTCCAATGTGGGAGTCTTCTCAGCGGACCACAAGGTGCGAAGGCGGTATAACAGTTGGACGCTCAGCCGCCCTAGGCTGAGGGCGCAGCGATAACCCGAAGCTACGGGAGCACCGACACCCCGCCGGAACCGGAAACACTGGCGCCTAGGGTCGGCCTGCAGCGGTGGGTTACACCGCCCCCCGCATCCGAGCGCCCTTCGAAGCCGCCTCGGAGGCTTCGGGCGCTCCGCCATCTAGGGCGTCCAGCCTAGTCTCGATCTTCCGCTGGCGGAGCATCACGGCGACGACCGCCAGCCCGATCATGAACCCGCCGACGTACGCGAACACACTCTGCCAGAGCGAGAGCCCAGGGATCGACTGGACGATGAACAGCGGCCCAAAGAGCGCGAACGGCGGGACGACGGCATAGAGGAGACGTGACATGGCGTAGCGCGGGCGGTGTAACAGGTTTTTATACCGACCGTGTCGCGATAACGCGCATTCTGGATCGGGATAACGCGCCAGGATACACGCCGTCGAATCGCACGTCAAGAACCCCCACTGCCCGCGAGGCCGCCGCGCCCCCAGACTACCCGCCTCGGGGACATCGCGGACCGTGCCCGCACGGAGCGGGCCCACCGACCCACCGAGGCGGGCGGAGTCCAGGGAAACCCTGGCCGCTGGGTACGAACCGGGGGCCGGCCGGGGCCGTCCACACGTCCCTCCCCTCCCGCCCCCATGGACCTCCCTGACCACCCCGCCCACGACCCCGACGGACCGTACCGCGCCGAGGTCACGTTCGACGACGTCGCCGAGCGGATCGGGACGGTCCCCATCGACGGGTCGCCGGAGGCGATGCGCCGGGCCTACGCCTGGCTCCTCCGCGGACGCGCCATGCACCAGCCGATCCCCGTCGGCCGGCCGGCGCGGATCGGCCAGATCGAGGGCTGGGCGATCCCGCCGGGCCGCGGCGCCGAGGCCGCCCGCGACGTCGACATCCGAGCGGTCTGGGTCCACGGCGGCGGCTACGTGTTCGGCTCGCCCGAGACGCACTGGCGGGCCGTCGCGACGTTCGCGGCGGCGCTCGGCGAGACCGTGTTCATGCCGCGATACCCGCTCGCGCCCGAGACCCTGTGGCCGGCCCCCCTTCTCACGGCGCTCGACGTGTGCCGGGCGATCCAGGACCGCGGCCACAAGCTGGCCATCGCGGGCGACAGCGCCGGCGGGCACCTGACGCTGACGACCGTCCTGCAACTCGCCCGCGAGGAGCGCCCGGCGACCGTCGCCGCCGTGTTCTCGCCCAACGCCGACCGCACCGGCCTGAGCGACACGCGCGGCCCGAACTCGGAGACCGACGCGATGAACAACGACGAGGACGACCGCCGCTGCGCCTCGATCTCGACCGGCCCGGTCGACCGGCCCGACAGCGACGTGACCATCTCGCCGCTCGTCGACGACCTGTCGCTCTTGCCGCCGCTGTGGGTCGAGGTCGGGGGCACGGAGGTGCTGCTGGGCGAGGCCCAGATCCTGGCCGAGCGCGGGCGAGCGGCCGGCGTCGAGGTCGAGCTCCACGTCGAGCCCGACGCGTTCCACATGTGGCAGCTGTGGTCGCCCTGGCTCCCCCAGGCCGACGCGTCGCTCCAGCGGGCCGCGGCGTTCGTCCAGCGCCACCTCGACGCCTGACGCCGGCGAACACGTCCGCCTCGGTGCCGAGGCGGGCGCGGTCGGGCCCGGTGGTCTGGCTCGGCCGGCTGGCACCCGGCGGCGTCCGTCCAGCGGTCACCGGCGACGGCTGGACCTCGGCGCCGTGCGCAGGGAGTACGGACGGCCTAGTCTGCGGCCCTCACGTTCCGCACCGCCATGCGCGCCCTGCTCTCGTCGGCCCGCCCGCTCGCCCTGGTCTCGGTCCTGGCGCTCTCCGCCTGCGACACCGTCGCCTACTTTCCGTCCGAGGCGCCCGTCGCAGCCAACGGCGTCTCCTTCGAGGCCGAGCGGACGACGTACCGCTCGGGCGACACGGTGCTCCTCACGCTGCGCAACGACGGCGACCGGACGGCCGAGACCGGCGTCCTGGGCTGCGCCGTCCTCGAGCTCCGTACCCGGACCGCCTGGGTCCGCGCGCTCCCCTTCAACGACCGCGCGTGCATCCTGCTGCTGGTGGCGATCGCGCCCGGCGACGACTACAGCGGCGCCGTCGACCTCGACCGCGTGAGGCCGGGCACGTACCGGTTCAGCCAGTCCGTCAACGGCACCGACGTGTCGACGGCCTCGTTCGAGGTCCGCTAGCTCCCGTCTCCGACCGACAACGCGAACGGGTTGGAGACCACCTGGGCCGCCCTTCCGCGCTCCTCGACGAGCCAGCGGAGCCGGTAGGTGCCCGCCACGTCGCCCACCAGCCACTCGGGGCCCATGTTGCGGTCGGGGAAGGCCGCGCCGACCCGCAGCGTGTAGGCGAACGTCGCGCCGGGCGCGACCGGGACCGGCGCGGCCAGGCACATCAGCCGGATGGGGTTGTAGGCCAGCACCCACCGATCGCCCACCTGCCTGTCGACCAGCGGCCCGTCCGGCTGGGAGCAGCCCGTGAGGTAGGCCGTCCGTCCGGTCTCGTTGACGTAGGTGAGCGGGACCGAGAACGAGATCCAGGCGTCGTCGACCGCGGCGACGACGGCCGGGGCGTCCGTGCGCAGCGTGCCCGAGTCGGCGCCGCCCAGGGCGTCGCAGCCGGCGAGCACGACCAACAGGGCGACAGCAAACGCGCGCATGGCGGTAGAGGGGGAGCGCGGGCAGGCTAGCGCATCGCGGGGCACGAGACAAGCCCTCCCGCGCCCCCTCCGCCTCGGGCCCGAGGCGGGCCGGGTCAGGCCAGCGCCTCGACCTCGGCGGCCAGCCGCTCCCAGCGCTCCATCAGACTCTTGAGCTCGGCCTGGGCGGCGGCGAGGGCGGCCATCGTCTGCTGGAACTCCGCGGGCCGGGCGTAGAGGTCCGGGTCGGCCATCTTGGCTTCCAACCGGTCCTTCTCGACCTCCTTCTCCTCGACCGACTGCTCCAGCAGCTCCAGCGCGCGCGCGGCCAGGTCGGCCCCGAGCTCTCGCGCCGGGGGGACCGTCCCGTCCTTCATCATCCGGTAGAGCGCGTTGCGGGCCTCGGCCTCGCGCCGCTTCTCCTCCTTGGACTTTTTGCCGCTTCCGCTCGACTTGCTGGCGGGGTCGGGCGCAGCAGGTTTGGCCGGCGCCTTGGGCGGGGCCGAGGTGGCCTGCCCGTCGCCCGAGGCGGACCCAGCCAGCTTGCTCGCCGTCCCGTGCTCGCGCTGCCACTGGGCCTCGGTGTAGCTCCCACGGTAGGTCTGGACCGTCCCGTCCTCGACGTACCAGACCGACTCGGCGACGGCGTCGATAAAGGCCCGGTCGTGCGACACCAGCACGAACGTGCCCGTGTACTGCCGCAACGCCTCGGCCAGGACGTTCTTAGAGACGATGTCGAGGTGGTTCGTCGGCTCGTCCAGGACCAACACGTTGGCCGGGCTCAGGAGCGTCCGCGCGAGCGCCAGCCGCGACCGCTCCCCGCCCGACAGCACCGAGACCGACTTCTCGACCGCGTCGCCCGTGAACAGGAACGCCCCGAGGAGGCTCCGGAGCTGGGTGTCGGAGTGGCCGCGCGAGCGCTCCTGGAGCGACTGGAACACGGTGTGGCTCGGCTCCAGCGACTCGGCCTGGTGCTGGGCGAAGTGGGCCATCTCGGCCCGTCGGTCGACCTCGCGCGTGCCCTCGATGGACTCGGTCCCCAGGAGGACGCGGGCCAGCGTCGACTTGCCGGCCCCGTTCCGGCCGACGAGCGCCACCTTGTCGCCGCGCTCCAGCGCCAGCGGGCCGGCCCGGTCGAACACGCGCGTGACGCCGCCCTCGCCGCCGTCGGCGGCGGGCGCGGGGTAGCTCTTGGAGAACTCGCCCAGCTCGACCACCTGGCGGCCCGAGGCGGGCGGGTCGGGGAACCGGAACCGCATGGCGCCGGCCTCGGGCGGCGGCGGCGGGATCCGCTCGAGCTTCTCGAGCGCCTTGATCCGGCTCTGGGCCTGCTTGGCCTTGGTCGCCTTGGCCCGGAACCGGGCGATAAACCGCTCGGCCTCGGCGATCTCCTTCTGCTGGTTGTCGTAGCGCGACTGCCAGTGGACGCGGCGCTCCTGGCGGGCCTCCAGGTAGTGCTCGTAGTTGCCCGGGTACGAGTCGATCTGCCCACGGACGAGGTCGGCCGTCGACGTCGTCATCCGGTCCAGGAAGTACTGGTCGTGCGAGACCAGGACGACGGCGCCGGGGTACGTCGTGAGGTACTGCTCGAGCCAGTCGATCGACTCGATGTCGAGGTGGTTCGTGGGCTCGTCGAGCAGGAGCACGTCGGGCGCGCCGAGGAGCAGCCGGGCGAGCGCCACCCGCATCCGCCAGCCCCCGGAGAACGTCGACAACGGCCGGCGCATCTCGTCCTCGCTGAAGCCCAGGCCCGACAGGATGGTCGCCGCGCGCGACTCGGCCGTGTGCGACTCGCGCGTCAGCAGCCGGTCGTGGACCTTCGAGAACTGCTCGACGAGCTCGAAGTAGTCGTCGGTCGTGTGGTCGGGGTGGGCCTCCATCTCGGCCGTCAGCCGCTCGGCCTCGGCCTCCAGCCGGAGCACGTCGTCGAAGGCGTGGAGGGCCTCCTCCAGCGGCGAGATCGAGAGGTCCTCCTCCTGGGTGTCCTGGCGCAGGAAGCCGACCGAGGCGCCGCCCTCGTAGATCACGTCGCCCTGGTCGACCGACTGCTCGCCGGCGATCACGCGCAGCAGCGTCGACTTGCCGGCGCCGTTGGGCCCGACGAGCCCGACGCGCTCGCCGGCGCGGACGGTCCAGCCGAGCCCGTCGAACAAGACGCGCCCGCCGAAGGCGAGGTGGAGGTCGCGGAGGATGAGCATGGGCCGGGGGGGATCGGCCGGCAAGCTAGCCCGCCGGTGCGGCCAGCCGGGCGAAGAACGGGCGGAACGGGGGACCCCGCCGAACGGCTCGGCCGTAGGTCACGCCCCCAAGGCCCCCTCCCACCGACCGGCTCTCATGCGTCTCGCGGCCCTCGCCCTCGTCCCCGCCCTCGCCCTCCTGAGCTGCGAACGCGTCGAGCCCGCCCCACCCGACGACGCCGCCCCGGTGGCCCAAGCGGCCGCGGACGACCCCGAGACGCTGGGCGGCGACCTCCCGACCTACGCCGAGCGCCTGCTCTCGAACCCCTACGTCGAGGTCTCCCGGTTCGAGCTCCCGGCCGGCGGGTCGGTCGGCCTCAAGAACGGGGCCGGCTGGGTCGTCTACGCGCTCGGCCCAGCGGCCGTGTCCGTCGACGGCGGCCCGGGCCAGACGTGGGCCGCCGGCTCGGCCCGGGCCTACGACGCGCCCACGCGCCTGACCAACGGCGGGGACGGGCCGGCCTCGTTGGTCTTCTTCGAGCGCTGGCGGAACGCGCTCCCCGACCGGCCCGAGGGCGAGGACCTCCGTTTCCCCGCCGAGTTGACGCGCCTCAACGAGATCGACAGCCCGGCCGTCGACGTGCTCGTCGCCGACTCGTCGGTCGTGGTCGCCCGGGTGTCGCTGGCCCCGGGCGAGGTGCTCCCGACGCACTCGGCGTTCAGCCGCGTCGTCTACGCCCTGAGCGACTACCGCGTCGAGCGGTTCAACAGCGAGGGGTTCGGCGGCGCCTCGGGCGACGTCACGCTGGAGCGGGGCGCGGGCGCGGTCGGGTGGGACACGGCGCTGAACTACGCCGTCGAGAACGTCGGCGACACCCAGCTGGAGGCCCTGCTGGTCGCGTACTACCGCTGACCGGCCGGGCCCGCCTCGGCGCCGAGGCGGGCGGTCTGGCGGGTGGCTGCCCAACGCGCGACGGCGTCGGCGGCGACCGCGTGGCCCCGCGCCGACCAGTGGATCCCGTCGGACCAGAGGTAGAGCGCCGCGGGGTCCCCGCCCGCTTGGACGAAGGCCTCGGCCAGGTCGAGCGTCGGGATGCCGCGGGCGCGCAGGCGCGGGACGAGCGCGCGCTGGGGGGCCCGGGTGCCGCCGGGCCGGAGTTGGGGCTCGTAGGGCGCCACGACCACGTCGAGCGGGACGCCGCGCGCGTCGAGCGTGTCGGCGAGTGCCCACAGCGAGGCCAGCGCCCGGTCGACGGGCGCGGGGGGCCGGCCGGGGCCCCGGAGGAGCGGGTCGTAGAGGGCGGCGTCGTGGGCGAGGTAGCGGGCCGGCCGGTCGAGCGCGGCGTCCTTGGCCCACCGGTACAGCCGCGAGTGGACGTTGAGCCAGACCCGCCCCGCGCGGAGCGCGTCCTCCACAGGCCCGACGTCGCCGGCGGTCAGCGGGCGGGCGGGGTCGGCGTCGTTGAGGCACCACACGACCGTGACGCGCTCGGGCCGCAGGCCGCCGGCGAGCGCGGCGTCCAGGCGGCGCCGGTAGTCGGCGGTGCCCCAGCCGAGCACGCTCGGGTTGAGCACGCGCGCGGTGTCCTGCCGCACCGCCAGCCGCCCGGCGACGGTCGAGTCCTGGGCCACGCCGACCCCGAACGTGACCGAGTCGCCCAGCCACAGCCACGCCGGTGTCGAGGCGGGCAAGCCGGCGTTGCCGCTGTAGGCGTGGAACCCGTCGGCGTCGACGCGGACGGGCACGCCGTTGGCCTCGCCCCGGGCGCCCGGCCGCAGCCCGACCGTCGTGCCCTCGTCGTCGGCGAACGCCCGGTCGAGCAGGATCCCGGCGTCGGTCCCGGCCGGCCCTACGTCGGGACGGAGCACGCGGACCGCCCCCTCCAACGCCAACACCAGCGCCAGCCCGACGGCGAGGTTCACGCCCGCGACCCGGGCGGCCCGCGCCCACCGCGACCGTCGGGCGCCGGACGGCTCGGAAGCGGACGGACGGGCGGGCATGGTCACGAAGCTAGTCTCGGTCCGAATGGGCACGGGACACGCCCGGATGGGCTCGGCCCCCGGCCCCCCCTGGAACGTCGGGGTCGACTCTGCCCGCACCCCGACCCGGCCTCCCCCGCCTCGGCGCCGAGGCGGGCGCACTCGGCGCCGGGCTCAGTGCGCGTTCTCGTGGACGAACCCCGAAAAGACCGTCATGGCCACGATCTTGACGTCGAGCCACAGCGACCAGTTCTGGATGTAGTACAGGTCGTACTCGATCCGCTTGGTCAGGCTCGTGTCGCTGGGCAGCCGACCGCCTGCGACATCCGGTGCCCATACGGGCTCCAGAGGTCGATTTGAGACTCCTGAGCCATCCGGCGAGTGGGACAACATTCCCATAATGGAGGGGCCCAGAGCCCCAGATGTACACAGATCCGGCACCAGCGGAAGCTACAGCCGCCCCGAAGGGGGCAGACACCGTGGCTTCTCTCATCAACCGCAACGGCACGTTCTACGGCCAGTGGCACGACGCCAACCGCAAACCGGCCCGGCGTCGGCACACTCTGAAAACCCCCGACAAGAAGACGGCCCACCGCCTCCTGTCAGACGCTGACAACGCATACCGCCTGGGGGAGTGGGACCCTTGGGTAGACCCGATCTCCGTCCTGGATAGCCGGGAGGCCGAGCCCATCAAGGTTCTCGCGGCCGTCGAGGCCTACCTCCGGGACCGAGCGGGGCGCCTCCAGCCGGTCACGCTCAGAAACTACCGTAGCCAACTGTGCCGATTCGCCAAGTCGGCGGGTGGAGAGGTCCCACTCGCGCGCCTCCAGCCCTCCGACGTGGAGCGGTACGCCTGCTCCGGCGATGTCAAGGCCGTGACCCAACAGACCAGGCTCATCACCCTACGGTCGTTCTTCTCGTGGGCCGTTCGGGAAGGCCACCTAAAGGAGAACACGGCCCGCCGCGTCGAGACGCCGACCGCTCCGGCCCGTCTCCCCCGCGTCGTCAAGTCTGAGGATCTGGAGGTCATCTTGGGAGCGATCCGAGCAGATCAGGAGAGGCGGGACGCCTCAGAGGACCAGAGGCTCCACACGGACCGCTTGTGGCTCATCCCGTGCTACCGCTTCGCATTCCTGACAGGCCTTCGGGCTTCCGAACTCTCCCGGATGGTGTGGGAGGACGTGGACCTGGAGAAGCGGCGGCTCCGTCTGGAGATCCAGAAGAACAAGCGGGCTCAGTATCTCCCCCTCAGTCGCAAGGCCGCCAGCGTCCTGGAGAACATTGAGCGATGGGGACCTGCGGACTTCGTGTTCTGCCCGCCGGAATCCCGGGGGAAGTCCAGGCTCATCCGGGCGTTCTCTACGAACCTAAACAAGTACTTCCGTAGCTACGTCAAGGCCGCAGGGATCGAGCGGCGGCTGACACTCCACGGTCTCCGCCACGGGTTCTGCACCAAGCTCGCGGAGGCAGGGGCAAACGCCTTCACGATCCAGGCAGCGGCCCGACATGAGAGCGTCAAAACCTCTCAGGTTTACGTCTCGATCTCCGGCGACGTGCTCCGGGACAGTCTCGATTCTGTGTTCGGCTAAGCGTAGCACCCCACCCTCTGAGGGTGGTATGTCCCCGAGGGTGGGGGGCCTTGGCTAAGTCCCGGTACCCCGTACAGGTAATACAGTGAGAGCCTGTGGCGCGAAGTCCGCAGAATTTGGAGTCGGAAGTGCTTTGGAAGCAGCCTATTCGCGCTCGTGCTGCTAGCTATCTCTGCCATCGCCTACTCCCCCTTGCTTTGTGGGGTGCTAACTCTACCCTCTGTAGCAAGTCGTTCACTTGCTACATGGGCAGCGTAACGAGCGTCCCAAGTTTCCCCGTGAGCAAGTATGGATGCACGTCGAACATCAAACTCGGCCTGCTTCCTCGTTGTTTTGCGTGACTTGCGCCCCAGGAACAGCGAAGCCCAGATATCTCGGTTGAATAAGGCGACAACCGCAGTGATTATGAAGGGGAGTCCTCCCCAGAACAGAGCTTCAAGCATGTTTTCGTTGGTTTGGCAGAGCCCCCGTAGCGTAGGTGACGCTGTCTGCGAGGGTCCGGTATACGCGCTACTGAGTTCCAATTCTGAGTGGTAGGATGAGAGGGCGAGGCCCGAGCAAAACAGTTCCCGCCAGCATACTATCGGCTACAAACGCATACTATAGAATGTGGGGGCAACAGTCCCCGTCGGGAAGATTGCGGGGGTGTCAGAAGCCCCGATCAAACAGGACGACGTGGCCTCCGCCTTCGGGCGCTCGCTCTTCCGTGCCCGCCGTGAGAAGGGAATGAGCCAGGAGGCCCTGGCCGAGTCCGCCGACTCCACCGGACGTTCGTGTCGTTCCTGGAGCGGGGCCTCAAGCAGCCGACGCTTACGACGCTCCTGAGGTTGTCGCGGGCGTTGGGCGTCCCGGCCTCGCGTTTCGTGGACGAGGTAGACGGGGAAGTCTGAGCAGGGTATTAAGCGGTTAGGGACGGCCTGCGATAAGTAAGGACCATCACCCCGCCCCGCCCGTGGCCCGCTTCCTCACAACGAAAGGCTCCCTCTTCGAGATCGAGAACGTGATTCAGAGGGCGAGGCAACGGCTCACTATCATCACACCCTTCGTTCAGGTCTCCGACGAATTCGCCCGTAGGCTCCGAGACGCCGACGAACAGGACATCGAGATCCGCCTCGTCTGTCGCGTGGGGTCGCTGGCGGAGAAGCAGAAGGCGGCTCTAGCAGAGTATCGGAACCTCTCGGTCTACGACGACGCGAAGCTGCACGCCAAGTGCTTCGTGAACGAGGCCGGGCTGGTCCTGACCTCGCTGAACTTCTACGAAGCCAGTGAGCAAAACAACGAGATGGGGGTTTACCTCGATGCCGAGGCAGACCAAGCGGCCTATGAGGAGGCCGTACGCGAAGCGGACTCTATCGTGCGGGCAGCGGGGCCGCCAGTTGACCTCGGCTCACCACGTTCGAGGCCCAAGCGGAGCGGGAAGGGAGGGGCGGGCAACTTCATCACCCGAGGCCGGAAGGCCAAGGTGCCACCAAAGGGAGGCCACTGCATCCGCTGCGGAACGGGCATGGACTACGATCCGAAGAAGCCCTACTGCGGCCGGTGCTTCCGCCAGTGGCTCAAGTACAAAGACCCGACCTACGGCGACGACCGGTGCCACGGGTGCGGGGCGGAAGACGCCAAGGCGTTCTCACTAGAGAAGCCGGAGTGCTATCCCTGCTTCAAACGCAACGCGAAGGCCGCCACCGCCTGACGGTTTCTAACGAGTCACAGGATTCTGTGATGAACCCTTACCGAAGCGGCTGAGCAACAGCACCCATGAGATCCCCGGACCTCAGGAGGTTCGACACGGCTAGATCAGGCCGGCTCACCCTGGGGCGACGCTCGTACCCAGTCCCCTCAGCATTAAACCCTTTTCCTCCGGTGATGGCCTGTACGATGGGGTCCCCGGTGATGAGGGAGGCCGTACACCCGGCCTCACGGAGAAACGTCCTGGCACCCTCCGCCTTTCCGAGGCCAACGCCCACGAGCAAGACGTGCAAGGGCCGCCCCGCCCCTCTCAGAATCTCGATGAGGCCGCCCATATGGCGCCTGTAGTCGTCGCCGTCCATAGGGGTACGGGAGAAGTCCCGCGTGACACAGTGGACGTTCGGATTCGCCCTTAGCCACCCCGCCCACAACTCTCGGTGGTGGGCCGTCAGGTCGTACACGTTGGGGACCGGGACGAGCGAGACCCCGGCGGCCTCGGCAACGCACCTGTGGTGGCGACGAAACATGACCGCCGTGTGGGCGGCGGGTACGGGCCGGAGATCCTGCACGACCTGGCCGTTCCCCAAGAGCCTGTCGGCCTCTTTAATCCGTTCGTACACGGAGAACGTCGGGCCGGTGCAGGCGACGAACCCGATGTCTGCCAGATGCCGGAGGAGGCGGGGACGGTCAGACCCCCAGAACCCCTCCAACAGGTCGTCCTTCCCGTTCAGGATCGCCAGCAGGTTGGCGTGCTCGCTGACGCCGAGGAACGACCGGACGCCCTGCCCAGACCGGAAGGGCTCGCGGAGTGTGACGGTGCCGTCGTCGCGGAGGGAGAAGAGCGTCTTCAGGTCCACCCCCACCCACCCGAACCCGGCCGCGTGGCCTCCCTCCGGTAGTTCGTGGGTGCGGAGCGGGACGAACGGCGGAACGAACGCGAACGCCTGGGGCTGGAAAACCCGAACATCATCAAGACCGAGCCCCGCCTTTATGTGGCCGGCGAACGTGTCGGCGTGTGCGCCCTCCATCTCCGTAGTCCGGTCTCGGCAGACTAGGGCGCACCGTTCACACCTGTACCGACGATCCGTCGAGACCCAGGTACACCGACACGGGGCCGTCTCGTGGCCGAGGCAGTCCCCTGCCTGGTAGGCGTTGCACTCGGGACACGTGGCTTCCCAGATGCCGACCTGGCGGGCGGAGAGGATGGGGAGGCTCGTGTGCATGGTCGCGTGGGCCTCCCCGGTGGGCTATTTCGCCAGTTGGACGACGGCCCAGGGTCCCTCCGGGCTCACGCTGTAGACCGAGCCCCGTGTGTAGCCGCCCCGGCGTACGGCCTCGGCATCGTCGGGTGAGAAGTCCCCTAGTCTCCGGGACGAGACGAACGCGGAGCCACCCCGGACGGAGACGGAGGCGCCCGGTCCCACGGAGCCGGCCACCCCAGCATCAACGTTGACCAGTTCGACCGTGAGCGTGTCGTCGTCGGGCGGGGCGTCGTCAGTACCCGGGAGGCCTCCGCCGCCGGCCCCACTCAGTTGTGCTACGCCGGGCTTCCCGCCGTCGTTAGCGCGTGTGCTGGCTCCCATGTCTCGGTGCGGTTGGTGGAACAAGAGGGGCCAACTTGGGCGCCTTCACAGAATCTAGGCAGATGGGGTGACAGCAGTAAGTCACACACCCTAGTCGTGATACGTGTGGTGGTTGAGGCTGTAAATGTGGAATACCGAAGTCGTCGTCGGTTTCTGTCGGGGCCTGCCTGTGACACTCGGTGCGTCGAGGGGCGGGCTTAGGTTTGGCCCTCGCTCCGCAGACCCTCATCTCAGTACCGCATGGCTCACCTGGACGACCTCATTTCCCAAGTTGACGACACAACCCTCCGCACGGAGATGCAGGCGGCCTTGAGCGCCCTGAAGAAGCGCCAGCGATTTGGGCTCGTGTACGAGGACCACTTGCCGGAGAGGACCGTCTTGGCCGGGCTCCCCGTGAAGGTGGGGGCCTTCGTCCAGAAGAAAGACGACAAAACGGGACAGACATACTCTGTCCGCTCCATCGAGGGGACGACAGCAATGGTCGAAGCAGGGGAAGGCGAAGCCGAGGAGATCGAAGTGGACGACTTGTTCGTCGCCAAGCGTTTCGGGGAGGCCATCTATCCCGCCCTCACGCCTCTGGGCCACATCCACAATGGGGAGGACGACCGGCCACACCACGCCGTCATCAACGCCGAGAACTACCACGCCCTTCAACTTCTCCTCTATCTCTACGAGGGGAAGGCGGATTGCATCTACATCGACCCCCCATACAACACGGGTGCAAGAGACTGGAAGTACAACAACGACTACGTTGACAGCAACGATGCCTGGCGGCATAGCAAGTGGCTATCTATGATGGAGAGGAGGCTAAGGCTGGCGAAGCGGCTGCTCCGGCCGGACGGCGTGCTCATCGTGACAATTGATGAAAACGAGCACGCCCACTTGGTCTCTCTCCTCGAAGCGCTCTTTCCAGAGTACGACATCACGTCCATTTCGATAGTACACAACCCACGAGGCGTTCAGGGGGACAACTTCTCATATACGCACGAATACGCTGTCTACGTCATTCCTCAGGGATCTAAGCTCATTGGGAGGCGTCGGCTTACCGCCGACGAGATCAAGTCCAACTCGGCCACTCTGAGGAATTGGGGGGGGAGTCCGAACGGAAGCACGGCAAGACAACCTTCTACCCCATCTATGTCAAGTCTGGAAAGATCGTCGCCTTTGGCGACGTGCTTGACGAGTCTGAGCACCCGGACGCCCCAAACACTCTCCCCGGTGACGGAACCACGGCCGTTTGGCCCATAGATTCCAAAGGGGTTGAAAGGAAGTGGAGGTACGGCAGAGACAGCGTAGAGGGTATAGCGGGCAAACTGTTTGTCAAAGAGAAGAGGTCTGGCGTCCTAGACGTGCATCTTGCTAAAACCAAAGGGTCATACAAGACAGTATGGCAGGATCCTAGATACGATGCTAGCGTGCATGGAACTCAGGTCGTCAAGGCCCTGACGGGTGTGTCTTTCCCCTTCCCTAAATCAGTCTATGCTGTCAATGACTGCCTTAGAGCGGTTGTGGGGTCGCGCCCAAACGCACTAGTCATCGACTTTTTCTCGGGTTCGGGCACGACGTTCCACGCGACCGCATTGCTCAACGCTGAGGACGGCGGACAACGCCGATCTGTTCTCGTGACCAATAACGAGGTGGGCGACAAGGACGCGAGGCGACTACGGAAGGAAGGGATCTACAAGGGAGACGCTAGCTACGAGTCGCTCGGCATCTTCGAGTACGTTACCAGACCTCGCGTAGAAGCTGTTGTCACTGGAAAGCGGCCGGACGGCAAGCCCGTGCCTGGTTCGGACATCAACGGACGTGACTTTGCCGAGGGCTTCCCCGAGAACGTCGCGTTCTACCGGCTTGACTACCTCGACCCCGATGATGTCGAGTTGGGCCTCCAGGCCGACGCCATCATTCCCGCTCTTTGGCTCATGGCTGGTGGGGTCGGGGAGCCCGAACTAGGCGTCTCGAGCCAGGACTACTCAATTCCCGAGAGGAGCACCTACGCCATCCTCTTCCGGGCCTCCCGCTACCCCGCGTTTCAGGAAGCCGTGCTCGCCCACCTGACGTTGACTCACGTGTGGATCGTGACCGACTCTGAGGCTGCGTTCTCTGAGATGCGGGCGGGGCTCTCGCCCGATCTCCAGGTCTCGATGCTCTACCGCGACTACCTCCAGAACTTCCGCATCCACACGGCCCGCCCCCGATGAACCTCATCCTCAAAGACTTTCAGGTCGATGCCGTCGAGAAGTTTGTTAGTCATCTGCGGCGGGCGGGCAGCGACGCCGAGCGGCACGACGAACAGCAGGCCGTGTCTCTCTCGGCCCCCACGGGCTCCGGAAAAACCGTCATGGCGACGGCCGCCATTGAGCGGCTGATCCAGGGAGACGAGGACAACGCCCCGAACCCGAACGCCACGATCTTGTGGATTACGGACCAGCCCGACTTGAATGAGCAGACCAAGCAGAAGATGCTGTGGGGCTCGTCTGTGTTGGAGTCTCCGAACCTCGTCGTCGTGGACGCCTCGTTCGATCAGGAAGTCCTGACGCCGGGGACCGTCTACTTCCTGAACACCCAAAAGCTCGGGAAGGGGACGGCCCTCGCCTCGTCGGGGGGCGACAAACGGAACTACTCGTTCTGGGAGTCGGTGGCGAACACCGTGGCCCGGCGTCCGGGCAGCTTCTACTTGTTCTTGGACGAGGCGCACCGGGGCATGATGGAGAAGGCGGGCGACCGGGCCAAGGCTAACTCCATCGTCCAGAAGTTTGTCAAGGGGTCCGAGGATGACGGGCTCCCGGCCGTCCCCCTTATCGCGGGCATCTCGGCCACTCCCGAGCGGTTTACGTCCGTCCTCGCGGGCACCGATAGGGTCCATCGGCCCGTCGATGTAGACGTGGAGGACGTGAGGGCGTCGGGCTTGCTTAAAGAAGCCATCACGCTGTACCACCCGAGCGAGACCCAACCTTCGGATCTGACGATGCTCCGGGCCTCCGCCAAGTCGTGGGCCGACTTCACGTCTCGGTGGGCGTCCTACTGCGAGGACGAAGGCGAGCCCCCCGTGCACCCCATCCTGGTCGTCCAGATCGAGGACGGGACGGGGACCGGGAAGAACGCCCTCTCGAAGACGGACATCGCCGGGCTCCTCTCCGCCATCGAGGGCGAGATCGGCTCCCTCCCGGACGAGGCCTTCGCCCACGCCCTACAGAGCGGGGCAACCGAGGACTTAGGCGGCAGGGGCATCCGCTACCTCGCTCCGTCCGCGATCCAGAACGACCCCGACGTGAAGGTGGTCTTGTTCAAGTCGAGCCTGAACACGGGGTGGGACTGCCCCCGTGCCGAGGTCATGATGTCGTTCAGGAAGGCCGTGGACGCCACTCTGATCGCCCAACTGGTGGGCCGCATGGTGAGGACCCCGCTTACCCGGAGGGTGGACGCGGATGAGCACCTGAACACGGTCTCGCTCTACCTCCCCCACTACGACGAAGACCGGCTTAACAGCGTCATCGAGAAGCTCACGTCTCCCGAGGACGGAGCGGCGGCCGTCGAGATCCGGCGGGGTGAGAACGTCGTGTCGCTCCACCGAGCGGAGGGGTCCGAGGATGCTTTCGCCGTGCTCTCTGAGATTCCGTCATACATCGTCCCCCGGGTGCGGAAGACTAGCGAGATCAGCCGACTCATGAAGCTGGCCCGCCAGCTTGAACGAGATGAGCTGATCCCCGACGCCTCCGAAGCCGCAACGGCATTGCTCCTGAAGACGCTCCGCTCGGAGTATGAACGGGTTAAGGGGTCTGGGGGCTTCGCGGACATGATGGACGACCTAGGTTTGCTAGACGTGAAAGCGGTCCGCTACACCTACGGCGAGGCCTCCCCGGTCTCGTCCACGGACGCCCAGATCTCCGTTTCCACCGAGAACGTGGACGACCTGTTTGCCACGGCGGGCCGAAAGCTGAAGGAGGGCGTCCACAAGGCGTGGTGGCGGTCTCGGGTGACGGAAGACGGCGTGGCCTCTCCGCAGGCTAAGCTGGAGATCAGTGCCCTCGTAGCGATGCCCCACGTCATGGCTGCCGTAGATGAGGCGGCGGGGACCCAGATCACGGCATGGATGGAGGAGATCCACGTCGAGTACAAGGCACTCTCTGAAGGGGAGCAGCAGGCCTACCGGGCGATTCAAGGCCTGTCCCCCCACCCGGTCGAAACGACGCTCACATTCCCGGACTCCATCGAGGGCAAGAAGGACGAGGACGAGTGGGACCGCCACTTGTACGTAGACAAGGGCGGGACCTACCGGGCCAAGCTCGGATCATGGGAGCGGAAGGTGATCAGCGAGGAGATCGAAAGGGATGACGTGCGATGGTGGCTCCGCATCGTGGACCGTAAGGAGTGGGCGCTCACCGTTCCCTATCCGAAATCGGGCACTGAGAACAAGCCGCTCTACCCGGACTTCTTGGTCGTACGCGAGACGGCTGGCGGGCTCGTCGTGGACATCCTGGACCCCCACAACATCGAACTGCCGGACTCCGTGGACAAGGCTAAGGGCCTCGCCACCTTCGCCAAGCTGCACCGAAACGACTTCGGCCGGATCGAGATGATCATTGAGGAGGACGGGGCCTTAAAGCGGATCGACCTGCGGGACGAGAACAAGCAGCGTCTGGTTGCTGGCGTAAACAGCCGGGAAGCCCTCCGCCTCCTTTTCGATTAGGCCCCGGCGGACTCATTTGGTTTGTGGATCTGCGACTGTCTTACTCCACTCCCGAAGTGGAAGTCAGGAGCAAACGTGCCTCTGCTCAGCCTTACAGAATCCTGTGACTGACGAGGATATTAGCTGGGAGGCAAGCGGGGCAAAAATGGCCCAGGAAAGTCCAAGAACTCGGATTTGGTCCAGGTTGCCAGGGTTGGATTCTGCTAACAATCAGGGTATCGGAAGCCCGTCTGTTTACCGTCAGAACTTGGAACGGAGCGTTTCCACCCGTCAATGACGCATATGCATTCGGCTCGGGCATGGCATGAGCCTGGCAATCTGAACAAGCTCTTTCACGAAGGAAACGGGTGATGGCCGACCGGCCTGGCACCACGGCCTCAAGTCGCTTCGCGCGACACCAGACCGAGGTCCATCATGTCCAACCGCCGCCCTGCCCACCCCGACCAGGGAGACATCCCGGACCACGTATCCGACTGGTTGACTACGTTCACCTCCCCAGCCGAGTCTGGGGAAAACCTGGAAGACGACTCCGATTCCAACTTCTCCCCTACGGAGTCGAAACCGAACGCCGTCGAATGCCTCGCGACCAAAAATGTGTCTGGGGTTGGGTTGGAGGGGGAGGGGATTCTCTGGAGAGGGGGAGGAGGAGAGGGAGTAGGAGAACCCAAGTACAGTAATAGCCAGGAGGGTATTCGCATTCATACCGACGCCGAAAACGGTGATCCCGACACAAAAATGTCGGTTCCGTGCGACCTGGAAGCAGACGGCGACGGCAACGATCTTGGCATCTTTCCCCCACCCGCTCGCCCGTCCCGTGCCACATGCAGCCGGGAATTTCGGGACTGGATGCTCCGGAGGTTCGGGGCGCTCCGTGGACGCGAAGGCGAGGCCTACCGCCGACTCTTCTCTTACCTCGTGTTCCCATCTCATCTGGACCGAGACACCGGGCTCCCCGTCATCTGTGGGCGGACCCTGGCATGGGCCGCCGGGAAGGAGGCCCAACACGGGGCTGGCAACTACCCGGTGTGGATGCTTCTGGAGGGATTCCGCGAGCATGTCCTCGAAGGATTCCGCTGGAGCGGCTACACTCCCACGCGTTGCCGCGTCGTGAGGGACCGGGGCTTCCGGGATGAGGTACTGGAGCGGATCGAGGAGGAGGTCGCACGGCCCGTGACAAACACCGAGGACCGGGTGTACTTCGTGAGCGGGAAGCGATTCAGCCTCACGAGGCAGCGGAGGACCCGAGAGCGGGAGCGGCGGCGGGCGCTCGCCAAGATGGCGGAGGCCGGGTGCGTGGAGGCCGCCCAGGTCATGGAGTACATGAACAGCCGGGCGCCCAACATCTTCTCTAAGCTCGTCCAGCAGAACGGGACGGAGGCCTACCGCGTTGCGACGAGCCTACCCACCGAGGCACAGCGGGCGGCCTGCACTACGCTCCGCCGGATCGAGGACCAACCGGTCCCGTTCTACACCCCGAGCACCCGGGGGAACACGGTCCGTCTGTTCGACCAGGGTAGCATGGCCGGTCTGCGGAAGGAGGTCCGCCATGCGCTCATGGTCGGGTGCGTCGAGTTCGACCTGAAGTCCGCCCAGCTTGCGATCATCGCCAGGCAGTGGGATGTACCGGTCGTTGCCCGCTTCCTGGAGTCCGGGGTCAATGTTTGGGACGCCCTCTATGAACACATGGGCATCGCCCCCGAGAACCAAACTGCGACGAAGCCGACGCTGAAGACGGCTCTCTACGCGCTCTGCTTCGGGGCGGGCGACTCGAAGGTCAAGTCGGAACTCACAAGGGGCCTGAGCACCTACTGTGATGTCCCGTACGCCTTCTTGGACCACAGGATCATCCGGGCGCTTCGGGAGGCAAGAGACGCTCAGATAGAAGCTGTCGTAGCAGCAGGGGGAGCCCAAGATGTCTACGGGGTCTGGCGATCTGCGGACTGCAAGGACACACCCGAAAAGAACGCACGGTCCGTCCTAGCTCAACTGGCCCAGGCATCCGAACTCCACCTCGTGTTTCCCGTGATCGAACTGGCCCGGGACGCCAAAGACTTCCAGGTCGTCCTGTGGCAACACGACGGGTTCTCGGTCCGGTTCAGTGACGAGACGAAGCGGGAGCGGTGGACCGAGAGAATCGTAAGGGCCGTTCAGCAGCGGGCCGACGACCTACGGGTCCCGACACGTCTGGAGTACAAGGTTCTGGAAGCAGATCCGTCGTCAGAGCAACGGCGAGACCGTTCAGCAATGAGCAGGCCTCCTCTTCGGGAGATGGCGGCAGAGATCAGGATCATCGCTGATGAGATGAGGCGAGACTATGAGAGCCGTGGGATGGGCGTTACCCGGAACCCGTAAGCTGAAGGGCATCCACTAAGGCGGAAGGCCTCCGCCTCCATTCTGACTCGGGCTCGTTCCCCTATGGCCCGGAGCCCTGGCGACGATCTGCGGACCGTTCGCCAGGGCTCCACTGCGTAGCGGGCTCACCCGAACGCCGAGTCCAACTCGATATAGTGCGCCTTGCTCGCGTTGAACGCCCAATGGGGTGGGCTCCCGCTCTCACCCGTGACCCCTCATCGGGAGGGCTGCGTGCCTCGTGCGTTCATCCCGTCAGAGCCAAAGCACGCAGGGTCTGACTGCGAGACTGGAGGCTGGTCTCTGAAGTAGCCGGGCCTTGCTGAGGTATTAGGCGCCAATCAGGGCGAAAGAGGCCCGACCTATCAGGCGTTACAGAATCGGAATCACAACACGAAAAGGGACTTATAAGGCTCTGAAGGGCGTATCCTGTGCTCACACGTCCGAGCAACCACGCTCTCGGGCTCGTTCCTTTTTCTACTGCTTCCGCTGATGCCGGGTGTGTACATCGGCCTCTGCCCTGTACACAGGCTTGGCACCAGCCCCTCGGTTTGCTTCTATCCATCAGTGCGCGTTCTCGTGGACGAACCCCGAAAAGACCGTCATGGCCACGATCTTGACGTCGAGCCACAGCGACCAGTTCTGGATGTAGTACAGGTCGTACTCGATCCGCTTGGTCAGGCTCGTGTCGCCGCGCCAGCCGTGGACCTGGGCCCAGCCCGTGATCCCGGCCTTGGTCTTGTGGCGCAGCATGTAGCCCGGGATCTGGTGGCGGAACCCCTCGATGAGCGTCGGCCGCTCCGGGCGCGGCCCGACGACCGACATGTCGCCCATGAGCACGTTCCAGAACTGGGGGAGCTCGTCGAGCGAGGTCCGCCGGAGGAACGAGCCCACGCGCGTCGCCCGGGTCTCCCCCTTCTGCGACCACACGGCGCCGGTCTGGGCCTCGGCGTCGACCGGCATCGACCGGAACTTCAGGATGTCGAACGTCTGGCCGTTCAGGCCCATCCGCTCCTGGCGGTACAGGACGGGCCCCGGCGACGACCGCTTGACGGCGACCGCGATCGCGGCCAGCAGCGGCGACAGCAGGACGAGCGCGGCGACCGAGAACGCGACGTCGGCGACCCGCTTGACGACCTGGCGGAAGTCGAACGGCGCCTCGTCCATCAGGTGGATCACCGGCAACCCGTCGACGTCCGAGACCCGGCTGTTGAGGAGCAGGTCGAGCCCGAACAGGTCCGGGACCAGGCACAGGTGGGCCGTGTGCTGGGCGCAGGCCTCGGCGACGACCTGGATCTTGTCGGCCGCCGCCAGCGGCAGCGCCGCGTAGACCAGGTCGACGCCCCCGCCCGCCTCGGCGTAGCGGTCGAGCACCTCGCCGACCGCGTCGACCGGGCCCAGCACGTGGGGCCGCTGGACGGGCTGGGGGTAGAGCGGGTCCGGCGGCTCGGCCTCGACCGCCCCCTCGCGGTCGTCCAGGAAGCCGACGACCTCGAACCCCATCCAGGGGTAGTGCCGGAACGCCCGCGCCAGCCGCTGGCCGGCCTTGCCGGCCCCCACGATCAGGACGCGGCGAACGTTGCGCCCGCTCTCCCGACCGCGGCGCAGGACCGTGTAGATCGCCAGCCGCAGCCCCACCAGCAGCACCGATGCGAGCCCGGCGAACAGGATCACGTGGAGCCGAGAGAACGAGAACTCGCGGTAGAAGAACAGGGCCCCCAGCGAGACCACCAGCCCCAGCACGACGGCCCGGGCGACCGCGTAGACGACCAGCGTGAGCCGCTGGGCCCGGCGCGTCCGGTACAGCCCGGACACCAGCAGGACGCCGCCCCAGACGGCCAGCACGAACGGCAGGAAGCCGAGGTACGGCGTCAGCGGGACCCACTCGGGCGGGGTCAGGACCTCGAACCGGACGACCCACGCCAGCACCCAGGCCAGCGCGATCAGCGCGAGGTCGGCGCCGAACAGGAGGCGCTGGAGGAAGAGGCTTCGTTCGCGGAGCATCGGACCCAGGCGGGCTGGGGCAGGAGAGCGGGGGGTCTCAAGCGGTCAGATGCGTCGGGGCTGGGACGCACCGAAGGTACGCCGGCCAGCCGAGGCTGCCAGGGCACGCCGCGGTCTCCGCCGGGGCTCCCCGCGCTCGCCCGAGGCGGGCCACCTCGGCGAGCGCGTGGGGCCCGGCCGTCGCCTCACGCCTTCCTGGCGACGGCGACGAGACGCGCGGCGTCTGGCCCGTACCGGGCTCCCTGGAAGTCCCCGAAAAGCTCGACGTCCGTGAACCCCGCCTCCACCAGCATCCGCTGGAGCTCGCGGCCCGAGTAGATCCAGTGCCCGAGCCGGAACGACCGGGTAGTCTCCCCCAGGACGAACGTCCACTCGTTCTCCATCCGGCTCCAGCCGTCCGTCACCCAGCGGCGCTGGACGACCAGCCCTCCGGGCGCGTCCTCGACCGTGCTCGGGGAGAAGATGCGCGCGAGCACCTCCTTCCCAGCGACGTCGACCACGAGCGCCCCGCCTGCCCGGAGGCTGCGGTACGCGTTCTGGAGGACGCGCTCGTTCTCGTCCTCGGCGTCGAAGTAGCCGAACGACGTGAACAAGTTGAGCACCACGTCGACGGCGGGCGTCTGGACGTGGTCGCGCATGTCGCCGTGCACCCAGTCCACCTCGGCCCCCTCGCGGGCGGCCAGGGCGCGAGCGTGCCGGAGCAAGAACGCGCTCCGGTCGACGCCGGTGACCGCCATCCCGAGCCGGGCCGCGGCGACCGCGTGCCGGCCCGGGCCGCACGCGACGTCGAGCACGCGCGTCGGCGTGCCGCCGACCAGGCCGAGGACCGCTTCCAGTTCGCTAGCTGCCGCGTCGAACCGACTCTCAGGAAACATCGTCGAGTACGACGTCTCCCAAAAGGCGTCGTTCGAGAACCAGTCGTCGTGTGGGTCAGACATGCCGATAGGGGGTGGGGAAGGACTCAGGGACCGGTCCGGACAAAGGTCTCACCGTCGTAGCGAAGCGCCACGACCTGGCCCTCGACCACGTCGAAGGCGAGCGCCTCCCCGCGCCCCGGGACCAGCTCCACCCGGACCGTCTCGGGCTTGGGGGACGGAGTGGCCGGCGCGTACAGGCGACCCAGCCGGACCGCGAGCCGGTCGCCACCAGTCTCGACCGTCGCCGTCCCCCACGCTGGGTTCTCGTAGGTCCCGGCGTAGGCCGACGCGGTGAGCGAGAGCCGCCAGGTCGGACTGTCTCCGCCGTCAAGCTGGGCACGAGTGGCATCGAGGTAGCGCGCGAGGCCAGCGTGGAGCTGGTCCCGGGCGTCGCGGGCCCGCTGGACGACGGCGTCGCGAGCGTCCGGCTCGGCCGCCCACCAGTCGTAGACGAACGACGCCACCAGCGTCGCCAGCCGCCCGCCCGTGTCGGCCTCGTTGGCGAGCACGACGACGCCGAGGTCGCGGCCTGGCATGAATGACAGGTGGGCGTGGAAGCCCGCGAACCCGCCGAGGTGGTGGAGCATCGGCTCGCCATCGTAGGTGCCCGTGTGCCACCCGAGCGCGTAGCCATCGCGCCCGAACGGCCCGTACGCCTCGCCGCGGCCCGTCACCACGGCGCGGTGGGCCTGGGCGACCACCTCGGCGGGGACCACCTGCCGGCCGTCAACGCGCCCCTGGGCAAGGTGGACGGTCAGCCAGCGCGCGAGGTCGGTCGCGCTCGCGTAGAGGCCCCCGGCCGCCTGCATCGTGTCGTCGTGCTTGACCAGGAGAACGCGCTCGAGCCCCCGCTGGGGGTGGACGGCGTACGGGACGGCCGGGTCCCAGCGCGCCGCCTCCGACGCAGACGCCGTCGTCCGGGTCAGGCCCAGGGGCCGGAGCAGGCGGTCGGCCAGCTGGTCCTGCCACCGCCCGTCTTGGTCGAGGCGGAGGCTGAAGACGTTGTAGCCGAGGTTGGTGTAGCGGTACGTGCCTCGGGACGCGTCCTGGGAAGCGGCCGTGCTCGCCAGCAGCCGCCGCAGCAGGTCCGGCGTGTGCTGGCCGGTGTAGGCCACTCGAAACGCGAGCGGCCCATTCTCGACGCCGGCCGTGTGCGAGAGCAGGTGGCGGACCGTCACCGCGTCAGCCCCGACCTCGGGCGCGAACGCCACGTCGGGAAAGAGCGACGCGAGGGAGGCGTCGAGCGACACCGCACCGTCGTGGTCGAGGAGCGCGGCTAGCAGCGCGGTAAACGGCTTGGTGGCCGAGGCGATGTAGAACGGCGTGTCGGCCGTCGCGGGCACGCCGGCCTCGCGGTCGGCGTAGCCGGCTCCGCGCGCGTAGACCGTTCGTCCGTCGCGGACGACCGCGACCGCCAGTCCGGGCACGGTCCCGAAACGATCCAGCGTCTCGGTGACGAACAGGTCGGCGCTCTCCGCGAAAGCGGCGGAGTCCTGGGAGCGAACGGGAACGGCGGCGAGCACAGCGGGGGCGAGCACAGCGAGGGCGAGCAGAACGCGCATTGTCGGGTCAGGGGGGGGGGCCCGAGAAGGCTAGGGAACCCACCGACCCGACGTCTTGAACGGATCGAACCCGGCCAGGTCAGGCGCCCAGAAGCGCGCGGAGCCGGCTCGGCGTCGTCCCCAGCTCGGTGCGGACGTCGCGGCACATGTGGCTCTGGTCGGCGAAGCCAGCTTCGAGCGCGACCTCGGCAGCCGGCACGGTTGTCGAGGCGAGCAGGCTCGTCGCCACGCGGACCCGGAGCCGACGCCGGTAGGCCGTCGGGGCGCATCCGAAGGCCCGGCGGAACGCTCGGGCGAGCGAGACCGGGTGGACGTCGGCGTCGGCTGCGAGCGTGGCCACCGACGGCGGGCTCGTCGCCTCGTCGTCGAGGCGCGCTCTGGCCTGCGTCAGCCACGACGGCGTCGCCCGGGGAAGCCGCCGCTCGGCCGTGACCGATCCGAGCAAGTCCCACAGGTCGTCCTCGGCGTCTTCAGGGGCCGTCCGCACCGAGTGGACAAACTGCACCGCCGCGCGGCTGACCGGACCACCGTGGTGCCACCGCCAGCCGTCCAGGCCCCGGCCGTCGTAGCCCTCCAGCAGCGGCGTCGGGTCGACGACCGAGAGCAGCCGCGCGCCCTGCGGCCCGAACGTGTTCCGGTGACGGACGTCCCCCGGCTTGACCACGACGCTGGCGGCGCTCGCGGTGGCCTCCTGGCCCCGGGCCTCCTCGCCCAACGCCCCTCCCAAAACGATGCTGACGCGGAGGTGCCCGTCGCAGTGGTACGGGTAGCGGTGCCCCGCCGGATAGACGGCGTCGACGACGGGCACCCCGGCGACGCGGGCGCTCAGGGCAAGGCGAGGGGTGGGGCTCACGGTGGGCACGGGCGCGGCGCTACGGTCCCGGCGGCGTCAAGATGCAGGCCGCCAGGACCCTCGCGGCGCCTCCGCTCAGATGTGCCACGGGCCTGGGCGTCGCACCCGGACCCGCGCCGAGGCTTCTGGCCCCTCCCCCGCCGTCATCCCTGACCGGGGACCGCGGAGCGACGGCGAGGCCGTCCGCTCGGGGGTGGGGCGTGGCGCCGAGTCCCCGTGGAGTCCTGCCGACGCAGAGCCGACGGAGGCCTGCGAGAGAGCAGGCGGCCGCCACCGAGTCCACGGCACGCTCTAGACCTCTCCCTCGTCGAACCGGGCCCACCGCCGGATCGCGCCGGGGTCGTACACGTGGACGCCAGCCGGCCGGGCCGCCGCGACCGCGACGAGGGCCCGGGCGACATCGTCCGCCTCGGTCGGGCGCAGGGCCGAGAGCGGGCCCCGCAGGACCGGCGCCAGCGGGGACAGCACGGCCAGCCCGATCCGCTCGCCCCAGCGGACGTGGCCGCGGTCGCCGGCCAGCAGCGACGGGCGGGCGATCTGGACGGCCTCGAACCCGACGCCCTCGACGGCCCGCTCGGCCTCGCCCTTGGTCCGGTTGTAGAAGACCCGGGAGTCCGGGTCGGCGCCGAGCGCGCTCACCAGCAGCATCTGGGCCGCGCCGGCTGCGTGCGCCAGGCGCGCCACCTCGACCGGGATGCCGAGATCGACGCGGCGGAACGCGGCCTGGGAGCCGGCTTGCTTGATGGTCGTGCCCAGCGCGCAGAACAGGTCGTCACACGCGAACAGCTCCGCCTGCTCACCGAGGCGGTCGAAGTCGACGACGTGGTCCTCGTGCGTCGGGCCGGCCGTGGCGAGAGGCCGCCGGCCGAGCGTGACGACGCGGCTCCACCGGGCGTCGGCGGCGAGGTGGCGGAGCAGGTGGCCCCCGACGAGCCCAGAGGCGCCGAGCACGAGGGCGGTACGGTCGGACATGACGCGAGAGGCGAGCGCAAAAAAAGCGGGGGCGACCCGGAGGCCGCCCCCGCGAGGGAACGTCGCAGGCGCCGCCGGGCTCCCCGCGTCGCGGGTGCCGACGGAGCCCGGGCGCTACGGCATCAGGACCGCGTCGATCACGTGCGCCACGCCGTTCGAGGCGTAGACGTCGGCCTGGGTCACGGTCGCCATGCCCTTCGAGTTGCCGACCATGACCTTGCCACCGGCCTTGGTCACCATCAGCGTCTCGCCGTTGACGGTCGTCAGGCGCTGGCCGTCGCGCAGGTCACCGGCCGAAAGCCGGCCTGCCACGACGTGGTAGGTCAGGACGCCCTGGAGCTGGCCCTGGTTGGCCGGCTGGAGCAGCGACTGGAGCGCGCTCTGCGGGACGGCCTCGAACGCCGTGTTGGTCGGGGCGAAGACCGTGAACGGGCCCGGCCCGCTCAGCGTCTCGACCAGCTCGGCGGCCTGGACGGCCGAGACCAGCGTGGTCAGCGTCGACGCCTCGGACGCGTTCTGGACGAGCGTCTGGGTGGGGAGCATCATCGAGCCGCCGACCATGACGCCGGCCGACATGCCGGAGTCGTTCATGGAGGCGTTCGTGGAGCCGGAGGACATGCAGCCCGTCGCGACGAAGGCGAGGGCGAGGGCGAAGAGGGAGAGACGATTCATCGGAGTCGGAGGGGAAACAGGAGGATGGGGGGTGCCTCACACGACCGCGTTCCGCAAACGGTCCGTCCGTAGTCCCACAGCGCGCCCGACGCCGACGCCCCAGTCATCGTTCGGACTACACGTCCCCGCTACCCTTCTCGGTCCAAAATCAGCCCCAGGACGACAGATTCGACGGTCGGACACGTAAAGGCGTCCCACACGATCCCCAGCGCGCCCGCCCCCCTTCGCGCAGCTTTGACGATCCACCAGGCTCCGCCCTACCCAAGTCGCGCCAAATCCAGGGCGCCTGCCTCGCGGCTAGTGTCGGCACGGCCGAAACGTCACCCCAGCGAGGGCTCTCGGCCGCGGCCCCGCCCCGGGACCGACCGGAGCAAGGGGCCGGAGGAAAGGGAGAGACTCGGCGCGGCGGTCTCGCACGTCTGGACGAGGCAAGGAGCCCTCTGCCTCGTCGGGTCCGCCCGGGCGCCGAGGCGGGGCCAGCCCGAGTCGGGGCCGGCCCGAGGCGGGGCCAGCCCGAGTCGGGGCCGGCCCGGCGGTCGCTAGAACGGCACGTCGTCCTCGACCTCGCCCGGCTCCCGCTCGCGGACGACCAGGCGGATGGCCGACGCGTCGAACCCGAACAGGTCCTCCTCGGAGAACACCAGCCGGAACTGGGCCGGCGTCTCGAAGAACGGCTCGAACCGGCCGGCGAGCTGGTCGAGACGGTCGAGGTAGAACGCCGTGCTCTCGTCGGGCGCCGCCGGGTCCCAGTCGCTCGCCGGGCGGGCGGCCTCGAACACGCGTCCCCCGCCCTCCCCGATGTAGTACGCGACGCGGTCGCCGATGCGGGGCTCGCGGCCCGTCCGCCCGACGTCGGCCCGGGCGACCTCGTAGGCCGCGGCCCGCGTCCGGTCGCCGGCCGCGACGGCCCGCTCGTAGTCGGCCATGGACAGCTTGAGCGTCTCGGTCCGCTGGAAGCTCTCGACGCCCTTCCAGTCGTGGGCCTCGATCTGGCGCCGGTGCGAGAGGTACAGGTCGTGGAGCCCCTGGACGTCCTGGGCGAGCAGCAGCCGGATCGCCTCGCGCACGAACGCCCGCCCGAACCGCTCCGACGACCGCGACACCAGGCTCGACCCCTTGAACTTGAGGTGCCCGTCGTAGTCCAGCAACGCGTAGTTCTTCTTCTTGTACGACAGCATCCGCTGGAAGCGGCCGTCGAACCCGATCCGGATGCCCGGCGGCATCTGCTCGCTGAGCCCCTGGACGAACGCCCGCTCGGCCGCCTCGCCCTCGACGCCCGGGGGCGGCACCAGCAACACGCCGTCCGTGTCGACCTCGATGACCGTCGCGCCGGCCTCCCGTGCCAGCCGCATCATCTGGCGCAGGATGTCCTGGCCCGTCGCCGCGACCCGGTCCGCCTCGGCGAAGTCGTTGAACAGGGCGAAGCCGAAGCCCATGTTCCCGTAGAACGCGTTGATCACGATCTTGAACGCGCTCTGCCGGGCGTCCAGCTCCTCGCGCTCGTGGCCGTCGACGCCGGCCATGGCCCCCTTCGTCTCGAACCGGAGGTCGGTCAGCCGCTGGAGCAGGCGCGGAAACAGGCCGAGCGCGTCGCCCCGGGGCTGGACCCCGTAGTTCAGCATGACCGACGGGTACAGGCTCTCGACGTCGGCGTAGACGACGGGCCCGACGACGCCGGTCACGAACACGTCGGTGTAGCCGCCGACGACCTGGCTGCCCACCTCGGCGCGCGGGAGCGCGTGGCGGGCGTGGAGGTAGCCCCGGACGAACAGGCTCTCGATCTTGGCCGCCGGGCCGGTCCGCGCGGCCTGGCCGTACGGCATCGGCACCATCTGGGTGAGGTAGAACGTGCTCCCGGACAGGTGCCGGGCCAGCCGCTCGGTCTCGGTCGCGTCGTCGATGGCGTACTCCATGAGCCGGTGCGGGTCGGTGTCCCAGACCTCGGCGATCTGGTCGCCCGGCACGTACGTCCGGCCCTCCGGTGCGAACCCGAAGTATCTGGCCGCGCCCTTGAGCGTGTAGTTCGGCAAGTCGCGCCGGACCACGTCGAACGCCATCACCTGGTGGTACGTGTCGACAACGTGGCGGCCGGCGATCTCGACGGCGTCGAACTCGACCTGGCGCTCGGCGAACCGCATGGAGGTCGGGTAGCTCCGGGGTGTGCTCCCGTCGCGGCCGAGGTCGACGGGGACGCCGTGACGGCGGCACCGCTCGAACAGGTACGGGAAGTCGAAGCCCGTGATGTTGTGGCCCTCGATCACGTCCGGGTCCCGCTCCTTGACCAGGTCCATCGTCTCACGCAAGACGTCCTCCTCGGTCATGTCGGGCGTGCCGACGAGCCGGCTCCACCCGGTCGAGTCGCTCAGGGCGACCAGGATCACGCGGTGGCCGGGCGTGGTCGCCTGGGGGAACCCGTCGCGGCTGTAGACCTCGATGTCGAGCTGGAGGCGGACCAGGTCCTCGAAGGCCATCCCCTTGAACAGCGTCCGCCCGGTCTGCATGAGGTACTGCTGCTCGGGCGAGCCCGGCAGGTAGACCTCGTCGGGCCGGGTCTTCTCGGTGCCGGCCGTGCGCTGGACGTGGCGGAGCGCGTCGAAGTAGCTCCCGCGGTCGGGGAAGGCGACGGCGAACCGGAAGAAGCCGGGGCCGGCCAGCTCCTGGAACTGGAACCGGTCGCGCGGGAAGCCCCGGAGCAGGTCGATGTCCGACAGGAAAAAGAACGGGTGCACGCGGACGTCCTCGGTCACGACCTCGGTCGGCGAGCGGCGCCGGTAGAGCCGGATCGCCGCCGGGCCGAGCGTATGGAGCGCGACGATCCGCTCGGCCGGGTCGTGGCCGTAGAGGAGCGCGTCGTCGGGGGTCGTCTCGGGGGCGGGCATCTCGGCCATCGTACCCGCCAACGGCGACGGCGCTCCGTCACCCCCGGCCCCTCCGCTCGGCGCCTCCACCTCGGCGCCTCCACCTCGGCGCCTCCACCTCGGCGCCTCCACCTCGGCCCCGAGGTGGGCCCGGCCGGCCTCCCACGCCCCGACCGAGGCGGGGCTACTCGGCGGGGTCGAACGTGACGGGGAACGAGACCGGCATCGTGCCGTCGGGCGACACCTGGTCGGGGGCCTCGAAACGGACCGAGCGGACGGCGTCGAGCACGGCCTGGGACAGCCGCTCGTCGGGCGACCGCGTCACCCGGGCGTCGACCACGCGCCCGTCGCGGTCGAGGACGACGCGGACGGACACGTCGCCGCCGACGCCCTCCGCCCGGGCGGACTCGGGGTAGACGACGGCGTCCCGGACCTTGGCGAGGTTGCGGTAGACCGCCGATCCGGACGGGGCCGGGATGGCCATGACTCGGGGCGTCCCACCGAGGCGGAACAGGACGGGGACCGTCAGGGCGATCGTCCCCCGCTGCCCGGGCTGGACGGCCGGCGCGAAGTCGACGGCGGCCACCGCTGCCAGCGCGGCCTGCGACAGCCGGGCGTCGGGCGACTGGATCACCTGAGGGTCACTCGCCGCCCCGTCCAGCGCGAGTCGGACCTCGACCACGACGACCCCCTCGACGCCCTCGCGCCGCGCGCTCTCGGGGTAGACGACGGCCTGCTGAACGTCCCGCATCACGGCGGGGATGCCCGAGTCCTCGCCGACCACCCTGAACTGGGCCTCCGCCTCCGGCGAGGGCGGGGCGCCCAGCGACTCGAACATCGGGCGGAGCGTCCGGGTCAGGACCGGGGTCTGGGCTCGGGCCGTGCCCAGCGCTGTGGCCCGCCCGACGTAGCGGCCGGCCTCCGAGGCGTAATAGGCCGTCGCCGCGACCACGTCCGCCTCGGGCACGCCGGCGAGCGAGCGCCGGGCGGCTCGCGCCATCACGGCGCGCATCGCGGACTGGCCCCCGGGGGTGTTGGACGGGTCCAGGCCCGAGGCGAGCGACTGGCGGAGCCCGGGCGGGGCGTCGTCCGGCAGCAGGTCGAACAGAGCGTCGACCAAGAGCGCCTGCATGTCGTCGGGGGCCGACGCTCGGTACGCGGCGGCGGCGAAGCGGGCCGCCAGCGCCGAGTCGGCGAGGCTGGCGGGCGGGGCCTCGGCGGCCGTGCCGGGGAGGACCGAGGTGGCGGACACGATGCGGGTGTGGGCGGGGCTCTCCAGGAACGCGAGCGCCTCCAGGAGCAGGTCCGGCCGGAGATCGCGGGCGAACACCGCGCGGACTGAGTCGGCGACGGCGCCCGCCTCGGGCACCAGGTCGGCCGGGTCGAACGGGCCGGCGAACGCACCGATCGACAGCCCCTGCGCCGCCGCCTGCTCGGCCTCGCCGAGGTAGAGCGCGCCGACGACGCGGTCGACCCGCGCCGAGTCCGTCGCCGGCTGGGCCGTCGCGGTGGCCGAGAGGAAGAGGACGAGGGCAAGTGCGCGCACGGGTTCGGTACGAGGTCCACGCGCAGCATACGGCCGCCTACTCCCGGCTCGCCAACCGCCGGGCCACCGTCACGTGGTAGACCGGCTGGCGCCGCTCGCGCACGACGACGAGCACGCCCTCGTCCTCCAGGTCGATCAGCGCCCGGCCCAGCGCGGCCGTCAGCCGGGACGGGTAGTCGGCGGCCAACCGGTCCAGCGCGGCCGACTGCTCGCGGACGAGGGCCTCCCGGACCATCCCCCGGAGCGGGCCGGGCACGCGCGGGTCGACGCGGGGCGGCGGCGGGAGCGCGTCCGGCGCCGGCGAGTAGCGCGTCGGGTTGTACGTGATGTCGTAGGTCGTGCCGTACTCGTGGCTCGACCGGCCCGCGGCGGCGTTCACGTTGCCGCCCCGGAGCGCGGCCTGGTCGGCCCCGGTCCGCCACAGCGACGAGACGGCGAACCGGAACGGCGGGAGCCCGACCGCCGCCAGCCGCTCGCGGAACCGAACGGCGACGCTGTCGAGCGACGCCGCCCCGCTCGGCGTCAGCAGCGCGACCGACGACTGGGCCGGCAGGACGGTGTAGAGCGAGTCGGTCACGATGGGGACGAAGTCGTAGACCCCGGCCAGGCTGTCCGCTTGGGCGCGCGTGTCGGGCGGGCCGACCCCGAGCGACTCGGCCAGCTCGACGTGGCGGGCGTTGCGCGAGCGCCGCAGCGTCGCGATCTCGTCGTCGCTCAGGAGCGGGATCGACGTGAAGGCCGCCTCGGCCTCGGCCACCCACCGGTCTTGGGCCGCGAACGTGGCCTGGACGCCCGCGTTCGTCCGCACCCCGAGCGCCGCGAGCCCGGCGACGAACGCCAGCGCGACCCAGACGCCCCACCGACGGCGCGGCCGAGGCGGGCGGGGAGGCGTCGGCAGGATCGACTCGGAGCCCGGGCGGGGCTCGACGAGCGGCGGGAGGGCGTCCCCAGAGCGGGGCGCGGACACGTCAGACACGGGGCCAGCGGGGCGGGCGGCGGCTACTCGCCGTCCAGGGTGATGTGGAACACGGGCTGCTCGTTCTCCAGCAGGACCAGCAGCTCGCCCTCGTCCTGCATCTGGCCGAGCACGCGGGCGAGCACGCCGAACAGCCGGTCGTCGTAGGCGCCGGCCAGGTCGTCGGCCCAGCGCGTGGCGAGCCGCTGGACGGCGGGGATGGCGGGGTCCGAGAACGGGACCGAGAGCGTGTCGGCGGCCGTCGGCCACAGGGCGTAGCGGGTGTAGACCAGGTCGACGGAGGCCCCGTACTCGTGGCTCGACCGGCCCGAGGTCGCGTTCCGGTTCGACTGGCGGAGGTCGCGCTGCAGGTCGGCCGTGCGCAGGGCCGACGAGATCGTGAACCGGTACGGCGGCAGGCCGGCCTCGGCCAGGCCCGCCTGGAACCGCCGGCCCACCTCGTCGACCCGGTCGCGGAGCAGGGGCCGGACGAACGGTTTGGAGTGCTCCAGCACGCGGACGACGTAGAACTCGTTGTCGACGAGCGGGACGAGCTGGCCCGTCCGGAGGTGGGCGGCCAGCTCCGCCTCGGTGTCGAGCGGGGGCACCCCGAGCGAGTCGGCCATCTCGAGGTGGTCGGTGTAGGACGGCGTCCGGGGCCGGCGGAGCCGGTTCTCCTCGTCCGAGGTCGTCTCGCGGAGCTGCTCGAAGCGGCCGCGGAGGCGGGTCACGAACGCGGCCAGCGAGTCGACGGCGGGCGTGGCCCCAGCGGCCGGCGGCGGCGGAGGCGCGGGCGGGGCGGCCTCGCTGTGGAGCGCCCAGCCCAGGCCCAGGCCCAGCACCAAGGCGGCGAGCGTGAACGCGGCCTGCCTCATCGGCCCGCCTCGAGCACGCCGCACCCGATCACGTCGCCCGCGGCGCCGTCGGGGCTCGCCGCGTCGTCCCGACCGGCGCGGACCACCACGGCCCGGCCCACTGGCGACGTCGTGCCGTCGAGCGAGAGCGCGGCGTCGATCCGGTCGTAGCGGCCGTCGCGGTCGTCGCCGCGGACGCTGCCCAGGTCGCCCAGGTGGCGCAGGCCGGGCAGCGAGTACGGGCCGCCGTGGGGCGTGCCCACGTCGGCGCCGAGGTGGACCGACGGGTCGGCGTCGCAGTCGCGGCCGCGCAGGATCTGGAGCGCGTGGTACTCGCTCCGGCTCAGCCCGTCCAACTCGACGAGCACCCGGACGCCGCCGGCCATCGCGGGACAGGGTGACGGTCCCAGACGCGTCGCCGTCACCGACCGGCTGGATCCGGGCCCGCGCCGTCCGGACGCCCCGGACGTCGACGGTGTCGGGCGGGAGCGCGGCGACGGGATCGGCCCGGTCGACGGCGAGCGACCCGGCCCCCAGCGAGTCGGCGGGGCCGAGGGCCGCCGGGCCGGCGGTCTCGACTGGCGACGTGTCGCAGCCGGTCGCGGCGGCGACGAGCGTGGCAGCCAGGACCAGGGGCGAGCGAGCGACATGGTCGATGAACGGACGGACGGGGGGCCGTGTTCTGCCGGGGCTAGCTTCCGCCGTGCCTCCGCCCCTCCCCGTGCCCACCCGGCTCGTCGCCGACCAGCTGTCGATGCGGTTCGGCCGGCGGCGCCTGTTCGACGGGCTGTCGGTCACGGTCGAGCCCGGCGCTCCGCTGGCCGTCCTGGGCGCCAACGGGTCGGGCAAGTCGACGCTGCTTCTGCTCTGGGCCGGCCTGCTCGCGCCGACCGGCGGGGCGGCCCGCCTCGAGGTCGACGGCGTCGCGCTCGACCCGCGCGACGTGCCGCTCCGGGTCGGCTACGTGGCGCCCGCGCTCGACCTGTACGACGCGCTGACGGCGCGCGAGACGCTGGCCTTCCTGGCCCGGGCCCGTGCCCTGCCCGACGCCCCAGCCCGGGTCGCCGCCACGCTCGACCGCGTCGGCCTGGGCGATCGCGCCGACGACCCGGTGGCGGCGTTCTCGACCGGGATGCGCCAGCGGCTCCGGATCGCGACGGCGCTCGTCCACGACCCGCCGGTGTTGCTGCTCGACGAGCCCGGCGCCACGCTCGACGCGGCCGGCCGCGACCTGACGGCCTCGCTCGTCGCCGACGCCTCGCGCGTCGTGGTGCTGGCCACCAACGACCCGGCCGAGGCCGCGCTCTGCCCGCGGCGCGTCGAGTTGGGGTAGTCCGCCGCCGCGCGCGGGGGGATGAGGACGGGAAAAGGGCGGACGGGCGCCGCAGGGTGGAGCGGAGGGTGTCTGCGTCTGGCTCCTCCCGCCTCGGCGCCGAGGCGGGGAGGGGATGGGCGCGACTCCTCTGCCCCCCTCCCCTACGCGCTACGCCCCGGCCAGCGCCAGGGCGGCGACCTCGACGTGGGCGCCGGCCTCGGCGAGCGGGCGGGCGGCGGCGGCGAGCGTGGCCCCGGTCGTGAGCACGTCGTCGATCAGGAGCACGCGCTGGCCGCGCAGGGAGCCGGGCGAGGCCAGCGCGAACGCGCCGTCGACGTTGCGGCGACGGGCGTCGGCCGAGAGGCGCGCCTGGGCCTGGGTGGCGCGCGTCCGGACCAGGACGGCTCGGCACGGGCATCCCAGCGCGTCCGCGACGCCCTCGGCCAGCGCGGCGGCCTGGTTGTAGCCGCGCTCCAGCTCGCGCAGGCGCGACAGCGGGACCGGGACGACCACGTCCACCGGTCCGCCCGACGCGCGGGCCGCGGCGCCGAGCGTGCGCCCCAGCGGACGCCCGAGCGCCGGGCGCCCCCCGTACTTCAGCGCGTGCTGGACGCGCCGGACCGTCCCGCCGGGGTCGAACGCCCAGAGCGCGACGACGCGCTCGACCGGCGCCAGCGGTGACGGCCTCGACCGCCTCGGGCGTCGGCGCGGGGCAGGCCGCGCAGGCACGACGCGCACAGCGCCTCGGCGGGGTCGGGCAGGCGGCGCTCGCAGCCCAGGCACAGCGGCGGGTAGGCGAGCGCGGCCACGCCGCCCGCGAGGTCGGCCGCGGGTGCCCACCCGGCGACCGAGGCGGGCGAGGACGCTCGGGCGGGGGGCGAAGTCGGCACGTGGGGCGGGGCGGGCTCGGGGGAATATCTTGGTCCTCCCCTCCTCTGCCAACCCCGACCCGATGCCCGAACGCCGTGGGATGATCATCAAGAACGTGTCCGACGCCGCGCTCGACCTCCGCCTCGACACGCGGACCCTCCACCTGGAGCCCGGCGACGAGCGGCCCGTGACGCCCGTCGAGGTCAAGGACACCCGGCTCCGGCAGGCGCTCCAGGTCCGCTCCATCGCCATCGTCCGCCCGACGACGCCCGAGGAGTCCGAGGCGCTGGACGTCGAGCTGAGCGAGGGGTGACCGCCGGCAGGCCCCGCCTGCCCGCGACCCGCGCCCGGCCTGTCCCCAAGCGGAGCGAGCCCTTATGAACGTCCTCGCCCTGGAGCCCTGGTTCGGCGGGTCCCACCGCGTGTTCCTCGACGGGCTCGCCGGCCACAGCGCCCACGACGTCCGCGTGGTGACGATGGCGGCGCGCTACTGGAAGTGGCGGATGCAGGGCGGCGCGGTCACGCTCGCCGAGAAGGCCCGCGAGGCCTGCGCCGACGGCTGGCGGCCCGACCTGGTGCTGGCCTCCGACATGGTCAACCTGCCGGCCGTGCTCGCGCTCAGCCGCGACTGGCTGGCCGACGTGCCGGTCGTGCTCTACCTCCACGAGAACCAGCTCACGTACCCGCTCGGCGGCCGGCCCGGCGAGCCGGCGCGCGAGCGGGACTACACCTACGCGACCGTCAACTACCTCTCGGCGCTGGCCGCCGACCGGGTCGTGTTCAACAGCCGGTTCCACCTCGACGAGTTCTTCGGGGCCCTGCCGGACCTGCTGCGCCGGTTCCCCGACTACACCCACGTCGGCGCAACTCCCGGCGCTGCGGGCCAAGAGCCAGGTGCTCCGGCTCGGGCTCGACCTGGCCGGCCTGGACGCGGCCCGGCCGGCCGCCCAGGCGCGCAAGGCCCGGGAGCCCGGCCCGCCGGTCATCCTGTGGAACCACCGCTGGGAGTACGACAAGGACCCCGAGGCCTTCTTCCGGGTCATGAACCGCCTCGACGATGCGGGCGAGCGGTTCCGGCTGGTCCTGGCCGGCAAGACGTTCGCCGAGCAGCCGCCGGCGTTCGAGGCGGGCTTCCGGCGCTACGCCGAGCGCGTGCTCCACTACGGCTACGCCGAGTCGTTCGCCGACTACGCCGCGCTCCTGTGGCGCTCCGACGTCGTGGTCTCGACGTCCATCCACGAGTTCTTCGGCATCTCGATGCTGGAGGCCATCCACTGCGGCTGCCACCCGCTGCTGCCGAACCGGCTGACGTACCCCGAGCTGATCCCGGACCGGCTCCACACGCCGCTGCTGCACGCGCCGGTCCTCTACGACAGCGAGGACGCAGCTGTTCGAGACGCTCCGGTCCATCGTCCGCGGCGACGCCCAGCCGCTCCCCCCCGAGGTCCTGCGCGAGATCCCGGCCGACCTCGCGTGGCCGCTCAAGGCGCCCCGCTTCGACGCGCTGTTCGAGGAGGTCGTCGCGGCCCACCGCGCGCCCTGACCCCGCCCGCCTCGGCGCCGAGGCGGGCGGGGTCGGGCGGTCAGTTGTCCTCGCCGAGGAGGCCGCCCAGCAGGCCGCCGGCCGCGAGCCCGCCGAGCGCCCCGAGCGCGCCGCCCGCCGCCCTTGGTCTCGCCCTGGTTCGCGTAGGCCCGGCTGGCCGCCACGATGCGGTCGGCCAGGCGCGAGAACGGGAGGCTCTGGAGGAAGACCGTGCCCGGGCCCCTCGATGCGGGCCAGGAACAGGCCCTCGCCGCCGAACAGCGCGTTCTTGAACCCGCCCTGGAACTGGATGTCGTAGTCGACCGACTCCGAGAGCGCGACCAGGCAGCCCGTGTCGACGCGCAGCACCTCGCCGCCGGCCAGGTCGCGCTCGATGACGGTCCCGCCGGCGTGGCAGAACGCGAGCCCGTCGCCGGTCAGCTTCTGCAGGATGAACCCCTCGCCGCCGAACAGGCCGGCGCCCATCTTCTTGGTGAACGCGACCTCGATCTCGATCCCGTCGGCGGCGCACAGGAACGTGTCCTTCTGGCACAGGAACCGGCCGCCGTGGTCGCCCAGGTCGAGCGGGATCACCTTGCCGGGGTAGGGCGCGCTAAAGGCGACGCGCGCTTTCCTCGGCCCCTCGTTGGTGAACGACGTGATAAAGAAGCTCTCGCCCGCGATCCGCCGCTTGAGACCGTTCATGAACCCGCCGCCGGTGCCCGGTGTCCATCCGGATGCGCTCGTCCATGTAGAGCATCGCGCCGGCCTCGGCGCGGACGGACTCGCCGGGGTCGAGTTCGATCTCGACGATCTGGAGGTCGTCGCCGATCAGGCGGTAGTCGATGTCGTGGACGGGCATGGCAGCAGGAGGGAGTGGTTCGCCCTAGCCTACGGCAAACCGGCTGTCCGTCCGTCACGGTCGCGCCCCCCCCGCCTCGGTGCCGCGGCGGGCCGAGCCGGCTACGCTGGGCCCGGGGCCGGAGCGGGCGGCGGCGCGCGCGCGGGCGCTCGGCCCGAGTCCGCTCGGCCCGGGTCGCTCGGCGTCGGCCTGGCGGAGGCAGGCCTGGTACCGGTCCCAGGCGTCGCGGTCGCCGGCGAGCCAGGCGGCGCGGGCGCGGTCGAGGGGGGTCGAGGCAGGGGTCGGCATGGCGTCCGGTGCGGGTGGACCTCGTCTGCGTCAACAACCTCGCCACTCGTCCACGTGGGCGAATCGCGGGATCGGGGGAGATCGGGCCGGTAGAACGGGAACGCTCGGAGGGCGCTCCGCCCGACCCGCCCGCCGGATCCCGAATCGGCGGCCGGGGTACGCCCCTCATGCCTCCCCCTCCCTCCGACCCGGCCCTGACCACCGCGATCGCCGACCGCGCCGCCCGCGTCCGCGACCAGATCGCCGCGGCCGCCGACCGCGCCGGCCGCGACCCGGCCGAGGTCACGCTGGTCGCCGTGACCAAGACGCGCCCGCTCGCGACCGTCCGGGCGGCCGTCCGAGCGGGGCTCCGCGACCTGGGCGAGAACCGCGTCCAGGAGCTGGTCGAGAAGTCCGACGCGTTGCCGGGCGCCAGCGACGGGGGCGACGTCCGGTGGCACCTGATCGGGTCGCTCCAGCGCAACAAGGCCCGCGACGCCGCCGCCCGGGCCGACCTGTTCCACGCGCTCGACTCGCTCCGGCTGGCCGACGCCCTCGACAAGAGGGCGGCCGAGGCGGGCCGGGTGCTGCCGGTCCTGGTCCAGGTCAACGTCTCGGGCGAGGACGCCAAGCACGGCGTCGCGCCCGACGCCGCGCCCGACCTGCTGGCCGCCGTCGCCGAGCGCGACCACCTCCGCCTCGACGGCCTGATGGGGATGGCGGCCCTCGCGGAGGACGCCGCCGACCTCGACCGCGTCGTCCGACCGTCGTTCCAGCGCCTGCGCCGCCTGTTCGACGACGCGCCCGGCCTCTCGGTCCTGTCGATGGGGATGAGCGGCGACTTCGAGGTCGCCGTCGAGGAGGGCGCCACGCACGTCCGCGTCGGGACGGCCCTGTTCGGCCCGCGCTGACCCGGATGGAGGCCGGGCGCCCGGTTTCGTACCTTTCGCGATCATGTTCGTCCCCCTCCTCGTCCTCGACGGGCTCCTGCTGGTCGCGCTGGCCGTGCTCCTGGTCCGGCTGGCCCGGGTGCGCGCGCACGCCCGGGCGGTCCCGGCGCGCCTGCGCGCGGCCGAGTCGCGGACCGAGCGGGCCCTCGCGGCCCTCCGCCGAACTGACCGGACCGACGACCTCGGCGACGAGCCGGGCACGGCAGAGCCGCGCCCCGACGTTCCCGCCGAGCGCCGCCCGCGCCGCCGCGTCCGCCGCGTCGGCCCGCCCGCAACCCCCGACCGGCCATGAACCTCACTCCCCTCGACGTCCGCCGGAAAGAGTTCGACAAGGCCTTCCGCGGCTACGACCCGACCGAGGTCGACCTGTTCTTGAAGCAGGTCGCCCAGCGCCTCGAAGAGCTCCAGGAGGACGCGCGCCGCGCCGAGGAGCGGTCGCGCGACTCGGAGTCCAAGCTGGTCCACTACGAGAAGGTCGAGCTCGCGCTCCAGGAGGCGCTCGAGTCGGCGCGCGAGACGGCCCGGAGCACGGCGGCCTCGGCCGGCGAGAAGGCCCGGATGATCGTCCAGGAGGCCGAGCTCCGGGCCGAGACCATCCTGCGCGACGCCGAGCGCGAGCGGCACGGGCTGCGCCAGGACATCGTCCGGCTGTCGTCGCGGCAGGCCGAGGCCGCCGCCCGGCTCCGGGGCTTCCTGCTCTCCGAGCTCGAGGTGCTGGCCCAGTTCCAGGGCGACGACCCGGTCGGCTTCCTCAAGCTCCAGCCCGCTGGCCCGGCCGGCATGTTCCCGCCGTCGCCCGCCCGCCTGGAGGCCCCCATCCACGACCCCGGGGAGCACGTCACGCGAGACCACGACCAGGGGACCAGCGACGGGGCCACGTGGTCGCCGGAGGCGCCCCCGCAGTCGCTCGACGCGCCGCCCGAGCCGGCCGAGCCCGTGCCGGTCGAGGACTGGCGGCCGCCGGTGCCCGCCCCGGAGCCGTACCCGGACGCCCAGACCGAACCGGTCGCGACGACGCCGATCAACGCCCCGCTCGCCCCCGAGGCGGCCCCGCCGACCCAGGCCCCGCCAACCCAGGCCCCACCGGCCGAGACCCCGGCGACCGGGGCCTACGCCTCGGCGCCCGACCCGGCCGAAGACGCGCCCCCGGAGCCCCCGGCCCAGCCGGCCGTCACCGGCGGCTGGGACCTCCGCTCGCTGGTGACCGGCGAGGAACGGAGCGTCGCCGCCTCGGACGAGGAGCGCGAGCGGATCCGCCGGATCCTCGACGACCTCGACTGACCGGAGGAGCACGGGGTGCGGCACGCGGGACGCCGCCCTCCCGCCCCCCTCGCCCATCCCGAACCTCTCCCTCCCGAATGACTCCCGACATCGACACCGCCCGCGCTCAGGTCCAGGAGGCCGCCGACGTCCTCCGAGACCGCCTCGGCGACGACGCCCGCGTGGGCATCATCCTGGGGACCGGCCTGGGTGGCCTGGCCGACGAGATCGAGGCGACGGCGAGCGTCCCGTACGACGAGATCCCGCACTTCCCGCTCTCGACGGTCGAGAGCCACGACGGGCGGCTGATCGCCGGGACGCTGCGCGGCGTCGAGGTGCTCGCGATGCAGGGCCGGTTCCACCTCTACGAGGGCTACTCGGCGTGGCAGGTCACGCTCCCGGTCCGCGTGATGGCGACGCTGGGCGTCGAGACGCTGCTGATCTCGAACGCGGCCGGCGGCATGAACCCGCTCTACCGCCGCGGCGACCTCATGCTGACGACGGACCACATCAACCTCCAGGGGGTCAACCCGCTGACCGGCCCGAACGTGGACGACTGGGGCCCGCGCTTCCCCGACATGAGCGCGCCCTACGACCGGGCGCTCCGCGACGTCGCCGAGGCGGCCGCGCTCGACCGGGGCGTCCGGCTCCAGCAGGGCGTCTACGTGGCCGTCGTCGGGCCCAACCTGGAGACGCGCGCCGAGTACCGGTTCCTGCGGACGATCGGGGCCGACGTGGTCGGGATGAGCACGGTCCCCGAGGTCATCGTGGCCCGGCACCAGGGGCTCCGCTGCCTCGCGATCTCGGTCGTCACCGACGAGTGCTTCCCGGACGCCCTGGAGCCGGTCTCGATCGCCGACGTGCTGGCTGCGGCCGCCCAGGCCGAGCCCGAGCTGACGGCGCTGATGGGCGACGTGGTGGCGTCGCTGGCCTAGCCCGCCTCGGGCCCGAGGCGGGGCCGAGGCGGGGCCGAGGCGGGGCCGAGGCGGGGCCGAGGCGGGGCCGAGGCGGGGCCGAGGCGGGCCGAGGCGGGGCCGAGGCGGGGCCGAGGCGGGGCCGGACGGCGACGGGGCCCGGTGGCTGGACCGGAGACCATTCGGCCCGACGTGCGTTCGATGGCGCCCCCCCTACCGCCCCGCCCGCCGTGTCTGACCCCTCGCCGACGTCGCCGCTCGCAGAGGCCGCGCTCCGCGCCGCGCCCGCCCCGCTGCTCGTGGTCGACCGGACCGGCGTCGTGGGGATCACGAGCGCCGGGCTGACGGCGGCCTTCGGGCTCGCCCCCGAGGCCGTCGAGGGCCGGGCCCTGGGCGACCTCCCCGAGCCGCTCGACCGGCTCGCGGCCGGCCCCGACGGCGTCGGCCCGGTGGTCACGCCCGACGGGGCCGAGCTCGGCGTCCGGGTCTGGCCCGTCGACGGCGGCACCCTGGTCGCCTTCGAGCCCGCCGCGCCCGCGCGCCAGATGGACGCCGCCGACGTGCTCGCGTCGATCTCCGACGCCTTTTTCGCGCTCGACGACGACTGGCGGTTCACCTACGTCAACGACCGGGCCGTCCCGCTCCTGGAGCGCCCGCGCGCCGAGCTGCTCGGCAAGAGCGTCTGGGACGAGTTCCCCGAGGCCGTCGGCGGCCCGTTTTGGGAGGCGTACCACCGGGCCGTCGAGACGCGCGAGCCCGTCCAGTTCGACGCCCCTTACGACCCGCTCGGGCGACACTTCTCCGTCCGGGCCTACCCGTTCGACGGCGGCGTCACGGTCTACTTCACCGACGCCACCGAGGCCCGCCGGACCGAGGCCGCGCTCCGCGAGAGCGAGCGCCAGCTCCGCCAGCTCACCGAGTCGCTCCCCCAGCTCGTCTGGACCACGACGGCCGACGGGTACCACGACTACTTCAACGACCGGTGGTACGCCTACACCGGGATGCCCCGGCCCGACGACCCCGGCGGCGAGAACCGGGGGGGCAGCAGGGCTTCCGCTGGGCCGACTACGTCCACCCCGACGACCTCGACCTGGCTGCCGAGCGGTGGGCCCACTCGCTCGCCACCGGCGACCCTTACGAGGTCGAGTACCGGTTCCGCCGGGCCTCCGACGGCGCCTACCGGTGGTTCATCGGCCGGGCCGACCCGCTCCGCGCGCCCGACGGCCAGATCCTGCGGTGGTTCGGGACGTGCACCGACATCGACGACCGGAAGCGGGCCGAGGCCGCGCTCCTGGAGAGCCAGGGCCGGCTCCAGCTGGCCCTCGAAGGGGGCGGCGTCGGGTCGTGGGAGTGGGACGTCGGCCGCGACGCGCTCGTCCACGACGACCTCGCGGCCGAGCTGTGGGGGATCGCGCCGGGCCGGTTCGAGTCGGCCGCCGCGTTCTTCGACATCGTCCACCCGGACGACCTGGACGGCCTCCAGGAGGCCCTGGCGGCGGCGACCGAGCGCGGCGAGCGGTACGACACCGAGTTCCGGGTCTTCCTCCCCAGCGGCCGGGTCCGCTGGCTCGCGGGCCGGGGCCGGATGGTCCCGGACGGCCAGGGCGGCGGCCGGCTCTACGGGTTCAACATCGACGTGACCCAACGGCGCGACCAGGAGGAGGCGCTCCGCCAGAAGAACGCCGAGATGGAGCGGTTCACGTACACCGTCTCGCACGACCTGAAGTCCCCCCTCGTCACCGTCAACGGGTTCCTGGGGCTGATGAAGGGCTACATCGCGGCCGGCCAGACCGAGAAGGCCGCCGCCGCCGCCGAGCGCGCGCTCGGGGCCGCCCGCCGGATGGGCCAGCTGATCGAGGACCTCCTCACGCTGAGCCGCTCGGGCCGGCCCACCGGCGACCCCGAGCCGGTCGACCTCGACGGCCTGGTGGGCGAGCTCGCCGACGAGCTGGAGGTCCGGGCGGGCCAGGCCGGCGGGACCATCGAGGTGGAGGGCCCGCTCGGCGAGATCGTGGCCGACCGCCGCCGGATGGCCGAGGTCGTCGAGAACCTGCTGGCCAACGCCGTCCACTACGGGCTGGGCGGGGGCGGGACCCGCGTCGCCGTCCGGTCCGAGCCGGCCCCGTCGGGCGGACTCCGGCTGATCGTCGAGGACGACGGGCCGGGCGTGCCCGAGCCCTACCGCGACCGCGTGTTCGAGCTGTTCCAGCGGCTCGACGAGGGGTCGTCGGGCGGGGCTGGCGGAACCGGAGTCGGGCTCGCCGTCGTCGCACGGGTGATGGAGGTGACCGGCGGCACGGCCCACGTCGAGAGCGCCGGCCGGCCGGGCGACCGCCCGGGGGCCCGGTTCGTCCTGACGTTCCCGCCCCACACCGTCCGCTCGGCCTCCTGACGCCTTCTGGAACACCGTTTGCACATCTACGACCGATGCCCCACGACGTCGCCCCTGTCCGCCCGCTCACCGTCCTCCTGGTCGAGGACGACGACGCCCACGCCGAGCTGACCGCGGTCACGCTCGAGACCCACGACCCCCGCCACCGGACGGTCCGGGCGCGCGACGGGGCCGAGGCCCTCGACATCCTAATGCGGCGGGGCGCCCACCACGCGGCGCCCCGCCCGGACCTCGTCCTGCTCGACCTCAACTTGCCGCGCGTGAGCGGCCTCGACGTGCTCGAAGCCGTCAAGGCCGACGAGCACCTCCGCGAGATCCCCGTCGTCGTGCTCACGACGAGCAGCGACGACACGGACCGCGCCCGGGCCTACCGCCACCACGCCAACAGCTACCTCGTCAAGCCCGTCGACTTCGCCGCCTTCGAGGCGATGGTCCACGAGTTCGGCGACTACTGGGCCCGCTGGAACCGCCTCCCCTGACCGCATGCCCGCCCCGCCCGACCCGACCCCTACTTTGGACGCGCTGACCCATCTGGAGGGCGCCGAAGGCGCCGTCGTGGAGGTGGTCGCCGAGACGCCGGACCCGCTCCGCGTGTTGCTCATCGAGGACAACCCGGACCACGCGGCGCTCGTCGAGGCCTACCTCGCCGACGTGGTCGACCCCGAGATCGAGCTCGACTTGGTGGGGACGGTCGAGGCCGCGACGGCCGCGCTGGCCGAGCCGGGCCGGTACCACGCCGTCTTGAGCGACCAGCAGCTGCCCGACTCGGACTACTGGGAGACGGTCACACGCGTCGTGGCGGCGGCCGGCGGCGTCCCCGTCGTCGCGCTGACGTCGCTGGGGGACCTGGAGGTGGCCCTCGACGCGGTCCGTGCGGGGGCGTCGGACTACCTCGTCAAAGGCGACCTGACGCCCGACGTGCTCCGCCGGACGCTCCGCTACGCCGTCGAGCGGGCCCGGCGCGACCGGGCGCTCCGCGAGACCAACGAGGCGCTCCGCCAGACGTTGCGGCACGTCCGCCAGATGCAGGCCCAGATCGTCGAGCAGGAGAAGCTGGCCGGGCTGGGGCGGCTGCTGGCCGGCGTGGCCCACGAGCTCCGTAACCCGCTGGGGTTGGCCGTCGGGTTTGCCGAGGCGGTCCACGCCGAGGCCCAGGCGCTGGCCCAGGCGGTCGACCTCGACGGCGAGCCGGCCGCCCACCTGGGCGCGCTCGTGGAGGCCGCGGCCGGGGCCTCCCGCCAGGGCCGCCGGGCCGACGCCGTGGTCCGCTCGATGTACGAGCACGCCCGGGGCGTCGACGGCGCGCTCCGGCCGGTGGCCCTGGCCGACATCGTCCGCGCGGCGGTCGCCCAGGTGGCGGCCGGCGACGTCGAGATCGATGTCGAGGCGGTGTCCAAGACCGAGGTGCTCGGCGTCGGGTCGGCGCTGACGCGGATGCTGGCCAACCTGCTCGGCAACGCCGTGCTGGCCGCCCGGGCCGGCGGCGGCCACGTCAGGGTGACGGCCCAGGCCGGGCCCAAGGGCGAGGCCGTCCTGACGGTCGCCGACGACGGGCCGGGGGTCGAGCCGGCCGTGCTCGCGCAGGCGTTCGAGCCGTTCTTCTCGGGCTGGGGCGGGGGCCGCCGCGTCGGGCTCGGCCTGTCGCTGGCGCGCGCCATCGCGGTCGGCCACGGCGGCCGGATCGAGCTGGCGCCGGGCCCGCTCGGCGGGGCCGCGGTGACGGTCACGCTGCCCCAGGAGACGGCCCGGCCCGAGGAGTAAACCGACCCGCCCGGCCGTGCCCGCCTCGGGCCCGAGGCGGACCGGGCCGGGGCTCGAGTTGCCGCGGAGCCCGGGCGGGTGTCGCCCGGAGCCTCCGACCGCAAGAGCGTCCGTGCGCTAGTCCTCGGCCCCCACCCGGACCTCCTCGACCTCCAGCGTCAATTCCGAGACGCCCTCGGCCACGATCCGCTGCTGGGCCTGGAGCTCGGCCAGACGGGCGTCCCGCTCCGGCGACGCCGGCGCCTGCTTGAGCTGCTCGACGTTGATCCCGAGTTGGCCCCCGATCACCATCCGCTCGTCCTGGCCCATGCTCAGGTTGAGGCCGGTCTCGATCTGTCGGACCGAGAACGGGAGCGTGACGCCGTCGGCCTCCCGGAAGTCACTGTAGATGATCCGGCTCGTGATGGCCCCGAGCGAGTCGGCCGAGACCAGTTGGTAGATCTCGTAGACGTTGAAGTCGTCGGCGCCGACGTAGACGCGGAAGTCGCGCGTGCCGGTCGTGTCGGGCGGGGCCAGTCCGGGCTCGCCGAAGACCGCGCCGGGGTCGTCGGTCGACAGGGCGTAGACGCGGCGGCCGTCGCGCGTGAGCGGCCCGTCGAGCGCCGCCGTCCGCAGCCCGCGCGCCATCCGGGGCACGTTGGGCACCTGGACGTAGAGGAGCCGCGTGGCCGACGACGGCACGGGCCCGTCGCCCACCGGGCCGACCTGGGGCGGCGCGAACCGGTCGAGCCCGGTCGTGTCGCCCGAGAGCGTGTAGCGGGCCTCGACGCCCTCGGCCTGGACCGCGAAGGCCTCGACGTCGCCCAGGTTGGCGGCGTAGCGCGCCAGCATGGCGTCGGCCACGGCGTCGGCGCTCGTGAGGGCCTCCCCAGACGCCGCGGGGCCCGCGTCGGAGGCGTCGCCGCAGGCGGAGACGGCGAGCGCGGCGAGCACGAGGAGGAGGAAGGGGCGGGGCATGGCGGGAGGAGAGACGCGGCCCGAAAGCTACGCCGGGCGCCGGGCTAGCTTTCCCGGGTCCCCTCGACCGCCATGCTGCCCGCGCCCCCGTTCTTCGACCTGCCCGACGACGTGACCGTCGGCGACGCGGTGTACCCGGCTGAGACCGTGCTCTCCGTCCTCGGCCCGTACCTCAGCGACGCCCGCCGCGACCGGCTCGACGCGGTCGTCGCCGCACGGGCGTTCGGCGTGGTGCCCGTGCTGGAGGGGCTCGTCGACCCGGGGAACGTCAACGCGGTCCTGCGGAGCGCCGAGGGTCTCGGGTTCGGGGCGGCCCACGTGGTCGGGCTGGAGGGCGACGCGGCCGAGATGGTCGACCGGGTCTTGGACGGCGACGACGAGCCGACCGTCACCGACCGCCGGGCGACGCGGCGGGCCAGCCAGGGCGCCCACAAGTGGGTCGAACTCCGGGCCTGGGCCGATCCCGCCGCCTACGTCCGCTGGGTCCACGAGCGCGGTGGGCGCGTGGCCGTGACGGCCCTGCGCGACGACGCGCTCCCGATCGACGCGTGGGACTTCTCGGTCCCCACGGCGCTCGTCGTCGGCAACGAGCACGCCGGGGCGAGCCCGGCCATGCTGGAGGCCGCCGACGCGGCCCTGCTCTTGCCGCTCGACGGGTTCGTCCAGAGCTACAACGTGTCGGTCGCCGCCGCGCTCGCGCTCTACCACGCCCGCGCCGGCCGGTTGCGCCGGACCGGTCGCCACGCCGACCTGGGCGGGCCCGAGCAGCGGCTCCTCCGGGCCCACTACACCGCCCGGGCGGTCCCCCACGCGGCGGCGCTCCTGGCCGAGCACGCCCGCCGAGCCGCACCGCTGTGACGGTGCGAGACCGGCCGGCGGCTTCCGGTATCTAGAGCCCCGCCCCTCCTCTCATGCGCCTCGCCCTCGTCGCCCTGCTCGCCGTCGTCGTCTGGGGCTGCGCCTCCGGCAAAGACGCCTACCTCGACGGGATGGGCCGGGAGACCTCGGGCGACCTGGCCGGCGCCGCCGAGGCCTACGTGGTCGCGCTCGAACGGGACCCGTCGCTGCCCAACGTGCCGGGCCGGCTGGGCGTCGCCGGGCGCGGGGCCCTCCGCCAGCGGCTCGCCCAAACGGGTCGGCTCGACCCGGAGGGCGCCGCCTCGGTCTACCTCTGGGCCCAGTCGCTCCTGGACCGCGCCGCCGCCGTCGGCGTCGTGCTCGACCGCCCGGCCACGTTCGCCGGCGACCGGGACGCGGCGCTCGTGGCGGCGGTCGACGCGCTCTTGGACCAGGGAGAGGCGGCCTACGGCGCCGGCGACTTCGCGGCCGTCGCGGCCGTCGCCGGGCGGGCCCGCCGGTTCCGGCCCACGCCCGACCAGTCCGCCGCGCTCGCCGCGCTCGCGCTCGACGCCGCGGGCGCCTGGGCCGAGGCCGACTTCGACGCCGGACGGTTCCGGGCGGCGCTGGCCCGCGCCGACGCCGCCCGGTCGCTCGGCCCGTCGCCGGCCTGGGCGCTGCGGCTCGACGACCTGCGCGGCGCCATCCTAGACGCCGGCCGCGTCGTGGTCGCCGTGCTCCCGACCGAGGGGCACGAGGCCATCCCCCCACTCGTCCTGGGCGACCTGACCGACCTGGTCGGCGAGCGCTTGACCTCGGACCCGTTCGTCACCGTCGTCGACCCCACTAACGTCCGCCGGTGGGCGCGGAGCCGCCGGGGCCGCGACCTCGGCGCCAGCTCGCGACGCCTGGGCGACGCCGCGGCCGATCTCCGAGCCGACCTCGGCACGCTCGTCGTGCTGGGACCCGTCGACGAACGCGAGCGGGCCGGCGACGCCGTCACCCAGACCGTCCGCCGCCGGGGCTCGCCGGAGCAGGCGACCCTGACCATCCGCGAGATCGACCTCGTGCTGACGGCCGAGGCCGACGTGGTCGTGGTCGAGGCCGGCTCCGGCCGGGCCGTCTGCGACGAGACCGTACGCGGGCGTGGGGCGACGTCGTACGACCGGGCGGCCACGTCGGGCGACTGGCGGGCCCTCGACCTGTCGCGGCGCCAGCGGGCCGCCTTCGCCGACGACGCCGACGACCGGGCCCGGGACCGGGCCTTCGAGGCCTTGCGCGACGACCTCGCCCGGGCCGCCGCCGAACGGCTCCGGGACTGCCTCGGCGCCCTCGTGCCCTGAGCCGCCGGACCGGTCCCGCGCCGCGACCGGACGACTGGGAGGGGTCCCGCTCAGGCACCCGGTCTCGCTCCGCCAGCGCCACACGAGCGGCCGGCCCCAGGTCGGCCCGCCTCGGGCGCGTCGCCGAGGCGGGCCGAGCCGGCTACAGGTTGTAGTGCTTCCGGATGACCCCCTGGGCCGTCTGGACCGACTTGAGCGTCTCCTTGAGCAGGTTCTGCTGGCTCTTGTTCATCGCGTCCGGGTCGATCAGGTCGGTCGGGCGCTGGCCGCGCTCGGCGGCCTGCATCTGCTCGCGGAGGTGGAGGTCGACGAGCGTCGTGAACGGCGGGCACGAGCGCCTCGGCCTGGGCCGCCGAGCGGGTGGTCGCTCGCGCCGACCGTGCCGCAGCCGGTCGAACGTGTTGGCCGAGCTGAGGTCGCCGACGTCGAGGGCGATCGCGCGCGCCAGGCGGACGACCGGCTGGATCGCCCGCGTCCGGAGGTCGAGCCCGGTCCGGCCGTCGACCTCGTCGACCTCGAACCGCCCGAAGGTCGAGAGCGGAAGGTCGATCCGGGTGCCCTCCCGGGCCAGCACCTTCGACAGGCGGGCGTTCGGGAGGTGCTCGGCGATCGTCGAGCACAGCGCGTCGGCCAGCTCGTCGTCGCCGTAGAGGCCGCGCAAGTCGAAGCACAGCGCGGCGCGCGCCGAGGCGTCGGCGTCGGTCCCGGAGGCCCAGGCGTCGTAGGCGCCCTGCCACGCCGAGAGCGGCTGGCGGAAGGCCTGGTGGCTCGCGTCGATCCCGTTCTCGGGGTCGCCGTAGCCGCACGTCGCGGAGCGCCTCGACGACCCGCTTGGCCAGCTTCTCGTAGTACGCCGTGGCCCGGTCGGCCTCGGCGGGGTCGGGGTCGGCGTAGACGAGGCCGTTGTCCTGCCACGCGCGCAGGACCGACTCGCGGCGGCCGGCGGCCCCGAACGTGAGCCAGGCCCACGAGCCCGTCGTAGGCGTCGGCGCCGATCTCCTCGCGCAGCGTCCGCTCGACGAGTCGTCAGCACGCGCCGCTTGAGCTGGTCGTCGACCTCGGTGACCAGGTCGAGCAGGTCCTCCGAGTGGACGCCCTGGTGGTAGAGCCGGTACAGCCGGCGGTTCGAGTCGGCGCGGAGCGCGGCCAGCTCGCTCACCGACTGGGCCCGCTCGAGCCGCTCGGTCGTCGCGACCGGGTCGAGACCGCGGTAGTGGCTCACGTCCTCGGCCGTGAGCAGGCCCCGGAGCGCGCCGCCGTCGGCGTCGACGACCACGATCCGGCGGATCCGGTCGCGCATCATGGTCCGCATGGCGTCGAAGAGGCGCTCGTCGGTGCGGAGCGCGATCGGCGGGCGCTCGACGAGCGCCATCACCGGGCCGTCGGGGTCGCCGCCGGCCGCCACGACGCGCTCGACCAGGTCGCCCTCGGTGACGAGCCCGACCGGCACGCCGCCCTGGACGATCACGACCGAGTCCGCGTCGGACTCGGCCATGACCCGGGCCGCCTGGCGGACGGTCGCCTCGACCTCGACGACGGGCGGCTCGGCGCGGAGCACGCCGCCCGAGCGTGGTGTCGAAGAGGAGGAACGCGCCCGAGGCGTCGATGTCCTCGTCGAGCGTCCGGACGTAGCGCTTGATGTCGGCCTCGAAGTAGGCCCGGAACGACCTCGTTCGAGTCGAGCAGCGCCTGGAAGGTCTCGGCCGCGATCGAGCGCGCACGACGTCTGCTCGACCGCCCGGGCCTCGTACGGGCAGCGCGCCGCCCTGGATCAGGCCGTACGACCCGAACTGCGACCCCGCCCCGGCCATGTCGACCGTCCGGCCGGTCTCGGCCTCGGCCAGCCGGACGAGCCCCTCGGTCGACGATGTAGAGCGCCCGGTGGATGTCGTCGCCCTGCTGGAGGATGACCTCGCCCGGCGCGTAAAGCTCGAGCGTCATCTTCTGGAGCAGCGACAGCCGTTCCTCGTCGGTCAAGATGTCGAACGGTTCGGTCTCGGCGAGGAGCTCGGCGATCTGGGCGGAGAGAGAGGCGGCCATGCGGTCGGGTCGGGAGAGGGTCGGCTAGGACGCGGAGCCTCCGGGCCGGATCCCCGGGGCCGCCCGGCGCGGGGGCCGGCGCGATCGGCCCTCGCCCCTCTCCGCCTCGGCCCCGAGGCGGGGGAAGCCGGCCGTGGGCCGAGGCGGCACCGGCCCGGTCCGGCCCGGCGCCGAGGCGGCGCGCGGGCCGACGCGACCGAGGCCGCGGGGACGCCCCGACCGGCCCCCCCCGGACGGAGTAGGTTCCGTGCGCCTCCTCCGACGCCCCGCCCGTGGTCACGCGCCTCCTCCCGCTCGTCGCTCTCGCGCTCGCCTTGCCGGCGCTCGCCCAGACCGGGGACGGCCCGCTGACGGTCGCCGTCGACTGCCCGGGCTACGTGCCCGGTTGCGACCTGGACTTTTTCCAGACCGAGATCCCGTTCGCCCGGTTCGTCCGCGACCAGGCCGACGCGGCGGTCTACGTCCTGGTCGTCCGAGAGGAGACGGGCGGGGGAGGCGACCGGTACACCCTGTTCTTCGAGGGCCGCCGGGCGCCCCTGGTCGGCCGCCGCGACACGCTCCGGGCCTCGACGCCGCCCGGGGCCAGCGACGACGACCAGCGACGGGCGCTCCGGGACCGGCTGGCGCTCGGGGTCGCCGGGTTCGCCTCGCGGACGGGCCTGGCGAGCCGGCTCTCGGTGTCGTACGCGGCTCCCGACGCGGCCCAGGCGGCCACCGAGGCGGCCGAGACCGTCGACCCGTGGGACAGCTGGGTCTTCCGGATCAGCGCCCAGGGGTACTTCAACGGGCAGTCCCAGTCGTCGTCGTCGAACCTGTTCGGGTCGGTGTCGGCCGAGCGGGTGACGGACGACCTCAAGGTGTCCGTGCGGCCCCGGGCGAGCTACAACCGGAGCGCCTACGAGCTGAGCGACGGGAGCACGTTCGTGAGCGACAACGGGAGCGTCGGGATCAACTCGGGCGTGGTGGTCTCGCTCACCGACCACTGGTCGGCCGGGGGCCGCGTCGACCTCTCGCGCAACACGTTCTCGAACTACGACGCCCGCGCCGAGGTGACGCCGGCCGTCGAGTACAACCTGTACCCGTACGCCGAGGCGACCCAGCGCCAGCTCCGGTTCTTCTACCAGGCCGGCGTCGAGGCCGTGGCGTTCCAGGACACGACGATCTTCCTGGAGACCTCGGCCGTGCTCCCGGTCCACGAGGGCGGCGTGGCCGCCGAGTTCGCCCAGCCGTGGGGATCGGTCGACGTGTTCAGCAGCGCGTCGCAGTACCTCTCGCGGCCCGACAAGTACAACCTCTCGCTGGGCGGCGGCGTCGAGCTCCGGCTGCTGCGGGGGCTCAGCCTGCGCGTCGACGGCTACTACGAGTTCGTCCGCGACCAGATCAACCTCCGGGCCACGCGCGCCGAGGACGGACAGATCTTGACCGGGGACCAGGAGCTCCCGACGGGCTTCCAGTACTACGCGTCGGTGGGCGTGTCGTACTCGTTCGGGTCGATCTACAACCAGGTCGTCAACGCCCGCTTCGGAAACTGAGGGGCCGGGGCGGGCGGGGCTGGCCGCTACTTTGCCGGGCCCTCCGCTCCCCCATGCCCGACTGGCGCGACCGGCTCCTCGACCTCTACCGCCGCGACCTGTTCGACGAGCCGGCCGGCGACCGGCTGTTCAACCCGTACCGCGACACCGACGAGCGCGACGGGCCCGACGCGCCGGCCGCCCGCCGGGCCAACCTGGTGGCGGCCCTGGACGCGGTCGCCCGGGCGGGGCAGCCGGACGTGCTGGTCGTCGCCGAGGCGCCGGGCCCGTGGGGCTGCCGCTTTTCGGGCGTCCCGTTCACCAACGAGCGCCAGCTGCTCGACCCGTCGTTCCCGGTCGCCGGCACGCCGACCTCGGCGCGGTTCGCGGCCTCGGGCGAGCCGATGCGCGAGATGAGCGGGGGCATCTACTGGGACGCCATGCTGCCCCACTGGGGCCGGTTCTGGACCTGGAACGCGGTCCCGCTCCACCCCCACAAAGCCGGCCAGCCGCTGACCATCCGGACGCCCGGCGTGCGCGAGGTCCGGCGGTGGCACGGCCTGCTCGCGGCGACCGTCGAGGCGCTCGCGCCGGCCGCCGTGGTCGCCGTCGGGCGCAAGGCCGAGGGCGCGCTCGACGCCGTCGGGGCCGGGCCCGTCTACGTCCGCCACCCGTCGCAGGGCGGGGCCACCTTGTTCCGCGACGGGATCGCCAGGGTCTGGGCCGGCCTCTAGCCGGTCGGGTCGGGCGACGGCGCCTCGGGCAGCGGCGCCTCGGGCAGCGGCGAGCCGGGCGGCTCTGGCCAGGGCCACGCCGCCCCACCGGGCACGACGCCGGCCAGCAGGACCAGCACCCACTTGACCGGCCGCGCCGCGACGACGCCGGCCAGCCCGGCCACGGCCACGGCCACGTTGTTCCCGTCCCGCAAGGCCTCCGCGACGTGGGCGCGGACGTTCAGGGCGACGCCACCCAGCAGCCAGGCGCCGAACAGGACGATCACGAACGTCAGCATGGACCCGGGTGGTTGACCGACGTGCTAACCCGTCAATCGCCTGCAAGATTCAGCTACGGCCCGAACGCCGGGACGGCGTCGACGAACTGCCACCCGGCCGCCTGCCGCACGCAGCAGTAGCGCGCCGCCCCGTTGTCGACGACCAGGACGGGCGCGGCGAGCACGGCGTTGTAGCGCGCGAGCTGGTCGAACGTGGTCTGGTCGATGGCGACGCCCGGCGCCTTGCACTCGGCCAGCAACGCCGGGCGCTGGTCGCGGCCGTAGGCCACCACGTCCGCCCGCCACGTTTTGCCGCCGAAGGCGACGCCGCGCTCGACCGCGAGCAGGCCCACCGGGTAGCCCAGGCCGAGCAGGTCGAGCAGCAGGTGCTGACGGACCCGCTCCTCCGGCGTCAGCGCGACCCACCGGCGGCGGACCGGGTCGTGGACGAGCGTCCGCCCGCCGTCGACACGCGTGCGCAGGGCTTGGCTCACGCGGCGGCCTTGGCGGCCCGGCGGACGAGCGCGCGGTGGGCCCCGACCCAGTGGTCGGCGTCGCGCGTCATCTTGGCGATGGTGACGTCGGCGAAGCGGGGAATGAGCGCGAGCAGGACCGGCACGACCTCGGCCCAGTCGTCGGCGACGGCGAGCGCCTCCAGTTGGTCGGCCGTCTGGGGCGCCCAGCGGTAGTCGGCCCGGAGCTTCTCGGACTTCCGCCAGTAGTTCCGGTCGTCCCAGGACTGGGCGGCGTCCTCGATGGTGTCGCCGATGCCGCGGAGGTGGAGGGCGAGGTAGGCGACGAGGTCCTTGGCCTCGGCGTCGAACGCGCCGGCGGCCAGGCTCGGGCGCTGGGCGAGCAGGCGGATCGCCTCGGCCGAGGCGCGGGTGTGCGCGCGGCGGCGCTTGGCCGGCGTCTCGCCGGCGTGGATGATGCGGGCCACAGGAGTCGGGGGGAGACGCGGCAAGCTACGGGAGCCCACGGCCCCGGGTCCCTCCGCCTCGGGCCCGAGAGGGAGACACGGGGTGGGCGCGTCTGGACCGGGCCGCGTCCGGGCGGACGCCAGCCTCCCATGCCCGCGAGCGGGGTCCCGACCCCGGGTCCCTCCACCTCGCGCCCGAGGCGGCCGGTCGGACGGCCGGGGACGGGCCGATCTCGCCCTCCGAGCGCGTCCGACGGCCGTCGCGCGTTCCCCACGGGCCGGGCTCCTGGCGCCCGTCCGGCCCCTCACCCTCCGTACGTTCCCGCTCCGCCACGTCCCCCCCGATGGCCCCTCCCCTCTCTCGGCGCGACGCCCTCCGCCGGCTCGGCACGGGCGCGCTGGCCCTGCCTCTGGCCGGCTGCGGCGTCCTCGGGTCCGGCGCGACCCCGCCCGTTCCGCCGTCCCCCCCACCCCCGGTCACAGCGGCGCCTGTGGCCTCGGCCGAAGTGATGGTGGCCCCCCGTCACGGCCGGATGCAGCGGATCGCCATCGAGCGGCCGGTCGTGCTCCCCCAGCGGTTGGCGGCGGGCGGGACGGTCGCGCTCGTGGCCCCGGCCGGCGTGGTCCGCGGGCGGAGCCAGGTGGACGAGGCCGTCGACGCGCTCGAAGGGCTGGGCTTCCGGACCAAGGTGGGCCGCCACGTGCTCGACCGGTTCGGCTTTTTGGCCGGGCGCGACGCGGCCCGCGCGCGCGACTTCATGGACGCCATGACCGACCCCGAGGTCGACGCCGTGCTGGCGGTCCGCGGCGGGTGGGGCTGCGCCCGGATCCTCCCGTTCCTCGACTACGACGCGATCGCGGCCCACCCCAAGCCCGTGGTTGGGTACTCGGACGTGACGGCGCTGCTGCTGGCGATCTACGCCCGGACCGGGCTGGTCACGTTCCACGGGCCCGTCGGCGTCTCGACGTGGCAGGGCCTGACGGCCGAGAGCTTCGTCCGGACGCTGGTCGACGGCGAGCCGCCGGTGATCGGGCCCGAGACGCGGTCGAACCGGGACCGGACCCAGACCGTCCGCCCGGGCACGGCCGAGGGGCCCGTCGTCGGCGGCAACCTGTCGGTGATCTCGGCGCTCGCCGGGACGGGCTACCTCCCCGACTTCGACGACCACGTCGTCTTTTTCGAGGAGGTCGGCGAGGACGCCTACCGGATCGACCGGATGATGGTCCAGCTGGAGCTGGCGGGCCCGCTCCGGGCCCCGGCCGGCGTCGCGTTCGGCCAGTGCTCGTCGTGCGGCTCGGGCGGGTCGAGCTGGACGGCCGAGGAGACGATCCGCCAGCACCTCCAGGGCTACGCCTGCCCGTCCGTGCTGGGCGCGCCCATCGGCCACGTCTCGCCGGTCTACACGCTGCCCATCGGGCTCCGCGCCCGCCTCGACGCCGACGCGGGGACCCTGGAGTACCTCCGCTCGCCGGTGGCGTGAGGGGCCGGGCCACGGAGCAGGGCGGGACTGCGGCCCACCCGGCCCGCCTCGGGCCCGAGGTGGAGGGGCCGCCCGGGCCGCCCCGGGCCGCCCCGGGCCGCCCCGGGCCGCCCCCTCGTCCCCCCCGAACCCCGCCGGGGGCCTCGGGTTGACGTCGTCTCCCACACCCCTCGGCCCGTGTTCGAAGTCATCCCGCTCGGCGTCGGCTCCGCCATCCCGACCCGCACCCGGCACCTGGCCGCCACGCTCGTCCGCCGCGACGGCCGGAACGTGCTGTTCGACTGCGGCGAGGGGACCCAGCTCCAGCTCGTCCGCGGGGGGCTCGCCCGCGGCGTCCTCGACGCCATCTGCGTCACGCACTTGCACGGCGACCACCTGTACGGCCTGCCCGGCCTGGTGACGACGCTGGCGTTGCTGGAGCGGACCGACCCGCTCACCATCGTCGGGCCCCGAGGGATCGCCGACGTGATGCGGGCCATGCCCGGCCTGAAAAACGACTGGCTCCCGTTCGACGTGACGTACCGCGAGTTGGCCGAGGGGTTCGGGCACCAGGTCGTGTTCGAGACCGACGAGGTGACCGTCGAGGCGCGGCCCATCGAGCACCGCGTGTTCTGCGCCGGCTTCCGGTACCAGGAGAAGACGCGGCCGGGCTCGGTCGACGGCGAGGCGGCGCGCGCGGCCGGGGTCTCGGAGGGGTGGCAGTTCGAGGCGCTCAAGCGGCGCGAGGCGGTCACGCTCGACGACGGCACCACGTTGGCCCCGGACGGGCTCGTCGGGCCGGACCGGCCGGGCGGCGCGTTCGCCTACGTGCTCGACACGGTCCCCTGCGAGGGGGGCCGCCAGCTCGCGGCCGGCGCCGACCTGGTCCTGCACGAGGCCACGTTCACCGACGAGCACGCCGAGCGCGCCGCCCAGGTGGGCCACTCGACGGCCCGCCAGGCCGCCCAGGTCGCGCGCGACGCCGGCGCCGAGCGCTTGCTGCTCACCCACTTTTCGGCCCGCTACTCCGACCCCGCCCCGCTCGTCGCCGAGGCGCGCGAGGTGTTCGCCAACACGGAGGCCGCCGAGGAGCTGGCCCGCTACGAGGTCCGGCGCTAGCGCGCGGCGCCGCGCGCGCTGGGGCACGCGTCGCGGGGAGGACGCCCGCCTCGGCGCCAAGCCCGAGGTGGGCCGGGCGGTCGCCGCCGACGCCTGGGCGGGCGAGGAACCCTGGGCGGGCTGGACGGAACCGCGGCCGCGCCCGGCGGGGTAGCTAGCGACGTGGCCGACGACGCATCCAAGACTCCCGCGGGCTGGCGCCCACCGCGCGGCCTCGTCCGCCGCCTCGGCGCGCTCCTGTGGCCGTACCGCTGGCACGTCGCCGCGGCCCTGGCCCTCACGTTCACGGTCGCGTTCCTGGGCCCGCTCCGCCCGCGTCTGGTCCAGATCGGCCGTCGACGACTTCATCCTGCCCGGCGACGTGCCCGGGCTCATGCGGGTCGTCGGGCTGATCGCGGCGACGCTGGCGGCCGAGGGCGTGGCCTACTTCGGGCTGGGCTACCTCACCCAGTGGATCGGCCAGCACGCGCTCTACGACCTCCGCACCCGCGTCTTCCGCTTCGTCGAGCGGCAGCGGCTGGCGTTCTTCGACAAGACGCCCATCGGGACGCTCATCACGCGCGCCACGAGCGACATCGAGGCCCTAGCCGACCTGCTCTCGGCCGGCGCGGTGACGATGCTCGGCGACCTCGCCCGGCTGTTCTTCATCGGCTACTTCATGCTCTCGCTCGACCTCGAGCTGGGCCTGGTCGCGCTCGTCGCGCTGCCGCCGATGGTGATCGCGACCGAGGTGTTCCGGCGCAAGATGCGCAAGGCGTACCGCGAGACCCGGAAGCAGGTCGGCCGGCTCAACGCGTTCTTGCAGGAGCACGTGACGGGGATGAGCGTGGTCCAGATCTTCGGCCGCGAGCCCGAGGAGCAGCGCCGGTTCGAGGCGGTCAACGCGGCCCACCGCGACGCCCACGTCCAGACCGTCTACTACTACGCCCTGTTCTACCCCGTCGTGGACATCATCGCGTCGGCGGCGCTGGCCCTCGTGATCTGGTTCGGCGGGACGGAGGCGATGCGCGAGGCGGTCTCGATCGGCACGCTGATCGCGTTCGTCCAGTACGTCCGGCTGTTCTTCGAGCCGGTCCGCAACCTGTCCGACCAGCTCAACTCGATCCAGTCGGCGTTCGCGGCCTCGGAGCGCGTGTTCGACCTGCTCGACGACGACCAGTCGCTGGCGGAGCCGGCCGCCCCGACGCGCCTGCCCGGCGGCCGGGCCACGGGCCGGATCGCGTTCGAGAACGTGTGGTTCGGCTACGAGAGGCTCCCGGAGGAGAAGGGGGACGAAGAGGGGCCGGGGACGCGGGACGGGCATAAGCCCCTCCCCGCGGCTCCCTCGACCCGGCATCCCGCATCCCTCCCCGACTGGAACTGGGTCCTGCGCGACGTCTCGTTCACGGCCGAGGCCGGCCAGACGCTGGCGCTCGTCGGCGCGACGGGCTCGGGCAAGACGACGATCCTGTCGCTCCTGCTTGCGGTTCTACGAGCCCCAGCGCGGCCGGATCACCATCGACGGCGTCGACGTGCGGGAGCTGCCCGTCGCCGAGCTTCGGCGGCAGGTCGGGCTGGTGCTCCAGGACGTGTTCCTGTTCTCGGGCTCGATCGCCGAGAACGTGACGCTCGGTGACCCCGACGTGTCGACCGAGCGCGTCGCCCAAGCGGCCCGGCTGGTCGGCGCCGACCGGTTCGTCGAGGCGCTCCCCGACGGCTACGCGTCCGACGTCGGCGAGCGGGGCGCGACGCTGTCGCTGGGCCAGCGCCAGCTGCTGTCGTTCGTCCGCGCGCTGCTCTACGACCCGGCCGTGCTGGTCCTGGACGAGGCCACGTCGCAGCGTGGACACCGAGACCGAGGAGATGGTCCAGCAGGCCGTCGACGTGCTGATGGAGGGGCGGACGGCGCTCGTCGTCGCCCACCGGCTGTCGACCGTCCAGCACGCCGACCAGATCCTGGTGCTCCACAAGGGCGAGGTGCGCGAGCGCGGCGACCACCAGGCGCTCCTGCTCGCCGACGGCCTCTACCGCCGGCTCTACGAGCTCCAGTACGCCGACCAGGAAAGGGCGGCGGCCTGACCCCCTCGGCCGGAGGAAGCGGCCGGCGGGAGCGCCGAGGCGGGCCGCCTCGGTGACGCGTCGGGACGGGCGGAGGTCGCTGGGGAGAGCGCGGGGAGTCGGTGCGAGACCGCGTAGGCCGCCGGGTCCGTCGGGAGCCGGGCCGAGCCCGGGGTTGACACGGACGCGACGATGCCTTATCGTCCATCGTCGATCGACGATTAACCTGTTCCACCAACCACCCCACGCCCATGATCTACTCTGCCTGTGACTGCTGCGACTGCGGTTGCGACGACGGCTGCTGCGACTCCGGTTGCTGCTGCTGCTAGTCCTCCCGGCGGTGGGGCCGAGCCCCGCCGCCGGACCTTTCCCGACTTTCCCGTGACCGACGCCCCCCCGCTGTCCCCGACGCCACGCTCGCGGCCTGGGCCAAGGCCCTGGCCCACCCGGCGCGCCTGGCGATCCTTCGCACGCTGGGCCAGCGCGGCCAGTGCGTGTGCGGCGAGGTCGTCGAGGTCGTCGGCCTGGCCCAGTCGACCGTCTCCCAGCACCTCAAGGTGCTGCGCGAGGCCGGCCTGATCTCGGGCGTCGCCGACGGGCCCCGGTCGTGCTACTGCCTCGACGCCCAGACCCTGGCCACCGTCTCCGCCCACCTCGGCGGGTTCTTCGCCGGGCTCGCCCCGTGCCCCTGCGACGATGAATGCTCCTGCTGCTGACCCCCGGCCGACGGTCCTGTTCGTCTGCACGCACAACTCGGCGCGGTCCCAGCTAGCGGAGGGGCTTCTCCGTGCCCGGCACGGCGACCGCTACCGCGCGTCCAGCGCGGGGACCGTCGCCCGGGGCGTCCACCCGCTCGCGGCCGACGCGTTGCGCGACGCGGGCATCGACCCGAGCCGGCAGGCGTCCAAGACGATCGACAGCCTGGGCGACCAGGTGTTCGACGTCGTCGTGACGGTATGCGACTCGGCACGAGAGGCGTGCCCGTACCTCCCGGCCCGCGCCCGCAACGTCCACCGCGCGTTCCGAGACCCGTCGGCCGTCGAGGGCACCGAGGCCGAGCGGCGCGAGGCGTTCGCCGCCGTCCGCGACGAGATCGCGGGCTGGCTCGACGGCGCCTTCGGCTGGCCCCAGCCGGCCACCGAGGCGGACTGGCCCGGCCTCCTCGCCCTGCTCGGCGCGGCCCGCCTCCCCACGCGAGACCTGGACCCGGCCGACGCCGAGCGCTTCCTGGTCGCGCGGGCGGGCGGCGAGGTCGTCGCGAGCGTGGCCGTCGAGCCCCACGGCCCGACGGGCTTGCTCCGGTCGCTGGCCGTCGCGCGCGCCTTCCGCGGCCTGGGCGTCGGGGCCCGGCTGGTCGGGGCGGCCGAGGCGCGAGCGTGTGCGGACGGGCTCTCGTCGATCGTCCTGCTCACGACCACGGCCGCCCCGTTTTTCCGCGCGCTCGGCTACGCCGCGCTCGACCGGGGCGACGTGCCCGAGCCGGTCCGCCGGTCGAGCCAGTTCGTCACGGTGTGCCCGTCGACGGCGGTGTGCCTGGGCAAAGCGCTGTCCCCCTGAGACCTGCGGGCACCGGGCCGCGGCGACGGGCGTTGTCCCGGTCTCCTCTTCCCGCCTTCCGTCGCCATGCGCATCGCGTTCGCCGTTCTCGCCGTCCTGTCGCTCAGCGCCTGCGCGTCCATCGAGGAGGCGTACGGGCAGCCCGACCCGTTCGACTGGAGCTACTTCGAGGGCTCGCCCGAGGCCGTCGTCTCGGCGCTCGACGCCGCGTTCCAGCAGTCGGGCGTCCGGCTGGAGTCGGTCCAGGACGAGGGCGGGGGCGTCGTGCTGACGCTGTCGTCGCGGTTCGGCTCGGCGGACTTTACCCAGATCCGGGTCCAGGCGACGGACGTCGAGGACTACGCGTCGCGGGCCCAGGTCTACCCCCAGGGCGACCCGCTGCCGCGCTGGCTCGAGATTGAGGTGTCGGGCCGGATGTAGGCCGGCGGGCGGCGTATCGTAGGCCGATGCTGCTCCCTCGTCTCTGCGGGCTCGCCGTGCTCGTCGCCGTGACCGGGTGCGCCCGCCGCCCCGCGCCGCCCGTGACCGCCCGCACCCCGCTCGTCGCGTCCGTCGAGGCTGTCGTCGCCCGCTACCCCGGGGCGACCGTCGCCGTGGCCGTCCAGCGTGACGCGCCCGACGGCGCCGTCTCGTACCGCCGCAACGCCGACCGCCCGTTCCACGCGGCGTCCACGATGAAGGTGGCCGTGATGGTCGAGGCGTTCCGCCAGGTCGAGGCCGGACGCCGGGCCTGGGACGAGCCGGTCCGGGTCGAGAACCGGTTCCGGTCCATCGTCGACGGCTCGGAGTACCAGATCGAGGACGACACCGACGACGGGCTCTACACGCTCCAGCGGCCAGGACGTGACGTTCCGGGACCTGACGGAGCGGGCCATCACGACCTCGTCGAACCTGGCGACCAACCTGCTCGTCGACCGGCTCACGGCCGACTCGGTCCGGGCGACGATGGACCGGCTGGGCGCGCCCGGCCTGCGCGTGCTCCGGGGCGTCGAGGACCTCAAGGCGTTCGAGGCCGGCCTGAGCAACTCGACGACGGCCAAGGCGCTGGCGACCGTCCTGGCCGCCCTGCGCGACGGCCGGGCGGTCTCGCCCCGGGCCGACGCCGAGATGGTCGAGATCCTGGCGCGGCAGGACTTCAACGAGATGATCCCGGCGGGGCTGCCCGCCGGCACTCGGGTCGCCCACAAGACGGGCTGGATCACCGAGATCCACCACGACGCGGCCATCGTCTACCCCGAGCGCGGCGCGCCCTACGTGCTGGTGGTCCTGACCGCAGGGCTGGCCGACCGGGCCGAGTCCGCCCGCCTCGGCGCCGAGGTGGCCCGGGCCGTCCACGCGGCGCTGACCGACTAGAGCGCCGCCCGGGGTCGGCGATCGGGAGGCCGCTGCCCACCGACCGCACCCCACGTGCCGGGCTCGGAGGGTCGCCTTGGCCCAGCCGAACGGACCGTGCCAGGCGGTGAACTCACGCCCTGGGAAATCTGGGGGAGACCCCAACGGGGAGCGGGCGTACGTTCGGCGCCCCTCTTCCGCGTCCGCTCCCCCGCGCCTGCTCGTGACGTCCCGCTCCTTCTTCGCCCTCTTCTTTGTCCTCGCCGGCCTGGTGGGGTGCTCGGGTCCTGAGCCCGCCCGGCCGGCCCCGCCGCCGCCGGTCGTCGTCGCGCCGGCGCCCGCGCCGATCCCGACGCCCCCTCCCCCGCCGGTCGACCCGATGCGGGGCGGCGAGGTCGTGGACGCCGCGACGCTGCCCGGCCCGGCGCGCGAGTTCCGCGCGGCCTGGATCGCGACCGTCGCCAACATCGACTGGCCGAGCCGGCCGGGCCTGACGCCGGACGCAGCAGCGCGCCGAGCTGATCGGCACTCCTCGACCGGGCCGCAGACGGTCGGGCTCAACGCCGTCGTGCTCCAGGTCCGCCCGACGGCCGACGCGCTGTACTTCTCGGCCCTCGAGCCGTGGTCGGCGTACCTGACCGGCGCGCAGGGCCGCGCGCCGAGCCCGTGGTACGACCCGCTCGCGTTCGCCGTCGACCAGGCGCACGCGCGCGGCCTGGAGCTCCACGCCTGGTTCAACCCGTACCGCGCCGGCCACCCGAGCGGCCCCCGGCGCAAGGACCTCACCCACATCTCGCGCCAGCGGCCCGACCTGGTCCGCCGCTACGGCGACTACCTCTGGCTCGACCCCGGCGAGCCCGACGCCGTCGACCACTCGATGCGCGTGATCCTCGACGTCGTCCGCCGCTACGACATCGACGGCGTCCACCTCGACGACTACTTCTACCCGTACCCGGTAACGGCGCGGGGCCGCCGCGTCCAGTTCCCCGACGCCGACAGCTACGCGCGCGCCCAGGCGGCCGGCGAGACGCTGGGCCGCGACGACTGGCGGCGCCAGAACGTCGACCGGTTCATCGAGCGGCTCTACGACGGGGTCAAGGCCGAGAAGCCCCACGTCAAGGTCGGCATCAGCCCGTTCGGGATCTGGCGGCCCGGCTACCCGGCCTCGGTGACCGGGTTCGACCAGTACGCCGAGATCTACGCCGACGCGCGGAAGTGGTGGCGCCAGGGGTGGCTGGACTACCTCGCGCCCCAGCTGTACTGGTCCATCGACAGCCGGGGCCAGAGCTTCCCGGCCCTGCTCGACTGGTGGGCCGGCGAGAACGCCGCCGGGCCGCCACCTGTGGCCGGGCCTCTACGACAGCCGGACGCTCCCCGACGTGGGCGGCTACCGGCCGCCAGGAGATCGTCGACCAGGTCGGGCTGGTCCGCGCCGACGCCCGGGCGACCGGGACCGTCCACTTCTCGATGAAGGCGCTCTTGGACCGGTACTCGTCGCTGGGCGACGCAGCTCGCCGCCGGCCCCTACGCCGCGCCCGCGCTCGTGCCGGCCTCGCCCTGGCTCGGCGCCGTGCCGCCTGACGCCCCGCGCCTGTCGGTCACGCGGCGCGGCGACGCCGCCGACGTGATCGCGCTGCCGGGCGGCGCGACCTCGGTCCACCAGTGGGTCGTCCGCGCGCGCCGGGGCGGGGCCTGGACCTGGACTGTCATCCCGGCCGACTCCGGGACCTACGTCTTGCCGGCGGCCGGCGGGCGGGTCGAGGCCGTGGCCGTCTCGGGCGTCGACCGGGTCGGCAACGAGGGGCCGGCGCGGATGGTCGAGGTGGGCCACTCGGCCGAGTAGGCCCACCACGGGGCCAGCCCGACGCCAGAGCGGGTCACAGGCTCTGCTTCCGTTCTCTGTCTCCTACCCACCGGCCGTCCCTCGCATACACTCGGGGGTCCACGTGGGCTCGCGGTCTGATGCGGCACCGTGGGGACCCCCGTGTGCACGGGGACGACGACGCAGGAGGCGGGCGCGGCCAGGATTTCGCGCGTGACCACGGCGGCCAGCGCGTCGAGCACGGCGCGGACGCGCGGCAGCCGGTGCCGGCCGGGCGCCATCAGCGCCACGAGCGGCGCGCGGCCGAACGTGCACTCCGGAAGCACCCGCTCCAGCGCGCCCGCCTCGATCTCGCGCACCGGGCGGACGCCGACGCCGAGCCCGGCGTAAACCGCGTCGGCGAGCGCGCGACTGCTGTCGCTCTCGAACCACCCGGCGATCTCGGCCTCGACGGGGGTACCGTCCTCACCGGCCAGCGCCCACGACGTCTGGGGACGGTCGGAGAGGAAGCGGAGCGCGGTGTGACCGGCGAGATCGGCCGGCGTCTGGGGGCGGCCTCGGGCGTCGAGGTAGCCCGTCGTCGCGCACAGCCCGAACGCGGTCTCACCCAAGCGACGGACGATGAGGCCGCTGTCGGGGGGCTCGCCGTAGTGGAGGGCGAGGTCGACGCCGGCACCGACCAGGTCGAGCGAGCGGTCGTCGCTCACGAGGAGTTGGACGCCCAGGTCGGGGTGGGCAGTGTGGAGCCGCCCGAGGGCCGCCAGCGCGGACGGGCCGGCCAACGCCGTCGGGACGACGATCCGGACCCGGCCGCGGAGCGGCGCCCCGCCCGCCAGGTCGGCCTCGGCCGCGTCCACCTCGGCCACGACCCGGAGGCACCTCCGGTAGAGAGCCTCCCCCTCCTCGGTCAGGCTCAGCGACCGCGTGGTCCGGTGGAGCAGGCGGGTGCCGGCACGGGCCTCGAGCGACCGGACCCGCTGGCTGACCGCGTTCGGGCTGATCTGGAGCGCCCGCGCCGCTGCCGACAAGCTCCCGCCCTCGACGACGAGCACCAGCGTTCGCGCCTCGGCGATGGTCTCGATGGGCATCACGACGGGAGAGGGAGCCCCAGGGTACGCACGCGATTGGGAAGCCGGGCGTGACACTGACTCTCGCCGTCGCCCCCTACCGCTTCCAGCCGACCCGCCCGATCCTTCCGTGGTCTCCACCCCTACGACCGTGAACATGTTCTCGTACTACCTCCACCGGCACGCACCCGGCAACGTGGCCGGGTGGGACCGGGCGCTCCGCGCCGTCCCGGCCCTCGTGACGGCCGTCCTGTTCGCGACCGGCACCGTCGACGGCGGGCTCGCGCTGGGGCTGGCCGTGGCCTCCGGGATGCTGCTGGCTACGAGCGCGACCGGCAAGTGCTCGGTCTACTACGCCGCACAGACCGGCACCCGGCGAGACGCCGACGGCCGGCGCGTGACCGGGCGCGTGACCGGGCGCGTCTAGCGGGTCGCCCCGCCTCGGGCCCGAGGCGGGGCGAGCCGGGGACGAGGGCGGGAGTGACGGCGGACCGCCCGGCCGCGGCCGGCGTACCATGGGCTCCCCTCCCCCCGCGCCTGCATGGACGACGTCCCGCTCCCCGACCCCGAAGTCGCCACGACCGTGACCGACGGCGACGCCGCCGCCGGCCTCGACACGGCCGGCCGGCCGGACCGCCGGAGCCCCTGGGCCTGGGTGCCGACGCTCTACTTCGCCGAGGGCCTGCCCTACATGGCGGTCATGGTGCTGGCGGTGATCCTGTACAAGCGGTTCGGGATGTCGAACACCGACATCGCGCTCTACACGAGCTGGTTCTACCTCCCCTGGGTCATCAAGCCGTTCTGGAGCCCGCTCGTCGACGTGCTCAAGACCAAGCGCTGGTGGATCGTGGCCATGCAGGTCCTGATCGGCGGCGGGCTGGCGGGCGTCGCCTTCACGCTCCCGACGCCGTTCTGGGTGCAGGGCTCGATCGCCTTCTTCTGGCTGCTCGCCTTCGCCTCGGCCACCCAGGACATCGCGGCCGACGGGTTCTACATGCTGGCCCTGGACGAGCACGACCAGGCGTGGTACGTCGGGATGCCGGAGCACGTTCTACCGGGCGGCCGTGATCGCCGTCTCCGGACTGGTCCCGATGATGGCGGGCGCGCTCGAAAGCTCCACCGGCCTGGGCGCCGTCGACGTCCAGGTCTCGGCCGTCCCGGCCCAATCCGGCGCGCCGGTCGGGGCGGAGGCGTTGCCGTTCGACGCGACGGACCAGACGGCCGCCGCCGGCGCCGAGCGCGGCGACCTGACGCTGTCGGCCTCGTAGCGAGTCGCTCGACATCCCGCTCGCCCTGCGCCCGACGGCCGAGGTCGACTCGCTCGTCGGTGCCGCCCGCGACGCCAACGTCGCCGCCGGCTTCTACCCCGTCGAGGAGGCCACCGCGCGGACGACGCCGGCCCGTCGTGGTGGGCGCGGACCGTCTCCGGCCCGCTCGGCCGCGCCCTCACCGAGCTGTTCGGCGACAAGCCCGACGTCGCGAGCGACGTGGCCGGCAACGTCGGCGTGGTCGCCGTTCCGGTTGTCCGGCCCGCCGCCGCCCGGCGAGGCCGTGGCCGTCAACCTGGGGCTCGACGACGGCGACAAGAGCCTGGGGCTGGTCGAGGGCGGCCAGCGGTTCACGTTTACCGAGGCCAACTGGGACCGCCCGTTCCTGGCCGTCGTCCAGGCCGACCCCAAGCTGGACGGCCCGACCGCCGCCACCTTCCGGGCCACCTCGGGCAACATCCCGCTGGCGTGGTCCATCACGTTCTTCGTGTCTGGCCGGCGTCTTCCTGGCGCTGATGGCGTGGCACCTGTTCGCGCTGCCGCGCCCGGCCATCGACGTGGCGAACGCGGCCGGCTCGGGCGGCGCCCAGGGCGTCCTCGCAGTACCTCGGCTTCCTGGTCCTGTTTACCCCGACGCTGCTGGTCCTGCTGATCCCGATGATGATCGCGGGCATCGTGGCGCCGCGCACGACCGGGCCGTGGGGCCGCATGTTCCGCGCGCTCCCGTTCTCGGGGAGCCCGTTCGCCGAGACCATCGTGTCGTTCTTCGAGAAGCCCGAGATCGGGATCGCCGTCGCGTTCGTGCTGTTCTACCGGTTCGCCGAGGCCCAGCTGGTCAAGCTGGCGGCGCCGTTCCTGCTCGACTCCGGTCGAGGCCGGCGGGCTCGCGCTCACGACCGGCGAGGTCGGGTTCGTCTACGGCACCGTCGGGGCGCTGTGCCTCACCGTCGGCGGCATCCTGGGCGGCATCGTGGCCGCGCGCGACGGGCTCGGGAAGTGGCTCTGGCCGATGGTGCTCGCCATCAACCTGCCCAACGCGGTCTACCTGTTCCTGGCGACCGTGCCGGCCCGAGAGCTTCCTGGTCATCAACGCGGCCATCGCGGTCGAGCAGTTCGGCTACGGCTTCGGGTTCGCCGCCTTCCTGCTGGTCCTGATCTGGATCTCCGAGGGCGAGCACAAGACGGCCCACTACGCCATCGGGACCGGGCTCATGGCGCTGGGCATGATGATCCCGGGCATGTTCTCGGGCTGGCTGGAGGACATCGTGGGCTACCAGACGTTCTTCGTCTGGGTCCTGATCGCGACCATCCCCAGCTTCCTGGTCGTCGCCCGGATCCAGATCGACCCGACGTTCGGCCGGAAAAAGGACGACGCGGAGGCCGCGTGACGGCTGTCGCCCAGATCCGCCCGCTCCGCCCGGACGACGGCGCCCGGGCGGTCTGGAACCGGAGCGCGCCGCTCGACCCGATGCCGCCGGACCTGTGGGCCGAGCAGACCGACGCCGACCTCGCGCTCGTCGCGACCGAGGCCGGCCGGGTGGTCGGGCTGGGCGTCGGCGCGCGGTGGCCCGCCTCGGGCGTCGTCCGGGGGAGCGTCGTCCGGGGGAGCGTCCGCCTGCTGGCCGTCGACCCGGCGCACCGGCGCCGCGGCGTCGGGACGGCGCTCCTGGACGCGCTGGCCGACGGGCTGGGCCAGCGGGGCGCGACGGTGCTCCGGCTGGGCGAGGGCGCGCCGGTCTACCTCACGCCCGGCGTCGACCTCCGCAACCGGGCCGGGCTGGCGTTCGCGACGGCGTCGGGGTTCCGTGCCACCGGCGAGTCCGTCGACCTCGGCGTCGACCTGGACACCGCCGACCTGGCGACCGAGGCGGACGAGGACCGGCTCCGCGCCCGAGGGGTCACCGTCCGCCGCGCGGCCGGGGACGACCGGCCCGGGCTCGGACGCCTGCTCGACGCCGAGTGGCCTGGGTGGCACCCCGAGGTCGACCGCTCGCTCGCCCACGACCCGGCGGCGGTCCACCTCGCCGTCCGCGACGGGGCCGTGCTCGGGTTCGCCGCCCACAGCGCGTCGCACGCGGGGCTGGGTTGGTTCGGGCCGATGGGGACGGCGCCCGCCGCGCGGGGCCTGGGCGTCGGCGCGGTCCTGCTCCGTCGCTGCCTCGCCGACCTCCGAGACGCCGGCCACGCCCGCGCCACGATCGCCTGGGCCGCCGCCCTCCCCTTCTACCGGCAGACGGTCGGGGCGACGGTCGCCCGCCGCTACCGCCGCTTCGAGCGGGCGCTGTAGGTCTGGTCAGTCGCGGTCCAGGCCGACGTCGAGGACGCCCCTCATGGTGGGCACGCCGCGGCACACGTCACCGATCCGCACCCAGCGCGCGCTGGACGGCGTCGCCCAGCAGGGCCGCCCGCAGCCGGTCGTCCAGGACCGCCTCCAGCGGGACGGAGAAGCTGACCGCGCGCCCGTGCTGGACCGCCGCGCCCCGCTCGGAGTCGGCGAAGGAGCGGACGACCTGGGCACCGGGGACGGCAACCAAAACGTCGGGCCGGCGGACGGCGGCGCGGTCCGGCCCGAACTCGGCCGCGAACGGGACGAGCGTTTCCTCCAGCGCCAGCGCCGAGGCCCCCGAGCCGGGCTCGACGACCCCGCCCGCCTCGGCGCCGAGGTGGGCGCGGACCCAGGCCGCCGAGGCCGGGTCGCTCGCGGCGTCGCTCGCCCAGTGCGCGCCCGAGACGACGAGCGCGCCGCCCCCGTCGAGGTAGCTGCCGAGCCGGTCGCGCAAGGCCGCCGGCAGCGCCTCGAACGCCGGCGGGCGCGGGTCGCCGGGGTCGGGCCAGGCCGTCCGCCGCTCCAGGCCCAGCACCAGGTCGACGGCTTGGTGGTCCGCCAGACCGATGGCGCCGTCGGCGACGGCCTCGTCGCTGGCCGACGAGAACGACCGGCCGGCGACCAGCAGCGCCCGGCCGTGGACGGCGGCGTGGTCGCGGCTGTTGCCCATCACCGGGGTCCCCTCCAGGGCCGAGCCGCTGGCGCCCCAGCCGGGCGAGGCGTCCGAGTCGTACTCGTCGGACGGGTCGAAGTTGATCTGGGCGCCCGTCGTGATCACGCCCCGCCCCTCGGGCACGCCGACCGGGTCGAGGAAGCCGGCGCGGCCCGGCCAGTCGACGGCGTCGGGCGGCGCCACCCGGTCGAACCCGTCGACGATCAGCACGCGCCCCGACGCGCCCGGCGCCCGGCCGACGGCCAGGGCCTCCGACGGCCGCCCCTCCCCGCCCGCGTTGGCGCCCGCGACCCGGTAGCTCCGCACGACGCCCGGCGGGGGCGCCGGCACGCGCGCCGTCGTGCCCTCGACGCGGCGGCCCGAGTCCCACCCGACCTCGCCGTCGCGCGTGTAGACGACGTAAGCCGTCGGCAGCGCGTCCGGCTCCAGCGGGTCGGGCTGGGGGCGCCAGCCCAGCGTGACCTGGTCGCCCTCCAGGAGCGCGTAGACGTGGGTCGGGCGGAGCGGCTGGGGGACGAACGCCTGGCCCCGCTGCTCGGCGAGATACCGGCCGAGCCCTTTGTAGACCGCCCGCGCGGCGTCGAACCGGAAGCGGGGGTCGAGCGCGTGCCGCATGTCGCGGTAGTTCTGGTGCGACAGCAGTTCGAGCAGGACCGACGGCACGGTGGGCCGCGTCGCCTCGGAGTAGGCCCGGTCCCACATCGGCCGGCGCGGCCACCCGGCGGTGTAGAGCCGGCGGACGTCCTCGACGACGGCCGTCTGGACGGCGTCGGTCAGGTCGCGGTTGGCGAGACGGGAGACGCCGTTGGGGAAGACGCGCGTCGAGTCCATGCCGGGCACGTTGTAGATGGCGAGCGTCCCGATGAGCCCGTCACGGTCGACGCCGGCGTCGGTGTGCCACGCGAGCACGGCGTCGACGGGGATCCCGAGGCCGGCCAGGTCGCGGTCGCCGGTCGGGCCGAACGGGGCGCCGCGGAGCCAGTTGGCCCACTCGGCCCGGCTCCGGAAGTCGTCGGTGTAGTCGTCCGACGACGAGCCGGTGACGTTGTAGACCGAGGGCGGGGCGCCCGCGAACTGCTCGTAGTAGCGGGCCGCCTCGGTCCACCTCGGGCGCCCGCTGGTCCCCCGCCCGCGGCGGACGTTGCCGTCGCCGCCGCCGAACCGGACGGCGTCGGCGGAGACGGTCGCGCCGGCGTCGGCCACCAGCGTCACCGCGCCGGCCGTGCCCGCCTGGAAGTCGAACGTGCCGAGGTAGACCCACGTCCCCCCGCCCATCGTCTGGTTGACCAGCACCTCGGTCGTTCCGCCGGCGTGGTCGACCCGGTAGCGAGCCGCGTCCGACCGGTCGGGCCCGGCCCCGTAGCTGACGTGGACGGCGTAGGGGCCGGCCGCCGGCAGGTCGGGCCGCCAGGTCGCCGTGGCGCCGCCGGCCCCCTCGCGCGTGGTCCCGAGGCGGAAGGGGTTGTCGCCGGCGCCGTAGGCCGCTCGCAGGCCGAACCCGGCCGCGCCCGCCGCCCACCGACCGGTCTCGGAGTAGCCCGGCGCGCCGTCGTCGACGACCGCCTCGGGCGCCGTGTCCCGCTCGCGCGCCAGCAGCGTGACGGCGCCGGCCCGGTCCAGCATCGGCGCCAGCTCTCGGGTGACCAGCCCGACCGTCAGCAGGTCCTCGACGGTCGTGAACAGGCGCGGGCGCTGCCAGCCCCACTCGCCGGAGGCGCCGTTGTAGATCCAGCCGTGGCTGGGCCACAGCGCGACGTGGCGACCGTCCATCCCGGCCGTCGGCCGGCGCGCGCCGTCGGCCGGGCGGACGAGCGCGGGGCCGTCGACCGGCGGGGCGAACACCCGAGACGGGTCGCGCTGGGCCGGGAGCCGCTCGGCGTTGGGGACGAGCGCCGAGAGCGCGTCGCCCCGGGTCTCGACGCGGACCGGCGCGCCGGGGTAGACGCTCGCGACCGCGTCGGCAACGGCCCGCTCGAACGCCGCCACCGTCGCCGGACGGACGGGGCCGTCGCCCAGGTCGCGCGAGAAGCGGGCGACCACCACGCCGCCCACCACCTCGACCGCCTCCACCTCGACGCCGCGCCCGACCCCGAGCCCGCAGCTGCCCGACCGGCACCGCGAGAGCAGGCTGGTGAGCGCCGCCGTCGCGTTCGCGTTCCGGACGGCCGACCCCACGACGGCCGGGGCGGGTGCCGGCTCGGGGCGCGGCGGGGCCGGCGCGGCGGGGCCCGAGGTGGCGCAGCCGGAGGCGACCAGCACGGCGAGGGCGAGGATGGCGGGGCGGAGCGGCATCGGCAATGCGGAGGGGGGGGACCGCCCCGGTACGCCTGTCGCGCCGGGCCGTTCGCGGCGTGTCGGGCGAGAGCCCGCCTGGACCCTGGCCGGGACGTGGACCCGGCGGCGTCTCGGGCTGGGACTCCGGCGAACACCCGGCGCCAGCGTCACGCTCGTGCGGACAAATCGGGCGGCCGGACCGCGTCGCGCCCCCAGGGGCACCGGTTTCTCAACCGCGGTCCCTATCCCCCCGATACTCACCCCCGGCTCGTTGACCCACGCCCCGCTGACCCCGCTCGTGACCCCCGCCCGCTCCGTGTTCGTCCACCGAGGCTTCGAGCTCCGCCTCCACGCCGCCGACGACGCGTTCGCCTTCGAGATCGGGCACCACGACCTGACGCTCCACGCGTCGACCTGCGACTTCCGCTCGCCGCACGCCGCCGAGCGCGCCGGCCGCCGGTTCGTCGACGACGCGCTGGGCGCCTTCGACGCCGCGTCCTCGTCCTTCAGCGCCTGACTCCGCGAGTGTCTCCTGAGGAGGAGCGCTGGGGAGGCGGCCGCTGCTGGCCCGCGCACGGACATCCGGGGTACACCGAGCCTCGCTCGGCCGGTCCGCGCGCGCCCTCCCCGTAAACGACGAGCCTCCGGCCTGTGGTGGGCCGGAGGCTCGTCTCTGTCCGTGGGCGGTCGGCCGCGAGGGCCGGCACCTAGTCGTCCTCGAAGTAGAAGTCGTCGTTGTGCGTCGGGTAGTCGGGCCAGACCTCCTCGATGCTCTCGTAGGGGGCGCCGTCGTCCTCCATCTCCTCGAGGTTCTGGATGACTTCGGCCGGCGCGCCGGTCCGGTCGGCGTAGTCGACGAGTTCGTCCTTGGTCGCCGGCCAGGGCGCGTCCTCCAACGTCGCGGCCAGTTCGAGCGTCCAGTACATACAATCTGAGGGGGTCGGGGGAGAGGGGGCGGCCGGGCACGATAGGGCCGGGCTTGGGGAAATGCAACGGCCCCGGGCCGTGAGGTTCCTGCGGAGGCCGGCCGGCTCCCGACGCCCGCGGGCCGGCGTGCCCGGCCCCCTCCGGGCGCCGCTCGGGGCCCCCGACCTCGGCACGAGTGCCCCCGCCTCGGCGCCGAGCCAGGCCGAACGAGCGGGGCCGTGGCCGACCGCTCGCCCGGCTCAGCCAGACGTCTAGTCGAACGAGATGGTCTGGGAGCGCGCGGCCTCCAGCAACTCGCGGTACTGGTCCGGCGTGACGTCGGGGACGAACGTGGCGACCGGGTTGACCGGCGTCCGCTCCTCGTTGAGCATCCGGACCTCGTAGTGGAGGTGCGGCGCCGTCGACAGGCCCGTGTTGCCGCTGAAGGCGACCGTCTGGCCGCGCCGGACCAGCGTCCCCTCACGGACGCCGTCGGCCACGCGCGACAGGTGGGCGTAGCGCGTGAGCTTGCCCGCCAGCGGGTGCTCGACCTCGATCACGTTGCCGTACCCGCTCTTGGTCCCGACGAAGCTGACGCGCCCGTCGCCGGCCGCGTAGAGCGGCGTGCCGACGGGCGTCGGGAAGTCGACGCCGGCGTGCATCCGCGAGACCCGCAAGATCGGGTGGAAGCGCATCCCGAAGCCCGACGTGAGCCGGGCGCCCTTGAGCGGCAGGATCGCCGGCTGCTGGCGGAGCACGGCGTCGCGCTGGCTGGCCAGGCTCCGGATCTCCTGGTACGACCGGCTCTGGAGCTCGAGCTGGCGCTCGAGCCGGTCGAACGTCTCGGCGGTCTCGGTCAGCAGGTCGGCGGTCGGCGTCGAGAACCGGGAGAACCGGGAGTCCTCGGCGCCGCCCACGCCGAGGCGGAACTCGTCCTCCGAGATCGGCTCGGCGTTGAGGACCGTCCGGTAGATCTCGCGGTCGGTCTCGGCCAGGTCCTCGAGCTCGTCGGAGAACGACGTGAGCTGGGAGTGGGCCGAGGCGAGCTGGCCCCGGAGCGCGTCGATCTCCTCGGACTGGGCCACCTCGGCGGGCGACGTCAGGACGGTCGAGAGGACCCCGACGCCGACGGCGCTCAGCACGAGCGACAGGCACAGGATGGCGCCGGCCTTGAGCCACAGCCCCTTCCGGCTCGGCTCGACCTCGACGAACGTGCAGGCGTCGTGGTCGTAGTAGAAAAAGCGGTTGTCGGGCATGCGGGCGGGGGAGCGGAAGCGGCTCCCCGACGCGGCCTCCCGCTGGAGGCGACCGGGCCGGAGAGAAAGCAGGTCCGTGCGCACGCCACGTCTGCAACAACCGGGCCGGAACCCTGGCGTGGTGCTCGACGGGGACGGGCCCCAGTCGGTGGTGGAAGCGCTCACACAGCCAGGCCAAACATAGGCGGGGCTGGGGTTTTCGGCAACTCGCACTAGCGGGATTCCCCTATCTCTCCATCATCCCCCGTCCCGGTTCCGTTTTGTAACGCCCGACCCGGGACGTCCCGCTGTGGGGCGCCGCCCGGGCCCGCCCCGCTGCCCGCCTCGGGCACACGCCCGAGGCGGGTGGGGCCGGCCTAGTCGCAGAACGCGTCGAGCGACGTCGGCGCGCCGCTCCCGTCGGCGCCGATGTCGAACGTGGCGCCGTCGAACTGGCACGTCGTGGTCCCGCTGGGGCACGAGGCCGTGATGGCGCCGTCGTACCGGAGCCGGGTCTGGCTGGTGGCCAGCGTGGTCTCGGTCGACGTGCGGAACGCCGAGTACGAGATGTCGCAGCTTCCCGCGACCCGGAGGTCGCCGTCCAGGCGGCTCGCGACCGACACGGCCGAGGACGAGGTGGTGATCGTCGAGACGACGCCGAACGAGCCCGAGACGTCGTAGCAGTCGGCGAACGACATCGTGTAGCTCGTCCCGGACTGGGTCACGTCGACGGAGCCGCCCCCGGGGCAGGTGTAGACCGGGCTCAGCCGCCGGCCCGCTTGGCCGCCGCTCAGGCCGACCGCCAGGGCCCGGCCCACCTTGGCGTTGGAGGCGGCCAGCTCGGCCGACGCGCCGGCGGGGTCGTCGGCGCTGTCACAGGCGGCGAGGGACAGGGCGAGGGCGAGGAGGACGAGCGTGCGCATGGGAGCTGGAGGCGATGGATCCCCCACGATCCCAACTCCTTGCCTCGCGGTCCATCCCCGGATGAGGGGAGCCGCCCCCTCCACCTCGGGCCCGAGGCGGGCGGGCCTACATGTTCCGCCGGTACTGCCCGCCGACCTCGAAGAGCGCCGCCGTGATCTGGCCGAGCGACGCCACGCGGACCGTCTCCAGCAGCGCCTCGAACACGTTGCCCCCGTCGCGCGCCACGCGCTGCAACGCCGCCAGCGCGGCCGGGGCGTCGTCGGCGTGGCGGCGGTGGAACCGGGCGACGCCGTCGAGCTGGCGCTGCTTCTCGGCGTCCGTGCCCCGCATCAGCTCCACCTCGGTCGAGCGTCTCGGCGCCCTCAGGCGGCAGGAACGTGTTGACGCCCACGACGGGGAGCTCGCCCGAGTGCTTCCGGTGCTCGTAGAGCATCGACTCGCTCTGGATCTTGCCGCGCTGGTACATCGACTCCATCGCGCCGAGCACGCCGCCGCGGTCCGAGATCCGCTCGAACTCCTGGAGCACGGCCTCCTCGACCAGGTCCGTCAGCTCGTCGATGATGTAGGCGCCCTGGATCGGGTTCTCGTTCTGGGCCAGCCCCAGCTCTCGGTTGATGATGAGCTGGATCGCCATGGCCCGCCGGACGCTCTCCTCGGTCGGCGTCGTGATCGCCTCGTCGTAGGCGTTGGTGTGGAGGCAGTTGCAGTTGTCGTAGATCGCCAGCAGCGCCTGGAGCGTCGTCCGGATGTCGTTGAACTGGATCTCCTGGGCGTGGAGGCTCCGGCCCGACGTCTGGACGTGGTACTTGAGCTTCTGGCTCCGCTCGGAGGCCCCGTACAGCTCGCGCATGGCGACCGACCAGATCCGCCGGGCCACGCGCCCGATCACGGCGTACTCGGCGTCCATCCCGTTCGAGAAGAAGAACGAGAGGTTCGGGGCGAACGCGTCGACGTCCATCCCGCGCGCCCGGTAGGCCTCGACGTAGGTGAACCCGTTCGACAGCGTGAACGCGAGCTGCGAGATCGGGTTCGCGCCGGCCTCGGCGATGTGGTAGCCCGAGATCGAGACCGAGTAGAAGTTGCGGACGCCCTGGTCGATGAACGCCTGCTGGACGTCGGCCATGCAGCGGAGCGAGAACTCGGTCGAGAAGATGCAGGTGTTCTGGGCCTGGTCCTCCTTCAGGATGTCGGCCTGGACCGTCCCTCGGACCGACTGGACCGCGCGCTGGCGGATCTCGGCGTACTCGTCGTCGGAGAGCAGGCCCCACGTGACCAGCTCGGCGCCCGACGTGCCGAGCAGGCCCAGGCCGGTCCCGTCGTGGCCCTCGGGCAGCCCGGCCGGGTCCGCCTCGGCGCCGAGGTCGGCGGGGTCGTCGGGCTGGTACGGGACGTAGACCGGCCGGTCGTCGCCCAGCTCCGTCGCGATGCGGGTCTCGGCGGCGTCCCACCGCCCTTGGGCTTTGAGGAACGCCTCGACCTGCTGGTCGATGGCCGCCGTCATGAACATGGCCAGGATGGCCGGCGCCGGGCCGTTGATGGTCATCGAGACCGAGGTCGTCGGGGCGCACAGGTCGAAGCCGGAGTACAGCTTCTTCATGTCGTCGAGCGTCGCGATGCTCACGCCCGACGTGCCCACCTTGCCGTAGATGTCGGGCCGCGGGGCGGGGTCGCGGCCGTACAACGTGACGCTGTCGAACGCCGTCGAGAGCCGCTTGGCCGGCAGCCCCAGGCTGACCAGGTGGAACCGCTTGTTGGTCCGCTCGGGCGTCCCCTCGCCGGCGAACATCCGGGTCGGGTCCTCGCCCTCGCGCTTGAGCGGGAAGACGCCGGCCGTGAAGGGGAAGTGGCCGGGAAGGTTCTCCAACAAGGCGTAGCGCAGGCGCTCGCCCGGGTCCTCCGTCCGGGGCAGGGCCACGCGCGGGACCGTGGTGCCCGACAGGGTCTCGCGCGTCAGCGGCTGGCGGATGTCGCGCCCGCGGACGGTGTAGACCAGCTCGTCGCCCGCGTACTGCTCGGCGACGTCGTCCCAGCGGTCCAGGATGGCCCGGGACCGGGGGTCGAGCCGGGACCACCAGTGGTCCGCCATCTCGCCCAAGCGGGCGGCGAGCGCGTCGCGGTCGTCGGGGGCCCAGCTCTCGACCTGGGCCCGGGCGCCGACGGCCTGGCCCCACTTGCGCGCCGTGGCGACCTCCGACTCGGCCCAGTCGCGGTAGGTCCGGCAGGTGTCGGCGATCTCGGCGAGGTAGCGCTGGCGCGCGGGCGGGACGACGGCCAGCTCGGACGGGTCCAGCTCGGGCAGCGTCTCGGCGTCGAACAGCGTCGAGGCCCGGTCGAAGCCGTGCGGCCGGAGCCGGTCGAGGAGCGCGAGGTACAACGCCGAGACGCCCGGGTCGTTGAACTGGGCCGCCATCGTCGGGAAGACCGGCATGGCGTCGGGGGGGACGGCGAAGTCGCCCCGGTTGCGCTGGACCTGCTTCTTGACGTCGCGCAGGGCGTCCTGGGCCCCGCGCTTCTCGAACTTGTTGAGCGCCACCAGGTCGGCCGCGTCCAGCATCCCGATCTTCTCGAGCTGGGTCGGCGCCCCGAAGTCCGAGGTCATGACGTAGAGCGAGACGTCGACCAAGTCGGCCACCTCGGTGTCGCTCTGGCCGATCCCGGCCGTCTCGACGATGACCACGTCGAAGCCGGCCGCGCGGCACACGCCGATGGCCTCGGCGAGCGCGCCCGACGTGGCCCGGTGGGCCTGGCGCGTCGCGAACGACCGCATGTAGGCCCGGTCGGCGTGCTCGCCGTACAAGCTGTTCATCCGGATCCGGTCGCCCAGGAGCGCCCCGCCCGTCCGCCGCCGCGTGGGGTCGACCGACAGGACGGCCACGCTCACGTCGGGGAAGTCGTTGAGGAAGCGGCGGACCAGCTCGTCGGTCAGCGTCGACTTGCCGGCCCCGCCGGTCCCGGTGATGCCGACGACGGGCACGCCCGTCTCCGGTCCCGAGGCGGGCGGGGTCGCGACCGCCGGGGCGCCGTCGCCGCTCGGGGCCGCCGCGCGCTGCTCGACGGCCGTCAGCGCCCGAGCGACCGTCTGGACGTCGGACGCCGTCGCGACGGCCACCTCGGTCCCGTCGCCGCTCCCCCACCCGTCGCCCGAGACCTCCAGCGGGTCGAAGTCGCAGGCCTCGACCATCGACGCGATCATCCCCTCCAGCCCCATCCGCATCCCGTCCTCGGGCGAGAAGATCTTGGCGACGCCGTAGGCCTCCAGCTCGGCGATCTCGGCCGGCACGATCACGCCGCCGCCGCCGCCGAACACCCGGACGTGGGCCGCGCCCCGCTCCCGGAGCAGGTCGACCATGTAGGTGAAGTACTCGACGTGGCCGCCCTGGTACGACGAGATCGCGATGCCCTGGGCGTCCTCCTCGATCGCCGTCCGCACCACGTCGTCGACCGAGCGGTCGTGGCCCAGGTGGATCACCTCGACGCCCTGCGCCTGCAGGATCCGCCGCATGATGTTGATGGCCGCGTCGTGGCCGTCGAACAGGGCCGCGGCGGTGACGAAGCGGACGGGGTGCGTGGGCGTGTACATGGGGGTTCGGAAGGGCTTCCGAAAGGTAGGCGGGGCAGGGCCGATGCGATTGAACGCGCCGCGAAACGGACCGTTCGACGCCACCCGGACCCCGTCGCTCTCCCTACCTCGGCGGCCGGGCCGACCGGGGCGGGCCGACCGGGGCGGGCCGACCGGGGCGGGCCGACCGGGGCGGGCCGACCGGGGCGGAGAGGGCGGGACGGGGACCGACGCCCACCGGTCCCGCCCCGCTTCCGACCCCTCCTCTCCGACTCACCCCGACGCGTGCCCGAGGCGGATGGTCGCGGTGTGCTCGGCGCCGTCCGAGACGAGCGGGATCCGGGCCGTCCCGTCCTCCACCTCGGCCGGCTGGCCGTCGGACTCGGCCGAGGTCGCGCCGCCCGGCCCGTCGCGCACCACGCGGACGACGTAGACCGTCCCGCGCGCGTCGGTCCGGTACCGGATCGTGTAGCGGTCCCAGTCGTCGGGCACGCGTGGCGTGACGCACAGCGCCTCGGCCTCGCGGCGCAGGCCGAGCACGCTCTCGACCGAGACCCGCCACATCCAGCCGGCCGAGCCCGTGTACCACGTCCACCCGCCGCGCCCGACGTGGGGCTCGACCGAGTACACGTCGGCGGCGACCGCGAACGGCTCGGTCATGTAGCGGTCGGCCGTGGCCGGCGTCAGCGCGTGGTTGACCGGCAGGATCATCCGCAGGAGCTCCGTCGCGCGGTCGTGCCGGCCCGCCTCGGCGAACGCCCGGACGGCCCACAGGACGCCGTGCGTGTACTGGCCGCCGTTCTCCCTCACGCCCGGGAGGTACCCCTTGATGTAGCCCGGGTCGTGGTCGGTCACGTCGAAGGCCGGCGTCAGCAGGCGGATGAGCCCGGCCCGCTCGTCGACCAGGTGCTGGTCGACGGCGTCCAAGGCCTGCTCGGCCCGGGCCGGCGGCGCGACGCCCGACAGGATCGACCAGCCCTGGGCGATCGCGTCGATCCGGCACTCGTCGTTCTGGGCCGAGCCCAGCGGCGTCCCGTCGTCGTAGAACGCGCGGCGGTACCACTTGCCGTCCCACCCGTCGGCGTTCAGGGCGTGGACCAGCTCTCGGCGGAACGCGGTGTAGCGCGAGGCCCGCTGGCGGTCGCCCCGGCCCTCGGCGATCGGGATGAACCGCTCCAGGATGTGGGCCAGGAAGAAGCCGAGCCAGACCGACTCGCCCTCGCCCTCGTTGCCGACCCGGTTCATCCCGTCGTTCCAGTCGCCCGAGCCCATCAGCGGGATCCCGTGGCGGCCCTTGGTCAGCGAGACGTCGATGGTCCGGGCGGCGTGCTCGTAGATCGAGGCCGACTCGCCCGACGGCTGGGGCGTCAGGAACACCTCGTCCTCGCCCGGTTCGAGCAGCCGGGCCGACAGGAACGGGGCCTCCTCGTCGAGCAGCGTCTCGTCGCCGGTCGCGGCGAGCGTGAACGCGACCGCGTAGGGGAGCCACAGCAGGTCGTCCGAGAACCGCGTCCGGATGCCGGCGCCCGTGATCGGGTGCCACCAGTGGAGCACGTCGCCCTCCTCGAACTGGTGGGCCGCGTTCTTCAGGATCTGGGCGCGCGTCAGGTCGGGCCGGGTGTAGACGAGCGCCAGGCTGTCCTGGAGCTGGTCGCGGAACCCGTAGGCGCCGCCGCTCTGGTAGAACGCCGAGCGGCCCCACAGCCGGCACGACAGGTTCTGGTAGAGGAGCCACCCGTTGACCAGCACGTCGAGGTCGGGGGCCGGCGTCTCGACCTGGACCGCGCCCAACGTCTCCTCCCAGAACGCCGTGACCTCGCTCAGCGCCAGGTCGGCCGCCTCGGTCGTCGCGTAGCGCCCGACGAGCGTCCGGACGTCGGCGACGGTCTTGGCCTGGCCCAGCAGGAACACGACCTCGCGCGTCTCGCCGGGCGCGAGCGCGAGCGGGACGTGGACGGCGGCGCACGGGTCGAGCCCGGTGTCGAGGTCGCCGTCGAGCGGGCCGCCCGCGACGACGGCCGCCGGCGCCGAGGCGCGGCCGTTGCGACCCAGGAACGAGGCCCGCCGCGCGCTCACCGAGGCGGGCGTGGCGCCGGCCACGGCGACGAAGGCCAGCCGGCCCCCGAACGTCTGGTTGTACGGGTTGTGGGCCAGGAGCGCGCCCGACTCCAGGTCGCGCTCGACGATGACGAACGGCGCATTCGGTTCGCGCCGCTCGCCCAGCGCCAGCTCGGCGTAGCGGTACAGCGACAGGTTGCGCGTCTGGTCGCTCGTGTTGGTGACGCGCAGGCGGACCAGCTTGACGGGGTCACGGCGCGGCACGAACGCCGTCGTCTCGGTCTCCAGGCCGCCCCAGGCGGTCGTCCACGAGGTCGCGCCCCAGCCGTGACGCGTCTGGTACGGGGCCGGCGCCGGCGCCGGGCGCGGGGTCGGCGTCCAGAACACGGCCGCGTCGTCGTCGCGGAGGTAGATCGACTCGCCGGCCGGGTCCGTGACGGGGTCGTTGGACCAGGGCGTAATCTTGTTCTGCTGGGAGTTGCGGGCCCAGGTGAACCCCTCGCCGCTCTCGGTCGCCGTGAACCCGGCGGCCGGGTTGGCGACCACGTTGATCCAGGGCAGCGGCGTCCGGTCGTCCTCGACGCCGCCCATCTGGCGGATGACGTAGGCCCGGCCGTCGTCGCTGAACCCGCCGTAGCCGTTGTCGAACTGCAACGTCTCGAACGTCGGGGCCGGCGCGTCCGCCGGGACGCCCCGACCGGCGAGCCGGCCGGCCGCCTCCGGGTGCGTCGCCGCGAGCGCCGGGGGGCCCGCCTCGGTGGGCGGCTCGGCGGAGAACGCCTGGGCTGGCGCCGAGGACGGCGCCTCGGCCTCCGACCGCTCGTCGGCCGCGTCCGTCTCGTCGACCGGGGCCGAGGCGAGCAGCTGGGGCAGCGCCCCGTGGAGCACGACGCGGGCCGCCGTCAGGAACAGCGTGACGTCTTGCTCCGGCATCCCGTCGGCCCGGCGGATAAAGACGCCGCCGCGCTGGCCCAGGAGCGCCCGCTGCGACGACCCCTCGACGGCCTGGGTCAGCGACTCCTGGAGGCTGTCGGCGTAGCTCGGCGGGTGGTCGTTCAAGACCACCAGGTCGACCTCGAGCCCGCGGCGGCGCCAGAACGCGTGCATCTTCAGCAGCAGGCGGACGTCGTCGAGCTGGTCCATCGTCGCCACCCGGACGAGCAGGATGGGCAGGTCGCCCGAGACGCCGTAGGCCCAGAGCCCGGACTGGGGCCGGACGTTCCGCTGGCGGACCGAGGCGGGCGCGGCCAGCTCGGGGTCGCCGTAGAGCAGGCGCGTCGCCAGTTCGTGGGCCGCGAGCGCCTGCTCGCCGGTCAGGCCGAGCTGGCCGAGCTCGACCAGGCCGTACGTCGAGGCCAGCTCGAAGGCGCGCTGGGCCGCGTCCGGATGGTCGTAGCGCTCGGCGAGCCGCTCGGCCTCCTCGCGCGAGTCGGCGACGGCGAGCGAGAACACGACCTGGGCGCTCTGCTTGGGCTGCAACGTGACCACGCGCCGGAGCGACACGACGGGGTCCAGAACGGCCCCGGCCGTCCGCGACAGTCGGGCGCCCGGGTCGAGCGCCGCCGGCGCGTCGAGCGTCCGGCCGCGCCCGACGAACTGCAGCCGGTCGGTCTCGTACTGGAGCGGCGAGATCGCCGAGCGGTCGGCGCGCGCCAGCCCCTTGTCGGCGACCGCGTGGACGAGCCAGCGGCGGACGTCGTCCTCGGCGCGGGGCCGGCGGGTCGCGATGAGCGCGTTGTTCTTGGGGATGTACTCGGTCTCGACGAACAGCTTCGAGAACGCCGGGTGGCCCAGGTCGCCGGCCGGCGGCTGGAGCACGACCTCGGCGTAGCTGGTCAGCTCGATGGTCCGCGGCCGGTCGGCGTAGTTGGTGACGGTCACCCGGCGGACCTCGACGTTGTCCTCGGGCGAGACGACGGCCTCGGTGAACGTCTCGATCCAGTCGTCGACGCGGGCCGTCTCGACCTTGTTGAGGTGGACCCAGACGTCGTAGCGGTCGGGCGGGGCGGCCGAGGTCACGGGCTGCTCGGCGCTCGACCAGTACCGGCCGGACTCGACGTCGCGGACGTAGATGAACAGGCCGTCGGCGTCGCGCGTCCGGTCCCCGTGCCACCGCGTGAGCGCGACGCCGTCCAGGCGCGAGTAGCCCGTGCCCGAGGTCGTCAGGAGCGCCGAGTAGCGGCCGTTCGACAGGAGCGCGCCGTGGGGCGTCGGGTCCGTCGTGCTCGCCCGCCCGAAGTGCTCGACACGCGCCTCGACCGGGGCGATCTCGACCAGCTCCACCTCGGTGTCGTCGAGCGGGTGCGGGTCGATCTTCTCGACGACCGTCGGGACGCGCTCCTGCAGCAGGATCTCGACCGAGCGGACCAGGGGGTCGCGGTGGAACCGCTCCTGGAAGCGGTTCCCGTCGAGCACGTTGGCGACCGCCAGCAGGCCCATCCCCTGGTGGTGGGCCATGTACGACCGGACGAGCGAGAGCCCGTCCCCGTCGGCGCTCGACGCCCGGCCCGGCGTGTAGTCGATGGCCTCCCAGTAGCCGTACTCCCCGAACGCCCCGGCCGCGTCGAGCCGGGCGAGGTTCGACAGCGCCCGCTCGGGGCGGACGAGCAGGGCCAGCAGCGTCGAGTACGGCGAGACCACGTAGTCGTCGCCGAGCCCGCGCTTGAGGCCGAGGTAGGGCACGCCGAAGGCCCGGTACTGGTACGTCAGGTGGATGTCGAGCAGCGAGTACCCGCTCTCGGAGATCCCCCAGGGGCGGTCCTTGGCGCGGCCGTAGAGCCGCTGGAGCGAGACCGCGTTGTAGCACGCGTCGTAGAGCAGCGTCCGGTCGTAGAGCCGGGTGTAGAGCACCGGCATGAGGTACTCGAACATGGTCCCGCTCCACGACAGGAGCGCGCGGCGGGCGCGCGTGACGCGCGTGGGCCGGCTGAGGTGGAACCAGTGCTCGGGCGGCGCCTCGCCCTTGGCGATGGCCAGGAGCGACGTGAGCCGGGCCTCGGACGCCAGCAGGTCGTAGGTGAACGCGTCCTGCCGCGCCATCCCGGCGTCGTAGCCGATCCGGAAAAGCTGGCGCTCGGCGTCGTAGAGCGGCCGGAAGTCCATGTCGCCGACCAGCTGGTCGGCCCGGTCGGCCAGGTCGTGGGCCGCGTCGATCAGGCCGGCGACCGTGTCGCGCGACTCGGCGAGCGCGGCCCGGGTGGCCGCGTCGAGGTCGGCGGCGGCGAGCGCCCGGCCGACGCGCCCGGCCAGGTCGCCGAGCGTGGTCGCCGCGTCCAGGTCGCCGGCCAGGCCGGCCGTGAGCGGCAGGCCGTCGCGGAGCCAGGGCGCGACCGCCTCGACCTCGGCGACGTACCGGGCGCCCTGGGCCGCGAACGCCGCCGCGTGCTCGCGCGTCGCCTCGGGCTCGCCGGCGACGGCCGCCTCCAGCGAGGCCCGAGGCGGGCGAGGGCGGAGACCCGGGCGTGCCAGCCGGCGATCCCTCGCGGGGCCCGCTCGGCCAGCACCCGGGCGACGGCCGCGCGAGCCTCTCGCGCCGGGGCCGTCGCGGGGTCCACCTCGGCGAGCGCGTCGCGGAACCCGTCGAGCACGCGCAGGCCGGGCCACCGCGCGCCCGGCGTCTCCAGGAGCCCCTGCTTGAGCGTCAGGAGCGCGCCGGCCAGGTTGCCCGAGTCGACCGTCGAGACGTAGCGGGGCGCCATCACGTCGCCGGTCTCGGTGCTGTACCAGTTGTAGAGGTGGCCGCGGTAGCGCTCCAGGGCCTCGACGGCCGCCAGCATCTTTTCGACCCGGGCCAGCTCCTGGCCGCGCGGGAGGTAGCCCAGGTCGCGCGCCGCCTGGACCGCGTTGAGCGCGAGCCCGACGTTCGTCGGCGACGTCCGCCGGGCCAACCCCTGGGCCGGCTGGACCTGGAGGTTGTCCGGCGGGAGCCACCGGTCGCGGTCGGTCAGGATGTGGTCGAAAAAGCGCCAGGTCCGGTAGGCGACGGTCCGCAGGCGCGTCCGGTCGTCGGGGGTGAGCGCGTAGGCGTCCGAGTCGATGTCGCGGCTGACGTGGCGGGCGATCCACGGGGCCGCGATCCAGGCCGCCGCGAACGGCAGCGCCGTGATCCAGGCGATGGGCTCGGTCAGGGTCACCGAGGCGAGCACCACGGCGCCCCACCCGACCGAGGCCCACATCGAGCGGGGCACCTCGCGCGCCGACTCCTCGGCCTGCTGGGCCGTCGTCCACTCCAGGAGGTTCTTTTTCGAGACCGCCATCCGCCACAGCGTCCGCCCGATGGCGTCGAGCATCACGACCGACTGGTGGGCCAGGAACGCGACCGACAGCCCGATCTGGCGGGCGTGCATCCGGGCGTCGGCCCAGACGATCCGGAGCCAGCTCGACGTGACCGTGTCGGGCGGCTGGAACAGGAAGCTGTGGGCGGCCGGCGCGTAGATCGGGAACGCGAGCACGAACAGCGCCACCAGCGTCCAGACGAACGGGGAGCCGGGCAGGACCGTCCAGGCGAGCAGCAGGAAGAGGAGCAGGGCCGGCGGCGTCAGACTCCGGCGGAGGTTGTCGAACAGCTTCCACCGGCCGACGACCGAGAGCGGGTTCCGGCGCTTCTTCCCGCTCGCGTCGCGGACGCGCGGCATCAGCCAGCCCAAGAGCTGCCAGTCGCCCCGGACCCAGCGGTGCTGGCGGAGCGCGAACGAGGCGTAGCGCGACGGGAAGTCGTCGAACACCTCGACGCCGGTCGCGAGCGCGGCCCGGGCGTGGTTGCCCTCCAGCAGGTCGTGCGACAGGACCGTGTTCTCGGGCAGGGCGCCCCCGAGGGCGTGCCGGAACGCGTCGACGTCGTAGAGCCCCTTGCCGGTGTAGATCCCCTCGCCGAACAGGTCCATGTAGGCGTCCGAGACGGCCGTCGTGTACGGGTCGACGCCCGGGCGGCCGGCGTAGACGCGGGCGAACAGCGTCTGGCGCCCGCTCTCGGGCGAGATCGAGACGCGCGGCTGGAGCACGCCGTAGCCCCGCGTCACGCGCGAGCCGTCGGGCGCCATGCGGGGCCGGTTGAGCGGGTGCGCCGCCGTCGCCACGAGCGCGCGGGCGCCGTCCGGCGTCGTCCGGGTGTCGGCGTCGAGCGTGAGCACGTAGCGGACGGCGTCGCCGGCGGTCGCCGTCCGGAGGTCGCCCTCGACGGTCGGTGTAGCTGGTCTCGGCGTCCGGGTCGCGCAGCAGGTCGTTGAACTCCTCCAGCTTGCCGCGCTTGCGCTCCCAGCCCATCCAGACGCCCTGGGCCTCGTTCCACAGGCGCTCGCGGTGGAGCAGGAAGAAGCGGTCGCCCGGCTGGCCGTCGCCCGAGGCGCGGGCGGCGTGCGACCGCTCGTTGAGCCGGCGGATCGCCTGGCGGGCGGCCTCGACCGTCTCGTCGTCGCCCGGGACCGACTTCTCGGGCGCGTCGGCCCAGTCGGTCAGGAGCGCGTAGCGGAGCGCGGCGTCGGGGTTGGCGAGCGCGTGGACCTCGAGCCGCTCGGCCATCTCGCGCGCGTGCTCGGGCGACGTGATGAGCGTCGGGACCACGACGAACGTCTGGTGCTCGGCCGGGATGCCCTGGTCGAACGACAGCCGGGGCATCTGGCGCGGCGGGAAGAACCGGACCACGTTCCAGTTGACGAACGTGACCGCGAAGTCCAGGATGGGCAGGAACGCCGCGGCGACGGTCAGCGCGAGCCAGCCCGCGTCGGCCCCGCCGGCGTCGGCGACGAGCACGGCGGCGAGCAGGCCGAGCGCGGTGACGAGCGCGATGCTGCCGAGGTAGACGAACGTCGGGTGCCTCTCGGCGAACCAGTAGAGCCGGCGGCTGACCCGGGCGTGGTAGCCCGACGTCTTGCCCAGCGTCCGCTGGCCCGGCCCGACGAGCCAGTGGCCGACGTGGTCGGCGGTGGCCCCGAGGCCGGCCGCCTCGGTCGCGCCGTCGGCCGGGCCGCCGTCCCGGGCCTCGGGGTCCCGGGCCTCGGCGTCTCGGGCCTCGGCGGCCTGGCGGGCCAGCGCGAGCGCCCGCTCGGCCACGCCGAACTCGGTCTCGGGCGAGCGCCGCGCGATCCGCTCGGTGACGTGGCGGTAGGCGTCGCGCGTGGCCTCGTCCATCTGGGCGTAGACGCCGGCCGGGTCCTCACGGAGCGTCCGCTCGACGGCCGACAAGCCCTCGACGAACACGGTCCAGTCGGCCTCGGCGGCGGCGCGGAGCGCCATGACCGCGTTCGAGATCGAGCCCCTGCCACTGCGTCTCGCGCTGGGTCTCGATCCGCTCGGCGTCGTCCAGCGTCAGCCGGCGGCGCGCGGAGCCGGTGCTCCAGCCACTCGAGCGCGACCGCCGAGCCGCCGTGGGCCTGGAGCGCCGCCAGCGAAGGCGAGCGCGAACGGGCCCGAGATCGGCGCCCGCTCGCGCGCGATGGCCGCCAGGTCGGCCGCCACCTCGGCCGGGTCGTCGCGGCCGGCCAGCGTCTCGGCCCAGGTCACCGCCGCGACCCGGTCGGCCCGGGCCTCGCGGATCGGCCGGGCCAGCGCCGCCACGCGCTCGGCCAGCACCACCCGGAGCAGCAGCGGGAGCGCCCACAGCTCGGCCAGCGTCAGCAGCTCGACCTCCTGGTAGCCGTCGACGAACACCCGGAGGTGCTCGGCGTCGACGGCGTTGTCGGTGTGCTCGGCCAGGGTCTCCAGGATCTCGTAGACCCGGGGCAGCCCCTGGTACGGCCCGGCGGTGAGCTTGGGGAGATAGCGGTAGTACGCCTTGGGGAGCGCGGCCTCGGCGTCGCGGGCCTGGTCGCGGACGATGTGGAAGTTGTCGAGCAGCCACTCGGCGGCCGGCGTCAGCGTCTCGCCGGCCTTGCCGGCCGCCGCGAGCGTCCGGTAGGCCCCCGTCAGGTCGCCCAGCGCGTCGCGGACGAGCGGGCGCAGCGGGCGCCCCCGCGACGGCTCCGTCTCGACCGCCTGGGTCCGCGCCAGTCGGCGGGCGTGCTCTGCCAGGTGGACCGGTTTGAACAGGCTCTCGACGGTCGGTCCGGGCACGGGGCAGCGGGGAGGGTGGCGTCCGGAAGCTAGACCATGTGCGGAGCGTCTGTGAAGCGCCCCCCGGCGCGGCGACACGACGGGCTCGCCCTCCGGGACCCGTGCTCCGGACCCGTGCCCAGGCCGGCCGGCCGGCTGCGCAGAGCGGTCCAGGGCCACCCGTCCCGCCTCGGCGCCGAGGCGGACGTGGCCGGGGCGCGGGACCTCCCCCACGCCCCGTCCCCCACGCCCCGTCCCTCACGCCCCGTCCAGCCACCCGCCCTCGAACCCGCACCGGCGGAGGCCGTCCACGAGCGGCCCGCACGACCGCATCAGGTCCCAGACGAGCCCCGACCGGTGGTTCTCGACCGCCAGCACGATCGGGCCCTGGTTGAGCGCGTAGTGGTGGCCCGAGATCCAGCCCAGCGGGTCGTCGCCGTCGGGGAACGTCGGGTTGTAGGAGGCCTCGAAGCCGAACGCGTTGCTCTGCCCCTCGTGGGTTCGGGCCAGACCGGCCAGGCACTCCAGGACCGCGTCCGGCGCGAACGGCAAGCTGGCGAGCGCCGCCCACGGCGCCAGCGTCCCGTCGTCGGGCCCGAACGGGACGCCCCGGGCGCGGTACCCCCAGAACCGCCGCCGCTCGCCGTCCACGGTTCGCACCTGGGGGCCGGGCCCGTCGCTGGCCGTGATGCCCCACGACGTCGGCCCGTAGCCGGCGAACCCGCGCGGGTTGCGGACGGCGTACTCGCGCTGGATGAGCGTCGCCCGCCGGCTGTTCTCGAAGTAGTCCAGCGGCTCGCCGAGGTCGGCCGACCTGCCGCGCATCGCGGCGTCCTGGAGGCCCCGGAAGTCGACCCACAGGTGCGAGAACTGGTGGATGAACAGCGGGCCGGCGTAGAGCACGTCGTGCCCGTAGATCTTCTTCCAGCGGTAGGACCGGGTCGAGGCGGGGAACGCGCCCGGGGGGACCGGGTGCGTGGGCGAGCCGGCGGCCAGGGCGTACAGGATGAGGGCCTCGGTGTAGCCCTCCCAGCGGTACCGCAGGAAGCCCCGCTCGGGCGTCCACCCCATCGAGACCGTCTCGCCCCCGTCGAGCGCCCAGTCCCACTCGACGGCCCGGTAGAGCGCGTCGGCGCCGTCGCGGATCTCGGCCTCGACGGGGTCGTCGGCGTCGAAGAAGACGGCGGCGCACAGCAGGCCCGCCATCAGGAGCGCCGTGTCGATGGTCGAGAGCTCGCTGTCCCACGCCCGGCGGCCGTCGACCATCCCGAGAAAGTGGTAGAAGAACCCCCGGTGGCCCACGCCGTCCTCGGCCCCGTCCTGGGGCGCGTCGAGGAAGAAGCGGACGGCCGCGCACGCGATCTCGCGGGCCGCCGACCGGGGCACCCACCCCCGCGAGACGGCGACGGGCAGCGCCGACAGCCCGAACCCGACCGCCGCGATCGACGCCGGGCTGTCCGGGGCCGTGCTGTCGATGACGAGCCCGTTGGCCCAGTTGGTCTCGCGCGCGAAGTAGTCGAACGAGGCGTGGTGGACGGCGTCGAGGAGGTCGGAGGTCTCGGGCATCGGGCGGGGGGAGCGGAGCGGCAGGAACGGGGAGCGGGCGGCCCGGGTCCGGGGCGACACGGGGGAACCGCGTCTGGCTCCGGAGTAGTTGTCCGAACAAATACCCACCGTCCCCATGACCCTCCTCTCCCCCTTCGCGCTCGGCCCGCTCTTGCTGCCGAACCGACTGGTGATGGCCCCGCTCACCCGGAGCCGCCACGAGCACCAGGTCCCGACGGCGCTCGCGCCGACCTACTACGCCCAGCGCGCGCGCGCCGGCCTGCTCGTCGCCGAGGCGACCCAGGTCTCGGCGCGCGGCCAGGGCTACCCCGACACGCCCGGCATCTACACCGACGCCCACGTCGACGCCTGGCGCGAGGTGACGAGCCTGGTCCACGCCGTCGGCGGGCGGATCGTGCTCCAGCTGTGGCACGTCGGCCGGGTCTCGCACTCGTCGTACCACGGCGGCGCGCTCCCGGTCGCGCCCTCGGCGATCGCGGCGTCCGGCCAGGCGATGACGCCCGACTTCCAGATGGTCGACTTCGAGACGCCCCACGCGCTCACCGCCGGCGAGATCGCCGAGACGGTCCGGGCCTACGCCGAGGGCGCGCGCGCGCGCCCGGGACGCCGGCTTCGACGGCGTCGAGATCCACGCGGCGAATGGCTACCTGATCGAGCAGTTCCTCGCCAGCGGGACCAACCACCGGACCGACGCCTACGGCGGCTCGCTGGAGAACCGGCTGCGCTTCCTGACCGAGGTGACCGACGCCGTGCTCGACGTCTGGGAGCCCGAGCGCGTCGGCGCGCGCGCTGTCGTTCGCGGCCGGCACCAACGGCGTCCAAGACGCCGACCGGGCCGAGACGTTCGGGGCCGTCGCCGACCTGCTCGACGGGCGCGGGCTCGTCTACCTCCACGGCATCCGCCCGGGCCAGTGGGGCGGCGAGGAGGTCGGGTTCGACGCGATCGCGCTGCTCCGGGAGCAGTTCTCGCGCGCCGTGATCGCCAACTCCGGGTTCGACCGCGAGAGCGGCGAGGCGATCGTCGAGGCGGGCACGGCCGACCTGGTGGCCTACGGCCGCCCGTTCCTGGCCAACCCCGACCTCCCGCTCCGCTTCGCCGCGCAGGCCGCCGGCCTCGACGCCCCGCTGAACGAGCCCGACTCCGACACGTTCTACGGCGGCGGCGCGCGACGGCTACACCGACTACCCGGTCTGGGACGGTGGGGCCGACGGCTCGTAAGCTGACCGCCGTCCCTCCCTCCCCTCCTGCCCGTGCGCTCGCTCCCGCTGCTCCTCGCCCTCGCCCTGGCCGCCTGCGCCTCCGACCCGGAGCCCGCGCCCCAGGCCCCGCCGGCCGCTCCACCGGCGACCGACGTCGCGGGGCCGCCGGTGGCGGTCTCGGCCGACCAGGCCGCCAACCGCGCGCTCGGCGTCGGCGACCGGGCGCCGGACTTCGCCCTGCCCGACGCGATGGGCCAGACGGTCCGCCTGGAGACCCTGCTGGTCGACGGCCCGGTCGTGCTCACGTTCTACCGGGGCGCGTGGTGCCCCTACTGCAACACCCAGCTCCGCGACTACCAGGAGGCGCTGGCCCAGTTCGAGGCGGCCGGCGCCCGGCTGGTCGCCGTCTCGCCCCAGTCGCCCGACAGCTCGGTCTCGATGGCCGAGCGGAACGACCTGGCCTACTCGGTCCTGTCCGACGCGGGCGGGCGGGTGTCGAGCGCCTACGGCCTGCTGTTCCGGGTCGACGACCAGACCAGGGCCCGGTACCAGGCGGTCGGCGTCGACCTGGAGCGGTACCACGGGGCCGCGCCGGGCACCGACGCCGCGTGGGCGCTCCCGGTCCCGGCGACGTACGTGATCGACCGGAGCGGGACCATCCGGGCCGCCTTCGTCGAGGCCGACTACACCCAGCGGGCCTCGCCGCGCCAGGTCCTCGACGCGCTCCGCGAGACGGTCTAGCCCAGCCCGCCTCGGTCCCGAGGCGGGGACACCCAGCCGACACGCCATGACCCGCCCGCTCCTGCTCGCCGCCCTCCTCGTCGCCGGGTGCGGCCCCGACCTCGCCGCGCCGTCCGACCGCGCCGTCGACGCGCGCGTGGCCGACGCCGACGCCCGGCTGGCGGCGTCCGACGGCGGGCGCCAGATCGCCCAGGCCATCGAAGCGCACGGCGGGCTGGCGGCGTGGTACGGCGCGGGCCCGCTCCGCTTCCGGTACGCCTACACGCGGCTCGACAGCACGGGCGCCCCGGCCGGCGACGCGCTCGACACGCGCCAGCTGGTCGACCCGTGGTCCGCCCGGGCCGTCCACACGCTGGCGGCCGACCCGTCGGTGTCGTTCGGGTGGAGCGGGACCCAAGCCTGGACCCGGCCGGCCGACGCCGAGCTGCCCACGAACGCCCGGTTCTGGTCGCTCACACCGTACTACTTCGTCGGCGTCCCGTTCGTGTTCGCCGACCCGGGCGTCCGGCTGGCCGCCGCCCCGGCGGACTCGGTCGAGGGCCGGCCGGTCGACGTGGTCCGGGCCACGTTCGAGCCGGGCACGGGCGACGCGCCCGACGACTACTACGACGTCCTGCTCGACCCCGAGACGCACCGGGTCCGTGGGGTCCGCTACGTCGTCTCGTACGCCGGCTTCAACCCGGACGGCGGGCACACGCCCGAGACGCTGATGCTCTACGACGGCGCCCAGACGGTCGGCGGCGTGACGCTCCAGCAGGGGTTCCGGTCGTTCGCCTCGGCGACCGGCCAGCCCAAGGCGCGCGGGACGCTGTCCGAGCTGGCCGCGGCCCCCGACACGCCCTCGTCGGCGTTCGACCGCCCGGCAGACGCCCAGGTCCAGGCCGAGATGTAGGCCGTCCGGGGGCGCCGAGGCGGGGGCATCCGCCTAGAGCCGCTGCTCGGCGCTCGACGGCCGGCGCACCGTCCCGCCGACGACCAGCCCGGCCGCGATCAGAACGACGTTCTTGACGATGTACTGGCCCTCCAGCGTCAGCGCGAACGCGTCGAGCGGCGACGTGAACGGCCAGACCGAGAAGCACACCGCGGGCAGGACTAGGAAGGGCAGGAACGTGCCCGGCATCTGCAGCGCGAGCAGGAGCAGCGCGCCCCGCGCCAGCGGCCGCACCAGCAGCATCGCGCCGATCAGGATCTCCCAGACGGCCAAGACGGGGTAGAACGCGTCGGGGTCGACGAACGGGACGGTCGCCTTGACGAGCGCCTCGGCCGGGCTCAGGCCGGGGACCAGCTTGAGCGCCCCGAACCAGACGAACACGACGCCGATGGCGTAGCGCAGCAGGCGGACGCCGTGGCGGCGCATGAACCGGGAGACCCGGTCGTCGACGCGGTCGAGCGAGGGGTGCGGGAGGCGGGCAGGGTCGGCCATGGTGCGAGCGGCGGGTCTGGTCGGGACGGGCCACCGGCGCCGGCGCCGCGGACGCCCGGTGAAGAGGCGGCGGACGCTCCGCGAACCTGCCCGCCTCGGGCCCGAGGCGGAAGGAGCGAGACCGTCTGCGGCGAGTCGCGGTCGGCCAGGACGGCGACGGAGTCGCCGGCGAGTGACGGGCGAGCCGGCCCCCAGAGGCCGTGGGTAGGTTGGCCGGCCGCCTCCCCCGCCCTCGTGATCCGCCGCCAACGGGCCGTCGACCTGCTCTTGCAACTCGCCGTCGTCGTGGCGGGCGTGACGATCTCGCTCGGGCTCGACGCCTGGCTCGGCCACCGCGCCGGGCTCGCCGAGGCCGACCGGCTCGCCCAGCGCTTGCGGGCCGACCTGGTCCTCGACCTCGACGACTTGGCGCTCAGCGCGGACCGGATCGCCCGGATGCAAGCGGCCTATCAGCGCCTGCTCGCGCCCGACGCCGGCCGTCTCCCCGACGACTCGCTCGACGTCTACGTCGACTACGCCGTCTCGTACGCCCTTTTCCTGCCCAACGACGAGGCCTACGAGGGGATGCGCCAGACGGGCACCTCGGGCCTGCTCGACGCCGACCTCCGCGCCGACGTGATCCGGCTCTACACCCGGGCCTACGGCCGAGCCGCCGAGTGGGACGCGATCAACCGCCAGTTCGTGCTCGACCGGATGATCCCGTACCTGGAGACCCACGCGCCCGAGACCTCGGCCGAGACCGACGGGACCACCTGGATCGGGCTCTCGCGGGCGTTCCGGCGTTGCAGGACGACGTCGAGTTCCGGAACCTGCTCCGCACGAACCTGCTGTTCAAGACCGCCCAGGGGGCCGCTTACGACTCGACGGCGGCGGCGGCCCGGCGCCTGGAGGCCCGGCTGGCGGCGGAGTAGCCGGAACCCGACTCGCCCCGCCTCGGCAGGCCGGCGGAGACACCGGCAGAGGCACCGGGTCGGTCTCGCGGCCTCGGCGGGCGCGAGGCCGGTGAAGCCAGTTAGTCGCGGGATAGTCCGAACGGACCACGGACGGCCGTCCTATCGGCCTCACATTGGGCCACCTTTACCCCGCCCCGATGCGTCTCCTGTCTTTCGCGGCGGCCCTGCTGCTGGTCCCTGTGGCCCTCGCCCAGTCGGCGGCCCCGGACAGCGTCGCGCGCCGACCCGACTTCAGCGTCCCCTTGCCCGGCGACTTCGCGCCGCCCCAGACGTCTGCGGCGCGGGCCTACACGTACGCGTTGCTCGCGACCGGCGCGACGGTAGGCGCCGGAGTGCTGCTGATCGAGGCCTTGGGCGAGCCGCCTCTGGAGAGCACGAGCGGGCTGTACGATGTCGGGCCCGTCGTCGTCCTGGTCGGGGCCGTGGTCGGCCCGTCGGTCGCGAACCTGTCTCTGGGGGCAGCCCAGGACGTGGGCCGCGCGCTGACCATCAAGATGGTCGGGCTCGGGACCGGGACCGTCCTGGGAGGGACGGGCCTCCTGATCGGGGCCGGGTGCGTGGTGTCGGAGCTCGGCGGGGTCGGCGACGCCGAGCGCTGCGGCCCGGCCGTCACGGCGCTGCTGATCGGCGCGATCGCGGCGACGGCGACGGGGCTGGTCGTCGGCACGGGGTACGACCTGGCGACGGTCCCCGGCAACGCGGCGCGGGCGCGGCGGTACCGCGCCGCGTACCCGCGCGTCGTGCTGTCCCCCGGCTGGCGAGCGGGCACCCCCACAGCGGTGCTCCGCGTCGGACTCTGACGCCACCGACCGCTCGCCTGGCATGGACCTGGCACCCTGGCCCCCTCCGCCTCGGGCCGACGGTGGAGGGACCCGGCGAGACGACCGAGGCGGGCCGAGTGGCCCCGCTGGAACGACGGACGGCGGCCCCGCCGGCCGGGCGTTCGCCCCGGAAGTCACGGGGCGCGTGCGGACGGTGGTGCGACCGCCTCAGGCGGGAGGCCCGCCCGGACCCCGCCCCTGGGTGGACAGCCTCACGCCGTTCTCGTGCGCCGTTTCGCTCTCGCTACCCTCGCCCTCTTCTCCGTCGCTGGCCCGGTCCGCGCCCAGTTCGTTCCGCCACCGGTCCCGTCCCTCCCGGAGGGCCCCGCCGAGCACTCCCGGCTCAGCCCCGCGGGAGCCGTCGCGCTGTCTGCTGGCGTCCCCGCCGCGGCCTTCGGATCGGCGGCAGTGCGCTCATCGTCCGGGCGTTCCTGGACTCGTTCCTGAACGACAGCGCCAACGGGCTGCTGGCGGCCGGTGCCACGCTCGTCGGGGCCGGAGTGATCGTCGTGGGGACGGCCTACGACATCGGCACGGCTGGCCAGAACGCGGCCCGCGCGCGGCGTACGGTCACGGTCCGCCCCGCCGGCGCCGGGCTGGCGGTGACCGTCGGGCTGTCGGCCCGCCTCGGGCCGCCGGTGGGGAGAGTCGCTCGCGGAGGGGCCTGGGGAGACGCCGAGGCGGGCGGGGTCAGCCCTCGTACTCGCCCCAGACGGTCCGCAGGCGCCCGGCGACCTCGCCGACCGTCGCCTCGGCCTCGACGGCGTCGAGCACGCGCGGGACCACGTTCTCGTCGCCCCGGGCGGCGGCCTCGACGGCGTCCATCGCCGCCGTCCACCGGTCGGCGTCGCGCGACGCGCGGAGCGCCTGGACGCGCGCGACCTGCTGCGTCGCGGATGGCGTCCGAGACGCGGAGCAGGTCGATCTCGGCCGACTCGTCGGTCTCGAACTTGTTGACGCCGATGACCACGTCGTCGCCCGCCTCGATGGCGAGCTGGGCCCGGTACGCCGACTGCGCGATGCCGGTCCTGGTAGTACCCGTCCTCGATGGCCGCGACGGCCCCGCCGAGCGCGTCGACCTCGTCGATCAGGCGCTGGGCCTGGCGCCTCGATGTCGGCCGTCAGCCGCTCGACGTGGTACGAGCCGGCGAGCGGGTCGACGGCGTCGGTCACGCCGCTCTCGAACCCGATCACCTGCTGCGTCCGAAGCGCCAGCGTCGCCGCGGCCTCGGTCGGCAGCGCCAGCGCCTCGTCGAACCCGTTGGTGTGGAGCGACTGGGTGCCGCCCAACACGGCCGCCAGCGCCTGGAGCGTCACGCGCGGCACGTTGACGAGCGGTTGCTGGGCCTGCAGCGTCGACCCGGCCGTCTGGGTGTGGAACCGCAGCATCTGGGCCTTGGGCTAGGTCGCGCCGAACCGGTCGCGCATGATCCCGGCCCACATCCGGCGCGCCGCCCGGAACTTGGCGACCTCCTCGAAGAAGTCGTTGTGGGCGTTGAAGAAGAAGCTCAGCCGCGCCCCGAACGTGTCCACGTCGAGCCCGGCGTCGAGCGCGGCCTGGACGTAGGCGATGCCGTCGGCCAGTGTGAACGCGAGCTCCTCGGCGGCCGTCGCGCCGGCCTCGCGGATGTGGTAGCCCGAGATCGAGATCGTGTTCCAGCGCGGCGTGTGTTCGGCGCACCACGCGAACGTGTCGGTGATGAAGCGCATCGACGGGCGCGGCGGGTAGATGTAGGTCCCGCGCGCGGCGTACTCCTTCAGGATGTCGTTCTGGATGGTCCCGCCCAACGCCTTGCGGATCCGCCCCCTGCTCCTTCGCCACGGCGACGTAGAGCGCGCAGCAGGATGGGCGCCGTCGCGTTGATCGTCATCGACGTGGTCACGTCGGCCAGCGGGATGCCGTCGAACAGCTGGCGCATGTCCTCGATGGACGCGACCGACACGCCCACCTTGCCCACCTCGCCCTCGGCGATGGGGTCGTCCGGGTCGTAGCCGATCTGGGTCGGCAGGTCGAAGGCGACCGACAGCCCGCGCGCGCCGGCCCCCAGCAGCGCGTGGTACCGCTCGTTCGAGGCTTGGGCGGTCGAGAAGCCGGCGTACTGGCGCATCGTCCACAGCCGGCTCCGGTACATCTCGGGGTAGACCCCGCGCGTGAACGGGAACGCGCCCGGCGCGCCCAGCCGCTCGTCGAGGTCGGCGGGGAGGTCCGCCTCGGTGGCGACGGCGGGCGCCTCGGTCTCGGCGGGCGTCGTGGGGGCGTCGGTCTCAGTCATCGGGGGGCGGGGTCGGGAGGCTAGGCGCCGGTCTGCTGGGGCCGGGCGGCTAGGGTCTGTGAGACAAGTCGGAGCGTCGGCGAGCGGGAGGCGCGAGCGGGGCCAGCAAGGCGCCCGACGAGCGCGGGGTCCTGAACCCCGCGCGAGGAGGGGGGCTGCAGGCGCCGGGTGTGGCACCGCGTAGCCAGCGAGTGGCTTTGTCTTACGGGCCCTAGGCGCCGGTCGGGTCCGTGGCGGTCCGCTGGACGGGCTCGTCGCCCTCGGCGAAGAACTCGAGCGCGGCCGAGTTCATGCAGTAGCGCTGGCCCGTCGGGCGGGGGCCGTCGGGGAAGACGTGGCCGAGGTGGCCGTCGCACCGGGCGCACCGGGTCTCGACGCGCGTCATGCCCAGGCTCCGGTCGGTGATCTCGGTGACGTGGTCGGCCGAGACGGGCTGGAAGAAGCTGGGCCATCCGGTGCCGGACTCGAACTTCGAGCCGGACTCGAAGAGGGGCAGCCCACACAGGTTGCAGGCGTAAGTCCCGGTCTCCTTGGTGTGGAGCAGCAGGCCGCAGCCGGGCCGTTCGGTCCCGTGCGCGAGCAGGACCCGGCGCTCCTCGGCGTCGAGCCCGGCGGCGTCGGCGGCGCGGTCGCGGGCGTCGCCACGCAGCGGGGTGAGGTCGTAGCCCAGCGTAGAAGTCGTGTCAGTCATCGGAGGGTCGGGTCGGTTGACCCTCTGCACCCCGACGCGGCTAGGTTCGTTCCGGCCCCTCCCCTTCCGCACCGTGACGCCTCCCCCCTCCGGCCTCGACCCCGGCGCCCGCCTCCGCCACGAGCTGGTCGCGCTGCTCCGCGGCGGTCAGGCCCACGTCGGCCCGGTCGCCCTGGACGGCGTCCCGCCCGGCCGCGTCCACGAGCGCGCCCGCGGCTGGACGCACTCCCTGTACGACCTGCTCTGGCACCTCCGCATGGCTCAGGCCGACATCTTGGAGTTCGCCACCTCGGCCGACTACCAGGACAAGGACTGGCCCGCTGCGTATTGGCCCGAGCGCGACGCGGCCGCCGGCGACTGGGACCGCCAGCGAGCCGCCTTCCTGGCCGACCTCGACGCGCTCGCGGACCTGGCCCGGACGGCCGACCTCACCGCCGAGTTGGCGTGGGCGCCCGGCTACACCCCGCTCCGCCAGATCCTGGTCGCCGCCGACCACAACGCGCACCACCTGGGCCAGGTCGTCGCCCTCCGGCGTCACCTGGGGCTCTGGCCGCCGGCCTGACCCCGCCCCCTCGGCGGCCTGCCGGCCACCTCTGCCCCCCCTCCGGCCTGGTCCACGGCGGCACCGAGGCGGGGACCGTGGAAGCGCTTCGCGGGTAGGCCTGCTCCCCCCACCCGAGTCCCATGCCGACCGACACCTCCCGCGCCCCGACCGACGCCGCTCCCCGCTGGGTCTACGCCTTCGCCGACGCCCCCGCGCACGGGGAGGCCCTGCTCGGCGGCAAAGGCGCCGGGCTGGCGGCCATGACGGCGGCCGGCCTGCCGGTGCCGCCGGGCTTCACCATCACGACCGAGGCCTGCGTCGCCTACCAGGACGCCGGGCACCACGCCCCGGACGGCCTGTGGGAGCAGGCCGACGCGGCTCTGGCCCAGGTCGAGGACGCCGCCGGGCGCGCGTTCGGCGACGCCACGGACCCGCTGCTGCTGTCGGTCCGCTCCGGCGCCGCCGTCTCGATGCCGGGCATGATGGACACCGTGCTGAACCTGGGGCTCAACGACCAGACCGCCGCCGCGCTGGCGGCCCAGACCGGCGACGAGCGGTTCGCCTACGACGCCTACCGCCGGTTCGTCGCCATGTTCGGCGAGATCGTGATGGGCGTCGAGGCCGAGCGCTTCGAGCGCGTCCTGCAGCGCGCCAAGGGGCAGACCGAAGGCGGGCTGGACACCGACCTCACGGTCGGCCAGCTCCGCGAGATCGTCGCCCAGTCCAAGCGCATCATCGCCGGCCAGACGCGGCAGGCGTTCCCGGACGACCCGCGCGAGCAGCTCCGCCAGGCCGTCGCCGCCGTGTTCGACAGCTGGGACAACGACCGGGCGGTCCACTACCGCCGCATCCACGGCATCGCGGACGACATCGGGACCGGCGTGACCGTCCAGGCGATGGTGTTCGGCAACAAGGGCTGGGACTCGGGCACGGGCGTCGCCTTCACGCGCGACCCGTCGACCGGGGCCAAGGGCTTGTACGGCGAGTACCTCCTGAACGCCCAGGGAGAGGACGTGGTCGCGGGCACGCGGACGCCCAAGCCCATCGCCGAGATGGCGGGCGACCTGCCCGAGACCTCCGACGAGTTCCAGGACCTGGCCGACCGGCTGGAGGCGACCTACGGCGACGTGCAGGACATCGAGTTCACCATCGAGCAGGGCACGCTGTGGCTGCTCCAGACCCGGACCGCCAAGCGCTCCGGCGCCGCCGCCGTGCGCATCGCCGTCGAGATGGTGGCCGAGGGCGTGATCGACGAGCGGACGGCGGTCTCGCGCGTCGACCCCTCCGCGCTCGAAGGGCTGCTCCACCCGGCCGTCGACGACGGCGCCGAGGTGGCCGTCTTGGCGGAGGGCCTGCCGGCCAGCCCGGGTGCCGCCCAGGGCCGCGTGGCGTTCACCTCGGACGACGCCGAGGCCCGAGCGGCCGAGGGCACGCCCGTCGTGCTGGTCCGCCAGCAGACGTCGCCCGAGGACTTCCACGGCATGGTGGCCGCCGTCGCCGTCGTGACGGCCGAGGGCGGCATGACGAGCCACGCGGCCGTCGTGGCGCGCGGCATGGGCACGCCGTGCGTCGCCGGCGCCAGCAGCCTCCGCATCGACACGGCCCAGGGGCGGCTGGAGGCCGGCGGGCACACCGTCGTCGCGGGCGACTGGGTCACGGTCGACGGCGCGACGGGCCGGGTGCTCCTGGGCCGGGTGCCGACCAAGGACCCGGAGCTGGGCGACGACTTCCACACGCTGATGGGCTGGGCCGACCGCTTCCGCCGGCTCGGCGTGCGCGCGAACGCGGACACGGGCGAGGACGCGGCCAGGGCCCGCGAGTTCGGGGCCGAGGGGATCGGCCTGTGCCGGACGGAGCACATGTTCTTCGGCGACGAGCGGCTGGCGGCCATGCGCGAGATGATCCTGGCCGACGGCGCGGGCGAGCGCGAGGCGGCCCTCCGCCGGCTCCTCCCCTTCCAGCGGGCCGACTTCGACGCGCTGTTCCGCGCGATGGACGGCCTGCCCGTGACCGTCCGCCTGCTCGACCCGCCGCTCCACGAGTTCCTGCCGGACCTGGTGGAGCTCACCGGGCGCATCGCCGAGACCAAGCTGGCGCTCAAGCAGGCCACCACGCTGGAGGAGATGGACCGCCTCCTGGACGAGTCGGCGGCGTCGCGGGCGCTGCTGCGGCAGGTCGAGAAGCTCCACGAGCAGAACCCGATGCTCGGCATGCGCGGGTGTCGCCTGGGGATGCTCTACCCCGAGATCACCCGGATGCAGGTCCGGGCCCTGTTCGAGGCCGTCGCCGAGTGCCACGAGGACGGCGTCGCGGTGCACCCCGAGGTGATGGTGCCGCTGGTCTCGGCCGCCCCCGAGATCGAGACCCAGGCCGCGCTCGTCCGCGAGATGGCGGACGCCGTGCTGGCCGAGCGCGGCGTCGCCCTCGACTACCTCGTCGGCACCATGATCGAGCTGCCGCGCGCGGCGTTGCGAGCCGGCGACATCGCCGCGACGGCCGAGTTCTTCTCGTTCGGCACCAACGACCTCACCCAGACCACGTTCGGGCTGAGCCGCGACGACGCCGGCCGGTTCTTGTCCGCCTACGTCGAGCACGGCGTGCTCCCGGCCGACCCGTTCCAGACGCTCGACACCGAGGGCGTCGGCGAGTTGGTCCGCCTCGGGACCGAGCGCGGGCGGGCCACGCGGCCCGCCCTCAAGGTGGGGATCTGCGGCGAGCACGGCGGCGACCCGGCGTCGGTCGCCTTCTTCCACGGCGTCGGGCTGGACTACGTGAGCTGCTCGCCGTTCCGCGTGCCCGTCGCCCGGCTGGCGGCGGCCCACGCCGCGCTCGCCGACTGACCGGCTCCCCCCGCCTCGGTACCGAGGCGGGGGGAGCCGAGGGGTTCTGCCGAGGGGGCTCAGCCGAGGGGGCTCAGCCGATGGAGTCGGCCGTCAGGGCCTCGCTCTCGAAGAACGCGACCTCGCCCGAGCTCACGTCGTGCATGGCGCCGATCACGGTCAGGTCGCCCGCGACCACGCGCTCGCGGAGCACGGGGCTCCGGTCGACGATCTGGCGGACCGTCTGGCGCACGTTCTCCTCGGCCACGGCCTGGACGTACGCGCCGTTCTTCGACGACCGCTCGCCGTCGACGTCGCCGACGGCGTAGAGCGCCGGGGCCAGGTTGGCCAGCGTGGAGGTGAGGTTGCCCAGCTGGACGTGGTCGCAGGCGCCCTTGACCGCGCCGCACTCGGTGTGCCCGAGCACGACGATCACCTTGACGCCGGCCAGCGCCGCCGCGAACTCGAGCGATCCCAGGATGTCGGTGTTGACGAAGTTGCCGGCCACACGGGCCGAGAACACGTCGCCGACGCCCTTGTCGAAGACGATCTCGTGGGGCACCCGGCTGTCGATGCAGCCCAGGATGGCCGCCATCGGGTACTGGCCCCCGGCGGTCTCGCGGACCTGGCGCAGGAAGTCGCGCTCGAGCGGCTCGCCGGCCAGGAAGCGGCCGTTGCCGTCTTTGAGGAGCTGGACGACTTCGGCGGGCGTGAGCGACGCCTGGGTCTCGGCGGTGAGGGCGACGGTGAGGTCTCGCATGGAAGGATCGGGGGTGGACATGGGAAGAGGGGTCAGAAAATGAGAAACGGTCGGCCCGGCCCGCCTCGGGAGGCCGGCGGGCCGGGGCGTCGCCGGCGCTAGACCGAGGCGGGCGGGGCCAGCTCCGGCACGACGCCCTCCTGGGCGTCGCCGTCGCCGGCCGTGGCCGAGGCCGCCAGCCGCTCGCGCGTCGCCGTCTGGAGCCGGTCGACGGGCTCGGGCCGCGTCCCGTCGACCGAGCCGATGATCTCGACCTCGATGTCGCGCGTCTCCGCGTTCGTCTCGAAGTCGTGGATGATCTCGACCACGTCCGGGTCGACGTAGTGGGCCCGGCGCGCGTCGATCACCACGCGGGCCCCGTCGGGCACCTCGTCGAGCGTGTGCTGGATGCTCGCCTTGTTGAAGAACGTGACCTGCTGGGCCAGCTCGATCCGGACCGGCTCGCCGGGCACGTGGGCGTCCATGTCGACGCTGTAGGGCGTCCGCCAGGCCTGGTACAGGATCACGACGACGGCGACGGCCAGCCCCATCAGGATCCCCATCAGCAGGTCCGTCAGCACGATCCCGACGACCGTCACGATGAACGGCAGGAACTGGGTCACGCCGCCCTCCCACATCTGCTTGACCACGGCCGGCCGCGCCAGCTTGTAGCCGACCACGAACAGGATCGCCGCCAGCGCCGCCAGCGGGATCAGGTTGAGCAGCACCGGGATGGCGAGCACGCAGACCAACAGCAGCACGCCGTGCGAGATGGCCGACACCTTGGTCCGCCCACCCGACTGGATGTTGGCCGACGACCGGACGATGACCTGGGTGATCGGGAGGCCGCCGACGAGTCCTGAGATCGCGTTGCCGACGCCCTGGGCCTTGAGCTCCCGGTTGGTCGGGGTGACCCTCTTGAACGGGTCCAGCTTGTCGGTCGCCTCGACGCACAGCAGCGTCTCCAGGCTGCCCACGACGGCGATCGTCGCCGCGATCACCCAGACGTCGGGCCGGGTCATGGCCGAGAACTCGGGGAGCGTGAACAGGCCCGCGATCTCCGACAGGTTGGTCGCGACGGGGATCTGGACCAGCTGGTCGGGCCGGAAGCCGAAGCCGGTGCCGGCGAACGCCAGCGCCAGCCCGATGCTCGCGCCGACGGCCAGCAGCGGGCCGGGCACCAGCCCCAGGACCTTGTGGTCGCGGATCGCCGGCCGCGTCCACCCGATCAGGATCGCCAGCGCCGCCAGCGTCACGATCACCGCGCCCGGGCTGACGTAGTTGACCATGTTGGCCAGCTCCGTGAACGTGTTGAACCCGTCGGGCTGCGCGAACGTCAGGCTCCCCTCGGGGTCGGCGTCGTAGCCGAACGCGTGGGGGATCTGCTTGAGCACGATGATGACGCCGATGCCGGCCAGCATCCCCTTGATGACCGAGGTCGGGAAGTAGTACCCGATCACGCCGGCCCGGGCGAACCCGAGCGCGACCTGGATCACGCCCGACAGCACGACGGCGGCCAGGAAGATCTCGAACGCGCCGAGCTCCTCGATGGCCGTGAGCACGATGACGGCCAGGCCGGCCGCCGGGCCGCTCACGCCCAGCGGCGAGCCGCTCAGGGCGCCGACGACGATGCCGCCGATGATGCCCGCGATGACGCCCGAGAACAGCGGCGCGCCACTGGCGAGCGCGATCCCGAGGCACAGCGGGACGGCGACGAGAAAGACGACGATGGAGGCGGGCAGGTCGTGGCGGAGGTTGGCCGCGAGCCCGCGCTGAAGCGTTGACATAAAGGGGGGACAGAGTGGGGGGACGACTCCGCGCGGACGCGCGGAGGTCGGAAACTGGACCGCGGGCGTACGGCGCGCCGCGGTCTCGGAAAGCGGGAGGGGCCGCGACCCGCCGGTCGCGACCGAGCCCGGCAGGCCGCCGGGCGATCCGTGGGCCCACCTCGGCCCCGAGGCGGGGCGAGTCGGGCGGGCCTAGGCCTCGGGCGGAGGCGTCGGCGGGGCGCCGCGCGGGGTCGACCCGCCGATGGCGTGCGCCGAGGCGTAGTCGGACCGGGCGACGACGAGCGCAGCCACCTCGGCCAGCGCGGGGAGCGTCTTCTCCTCGTCGACCCCGATGTCCGCCGGGACCTCCGAGGTCCCTCCTGGGAACTCGACGACGCTGCCGACCGGCGCGAACGCGGTCACCGTAGCGAGGCCGCCCACCATCAGGGCAACGCCGAGCAAACGAGCGATCAGTCGAGCGGAGGGCATGCGACGGGGGGACGAGCCGGCCCAAATCGGGCGTACAACAAACGTATCCCTGCTATCGGTCAGGGATCCCACCGCAGTGCGTGGTTTATCGTGACTTCACAGCGGAACCGCTTCCGCGTCGACGGCCGGCCCCGCTGGCGTCCGCCGACGCCGGAGAGCGGCCGTTTGTCGGCCCGCATTCAGGATGGCGGCCCACATTGAGGACGGCGGGGGAGGGTTTTCGGGCGCGACCTCCCGCCCTCCCACCTCGTCAACTCTCGCGTGTGCGGGACCGACGGGTCAAGAGAGACCGGATCTCAAGAGCCCCGTCTCGTCAACAGCCGAAGGGGGAGCGCCCGGACCGGGACGTCCGGCGGGGTGCAGACCGCGCCCTAAAAGACGATCTGACCCTGGACCACGCCGAGGTGTCCGAGGGCGCCGTTGGCGTTCCGCCGCACCACGTACGCTGCCGTGACCCGGACGTCGCGGTAGTCGCGCCCCACCGCCGCCGACGGGCTGTAGCTCGCGCCCACGGTCCCGAACGTGTCGCCCCGTCCGTCGACCTCGTCCCAGTAGCGCTCGGCGCGGGCGAACGCCTCGCCGTGGCCCAGCACCCGGACGGCCCCCAGGAGCCCGACCCCCGCCGACCGCTGCCTGACCCCGCCGGCGTCCTGGTAGGCCGTGCCCAAGGCGTCGAGCTTGACTCGGACCGGCTGGGCGCCCGGCCGCTCTCCCCAGTAGACGTGGAGACCGCCGGTGACGTACGCTCGCTCCTCGCCGCCGAGCGCCGTCTGCTCGTTGCCTCGGGCGTTGGCGCTCGCGAACCCGCCGAACGAGAGCCCCGTCGGGCCGCCCCGGTGGGCCGACGCGCTCAGCGCCAGCGCCACGTCGTCGGCCCCACGCGTGACCGACGGGCTCGACCCGCTCTCGCGGAAGTTGTCGGTGTCGCGCGAGAACCCCCCGGTCCCGTTGTGCACCGAGACCTGGAGCTCGGTCGCCCCCACCCTCGCTGCCAGGTCGACGGCGATGTCACGGCCCGAAGCCCCCAGCGTACCCGCCGCCCACCGCTCGTCGACCGCCGCCCGGTCGACGGCGTCGATCCGTGAGAACGACGTCAGCGTGTAGCCTCGGGCCTGGGCAGGCGGGAGCCGCCCGGCCCGAAGCTGGACCGCCTCCGACACGTCGTAGAACGCGAACAGGTCGACGCTCCGGAGGTCGCCCGGCGTCGCGTCGATGTCGTACTCCATGCCCAGGCGGCCGAGCAGCGTCAGACGGAACTGGAGCCGCGCCCGCCGGAGCCCGAGCCCCACGCGCTCGGTGCCGTCGGCGGCCTCGACGGCGAATCCGACCCGGGGCTGGACGCCGCCGGTGAGCGACAGCGTCGCGCCCTCCGTGAGCACGAGCGACTGCGACCGCGCGCCGCCGCCGACGAGCGAGAGCGCAGCGAGGGCGAGGGCGAGTCGGGGGGTCAAGGGCAGGCGGGACGGGGAGCCCCCGAGGCTACGCCCCGTGAGACCCGCGTGAGACGTCCCCCGGTCGGCCCGAGGCGCCGTCTGAGGTGGGGCTAGAGGCCGAGGTTGTGGTGGAGCGAGACCTGGAGCTGACCGTCCTCGCGCTGGCGGAACCCGTCGGCCGTGCTCCGCCCGAACGTCTGGTTCATGTACCCCACCTGGACCGCCAGCCCCCCCGAGACCTGGTACCCGAGCGCCCCGTAGAGCCGGTTGTTCCCGAACACCGGGACGTCGATCCCATCGCGCCCGCGGCCCGACGTGTTGAGGAAGACCTCGTTGTAGGCGGCGGCGTAGACCGTGCCCGGGCGGAAGTCGGCCGAGGTGAGCGGGAGCGAGGCGAAGACGGCGTACCGGAACCGCGTCTGGGCGTCGAGGTCGTCGACGAACCGCTGCTCGTACCGGAAGCGGTGGTTGACGCGGACGGCCTCGACGCGCTGGCGGAGGAAGGCCTCCTGGTAGATCCGGTGCTCGTCGACCGGGTCGTCCGGGTCGCCCTCCTGCTCGCTCAGGATGTAGCCGTACCCGAGCGAGAGCGTCGCCGAGCCGTCGGGCAACGTGTAGCGCCCGCTCGTGCGGAGCAGGACCTGCTGGAGGTCGCCGATGACGCCGTGGTTCCGGTACTGGACTTCCGCGTGGGCCCCGAACGGGCCTCCGCCCAAGGTGGCCGTGCCGAAGTACATGTACCAAGCGCCGACGGCGGCCCCGTCCGATGCCCCCCCTGGGGTTGGGCACTGAGCGGCGCGGACAGGAGCGCCACGAGCGCGAGCGCCGGGAGGGAGAACAGCCGGGTCATGAGGCTCAAGGGCAGAGACGGACGCCCCCCCCACACGGGGGGCCCAGGGCCGTCGTGGACGGAGCGGGGCCGGCTCACCGGGCGAGGTCGCCGATGGTCTCGGCCGTGATCATGGAGCCCTCGAAGAACTCGACCTCGCCGGTCGACACGTTGTGCATGGCGCCGATCACGATCAGCTTGCCCTCCTCGACCAGCCCGTGCATCACCGGGCTCCGCTCGACCATGTTGCGGACGGTCATGTCGACGTTCTCGTCGGCCACCGCCTGGACGTACGCGCCGTTCTTCGACGACCGCTCGCCCGGGACCAGGTCACCGACGGCGTAAACCGCCGGGGCGATGTTGGCCAGCGTGCTCGTCAGGTTGCCCAGTTCGACGTGGTCGCAGGCGCCCTTGACCGCGCCGCACTCGGTGTGCCCGAGCACGACGACCACCTTAGAGCCCGCGACGGCCGTCGCGAACTCGAGCGATCCCAGGATGTCGGTGTTGACGAAGTTGCCGGCCACACGGGCCGAGAACACGTCGCCGACGCCCTTGTCGAAGACGATCTCGTGGGGGACCCGGCTGTCGATGCAGCCCAGGATGGCCGCCATCGGGTACTGGCCCCCGGCGGTCTCGCGGACCTCGCCCATGAAGTCGCGCTCGACGCGCTCGCTGGCGCGGAACCGAGCGTTGCCGTCCTTGAGCCGCTGGATCACCTGCATGGGGGTGAGCGCCGCCTGGGTCTCGGCCGTCAGCGGAACGGCCGGGTCGTAGTCGTAGGACGTCGTGACTTGCGCGTTCGTGGTGGAGCAGCCGACCAGGACGACGGTGGCGATGAGGGGGAGGACGCGGAGGGGGATCATGGGTCTGGAGAGACGTGCCACGGGCGTGGCGGGGGACGGACGGCCCGAAGGATCGGGCCGAGAGGGGCACCGTGCGCCACTCGCACGGCGATGCGCACGAGGCGCGACGACCGGGGCGCAGCCCCGACTGGGACCACGCGCGCGCTAGCGGGGGGGCCGGACGGGCGGCTCGGCCGACGGGCGGTCCGCCACCGGCGTCGGGCCAGCGGGAGCCGAGGCGGCGGTCCCGCGCGCGGCTTCGGCCCGCGCCGTCGTCGCTTCGGCCTCGACGAGGTCAACGTCGGACGCCACGGACGTGACCTCGTGGGCCTCGACCACCGGAGCGATCTCTACTGAGACCTGTACCGCGCCGCCGACGAGGGCGAGCAGCACGAGGGTCAGCAGCGAGGTCGAACTAGGCATGCCCCTGGAAGCCCTTCCATTAATCGTTCGTTCCCACAAGCTTGCCCCTTCACCCCTGCTTTACTCAGTCACGACCGACCCGTGAGTGAGTGCGGAAACCGCCCGGCAGGATGCCCTCGCGCGAGCGTCCGGCCCCGAAGGCCCGTGCGCACCAGGCGAGGGCGTGCATCGTGCGGAGGGCCCACCACGCCGGCAGGCCGTCCGTCGCGTCGATAGGTTGGGGTCCCCCCCCCCGCTGCTCATGCTCCGCCTCGGTCTGTTCCTCGCCCTCGCCGCCGCCGCCTCGGCCCAGCCGGCCGTGCCGCTGGCCATCGACTACGCCATCGACGGCACGACGTCCTACGACCGGTCCGTGCCGACGCCCCAGGACGTGCTGGGCTACACCGTCGGCGAGCGGCACACGCGGCCCGAGGAGGTCGTCCGCTACCTGGAGGCCGTCGCCGCCGCGTCGCCCCGGGTCGTGCTCGGGTTCCACGGCGAGACCTACGAGGGCCGGCGGCTGGCGCACGTGACGGTCACGAGCCCGGCCAACCACGCCCGGCTGGCCGAGATCCAGGCGGCCAACGTCCGGCTGAGCGAGGCGCCCCGCGACGTGACCGAGGCGGACCTGGACGGGATGCCGGTCGTGGTCTACCAGGGGTACTCGGTCCACGGCAACGAGGCGTCGGGCACGGAGGCGGCGCTCGTCTGGCTCTACCACCTGGCGGCCGGCCAGGGCCCCGAGGTCGAGCGCCAGCTGGGCCAGGCCGTCGTCCTGCTCGACCCGATGCTCAACCCCGACGGCCGCGACCGCTTCGTCGACTGGGTCAACGGCTGGCGCGGCGGCACGCCGGTCGCCGACGGCGCCGACCGCGAGCACCGCGAGGTCTGGCCCGCCGGGCGGACGAACCACTACTTTTTCGACATCAACCGGGACTGGCTCCCGACCGAGCTCCGGGAGAGCCGGGGCCGGATGGCGTGGTGGCACACCTGGCGGCCCCAGGTCTCGACCGACCACCACGAGATGGGGCCCGAGGCGACGTTCTTCTTCCAGCCCGGCATCCCGTCCCGCAACAACCCGAACACGCCGGCGGCGACCGTCGAGCTGACCGGGGCCATCGCCGGCTACCACGCCGACGAGCTGGACCGGATCGGGTCGCTCTACTACAGCGAGGAGAGCTTCGACGACTTCTACTACGGCAAGGGCTCGACCTACCCCGACATCAACGGGGGCGTGGGCATCCTGTTCGAGCAGGCGTCGAGCCGGGCGCTCCGCCGGTCGACCGACGAGAACGGCGAGCTGACGTACGCCTTCACCGTCCGCAACCAGCTCGCCACGTCGGTCTCGACGCTGCGCGCGGCCGTCGCGCTGCGCCCGCGGCTGCTGGCCCACATGCGCGACTTCTACGCCGAGCCCCGGCGGGGCGCCTACGTGATCGCGCTCGACCGGCGGCGGACGCGCGGCCAGGCGCTGGCCCAGGCGCTGGCCCGGAGCCGGGTCCGCGTCCACGCCTCGGCCGAGCCGGTCGCGGTCGGCGGGCGGACGGTCCCGGCGGGCCAGGCGCTGGTGGTCCCGCTCGACCAGCCCCAGGGCCGCCTGGTCACGGCGGCCATGGAGCGGACGCTGGCCTACACCGACAGCCTGTTCTACGACGTCTCGGCCTGGACCTTCCCGCTGTCCTACGGCGCCGACGTGGCCGAGGTCGCCGGCTCCCCCCGCCTCGGGCCCGAGGTGGACCCGGCCTTCGACGGCGGCCGGCTCGTCGGCGGCCGGGCGCGCGTGGCCTACGCCGTCCGCTGGGACCGCTACTTCGCTCCGCGCGCGCTGGCCCGGTTGCAGGCGACCGGCGCCCGGGTCCGGCTGGCCCAGACACCGTTCGAGTCGTCGGCCGGGGGCGCGACCCAGTCGTTCGACCGCGGGACGCTGGTCGTCGCCGTCCGCCAGTCCGGCGTCGACGCCCAAACGGTCCACGACGCGGTCGCCCAGGCGGTCGCCCAGGACCACGTCGAGGCGTTCGCGCTCAACACCGGCCTGACGCCGTCCGGGGCCGACCTGGGGAGCCGGTCGTGGCCAGTCCTGCAGGCCCCCCGCGTCGCGCTGATGGCCGGTGAGGGCGCCGACGTCTACGGCGTCGGCGAGGTGTGGCACCTGCTGAGCGAGCGGTTCGGCCAGCCGGTCTCGCTCGTCGATCCGGCCGCGCTGCCGGCGCTCGACGGCTACACGACCCTGATCCTGGCCGACGGGTCGTACGGGTCGCTGGACTCGACGGCGACGGCCCGAGTCCGCGCCTGGGTCCGCGGCGGCGGCGTGCTGATCGGGGTCGAGGGCGGGGCCCGGTGGGCGGCCCGGGCCGGCCTGCTCGCGGCCGACCTCCGCGACACGCCGACCGACTCGACGGCCTACACCTACGCCGACCGGCCGGCGGCCCGGGGCGCCCAGGCGCTGGGCGGCTCCATCCTGGAGGTCGCCCTCGACCCGACCCACCCGCTGTCGTACGGCTACGGCGCCTCGGTGCCGGTGTTCAAATCGGGGACGGCGCTGTTCGACCCGGCCGAGGCCCCGTCGGGGACCGACGTGGGCGTCTACGCGGCGACGCCACTGCTGAGCGGCTACGCCTCGCGGGAGACGCTGGCGCGGCTGCCGGGCGCCGCCGCGCTCAAAGCCGGCCGTCTGGGGGCGGGCCGGGTCGTGCTGATGGACTTCGACCCCGCGTTCCGCGCGTTCTGGTGGGGCACCGACGGGCTCTTGCTCAACGCGATCTATCTCGGCGGGACCTTCTAACCGGCGCCGGCCCGCCCAGCACGCTGGGCGGGCCGGCGGGACGAGCCGGGAGACGGGCTACCGGCGACCGCCGCGGCTGCGGGCGCCGTGGCCCCGGCCGCCGCGGCCGGCTAGCGCGGCGTAGAGGAACGCGACGTCCTGCTGCCCCGCCGTGAGCACCTCGGTGCGCTCGCCGCGGGCCTCGCGCGCCTCCTCGCGGCGCTCGCGCGTGGCCTCCCGGAGCGCCTCACGGTCGAGGCGTCCGTCGGCGTCGAGGTAGGGGCGGAGGTCCGGGCGCCCCTCGGACTCGCGGACGCGGTCGAGGCGCTGCGCCTGCATCTGGTCCTTCTGGGCAGCGGTCAGGCCCAAGGCGCGGTCACGGGCGGCCTCCGAGGCCTCACGCTGAGCCTCGCGCCCGGTGAGCCGGGCGGCAGCATCGGCCGGCAAGACGGCCGCGCTCCGGCGCACGCCCTCGTCGCGGACGGCGCGCGTCTGGGCGACGAACGCGTCGTCGCTCAGCGACCCGGCGCGGAACTGGTCGGTCAGGGCCTCGACCTGCGAGCGGACGTCGGCGCGGATCTCGCGGAGCGCCTGGCGCTGGGCGTCGTCGAGCGGGGTCCGGTCAGCCCGGTCCGAGCGGTCACCGCGGCCGGCCCGGTCGCCACGGGGACCCCGGTCGCCACGGGAGCCGCGCCGGTCAGCGCCGCGCATCCCGCGCTCGCCGCGACCCTCGCCGCGCCGGTCGGCGACGGCCTGCTGGAGCTGGTCGATCTGGGCGTCGGTCAGGATGGACGAGACTTGGGCGGCGGCCGCCCACAGGTCGGCCCGGTCGGCCTGGGCGTACTGGGTGCCGAGCGCGTCGAGCGCCGACGACTGGTCGGCCGTCAGGGTCAGGCCCTGGGTGAGCCGGTCGAGCCGGGCGTCGAGGCCGGCCGGCTGGGCCGCGGCGGCGACGACCAGGCCGAGGCCGAGGAGGACGGCGAGAGCCGTGCGGGGGAGAAAGCGGGAGAGCCGAGTCATGACGATGGGGGGAGTGGGGGGACATCCGGTTGGCAGACGGTACGGGCGGGCCCGGCCGGATGGTCTGCCCGATCCGCGATGCCGCACGACCGACGGACGGCCGACACGACTCCGCCACATCCGCCGCGGGATCGCCGCAGACGCCCCCCCCCCACCTCGGCGCCTCGGTCGACACCCGCCCCGCCGGGCCCACCCGAAGGGACGGAGGGGCCCGGGAGCGGCGGCCTCCCCCCGCCCTTCCGCCCCCTCTGTCCTCGCTGCCCGGCCCCGAGGCGGGCGCACCCGGCCGCTGGGCTGGCCGCTCTCCTACGCCGTCCGCACCCAGCGCCACAGGTCGGCGAACGTCGCCTTCTTGCCGTACATCAGGATGCCGACGCGGTAGATCCGGGCGGCCAGCGCGATCATCGCGACGAACGAGACGGCCAGCAGGGCGAGCGACCCCGCGACCTGCCAGACGGGCACGTCGGTGACCGCCATCCGGACCACCATCAGGATCGGCGACGACAGCGGGAAGAGCGACAGGAACAGGCTGAGCCCGCTGTCGGGGTCGTTGGCCACGAACCCCAGGAACAGGAGCGGGATCATGATGGGCAGGAACACGATCGTCTGGAGACTCTGCGCGTCCGACTCCTGGTCGACCATGCTGCCGACGGCCGCGAACAGGCTGGAATACAAGAGGTAGCCGCCCAGGAAGAAGAGCACGAAGGCGACCAGCAGGCCGGGCGCGACCATGCCCGTCACCATCTCGGGCCCGAACGGGACGTCGCCACCGGCACCCCCGGCGGCGGCGTCCGGCGCGAGGGCCATCAGGAGCGGGCCCGCGGCCAGCGTCATCCCGAACGTGAGCACGCCCCAGGCGAGCAGTTGGGACAGCCCGACCGCCCCGATGCCGAGCACCTTCCCCATCATCAGCTCGAACGGGCGGACGCTCGACGCGATCACCTCGACGATCCGGTTGGCCTTCTCCTCGATCACGCCCCGCATCACCATCATCCCGAACACCAGGATGGCGAGGTACATGAGCAGGCTGAGCAGGTTGGCGAGCAGGTAGCGCCCGAGCGACGCGTCGGTCTCGTCGCCGTCGGCGCTGACCGTGACCCGGTCGAGCGGCACGTCGGACTCGTAGGCCGCGACGGCCTGGGGGCTCGCCCCGGCCGCTTCCGCCCGCGCCCGGCGGACCGCCTCGCGCACGGCGCTCCCGACGCCGCCGCCGGCGTCGAGCCCGCCCCGGGCGAAGTAGCGCGCCCGCGCCTGGTCGGCCCCCTCGACCAGCCCGGCCGGCAGCACCAGGACGCCGTCGAGGTCGCCGGCGAGCACGCGCGCCCGGAGCGTGTCGAGCGGCGCGTCGGTCACCTCCACCTCGGCGGCGTCGCCGAGCGCCTCGGTGACCGAGCCCGCCAGCCCGGCCGCGTCCACGATCGCGACCCGGTCGGCCTCGCCGTCGTCGGAGAAGGCGAGCATGGGGAGCGCGAACGACGGCCAGCGACAGCAGCGGCACGGCCAGCGTCGCGACCGCGAACCACTTCGAGCGGACGCGGCGGAGGTACTCGCTCTTGGCGATCAGGAAGGTCTTGTTCACGTCGGAATGTGGAGCGTCGGGCGGGCAGATCGGGAGCGCGCGAGGGTCGCCGCGAGGGCTAGGCCTCAGCGACGGGCTCGGGCAGGCTCGGCGCCGGCGACGGCCTGGCGGAAGATGTCGGAGAGCGGGGGCTCGTGGACCTCGAACCGGTCGACCTCGACGCCGCCGGCCAGCGCGGCCTGGAGCACGTCCCGGGCCGGCGTCCCGTCGAGGCGGACCGAGACGAGCCCGTCGGTCCGGCTCAGCACGCGGACGGCGTCGGCCTGGACGAGCGGGTCGAGCCAGCGGCCGTCGCCGTCGAAGGCGACCGAGACCGTGTCGCGGCCGAACCGGCGCTTGACCTCGCGGAGCGTCCCCTGGAGCACGACGCGCCCGCCGGCCATCAGGCACAGGTCGTCGCACAGGGCCTCGACCGACTCCATCCGGTGGCTCGCGAAGAGGACCGTCCGGCCCGCCTCGCGCAGCTCGCCGATGACCTCGACCAGGAGGTCGGCGTTGATCGGGTCGAGCCCGGAGAACGGCTCGTCCAGGATGACCAGCGACGGGTCGTGGACGACGGTCGAGATAAACTGGACCTTCTGCTGCATCCCCTTCGACAGCTCCTCGGTCTTCTTGCCGGCCCACGCCAGCCGCGTCGAACCGGTCGAGCCAGCGGCGGACGGCCGCCGTCGCGTCGGCCTCGGTCATGCCCTTGAGCCGGGCGAGGTAGACGAGTTGCTCGCCGACCTTGAGCTTGCGGTACAGCCCGCGCTCCTCGGGGAGGTAGCCCATCCGGGCCTGCGTCTGCGGGCCCGACCGGCTCGCCGCCGAGCGTGATCGTGCCGGCGTCGGGCGTCGTGATGAACGTGACCATCCGGATGGTCGACGTCTTGCCGGCGCCGTTCGGCCCGAGCAGCCCGAACAGCCGGCCGGGCTCGGCCACGAATGAGACGCCGTCGACGGCCGATCGTTTGACCGTACCGTTTGGTCACGTTTTCGAGACGGAGGGCGGAGCTCATTAAGGCGGGCGGACAAGCGGAACGGGACGGGCAGGGCGCGGTACGGCCCAGGTCACCGGAGGTTACTCCGGTCTCGCGGCCTCCGCACCCACCGAACCCCATGCGCCGTCTCCTCTCCCTCTCCCTCCTGCGTCCTGCTCGTCGCCGGCTGCGACAGCCAGGACAGCCTGCTCGGCGAGTTCGTCGGCCGCGTCGAGATCGGCGCCGAGGTCCGCGCGGTCGACGGCGAGGCCGTCTACACCGTCGTCGACGGCCCGTACGGCCCCGAGTTCGTGCTCGGCCTGTTCGTGGGCGACCTCTACGACAGCGACTTCGACGAGTACGACTACGTCCTCTTCCGCCGCCCCGGCGCGCGGCCCGGCGTCGGGGCCTACGCCGTCGACGACGACCCGCCAGCGCGCGTTCGCGGCGACCATCGCCCGCGTCCAGGACGTCGACGACCCGCTCGACGCCGTCGGCGCGGTCCTGAACGGGGTCGACGGGACGCTCGCGCTGACCCGGATCGACGACTACGGCTTCGTGACGGGCTCGTTCTCGTTCTCGGCCGAGGGCGTCCGAGTCGCGCCGCCCAACCGCCGCGTCGGCGGGGCCGCCAGCGGCACGTTCGAGGCGCGCTACGAGCCGCCGGCCGTCTTCCGCCGCCTCGGTCTCGACCTGGGCGTCTGAGCGCCCCCCGAGACCGGGCCGCTGGCGGCGCCGCGCCACGGGCGGGCGGCGCCACGGGCGGGCGGCGCCACGGGCGGGCGGCGCCACGGGCGGGCGGCGCCACGGGCGGGCGGCGCCACGGGCGGGCGGCGCCTAGATCAGCCCGACCCGGTCGTCGGGGATCGGCAGGACGTACTGGGGCTCCAGCGTCTCCTGGTGGACGCCGAGCTGGCCGGTCCCCCGGAAGTCGACCAGGACGTGCTTCTCGGTCTGGGCGACCACCTCGCCGATCCCGTAGAAGGTCGGGGCCGGGCCGTAGTAGACCAGCTCGCCGGGCTGGACCTCGGTGTCGCGGGCGCGCCGGTAGAACGGCGGCACGACCGGGAGCAGCTCCAGCCGGTACGGCGGGCGCGGGTTGGGGTAGGCGGTGACGGGTCGGCGGGCACGGGTCCGGGCGGAGACACACGCCGAACTGCCGGCGGCGCACGGTAGTATAGGGGACGCACCCCTCAGGGGCCCCCTCTCCCCCGTCTCGTCCCATGGTCTACGACCGCCGCATCCTCGACCGCCAGGTCGGCCGCAACGCCCAGCTGTTCGCCGAGGCGACCGGCGCGCTGCCGTCGCCGGCCGAGCGCGTTCCCCTACGTCCGCATCCTGGTCTCGCTCGTCGAGAGCGCCGCACCCGGAGTGGAGCCAGGCGCCCCAGAAGGCCGACCAGGTCGCCGAGCTGGCCGTGTCGCTGAGCAACCGGACGCTCGACCGGACCGAGGTGGCCGACGTCGTCCGCGTGCGCGACGAGGAGCGGGGCCTGGGCGCCTCCCGCTAGGCCCCAGTCCGCCCGCCTCGGCGCCGAGGCGGGAGGCGGCGGCGCTAGCGCACGCGGCCGGGGTTGGCCTTGATGAAGGCGGCCCAGTCCTTCGGGGCCCCGGTCGCCGGGCCGGCCTGGGCGCGGCGCGCGTGGCACAGCGCGACGGCCAGCGCGTCCGAGGCGTCGAGCCCGCCCGAGTCCTCCAGCTTGAGGATCGCGCGGACCATGAACGCGACCTGCTCCTTGGCCGCGCGGCCCTTGCCGGTCACGGCCTTCTTGATCTCGGCCGGGGCGTACTGCGCGACCGGGAGCTCGCGGTGCATGGCCGCCAGCATCACCGTCGCCTCGACGCGGACCAGCTTGCGGAGCGACTGGACGTTCTGGCCCAGGAACGGGACCTCGACGGCCACCTCGTCCGGCAGGTGCCGGTCGGCCAGCTCGAGGATCCGGTCGTAGATCGTCCGGAGCCGGAGCGTGTGGTCCTGCCCGTCCGGCAGGTCGATGGTGCCGAAGTCGAGGGCCCGCTCGGTGCGCCCCTCGATCTCGACCACGCCGAAGCCGGCCGTCCGCGTGCCGGGGTCGATGCCGAGGACGATCATGCGGGGGGAGGGATGCGGGATGCGGAGGACGGCCCGCGCTATCCCTCGTAGGCCGCGAGCGCCGCGTCGTCGACCTCCAGGGTCGAGTAGACGGCCTGGACGTCCTGGTGGTCGTCGAGCTGGTCGAGCAGGCGGAGCACCTTGGCGGCGTCGTCGGGGGCGAGCGCGGTCGTGGTCGTCGCGACGCGGTGGAGGCCGGCCTCGGCCGGCTCGATGCCGGCACCGGCGAGCGCCGCCTGGACGTCGCCGAACGCCTCGACGGGCGCCTCGACCACGAACGTGTCGTCGTCGCGACGGAGGTCCTCCGCGCCCGCCTCGGCGACCAACAGGAACAGGTCGTCCTCGGTCACCGGGTCGCCGTCGTCGGGCGCGGCCGGGACCTCGAAGACGGCCTTCTGGTCGAACAGGAAGGCCACGCTGCCCGACGTGCCCAGGTTGCCGCCGGCCTTGAGGAACAGGCTCCGCAGGTCGGCCACGGTCCGGTTGGTGTTGTCGGTGAGCGTCTCGACGAAGACGGCGATCCCGTGGGTCGCGTAGCCCTCGTAGGTGCCCTCCTCGTAGTCGGCCCCCTCGATCTCGCCGGTCCCGCGCTTGATGGCCCGCTCGATGTTGTCCTTGGGCATGTTGGCCGCCTTCGCCTGGTCGACGGCGAGCGCCAGGCGGGCGTTCATGTCGGGCGAGCCGCCGCCCTCGCGCGCGGCGATCATCATGTCGCGCGTGATGCGGGCCCAGATCTTGGAGCGCTTGGCGTCGGCCGCCCCCTTCTTGCGCTTGATCTTCGACCATTTGTTGTGGCCGGCCATGTCGTGTCCCGGTGGTGATCGCAGGCCCGAAGGTACGGAGCGGGGCCAGGCGGTTCGGGGGTCGAGAGCGGTGCCCGACCCGGCCCGCCTCGGTCGCGAGGTGGAGGGAGTCGCGAGGTGGAGGGAGTCGCGAGGTGGAGGGAGTCGCGGGGACCGGCCCCCCTTGCCTCACGCCTCGGCCTCCGACAGCGTCCGGACGTGGTCGAGCACGCGGCCGTGGATCCGGTGGAGCACGGCGTCCGACCACAGGCGCCAGTAGGCCGACGGCCAGATCCGGTGGCGGTACCACGTGGTCCCCTCCAGGCGCGTGCCGCCGCCGGGGAGCGACGTCAGCAGGAACTGGCCGCGCTCGGAGACGAAGTAGCCGTTGAGGTGCGGCGCGTGGACGTCCCCGAACAGGCCGCGCTCGCGCATCGGCGCCGGCTGCTCCAGCACGTCGAACGCCAGCCGCCGGCCGGGCTCCCAGACCGTGACCGGCTCGACGAAGGCGCCCGTCGTGAACTCGCACCGGCGGACGGCCCCGACGCCGGCCCCGTCGATCGTCGCGCGGACGGGGTAGGCGATGCCCGTCTCGAACACCCAGTCGTCGGGCGCGGGCAGCTCGGAGAACTCGACCACGTGGCGCCACACGACGTCCGGCGGGGCCGCCACCTCGACGGCCGTGGTCACCGGGACGAGGGGCACGCTCGGCGGCGCGGCGGCCTCCACCCCGATGAGCGCCGGCACCACCCCGACCGCCCAGAGCGCGGGCTGACGGGCGAGCCCCCCACTCGCGGACAGGTGCCCGAAGACGGCCCCCAGCGCTGCCAGCGCGTAGCCGATGGGCGCCGCCATCACCAGGCAGATGATCCCCTCCAGCGCCACGACGGCGATCCCCGCGGCCAGCAGCGTCACCGCCAGGCACGCCACCCCGACGGCCTCGGACAGCTGGCGCGGCCCGTGGACCTCGTACAGCATCGCCGACGCCATGCCGAGCGCGAACGGGACGCCTACGAACAGGCCCCACCCGTACGACGCCAGCGCGCCGGCCGAGACCCAGACCAGGAGCAGCGCGCCGGCGGCCGTGACGGCGACGGCCAGCGTCGCGCTCCCCAGCTTGCCTTCGGGGACCGTCCGTTCGAGCCACGTCGGCGCGTCGGGCCCGCCCGCCTCGGGCTCGCCGTCGTCGGGGACGAGGGACAGGGTCGCGAACAGGACCAGGTTGAGGGCCGGGACGAAGAACAGGACCACGAGCCAGGGCGGCAGCCCGACCGTCCGCAGCCGGCGGACCGTGAGCCAGGTCCCGACGGCGATGAACGGCAGCGCCATCGCCACCAGCGACAGCGTGTAGACCCGGTCGTCGGGCGTGAGCGACAGGATCCGGCCCGCGCCGGTCACGTCGAGGTAGCTCCACAGGTCCCACGGGCGGCCGAACACGCCCTCGCTCACGACGCGGTCGGCGAGGTACTTGACGGCGAACAGGCCCAGGCCGGCCGCGAGGTAGCGGGCGCGGCCGATGGGGGGCCGGAAAAGGGCGTCGAGGCGGGCCATGCAGCGGTCGGCGGGGTACCGCGGTATGGTAGCCCTCCTCCCCACGTCGGTCTCGGCCGCCGTCTCCCGGGGGGCGGTGTCCTGGTGGAGCCAGCCGGGCCCCGCTCCCCCCACCTCGGTACCCGGGCGGGGCCGGAGGCCACAGAGTCGGCCGGCTCGCTCCCCCCGCCTCGGCGCCGAGGCGGGCGGGGTCGGTGCTAGCGGGCGACCACGTCGAGCGTCTCGACCACCTCGTCGCCGTCGACCAAGTAGAGCTGGCGACGCGTGGCGACGGCCACGCAGGCGTGGTTCGGGACGACGAACACGGGGTCGCCGACGTCCCAGATCGAGCCGCCCGGCGTGTCGACCCAGCCGTGCTCCTCGCTCAGCGCCGAGACGACGGCGTGGGGGTGGGCGATCATCGTCCGCGGGCTGTACAGCACCTCGCCGAACGTCGTGTGGCCGGGCCACGTGTCCGAGGTCAGCACCTTCTTGCCCGCGTCCGTGACGACCCGTTCGGTCCCGTCGTCGAACCGCTTGACCGACAAGACCGTCGCGACGCACGTCAGCGCGCAGTCCTGGAGCCGGGCCGAGCCCAGGGCGACCTGCATCGCGTCGAACAGGGCGTAGGTGCCGGGCCGGACCTCGGTGATCGTGAGCCCGCCCTCCTCGCGGTTGGTGAACACCGTCACGCCGGGCGTCGAGCCGACCGAGAGCTCGGCCGTCGCCGGGTCGAGCGCGCCCGCTTCGACGAGCGCCTGGGCCACGTCGAGGACCCGGTCGCGCTCGGCGTCCATCACCCGGCGCCGCGCGTCGTCCGAGGACGTGCCGGGGCCGGCGGGCTCGTAGGCCCGGCCGCCGTGAGACAGCACGCCGACCAGCCGGAGCGCGTCCGAACCGGTCACAAACGCGGCGAGCGCAGCCAGCGCGCCGCGGTCGTCCCACGGCACCCCGCAGCGCCCGTAGCCCGTGTCGACCTCGATCAGCACCTCGGCCGTCCGGCCCGCCGCCGCGAACGCGGCCCCGGCCCGGCGCGCGCCCTCGACCGAGTCGACGGTGAACGAGACGCGCGGGCCGTCCAGCGCCGCCAGCCGCTCCAGCTTGGTCGGCCCGACGACCGGCGACGCCAGCCGGATGTCGTCGAAGCCGGCCCGGGCGAACGCCTCGGCCTCGTCGACGGTCGCGACGGTGACCCCCCGGGCCCCACGCTCGACCTGCATCCGGGCGATCGCCGGCGACTTGTGCGTCTTGACGTGCGGCCGCAGCGCGACCCCCTGGGCCTCCGCTCGGGCCTGCATCGCGTCCAGGTTCGAGCCCAAGCGGGCGCGGTCGACGAGGAGCGCCGGGGTCGGGAGGTCGGAGACGAGCACGCGGTCGGGGGGCTGGGGCTGCCCCCTACCCCGCGACCGCGCGACCTGATCCGGCCCCTACTTCACGAACCGGATGGTGGCCGGGTACCGATACCACTCGCCCGCGTTGGCCTTCGTCGCCCCGATGGCCGTGCCGACCAACCACCAGACGCCGACCACGAAGATCAGCGCGAAGCCGATCAGGACGAACATCAAGACCACCGAGACCAGGCTCGCCAGCACGATGGTGAGCTGGAAGTTGAGCGCCTCGCGCGCCTGGTCCTCGACGTACGCCGACTCGTCGCGCTTGAGGATGTAGACCAGGAACGGGCCGAGCAGGCTCCCGAACGGGAACGCGATGCCGGCGTAGCCGGCGAGGTGGGCGAGCATCCCCATGGAGCGCTCCTTCGGGTCGGGCTCGTAGCCCCTGAGGTCGACGTCGAACGTCGGGTCGTCGAAGTCGGAGTCGTAGGGGCCGGTGTGGGGGACGGTGCTGTTCATGGCGGGCAACGGACGGTGTGCGTAGGGGCGCTCTACGGGTCCCCGGCCGGTGGGGTTACGGAGGCTCCACGAGTGCACGCGAACCGCCGGGCGCTCCGTTTCTTGTGTCCCCTCCCCCCCCCTCGTCCGTGATCGCCTCCCTCGTCGACGGGGTCAACCGCACCTTCGACGCCGTCGACCGGTGGTGGGAGTCGGACGCCGTGCGGCGGGCGACCGGGACGGCGTTGGTGCTCCTGTTCGTCGGCGCGCTGGCCGTGATCGAGGCGGGGCGGCGGGGGTGGCTACCCGACGGGCTGGCCGAGCACGTGAGCCCGAGCCACTTCGCGGCGATCAGCCTGGCGTTCACGGCGCTGCTGGTGGTCGAGGTGGTCGCCCTGGTGCTGGCGCTGGCGCGGTCGGTCGCCGCGTCGGTCGGCGTCCAGTTCGAGCTGTTCTCGCTGATCCTGCTGCGCGAGGCGTTCAAGGAGCTGGGCAAGCTGGGCGAGCCCGTCGTGTGGGAGGCCGCGCGCGAGCCGGTCTTGCACGCCCTGGCCGACGCGGCCGGCGCCCTGGGCGTGTTCGTCGGCGTCGTGGTTTACACCCACCTCCAGCGGCACCGGCGGATCACGGCGAGCGACGCCGAGCAGGCCCGGTTCGTGACCGCCAAGAAGGCCGTCGCGCTCGGGCTCCTGGTCGCGTTCGTCGCCGCCGGCGTCGACGACGCCTGGCGCGTCGTGGCCGACGACGACCCGTACCCGTTCTTCGACACGTTCTTTACCGCCCTCATCTTCGCCGACGTCCTGCTGGTGCTGGTCTCGCTCCGCTACACCGACACCTACGCCGTCGTCTTCCGCAACGCCGGGTTCGCACTCGCGACCGTCGTGCTCCGACTGGCGCTCGTCGCGCCGGCCTACGTCAACGTCGCGCTGGGGCTGGGGGCGACCGCGTTCGTGGTCCTGCTGACCGTCGTCTACAACCGGTCGCCGCTCGACGACGCCCACGGGGCCGGCTGACCCCGCCTCGGCCTCTCCCCGAGCCCACCGAGGCGGGCCACCGAGGCGGGCCACCGAGGCGGTCTACATCACCTCGGGGGCGTCGACGCCGAGCACGGTGAGCCCGTTGCCCAGGACGGTCCGGGTGGCCGAGGCCAGCCGCAAGCGCGCCGTCGCCAGCGCCGTCTCCTCGCCGACGATCCGGCAGTCTCGGTAGAACGCGTTGAACGCCGTCGCGACGTCGCGCAGGAACGTCGCCAGCTTGTGCGGGGCCCGGGCCTCGGCCGCCGCCCGGATCTCGTCGGGGAACTGGAGCAGCGTCTTGACGAGCGCCTCCTCGGACTGGGGTGCGTGAGCAGGTCCAGGTCGGCGTCGGCGGTCGCGTCGAGGCCGGTGTCGGCCGCCTTCCGCTCGATCGACGCGATCCGGGCGTGGGCGTACTGGAGGTAGAACACGGGGTTCTTCTCGCTCGCCTCCTTGGCCAGGTCCAGGTCGAACTCGAGGTGCGTGCCGGGCGCGCGCATCAGGAAGAAGAACCGCGTCACGTCGGGCGTGACCTCGTCCATCAGGTCGTCCAGCGTCTCGTAGGTCGCCTTGCGCGTGCTCATCTTGACCGGCTGCCCGCCGCGGACGAGCGTCACGAACTGGTAGACGACCACGTCGACCCGGTCCGCCGCCGCGTCGCCGGCCAGCGCGCGGACGCCCCGGAGCACGTCCGGGTAGGTCGCGATGTGGTCGGCCCCGAACACGTCGAGCACCAGGTCGGCCCGGCGCCAGCTTGTCGAGGTGGTAGGCGATGTCGGGCAGCCGGTAGGTCGGCTCGCCGCTCGACTTGACCAGGACCACGTCCTTGCCCTCCTCGCCGCCGTCGCGCGTGGTGACGGTCTTGCCGAGCGCGCTCGTCTTGAACCAGACCGCGCCGTCCTGGTCGTAGACCAGGTCCGAGGTCTCGGAGCCGCTCGACGACGTCCCAGACCGGCGCCGGCCCGCCCTCGGCGGGGGGCGTAGAGGTCGCGCTCGTTGAACGCGAGTCCATCCGACGCCCAGGCGGCGCAGCGTGCCCATGATGTCGGCGAAGATGGCGTCGCGGGCGGCGTCCGTGAAGCGGGCCCTCGTCGTCCGACGTCCGAGGAGCGCGTCGCCCTCCGCCTCGGCGAGCGCCTGGGCGACCTCGGTGATGTAGTCGCCGCGGTAGCCGTCGTCGGGGAAGCCCTCGGGCACGACCAGCCCGTCGTCGAGCGTCGTGGTCGGCGTGTCCGGGTCGGACGACGGCCCGGTACCGGGCGCGGACGCTCTGGCCCAGCATCCGCATCTGGCGGCCGGCGTCGTTGAAGTAGTACTCGCGCGTGACGTCGTAGCCGGTCCAGGCCAGGAGCGTCGCGACGGTGTCGCCCAGGACCGCGTTGCGCCCGTGGCCGACCGTCAGCGGGCCGGTCGGGTTGGCCGAGACGTACTCGACGATGGCCGTCTCGCCGGCGTGGTCGGCCGTCCGGCCGTAGTCGGCGCCCTGGCGCGAGCAGGTCGGCCAGGCCGGCGGTCAGGTGGGCGCTCGCGAACCGGATGTTGAGGAAGCCCGGCCCGGCGACCTCGACGGCCGCGACGTGCGCCGGGTCGACGGCGATCGACTGCGGCGAGCGCCTCGGCGATGGCGCGGGGCTCGCGGCGGAGCGGCCGGGCGAGCTGGAGCGCCACGTTCGTCGCCAGGTCGCCGTGCGTCGGGTCGTTCGGCGTCTGGAACTCGACCTCGACCGCCTGGGCGTCGAAGTCGTCGGGCAGGTCCGGGAGCGCCGGCCAGGGCGGCGCGGACGGCGGCGGCGAGCGAGTCCTCCATGGGGCAGCGTGGGGCGGGCCGCCAAGCTACCCAGCGCGTACGTTCGGCCTGGTGCCCTCGCCCGCTGTTCACACATGCGCTCCCTCCCCCTCCTCGTCCTGCTCGCCGTCTCCGCCTGCGGGCCCGACCCGGACCGGCCGGCCGGACCGGCCGCGCCGCCGACCCCGCCGCCGGTCACGTCGTTCACGCTCGCCCTCGACTCGGTCCAGGTCGACGAGCCGTCGCTGGGCTACCGCGCGCTCGTCCGCTACCCCCAGATCCGGGGGACGGCCGGCGAGCCCGTCGCGGCCGCGCTCCGGGCCGTCAACGCGGCCGTCCGCGACTCCGTCCGGGCGTTCACCGAGGCGGTCCGGCCCGAGCCGCCGGCCGCCGGCGCCCTGCCCGTCCGGGTCCTCGTCGAGGGCGGCCCGCGGCGGGCCTGGATCTCGGACGACCTGTTCAGCACGGTCGTCGAGGTCGTCACGGTCGCGGGCGACGCCACCGGGACGCTCGCCTTCGTCCCGCTCACCTACGACTTGACGACCGGCACCGCCGTCGCCCCGGCCGACCTGTTCGCCCCGGGCACGCCCTGGGCCGACACGCTGGCGGCCTGGGTCGGGCGCCGGGCCGGGGTGGCGGGCCCGGACGCCGCGGCCGACGCCGGCCTGGCCCCGATCCGCGCCGGCCGCGTCGACCTCACGCGTCGGGCCCGACTCGCTGACGGTCCACGTCCTGCCGTACCAGCTCTCGCCTCGGGCCGCGCGCTCGGTCCACGTCGGCGTCCCGCTCGGGGCCGTCGCGCCGTTCGCCCGCCCGGGCGGCGTGCTGGCCCGCCGGCGGGGCGCGCCGCCGGTTCAGCCCCCGCCGGCGTCGCCGGGCCGTACCCTACCAGCCGACTGAGAGCGTCCGCCTCGGCCCGGGCGCGGACTCCGCCAGCCGACCCCGCTTATGATCCGACTCGCCGCTCTCCTGCTCGTGCTCGCCGGCCCGGCGCTCGCCCAGACCCACATCGGCCCGGCCTCCCGCGACGTCCGCGTCGACGGCCAGTCCGTCGTCGGGCGGTGGCGGGCCGTCGAGGTGATCGGCGACGCCGCCGCGACGGCCGACCTCGGCCGGGGCTCGCTCACGACCACGCTGGTCGTCAACCCGACGGGCCACGTCATCCTGCGGGGCGTCGACCGCCGCCAAGGCCGGGGCGCGCCGTCGGCGTTCTCGGGCCGCCTGGACGGCCGCCGCCTCCGCCTCCGCGACCTCGACGGCGAGGCCGAGGTGGGGATGTTCGGCTCGCGCCTCTTCCTGGTCGACCCGCGCGGCCGGCGGACCGTGTTCGTGCGGGAGCGGTAGCGCTCGCCGACCGGCTCCAGAGACTCACCGAGGCGGAGAGGGACGGCCCCCTCCGCCCCGGGTCAGGAGTACACCGCGAACTCGTCGCGCTTGGCGTGCAGGTTGAGCGCGATCGCCAGCATGGCCGTGTTCGCCAGGATCGCCGAGCCGCCGTACGAGATGAACGGCAGCGGGATGCCGATGACCGGCATCAGCCCGATCGTCATCCCGACGTTGATCAGGATGTGGACGAAGAAGATGCCCGTGACGCCGGCGATGAACAGCCGTGGCAGCGCGAACCCGGCTTGGACCCCCAGCCCGGCCAGTCGGACCATCAAGAAGCCGAAGACCACCAGGACCGTCATGGTCCCCAGGAACCCGAACTCCTCGCCGATGACGCAGTAGATGAAGTCGGTCGAGTTCTCGGGGATGTAGGCGAGCTGGGTCTGGGTCCCGTTCGTGAACCCCTTGCCCAGCAGGCCGCCCGAGCCGATGGCCGCCTTCGACTGGATCACGTGGAAGCCGGCCCCGTAGCGGAACGCCTCGGGGTCGTCGAAGGCCACCAGCCGGTCGATCTGGTGCGGCTCGAGCACCTTGAACAGCCCGAACCACGCGGACACGGCGATCAGCCCGACGCCGACGAACAGCAGCGCCGACATCGCCTTCGACCGCGTCCAGAGCAGCATCCCGACCGTCGCCAGCGACCACGAAGATGGCGGCGTAGGCCGGGTTCACGATCACCAGGTAGACGGCCGCCGCGGCGGCCGCCGCCAGCGCCATCCACGGCAGCGGGACCGCGCCGCTCCAGAACATCATGATCGGGATGAGCGCCAGGAAGACCAGGCCGGTCCCGGTGTCGTTCTGCATCACGACCAGCACGGCCGGGATCACGATCAGGACGGCGGCGCCGATGAGGTACAGGACGCTCCCGCGCCGCGCCTCCTTCCGCGACAGCAGCGCCGTCACCGCCAGGACCGTCCCGACCTTGGCGATCTCGGCGACCTGAAGGCCGACCGGCCCGATGTAGAGCCAGCTCTTGGCGCCGTTCACCTCGCGGCCGAACACCAACGCCGCGCCCAGCAGGCCCAGGCAGAACACGTAGGCGACCGGCGCCAGCTTGACGATCACGCGCGCCGGCAGCAGCAGGATGATCCCCATCACGACCGCCGAGATCCCGAACCACTGGAGCTGGCGGTTGAAGTTCTGCTGGACCGACTCCAGCAAGAACTCGCGCGCCGGCCCGTGCGTGGCGCTGTAGATGGCGACCAGGCCAATGCTGACGAGCGCCATCCACAGCAGGATGCTGACCCAGTCGAGGTTCTTGTACCAGGGACGCATAGGGGGGGGGGCAGCCCGCCTCGGGGCCGAGGCGGAGGGGGGTGAGCAAACGGCCGGGCCGGAGGACGCCCCCGGCCCGCGCCTCTCTAGATGCGGCCGACCGAGCGCTGGGCGCGCACGAACGGGATGAGGGCGTTCCGCTGGGCCGACGCGATCTGGCCGCGCATGTACTGCTCGATCATGAGCGACGCGATCGGCGCCGCCGTCGTCGAGCCGAAGCCGGCGTTCTCGACGATCACGCCGACGGCCACCTGGGGGTCGTCGGCCGGGGCGTAGGCGATAAAGACGGCGTGGTCCTTGCCGCGCGGGTTCTCGGCCGTGCCCGTCTTGCCGGCCACGACGATCTCGGCGAAGTCCTCGTAGGCCGGGATCTGGGCGCGCCGCGCGGTGCCGGCCGCGACGACCGCCTCCATCCCCTCGTGGACGATCTTGAAGTTGCGGGGCTCGATCGGGATCTGCTGCGGGCGCCGCCGCGAGGGCGTCGTGGTGATGCCCGTGTCGGGGTCGGTCTGGGCCATCACCAGGTGGGGCGTGACCAGCGTGCCGCCGTTGCCGATGGCCGCCGTGTAGCGGGCGAGCTGGAGCGGGCTCGTGCCCATGTTGCCCTGGCCGATCCCGAGGTTGACGGTGTAGCCCGGGCCCCAGCCGGCCGGGAAGACGCGGTCGTAGTACGACGAGTCCGGGATCAGGCCGGTCCCCTGGTTCGGGATGTCGAGCGGCGCGAGCTGGCCGAACCCGAACCGGTGCGACCAGTCGCCCCAGGTCACCAGGTCCATCCGCTTGGCGCCCGGCGAGTTCGGGAACGTGTCGTTCATCAGCCGGAAGAAGAACGTGTTGCACGAGACCCGGATCGCGTCGCGGACGGCGATGTTGCCGTGCGTGCCGCCGTGGCACCGGTAGAGCCGGCCGAGCACGTAGCCGCCGCCGCAGTACAGCGTCGTGTTCTCGTCGATCATCCCCTCCTCGAGCGCGATGGCCGCCATGAACGGCTTCCACGTCGAGCCCGGCGGGAGCGACGTCTGGGTGGCCCGGTTGAAGTCGGGCTTCTCGGGGTTGCGGTAGAGGAAGTCGACCTCGGCCTGGGTGAACCCGTCGCGGTAGATCGACAGGTCGAAGTCGGGCGCCGACACCATCGAGATGATGCCGCCCGTCTTGACGTCGAGCATGACGGCCCCGCCGCGCTTGTTCACGAACAGGCTCTCGGCCAGCGCCTGCACCTTGGCGTCGACGGCCAGCGTCAGCGCGAACCCGGACTCGGGCTCGACGTCCTGCTCGCCGCCCTCGTAGCTCTCGACCTCCATCCCGTGGACGTTCTTGAGCACGAACTCGCGCCCGACGCGGCCCCGCAGCACGGGCTCGTACTCGGCCTCGATGCCGGACTTCCCGATCCGGTCGCCCAGGCGGTAGCCCTGCTCCCGCTTCTGGTCGAGCTCGTTCGACGTTGATCTCGTTGACGAACCCGAGCGCGTGCGTCAGGCGGGCCGGGCCGTGGTAGCGCCGCTGCTGGTCCTCGCGGAAGTTGATCCCGCGCAGCCGGTACTGGTTCTCCTGGAGCCGGGCGAACGTCCAGAACGGGACGTTCTCCAGCAGGACGTCCTCCTGGTACGCCGAGCGGTCGATGATCTCGTCGTACTTGCGTCTGGATCTCCTCCAGCGGCGTCCCAGACAGCTCGGCGACCAGCGGGAGGTCGGCCTCGTCGAAGTAGCGGGGCGCGACGGTCACCGACACCGTCGTCTCGTTGTCGACGAGCAGGATCCCGTTGCGGTCGAAGATGTAGCCGCGCGCCGGCCGGACGATCTTGGTCTCGATGGCGTTGCCGGCCGCCTCGGTCTGGTACTGCTCCTGGTCGACGATCTGCATCTGGACCAGCCGGCCCCCGAGGAAGACGACGAGCCCGATGACGAGCGCGCTGAAGACGCGGTAGCGGAGGCGCGCGTCGTCGTGCGCGGTCTGGGCGAGGACGGTGGGCATAGGGTCCGGTGGGGGGGCGTTTCGGGGGGCCCTTCGGGCGAGGGCGTACGAACGCCACGCCGGCGCGGTTCGTGCAGCCGGGCGGGTTCTTCGCGGCCCCGCCCGCCTCGGGGAACGCCGGACCGTAGCCACGGCGGCGCCCCCCGAAGAACACGCCCGGTCTGGCCGGGTATGTAGGGTCACTGTCGAGTCGTCCGCGGGAGGGGGCGCCCCCGGAGGGGCGATCCCCCGTGCCCCCCGTGACGGCGACCGGTCCTGGCCCGGCCACCCTTCCCCGCCCCGCCTCCCCCATGCGCACGCTGACCCCGACGACCGGCCGGTTCCTCCCGGCCCTGCTCGTCGCCGCCCTCCTCGTTGCCCTCGCGCCCACGGCCCAGGCCCAGTACTTCGGCCGCAACAAGGTCCGCTACGACGACTTCGACTTCCGGATCCTGGAGACCGAGCACTTCGACCTCTACTACTACGAGGGGATGGAGCAGGCCTCGCGCGACGTGGCGCGCATGGCCGAGCGGTGGTACGACCGCCTGTCGACCATCCTGGACCACGAGTTCGACGAGCGCAAGTCGATCATCCTCTACGCCGACGACGCCGACTTCCGGCAGACCAACATCGCCAACATCGGCGAGGGCACGCAGGGCGTGACCGAGGGGGCCCGGCAGCGCGTCGTGCTGCCGATGGCGGGCACCTACGCCGAGACCGACCACGTGCTCGGCCACGAGCTGGTCCACCAGTTCCAGTACGACATCTCGCAGCGGGCCGGCCGCTTCGCCCAGTTCGTCCGGCTGCCGCTGTTCGTGATCGAGGGCATGGCCGAGTACTACTCGGTCGGCCGCGAGGACGCGCTGACGGCGATGTGGATGCGCGACGCCGTCCTGCGCGACGACTTCCCGACCATCGGCGAGCTCCAGCGGACCGGGGCCTACAACGAGTACCAGTACGGCCAGCCGTTCTGGGCCTTCGTGGCCGGCACCTACGGCGACGAGGCCGGCGTCCAGCTGTTCCGGACGGCGCTCGAGATGCCGCTCGACTCGGCCATCGTGGCCGTGACCGGCCTGCCCCAGGAGGCCCTCTCGGAGCGCTGGGAGGCCGCGCTGCGCGAGCAGCTCGTCCCGCCGGCCGCCGGCCGCGTCGGTGCCCGGCCCGCCGCGCACGCCGGACGAGCTCGAGGCCATCGCCGAGCAGCGCCGCGACCGCGCCCAGGCCATCGCCGAGGGCAAGCGGCCCGAGCCGGCCGCGCTACCTCGCCTACCCGGACTCGCTCGCCGCGCCTCGCCGCGACGCGGCTGCTCGCGCGCGAGCGCGAGACGGGCGCCATCAACATCGCGCCCCAGCTCTCGCCCGACGGCCGCTACGTGGCCTACCTCTCCGAGCTCGACCTGTTCGGCATCGACCTCTTCCTGGCCGACGCCGAGACGGGCGAGGTCGTCGCCAAGCTCGAGATCCGCCGCGACGGACCCGCACCTCGACGCGCTCCGCTTCATCGAGAGCGCCGGCACCTGGAGCCCGAACGGCGCGCCAGTTCGCCTACGTCGTGTTCGCCGGCGGCGACAACGAGATCGCCGTCCTCGACGTCGACCGCCGCGACGTGGTCCGGCGGCTGACGGTCGAGGGCATCGGCGCCATCAAGGACCCGACCTGGAGCCCCGACGGCACGCAGATCGCGTTCGCGGGCGTCAAGGGCGGCATCACCGACCTCTACACGGTCACGCTGGCGACCGGCGAGGTCCGCCAGCTCACGAACGACCGCTTCGCCGACCTCCAGCCGGCCTGGAGCCCGGACGGCACCCAGATCGCGTTCTCGACCGACCGCGGGCCGGGCACCGACTTCGACCGGCTCACGTTCGCGCCGATGCGGCTCGCGCTCTACGACGTGGCGACGGGCGCGATCGACGCCGCTCGACGTGTTCCCCGGCGTCAAGCACATCAACCCGGCCTGGAGCCCGGACGGCGAGAGCCTGTACTTCATCTCGGACCGCGGCGGCTTCAACGACGTCTACCGCCTCGACGTGGCGACGGGCGAGGCCTACCAGGTGACGAACCTGGCGACGGGCGTGGCCGGCATCGCCGACCTGTCGCCGGCGCTCTCGGTCGCCGACGGGACGGGCAACCTGGCCTACTCGGTGTTCGAGGGCCAGCGCTACTCGGTCTACCGGACCGACGCCGCCGACGCCGTCGGGACGCCGGTGACGCGGCCCGGGCGACGCCACGGCCGACGTGCTGCCCCCGGCCGACGCCTACAGCCGCTCCATCGTCCAGAACTACATCGCCGACGCGGGCGGCGGGCTGCCCGAGGCGGAGACCTTCCCGACGCGGGGCTACCGCCCCAAGCTGTCGCTCGACTACATCAGCCAGCCCCAGGTGGGCGTCGGGACCGACCCGTACTACAACTCGGGGTTCGGGATCGCCGGCGGCATCTCGTTCCTCTTCTCGGACCAGCTGAGCGACAACGTGCTCGGGCTGGCGGTCGCGGCCCACGGCACGTTCAAGGACATCGGCGGCCAGGCGCTCTACCTCAACCGGGCCGACCGCCTCACCTACGGGGCGATCGCCGGCCACATCCCGTACCTCCAGGTCTTTATCGACCGGCCGCCGGAGGGCTCGCTCGACGTCGGCGTGCTCACGCGGTACTACTACCGGACGTACGTGACCCAGGTCTCGGGCCTGACGTCGTACCCGCTCAACCAGAGCCAGCGGTTCGAGGCCGAGGTCGGCTACAGGCGCCACGGCTACGACCTCGAGTACGACTCGTTCTTCCAGACCGACGGGGGCAACCTGGCCCTGGAGCGGCGGCCGCTGGAGGGCTTCTCGCCCGACCCGCTCCACCTCGGGCAGGGCGGCGTCGCCTACGTCGGCGACACTCGCTCTTCGGGTTCACGTCGCCCATCCGCGGGGCCGCTACCGGTTCGGCGTCGACCTGGTGGCGGGCTCGCTCACGTTCGCGACCGTCACGGCCGACGACCGGAAGTACTTCTTCACGCGCCCGCCGGGCTTCCCGCGCCGCGTCCCGGTCACGCTCGCCGCCCGCGCGCTCCACTTCGGCCGCTACGGCTCGGACTCGGACTCGGGCCGGCTGAACCCGCTCTTCCTGGGCAACCCCCAGTTGGTCCGCGGCTACGGGCCCGGTCGTTCGACATCGGCTCGGCCGAGCAGTTCGACGACTACCTCTCGCGCTCTTCGGCAGCCGGATCGGCGTCGCCACGGTCGAGGCGCGGCTCCCGCTGCTGGGCGTGCCCCAGCTCGGCCTGATCTCGTTCCCCTACCTCCCGACCGAGCTGGTCTTCTTCGCCGACGCCGGCTTCGCCTGGGGCGAGACGCCCTACCGGATCGGGATCGACCAGACGACGGGCCAGGCGACGGCCTTCACCTACGGCCGGCCGTTCGGCGACCAGGAGCCGGTCTTCTCGGCCGGCGTCTCGGCGCGCGTCAACCTGCTCGGCGCGCTCATCGTCGAGCCGTACTACGCGTTCCCGTTCTCGCGCTGGGCCGCCGACGGCGACCTGGCCCGGGGCAAGGGCGTGTTCGGGTTCAACATCTCGCCGGGCTGGTAGCGGCCGGGCCGGAATCAGGGACGAGGGGTCAGGGGTTGCGAGCCTCTGGCCCCTCGCTCGTTCGCCCATGTACCGCCTTCTCCGCCCGCTCCTGTTCCGGCTCGACGCCGAGGACGCGCACGGCTGGGGCGTCCGGGCGGCCCGGCTGGGGCAGCGCGCGCCGGGCGTCGTCCGCGCGTCTGTTCCCCCGGGCCGACGCGCGGCTGGCGCAGACGGCGTGGGGGCTGCGGTTCGCGTCGCCGGTCGGGCTCGCGGCCGGGTTCGACAAGAACGCCGCGCTCGTCGGCTTCTGGGCCGACCTCGGGCTGGGCTTCGCCGAGGTCGGCTCGGTCAGCGCCCGGCCGTCGCGGGGAACGCGCGGCCCCGCGCCTTCCGGCTGCCCGCCGACGGGGCGCTCGTCAACCGGATGGGGCTCAACAACGACGGCGCCCAGGCGGTCGCGGCCCGGCTCGCGGCGACGCCGCGGCCGCCGGGCTTCGTGCTCGGCGTCAACGTGGCCAAGACGCACGACCCGGCCATCCTGGGCGAGGCCGGCATCGACGACTTCCGCGAGTCGGTCCGCCTGCTGGCGCCCCACGCCGACTACCTCGCGCTCAACGTGTCGTGCCCCAACACGGCCGAGGGCAAGACCTTCGAGACGCCCGAGGCGCTGGACGCGCTGCTGTCCGCGGTCGCGGAGGAGATGGGCCGCGGCTCGGCGGCGGCGTCGCCCGCCCAGACCGGGGGCCCCCGGTCCGAGCCCCCGCCGCTGCTCGTCAAGCTCTCGCCGCCCGCCAGCGGAGGCGTCGATGTGGGGGCGGTGGACGAGTTGGTCCGGATCTGCCTGGGCCACGGCGTGGCCGGCTTCGTCACGTCCAACACGGCGTCGGACCGGGACGGGCTCCGGTCGAGCGCCGCCGCGCTGGACACCGTCGGGCGGGGCGGGCTGAGCGGGCGCCCGCTCGCCGCCCGGGCGACGGCCATGACGCGGCACCTCTACCGGACGACCGGCGGGAACGTCCCCGTCGTCGGCGTGGGCGGGATCGACTCGGCGGAGGAGGCCTACGCGCGCGTCCGCGCCGGGGCGACGCTGCTCCAGGTGTACACCGGGCTCGTGTACCAAGGGCCCGGGCTGATCGGCCAGATCCACCGGGGCCTGGTCCGCCTGCTCGACCGCGACGGGCTGGGGACGCTGGCCGAGGCCGTCGGGCTCGACGCCTGAGCCCGTCCGCCTCGGTCCCGAGGCGGGCCGGGCAACGGGGCCGGACGGGAACCCGCCGCGCGGCCGACGCTTCTGGCGGCCCCCTCCCCCGACCCATGACCGACGCCGACGTCTTGCTCCGCCTGGCCCACCGCCGGCGGAGCCCCTACGCCTTCGACCTCGAGGCGCCCGTCGCGGTCGACGCGCTGCGCCGCGTGTTCGAGGTCGCTCGGTGGGCGCCGTCGAGTTACAACGAGCAGCCGTGGCGGTTCGTGGTCGGGCGCCACGGAGACCCGGCCTACGACACGGTCGCGGACGCGCTCCGCGGGTCCAACCCCGACTGGGCGTTGACCGCTCCCGTCCTGGGCGTGGTCGTGGTGTCGAGCGCGTTCGCGCGGAACGGCCGGCCCAACGCGCACGGCCGGTTCGACGCGGGCGCGGCCTCGTTCGGGCTGGCGCTGGCGGCCGAGGCCGAGGGGCTGGGCGTCCACTACATGGCTGGGTTTGACGCGTCGGCGGCGGCGCAGGCCCTCGGTGTGCCCGACGGGTTCGAGGCGGTCACCGCGTTCGCGCTGGGCCGACCGGCCGCCGACCCGCACGGGCGGATCCCAGACGCCCTGGCCGAGCGCCAGCTCGCGCCCAAAGCCCGCCGTCCGCTGGCCGAGACCGTGTTCGGGCCGACCTGGGGCGAGCCGGCGCTGGGCGAGTGACCCCGCCCGCCTCGGGGGCGGGGCGAGCACGCCGGGGCTGGCACGAACCGGACCCGAGACGGTCCGCCTCGACGCCGAGGCGGGAGGAGCGGGCTAGAGACCGGGGACGGAGACCGGCAGGCGGCCGGTGCCTCGGGCGCGGCCCGCGAGCACGTCGGCGACGGCTGTCGCGGTCCGCGAGGTCTCGTCGTAGGCCACCACGATGCCGGCGGCGTCCGGCACCAGCGCCGCGGCGTAGGGGTTGCCCAGGACGACGAGCACGACCGGGGTGCCGGTCGCCTCGATGGCGTCGACGGCTTGCTGCTGGGCGACGGTCAGGCGCGGCGCGGCGCCCTGCTTGACGCGCAGGTGCATCGCCACGACGGCCACGTCGGCCCCGCGGGCGGCGGCGACCGCCGAGGCGCGCCCCCCGCCGCCAGTCGAGACGCGGGCGCGGGCGTCGGGCGCCAGGTCGCGCTCCAGGCGCGTCATCGGCGTGCCGGCGTTGAAGTTGGCGAGCTGGACGAGCGCCACGCGTTGTCCCGAGCGGATCGGCAGCGGGCCCGGACGGACGACGGTGACGGCGGCCCGGGTCAGGGCGTCGGCGAACCGGGCCCCGCGGACCTCGCCCAGCATCCTAGCCGAGGCGGGCGCGGTCGGGCGCGGGCGCGGTGTGGAGCCCCAGCCGGGCCTTGGCGCGCAGGATCCGGCGGGCCGAGGCGTCGACCCGGTCGCGCGGCAGCTCGCCCCGCTCGACGGCCTCGACGACGTAGCGGATGGCGCGGCGCGGCGACAGCTCGTTGAGGACCACGTCGGCCCCGGCCAGGAGCGGCAGCACGGCCCGGTCGCGCGCGTCGTACCGGTCGCGGACGGCGCCCATGTTCATCGCGTCGGTCGTGATGATGCCGTCGTAGCCCAGGCTGTCGCGGAGCACGTCGGTCAGGGCGCGGCGGCTGAACGTGGCCGGCGTCGGGGTCGGGTCGAGCGCGCGGGCCCACAGGTGCGTCGACATGACGAAGCCGGGCCGGGCCGCGAGGGCGACGCGGTACGGGGCCAGCTCGGTCTCCCACAGGTCGTCCCAGTCGCCCGGCACCGACGCGAACGCGACGTGGGTGTCGGTGTCGGTGTTGCCGTGGCCGGGGAAGTGCTTGAGCGTGGCGAGCACGCCGTGGGCCTGGGCCCCGCGCACGTAGGCCGCCGCGAGCTCGCCGACGCGCTCGGGGCGCTCGCCGAACGAGCGCGTGTTGATGATCGGGTTGGCCGCGTTGTTGTTGACGTCGGCGACCGGGGCGAACAGGACGTTGACGCCCTGAGCGCGCGCTTCGAGCGCCGTCACGGCCCCGCCGACCTCGGCCAGCGCCTCCGAGTCGGCGGCGCCGTAGGCCATGGCCGCCGGGAGCTCGGTGAAGTTCGACCGGGGCGTCCCCACGCCCCACTCGTAGTCGGCCGTGACGAACAGCGGGACGCCCGCGCGGCGCCCGAGGCGGGCGACGACGGCGCGGACCTCCTGGGGCGGCGTCCGCCGGTTGACGTGGAACCCGCCGATCCCCTGCCGCGCCAGCCCGTCGGGGTCCCGGACGGCGCCGAGCTCGACGACGAACAGCTGGGCCACGCGCTGCTCCAGCGTCATGCCTGCCAACGTCGCCTCGGCCCAACGGTCGGCCTCCGCCTCGGAGACACCGGCCGGCGCTTGGAACCCGGCGTAGGGCGCCAGCAGCGAGTCGACGCGGGCCTGCCGCCCGGCCTCCTCGACCGAGTCGGCGCGGGCCTGGAGCGCGGCCGGGTCCGGCGGCGGCACCGGGGTCTCCGCCTCGTAGTTCCAGCCGGCGAGGCCGGCCAGTCCGGTGGCGAGGGCGGCGATCAGGGCGAAAGCGAGGCGCATGCGTGGTGGGGGGCCGGGTATCTTCGCGGCCGGCCGGCACCCGCCGTCCGTATCCCCGCTCCCGTCCCGCGTTCGGATGATAGACCGCCTCCGAGGCGAGTGGCAAGGATTCCGCGCCGCCGTCGTCGGCCTCTCCCCCAACGCTCGCCGGGCCGCGGTCGTACTTCTGGCGGCGACCGCGCTCGTCCTGGTCCACCTCCAGGTGGGCAGCCGGCGCGTCTACCTCGACACGCTCGACAACGCGCTCGGCTTCGCCGACCCCGCGTTCGGGTCGTGGGCGTGGTGGTTCGGGATGCAGGGCGTGCTCGGGTTCGTCGTCCCGGCGCTCGTCCTGGTCGTCGGGTTCCGCCAGACGCCGGGGCAGGCCGGGCTGGGGCTGGGCGACTGGAAGCTGGCCGGAGGGCTGGCGCTGGGCTACCTCCCCCTGGTCGTGGTCGGGACCTGGGTCCTGTCGGATGGCGCGGCGTTCCAGGCACAGTACCCGCACTTTTTTGGAGCCAAGACCGACTGGAGCGTGTTCCTGGGCTACGAGGCGCTGTTCCTGTTCTACTGGATCGGGTGGGAGTACCTGTGGCGCGGGTTCGTGCTGTTCGGGACGGCGCCGGCGCTGGGCGCGCCGCTGGCGATCGTGGCCCAGACGGTCCCGTTCGCGATCCTGCACGCCCAGAAGCCCGCCGCCGAGGCCTACCTCTCGATCCTGGGCGGGCTGGCGCTGGGCGCGCTGGTGTGGCGGTGCCGGAGCTTCTGGATCGCCGTCCCGATCCACGCCGCCCAGATGCTGGCGCTCGACTTTTTCGCCACGCTGCGGCACCGGACCGGGGCGGCCGGCATCGGGCTCGACGCGCTCGCCCAGGCCCTCGGCGGGCTCTGAGCTCCGCCCGCCTCGGTGTCCCTCGAGGAGGCGTACGGGACAGACCCGAGCGTGACGCTCCGGATACGAAGCGACGGGACCGCGTCGTACGACCGCTCGCCACCGAGCCCCGAGGCGGGGCTGCACGCCCCGAGGCGGTCGCTACAGTCCCAGGCGGACCGTCGCGACGTGCATCAGCGCCGTCCCGAACGGCTCCACGACGGCCGTGTAGTCGACCCGCAGGTCGAGCTCGCCGACGCGTTGCTCGATCCCGAACCCGGCCGACGGGCGGAGCTCGCCGGCCGCGCCCGCCCCGATCCGGTCGAGCCCGAGCCGGGCCGCGAACCCGTCGGTCAGCCAGAGCTCGCCGCCGACCCGGCCCTGCACGTCGGCCAGGCGGACGTCGAGCGTGGTCGTGGACTCCGACGCCGACGTGCCCGATCACCTCGACGCCGTCGGACCGGCGGGTCTCGGCGGGCTGGACGAACAGCTCGGCCTCGGCGGCGACCGTCGCCCGGGGCCGCCCCTCGCCCCGGTCGCCCGCGGTGTAGGCCGCGCCGCCGCGGACGCGCGTCGGGAAGTAGTCGGTCGCCGAGGCCGAGGTCGAGCCCGTCGAGCTCCACTCGTAGCGCGCGAACAGGTCGTCCACGACCAGACCCGCCGCCAGCCGGTCGGTGACCTGGGCCGTCAGGCCGAGCGAGATGCCGATGGCCGTCGGCGCGCGCGTCCCCTCGAACAGCTCGTTCCGGTAGAGCCGGAGGGCGGCCCCGGCCGAGACGCGGTCGGAGAACTGGGTCCCGAAGGCGGCGAAGAAGGCGTACTCGTCGGCGCGCAGCGTGCCGTCCTCGTTCTGGCCGTCGGTCGGGTAGCCGCTCGCGTCGCGCCCGTCGATGTTGTCGACGCCGCCGTGGAGCACGCCGCCGGCGAACCCCGAGCGCGGGCGGAGCGGGGCGGCCACCTGGACCGTCTCCAACGACCGGTCGAAGGCGAGCCGGCCGGCGGTCAGCTCGACGCCCTGGGACCGCTGGAACGGGGCCAGCGCCGGGTTGAGGTAGGGGCTCGCGTAGCCCGAGCGGTCGGCGACCTGGGACGGCACGGCGAGCGACCGGGCGCCCATCCCCATCCGGAAGAACGCGCCCGCGCCCTGGGCCGACGCCGGGACGGCGCACGCCAGCACGAGCGCCCACACCGCCCACCTCGGCGCCGAGGCGGACGGGGCCGGCCGTCCGGGGGCCGTCTGGCGGGTCCGGCCCGGAGTCTCCACGTCGCTGCTCATTGGATCACCAGGATGCGTCCCGAGGACCGCGTGTCCCCGGCGTCGACGGTGTAGATGTAGGCCCCGTTGGCGACCCGGAGGCCGCCGTCGGACTGGCCGTCCCAGGAGACCTCGTTGGGGCCCGCCGGCCGGCCCGGCGCGTCGAGCGTCCGGACGAGGTTCATGGCCACGTCGTACAGGCGGACCGTCACGTCGGCGGGCGCGGCCAGGTCGAGGCGGACGCGCAAGTCGCCGGCGCGCGGGTTGAACGGGTTGGGGTAGGCGTAGACGTCGACCGGCCGGCTGTCCTCGGCGTCGGCCTGGGGGCGGACGTCGGCGCGGAACAGCGTCCACGTCCGCCCGCCGTCGGCGCTCCTGAGCAGCCCGGACGCCGGGTCGAAGTTGCCGGTCGCGCCGGGACCGCTGACGCCGACCCAGACCGTCCCCGGCGTCGTCGCGACGGCGCGGGCGCGGGGGCCCACGGGCAGCGCCTGCCCGGCGGCGTCGCGGAACACGCGGACGACCCGCCAGGTCGCCCCGTCGTCGTCGGAGACGTAGAGGCCGTCGGCCGCGGCGACGTAGGCCCGCTCGTCGTCGAACGCCACGTCCTCCGCCACGACGCCCAGCAGGACGGTCTCGAAGACGGCGAACCCGTCGGCGTCGTCGCCGCGCCAGACGGCGACGCCGTCCTCCTCCTCGTCGGTCGTGAACGGGTTGCCCGAGTTCCGGCAGACGGCCCAGACCTCGTCGCGTCCGTCGAGCGACCGCGTCTCCAGCGCGAACACCTGGTTGCCGGGCAGCGACCCGCCCAGCAGCGCGTCCGTGTAGCGGACCCACGCGAAGTCGTCGGCGCCGGGCACGCGGACCGACCGGTTGAGCCCGCCGTTCGTCCCCACCCACACCGTCCCGGCCTCGTCGACCACCACGGAGAACGCCACGAAGTTCTCGGAGAACTGGGCGAAGACGGGTCGGTCGGGGTCGCCGTCGATGAACGCGACGGGCTGGCGGACGTCGGGGTTGTACAGGAAGTCGTACGGCTCGCGCGGGTCGAGCACGAACAGCGAGTCCGGCGGCAGGACCACGCGCTGCCATGTCGCGCCGGCGTTCGTGCTCCGCCGCAGGCCCGCGAGCAGGCCCGCCGCGTAGATCGTGTCGGCGCCGGCCGTCAGGGCGACGTCGAGCGCGGCCGAGCCCTGGGACAGCGTCGTCGGGAAGGCCGGCAACGTCGAGACGCCGTAGGTCACCGTCGAGTCGCGGCTCTGGTCGAGGGCCGGGAACCGGTAGGTGTAGGTCCGCCCGGCGTCGGTCGAGACGGCGAACCCGGCCGTGGTGACCGGCGGCTGCTCGGCGCTGGCCGTCACGTCGTTGTACGCCAGGCTCACCACGACCACGTCGCCGCGGGCGTCGACCGCGAACACGCGCGGGTCGACGGTCGTGGCCGGGTCGAAGGCCGGCGCCAGGCCGGGGATGGACACGTCGCCGTTGGGCGCGACCTGGACCAGGACCGGGCCGGCGCGCAAGACGCCGCCGGCGGCGTCGAGCACGGCGACGCCGTTGCGGGCGCCCGGAGGGAGCAGGGTGGCCGTGCCCCGGCCGGTCTCGACGGTCTGGGCACCGGTGGCGCTCGCCAGCAGGGCCCACAGGAGCAGCGCGCGCGTCATCGGACGGTAAAGGTGTAGGGCGTCGGCTCGCTCTCGGCCCCGGCCCGGTCGACGGCGATCACCTCCAGGGCGTAGGTGCCCGGCTCGAACGTCGCGTCGACCACGACGCCGGCCGAGTAGAGCCCGTCGTCGGCCGTGGCGTCGGAGCCGGCTCCGTCGTCGTAGATCCGGTCGATGAGGGCCGCCGTTCGCGGCGTCGAGCACGACGACCGCGCGGACGTTCTCACGCCCGTCGGGGTCGGTGACGGTCGCCACGAGCGGGACGCGGACGGTCGCCGTCCCGGTCGGCCGGCCGACGGCGTTGGGCTGGTTGACCGTGACCACGGGCGGCCCGAGGTTGGCCGACTGGAACCGCAAGACGGCCGACGCCTGGTCGCCCGCGCGGCCGTCGGCCCCCTCCGTCGTCACGCGGACGCTGTACTCGCCCGTGGCCCCGCGCGGCAGCACGACGGGCGCCTCGACGCGGAACGCGCCGGCCGCGACCTCGGCGACGGTCTCGATCACCAGCGAGTCCGTCTCGGCGTAGCGGACCAACACCTGGACCTCGACCGGGCCGTCCGCGTCGAGCGTCCCGGTGACCGCGAGCGGGACCGTCGCCCGGGGGGCGTCGGAGTCGAGGGCGAACGCGGCCGGCGAGATGGCGACCTGGGCGAGCGTCGGCCGGCGGACCTCGTCGGCGAAGCCGGGGGCGGCGTCGCACCCGGCGAGGGCGATCAGGGCCAGGGCCACAGCGGGCCGGAGGGCTACGGGCATCGAGCGGAAGAGAGGCGGCGTAGCGGTCCGGCGGGTCGCGTGGGGGCGGGTGACAGGGCCGAGAACCTACCGCCGCCTGGGCCGGCGGGACCAGGTCGCCGGGCGGGGGGACCCGGATTCCCCCTTTCCTCGCACCTCGCCCGCCTCGGGAGGTCGCCGGGCCGGCCCGGCTACCCGTAGAGCTGGATCGGCTGGATCGAGAAGCACAGCGCGAAGATGACGATGCACAGCACCGCCGAGCGCCTTCCGGCCCGGCGTCAGCGGCTCCTGGTGCTGGACCGGCGGGTGGTCCACGCGGATCACGAACAGGATCATGCCGACCCAGAACAGCCAGGGCGTCCACCCGACCGAGGCGGCCAGGCCCGGGACCACGACCACCAGGAACGCCGTCGCCGCGGTCAGGAACGCGACCGCCGAGCCGACCAGGAGCCACTCGCCCCGGAACAGCCACGCCAGCGCGAGCGCGTAGATCAAGCGCCAGCGACGCCCACAGCGTCCACGCCGAGACGGAGCCGGTCAGGTCGTAGACCAGCCCGACGCCGCCCGAGAGCAGCAGGAGCAGCGTCGTCACGCGCGCCACGACCCGGTGGACGGCCGGCCCGAACAGGGCGTAGACCACGTGCCCGCCGTCGAGTTGGCCGACCGGCAGCAGGTTGAGCGCGGTGAAGAACAGGCCCAGCCAGCCCGCCAGCAGCACCGGGTAGTGGACGATCTCGTCGCCCGGCACGCGGACCCAGCCCAGGCTCCCGATCAGGTGGAACAGCGGCGTGTCGCCGAACACCATCGCCTGGGCGCCCGGCGCGACGGCCGACGGGTCGAACGCCGGGAAGCGGCCGAGCGACTGGAGGTACGTCACCACGTCCTGGTGCCCGCCCACGCTCAGGAGGTACTCGGCCTCGGGCAGCGTCAGGACGGCCCCGACGAGCACGCCGGCGGCGACCACGAAGCCGGCCAGCGGGCCGGCCGCGCCGATGTCGAACAGCTGGCGCGTCCGCCGAAGCGGCTCCTTGATCCGGATGACGGCGCCGAACGTGCCCAGCGTGCCCGGCAGCGGGATCGGGAGGTAGTACGGGAGGGACACCCGCGTCTTGAGGACGCGCGCGGCCGTGTAGTGCCCGAACTCGTGGACCGTCAGAAAAGCCCAGGAACGGGACCGCGTACAAGAACCCGTCCTGGAGGAACGACCGGTCGGTCAACAGCGCCAGCAACGCGACGAAGCCGGACGTCACCTCGGGCGCCGGCCCCCACAGCGCGCTCCGCCCGACCAGCGAGCCCGCCGCACCAGACGGCCGAGACGAACGTCGCCACGAACAGGCCGACGTGGACCCACAGGCGGTCGCGGTCGGGCTGGGGCGGCTCGTAGTCGGTCAGGACGCTCTCGGCGCCGGCGGGGGGACGGGGCTCCACGGGTCGGGGGCAGGGGTCGCGGCGTACGCGGGGGCGGGGGGCGGGTTCACCCCGGCCGGTGCCGACGGCGTGAAGCCCGGCCCCCAACTCCGGCCCCGGCCCGGTCTGGCGGGTCGGCGCCCCTCCGCCTCGGCGCCGAGGCGGGGGCACCCGGCGCGCTGGCCGCGACGCCCGTGGGCGTCGCCGGCCTGCGACGAGATCGAGGCCGCCTCTAGCGGAGCGCGCTCAGCCCTGCCTCGATCCGGTCGCACGCGCGCATCAGCGTGTCGAGGTCGGTGGCGTACGAGATCCGCACGCCCGCGTCCGAGCCGAACGCCTCGCCCGGCACCAGCGCCACGTCGTGGGCCTCCAGGAGGTAGGTGCACAGCGCCACGCTGCCCGCGATCTCCGTCCCGTCCGGCGTGTGGCGGCCGTAGAGCGCCGACACGTCCGGGAACAGGTAGAAGGCGCCCTGGGGCGTCGGGCAGGTCACGCCGTCGATGGCGCGCGAGCCGGGCCAGCACGGCGTCGCGCCGTTCGCGGAACGCGACGACCATCTCGCCGACGGCCTCCGGCCCGAGCCCGAACGCCGCCAGCGACGCGTACTGCGTGATCGACGACGGACCGCTCGTGAACTGGCTCTGGATCTTGGCCGTCGCCCCGGACCACCACGCCGGCGCGGCGAGGTAGCCCAGCCGCCAGCCGGTCATCGCGAACGCCTTCGAGAACCCGTTGACGGTGCACGTCCGCGCGCCCATGCCGTCGAGCGCGCCGAACGACGCGAACTCGGCGTCGAACATCACGAGCTCGTAGATCTCGTCCGAGATCACGGCGACGTGGTCGTGGCGGCGCAGGACGGCCGCGAGCGCCTCCAGCTCGGCCGGCGTGTAGACGGCGCCGGTCGGGTTCGACGGGCTGTTGAGGATCAGGACGCGCGTCCGGTCGGTGACGGCGGCGTCGAGTTGGTCGGGCGTCAGCTTGTAGTCGGCGGCGGCCGTCGCGGCGACGGCGACGGGCGTGGCGCCGGCCAGCCGGGCCATCTCGGGGTAGCTCACCCAGTACGGCGCCGGGATCAGGACCTCGTCGCCGGGCTGGCAGATGGCCAGGAGCGCCTGGGCGACCGACTGCTTGGCCCCGTTCGAGCAGACCACGTCGGCCGCGGTCACGTCGAGCCCGTTCTCGTCGCGCGAGCTTCGCGGCGATGGCCTCGCGCAGCTCGGGGATGCCGGGGTTCGGCGTGTAGCTGAACCGCTCGTCGCGGAGCGCCTGGTGGGCCGCCTCGACGACGGGCGCGGGCGTCGGGAAGTCGGGCTCGCCGGCCGAGAGCGCGATGACGTCGCGGCCTTCGCGGCGGAGCGCGGCGGCCCGGCCCGAGATGGCCAGCGTGGCCGACGGCTGCATGGCGGCCACGCGCGGGCTGAGGGTGTCGAGGGCGGGGGCCGGGGTCGTCATGGCAGCGGGGAGGGGTCGCCGGAAGGTAGACCGCCCCCCCGCTCCGGCGCGACGGCCGCGGCGGCCGGAAGCGCTTCTCTCCGCACGCGACCCCGCCCGCCTCGGCACCGAGGCGGGGGGCCCCGGACTAGGCTCCGCCGGCCATCCCGGCCATCGCCTCGGCCACGGCCGGCGGCACGAACGACGACACGTCGCCGCCCCACCGGTGGACGTCGCGGACGATGGACGACGCGACGAACGCGTGGTCCTCGGCCGGCATCAGGAACACCGTCTGGAGGTCGGGCGCCAGCCGCCGGTTCGCCATCGCCATCCGCATCTCGTAGTCGAAGTCGCTCACCTGGCGGAGCCCGCGGACCAGCGCGACGGCCCCGGTCGCCCGGGCGTGGTCCACCAGCAGGCCCTCGAACGCCGTCACCGTCACCCGGTCGTGGGCGTCGAGCCCGGCGACGCAGGCCTGGACCAGCCCGACGCGGTCCTCGACCGCGAAGAGCGTCCGCTTGGACGCGTTGACGGCGACGGTCACCTCGACCCGGTCGAACACGTCCAGCGCCCGTTCGAGCACGTCGAGGTGGCCGTAGGTGACGGGGTCGAAGGTGCCGGGGTAGAGGGCGAGCGTGTCCACGGGGCCGAGGGGTGAGGTGCAGCCGGCAAGATCGCCTCCGCCCTCCCCGCTCACGCCGGGCCGCTCACGCCGGGCCGCTCACGCCGGGCCGCTCACGCCGGGCCGCTCTCTGGTGCGGGCTCGAACACGCTCAAGACCGTCCGGCCGTACGCCCTCGTCCAGACGAGCCCCTCCGCCTCGGCGAAGTCGTGGCGCGCGTCGTGCTCCAGCACGAACAGGCCGCCCGGGGCCAGACGAGCGCGGGCGAGCGCGGGCAGCGCCGGCAGGTCGGGCAGCGCGTAGGGCGGGTCGGCCAGGACCAGGTCGAACGCGGCGTCGAGGCGGGCGAGGTGGGCGAGGGCGTCGGCGCGGACGGTCGCGACGCGGTCGAGGACGCCGAGCGACTCGGCGTTCCGCCGGGCCAGAGCCAGCGTCGGCCCGTGGCGCTCGACGAGCGTGGCCTGGGCGGCGCCTCGGCTGAGCGCCTCCAGCCCGAGCGCGCCGCTCCCGGCGAACAGGTCGAGCACACGGGCGCCGTCCATCTCCATCCGGGCGCCGAGCGCGCTGAACAGCGCCTCGCGGACGCGGTCCGCCGTCGGCCGGGTCCGGTCGCCCTTGGGCGCGTCGATGGGCCGCCGCGCGAAGGTGCCGCCGGTGATCCGCACGGGCCCTAGAGCGCGGCGCCGAGGACGGCGGCGAACGCGGCGAGCTCGGCCGGGTCCGCCTCGGGGCGGCGGCGGAACGAGCCGAACGGGTCGAGCCAGTCCGTCTCGTGGCCCACGAACTCGGCCGTCAGCCCCAGCCGGTCGTCGCTCACGTCGTCGCCGTAGACGCCCAAGCGGGCGAGGGCGGAGGCCTCGACGCCGGCCTGCTGGAGCGCCGCGAGCGCGAAGTAGGCCGTGTCGGCGGGCGCCGTGCTCGGCCCGTGCGTCCCGAACAGGAACACGCCGTCGCGGGCCACGGCCACCTCGGTGTGGCTCTGGAACGCCCCGACCACCAGCGACAGGCCGTCGCCGGCGACGGCCGCAGCCGCTCGCGTCGAGTCGGCGACGTCGTAGGCGTCCAGGCCGAGCGCGTCGGCCAGGAGCGAGAGCCGGGCGTGGACCGGCTCGTCGACGTGGACCACGTGGACCCACTCGCGGTCGCCGCCGTCGGTCGGCTCGACGCGGACGGTCCGGGCCCGGACGCGGACGGCCTGGGTCGGGGCGAGGTCGGCCAGGAGCGCCGTCTCCTGGCGGAGCTGGCCCGCGCGGACGTCGGCGGCGAGCCCCACCGGCAGCCGCGAGAAGAACGAGGTCGTCGCCGTCGGGTGCGCCGCGACCACCAGCACGTCGGCGGCGGTGCCGCCCAGGCCCTCCACGAGCGCCTCCGAGATGGCCGCGAGCGCGTCGGGGGCGCCCGTCTCGAACACGGCGCGCTCGACGTCCAGGTCGAAGTCGGCCGCGCCCAGCCGGCGGAGCGACGGGCCGTCGGGGCCCGCTACGACCTCGGCGTAGCGGAGCGTCCGCCCGCTGAGACCGGCCAGGGCGACGGTGCGGGCGGCCACCGGGTTACTCCCAGGAGGCCGCGTTCCGCAGGGCCGGGTTCGGGTCGCGCGAGCCGATCGAGTCGGCCTCGACGTCCGGGTCGGCGAGCCAGTAGATCTCGACGCCCGACGTGTCGCGGACGAGCTCGTAGAGGAACCGGTTGCCGGTCCGCGGCGAGAACTCGAGCGAGTCGACGGAGGCGGGGCGGAACCGCTCCTCGCCCACCGACTGGGCCGCGAACACGGAGTCGTTCCGGGCGAACATCACGACCGAGTCCAGCGACATCGGGTAGTTGCCGAGCGAGTCGCGGTACGAGATGAGCGCGGTCCGGACGTCGGACATCCGCTCGCGCGTCAGGTCGGTCTCGGCCTGGGCCGCCGCGGCCCGCTGGGCCGGGACCACCGTGACGAAGAAGAGGACGACGGCGAGGCCGACGATGAGGAGGCCGAGGAAGGCGCGGATCGCAAGGTCGGAGCCGCTGGCGCCAGTGGTGGCCATCAGGGGGCGGGGTGGGTCGGGAGAGAGGGGCGAGGCCGGTACCGGCCGCTCCCGCAGGATACTCCCGGCGCTCCCGCAATGGCAAGACGGCGGGGCGCCCGGGCCCCGAGTGCGGCCGGAGCGCTCTCCCGGTGGGTGGGGAGCCCGGGGGCCGCGTGTGGACGGGCCCGGTCGCGGTGCCGAGGACGCCGCGCGCGCCCGGGACGTGCTCTAGGTTGCCCCGTCCTCCCGCCCTCCCCCTGCCGCCCGTGACCCGCCTCAGCGTCAACCTCAACAAGGCCGCCCTGATGCGGAACGCCCGGGGCGGCGCGCGCCCCGACCTGGACCGCCTGGGCCGGGTCGCCGTCGAGGCCGGGGCGGTCGGGCTCACGCTCCACCCCCGCCCCGACGGCCGCCACGCGCTCGCCTCGGACGTCGAGGCGCTGGCGGCCTGGCTCCCCGACGGTGGCCACGAGCTCAACGTCGAGGGCAACCCGTTCGAGGGCGCCGGCACGCACCGGAGACTACGCGTTCCCCGGGTTCATGGACATCCTTCGCCGCGCGCGCCCGACCCAGGCCACGCTCGTCCCCGACGCCCAGGACCAGCTCACGAGCGACCACGGGTGGGACCTCGCCCGCGACGGCGCGCGGCTGGCCCCGCTCGTCGCCGAGCTCCGCGCGCTCGGCTGCCGGGTGAGCCTGTTCCTCGACCCCGACCCCGCCGCCGTCCGCGCCGCCGCCGCGCTCGGGGCCGACCGCGTCGAGCTCTACACCGGGCCCTACGCCTGGGCCCGGGCCCGGGGCGACGCCGCACGCCGAGCTGGCCCGCCACCACGCCGCCGCCCAGGCGGCCGCCGAGGCCGGCCTGACCGTCAACGCCGGCCACGACCTCGACCTGGACAACCTCGGCCCCTACCTCGCGCGCCGTCCCCGGCGTGGCGGAGGTCTCGATCGGGCAGGCCCTCCTGGCCGACGCCCTGGTGATGGGCCTGGGGCCGGCCGTCCGCGCCTACCTCGACGTGGTCGGCCTCGACGTGGTCGGCGGCTAGCCCCGCCTCGGCGCCGAGGCGGGCGGGGTCAGGAACGGGCGGGGCCACCCGGGCGGGCCGGAACGGCTCGTGCTGGGACGGTCAGGATCGCGTCGGGATGGGTCGATTCCACCCGCCGCCTTCCCCTTTTTCCGCCGGAGACGCGGGCGGTTAGGTCGCGATGGGCGGCCCGCCGGCGCCGGTTCCGTTCCATATCGGCCTCTCTGTTGCGGACGGAGGCCGGACACGCCGAGCGCGGAACGGGTCTGGCAAGGGGGAGGGCCCCCGGCCTCACTCCGCTCATGCCCCAGACGCTGTTGGCCCTCGCCGCCATCCTCATGTTCTCGTTCTTCGCGCTCTCGCAGCACGAGGCCTCGGCCGACGCCGAGCGGTTCGCGATCACGGGCGAGGTCGAGATGGCCGCCGGGCGGCTCGCCCGCCAGCGGCTCGCCACCGTCCTGTCCCGCACGCTTCGACGAGGCCGACGTCGACACGGACGGCACGCGGACCGACGCCGGTCGGGCTCTCGACGGTCTTGGGCCCCGACGACGGGGTCACCTCGGAGCTCGTCGAGGCCGACTTCGACGACGTCGACGACTTCCACGGGCGCCCGGCGCAGGTCGCCAGCGCGCCCTGGATGGACGAGTCCATCGCCTTTACCGACTCCGTCGCGGTCCGCTACGTGACCGTCGACGTGGGCACCGTCGGGGTCGCGACGTCGGCGAGCCCCACGCTCATGAAGGAGGTCACGGTCGTCGTCCGCGCCGCGCCCCGGGGTTCGTCGGGACGCCCGAGATCGCGGCCACGCTCTCGCAGATCGTCACCCCGAGCTCCCGCTAGTCATGCAGTTCCTCTTCGACCACCTGGTCGCGGTCCTGGTCGGCACCACGCTCCTGGTGGCGTTGCTGTTCGTGCAGCAGCGCGGGGCCAGTCGGCGGTCGAGTCCTCGATCCGGTACCAGACCGAGGCCCAGGCGCTGTCGTTCGTCGAGACGCTCGCACGCGACCTCGAGAACGCCCGGACCCAGGAGCAGGCCAAGGACGGCCCTCGGGCCCTACGAAGACGACGCGATCGGCGGGCCGACCGTCCGCGCCCTCGGACTCCACCTGGTGCACCCCTCGCCGACCACGATCCGAGTGGGTCCAGTTCGTGACCCTCGCCGACCCCGAGTCGAGCACCGACGGGACCACGACGACCGGGTCCGACCTGATCGCGGTCGCCTACAGGATGGAGCCGACGGGGAGCAGATCACGGCGAGCGGCCAGATCCGCAACCTCTACCGGATCGACCGCTACGTCTACGACGGGGCCGGCTGGGACGGTCCGGGCGGCAGCCCGCCGACCGTCGTCGGGCTCGAGGTGCTGGCCGCTGCCCGGCGGCACCAGCGGGCGGCTCACGTCGCTTCCGCCCCGCGTCGACATCGCCGTCGAGATGGCCTATCAAGACGCCGACGCAGCGGGCCGGCGACCAGTCCGAGCGCGCCGAGGTGGGCCTGACCCGCCAGGGCGCCACGGCGCGCGTCTACGCCTCCGGCACGGGCAGCCTGTCCCTGCCCCCGGCGGGCAGGGGAGCACCCAGATCCCCGCCGCGTCCCGTGGGTCGGCAAGGCCAGTACCGGCGGCGCGGCGGCGGCGGCGGCGGCGGCGGCGGCGGCGGCGGCGGCGGCGGCGGCGGCGGCGGCGCCGGCGGCCCGCGGCAGCACTCTTCCTTCGACACGACCGGCACGGGTGCCGGCGGACTCTAGACCCTTCTCCCCTATGGGACGCGCACTCATCCTCATCGTCCTCTCGGCCGTCGCTCGGCGGGTCGTACCTCACGTTCAACGTGCTCCGCTCGCAGAACGAGACGGTGGGCCGGAGGTCCAACGCCCAGTCGGCCGTGCTGGCCCGCCAGCTGGCCGAGAGCGGCCAGGCCATCGCCCTCTCGTCGATCACCGGCTACGACGGGTTCGAGAACGACGGGCTGTTCAAGAGCGACGCGGGAGTACAACGGCGGGACGGTCTACTTCGAGGACTTCGACAACACGCTCCCGGCGACGACGCCCAACGGCGAGCGCGTCGCGATCCGCGTGAGCGGGGCCTACGGCGGCGCGACGCACCGGCTGGCGAGCGTCTACGAGTTCGACCCGATGGACTTCCCCGGGCCGATCTGGCTCGACGTGCCCCACGCGACGGCCTCGGTCCACTCCAAGGCCAAGCTCGACGGCGGCGACTTCGGGTACACGCCCCAGGTCGACCCCCAGAAGTTCGAGGACCTCAACGTGAGCGAGTTCAACCTGTCGCTCGACGCCGTCGAGGCCGCCTTCGCGGGGGCCTCCGACGTGCTCCCGCCGGGCGCGCCGCTCCCCGCGTGGGACGTCCGCCAACTCGTCGAACGACGGGAAGGGCCGGACCGAGCGATCTCGGGCCCGGCGTCGGCACGGCCGACGACCTGTTCTTCGCCATCCGCAACGCCGTCGACAAGGTGGCCGAGGGCGACCAGGTGATCGGTGTCGCCGGGGGGACCTACACGGCCTCGAAAAAGGACGACTTCGAGGGCTCGCCCCACCGCATCGTCCACGTCGGGGGCGGCTCTGACCTCCCGAACGGCGTCAGTCAGGGCGAGGGCGCGCTCCTGGTCGCCGGCGACCTGGTCGTCGGGCGACCTCGACTGGGACGGGATCGTCGTCGTCCGCGCCGCCGCCGACCACCTCAGGTGGACCTGACCGGGCACGACCACCATCGACGGGGCGCTGGTGGTGTCGCAGGAGGCGTTCCCGCCGGGCGGCCACACCGACCTCACGGTGTTCCGCCAGCCGGACGGCATCTGGCTCGAAGGCCTGGGGCCGCCGCCAGGCCGGGCCGGGCATGCTCCGCGCAGACGCCGCGGGGGATGTCGCCGGTGTGGCCGTTCTGGAACCACGTCCACAAGTTCGACCACCCCGACACCGGGCGACGCCGACTACCAGGCCCGCCTGGACGACGAGATCCGGCTGGTCGACGGCCCGGCCGACGACCCGCAGGAGGTCTACTCCGGCCTGCGCGAGCTGCTCGACTACCTCGGCAGCGACGCCGGTCCAGGTCGAGTTCGACAACGTCGACGCCAACGGCCAGTCGGTGGTCGAGGTCGAGGTCGACGGCGACCCGCCGGTCGTGCGCGGGCTGAGCCTCGGCTTCGAGGGACTCGCCGCTCGAAGGGGCCACCCGGAACCGGTCGCAGACGTTCCCGGCCGCGCGACCTCCGGCGGCTCGTGATCCGCCCCAGAGCCTGCGGTCGTTCCGCGGCTGTGGGACTCGGACGGCGTCTGCCGCGCAGCTCGCCGATCCCGCAGTGGCCGATCTGCGTCGGCCTCGACCGGGCGACCGCGAGGGGGCCGTGACCGTCCGCATCCGGCGAGGCGGGCAAGGGTGGCACTCTACGAGGCGACGGCCTACTGGCACATGCAGGTCGGCACAGGAGGAGACCGAGTACGAGACCGAGGTGGACGCCTGGCGGACCTCCGTCATGGACGGGTCGTCGCGTTCGGCACCACGGTCACGATGGGTCCAAGACCACGGCTCACGTACGACCTGGCGCCCGTCGTCGCGGCTCGCCGACAAGGTCGGGTTCGACGGCAACGACGTCTTCCACGTCTCGACCGAGAGCGACCTCGACGAGGCGATCATGCTGGCCCCGAACGGGGCCCCTGCGGAGGACCCCACGCCCTCGGTGACGCCCGAGGACCCCGACCCCGACGGCGACGGCCTGGTCACGGTCTGCCACTCCCAGGGCAGCTCGGACCAAACGCGCCAGATCGACGTGCTCTCCCTCGTGTCTCACCTCGGCCACGGCGACACCCTGGGGGAGTGCGCCGGCGGCATGTCGTGCTCGGACCCCGACATGGAGGTCCAGATCTGCAACAAGCCGAACGGGAACGGGATCTGGCGCGACCGGAGGGTCGAGTGCGACGACGTCGACAAGCACCTGAACCACGGGTGCCTGCTCGGGACCTGCGGCGCGAACGGGAAGCCCACGAGCTAGCGGGCCGCCGGCCCCGGGCGATGGCCCCCCGGGCGATGGACCCCCGGGGCGGGCTCGGCGTTCAGGCGGGCCCGCCCCCTCTCGCATGGAGCCCGACCCGACCCCGCCCACCTCGGCCGACCCACCGACCGACCCGTACGCCGACGCGGCCGCCGCCCCCGCGTCCAGCGCCGAGCCGACCGCGACGGCCGCCAGCTACGCCCCGCCGACGCCCGAGGCGGAGCCGGCCGAGCCGCGCGGCCACCAGAGCGGCTACGTCGCCATCGTCGGCGCGCCCAACGTGGGCAAGTCGACGCTGCTGAACCGCTGGCTCGGGACCAAGCTGTCCATCGTCTCGCCGCGCCCGTCGACCACGCGGAACCGGGTGCTGGGGATTCTGACGGCCGAGGCCGGCGAGCAGCAGGCCCACCCGGCGGGCTACCAGCTGGTGCTGCTCGACACGCCCGGCGTGGTCCGCCCGAAGTACCGGCTGCACCAGCACATGATGCGCGACGTCGACCGCTCGCTCGGCGACGCCGACGTGACGGTGTTCATGGCCGACGCGACGGAGCGCCGCCTGACGCACGACGCCCAGAGCGCGGCCGAGCGCGTCGCAGGCCGTCGCGCGGCCCGGTCCTGCTGGCGCTCAACAAGGTCGACAAGCTGGGACTCGTCGACGAGGCGCTGCCGCTCGGTCGAGCTCTACACCGAGGCGATGGGCCGGCCGCCCGAGGCCGTCGTCCCGATCTCGGCGCGCCACGGGACGGGCACGGACGCGCTGATGCGAGCTGGTGCTCGAGCGCATCCCGCGAGGGCCCGCCGTACTACCCGGCCGACCAGCTCTCGGAGCACCCGGAGCGGTTCTTTATCTCCGAGATCGTCCGCGAGGCCGTCTTCCACCAGTTCCGCGACGAGGTCCCGTACGCGACCCAGGTCGTGGTGGTGACCTACGAGGAGCGGCGCGGGCGGAAGGACTTCGTGGCCTGCGACATCGTCGTCGAGCGCGATTCGCAGAAGGCGATCCTGATCGGCAAGGGCGGCAGCGGCGCTCAAGCGGCTGGGGCAGGCGGCGCGCGAGGAGATCGAGGCGTTCCTGGGACGCGGCGTGTTCCTGCAGCTCTTCGTCAAGACGCGGGCCGACTGGCGCGACAAGGAGGGCCACCTGCGCGAGTACGGCTTCGGCCGCTAGCCGGCTCGGCCCGCCTCGGCGGCGCGACCGAGGCGGGCGCGACCGAGGCGGGCGCGACCGGGCGGGCGGACCTCTCCCTCTGGGGGCGGCGGACGAGGGACCGGCGACAGGCACGCGGCCGGACGCCGGCCTCAAGGAGCAGCGTCCGGCCGCGACGGCCCACGTGGCCAGCGGTCAGCGGACGACCGTCAGCCGCTCGGTGGCCGACGAATGCGCCCGCCGTCATCCGCACGACGTAGACGCCGGCCGGCAAGCGCGACGCGTCCAGCGCCACGTGCGTACCGGCCCGCCGCCGCGGACCGTCGGCGACGACGGTGACCTCGCGGCCCAGCGCGTCGTAGACGGCCACGCGCACCGGCCCGGCCTCGGCCAGCTCGTAGGCGACCGTCGCCCGGCCCGACGCCGGGTTCGGGTACGGCGCCCGAAGCGCCGTCTCGGTCGGTACCGTCGCCCGAGGCGCCACCGGCCGCCGCGACGGCGGCCCGGTCGTCGCTGTCACGCCGTCCGCGCCGACGGTCACCGCGACCTCGCCGACCTCGGCCTCGTCGTCGGGGGCCGCCGTCGCCAGCGCCGCCGAGGTGGCCTTCTCGAACGAGTACGCCGCGACGGCCAGCGTGTCCACGCCCTGCGTGCCGACGTAGCGCAGGAGCGTGTAGGTGCCGTCGGCGACGCTGGCGTCCAGCATGACCTGGGCCCAGCGCGTCAGGCTCTCGCTGGCGCCAGCGAGATCGTCTTGGCCCGCTGCAGCTCGGTCGTGGTCCCGCACGGCACGCGTCAGCGTCGTCCACGTCTCGGTCGTCACCGTCGACCCGGTCGCGTTGACGATCTCGTACTTGATCCGGACGCTGCCGCCCTCGGGCCCGATCACGACCGGCCCCGGTCGGCGTGACGCGCGAGAGCGCGACGCCGACCTGGGTGATGGTCAGCACGACGTCGTTGGCGCCGACGGTCAGGTCGCCTCGATGCCCAGCGGCAACTCGATGCGTCGAAGTCGCCCGTGCACCTGATGCCGCACGTCACGAGGGTGTGACGCTCGCCGACCGACGGGCACGAACCCATCGACGAGCGTCACGCGCAGCGTCCCGGCCAGCGCGATCGTGCCGGCCACGGCCAGCTGGTCGTAGTCGGTGCCGGCCGCTGCCCCGGCGAGCTCGACGTCGAGCACGGCGTTGTCGTCGATGCGTCAGCGCCCGTCGACGGTCAGCACGCCGGGACAGGCCGGGCGAGATCGTCCCCTCGACCACGTCGAGGGTGGAGATCTCGATCGTGCCGGTACCCCGAACAGGTCTGGGTTGTCGAACGCGTTGCTAAAGTCGACCTGGCCGTCCACCAGTCGGACGGTCCCCTCGTTGCCGAACGCGGACGCGACGACGCCCTCTGCGCCGGTGTCGGTCCGCTCGAAGTCGCCGTTGTTGGTGAACAGCCCGGTCCCGCGATGTCGTCGCCGGCCTCGGTCTCGAACATGTAGAGCCCGTCGTTCACGAGCGGGCCGTTCATGACGAGGTCGCCGTCGGTGTGCCGGATGACGCCCTGGTTGCGGAGCGTGCCGGTGAACACCAGGTACTGCACGATCTCGGCCTCGCACCGTCCTCGACGACGGTCTCGATGGCGTTGATGACGGCCCCGCCCCAGCGCGCCAGGTCGAGCCGGCGGCCAACGTCAGCGTGCCGACGTTGTCGAGCGTCCTGTTGAACCCGCTCATGCTGAGCGTCGAACGTGTCGCGGACGACGACGTCGGCGCCGGCGAAGTCGACCACTGCCGCCGTCGACGCGGAGCGTGCGGAAGTGGTGGGGCCCGCCGGGCGTGAACTCGATCGGGGCCGTGAACGAGAGGTTGAACAGCTCGTCGATGGCGGCGTCGCCGGGCAGGCGGAGCGTCCCCGCCAGCAGGCGTCACCGTGCTCGACGTCGACCGTGCCCGGCCGAGAAGTCGATCTCGTCGTCGGTGGCGTTGACGGAGAGCGTCCCGACCCGGATGTCGGCCGCGCTCGTCAGGGCGCTCTCGGAGCCGTTCCCGCCCCGGACGTAGAACTCGCCGTTGCCCTGGACCGTGGTCGCGGCGTCGAACGGCGAGCTCGTCGTGGTAGACCTCGAAGGTGGTCTCGCTGACGACGACGAACGTGGCGTCGTTCACGGTCAAGCCGGCGGCGGGCGAGAACGTGCTCGAGCTGGAGCGTCCCGGCGATCGACCGCACGTCGCCGCCGTCGATCGGCGATCGAGTCCGGCGCGATCGTTACCGATCGAGAACGAGGGAACGGAACGGCCCGACGCTGGCATCCGCCTTGAGGCGGCCCTGGACGACGAGCGCGCCGGGCCGCTCACCGAGTTGCCGTTGCTGTACGCTCGGAAGCAGGCCCGAGGGCAGGATCACGAGGTCACCCGCGGCCGGCACGGGGTCGTTGACGTTGGAGCCGAGGGTGAGGCGGAGCGCCGTCCATTCGAGGATGCCGGCGACCTCCATCCGACCCTTGATGTGGTTGTTGCCCCGGGAGAGGGCGAAGGCGTCCGGGGCGACGGTGAACGCGCCCGAGGTCTCGATCGTCCCGCCGTTCCAGTCCATCCCGCCGGCGACGGTCAGGTCGACGAGGTTGCGGAGACCGTCGGCGTTGGCCGACTGGAGGTGAGACGTGTCGACCACGGCGGATCCTCCGTTGAAGTCGATGGTCCCGAAAGAAGTCGACCGTCTCGATGGAGGCCAGGTCGAACGTGGCCGGGGCGCCGGTGAAGGTGATGTCGCCGGGCACCGGCCCCCCGCCGCCGAGCGGCCGGGCGTCGATGAGCATGGCGTCGAGCGTAGCGGCGGCAGACCCGTCGACGAGCAGCAGGCCGCCGCCCGTCATCCACAGCGCCGGCGACGTGACGGCGGAGCCGGTAAGGTCGCACGTCTCGCCGGCGCGTTGTAACACTCGACGGTGTTGACGGACAGGGCCGTGGAGGTCGTGAGGCCGTCGGTGAGCCGGAGCCGGCCGGCCCCGCCGATCTCGGTCGTGGCGTCGGCCGTGACGACGTCCGCCCCCACCTCGGCGTCGATGGCGAACTGGCGGCCGGGGCTGATCTCCAAGATGTCCGTGCCGACGTACCCGGTGCCTTGAAGCGTGGCGTTGCCCTCGACTCGCAGGGCCCCGATGTACCGGGTCTCGTCCAGCGTGACCGTCGCGCCGGCCGGCAGGATGGCGGTGTGGTCCGTGCTGAGGGGGTGGAAGCACGGGGGCCCGGGCGGGATCTTACGCAGTTGTTCCAGTTCTCGCCGACGGTCCAGTCGCCGGAGCCGGCGGTGAACGTGAACGTCTGGGCCGACAGGGGCGTCGCGAGGGCCAGGGCGAGGAGAAGTAAGGCGAGTCGCATTGGGGTGGGGAAGGAGTGAGCGGGTCTGGGTCCGGCAGGCCGTTAGCCTCGACCACCCGTCCCTCCGTCGGTGGGGCGCCCAGGGGGTCACGCCGGTCCCGATTACACACGTCGCGCGCCCCGGCCACGGCCCGTCCCGTTCTCCGCCCGACGCTCCGACAGGGGCCCGAGGCGGGAGAGGCCGGCCCCCCCAGGACACGGGCGTGGCCGCCTCGGCGGGGCCCCGGGGCCTCTCGGGCCAGGGTCGGGCTCTCCCCTAGGCCAGCGGTGCAGCCAAAAAACCTGCCGGTGCGCCCCTTCTATCTTCACGAGCGGTTAGTTTTGGGCCGGCGGCGTGCACAGGCGGGGAGGTCCCGTCCTGTCAACGCCGGCCACGCGTTTCCTCCCACTCCTACCTGCCATGCCCCGTCGCCTTCTCGTCGCGGCGCTCTTCGTCGCGACACCGGTCCTCGGCGCCCACGCCCAGACGGCACGGACAGACACGGCGCCTGCGCGCCCGGCCCAGGCCCTCGAGGCCTCCGCCGACGCGCGCCTCCCCGTCTCCGCCCCTGCCGACTCGCCGTCCGACGCCGAGCTCGCCCGCCGCCTCGCCTCCTTCTACTCCCGCCAGGCGCCAGCTCCTGCAGGCCGACGCCGACGGCGACGTGGCCCGCGTCGCCGTCCTGCTCGACGACCTGGTCGCCGACGTCCAGGTCGGCCGCGCTCCGGCCCGGCGTGCTCACCGACCCCCGGTTCCGCGAGTTGTTCGGCTCGGTCATGACCGAGTACGAGCGGTACTACGACCGGACGCTGGTCGACCGCGGCGACGTCTACGCCATCCGCGCGGCCGGCACGCGCGCCGTCGAGCGCGGGTTCGACGAGGGCGCGCCGCTCTTGGAGCACGTCACGCTGCCCGACGTGGCCACGTTCGCGACGACGGTCCCGATGGACGTCAACCCCAAGGTCGAGCGGTACCTCCAGTTCCTGCTCAACCGGCCGAGCCACGTCCAGCGGCTGCGCAGCCGCGCCGACACGTACTTCCCGATGGTCGAGCGCATCCTGGCCGAGGAGGGCGTCCCGGACGAGATGAAGTACCTCGCGATGGTCGAGAGCGCCCTCAACCCGGTCGCGCGGAGCCACGTGGCGGCCGCCGGCATGTGGCAGTTCATCTCGGCCACGGGCCGGGCCTACGGGCTCCGCGCCGAGCGCGAGATCGACGACCGCCTCGACCCCGAGGCGTCGACGCGCGCCGCCGCCCGCCACCTGCGCGACCTCTACGACCGGTTCGGGAGCTGGCACCTGGCGCTGGCCGGCTACAACTGCAACCCGGCCGTGATCGCCCGCGGCGTCCGCCGGTTCGAGGAGCAGACCGGGCGGACGGCGACGTTCTGGGACATCGACCACGTGATCCCGAGCGAGACGCGCGCCTACGTCCCGATGTACATCGCGACGGCGCTCATCCTGTCCAACCCGGACGCCTACGGGTTCCCGGCCCACGAGGCCGGCCCGTCTACGTGTTCGACCAGGTCCCGGTCGCCGGACGGCACGCGGCTCCGCGAGATCGCCCAGATGGTCGACGTGGACGAGTCGGTGCTGCGGCGCTCAACCCGTCGCTCCGCCAGGGCCGCGTGCCCGACGTCCGCGTGCCCCACATGCTGCGGATCCCGATCGGGGACGTACGTCGAGCACGCCGCGGCGCTCGACCGCCTGGCCCCGCCGGAGGCTCGGGCGACCGGTTCGCCGCCGGCTCGGTGTCGTACGGCCCGCGCGCCGTCCGCCCGCTGGCGCCGCAGGAGCACGACGAGGCCGTGGCCGCGCTGGTCTCCCGCCGGGAGGTCCGTCGGTCGCTCCAGCCGCAGACCCGCGTCGTCCGCGACGCACCGGTGACGACGCTACGCCGCCGCGACGCCGCCGTCGTTCCGCAGGCCGAGGCCGCCGCTGAGCGGCAGATCGCGGAGGCGCGAGAGGCCGAGGCCCGCGAGGCCGCGCCTCTCGTGCGCAGGCTCCGCCCCGTCCAGCTCGAGCCGCCGCGCGTCCGGACCGCACCGGGGACGACGGCTGAGGCTCCGGAGCTCGTCGAGGCGGAGATCGGACATCGAGCCGAGCCGTGCGGCCGTGATCGAGACGTCCAGGCCGCGCGCGTCGGGCGGCCTACACACCGCCGCCGCCCGCTGCGCCGACGGCGGCCCCCCCGTCCGCACCGTCAGCACGATCTCGGAGGCACCGGCCACCCACACGGTCCAGCGCGGTGAGTACCTGCTGCGCATCGCCAGTCAGTACGGGATGTCGCTGGAGGACCTTCGGGCCCTCAATCCGGGCGTCGGCAACGGCTCGCGGTCGGGCAGCGGCTCCGCGTGAGCGGCGCCCCGGTCCCGCCGCGCCGGCCGCCGCACGGCCCCGGCCCCGGCCCCGCCCGACGACGCACCGCGTCCGTCGGGGGATCACCTGACCAAGATCGCCCGCCGCTACGGCGTCACGGTCTCGCAGATCAAGGAGTGGAACAACCTCTCCTCGGACGTGATCCACGTCGGCCAGCGCTTGCGGGTCACCGCGCGTGGCTCCCGCGGGTAACGAGTACGGAGGGATGGGCGATGAGCCTGCCGCCTGACGGATTCCAGCGCGTCGCTCCTCCGGGGGCGGCGCGCCTTTTCGTGGACGCCGCGGCCTGATGTCCGATCAGTGCGCGGCACGCCAGCCCCACGTTCCAGTCCACCTCGGTCGGGCCGGGGGCTCACTCGCGCTACGCCTCGCCCCAGCTTCCGATCAGGCCGAGCAGCTTGCGCTTGGCGACCGGCACCAAGGTCGCGTCGACGGGCAGGTCCACCTCGGCGTCGAGGCGGAAGGCGGCGGGGGCGGCGAGGTCCGGGGCCATCGCGGCGAGCGCAGCCTTCCACGCCGTCGGCGGCGCGAGCGGGTCCAGGACGGCGTCCACCGGGACGGTCCGGAGCGCGCGGTACGGGCCGTCGGGCGCGGCCAACGGCGACATCCGATAGCGCAGCACGCATACCGCCGCGTCGTCGCGGACGAGCAGAAAGCCCTCGTCACGGTAGGGCGGCACCAGCCCGACGGCTCGCAGGGCGGCCCGCTCGGACACGAACTCGTAGAGGGTCCGCCCCTCGGTGATGGCCGCCTCGACCTGAGGCAGCGCCCACCGCGCCAGCCCAACGGCCAGCGGCGCCTCGGGCCCGCGTCGGACGAGTCGCCCCGCCTCCCAGTCCACGTCGACGACGGGCCCGGCCCGATCCTCGACCGAGGCGGCCCCGGCGACGAGCGCGGCCAGGCCCCGGTGGACCGTCGACCAAGTCGCCGAGCCACGGCGAGATCTGGTTGGAGCGGAACGCAGCCCGCGTGTCGGCCGAGACCGGCGAGGATGCGGTAGCGCGCGGCTTCGGCGTCGGACGCGGCGTCGAACAGACGGAGGGTACAGGGCAGGCATGGCATCGGGGGGACGACCGTTCATGGATTCTTCTCAACAACCGGGCCACCGTGCCAGGCCCTTCGGAGTGCCCCGCTCGGCCAGCGGCCCGTTTCGTGGAGCACGCGGGGTGGCGGGGTCCCCCCGTCTGCCCCCTAGCTTGCGCGCGTCGATGCCGACCCGCGTGCCGACCTGGAGGCAGGTCGAACCTTCGGCACGGGGTTGTCGCGTTCGTTCCGACCCGCTTTCTCTTTGGCCGCTCGCGGCCCTCCCCCTCTCGCTCTCTCCATGGACAAGCTCGTCATCCAGGGCGGTGCCCCCCTCCGCGGCACCCTGCACGTCGGCGGCTCGAAGAACACCGCGCTCCCGCTCATGGCCGCGGCCGTCCTCGCCGACGGCGTGACCACGATCCACAACATCCCGGTCCTCAAGGACGTCGCCACGTTCTCGAACGTGATCCGCGTGACGGGCTGCAAGGTGACGTGGGAGCCGGACGACGACCCGGACACGCCGGAGACGATCACCATCGACGCCTCCGAACATCCACCACTTCGAGGCGCCGTACGACCTGGTCAAGCAGATGCGGGCCTCGTTCTACATGCTGGGCGCGCTGCTCGGCCGCGGTGGCAAGGCGCGCGTGTCGCTGCCCGGCGGCTGCGCCTGGGGCCCGCGCCCGGTCGACCTGCACATCAAGGGCATGGAGGCGCTCGGCGCCGAGGTCACGCGAGGAGGGCGGCTACGTGATCGCCGAGGCGCCGGGCGGCCGGCTCACTGGCGGCCGGATGCGGTTCGAGCCGGTCTCGGTCGGCGCGACGATCAACGTGATGCTGGCAGCCGTGACGGCCCAGGGCGAGTCGGTCCTGGAGAACTGCGCCGCCGAGCCCGACGTGGTCGTCTTCGGCGAGATGCTCCAGGCGATGGGCGCCCAGATCGAGGGCCTGGGCACCGACACGATCACGGTGCAGGGCGTCGAGACGATGAACCCGGTCGACGTTCACGAACTGCCCCGACCGCATCGAACTGGGCACCTACATGATCGCCGCCGCCATGGCGACGCCGACCGGCGAGGACGTTCCGCATCACGGGCGCCAACCCCGAGCACCTCGGGCCGACCTTCACCGAACGACTTCCGCGAGACCGGCGTCCCGTTCACGTTCAAGGGCGACGTGGTCGAGGTGACGGGCGTCGACACGATCCGGCCGGTGTCCATCGAGACGGCGCCCGTTCCCGGGCTTCGCGACCGACCTCCAGGCCCAGTGGACGGTCATGATGACGCAGGCCGACGGCCCGTCGACGGTCCGCGACACGGTCTACACCGACCGGTTCAAGCACGTCCCCGAGCTGCGCCGCCTGGGCGCCGACCTCCGGGTGGACGGCGACACGGTCCACGTCGCGGGCAACACCAGCAACGCTGTCCGGCGCGACGGTCATGAGCACCGACCTGCGCGCGAGCGTCTCGCTGGTGATGGCCGGCATGGTGGCCCAGGGCGAGACCGACGTGCTCCGCGTCTACCACCTCGACCGCGGCTACGAGCACCTGGAGGGCAAGCTCCAGCGCGCCGGCATCGACGTCGTGCGCGCGGACCTACGACGAGGCCCACGCCGAGGGCGTCCCGGCCTAGCCCGCCCGACCGGCTCCCCGCTCCGCCCGCCTCGGTGAGTCGCCGAGGCGGGCGGTCTCGTGTCTGGTCCGGACGGACTACGGCGGCTGGTCCCGGCGGACGACGGCCACCGGAGCGGCGGTCTCGACCTTGGGGCTCCCACCCCGCTCGCCCGATGGTCGCCCTCCGCCGAGTCCTCATCGCCGTCGTCCTCGCCGCTCCGTGTGCCCGCGCCCAGCAGGCCGACGCGCTCCCGGTCCTGGTCGGGGCCGACGTGGCGGTCGCCGAAGCGCTCGGGCTCGGCGCCTCTCCCCTCGCGCGGGCGGCCGTCCCGAGCGACGCCCCGCGCAGCCCCACGTACTGGCTCGCCGTCGGCGTCGACGTAGCGGTGACAGCCGGAGGTCTCGCCCTGCTGGGAGCGAGTGCGGTGGCGCTGGCCGACCCCGACGGGTTCTCGGCGCTGCCGGCGATGCTCGTCGCGGTCACCGGCGCGACCCTCGCCGTCGCGGGCGGGGTCGACCTGGTCCGCGTCGCCCGAGGCGAGGACCCGTTCCTGCTCCGGCCGCTCCCCCGGCCGCAGGGACGGCCGCCGGTCCTGCGCTAGACCGCCACCGGCTCCGGGTCGGGCACGATGGTGTCCAGCACGCGCGCCGACGACAGCACGCCCGGCATCCCCGCGCCCGGGTGCGTCCCCGCGCCGACCAGGAACAGGCCGTCGACGTCCTCCGACGCGTTGTGCGGACGGAACAGCGCACTCTGCAGCAACTGGGGCTCCAGCGAGAACGCCGCGCCCTTGACCGAGAGGTAGTCGTCCAGGAAGCCTTGGGGCGTCAGCGTCAGGCTGGCCGTCAGGTGCTCGCCGAGGTCGGGCAGGACCGTCTCCGAGAGGTAGTCCTCGATCTTCTGCCGGTAGACCTCGGTCTCGGTCTCCCAGTCCGTGCCCGAGTCCAGGTGCGGGACGGGCGACAGGACGTAGAACGTGTCGTGGCCCGTCGGCGCCATCGACGGGTCCGTCGCCGTCGGGCGGTGGAGGTAGAGCGAGAAGTCGTCGGCGAGCACCTTGTTGTGGAAGATGTCGGTCGAGCAGCGCGCGGTAGCGCGGGCCCGAGCAGGATGGTGTGGTGGGCGACGTCGTCGTAGGCCTTGTCGGTCCCGAAGTACCACACGAACAGGCTCATCGAGTGCTTCGACTTCGACAGCTTGTCGTCGGTCCAGGTCGTCCGGTGCTCGGGCGCGACCAGCTTCTGGTAGGTCCAGGCCGCGTCGGCGTTCGACACGACGACGTCCGCCTCGATGGTCTCGCCGGACTCCAGGCGGACGCCCGTCGCACGCGGCCGGGCGCCGCTCCCATCGACCGTGATCTCGTCGACGGTCTCCCCCAGGCGGAGCGTCCCGCCGTGGCGCTCGAACAGCTCGGCGAGCGACCGCACGATGGCGCCGGTCCCGCCCATCGCGTACCACACGCCCCAATGCCGCTCCAGGTAGGCGATCAGCGCGTAGATCGACGTCGTCGAGAACGGGTTGCCGCCGACCAGCAGCGGGTGGAAGCTGAACACCTTGCGGAGGTTCTTGTCCTTGATGTACTTCGACACCAGCCCGTAGACCGTCCGGTGGCTCTCCAGCGCCACCATCGACGGGACGATCTTGGCCATGTGCCCCAGCCGGTCGAACGGGACGTGGCCGAGCTCCAGGAAGCCGGTCTCGAAGATGGTCTCGCTCTTGTCGAGGAAGCGCCGGTAGCCCGCCACGTCGGCCGGGTTGAACCGCGCGATCTCGGCCTCCATCGCGTCCTGGTCGCCGGTGTAGTCGAACACCCGCCCGTCGTCGAAGCGGATCCGGTAGAACGGCGTCGTCGGGACGAACTCGAGGTGGTCCTCGCGCTGCTCGCCGGTCAGCGCCCACAGCTCGTCGAACAGGAACGGCGCCGTGATCAGCGTCGGGCCCATGTCGAAGGTGTAGTGGCCCGTCGAGCCGTCGGTGCCGGTGCCGGGGACGCGCTCGACGCGGGCCCGGCCGCCGGGCTGGTCGAGGCGGTCGACGAGCGTGACGCGGTAGCCGCGGGTGAGCAGGCGGATGGCGGCGGCGAGCCCGCCGAAGCCGGCGCCGATCACGACCGCCGGCGGGCGCGTCGGGGCCGACCTCGACCGGCGGGCCCTCCGTGCGGAGGCGGGCGTCAGGGCGGACGGCGAGGCGGCGGATCCAGGACACGGCGGACGGGGGTGGAGGGCGTCGGTCTACCCGGCCTCGTCGGCGCCGTTCCAGATCGCGGAATCGCCACGACACTGGGGGATTACCCTATGTGCACCCCGGGGGAGGAACGGATCGCCGCAGCTCGGCCTTCCACCGTTCGTCTTCCCCGACTCGCCGCTCTCTGTGACGGACCTGCCGGTCTCTGCCGTCCCCTACCCCGCCCTGCGCCTGGCCGGCGACGGGACGGTCGCGGCGGCGAACGCCCCCGCGGTCTCGCTGCTCGGCGCGGACCCGGTCGGCCAGCGGCCGGCCGTCTTGTTCGACGAGCCGGACGGGATGCCGGACGCGCCGGACCGCCTAGCGGGGTGGCTGGGCGACGGGCGCGCGCTCCACCTAGAGAGCCCGGCGGGGCCGGTCAAGGTCCAGGCCCGAGCGCAGTCGTGGGACGGAGGGGGCTTGCTGGTCCTGGTGGGCCCGACGCCGGTCGCCCCCCGCGGGATCGACGTGGACCTGCTCGCCCGGGCGGTCGACGCGGCCGACAACGCGGTCGTGATCTCGGACCTCCGCCGGCCCGACCAGCCCATCGTCTACGCCAACGAGTGGTTCCTCCGGTTCACCGGCTACGACGCGGACGAGGTGATCGGCCGCAACTGCCGGTTCCTCCAGGTCCGCGACGGCGTGCGCGACGACGACGGTGGAGGCCAACGCGAGGCGCTCGACCGGATCCGCCACGCGACCGCCCGCGGGGAGGGGGTCGAGGGGGTGGTGCTCCGCAACTACAAGAAGAGCGGGGAGCCGTTCTACAACGAGCTCTACCTGACGCCCATCACCGACGAGGCGGGGGAGGCGACGCATATGATCGGGGTCCAGAACGACGTCACGTCCCGCGTCGAGGCCGAGCGGAGCCGCGAGCGCGAGGCGGCCCGTCTGCGGAACCTGTTCGCCGCCGCCGCCGCCCCGCTGGGCCTGCTCGAACGCCGCGCCGACGGCGGCCTGGTCCACGTCCTGCGGAACGATGCCGCAGCGGAGTCGCTGGGGCTGCGCGGCCGGACGGCGCCGACGTCCACGCCGGCCGGCCTCGGGGCCGAGGCGGACGTGGGTCGGGGCCGTCGAGCAGGCCCGGCGCACGGGGGCGCCGGTCCGGTTCGACGCGTCGCGCGACGGCCGGACGTTCGAGGTGGTCCTCTCCCCGTGTCACGCCGTCCGGGCCGGCGGCCCCCGACCGCTACCTCTACCTCGCGGCCGACGTCACCGACGGGCGGGCAGCCGTCGAGGACCTCCTCCGGGTCTCGAACCGCCAGCTCCGCCGGATCGCCCAGGACATCCACGACGGCGTCGGGCAGTCGCTGGTGGGCGCGTCCATCCTGGCGACGGCGCTGGCCCGCGACCTCCGCGAGACACCGCACGCCGCCGAGGGCGACCGGCTCCGCGCGCTCACGTCGGACGCGCTCGGCCAGCTCCGCTCGTTCGCGCTCGGGCTCGACCCGCTCGACCTCGACCGGCTGGGCGCGGGCGACGCGCTCGGCCGGCTCGCGGGCGACGCCGAGGTGGCGCTGGGCGTCGAGGTCGCCGTGGAGGACCGGCTCGACGGGCGCCGCGCTCCGTTCGGAGGTCTTGCTCGACGTCTACCGCGTGGCCCAGGAGGCGCTGACGAACGCGGTCCGCCACGGCGCGGCGCAGCGGGTCCGGCTCGGCGCTGGCGCGCGAGGACGGTCTGGTGACACTATCCGTCGAGGACGACGGCCGCGGCTTCCCCGACGGCGGCGCCGGCCCGGACGGGATGGGGCTCCGCTCGATGCGGGCCCGGGCGATGCGCCACGGCGGCACGCTCGCGGTCGACACCGGCGGCGGCGGCGGCACGCGGGTTCGGCTGTCGCTCCCGGCCGAGCGCGCCCTGGCGGACTGACCGCGCTCGCCCGGCCCGGTGGAGCGGACGGAGCCGGACTCGCCTCACTTTTTTGACGGCGCCGACACCAAACCCGGCCCGATCCCGTTGAGGGGGAGCTACCTCCTGCGGTTGTGTGTGTCGCAGGACGCCGGTCGGGGCGCCCCCTCTCGGGGGGCGCCCCGATCTCATTTTGGTGGCGGCTGTTGTGGGCACCACGGTCGCCCTGGCCGCGTTCAGAGGCCGGCCCCCGAGACCCCGCCGACGGCGGGCGCCCCCGCCGGCCGACTCGTCCTCCCCCTCGACCCGATCTCCTCCCATGTCCGACGTCAAGCGCAGGGCCTCCGCCGCGCTCCTGGTCGCCGCCGCCGTGCTCGGCGGCATCGTGTTCGTCACCTCGGCCGCCAACCTCGCCGGTCTCGGCGACCTGTTCGGCCAGGCCGACGCCCAGACCACCACGCCGCCGTCCGCCGCCGTCGCGACGGCCGAGGACCTCGGCCAGGCGTTCTCGTCGGTCGCCGAGCCCGTCAACCCGGCCGTCGTCCAGATCCAGTCGACGCGGCTGGTGGCCCAGGGCAACGACCCGTTCTCCCAGTTCGGCGGCCCGTTCGGCGGCGGCGACGGGACCCAGAGCGGGCTCGGCAGCGGCGCCTTCGTCACCGACGACGGCTACGTCGTCACCAACAACCACGTCGATCGAGGACGCCGACGAGCTCCGCGTGGTCCTGTTCGACGGGCGCGAGCTCGAGGCCGAGGTGGTCGGGGCCGACCCGTTCTCGGACCTCGCCGTGCTCAAGGTGGACGGCGACGACTTCCCCTCGCTCGTCGTTCGGCGACTCGGACGCGCTGCGCGTCGGGCAGTGGGTGCTCGCCTTCGGCAGCCCGCTCTCGGCCGACCTGTCCAACACGGTCACCAGCGGCATCGTGTCGAGCCTGGGCCGGTTCTCGGGCGCGCCCGACCCGCGCGGCCGGACGACGATCTCGAACTACATCCAGACCGACGCGGCCGTGAACCCGGGCAACTCGGGCGGGCCGCTCGTCAACCTGCGCGGCGAGATCGTCGGGATCAACTCGGCCATCGCCACGCGGACGGGCACCTTCAACGGCATCTCGTTCGCGCGTCCCGTCCAACATCGTCCGCTCCACGGTCGAGCAGCTGATCGACTCGGGCGTGCGTCGAGCGCGGCTACCTCGGCATCTCGTTCGACGCGGCGTCGCCGGCGCTCCGCCGCCAGTACGGCGTCGGGCCCGGCGCGGCCAACATCGCCGACATCCGCCAGGACGCCGACGGCGACACGCCGGCCGCCGACGCCGGCCTTCGCGCGCGACGACCTCATCACGGCGATCGACGGCGTGAGCTGACCGACAGCCGCCAGATCGTCTCGCTCATCTCGAACAAGCGCCCCGGCGACAAGGTCGAGATCACCTACAACCGCGACGGCGACGAGCGGACGGCGACGTCACGCTGGGCCGCCGGCCCGGCGACGACCAGATCGGCCAGGGCCAGGCTCCGACCGGGCACCACGCGAGCGGCGCAGCCGACGCACGGCCGAGCCGGCCTCGCATGGAGATGCTCGGCCTGACGCTGGAGACCGTCACGCCCCGGCATCGCCCGCCAGCTCGGCGAGGACATCGCGGGCGTCGCCGTGACCGACGTCGAGCGGTCCAGCGAGGCGTACCGCGACGCCAACTTGCGCCCGGGCATGCGTCATCACCGAGGTCGACCGCCAGCCGGTCGGCTCGGTCGCCGAGTTCGAGGCGGCCGTCTCGAGCGGTCGACGACGGCGAGCACGTTCCTGGTCCGCGTCCAGCCGGGCCGCAGCTCGTTCCTGACGGCGCTCACGAAGCCGTAGCGGCCCGCCCGTCTGTGACAGAGGGGGCGCACCGCCTGGGTGCGCCCCCGTTCGTCTGGCGGGCCGCCGGCGAGGATCGGGCCTCAGCCCGCGTCCCGCGAGGACGGCCTGGAGGTCGAACCCGCCGCGGACGTCGTCGGGCGCCGGGCGCCTCGCCTCGTGCCAGCAGCCGGTGGAACGCGGCGGCGTCCTTGTCGCGCCCGACGGCCGCCAGCGCGCGGACCTGGCCGTCCTGGACGTAGTACGCCACGAACGCGCGGTCCTCGAGCGAGCCGTCGACGACGACCTCGTCCCAGTCCTCGGCGTGGCCGACGTAGCGCAGGCTGACGCCGAACTGGCCGGTCCAGAAGAACGGGACGCCGTCGAAGCGGCGCGGCGTGAGCGTCGGGTCGCCCTCGGCGCAGCATGTTGCGGGCCGCCGTCGCGGCCGTGCTGCTGGGCGAGCCGCCAGTGCTCGATGCGGACCGTCTCGCCGAGCCGGGCCTCGGGGAAGGCCGCCACGTCGCCGGCCGCGAACAGGCCCGGCGCGAGGCGGAGCTGGGCGTCGACCACCAAGCCCGCCGTCGTCGCGGCGGAACGGGGCGCCCTCGAGGAAGCTCGGTCGCCGGCTCGACACCGACGCCCATCAACGACGAGGTCGGCCTCGATGGGCTCGTCGCTCGACGACGACGCGCAGGCGACGCGGCCCGTCGCGTCCGGGTCGCGTCGACGGTCTCGATCCGCTCGACCTCGGCGCCGAGGCGGAACGCGACGCCCTTCGCCTCGGCGGCGCGCTGGAACACGCGGCCGACCTCGGCGCCCAGGATCGCCCTCGAACGGGACGCTCCTCGCGGCCGATGACGGTCACGTCGAGGCCCCGCCCGACCAGGCTCGAGGCCGTCTCCATGCCGATGAACGACGCGCCGACGACGGCGACCGGCGGTCGCCCTGTCAGCGCGCGTCGACGAGCGCGCTGGGCGTCCTCCCACGAGCGGAGCAGCGAGGACGCCGTCCAGGTCGGCCCCGTCGACGGGGAGCCGGCGCGGCGTGCCGCCGGTCGCGACGAGGGCCGCGTCGTAGGTCGACCGGCTCGCCCTGCGTCGAACGTGACCGTCCTGGTCTCGGGGTCGAGGCCGGTCACGGTGCGGTCGGTCCAGACCTCGATCCCGTGGCGCTCGTAGAACGACGCCGTCGCGCAGCCGGAGCGCGTCGTCGCCGGTGTCGCCGCCGAGGTAGCCCTTCGAGAGCTTGGTCCGGTCGTAGGGCGCGCGCGTCTCCTTGGTCGCCATCACGAGCCGCCCGCGGTAGCCCTGCGTGCGCGGAGCTCCTCGGCGCAGGCCTCGGCCGCGGCGCCGGCGCCGACGATCAGGAACAGCCGGTCGTCGGCTCCAGGTCCACGTCCGTCATGGCGGGCGTCTCGCCGTCGCTCTCGCGGTAGGCGACGCCCTTGCCGTGCTCGTCGGCGTCGGACGGGGACGCGGACGAGCACGTCGTCGCCCTCGACGCGGACCTCGAACGTGCGGAGCGCGTCGAGGGCGGGCGGCTCGCAGAGGGCGCCGGAGGCGACGTCGAACACGGCGTGGTGCCAGGGGCAGACGACGGTCGTGCCCGTCGAGCACGCCGGTCGCGAGCGGGGCGCCGTAGTGGGTGCAGAACGCCGTGCAGGCGTGGAACGCGCCGTCGACGCGGGAGAGCAGGATGTCGGTGCCGTCGGCCTCGACCTGGCGCATCTCGCCGTCGGCGAGGTCGGGAGTCGGAGGCGACGCGGACGAAGTCGGGCATGGGAGTCGGAGGGGGGCCGGCGTCACGCGCGGCACGGCGCGCGGTTCCACTCGGCGCCGACGTGCGCTCGAGGTCGCGCCCCCGACCGGAGGCCGGTACCTTGGCTCGCTCGTCGCGCCCCGCCCTCGCCGCCATGCCGTCCGACGTCCGCGCCCTGATCGACCGGATCGCCGCCGCGCTCGGGCCGGACGCCACGCCCGAGCGCGTCGAGCGCGTCGCCCGCGCCGTCCTCGACGCGCGGCCGCCGGCGGCGCCGCGCGCCCGTCTGCCGGCCGGCCCGGCCGGCGTCGGCCCGGCCGACGGCGCGACGCGCGTCGTGGTGACGGCCTACGGCCACGACCAGCCCGGCGTGCTGGCGGCCATCACGGCCGAGCTCTCGGCCTCGGGCGCCAACGTCCTCGACGTGTCGCAGAAGGTGCTCCAGGGCTACTTCACCGTCGTCCTCGTCGCCGACCTCGCCGACGGCACCGGACCTCGGCGCCGTCCGCGACGGGCTCGACGGCCCGCGGCGAGGCGATGGGCGCCCGCGTCTTGCTGCAGCACGAGGAGCTGTTCCAGGCGATGCACCGGCCGTGAGCGGGGACTGGGGACGAGGGACTGGCGGACGAGGCGGAGACCTCGCGAGGGCCTAGTCGCCGAGCCGAGTCCCGGCGGCCCCGTCCGTAGCGACGAGGCCGAGACCCAGCCGGTCATCGCTCACCGCCTCGGGTCTATCGCGGAAGAGACGGCCGGCGTCCTCCGGTCCCAGACGCTAGGCGCGCCCGCCGCCAGCTCCACGCGCTCATCCGCTCCCTCGACTGCCCCAGTCTCCGCACTCCCCACCTCCCCCATGCCCCTCTCCCTCACCGAAGTCCTCGACACCGTCCAGATGACCGAGGCCGACGCCTTCGACATCCGGACGGTCACGCTCGGGCGTCAGCCTGCGGGGGTGCGCCGAGCCGCGACGCCGAGTCGACGCGGCGGAACGTGTACGACCGGGTGACGCGGGCGGCGGAGCACCACGTCGCGGCGGCCGCAGGAGATCGAGCCGCGCTACGGCGTGCGGATCGCCAACAAGCGCGTCTCGATCACGCCCGCCGCGCTCGCCGCCGACGGGTTCTCGCCGGCCGACTTCGTCCGCTTGGCGGAGACGCTGGACCGGGCCGCCGCCGAGGTCGGGCGTGGACTACATCGCCGGGTTCAGCGCGCTCGTCGAGAAGGGGATCGACGCCCGGCGACGCGGCGCTCATCGAGGCGCTCCCCGAGGCGCTCGCCACGACCGGCCGCGTCTGCGGGTCGGTCGCGTGCGGGAGCACGCAGGCCGGCATCAACGCCGACGCCGTGCTGCCGGTCGCCCGCGCCATCAAGGGGATGGCCGCGCGGACGGCCGACCGCGACTCGATCGCGTGCGCCAAGTTCGTGGCCTTCTGCAACGCCGTCGGCGACAACCCCTTCGTGGCCGGCGCCTTCCACGGGCCGAGCGAGCCGGGCCTGGCGCTCAACGTCGGCATCTCGGGGCCCGGGCGTCGTGCTGCGCGCCGTCGAGGCGCTGGGCGCCGACGCCGACTTCGGCGCGGTCACGGACGCCGTCAAGACGGCCGCGTTCAAGATCACGCGCGCCGGCGAGCTCGTCGGGCGCCGCGTGGCCGAGGCGCTGCAGCGAGCGGTCCGGCGCAGCCGCGTCCCGTTCGGCGTCGTCGACATCTCGCTGGCGCCGACGCCGGCCGAGCGCGACTCGGTCGGCGACGTGCTCAAGGCGTTCGGACTCGCCGAGGTCGGCGCGCCGGGCACGACGGCGGCGCTCGCGATGCTCAACGAGGCCGTCAAGCGCGGCGGGCTGATGGCGGCCCGGCACGTCGGCGGGCTGAGCGGGGCGTTCATGCCGGTGAGCGAGGACCAGGCCATGATCGAGGCGGCCGCGGCCGGCCACCTGACGCATCGAGAAGCTCGAGGCCATGAGCGCGATCTGCTCGGTCGGGCTCGACATGGTCGCGATCCCCGGCGACACGTCGGCCGAGACCATCGCGGGCATCCTGTTCGACGAGTTCGCCATCGGCATGATCAACGACAAGACGACGGCCGTGCGACTGCTCCCGGTCGCGGGCAAGGGCGTCGGCGAGTGGGCGGACTACGGCGGGCTCCTCGGCCGGGCGCCCATCCAGGCCGTCTCGAGCGTCTCGAACGCCGTCTTCGCGCGGCGCGGCGGCCGGATCCCGGCGCCGATCCGCAGCCTGACGAACTGACGACCTCGAGGTCGACCTGCAGCGGTAGCCGGACCATCCTCGAGGACGAACGGGGCCTCTGCCGATGCCTCGTTCTGGACCTCCAGTCCCACCCCGACCTCGAGGGCGGACAAAGGAAATGATTCGATGATCTCGAGGGCGGAACGGGCGGCGACGGATCGTTCGAGGGCGGTTGTCACCACCAGACCCCCTTGCCCACCCGCCGTCTCGAACCGTCCCTCTCCACCTCCGAGGTCCCCGCCGAGCGCGACGCTGCTCCGGCTGGCCCGGGACCGAGCGGCAGTTCCTGGTCCTGATCGGCGTCGCCCTGGTCGCGGCGGGGCCGCCTTCCCGTTCCCCGACGTGGCCCGGTGGCTCGGGTTCGGCCTGGCGGCTTACTCGGCCGTCGCCAACGACTCGATCCAGACGCGTCGGCGTGTTCATCGCGTCGAACAAGGCGCGGCCGTGGTGGCTGCTGTGGCTGTTCGTCGGCGGCGTGTTCGTCGTGACGGCCTATACGGGTGGGTCGACGATGGGCGGCGACGTGAGCTACGGCCGACTGGCGTCGAAGGGCTTCAGCGAGACACCGCACACGTTCACGTTCCTCCAGGTCGCGGCACCCATCTTCCTGCTGATCGTCACGCGGATGCGGATGCCGGTCTCGACGACGTTCCTGCTCCTGTCGTGCTTCGCGACGACACCGGAGGGAATCTGGGACGTGCTCGACGAAGAGCCTGTGGGGCTACGTGGTCGCCTTCGTGACGGCCATCGTGGCGTGGGCTCGTCGTTGGCCGGCGATGCAGCGCGTCGAGGCCGGCGCCGATGAGCCCGGTGTGGTACCCGCTCCAGTGGCTCGCGACGGGCACGCTGTGGGCGACTTGGATCATGCAGGACGCCGCCAACCTCGCCGTCTACCTTCCCGCGCCAGCTCTCGGCGGCCGAGTTCGGGGCGTTCGTGGCGTCATCTTGGCGGGCTCGGCGTCCTGCTCTTCCTCCGGGGCGACAAGATCCAGCGCGTGGTCGACGAGAAGACGAGCGTCGAGGACATCCGCTCGGCGACGGTCATCGACTTCGTCTACGCCATCATCCTGTTCGGCTTCAAGGAGGTCTCGACCATCCCGATGTCGACGACGTGGGTGTTCATCGGGCTGCTCGCCGGGCGCGAGCTGATCCTGAGCCTGCGCGGCGCCAGCGACCGGCCGCTCCGGGACGGACTTCGCCTGGCCGGCCGCGACGTGGCCTACTGCACGGCCGGGCTGGTGATCTCGGTCGTGCTCGCGTTCGCCGCCAACCCCGCGTTCCGCGCCGGCCTGTTGGACTAGAACAGCGCGCGGGTCTCGCGCAGGCGAGCGGCCGGGTGCAGTGGGCGCTGGGGAGTGGGGAGTCGGCAGAGGAAGTGGGGGCGGCGTAGCCCTCGGGGCGTCCGGAGGGACGACGGATCGGCCGCGCGCCCCACCTCGGCGCCGAGGCGGACGGGGTCGGCGCTGAGGCGGCCGCGGCGGAGAGGCGCCACCGGCTCACGCTCCGCCCCACGCCTCTCCCTCCCCCGGTGGCCGCCCCGAGGCGGGAGGATCCCGAAGCGGGGCCCGGTCGTCCCCCGGCTATGAGCACGCTCCCCGCCCGCCTCGCCCCCACGACGCCCGACGGCTTCACGGCCCGGACCGTCCGCCGGACGTGGCACGTCCCGCACCCACGCGACGCCGTCTGGTCGTGGCTCGCCGACCCGGCCACGTTCGTCGACGGCCAGATCCCGCCCTACCGCGTCGAGTTCGTCGCCCCCAGCGGGCGCGACGGCGGCTTCGGCGAGGGCGTCTGGACGGCCCACCACGGGCCGGGCCTGCTGGCGGCCGGACGCCTGGGCGAGCAGGTCGAGCCGGCGCCTGGGCGGACGGCCTACCGCGACCTGGTCTACGGCTACGGGTCGTACGTCGGCTCGCTCCGGCTGGCCCGGCCGACCCGGCTCCAGTTCTGGGCCGACGCCGACGGCGACGACGCCACCGAGGTCCGCCTCCAGTTCGACGCCGACGTCCGCGACGGGCTCGGGCTGGCGTGGGACGCCGGGATGCGCGCGTTCTGGTCCGGCTTCGGCACCGCGCTCACGAACCAGGTGACCGCCCGCCGGGACGGCGCCCCGCCGGCCGACTGGCGCGGACCGGCCACGCGGACGCTCGCGGGCGCGGCGCTCGGCCTGGGCGTCCTGCTCGGGCGGCGGCGCTAGACCGTGCCGCGGCTGACGGTGACCGACCGGGACGGCGGCGTCCACCGCTTCGACGTGCCCGCGGGGACGGTCCTCCGGCGAGCCCTGCTGGACGCCGGCCTCTCGCCGTACACCGCGCTCACGGCCCGGGCCAACTGCGGCGGGCGGGGCCTGTGCGCGACGTGCGGCGTGTTCGTCGCCCCCGCGCCGACCGCCGTCCACTGGCACGACCGGCTGGCCGCCGCCTGGGGCTACCCGCGCCTGTCGTGCCAGATCCGGGTCGCCGACGACCTCGCCGTCGAGATCCCCCCCAAGGTGGTCTGGGGCGCGCCGCGCCGCTGACCTCCCCCGCCTCGGGGAGACCGAGGGGCGGCCGACCGGGCTAGGTTCGCGAGATGGTCGCCCCCGCCCTCGTCCGAGCCCCCTCCGTCCCGTCGGCCATCGGGCTGGTCGTCGCCAACGCGGTCCCGCTCGTCGGCGTGGTGTGGTTCGGGTGGAGCCTGTTCGGCGTGATGTGGCTCTATTGGGCAGAGAACGGGGTCGTCGGGGCGTACGCCCTGCTCCGCATCCTGACCGCCGGCGGCGAGCGGACCGCCTCGAAGCTGCTCATGGCCCCGTTCTTCGCCGTCCACTTCGGCGGGTTCTGGCTGGTCCACGGCGCGTTCGTGGTGGGCCTGTTCGGCGAGGACGGGCGGGGGCCGCTTACCGGCGTGTACGCGGACGTCCCCGCCGAGGGGCTGGTGGCGCTGGCGCTGAGTCACGGCGCCTCGTTCGTGCTCAACTACCTCGGCCGGGGCGAGTGGCGCGAGGCGTCCCCGATGGCCGAGATGTTCCGCCCCTACGGCCGGGTGATCCTGCTCCACGTGGTCCTGATCGTCGGGGGGTTCGCGGTCGACGCGTTCGGCGGCGGCGTGCTGGCGCTGGCGCTGCTCGTCGGGCTCAAGACCGCGATGGACCTGGGCGTCCACTGGCTCGCGCACGGGCGGCGGCTGGCCGCGCTGGCCGTCGCCCAGGCCGACCCCGAGGCGACCACGCTGCGCGTCGAGCGGCACCCCGCCCTCGACCGGCGCGCGGGCTGAGCGCACGGGCTAGCGCGCGGGCTCCGCCTCGGCGCCGAGGCGGACCGGGTCGCGCCCTCCGCCCTACAGCCGGAACCGCTCGCTGCCGGGCGGCGGCGTCCAGGGCGTGCCCGGCTCGAACGCGTCCCACGCGAGGCGGCTCACGGCCCGGATCAGCGCGAAGCCCACGTTGTCGGGGTCGTAGCTCGTGTCGGCCTGGTCCCGGGTCACCACCATCAGGAGGTACGGGCCCGAGGGCGCGTGGACGTAGGCGACCTCGCTCCGCGACCGGCTCACGGCGCCCTGCTTGGTGGCGGCCTGGACCGACGGTGGGAGCGCCGAGACCGCCTCGTCGTCCCAGTGCGTCCGCGTGAGCAGCCGGTGCATCTCGAGGTCGGCCGCCGGCGAGACCGCCTGGCCGTCGACGATCCGGCGGACCAGCTCGGCCATCTCGCGCGGCGTCGTCTGGCCCCAGCCGTAGCGCTCCCAGTCCGGGCGGCGGCCCGGCGTGCGGCTGTTGACCCGCGTGTGCTCGAAGCCGCGCGCCGCCAGCCAGCCGTTGACGGCCTCGCCCGTCACCAGCGCCTGGAGCCACAGGCTCGCCGTGTTGTCGCTCGCCGAGAGCATCTGCTCGACGGCCGAGTGCACGAAGACCGTCGACGAGTCGCGGAGTTGGGCGAACAGCTCGCCCTCGTCCTCGGTGTTGCGGAGCGAGTCGCGGAACGTGAGCGGCGTGTCGAGCGCGAGCCCGCCGGCCTCGATCCGGTCGAACACGCCGACCAGGATCGGGACCTTGACCAGGCTGGCCGTCGGGAACACCTCGTCGGGCCGGAGGGCCGCCTCGCGGCCCGTCGGGAGGTGCCGGAGGTACACGCCGACGACGCCGTCGAACCCCCGGGCGAGCGCGTCCAGCCCGGCCTGGAGGCCGGCGTCGGGCCGGGGCGCGGGCCACGGCGGCCCGGCCCGCCTCGGGGACGGCGTGGAGACGGCCGTTGCCGGGTCAGGAGGCGCGGGGGCCGAGGCGGGCGCGCAGGCGGCCAGGGCCACGACCAGGGCGGCAACGACGGGAGCGAGGCGGGGCATCGGCGCGTAGGGGAGGCGGAACCAACCTAGCCGCCCGTGTCCGAGGTCGAAGTCGACTTTTCCTGCCCCTACTGCTTCGCCCCGATCAGCATGCTGCTCGACCCGAGCGTGCCGTCCCAGACCTACGTCGAGGACTGCGAGGTGTGCTGCCACCCCATCGAGGTCACCTACCACGCCGACGGCGACGCGATCACGTCGTTCCAGATCGAGCGGCTGGCGGAGTAGCGCAGGCCTGGGACGGCGACCCGGCGTCACCGCGGGAGCGTGATCACGAACGTGGCCCCCTGCCCCGACCGGCTGTGGACCTGGAGCGTGCCGCCGTGCCCCTCCGTCACGATGTCGTAGGCCAGCGACAGCCCCAGGCCCGTCCCCGTCCCGGCGGGCTTGGTGGTGAAGAACGGCTCGAACACGCGGGCGCAGTGGGCGGCCGGGATCCCGACCCCGTTGTCCGCGACCCGGATCTCGACGCCGCCCTCGGTCCCGGCCGTCGACAGCCGGACGGTCGGCGTGAACCCGTCGCCGGCCTCGGCGGGTCGGTGCTCGACGGCCCACCGGGCGTTCTCGAGCAGGTTGACCACGACCCGCTGGACGGAGGCGGCCTGGACCTCGACCGGCCCGAGGTCGGCGTAGTCGCGCTCGACGCGGACGCTGCCGCCGGCCAGCGTGGTCGAGACGGCCTGCTCCAGCAACTCGTGGAGGTCGGTCGGCCGCCGGTCGCCGCCGACGTCGCGGACGTGGCCCATCAGGCTCCGCACGATCCCGTCCGCTCGGCGGGCGTGGTCCCGGACGCGCTCGGCGTTGTCGACGATGGCCTCCAGGTCGTCGCGGACCTCGTCGGCGTCGGGCGGCTCGCCGGTCGCTTGGGACCGGCGGAGCGTCGCGAGCAGGTCCGTGCCCAGTTCGACGTTGAGCTCGGCGAAGTTGGCGACGAAGTTGAGCGGGTTCTGGATCTCGTGGGCCAGCCCGGCCGACAGCCGCCCGAGTGACGCCAGCTTCTCGGCCTGGACCAGGCGGCCCTGGGCCGCCTGGAGCTCGCGGAGCGTCCCGGACAGCTCGGCGTTGGCCGTGCCCAGTTCTTCCGTCCGCACGCGCGCGAGCTCGGCCTCCTGAAGGGCCCGCTCGGCCTGGGCGCGGATCTCGACGGTCTGGATCCGGCTCCGGGCCTGGGCCGAGAGCAGCGCCTCGCGGAGGTCGTGGTAGGCTCGGAGGTGGCCCAGCGCTCGGACCGGGTCGCCGGCCGCTTGGCAGGCGTCGGCCAGGGCCTGGTGGGCCTCGGCCTCGCGCGGCTGGGCCCCGGCCGCCTGAGCGATCGCGAGCGCCTGGTCGAGCGACGGGAGCGCGTCGGCGGGCCGGCCCATCCCGGTCAGCGTCCGCCCGACGTCGATCAGCGTGGTCGCCTGCGACTGCCGGTTCCCGACGGCGGTCCGCAGCCGGAGCGCGTCGCGGAACAGCGCGAGCGCCGCCTCGCCGTCGCCGTCGAGGCGGGCCAGGACGCCGAGGTCGTGGAGCGCGCGGGCCTCGGTGAGCGTGGCGCCCTGCTCGCGCGCCAGCCGCAGCGCCGACTCGTGGTGGGCCCGGGCCTCCGCCGTCCGGCCGAGGTCGCGGAGCGCGCCGCCCAGCGCCGTGTGGGCGCGGGCCTGGCCCCCGGCGTGGTCGAGGTCGGCGAACAGCCGCAGGGCGGCCTCGCCGTGCTCCAGCGCCCGCTCGGGCTGGCCCAGCTCGACGTAGGTGTTGCCCATCGTCGCCCGGACCCACGCCTCGCGCTCGGCGTCGCCCAGGGCCCGGGCCACGCGCAGGTTCTCCAGCGCCAGGTCGAGCGCGAGCCCGTAGTGCCCCAGGCTGACGTGGACCGAGGCGAGCGCGCCCAGCGCCAGCGACCGGCCGGCCAGGTCGCCCAGGGGCTCCATCGCCGTCAGCGCGCGCGTCAGCAGGCTCAGGGCGAGGTCGTGGTCCGAGAGGAGGTAGCGGGCGAACCCCTCGTAGGTCGTCGCGAACGCCTCGCCCAGCGGGTCCCCGGCGGCCAGCGCGCGGGCCTCGGTCGCCAGCTCGAGCGCGCGCTCGGGCCGGTCGGGGATGTGCGTCTGGGCCTCCGACAGGAGCGAGGCCACCCGGCCCGGCGGCAGCGTCCCCACGGCGAACCCGTCGTGGGGTGGGGGGAGGGCCGGGGGCTCGGTCTCGGGCATGGCGGAGTCTACGTGCCCGACTCCGCCAGAGGTACCGTCGTTCCGGGTCCACCCACCTCGGGGCCGAGGCGGGCGGGTGACGCCGCCCGCGTGGCGTGGGTCCGGGCGTCCAGGACTCGACCCGGAGCGCGTCGCCAGGCCCGTAGGCGGCGTGCCGGTCGTACGTCTCGGCCCCCCTCCGGTCGTCGACGCGGGACTCGACCATGGACACGTCGGCCGGGACGTACCGGCCGCGCGGACGGGTCACCCGAGGCGCCCGGACGACCGCGTCCGACGAGAACGCCGAGGTGGAGTCCCGGAAACACAGGGCGCCCCGGTCGCCGGGACCCAACGGGTCGGAGCGGAACCGGAGGCGGAGTTGTGTCCTCGACCACCCCGCCCTCGCCCGACCACCGGGGGACGGCGCCGAGGTGGAGCGTCACGTCGCACCGGCACGCGTCGGCCAGCGAGTCCCGGAGCGCCCACCCCGCCGCTGTCAGCGGGGCGTGCTCGGTGTCCGGCCCCTGGCAGGCGAGCGCCGCCGCGACGACGGCCAGAACGGGCGCGGCGATCCGCCTCACGGGCCCGCCCGCCGTTACTTTTTGAACCGTTGGACGAGCGACGCGATCTGGGCGTCCGGCAGCGGCAGGACCGACGCGGCCGGGGCCGCCTCGGTCGCCGGCCGGGCCGAGTCGGTGGACCGAGTGGGCGGGGCGGCGGGCGCACCGACCGACGGGTTGCCGGCCCGGGCCACCAGCCGTGCCTCGATCTCGTCCATCCACGACCCGTCGCCCGACCCCGCCCGTCGGGGGGCCGAGGCCGGCGGCCCCGGCGTGCCAGATGCCGCTGGGCGCGCCACGGACGCGCGGCGCGGCGCCTCCGCGCCGTCGAGGGGCCGGCCGGCGTCGTCGTTGAGCGGGGCCGTCTCGAAGGCGACCCGCTTGAGGTTGACCAGGTGCATCGGGGTCACGTTGTCGCTCGTGATCGACCCGCCCACGGTGCCCGGGCCCAGCGTCATCGCCGGGAACAGGGCCGTCGTCATCCCGACCGAGCCCAGCGCCGCGACCGTGTTGACGACGATGCGCATGGACGGCTTGCGGAGGGCGAACTGCTCGATCACCCGGTCGGCCGTCGCGTGGAGCGCCAGCGTGTGGCCGATCCCGCCGAACTCCAGCACCTCGATGCACCGCGCGCAGCCGGCCTCCCACCCGTCGGCGACGTAGAACGACAAGATGGGTGACAGCGTCTCCATCGAGAGCGGCTCGTCCGGCCCGACGGTGTCGACCTCGGCGATGAGCGCGCGCGCCGAGTCGGGCACGGAGAACCCGGCCATCTCGGCGATCCGGCGCGGGCTCCGGCCCACGATGCCCGCGTTGAACCGCCCGCCGGGCTTGATGACGGCCCGCAGCTTGGCCGCCTCCGCCTCCGAGCAGACGTGGCCGCCCCGGGCCCGGAGCGCGTCGAGCAGGCGCGTCCGGATGGGGCTGTCGGCGACGACGGACCGCTCGGTCGAGCACAGCGTGCCCCAGTCGAACGAGGTCCCGGTCAGGATGTCGGCCGCGGCCTTGTCCACGTTCGCGCTCCGGTCCACGTAGGCCGGCACGTTGCCCGAGCCGACGCCGTAGGCCGGCTTCCCCTTCGAGTAGGCCGCGCGGACCATCGGGCCGCCGCCGGTCGCCAGGATCACGTCGACCCCGGGGTGCTCCAGGAGCGCGTCGGTGCCGGCCAGCGTGACCCCGCCCTCACCCCCGCCGAGGCAGGCGACCAGGCCGGCGGGGGCGCCAGCCGCTTGGGCCGCCTCGGCCACCACACGGGTCGCCTCGACGGTGCAGCGGACCGCGCTCGGGTGCGGGCTCATCACGATCCCGCAGCGGGCCTTGACCGAGATGATCGCTTTGTAGAGTGCCGTCGCGGTCGGGTTGGTCGAGGGGACCAGCGCCGCGACCACGCCCATCGGGCTGGCGACGGTCCAGACGGTCCCGTCGTCGCTCGTGGCGATCACGCCGGCCGTCTTCATGCCCTCCATCCGGGCCGCCAGCGTCCGGGTGGCGAACAGGTTCTTCTGCTCCTTGCTCTCGGGCTTGCCGAAGCCGGTCTCGTCGTGGGCCATCTGGCCCAGCCGCCGGGCCTCGGCCGCGCCCGCCTCGACCATCGCCGCGACGACCCGGTCGACCGTCTCCTGGTCGGCGGTCTTGAACGCCTTCTGGGCGGCGCACGCGGCGACGACGGCGTCGCGGGCGTCTTGAATCGAAAGGAGATCGGCGTCCATGGCAGCGGCGGGCGGGCGGCCCGGAAGGTACGGCGGGGGCACGGTCCGCCCGGGTCGCAAGGGGCGGCCCAGACCCGGCCTAGGCCCGGGCCGGGCCCGGTCGGATCTCTGTGCGTCGGGCCCGCGTGCCTTCCGTCCGGGCGCCCCGCCCGGGTGTTACAGGATGGCACGCCCCGACTACGACACGCCCCCCGGGTACCGCGCGGCATCCCTTCAGAGGCTCAGGACCGGGGATCGGGCCCGTGGCACACCGTTTGTTGACGGACCAGGGGCCTCTCTCCTCCCGCAATGACCGCCGTCACGCCTTCTCCCTCCGGCCTCGCCGTCGTCGACCATCAGTGGGGTGGCTTGGCGGCCGGCCGCGCGTACCTCCTGGTGGGCCGCGCCGGTGCCGGCCGCTCCGCGCTCGCGCTCCAGACCGTCCGTGCGGCGGTCGAGGCCCACGACCGGTGCCTCGTGATCTCGCCGCGCTCGCCGGACGAGCTGGTCGAGATCGGCCACGAGGTCGGGCTCGACCTGGCCGCGGCCCACACCCAGGGCCGCCTCCGGCTGCTCCGCATCCCCAAGGCCGCCGACCTGGCGGCGCGCGGGGCGGAGGGCCTCGCCAAGTCGTACCGGGACCTGATCGCACTGGTCGCAGCCGACCAGCCGGCCCGGGTCGTCATCGAGGACTTTACGCCGCTGGTCCAGTTCGACACGTTCGAGCGGTTCCACGACGCCTTCGGCGGGCTCGTCGGCGCGCTCCGGGAGCAGGGCGCGACGCTGGTGATCGGCCTGGGCGACCCGGCCAACGACGCCTCGCGGCGCCTGCTCGACGTGGTCGAGGGCCTGGTCGACGGGACCATCCGCCTGGGGGCCGCCGGCGACCTCACGCTCGACACGCCCGCTCGGTCGACGTACTCGTCCAACGACGGCGCCTCCGTGGACGCGGTCGCGCCGCCGGAGCCGCCGGCCGCGACGCCGAGCCCGGCGGCGGAGACTGAGCCCTCGGAGCCGCCGCCCCTCGAGCCGCCCCCGGCACCGACCCCGGCGCCCGCGAGCGAGGGGTTCTCGACGACGTTCTCTTCCGGGACCGCTCCGGAGCTCGAGCCCGCCGCACCGGCTCGCCGGCCGGCGCCGACCGCTCCCCCTGAACCGACTGCGCCTTCTGAGCCGCCCGCGGCCGAGGCGCCGGGCTCTGAGGGGGCCGGCGGCCCGCCCGACACCGAGATCGTCCCGCCGCCGCCGCCCGACCCCGCCCTGCTGGCCCCGCCGGAGGACGCCTTCGGCGACGACCCGGCCGACATGTTGTTCGCCCAGGGCTACCTCGCCGACTCGCGCGGCAGCGTCGGAATAGGCCAGGTGCCCCCGAGGGTCGCCCCGCCTCCGGCCTCGGCGCCGGCTTTCCCCGCCTTCGCCCCGCTCGGCGCACCCGCCCCCGCGGACCCCGGCGTCGCGTTCCGGACGGCGCTCGACGCGGCCTTCGCCGCCCACGGCGTGGGCACGCCGTTCGTTGTGGTCGCCCTGCGCATGGACCCCGCCGCGCCCGACGCCGCCCACTTCGGGGCCATCGAGGGCAGCCTCCGCGCGGCCCTGCGCCCCGACCGACCGGCTCCTGGTCGACGCCCAGCGCGCCCGGGCCGCCGTCGTCCTGCCGTCGTCGGGGCCGGACGCGGCCCAGACCTTGTTCGCCGGGCTCCAGTCCCACCTCCGCGCCCGCCTCGGGCCCGACGCCGACCGGGTGCTCCAGTCCGTCGGCGCGGTGACCATCCCCAACGGCCAGCCGTTCCAGACCTCGACCGACCTCGTCCGCTACGCGTTCGAGGGGTAGCGGCCAGTCCCCGCCTCGGCACCGAGGCGGGCCGGGTCGGTGTGAGCGGCTAGCGGAACGGCTTGCCGCGGCCCAACGTCGCCACCAGGTCGTCGACGCCGACCGGGCCGTGGCGGTACAGGAACGGCTCGCCAAAGTCGGCCCCGATGCGGTAGCCGAACGTGCGGGCGCGGGCCTCGACCCACTGGAGGAAGCGGGGGTTCGAGATGTAGGTCTCCGGGCCGTCGTCGCCGCCGCCCGACTGGTAGAACTGGCTCTCGAAGGCGAGCAGCGCCTCCATCCGCCGCTCCCACACGCTCGACACGTCGACCACGAACGTGGGCTCGAAGTCGAGGGCCTGCATGTAGTGCAGGACGTGGTGCGGGCGCCACGGCTCCTGCGCCGTCCCGTCGGCCTCGAACGTCTCGACCTTGGCGAGCCCGCCGTAGAACAGGGCGTCGGTGGCGAGCCGGGTCGCGGCGCCGTGGTCGGGGTGGCGGACGTGCTCGGCGGTGACCAGCACGATGTGGGGCCGGTGCCGCCGGACGGCACCGATCACGGCGAGCTGGTTGGCCTTGGTGTTCTGGATGTCGCCGTCGGGGAGACCCAGGTTCTCGCGCGCGGCCAGCCCCAGGATCTCGGCGGCGGCGGCGGCCTCCTGCATCCGGCCCTCGGGCGTGCCCCGCGTGCCGAGCTCGCCGCGCGTGAAGTCGACGACGCCGGTCCGGTAGCCCTGGTCAGCCAAGAGGCACATCGTGCCGCCGGCGCACAGCTCGACGTCGTCGGGGTGGGCGGCCAAGGCCAGGACGTCGAGAGGGGGCGGGGTGTCGGAGTCGGTCATGGCGGAGTCGGGGCGTCCGCCGCCAACGCCCGTCGCGCGGCGGCGATTCCGCCCCGCCCACCTCGGCGCCGAGGCGGACCGACCCGGCTAGTCGACTCCGGACGAGCGTCAGCGTGCCGACGACCGTGCCGGCCAGCGGGGCGTAGCCCGCCGGCGCGATGGGGGCCGGCGCGTCACGGGCCGCGTTGGCGGCGGTGTAGGTCGCGCCGTCGTCGGTGCCGGCGTCGTACACGGCCAGGTCGACCGTGAGGCGCTCGGCCCAGCCGTCGCCGTCGCGGAGGTCGAGGCCGCTCGTGCCCACGAACCAGTCGGGGCTGGGGGCCAGCATCGACACGACGGTCGCCAGCGGCCGGTCGTCGGTGACGGTCAGCTCGGCGGTCGCCACGCCGGGCGAGACGCCGACGGCGCCGCCCTCGACGTAGGCCGCGGCCGCGCCCAGCGCCTCGACCTCGGCGCGGAGCCCAGCCGTGGCGCCCGTCTCCGCCATCGACCGGACGCCGACCGAGGCGGGCGCCCCCAGGCGCCACAGCGACACGTCCGGCGCGTGCGCGGCGCCGGTCAGCGGCGAGAAGTGGGCGGACGCGGGGAAGTCGGCCGGGTGCGTCTGGGCGCTCCAACTGGCCTCGAACGTGACGGCGTAGGTCGCCGGCCCGCGCGGAGCAGCGGGCGGCTCGGGCTCGGCCGTGTCACAGCCGGCGAGGACGAGGGCGAGGACGAGCAAGCGCATGACGGGGACGGAGGCGTGAGGGGGAGACGCGCAACCGGCCGGATCTCGTACGTGCCGGTGCTGCCCGCCTCTACTCAGGGAGGGCCGCGGCCGCGGGCACCGTGCGGGCGACGGCCACCGCGTTCGGCCGCCCCGTGGCCTCGAACAACGCCGCCAGACGGTCGGCGGCCGTCTGGACGTCCTCGTGCTCCGATCCGTACCGGTCGTACAGATGGCGGTAGCTCTCCCGAAGGAGTGGCTCCGCCTGCTCGTACCGAGCCAACGCCACCAAGACCTCCCCGAAACGGTTCTGCTGGAGCGCGACCGATGGGTGTCCGGCGGGCATGGACTTGGTCAGGTTGGGGAGGCAGGCCGCGTACCGTGCCGCCGCGTTGCGGGCGTCGCCGGCCAGAAAGCGGACCTCCGCGAGCTGGCAGGCGCTCGACGCGGGGTAGTAATGGTCCTCGGGGAAAAGTTGCCGGAACCCCTCGGACGCCTGGCGCAAGAGCGGCTCCGCGTTCCGATAGTCGCCCCGATCCCGGAGCGTCAGCGCGAGGAAGTTCCGGGCCACGAGTGCGTGGACGTGGCCGGGCCCCAGCAGCCCGTCGTTGATCGCGATGGCCTCGCGGAAGTACGCCTCGGACCGCTCGTAGTCCTCCATCTTCCGCGTCAGGTTGCCGAGCGCCAGGAGCCCGTACGCCGTGTAGTAGTGGTCGTCGCCGAGGGACTCGCGGCGGATGCGGAGGTCCTCCATCATCATCGAGTCGGCCGCGGCGAAGTCGCCCTCGCGCTCGACGATCATGGCGAGCGGCCCCAGAGCCAACGCGACGCGCGGGTGGTCGGGGCCAAAGACGTCGCGGGTGGCGTCGAGGGCCTCTCGGTAGTGCCGCTCGGCGGTCTCGTAGTCGCCCTGGTTGAAGGCGTTGATCCCGAGGTTGCCCAGGGTGTGGGCGACGTCGGCGTGGCTCCCGAGGTAGGCCGCGCGCTGGATCTGGAGGGCCCGGCGGTAGAGCGAGTCGGCCTCGGCGTACTCGGCCTTGTTGGTGAGGAGCGAGCCGAACTCGTTGAGGACGACCGCGAGGTCCGGGTGGTCGGGCGAGAGATGGGCCTCGCTGAGCGCCAGGGCCTCGCGCAGGAACGCCTCGCCCTCGTCGAACTCGCCCTGCTGATCGCGGAGCGTCCCAAGGTTCCGGAGCGTCTCGGCGACGTCGAGCGGGTCGCCGCCGGGCCGACGCCGGATGGCGAGCGCCCGACGGAGGAGCGTGTCGGCCCGTCCATACTGGCTGAGCTGGAGGTGGACGCGGCCCATCGCGTTGAGCATCTGGGCCTGGGCCTCGGGCTGGTCGGCCAGGTCCTCGGCCCGAGCCGCCCCACGGGCTAGGAGGGCCTCCACCGTGAGGCTGTCCGCACCGGGGGCGAACGGGTCGCTGGCGTCGAACAGGCCGATGAGGTACTCGCTGACCGTCTCGGCCTTGGCCGCCTCCGCGAGCGCTGCGTCCCGAGCCGACGCCAACCGAACCGTGTAGAACGCCACGAGCGCGACGGCGGCCGCGAGGACGGCCGTCGCGACGGCCACCGGCGTCCGGTTCCGACGCACGAACTTGCCCGTCCGGTACCGCGCCGAGTCAGGCCGGGCTTCGATGGGCTCGCCGGCCAAAAAGTGATCGAGGTCGCGGACGAGCGCCTCGGCCGAGGCGTAGCGCCGGTCGGGCTCCTTCTGCATCGCCGTCAGGCACACGACGTCGAGGTCGGCCCAGTCCGTCTTTCTGAGCCCCCGGCCGGCGGGGGCGCGCGTCGAGGGTGGTGCCGGCGCCTCGGTCAGGATCTGGGCCTCGGCCTCGCCCGGCGACCGCCCCGTCACGTCATACGGCCGGCGCTCCGCCAGCATCTCGTACAGCAACACGCCCAGCGCGTACACGTCGGTGTAGACGCCGACGGGCTCGCCACGGAGCTGCTCCGGCGCCGCGTAGGCCGGCGTCATCGGCGTGGCCGTCGCCGTCCGGTCCGGGTCCATGTCGAGCGACGTGGCAATCCCGAAGTCTAAGCTGGACTTTGGCCTTTTGGTAACGAGGGCGGGGGCGTCGTAGATCACGGGTTCTGTCTACCAAACGGACCCCGTGCCTGCGCTGCCTCCCGCCCTCGCTGCCGTCATGGTAGCCTTCCGACCGCTCTTCGACCACCGCGTCTTCAAGCGTGCCCTCGTGCTCACCGTCGGGGCTCTGCTCTCGGTCCGCACCCGGACCGTCACCGCCGCGCTCCGTGTCACCGGACGTGACGACAAGAGGTTCTCGGCCTACCACCGCGTCCTCAGCCGTGCTCGGTGGTCGTGCCGCGCCGCCGCCCGCATCCTGCTCGGCCTCGTCGTGGAGCGTTTCGTGCCGCAAGGCCCTGTGATCGTCGGGCTCGACGACACCATCGAGCGACGGTGGGGCGCCAAGATCGAGGCGCGCGGGATCTACCGCGACCCCGTCCGCTCCAGCCATGGCCACTTCGTCAAGGCGAGCGGGCTCCGGTGGCTCTCGCTCTCCGTGCTGGCCGACGTCCGGTGGGCTGGCCGCGTGTGGGCGCTCCCGTTCCTGACGGTCCTCTGCCCCAGCGCGCGGTACTACGGCAGACGAGGACGCCCAGCCAAGAAGCTGACCGATCATGCTCGACAGGCTGTGCTCCAACTGGCGCGGTGGCTCCCCGACCGCCACGTCGTGGTGGTGGCGGACTCCGGTTTCGCCGCCATCGACCTGCTCGCCGCCGTGTGCTCGCGCGTCGCCGTGGTGACCCGGCTCCGACTCGACGCCGCGCTCTACGACCCCATACCGGAGCCGCGACCAGGGCTCGTGGGTCGCCCGCGCAAGAAGGGCGACCGGCAACCGACGCTGGCGGCGCGCGCGGCCGACCCGGCGACGACGTGGACGACGGTCGTGGTGAGCCGGTGGTACGGAGAGACCGAGCGGACCGTCGAGATCGCCACCGGCACGGCGCTGTGGTATCACGTCGGCAAGCCCGCCGTGCCGCTGCGGTGGGTGCTCGTCCGCATCCCCGGCTCGACCGATGAGCCGAAGGGCTTCCTCTGCACCGACCAGAGTGTCGGCCCGCTCACCATCATCGGGTGGTACGTGCGGCGGTGGACCGTCGAGGTGACCTTCGCCGAAGTCCGGCGCCACCTCGGCGTCGAGACCCAGCGGCAGTGGTCGGCCCCGGCCATCGCGCGGACGACGCCGTGCCTGCTCGGTCTCTTCTCGGTCGTCGCGCTGGCGGCGGACACGCTGGACACTGCCGGGGCGCTGCCCACACGTCAGAGCCCGTGGTACCAGAAAGTGGCCCCGACCTTCAGCGACGCGCTGGCGGCGGTCCGCGTCGAGCTGTGGCGCGCGGCGGTTTTTGAGATATCGGGGTCTGGGACGCAGACGGCGGAAAAGACGGCGGCTGTGTTTGAGCGCATGAGCGCCACGCTCGCCTATGCGGCATAGGGCCAAAGTCCAGCTAAGAGCTTGACGCGCGGCCGGCCCAGGTCGGACTCCTCGACCATCACGTTCGACGGCTTGAGGTCGCGGTGGACGATGGCCTGGCGGTGGGCGTAGCCGACGGCCTCGCAGACGGACCGGAACAGGCGGAGCCGGTCGGGCACCGAGAGCTGGCGGCGGGCTGCGTAGTCCGTGATCGGCTCGCCGTCGACGAGCTCCATCACGAAGTAGGGTGTCCCGTCGGGGAGCACACCGGCGTCGTAGAGCCGGGCGATGGCCGGGTGACGGAGGCCGGTCAGGATCCGCTCCTCGCGGAGGAACCGGTCGCGCCGCGACGGCGACAGCACGGCGTCGCGGAGGACTTTGATAGCCGCCCGCCCGCCGATGTCGTCGCGCTCGCCGAGGTACACGACGCCCATCCCGCCCTCGCCCAACACGCGCCCGAGCCGGTACGGCCCGACGGCCGGCGGGACGACCTCGCGCGCCTCGAACAGCCCCCCGGCCACGTCGCCGACGCCACCGTCTACCGGGGACGTCCCGCCGGCGTCCGCGGCCAAGAGTGCCTCGACGTCGGCGACCAAGGCCGGGTCAGCGGCGGCGGCCTCGAGGAACGCCCGCCGCTCGGCGGCCGGCCGCGCGAGCGCGTCGTGGAACAGGGCCTGGGCGGTCTGCCAGCGGGTCGGGTCCATGAGGACAGGGGGCGAGGGGTTACGGCCGGAGCTCGACGGCGAGCCACGCCCGCGCGGCCCGCCAGTCCCGAGCGACGGTCGCGGGCGAGACGGCGAGCGCGTCGGCCGTCTCCTGGACGTCGAGGCCGCCGAAGAAGCGGCACTCAACCATCTGGGCCTGGCGCGCGTCGAGCGCCGCGAGCCGGTCGAGCGCCTCGTTGAGCGCGAGCACCTGGTCGGGCGCGCTCGGGGCCGCCGCGACCTCGGCGTCGAACGTGACGAACTGGCGGTCGCCGCCCCGCTTGAGGGCCTGGCGGCGGCGCGCGGCCTCGACGAGGACCTGGCGCATGGCCCGGGCGGCGACCCGCTTGAAGTGGAGCTGGGAGGCCGGCGCCTCCCGGCGCGACCCGGCCATCTTGAGGTACGCCTCGTTGACGAGCGCCGTCGGGTTGAGCGTCTCGCTCGGGTCGTGGCGGCGGACCGCACCGGCGAGCCGTCGGAGCTCCTCGTAGGCCGCGCTGAACAACTGGTCGACGGCCTCGTCGTCGGCGGGAAGGTCGGAGACCGTCATGAGCGGCGCGGGGCGTGAGCCTTGGAAAATAACGACATGCGCGCCCACTTTTTCAAGAACGATGACAGATCCCGGGGCCGCTCTGCGCAAGGCAGGGTGAGCGGCCGGCCCACCGCGCCGACGGACCGTCGGGACCGGGTCCGACGCTGCCGCGCTCTCCGTCCACCCTCCCCACCCTGTCATGGCTCGCCTGCTGCCCTCCGCTGCTCTCCTCCTCCTCGCGCTCGTCGCCCCGCCCGCCCTCGCCCAGGGCTCGGCCGACGCCCCGCTCCCCGCGCCGCCGGACGAGACTGGTGAGAGCCTCCTCGTGGTCGTCCGGCACGAGCCGGCAGCCGAGCCGGCGGCCGAGCCGGCGGCCGAGCCGGCGGCCGAGCCGGCGGCCGAGCCGGCGGCTCCGTCGTTCGACCGCGCCGCGCCGGCCGAGGCCCGGATGGAGACCGACTCCCGCTACGGGATCGGGCTGGGCGGGACGTGGCGCGTCCAGGGCATCTCCGGGACCTACGACCTCAGCGAGACGCTCACGGCTGAGGCCATCCTGGGCGTCCTCGGCAACCTCACGTCGGTCGGGGCCCGGGCGTGGTACCGCTTCGACCGCGGCGAGACCTACGACCTCTACGCCTACGGTGGCGCCAGCTTCTACCGCTACAGCGTGTTCAGCGAGACGGCGATGGGCTTGGGCGGCGGGGCCGGCGTCCAGGCCGACCTCCGCAAGCTGCTCGGCAACGACGACCTCCCGCCCATCTTCCTCAGCGCCGACGCCGGGCTCACGTACGCCAGCTTCAACACATACGGGTTCTCGGCCTTCACGGCGGGCTCCGGCATCCACTACCGGTTCTAGCCCGCTGCCCTGCCGGCGGCCAGTGCCGGCGGGGGCCTTCTCCCTCCCTCCGTCTCGCGCTCCCGATCCCATGACTCGTTTGCTCCGCCTCTCCTCCCTCCCGCTCTTTCTCGTCCTCCTGGGCCTCGTCACGCCCGCCTCGGCGCAGGGCTTGTCGGTGACGCTCACCGCCGCCAGCGAGACGGTCCGCCCGGGCGACCTCGCGCGCTACACGCTCACGGCCGCCAACGGTGGGGGAAGCGAGGTGGAGAACGTCCGCGTCGAGATCCTCCTTCCGGCCAACATCACAGGGTTCTACAGTGGTGACGCCGTCGGGAGCGGTCTGGCGTGCGTGGGCAACAGCTTCTGCAGCCCTGGCGAAACCATCGCGTGGGTCGTCGGCGACCTCGCGGCTGGCGAGAGTCGAGACGTCGTCTACCAGACGAGGATCCCCGTGAACGCGGAGGACGGGGCCGCGACCACACAGCTCGCGGTCTCAGCCGACAACACCTCGGACGTCACGTTCTCCCACGACCTCTCGATCGACGACGGCCTCCTCTTCCAGCTCAACGTCGCTGCGGATCGAGGCCCGGCGGTTCCGGGCACGCCGATGACGTACACGGTGACGTACGGGAACGTCGGGGCGAGCTCGCCCTCGGGCACCGTCCTCACGGCCGAGCTCCCCGATGGGGCCGCGTTCGTCGGGGCCACGGGCGGCGGGGCCGAGGCCGGCGGCGTGGTCACGTGGGCGCTCGGGACGGTCGGGGTCGGGGCGAGCGGGCAGGTCCGGTTCACCGTCCGCCCCGACGCCGGGCTCAGTCCCGGCGCGGTGCTCAAAACGGTGGCGACGATCGCACCGGGCAGCGGGTCGGCCCCGTCGACCCAGTCCACGCACCGGCTCCCGGCCAGTGAGGCCCAGCCGCTCCACCTCGCGTACCACGTCAGCCAGACGACGGTCGGAACCGGCGAGCTCGTCAGCCTGAGCCTGACGGTGTCGAACACGAGCGGGGCCGACCTGACCGACGTCGCGGCCGAGGTCCTGCTCCCGGCCGGGATCACCGGGTTCTACACCGGCGACGCCGTCGGGGCCGGGCTCGGGTGCGTCGGGAACAGCTTCTGCGACCCCGGCGAGGACATGGCGTGGGCCGTCGGCGACCTCGCCCCGGGGCAGAGCCGGACCGTCCACGCGCTCACGCGCGTCCAGGGGGACGCGGCCCAGGGCGAAGTCCTCCGCTCGGTCGTGAACGTGACGTCGCTGAGCACGTCGCCCCAGCAGCTCATGCGGGACCTCTCGGTCGACCCGTCGCCGATCCTCCGCCTGACTCTCTCACCGGACGACGGCCCCGCCGTGTCGGGCGAGACGCAGACGTTCACCCTCACCTTCGGCAACGTCGGCAGCGCGCCGGCGCCCGACGTGGTCCTGACCGCGACGATCCCCGAAGGGACGGCGCTCGCCAGCGCCACCGGCGGCGGCACCCAAAGCGACGGGACAGTCCGGTGGGCGCTGGGCACGTTCGGGCCCGAGCGCGGGGGCCGCGTGTCGTTCACCGTCGACGTACCCGCGACGCTCGACCCCGGCTCGCTCCTCACGTCTCAAGCACGGATCGACCTCGACCGAACCACGGAGGTCCCCGTCCGCTCGACGGCCACCGTGCCGGTCGGGACCGCCCGCCCTCTCCAGCTCACGTACACGGTCTCCCCGACGGTGCTCGCGCCGGGCGACGTGATCCAGTTCGAGCTGACGGCGACGAATGCGAGTGGGGCCGACCTGACCGACGTCGTGGCCGAGATTCTCCTGCCGGCGTCGATCAGTGGGTTCTACAGTAACACGGCCATCGGGATGGGCCTCTTCTGCGTCGGGAACAGCTTCTGCGACCCCGGCGAGGACATCGCGTGGGCCGTCGGTGACCTCGCCCCGGGCCAGAGCCGGACGATCCAGTTCGCTTCAACCCTGCGCGCTGACGCCCCGGAGGGCGTGTCGCTCTACAGCCCCGCGATCGGGACGGCCACCGGCAGTGACGAGGTGACGCTCTACCGCAACCTGTTCGTGGGGACCGAGATCACCTACTCGACGCCCGGCGAGACCGGCCCGCGGACCGGGGGGGTGCGCGTGACGCCGGCCCCAAATCCGACGGCCGGAGCGACCCGCTTCCTGGTCTCCCAGCCCGCGTCCGGGCGCGTCCGGCTCGCCGTGTACGACGCGCTCGGCCGCGAGGTCGCCGTGGTCATGGACGAGGTCCGGCCCGCCGGCGAGCACGCGGTGGCCTGGGACGCCGCCGCTCTCCCGGCGGGCGTCTATCTGTACCGGCTCTCGGCCGGCGACGCGGTCCGCACGGGCGCTGTCACCGTCGTCCGCTAGCCGCCCCCCGCCCGCCCCGGCGCCGAGGCGGGCGGGACGGGCGCCGCTGGTCGACCGGGGACTTCCTGATCGACGCGGGCCGGGCGAACCCGGTCTGGGTCCTCGGGTTGCCCCCGACCGCCCCGCGCTCGCCATGACCGTCGCCCTCGTCTACCCGAACCAGCTGTTCGCCGACCACCCGGCCCTCGACGGCGCCGACCGCGTCGTGCTCCACGAGGACGACCTGTTCTTCCACGACGACCGGTACCCCGCCAAGAACCACAAGCTGCGGCTGGTCTTGCACCGCTCGTCGATGCAGCGCTACGCCGCCCGCCTGCGCGACGCCGGCCACGAGGTGTCCTACGTCGCCTGGGCCGACCGCGTCTCGACGGCCGACCTGCTGGCCCGGCTGGCCGAGGACGGGGCCGAGACCGTCCGCCTGTGCGAGCCCGTCGATTTCATCTTGGAGAAGCGGCTCCACGGAGGCGCCCAGGCGGTCGGGCTCGCGCTCGACGTCGTCGACACGCCGCTCTTTCTGACGACGCGCGCCCAGAACGCGGCCTTCTTCGAGGGTCGGAAGCGGTACTTCATGGCCGACTACTACCGCCACCAGCGCCGCCGCTTGGGCGTGCTCGTGGACGGGTCCGGCGAGCCCGCGGGCGGCCAGTGGAGCTTCGACCACGACAACCGCGAGAAGCTCACCCGGGAGGCGCTCGGCCAGGTCCCCCCGCTGCCCGAGGTGGACCAGGACGAGGTCGTCGAGGAGGCGCAGGCCTACGTCGAGGCCCACTTCCCCGACCACGTCGGCGCGAGCGGTCCCCTCCCCTACCCCACCACGCACGACGGCGCCGCCGACTGGCTGGCGGCGTTCGTCGCCCAGCGGTTCGAGCGGTTCGGCCCGTACGAGGACGCGATCGAGCCGGGCCACTCGCACCTGTACCACGCCGTCCTGACGCCGGTCCTCAACGTCGGGCTGGTGACGCCGCAGCAGGTGCTCGACGCCGTGCTCGACGCGACCGGCGTCCCGATCAACTCGCTGGAGGGGTTCGTCCGCCAGATCATCGGGTGGCGCGAGTACATGCGGGCGCTCTACGACCTGGAGGGCGTGACGATGCGGACGGCCAACGTCTGGGGCTTCGAGCGCGACCTGCCCGACGCGTGGTACGACGGGACGACGGGGCTGGCCCCGGTCGACGACGTGGTCCCGCGCGTGCTCGCGACCGGCTACGCCAACCACATCGAGCGGCTGATGGTGCTGGGCGGGGCCCTGTTCCTGACCCGCGTCCACCCCCAGCAGGTCTACCGGTGGTTCATGGAGCTGTTCGTCGACGCCTACGACTGGGTCATGGTCCCGAACGCCTACGGCATGAGCCAGCACGCCGCCGGGCCGCTCCTGACGACCAAGCCCTACATGTCGGGCTCGAACTACCTCCGCAAGATGAGCCACTACCCGCGCGGCGACTGGGAGGCCGAGTGGGACGGTCTCTACTGGACGTTCCTGCGGGACTACCGCGACCAGATCGAGGGGTACCACCGGATGTCGATGCTCACCGGCCACCTCGACCGGATGGGCCCGGCCAAGCTGGACGCGCACCAGGCGGCCGCCGACCGCTACCTCGACCGGGTCGGGGCCGACGGCCACCCGTAGCGGCACGTCCCCGGCCGGATCGGGCGGGCCGGGCCGCCTCGGTCAGACTGCGGGCGCACCGAGGCGGGCGCATCCCAGCGGGCGCATCCCAGCGGGCGCACCTCGCCGGGGTACCCCGGCGGGGTCACTCCCACTCGATGGTCGCCGGCGGCTTGCTCGACACGTCGTAGGCCACGCGGTTGATGCCGCGGACCTCGTTGATGATCCGGTTCGAGGCCCGGCCCAGCACGTCGTACGGGAGGCGCGCCCAGTCGGCCGTCATGCCGTCGGTCGAGGTGACGGCGCGGAGCGTGACCGCCTGCTCGTAGGTCCGGAAGTCGCCCATGACGCCGACCGACTTGATCGGGAGCAGGACCGCGAAGGCCTGCCAGACCTCGTCGTAGGTCCCCGACGTGACCAGCTCGTCGAGCCAGATCGTGTCGGCCTGGCGCAGCAGGTCGCAGGCCTCGCGCGTGACCGGGCCCAGGATGCGGACGGCCAGGCCGGGCCCGGGGAACGGGTGCCGCTTGATGATCGCCTCGGGCACGCCCAGCTCGCGCCCGACCGCCCTCACCTCGTCCTTGAACAGCTCGCGGAACGGCTCGACCAGTTCGAACCCCAGCTTCTCGGGCAGCCCGCCCACGTTGTGGTGCGTCTTGATGGTCGCGCTCGGCCCCTTGAACGAGACCGACTCGATCACGTCGGGGTAGAGCGTGCCCTGGGCCAGGAACCGCGGCTTGCGGCCCAGCCGCGCCGTCACCTTCTCGGTCTCGGCCTGGAACACCTCGATAAAGGTCGCCCCGATGATCTTCCGCTTCCGCTCGGGGTCGGCGACGCCGGCCAGCCGGTCCAGGAACAGGTCCGACGCGTCGACGGCGACCAGGTCCAGGTCGAACCCGTCGGCGAAGGTCTGCTGGACCTGCTCGAACTCGCCCGCCCGGAGCAGCCCGTTGTCCACGAACACGCACGTCAACTGGTCGCCGATCGCCTGGTCCAGCAGGGCCGCCGCGACCGACGAGTCCACGCCGCCCGACAACCCCAGGACCACGTGGTCGTCGCCGACCTGGCTCCGGATCGCCTCGACCTTCTCGTCGATGAACGAGCCCGTCGTCCAGTCCCCGCGGAGCCCGCAGACCTCGGTCACGAAGTTGCTCAACATGAGGGCCCCGTGCTCCGTGTGGACCACCTCGGGGTGGAACTGGACGCCCCAGATGGGCCCGTGGCCCGAGTCCGGCTCGGCGGCGACGGCCGCGATGGGCGCGTTGTCCGTCGAGGCGATCGCCCGGAAGCCGGCCGGGAGCCGGGTCAGGTGGTCGCCGTGGCTCATCCAGACGACCGACCCCTCGGGCACGCCGCGGAACAGCGCGTTCTCCTCGTGGGCCACGATGGGCGAGCGCCCGAACTCGCGGTGGTCGCTGGGCTCGACGCCGCCGCCCAGGACGTGGGCCAGCGCCTGCAGCCCGTAGCAGATGCCGAGCACGGGCACCGGCTCCCCCGGCCTCGGCCCCCCCGCGGGCTGGGCCAGCCGCAGGAGCGCCGGGTCGAGCTGGGGCCCGGCGGCGTCGTAGACCGACATCGGGCCGCCGGACAGGATCAGCCCGGACGGCTCTAGCGCCGCCACCTCGGCGGCCGGCAGCGTGCACGGGTGGATCTCGCAGTACACGCCGGCCTCACGGACGCGCCGGGCGATCAGCTGGGTCGTCTGGCTCCCGAAGTCCAGGACGACGACGGTTTGATGCTGCATGGGTCGTGGTTCGTAGGACGTGAGCGTGGGGGCGCGCTGTGGGAACCCCACGTTCTACGCCCCACGCACTACGCTCCGATCATCTCTCGGTACTCGTCGGCCGAGAGCAGGCCGTCGACGTCGGCGGGGTCGGCCGGGCGGACCTTGACCATCCACCCTCGGCCGTAGGGGTCGCCGTTGACCGACTCGGGCGCGCCGTCGAGCGCGTCGTTGAGCGCCTCGATGGTGCCCGCGATGGGCGCGAACAGCTCGCTCACCGTCTTGACGGCCTCGACCGTCCCGAGCGAGCCCTCGGCCCCGACCTCGGTGCCCTCGGCCTCCAGCTCCACGAACACGATGTCGCCGAGCTCGCTCTGGGCGTAGTCCGTGATGCCGATGACGGCCAGGCCGTCGTCGCCGAGGCGGACCCACTCGTGGTCCTTGGTGTAACGGAGGTCGGCGGGGAAGTCCATGAGGGGGAAGGGGGAGGGGGCGTGAGGCGAGGGGCCGGGAGCCGCGGGGAGAGCCCCGCGCCACGCGCCCCGTGCCCTCACGCCGGGGGCGCGAGCTCGAACCGGTCCAGGAACCTCGTGTCGAAGTCGCCCGCGACGAAGCGGGGGTCCCGGAGGAGCTGCTGGTGGAAGGGGACGGTCGTCTTGATGCCCTCGATGATGAACTCGTCGAGGGCCCGGAGCATCTTGGCGATGGCCCGCTCGCGGTCGTCCTCGCGGACGATGAGCTTGGCGATCATCGAGTCGTAGGTCGGCGGGACCGTGTAGCCGGCGTAGACGTGGGTGTCGCACCGGACGCCCCGGCCCTTGGGGCTGTGGAACGCCGTGATCCGGCCCGGGCTGGGGCTGAAGTTGCGGAACGGGTCCTCGGCGTTGATCCGGCACTCGATCGAGTGGCCCACCGGGAGGTGGTCGCCCGAGGTGATCCGCTCGCCGCTCGCCACCCGGATCTGCCACTCGATCAGGTCGGTGTCGGTCACCTCCTCCGTCACCGGGTGCTCGACCTGGATCCGGGTGTTCATCTCCATGAAGTAGAAGTCCCGGTTCTTGTCGACCAGGAACTCGACCGTCCCGGCGCCCCGGTAGTTGACGGCCAGCGCGCCGGCCCGGGCCGCCTCGCCCATCCGGGCGCGCAGGTCGGCGTCCAGGATCGGGCTCGGGGCCTCCTCGAGCAGCTTCTGGTGGCGCCGCTGGATGGAGCACTCGCGCTCGCCGAAGTGGACGACCGTCCCCTGCCCGTCGCCGACCAGCTGGATCTCGATGTGGCGCGGCTCCTCGACGAACTTCTCGATGTAGAGCCGGTCGTCGCCGAACCCGTTCATGGCCTCCGTGCCGGCGGCGACGAACAGCTTCTCGAACTCGGCCTCGTCGGACGCCATCCGCATCCCCTTGCCGCCGCCGCCGGCCGAGGCCTTGATCATGACGGGGAAGCCCGCCTCGCGGGCCGCCGCCAGGCCCTCGGCGACGCTCGACACGGCGCCGTCGGACCCGGGCACGACGGGGACGCCGGCCGCCTTCATGGTGTCCTTGGCGACCGACTTGTCGCCCATCTTCGTGATCGTCTCGGGCCGGGGCCCGATGAACGTCAGGTCGTGGTCCTGGCAGACCCGGGCGAACTCGGCGTTCTCGCTCAGGAACCCGTAGCCGGGGTGGATCGCGTCGGCGCCGGTCACCTCGGCCGCGGCGATGATGGCCGGGACCTTGAGGTAGCTCTGGCGCCGAGGCGGCCGGCCCGATGCAGACGGCCTCGTCGGCGAACTTGACGGCCAGCGTGTCGCGGTCGGCGGTCGAGTACACGGCGACCGTCTGGATCCCCATCTCGCGGCAGGTCCGGATGATGCGGAGCGCGATCTCGCCGCGGTTGGCGATGAGGACTTTCTGGATCATGGGGGGGATGCGGGATGGAGAGGTGCGGAACGAGCGCTCGGAGCGAGCGGCGCGTCACGGATCGCGCATCACCGTCACTTCTCGAGGACGAACAGCGGCTGGTCGTACTCGACGGGCTCGCCGTTCTTGACCAGGATCTGGGTGACGGTCCCGGCCTCCTCGGCCTGGATCTCGTTCATCAGCTTCATCGCCTCGATGATGCACAGCGTCTGGCCGACCTCGACCCGCTGGCCGACGGCCACGAACGCGTCGGCGTCGGGCGCGGGCGCCTCGTAGAACGTGCCGACGATGGGGGCGAGCACGAGCGACTCGTTGGCGCCGGCGCCGGGCTCGGCGGCCGGGGCCGGAGCGGGGGGCGACCCGGCGGCGGCGACCGGGGCCGGCGCCGCGGCGGCGGCCGGGGCCGGCGCGGCCATCACGACGGGCGCGGCGGCCTCGGCCGCCTTGGGCGTCGCGCGGACGGTGAGCTTGAAGTCGCCTTCTTCCACCTTGACCTCGTTCAGGCCGCTCTCGGCGACGATTTCGAGGAGGCGTTGGATCTTGTCGAGGTCCATGTCCATGGGACGGGCGGGGCACAGAGGGGGCCCCCAAGCTACGGTGAACGGACGCGGGCGCGCGGGCCGCCGGCGACGAGCCCGCCCGCCTCGGCGCCGAGGCGGGCGGGGCCGGGGCTAGGCCGCCGTCACGCGCGTGATGTAGCTCGACGTCTCGGTGTCGACGCGGACCACGTCGCCCTCGTTGATGAACAGCGGGACGTAGACCGTCGCGCCGGACTCGAGCTCGGCGGGCTTGGTGGCGCCCGTCGCCGTGTCGCCCTTGAGGCCGGGGTCGGTCTGGGTCACCGCCAGGTCCACCTGGCGCGGGAGCTCGACCGTGAGCGGCTCCTCCGTCCCGGCGTCGACCAGGATGATGACCTTCGAGCCCTCCTGGATCAGGTCCTTTTTCTCGACCATGTCCGACCGGAGCGAGCGCTGCTCGTAGGTCTCGGTGTTCATGAAGTGCAGGCCGAGCTCGTCCTCGTAGAGGTACTGCATGTCGCGGCGCTCGACGCGGGCCGTCTCGACCTTCTCGCCCGCCCGGAACGTGTTGTCGACGACCTTCCCGTTGCGGACGTTCTTGAGCTTCGAGCGGACGAACGCGCCGCCCTTGCCGGGCTTGACGTGCTGGAACTCGACGATCTGCCACAGATCGTGCTTCCAGTTGAGGACGAGGCCGTTGCGGAAGTCTTGCGTGGAGGCCATGAGCGTGGGGCGAAAACCGTAGAGCGTGAGCCGCCCAAGCTATCCCGCCTCGGCGGCGCGATGGGCGAAGTGGGTGTGAGAGTGGGGCCGCACGTGCCGACGCCAGTGGCGCCAGTCGTGGAGAGCCGCTCCGCGTCGTCCGCCGCGTTCCAATTCCTGGCTCCCGATCCCTCCCCCGCCCCTCTCTGCCCGCCCGCAGTTCCCTCTTCCCATCCCCCCCGAGCGGTAGCGGGCCCCGTAGTTTCCCCCCCATGACCCGCCTCGTCTCCGAACGCACCGTCCTGGACGCCCTCGCCGCCGGCCAGCGCTCGCTGGCGGTGCCCCGAGGCGCGCTCGTGACGGCGCTCGCCCGCGACACGGCCAAAGACCACGGCCTCGACCTGGTCACCGAGGCGGGCGGGCCCGCGGCCACCCCGGCCGACCCGCCGCGCCTGCCAGAGGCCCCCGCTCGGACGCTGGCGCTGGGCTGCGACCACGCCGGGTTCGACCTCAAGGACGCGCTCGCCGAGCACGCCCGCGGCCTGGGCTGGACCGTGACCGACCTCGGCACCGACTCGGCGGAGAGCGTCGACTACCCCGACTTCGCGTACGCCGTCGCCCGGCTCGTCCACCTCGGGCGCGTCCGGCACGGGCTGATGATCGACGGCGTGGGCGTGGGGTCGGCGATCGTGGCCAACAAGGTCCCGGGCGTGCGGGCGGCGCTGTGCCCCGGCACGTTCGCGGCGTTCAACGCCCGCGCCCACAACGACGCCAACGTGCTCACGCTGGGGAGCCGGACGATGGGCGTCGAGGTGTGCAAGCGGGTCCTGACCGAGTTCCTGTCGACCGACTTCGAGGGCGGCCGCCACCAGCGCCGCGTCCAGAAGATCCTCGACGTCGAGGCCCGCTTCCTGCCCGGCGCGCCGGGGGCCGCGTGAGGCCCGACGCCCTGCCGGTCCGCCCGCTCGGGTCGCGCGCGGTGCTCCCGCCCAAGACCCTGGCGACGCTGTTCGGGGCCGGCGCGACGCTGCGGCCGTCGGCGACGGTCGAGGTCGTCCGCCTCGGGGACGTGGTGGGCCGGGTCGCGGTCGAGGCCGGCGCCGCGCTCGCGCTCTGGGCCGACGCCACCGACGAGATCGTCGGGCCGGTCTCGCTGCGCGGGCCCCAGGGCGCCCTCGGCTCCGTCACCGCGCAGGCGGTCCGCTCGCGGCTGGTCCTGCCGGACGGGCTCCGCCGCGCCTGGGGCGTCGGCGACCGGGCGACGGTGGAGCTGGGCGCCGTCGCGGCCGCCGTCGCGGTCGAGCGCGGGCCCGAGGCGGCCCTCGAGGTCGAGCGCGCGCTGTGGCTCGCCGCCGGCCGGCCGGAGACGGCGCGCTGGCTGCCGGGCGTCGACCTCGCCCCCGCCGAGCCCGAGGCGGCCGACGGGCCGCTCGTGATCGAGCGCCGCGTGGTGACCGAGACCGACGTGCGCCAGGCCCGCCTCCGGCACCGCCGGATCCGGCTCACGCCCGGCCAGATCGTGACGCCCGCCGCGCAGTCGCTGGCGCGCGAGGCCGGCACCTTCCTCTAGCACCCTGCGCGGCCGGCGTCTCGGGGCGCCCCCGATTTCGCGGCACCAGCGGGCACATCGCGCGCTCCGTGCCACTTCGCGCCGAGACCGACGGCCGACCCGGGTATCTTCACGGCGCCTCCCCTCCCGTCGCATGCCCGTTCGCGTCTGTCTCGCCGCCCTCGCGGCCCTGTTCGTCCTCGCCCCCGTCCGCGCCCAGGGCGTCGGCGGGGAGACGCCGCTCCGGCCCGTCACGACGGCGACGGCCATCACGAACGCCCGCGTCGTGGTCGCGCCCGGCCGCGTGCTGGACCGCGCGACGGTCGTCGTCCGCGACGGGCGGATCGTGGCCGTCGGCGAGCGACGTCGCGGTCCCGTTCGACGCCGACGTGGTCGAGGGCGACTCGCTGACCGTCTACGCCGGCTTCGTCGACGCCTTCGGGACCGAGGGCGTGCCCGAGACCGAGACCGACGACGACTACGACGGCGACCGGGGCGCCCCGCCTCGGGCGCTCGCCGGGATCACCCCGGAGCGCGACGTCCGCGACCTGTTCGACCCGTCCGACGCCCGGATCAAGCAGTTGCGCGAGGTCGGGTTCACGGCCGCCCACGTCGCCCCGCGCGGCGGGCTGTTCGCCGGCCAGGGCGCCGTCGTGCTGCTCCGCGAGACCGGTCGGCAGGAGGCGCCCGAGGCCCTGGTCCTGACCGAGCCGCGTCAGCTTCGTGGCCGCCATCGACCCGGCGAGCGGCGTCTACCCGGCGACGCCGATGGGCGTCCTGTCGGTGATGCGCGAGACGGTCGAGAACGCCCGCCGCCGCCAGGCCAACCGGACCGCCTACGACCGGGCCGCCGAGGGCGCCGCCCGTCCCCGCTTCGACCCGATCCTGGACGCCATCGAGGCCCTGCTCGACGGCGACCGCCAGCTGGTGTTCGTGGCCGACGACTGGCTCGACGGGTTCCGCGCGCTCCGCGCGTCCGACGAGATGCGGCTGCGCCCGGTCCTGGCCGGCGTGCCCGACGCGGCCCCGCTGCTCGACCGGCTGCCGCACGTCCGAGACGCGCCGTGTTCGCGCCGCTCGCGCTCCCCGACACCGTCAAGGCCGACAGCGCCGCGCTCGCCGTCCCGCTCCCGTCGACCACGCCCGGCGCCGTCTCGTTCGTGACCGACCGGCGGACGGTCTCGTACCGCGACGCGCCGACCGAGCTGACCGCGCTGACGGTCCAGAAGCGGGCCGCCGTCGCGCGCGCCGAGGCCAGCCCGGCCGCGCTCGACTCGGCCGGCGTCGTGTTCGCGTTCGCCACGTTCGACGTCAAGCCGGCCGACGTCCACAAGAACCTGCGCCGGATGGTCCGCGCCGGGCTCTCGCCCGACGCCGCGCTGGCCGCGCTCACGACGACGCCGGCCGAGCTGCTCGGGCTGGGCCGCGAGGCGGGCACGGTCGAGGCGGGCAAGCTGGCCAACCTGGTCCTGACCGACGGCCCCCTCTTCGCCGACTCCACGACGGTCCGCCACGTGTTCGTCGAGGGCGACGCGCTACGAGGTCAAGGCCGGCGGGCCCGAGGGCGCCGACCCCGACGCGGTCGTCCAGGCCGTCGGGACGTGGGCGTTCGAGGTCGCCACGCCGGGCGGGGCCCAGACGGGCACGTTCACGATCTCGGGCTCGGGCGACGACCTGACCGGCGAGTTCACGTCCGGCGGCGAGACGTCGCCGGCGACGGTGACGCTGGCCGGCAACGCGCTCACCATGACGTTCTCGACCGACGACTTCGGGTCGGTCACCATCACCGGGGTCGATCACCGGCGACGAGTTCTCGGGCACGGCCGAGGTCGGCCCGCTCGGCTCGTTCCCGATGACGGCCACGCGCCGGCCCGAGTAACCCGGCCCACCCGACGGCCCCGCGCCTCCCGCCCTGTTCTCCGTTCCGACCCGCTCCATGCCCCGTTTCCTCTCGCTCGCCCTGCTGGCGCTCGCCGTCGGCGCGACGGCCCAGACGCCCCGCGACCTGCCGCCCGCGAGTGCGCGCGGCAGCGTCCTGCTCCGCGGCGGCACCGTCCACACCGTCACCGGCGGGACGCTGGAGGCCACCGACGTGCTCGTCCGCGACGGCCGGATCGCCCGCCTCGGTCGGAATCTGGACGCCCCCCGCGGCGTCCGCGTGGTCGACGTGACCGGCCGCCACGTCACGCCCGGCATCATCGACGCCCACAGCCACATCGCGCTGTCGTCGGTCAACGAGGCGACCAACCCGATCGTGGCCGAGGTCCAGATGCGCGACGCGCTCGACCCGTCCGACGTCGGGATCTACCGGGCGCTCGCCGGCGGCGTCACGACGATCCACACCATGCACGGCTCGGCGAACCCGGTCGGCGGCGAGAACGAGACGATCAAGCTCCGCTGGGGCACGCTCGACCCGGACGGGCTGCTGTTCGAGGGCGCCCCGCGGACCATCAAGTTCGCGCTCGGCGAGAACCCGACGCGCGTCCACGGCCGCGGCCGCGGCGTCCGCCCGGCGACGCGGATGGGGATCGAGCAGGTCTACCGCGAGGCGTTCACCGACGCCCGCGCCTACCGCGCCGCCCAGACCGAGGCCGAGCGGGCCCGACGCCCGCTGCCGCCCATCGACCGCCGGCTGGAGACGCTGGCCGACATCCTGTCGGGCGACGTGCTCGTCCACTGCCACAGCTACCGGGCCGACGAGATCCTGATGCTGATGCGCGTCTTCGAGGACTTCGGCATCGAGCGGCTCACGTTCCAGCACGCCAACGAGGCGTTCAAGGTGGCCCCCGAGCTGGCCGCCTTCGGGGCCGGCGCGAGCGTGTTCTCGGACTGGGCGAGCTACAAGTTCGAGGTCTACTACTCGTCGGCCTACAACGCGACCGTCCTGACGCGCAACGACGTCCGGACGTCGATCAACTCGGACGACGCCGGGCTGCTCCGCTACCTCTACCACGAGGCGGCCAAGACGCAGCGCTACGGCGGCCTGAGCGACGACGAGGCCCTGGCGCTGGTCACGATCAACCCGGCCCACCAGCTCGGCATCGACGACCGCGTCGGCTCCATCGAGGTCGGCAAGGACGCCGACCTGGCCGTGTTCTCGGCCGACCCGCTGTCGATCTACGCCCGCGTCGACCTGACGTTCGTCGACGGCGTCGTCCGGTTCGACCGCGCGCGTCGACGGCGACGACCAGCGCCTGTTCGTCGACCCCGACGAGGAGATCATGGCGCTCCCGGCGCGGTCCGACGCCCACTCGGCGTCGTGCCTGCTGGGGACCGACCTGTACGAGCTCGCCGCCGGCGAGTAGCCCCGCCGGCGTGCCCGCGGCGCGCCTCCCCCGCCTCCGCCTCGGCGACCGAGGCGGGCCGACCCGACGTCCGACGCCCTCGACGATGACCCGCTCGCTCGCTCGCTCCCTCGCCCTGGCGGCCCTCGCCCTCGTGCTCGCCCTGCCCGCGGCGGCGCAGGGGCCGCAGTACCGCGGCCCGCGCCGGCACGTTCGCGCTCACCGACTGCCGCATCGAGACGGTCACGCGCGGGATGATCGAGCGCGGGACGGTCGTGATCGAGGACGGGCGGATCGCGCTCGGTCGGGCCGGGCGCGGCCCCGGCGGGCGCGGTCACGGTCCCGTGCGACGGCGGGACCGTCTACCCGGGCATGATCGACGCCGGCACGCGGCTGGGCTTGGTCGAGGTCGGCTCGGTCGCCGAGACCCAGGACGTCGACGAGGTCGGCGAGGTGACGCCCCAGATGGAGGCGCTGACGGCCGTCAACCCCTCGACCGTCGCACGTCCCGATCACGCGCGTCTCGGGCGTCACGACGACGCTGTCGGTGCCCGAGGGCGCGCTGATGCCGGGGACGGCGGCGCTCGTCAACCTGCACGGCTACACGCCCCAGCAGATGGCGGCCGGGTTCGAGGGCGTCGTGCTCAACTTCCCGATGTCGGGCCGCCGCGGCCGGTTCGACCGGCGCGAGCAGGAGGCGATCGACAAGGCGTCCAAGGAGGCCGTCGAGAAGCTGGACGAGGTCTGGGCCCAGGCCGTGCTCTACGCCCGGATCGACTCGGCCCGGGCCGGGCGCCGCGACGCCGCGATGGCGTACCAGCCCGAGATGGCGGCGCTGCTGCCCGGTCGTCCGCGGCGAGCGGACGCTGCTGGTCGAGGCCAACAGCGCGGCCGACATCGTCAAGGCCCTCGCGTGGCTCGACGGCAAGAACGTCCGCGCCGTGCTGACGGGCGCCGCCGAGGGCTGGCGCGTGGCCGACAAGATCGCCGAAGCGGGCCTGTCGGTCGTGACCGGCCCGGTGACGGGCCTGCCGACGCGCGAGAGCGACCGCTACGACCGGACGTACCAGAACGCGGCGCTCCTGTCCGCAGGCCGGCATCCGGGTCGCGCTCCGCACGGACGACCGGATGCAGAACTACCGGAACCTGCCGTTCCACGCCGGCTTCGCGGTCGCCTACGGCCAGGACCTCGGCTTCGACCGCCAGCGGGCGCTGGAGGCCGTCACCATCAACCCGGCCCGGATCTTCGGCGTCGAGGACGACCTGGGCAGCGTCGAGGTGGGCAAGAGCGCGACGCTGTTCGTCGCCGACGGCGACCCGTTCGAGCCGGCGACCCAGGTCACGGCCCTGTTCATCGACGGCTACCAGATCCCGCTCGTGAGCCGCCAGACGGAGCTGTTCGAGGAGTACCTCCGCCGGAGCCCCGGCCTGGAGGTCGACGTGCAGCCGGCCGGCGGCGAGTAGCTCGGCCTCGGTCGCGTGCCGAGCACTCTCGGCCGGCCGACTAGGCGGGCGCGGCGGGGCCTGGGTCGACGCCGACGGGTGCCTCCACGCCTCCCGCACCCACGTGGCGACGCCAGAGGACGGGCGGCGGGCGAGACGCCGAGCCCCAGGCCCGAGGCGCTGCGGTCGAACCGGCCCGGCTTGCGTCAGCTCGGCTCGCTCGCCGGAGTCGCCGGCCGGTACACGAGCCCGGTGGCCCCGGACCGGAAGGGGGCGAACCTCCACCAGATCGAGCGTAGCGTTCTCGGACTCGAACAACCGCTTCCCGCTTCCCAAGACGACGGGGTACACGATCAGGCGGTACTCGTCCACGAGGTCGTGGGCGACGAGCGTGCGGGCCAGCTCGGCGCTCCCCCAGACGAGGAGGTCCCCGCCCGGCTCGCGTGTGAGGGCTCGAACGGCGTTGGGGACGTCCCCCTCGAGCAGGACCGCGTTCCACCCCGCCTGGTCGAGGGCGGCCTGGTCGAGCGTGGTCGAGGCCACGTGCTGTCGGGAGCGCGTGGACGGGGGCCGCGACCTCGTCTTCGAGGTGGGCCACACGGCAGCGAACATCTCGCCGGCGCTGGCTCGGACGCAGGCTCCGCCGCTGGGGGGACGCGGCTCACATCTCGGCCTCGCGCCCGTCACGCTCTGTCGAGGCTGGCAGGCACGTGTTGCGGTCGGGGTCCGGGGTAGGTCCGGTCCTGGACCTCGCTGACTCCGACGCTGGCCGAGGTCGCGTGGCGCGACGTCACGGTGAAGGCCACGGACGGCGCGCCGGTGGGGATGTCGACTCCCGGGTGAGCTGGCGACGGACGCCGTCGGCAGGCCCGTCGTGATCCACGCTACGAAGCCTCACCTGCCCCATCGACGCCTTCGCGCGGTCTGACGTCGGTGACGGCGGGATGGGCGACGAGTGAGCTATAGTACCCATCCGGTTCGGGATGCGCGAGCGCTGGTCGACACGGGCTGCGGGCCCCGCCGCCGACCGGGCGCCGAGGCGGGCGGACCCGCGCGGACCTGGGCCCCGTTCACCGGGCGTGCCCGACCCCGTCCTCCTGTTCCACGGCCTGGGCCGGACCGGCCTGTCCATGCTCCCCATGGCCCGGGCGCTCCGCCGCGCCGGGTTCGAGCCCCACGTCGTCGACTACCCGTCGCGGAAGCACGCCATCGGGTCGCTCGTCGAGCAGGCCGTCGCGCCTCAGGTCGACGCGTTGCTGGCCGAGGCCGACCGCGTTCACTTCGTGACGCACTCGCTCGGCGGCGTGCTCGTCCGCGCCCTCGCCGCCCAGCGGTTCGACGGCGGGCGCGCGCTCCCGGCCGGCTCGCGCGCCGTCATGCTGGCGCCGCCCCACGCCGGCTCCGAGGTGGCCGACGCGCTCGGCGACCGGTTGCCGTTCCGGTCCACGCTCGGCCCGACGCTGGGCGAGCTGGGCACGGGCGACGCGAGCGTGCCGGTCGCGCCTGGGGCCGGTCCGCGGGATCGAGGCCGGCGTGATCGCGGGGACGCGGGCGCTCGTCCCGTTCGGGCGCCTGTTCGGCGGGCCCCACGACGGGCTCGTGTCGGTCGCGAGCGCCCACGCGCCCGACGGCCTCGCCGACCGGGCCGTCGTGCCCAAGACGCACGCGCTGATGATGATGTCGCCGGCCGTGATCCGCCTGACCGTCCGGTTTCTCCAGACGGGCCGGTTCGCGGCATCGGGCCGGGCCTGAAACCGCTTTCCCCGCCGGCTCCGTTTGCGCGTTCTGTACCCCCGCGACTCGCCATGACCCGGAAGCACGCCTCCCTTATCGGCTGGGGCCACTACGCCCCCGAGAACGTCGTCACGAACGACGACCTCGCCCAGATCGTCGACACGACCGACGAGTGGATCAGGAGCCGGTCCGGCATCGAGCGGCGCCACTTCGTGAGCGAGGACCAGGCGACCTCGGACCTGAGCATCGAGGCCGGGCGGCGGGCGCTCGACCAGGCCGGCGTCGCGCCCGAGGACGTGGACCTGGTGATCGTGGCGACCTCCAGCCCGGACTACCTCACGCCGCCGGTGTCGAGCCAGGTCCAGCACGGGCTCGGCTGCACGAACGCGGGCGCGTTCACGATGATGGTCGGGTGCACCGGCTTCGTCTACGGGCTCGTCACGGCCGACCAGTTTATCCAGACCGGCGCGTACAAGACGGTCCTGGTCGTCGGCGCCGAGGTGATCTCGAAGAACCTCGACATGACCGACCGGACGACCTGCGTCCTGTTCGGCGACGGGGCCGGGGCGGTCGTGCTCCAGGCGACGGACCGAGCCGTGCGGCGTCCGGTCGTTCGAGTTGGGCTCGGACGGGTCCCAGGCCGAGGCCCTGATCGCGCCGTGCCCCGGCACGCGCAACCCGGTCTCGCAGTACGCCATCGACCACCGGACGCACTACCTCCGGATGGACGGCCGGGCCGTGTTCAAGTTCGCCACGCGGACGATGACGGAGTCGCTGGAGCGGGTCATGGGCAAGGCCGGCCTGGGCGTCCCGGACGTCGACCTGTTCGTCCCGCACCAGGCCAACGCCCGGATCATCGAGTACGCCGCCAAGACGCTGGGCCTGCCGCCCGAGAAGGTGGTGATGAACGTGGCCGACTACGGCAACACGTCGGCCGCGACCATCCCGATCGCGTTGTCGGAGGCCCTCGCGGCCGGCCGCGCCAAGCCCGGCGACACGCTGGCGATGGTCGGCTTCGGGGCGGGCCTGACGTGGGCGGCCTGCGTGTTCGACCTCGGCCCGCTCGCGGTCCGCCCCGCCGACGCGGACGCCCAAAAGGACCGGGCGGGCGGCGACGGGGCCCCAGCGACGGTCATCGACGACCGGGGCGTGGTGGACGGGCTGATCGCGTAGGGCGAGCCGGGCCGGCGGAGACGAACGGGGGGAGCCGTGTGACGACGCGCACGCGAGTCGCGGCGTACGGCACGACTCACGCCCCCACCCCCCGATGCGCACGCTCTTGATTTCTGTCTTGGCCCTGACCGCGTCCGCCTGCTCGATGAGCGGCGACGACGGCGACCTCTCGTTCCGCGTCCTCGCGTCCACCCAGAGCGGGACCGAAATCGGCGCGGCCACAGTCCTACGGACCGAGGCCGAGGCTGCGGCCTTCCTGGCGGCGCTGAACACGACGGCCCAGATCGACGCCGACTTCGCGACCGAGACCGTGCTGGCCATCAGCACGTTCGGCCCGTGCCCGGCCACGAACTACGGCCTGACGGTGACCGACGTCGCGGCCGACGGCCAGGGCGGGGCCGTCGTGTCGGCCCGGGTCGGCCAGACCGGCGACGTTGGCGGGGGCGCGCTCACCTACCCCGTCCAGATCATCGCCGTCGAGAGGCTGTCGACGACGGTCGTGGGCGGCCTGACCGAGGCCCGCGTCGCGACCCGGCTCAGCGGCGACCAAGCCGACTGCCGCCGCTAGGCCCGTCGCCTCCGGGCACCAGCCCAGTCCACCTCGGGCGACAGGCCGGCGATCTCGGGCGCCCCTGGCGAGCCCGATCGGCCGCTCGGTCCTCTGGAACGGTTTCTGGATCCCCTCCCCCACCATCCCACCACGCCCATGCGCGCTTTTCTCCTCCTGTTCCTGACGGCCGGCTTGGCCGTCGGCTGCACCTCGACTCAGCAGAACCGGTACGACCGGTACAACCGGGCCTACCCCGCCTCCGCCCGCGTCGACCGCCAGGGCGGTCAGGACCGGTACCGGGTCTGCCACAAGAACAAGGACACCAAGACGGTGCCCCAGAGCGCCGTCCGCGGCCACCTCCGCCACGGCGACACGTTCGGCCGCTGCGGGTCGCGCCGGGACGCTCGGCGCGACGACCGGCGCGACGACCGGCGCGACGACCGCCGCGAGGCTCGGTACGAGCGCCGCGAGGACCGCCGAGACGACCGCCACGACAACGGTCGCCGCCGCCGGGGCCGGAACTAGCCCCTCGCCCGCTTCGGCGACGGACTCGCCGAGGCGGGCGCGGTGGGCCGGCACGGGGGTCGTCGTGGGAGCGGCGCGCGGCCTAGATTGGGGCCACGCCTTCCCCGCCCCGTCATGCGCCTCCTCGCCGCCGCGGCCCTCGCCGCCCTTCTCGTCGCGCCCGCTGGCGCCCAGCAGCTCGACCTGATCGGCACGGTCGAGCTCCCCACCATCCCCCGGCCCGGCGCCGACCAGCCCCGCCAGGAGGGCAGCGTCGGCGTCCCCGACGTGGTCGGCGGGTCCGACGTCTGGGCCTACACGGCCAACGACGGGTCGGAGTACGCCATCATGGGCAACGTCGAGGGGATCGCCATCGTGGCCGTGCCCAGCCTGGAGGTCGTCGCCCAGATCGCTGGGCCGACGGCCGACGCCCCGTTCTACTGGCGCGACATCAAGACCTACGGGTCGTTCGCCTACATCTCGACCGAGGCCTACGGCCCGAACGAGGGGCTGCAGGTGATCGACCTGCGGGGGCTGCCGCACCACGCCGAGGAGATCGCCGTCGTCCGCGGCGAAAACGACCGGCTGGTGTCGTCGCACAACCTGTCCATCGACGCCGTCACGGGCTTCGCCTACGTGCTCAACTCGGACGGCGACGGGATCGTCGTGGTCGACCTGGCCGACCCGGTCCGCCCGGTCGACGTGGCCGAGGTGACGGTCCCGGACTCCCACGACGTGTTCGCGCGCGGCGACACGCTCTACGTGGCGGAGGGCCGCAACCCGACCTTCTCGATGTGGGACATGACCGACAAGCAGGCGCCGGCGCTCATCGGCCGCGTCTCGGTGCCCTCGCCGGGCTACGTCCACAACGTCTGGCCGACCGACGACGGCCGCCACGCGCTGACGACCGAGGAGACCGTCGACAAGACGGTCAAGGTCTGGGACCTGACGGACGCCGAGAACCCGACGCTCGTTGCCAACTGGCTCGGCACGAGCCGGCTGGCCCACAACGTCCAGATCCAGGGCCGCTACGCGTTCGTCTCCCACTACTCGTCGGGGATGTACGTCCTCGACATCTCGGACATCGCGAACCCGGTCGAGGTCGCCCGCTACGACACGCACCCCGACAACGACGACGCGGCGTTCTACGGCAACTGGGGCGTCTCGCTGCCGTCGCCCGGCGGCTACCTCTACACGAGCGACCTGGAGGGCACGCTGACCGTCCTCAAGTGGGCCCCGGCCACGCCGACGCTCTAAGCAGAAGCGCCCCCGGAGGCCCCCCCCGTCGTCTCCGACAGCGACTCCGCCTCGGCACCGCGCCGGGCCGGCCGGCTGGGCGCCGGGGCCCAGCGCGAGCCCGAGGTCCGGACGGGGGACCAGGTCCAGACCGGGACCGAGGCGGCCACGGCCCGCGACCTCGACGGGAATCCCCGGGCGCGTGACGGCACGATCGGGGAAACGGCGTAGAGTAGAGTGACTCCTCCCTCCCGACCCCATGCCGATCCGTCTCGCGTTCACCTTCCTGGCCGCCCTCACCCTGCCCCTCGCCGCGTGCGGCGGCGACGACGGCGGCGACTTCGACGGGGACGTCGAAGAAACCGGCCAGCCCGGCGTGCTCGGCCGGGTGCAGGAGTTCCAGAACGCCGCCGAGAAGATCCAGGAGTCGGCCGAGCGGGCTCCGGCCGAGCCCGTCAACTTCCGGACGCTGCGCGAGCTGCTGCCGGCCTCGGTCGGCCCGATGGAGCAGGGCGAGGTCGAGGGCTCGACGGACGGCGCGATGGGGTTCTCGATCTCGCAGGTCGAGGCCGCCTACCCCGGCCCCGACGGCGCCCGGATCGACGTGAGCATCATGGACTACGGCGCGATCCCGTCGATGGCCATGATGGGCTTGGGCTGGACGATGGCCGACATCGACCGCGAGGCGGGCTCGACCTACGAGCGGACGGTCACGTTCGGCGGCCAGCGCGGCTACCGGTCCTACGACTCGGACGCCCGGTCGGGCGAGTTCAGCCTGGTCGTGGCCGACCGGTTCCACGTCGAGGTGAGCGGCACCGGCGTCTCGGACGACGACCTGGAGGCGGCCCTGCGCGCGGTCGACCTAGCCGGGCTGGCCGGGCTCCGCGACGAAGGCCGGCCGGACGCCTAGCGCACCGCGTGGGCGAGACCGAGCGGGGAGCCGACTCTCCCGTAAGGGCCACCTCGACGTCGGGGGGCGGCCCTCGCGGGCACGGCTCCGGGCGCGACCTCGCCGGGTCTTGCGGAATCGGCGTCGGGGCCCGGGCGTATCCTCCGGCCCCCCCACCGACGTCATGCTCGACTCGCTCCCCGACGCCGCCCGGCTGTGGCTGGTCCCGCTCGACCGCACCCTCGACGACGCCGAGGCCGACGCCCTCACGCGCGCCGTCGGCGGCTGGCTCCCGTCGTGGCAGAGCCACGGGCGCCCGGTCCGCGCCCAGGCCGCCGTCCTGGCCGGGCGCGCGCTCGCGGTCGGCGCGGTGATCTCCGAGGCGGACCTCAACGCGGGCGTCTCGGGCTGCGGCATCGACGCGATGGAGCGGGCGGTCGCGGCGGCCCTCGACGCCCAGGGCCTGGGCCGGGCCCCGGCGCTGGGCGTGACCGTTCGCGACGCCGAGGGCGCGTGGCAGAGCGTGCCGCGCCCGGCGTTCCGCCGGCGAGTGCGGGCGGGCCAAGCCGGGCCCGAGACGGCGCTCCTGGACGTGACCGCGGAGACGGTCGGCGACCTGCGAGCCCGGGGCGTCGAGCGGCCGGCCGGCGAGACCTGGGCGGCGCGGGCGTTCGCGCTCGCGTGAGCGGGCCGCTCGACTGGCTCCACGCCCGGTCCGGGGCGGGCCGCGAGATCGGGCTCGGGACGCTGGCCGTGGCCGTGCTCCTCTCGCTGGGGACCCTGGGCTACGTCCTGATCGAGGGGTGGTCGCTGATGGACGCCTTCTACATGACGGCGATCACGCTGACCACCATCGGGTTCGGCGAGGTCCAGCCGCTCTCCGATGTCGGCCGGGTGTTCACGGCCGGGCTCGCCTTCGTCGGCATCGGTACGTTCGCCACGATCGCCTCGCGCGTCGTCCAACTCCTCGTCACCAGCGACGCCATCCGCCAGCGGGCCATGCAACGCCGAATCGCCCGTCTGTCGGGCCACTACGTCATCGCCGGGTACGGCCGGCTGGGCCAGCGGATCGTCCGCGACCTGGTCTCCGGGGGCCGCGACGTGGTCGTGATCGACCACCGCGACGACCGGGGCTCCGAGCTGGAGGCGGCCGGGCACCCCTACGTCCAGGACGACGCCGAGGAGGAGGCGACGTTGCGCGCGGCCGGGCTGGAGCGGGCCGCCGGGCTGGTCCTCGTGCTCCCGCAGGACGCGGCCAACGTGTTCGTGGCCCTGACGGCCCGCGAGATCCGCGGGGACGACCTGTTCATCGTCGCCCGGACGAACGAGCAGACGTCGCTGAACAAGCTGCTCCGGGCCGGCGCCGACAAGGTCATCTCGCCGCTCGAGATCGGGGCCGACCGGATCGCCCAGACCATCCTGCGGCCGCGCGTCGACCGGTTCATGGAGCAGGTCCTGGGCGTCGAGGCGCTCGACTTCGACCTGGAGGAGGTGACCATCGAGGCGGGCAGCCTGCTCGCGGGCAGCTCGCTCGCCCAGGTCGACTTCCGCAAGCGGTTCAACGCGGTCGTGGTGGGCGTCCTGCGGGCGGCGACGGGCGAGTGGCGGTTCAACCCCGACGCCCAGCTCCCGCTGGAGACCGGCGACGCGCTGATCGTGCTGGCGACGGCCGAGCAGATCCGGAAGATCCGGACCGACGGGGCCCAGCGAGTCCGCTAGCCCCGCCCACCTCGGCGCCGAGGCGGACGGGGCCAGGGCCTGGGCGCACATGCCCGCGCGCCGAATCTTCCTGGGGCAATCGTCGGCACCGGCGTGCGTTTGGACCTCGTAAAGGCGTCCGACCGTCTCCGGCACGCCCCTGGCAGGCGTCGCCCCGGACCCCCCGGCCGGCCGGGGGGTATACTCGACACATCTCAGCATTCGACCCCATGCGCGCCTTCGCTGCCGCCCTCCTCGCCCTCCTGACGCTGGCGGCCCCCGCCCGCGCCCAGAGCAGCGCCGACCTCGCGGCCGACGCCTCGATCTCGGCCGACTTCGCCGAGGACGGCGCCGTCACCTACTTCAGCCAGTCGTGGCTCGTCGACACGATGAACCGGCGGACGGCCGAGTCGGTCCGCGAGGTGCCCCGGGTCTACTACGACTACTACGTCGTGCCCCAGGGCCAGAACCGGCTGGAGGCCCGGCTCTCGCTCTACCGCCGGTTCGGCGGCGACCGTGACGTGATCAAGCCGCTGTTGTGGCTCCTCAACCGGAACGACCTCGAGAACCTGAGCCCCGGCGACACGCTCGTCGTCCCGACCCACTTCGGGCTCGACTTCCGGGCGTACTCGCCGTTCCCGCGCTACTACCCCGGCGCGGCCGGCATCGGCAAGATCGTGATCTTGGACAAGAACGTCCAGGCGTGGGGCGCCTACGAGAACGGCGAGCTCGCGCGGTGGGGCATCATCAACACGGGCGTCGAGAGCGCGCGGACGCCCTCGGGCCGGTTCAACGTGAACTGGCAGCAGGAGTACCGCGTGAGCACGCTGAGCCCGGGCTACGGGTCGACGGCGCCCGACGCCGAGCTGTGGGAGATGTACTGGGTCATGAACCTCCACGAGCAGCGCGGCATCCACATGCACCAGTACGCCCTGCCCACCTCGGGCCCGGCCTCGCACGGCTGCATCCGGATGCTCGAGCCCGACGCCAAGTGGCTCTACGGCTGGGTCGACACCTGGGACGTCGAGAACCAGCGGGACCCGATCTCGTCGGCCGGCGCCCGCATCACGGACCAGGGCACGATCGTGCTCATCATCGGGGAGGACATCTCGACGCCGCCCCAGCCGTTCCTGCACCGCGAGCAGTACCCGGTGATCCGGATGGTCAACCTCCCGCCGGACCCGTACCAGGTCCCGGCCGGGACGGATCAGCAGAAGGCGTTCGACCGGCTGGCCGGCCGGCGCTAGCCGGCCCGTGCCCGCCTCGGTGACGTCGCCGAGGCGGAGGAGGGACAGGCCGGGCGTCGGTACTCTGGCCGCCCCCGCCTCCCCTCCCATGCGATACGCCTTGTGTCTGGCGGCCCTGCTCAGCGCCGGTGTCGCCGCCCAACCCTCCGGCCTCGCCGCCCGCCTCGACGCGGTCGTGGACGCCGCCCACGCGGCCGGCGCGTTCGACGGCGTCGTGCTGGTGGGCCGGGGGGACCAGGTCCTGTACCGCCGGGCCGTAGGGCTGGCGGACCGGTCGTGGGACGTCCCGAACTCGGCCGGGACGCGGTTCCCGTGGGCGTCGGTGACGAAGCAGGTCACGGCGGCCCTGGTGCTCCAACTCGTCGACGAGGGGGCCGTCGGGCTCCAGACGCCGCTGGGCGACGTGCTCCCGGGCCTGCGCCCTGGCCACGCCGGCCGCGTCACGCTCCGCCATCTGCTCACCAACACGTCGGGCCTGCCCGACGCCGACGACCTCGCCCGCGACTACGAGTCGCTCCCCGACGGAGCCGCCACGGCCGTCGTCGGCCGGGCGCTCGCCGCAGACCTCGCCTTCGAGCCCGGCTCCCAGTTCCGCTACACCAACACGGACTTCCTGGTCCTCGGCCGGGTGATCGAGGCCGTGACGGGCCAGACCTACGCCGACGCGCTCCAGAGTCGGATCCTCGGCCCGCTCGGGATGGCCGAGACCGCGCTCGTCCGCGACGACCGCGTCGAGCCCCGCCTCCCGACCGGCTACCTCGTGGACAGCACCGGCGTCCGGCCGATGCCGCCGGCGCGACTGGCGACGTACGGGGCCGCCGGCGCGCTCGCCGGCACGGCCGGCGACCTGTTCCGGTTCGACCGCGCGCTCTTGGCCGACCGGCTGTTCCCGCGCGCCCTGCGCGACTCGATGACGACCGCCGACCCGTCGCTGGGATTCGTCGCTCTCAGCGTGTGGCGGTACGGCCTCGACGTCGACGGCCAGCCCGTCACGCTGGTCGAGCGCCAGGGGTGGATCTGGGGCTACCGGGCGCTCAACCTGCTCGCGCCCGACGAGGACCTGGTCCTGATCGTGCTCGCCAACACAGACGCGGCCGACCTGTCGCGGACCTACACCCGCCAGGGGTTCTCCTTCGACTTGGTCCGCGCGGCGCTGGGCGGCCCGGGCGGCGGCTGACAGCGAGTCCGCTCGCGTCCCGCCGGGGCGGCGGGATGTGGCCCGGCCCGCCTCGGCGCCACCCCGGGGTCCCTCGGCCCGTCGCCGAGGCGGGCGGGACCACGCGACCGAGCCCCCCCGCCGACGTGGCGAGAGGGCTCGGGGCGTCCGTCCGGTCGGGGTCCGGTCGGGGCGGCAGCTACTCGCCGGCCGGCACGATGTCGACCACGACGCCGAGCTGGGGTCGGAGCCGGATCCGCAGGACCTCGCGCGTCTCGGTGTCGACGGCGAACGTCTGGCCGGGGCCGCCCTCCGTCACCACGTCCACGAGGGTCGCCATCCGCCCGTCGATCTCCTCCTGCTCGCCGACGACGAACTGGACGGACATGCTGCCCTCGGTGGGGTCGATCGTCTGGTAGTCACCGCGGAAGCCGGCCTCCAGCGGGATGAGACGGACGGCCTCGGCCGCGAACACGGGGTCGAAGGCCGCCTCCTCCAGCGTGATGTCGACGTCGGTCGTCTCGCCGCCCGAGGTCCGGGTGCCGGTGACGGCCATCCCGTCGTAGGCCAGCTCGACGACGGTCCCGCCGGCCTCGACGCGCGACGAGATCGGCGCCAGCGACGGGTAGGCCGCGACCGACCGCTCGGTCGTCTCCTGGCCCGCCATCGGGATCGACGTGGCGGCCTCCATCGTGACGGTGCCCGCCGCGCGGTCGATCATGACCGACCGGGTGATGGTGCCGATGTCCTGCTGCTGGGGCTCGACCAGCTTGACCACCCAATTCTGGGTGTAGTCCGTCATGGCGTCGGTCGCCAGGCGGTCGAGGCCGGGGCGGAGGACGACGGCCGGCGTCGCGGCGTTGGCCGCGAGCGCGGCCAGCGAGGCCTCGGTGACGGGCTCGCTCACGATGGTCGTGTTGCCCCGGGCCGTCGACGTGGTCGCGACGAGCGCGCGCGTCTGGGCGTCGACGAAGTGACGGCGCGTGCTGCTCCCGCGGCCCTCGCTCGACTCCTCGACCACCCAGGCCTCGGCCGTGGTGCCGTCGGCCCGCGTGAACGACTCCTCGCCGACCACGGTCAGGGTGTAGTCCCGGACCCGGCGCTCGGACGTGAACGTCGGGACGGTCGCGGTGTAGCCCGCGCGGAACGGGAGGGCGCGGACCAGAATCGGGATCACTTCGGGCTGGAACACCGGCCCGGCCAACGTGATGTCGAACGGGAGCGCGGCCCAGTCGCCCCGGGCGTAGGCTCCCGGTCATGTGGGCGCCGTCGTAGGTCGTGGTGCCGGTCGCGCCCGAGCCCGTCCGGGTCCGCGTCCGGGGCGCGAGCGAGGGCCAGTCGAACGTCGTGGTCGCCTCGTAGGCCATCCCGGCCTGGGGCGCGGCGGCCTCGGTCGTGATCGTGACGGTGCCGCCGTCGCGGTCGACCGTCGAGGTGACCGTCCCCAGGTCCTGCGGGCTCGGCTCGACGACGCGGATGCCGACGGTCTCGGAGTCCAGCGAGAGCCCGGCCGTCATCAGGTCGGGGTGGCCCGGGCGGAGGACGGTGGCGTCCTGGGCGAGCACGGGGGCCGCCACGAAGGCGAGGGCGGCCGCGAGGAGAGAAAAGCGCATAGGACGGAAAGCGGGGAAGACGTGGGGGAATGGAGGAGAGTACGGTCTGGGCTCGCGCCGGGTCCCCGTCTATTCCGCCACGAACTCGATCCGGACGCCCGGCTGGGGCGAGAGCCCGTAGCCCAGGAGCGCCCGCGACTCGGCGTCGACCCGGATCGTCAGGACGGTCCCGTCGCGGTCGGCTTGGACGACCCAGGCCGTGCGCTCGCCGTCCGGAGCCTCCACCGTCTCCTGTCCGGTCACGGTCAGCAGGGTCTCCACGACGCCGTCGCCGGCCGAGTAGCCGTGGAAGACGGCCGAGTAGCCCTCGGCGAACGGCAGCGTCCGAACGACGACGGGCAGCCAGGCGTTGGCGAACACGGCCGCGTCGAGCGCCCGGTCGACCGTCTCGCCCTCGTCGGTGCCGGTCACGCGGCCGTCGGCGAAGGCCAGCTCGGTCCGGCCCGTCCCGTCGTCCTGGACGAGCGAGATCGGCGCGAACGACGGGTAGGCCGCGACGAGGGTGCTCTGGAGCCGCTGGCCCACCATCGCGATGTTCGTGTCGGTGGTGAGCGTGATCGTGCCCGCCGCGCGGTCCACGACGACCGCGCGGCTCTCCGTGCCGGCGTCCTGCTGCATCGGCTGGACGAGGCGGATGACCAGCGAGACGCTCTCGCTGCCGATGGCGTCGAGGTCGAGCGTGTCGTCGCCCGGCCGCAGGCCCGTCGAGGCGGCCCGGACCGCCTCGGCGGTCGCCTGGGCCTGGGCCGCTTGGGCCTGGCGGGCGGCCACCTCGGCCTCCGTCAGCGGCACGAACCGGATCGCCATGCCCGGCGCGTCCATCGTCGTGAGCACGATCTGGCGCGTCACCGGGTCGACGTAGTGGCGCTGGGGCATCCCCCGCGTCAGGCCCCCGCCGCCGGTCCGCGTCACGGCGACCGCTTGCACCACGGACCCGTCCGGCAGCGTCACCGTCTCCGGCCCGGCGACGGTCAGGACGGCCTCCTTGAACCGGTCCTCGGCCGAGAACGTCGGGACGACGGCCCGGTAGCCCGGCGTGAGCGGCAGCGCCCGGACGACGAGGGGAAGCGCGGCCGGCGCGAACACGGGCCGCTGGAGGTCGAACGCGAACGGGAGCGGGGCCCGCCCGTCGGTCCCGTAGGCGCCCGTGACCTGGCCGTCCTGGTAGCTCGCCGTCGCGACCTCGCCGCCCCCGACCACGTCGTTCGAGAGCGGGGCCAGCGACGGCCAGCGGAGCCGGGTCGAGTCCCGGGCCGGCGCGCCCGCCATCGGGACGTCGGCCTGGGCGACGATCGTCAGCACGTCGCCGTCGAGCCGGTAGGTCTCGGCGATCGTCCCCAGCGACTGGGCCTCGGGCCCGGCGACCTCGACGGCTAGGGTGTAGTCGGCGAGCGCGAGGGCGGCCAGATCGAGCGCCGGGTCCCCCGGTCGGAGCGTGACGGCGTCTTGGGCGACGACCGACGGAGCCAGGGCGAGACAGAGGGCGAGCACGCGCATGTCGGGGGGCCGTGGGTGGCCCCGCCTCGGCACCGAGGCGGGGGAGGTCGGGCAGAGGACGGCACCGACCGGGCCGGCCCCAGGACCCGCCCGGTCGGCCGGGAGGGTCAGTCGGCCGGGAGGATCGCGATGCGGACGCCCGGCTGGGGCGAGAACCGCGAGACCAGCAGCGCCCGCGTCTCGGCGTCGACGACGTACTGGATCGTGACCGGGCCCATGTCGGCGTCGACGGCCCAGCCCGTCCGGTCGCCGATCGTCTCCTGGCCGGTCACCGTCAGGACCACGTCCGAGGGCGCGTCGGGCGACTGCGACGAGAACGCCGCGACGCGCGCCACCAAGCCCTCGGCGAACGGCAGGCTCTGAGCGATCTCGCCCATCCACGACGAGTCGAAGACGGGCGCGTCGGTCATCAGCGTGACCGTGGTCGCCTCGCCCGTCCGGGGCGTGAGCATCCCGACGACGCCCTCGTCCATGAACTCGAGCGACACGTCCTGCTGGCCGCCCGTCGAGCGCTGGACGCGCGGGGCGAGCGTGGCCGCGTCGGCCACCAGCGAGTCGGTCTGGGCCATCCCCTGCATCGGGACCGAGACGGTCACGACGCGCGTGACCTCGCCGCCGGCGACCGTCACCGTCTCGGTCGACGTCCCGACGTCCTGCTGCATCGGCTGGACGAGCCGGATGGTGTAGCTCCGCGTCGCCGGCGCGACCCAGTCGGTGACGAGCGTCCCGTCGCCGGGCGTGATGACGAGCGTGTCGGCCGGGGCCTGGGCGAGGGCGCCGCTGGCGGCGAGGGCGAGGACGGCCGCGAAGAGAGTGCGCATGGAGGGAGCGTGGGGGGGGACGGGCGGCTACGGAGCCACGCGCGCGCGGTTGCGCTCCCCGACGCCTCCCCCCCTCACCCGGCCCACCTCGGCGCCGAGGCGGGCGGGGTCAGCTACCGCCGGGACTCGCCCAGGCGGCGGCGGAACGAGACCGCGAACCCGAGCCCGAGCAGGCCCGTCCCGATCCACAAGAGCGAGATGAACGGCTTCTCGTAGGCCTGGACCACGACCCACTCGTCGGCGGCGACCGTGGCCCCGTCGAACACGAGTTGGATGGCGCCCTCGTCGACCACCATGCCCGCGAACGCCGCGCCCAGGTTCCAGTCGACCGCCCGGTTCTGGACGAACTGCTGGCGCCGGTCGGTCGTGATGACGTAGACCGGCCGGAGCGTCCGGGTCTCGCCGGTCGTCTCGTTTCGGACGTCGAGGCGGGCGGCGACGGCCAGGTCGACCGAGTCGCGGTCCAGCCCGGCCGCGTCCAGGTCGACCTCGAGCTCGTAGTCGGAGAAGGTCACCGTGAAGGCGTGGTCGTGGGCCGGCGTGGCCAGCTTGACCGAGTCGCCCCGGGCCAGCGTGACCTCGGCCCGGCCCTCCGACGGGTTCTCGCTCATGGCCGACGGGAAGACGGCCACGTAGAGGTCGCGCGTGACGCCCTCGCGGACGTCGGGCTGCTGGATCCACTGGTCGCGCCCGTCCTTGTAGACCACGTTCCGCGTCTGGAACTGCTCGCCCTGGCGGTTCACCACGTCCATGATGTAGACCGGGCGGCCGTCCTCGTTGACCTCCTGGCCCGTGTACGTCCAGCGGTACCCGTCGGCCGCGACCGTCCGCCCCAGCGGGACCACGACGTTCTCGCGGCTCCCCTGGACGTCGGTCCCGGCGCCGTCCGAGATCGGGTCGTTGAAGACCGACGACGCGAAGATGCCCAGCAGCAGCACGCCGAACCCGACGTGCGTCAGGCTCCCGCCGACCAACTTGAGGTTGCCCTTGCCGACCCGCCACATCACGCTCAGGTTGCCCCACAGCATGAAGAAGGCCGCGAACAGCAGCAGGAGCAGCAGCAGGCTCGTGCCGTGGGTGTCGAAGAAGCCACCGAGGCCCACGATGTCGGCCCCGGCCACCTCGGGCCCGGCGGCGGCCGAGGCGGACGGCGCCGACGGGAGCACGGTCTCCTGGACGAACGGGGTCAGCAGGACGACGGCGGCGGTCGAGACGACGGTCGCCACGACGGGCCGGAACAGGACGCGGTTGGCGTCCTCGACGCTCATCTTGCGCCACCAGAACAGCTGGCCCATCCCGCCCAGGAACGCGATGCCGATGGCGAGGGGCAGCGTCCAGGTGTTGTAGAACGCGATCGGGACCGCGCTCGGGTTGTCGCGGAACACCTGGCCGACGATCGGCGCGGAGGTGCCGAGCGCGATCACGCCGCCGGTCACGGCCAGCAGCAGCGCGCCCGTGAACACCAGCGACTCGCGCGACAACGCGGCCGGCGGCGTGGCCGGCGCCGGCAGGTCGCGCCAGCGCCACGCCAGCAGCCCGAAGCCCAACAGCCCGATCGTCGTGATCCACAAGAGCAGTTGGTTGTAGAGCCCCAGGTCGACGAAGCTGTGGACGCTCACGTCGCCCAGGATGCCCGAGCGCGTCAGGAACGTCGAGTAGATGCAGAGCTGGAACGCGAGCACGCTCAGCCACAGCGCCGCCTTGTGGCCGGCCGCCGTCTTCTTCTGGACCACCATCGAGTGCAGCGCCGCGACGGCGAACAGCCACGGAACGAGGGACGAGTTCTCGACCGGGTCCCAGGCCCACCACCCGCCGAACGACAGGGTCTCGTAGGCCCACCAGCCGCCCATCATGATGGCCACGCCCAGGACGCCCGAGCCGGCCAGCGCCCACGGCAATGCGGGCTTGACCCACTGGGTGTAGCGGCGGCGGACCAGGCCCGCGACGGCGAACGCGAACGGGACCATCAGCAGCGTGAACCCGACGAACACCATCGGCGGGTGGATCGTCATCCAGGGGTTCTGGAGCAGGTCGTTGAGGCCCTGCCCGTCGGCCGGGACGAACCCGGCGGTCTGGAGGAGGGGGGCGTCCGGGAACTTGTCGGCGAGCGGCTGGAACAGGTTGGCCCCGACCGCGAGCGGGCCGAGCTGGAGCCCGACGATCATCGAGAGCACGAACGCCTGGCACAGCGCGACGACGGCCAGGACCGGCCCGGTAAACGCCTGCCGCGCCTGCTCGGCGACCACGCCGCCGTCGGTCCGGAGCGACCACCGGATCAGCAGGCCGCCCACGACGGTCGTCATCATCCCCCAGAGCAGGAGCGAGCCCTCCTGGCCGGCCCAGAACGCCGAGAACTGGTACCGGAGCGGCATCGCCTCCGACGTCTGCTGGTAGACGTAGGCCAGGTCGTAGTGGCCGCCGAACAGGCCGGTCCAGAGCATGGCCGCCGCGACGACCACGCCGCCCGCCATGGCGGCCCAGCTCCAGCGCCCGATCCGGGCCCAGTCAGCCCGGGCCTGGTCGTCCGCCCCGCGCGACGACAGGACGAAGGCGACGAGCGCCGCGAGCGCCGCGACGAAGGCGACGACGAGAGAAACGTGGCCGATGGGTCCGATCATCGTGGGGCGCAGCGCGTGGTTTCAGTCTGGGCTGAAACGTACGGGACGGGGCCGCCCACTCGTATGCGCCAGCCGTGGATTCGGCGCGGCTCCGCCCGCCTCGGGGCGCCCCCGGGGGGAGCCGGGGCGGGGGGAACCGACGAGAACGTCTCCCGGGGCGGACTCGGCGCGCGCCCTCCACCCAACTGCCCACCGAGGCGGGCAGGGCACCGCGGCGGGGCACGGGCGTAGGCGCCCCTCCCCCTCCCCCGCCCGCTCCATGTCCACCCCCCATCTCGGCGTCGTCGGCCTCGGCATCATGGGCCGCAACCTGGCCCTCAACGCGCTCGACTCCGGCGCCGACGTCGCCGGCACCGACCTCGGCCCCGACGCCGTCAGCGGCTTCCAGGCCGAGGCGTCCCGTCCGGTCACCGCCACCACCGACCTCGGCGAGTTCTTGGGCGCGCTCCCCACGCCCCGCAACATCCTGGTGATGGTCCCGGCCGGCGCCGCCGTCGACGCCGTGCTCGGCTCGCTCGCGCCGCGGCTGAGCGCCGGCGACCTGGTCATCGACGGCGGCAACTCGCACTTCCCGGACACCCGCCGCCGCCACGACGAGATGGCCTCCAAGGGCCTGCACTTTTTCGGGATGGGCGTCTCGGGCGGCGAGGACGGCGCGCGCCACGGGCCCAGCATGATGCCCGGCGGCCCCCAGGGGCCCTACGCCCGCGTCGCGCCGGTGCTGGAGGGGATGGCCGCCTCGGTCGACGGCGAGCCCTGCGTGGCCCACCTCGGGGCCGGCGCCTCGGGCCACTACGTCAAGATGGTCCACAACGGGATCGAGTACGGGCTGATGCAGATCCTGGCCGAGGCCTACGACCTGATGAAGCGCGGCGTGGGGCTCGGCAACGACCGGATGGGCGACCTGTTCGGCCAGTGGAACACGGGCCCGCTCCGGTCCTACCTCGTCGAGATCACGGCCGACATCCTGCACCAGCCCGACACCGTCGAGGTCCAGCCGGACGAGACGCCGGGCCACGAGGGGCCACCCCAGGGCATGACCGGCCGCTACCTCCTGGACTTCATCAAGGACACGGCCAAGCAGAAGGGGACCGGGAAGTGGACGAGCCAGGACGCGCTCGACCTGGGCGTCCCCACGCCGACCATCGACGCGGCCGTGACGGCCCGCTACGTCTCGGCGCTCAAGGACGAGCGCGTGGCGGCGGCGGCGCTCCTGGGACAGCCCGCCGGGCGTGCCGACGACCCCGACGCGCTGGTGGCCGCCCTTGAGCGGGCTTTGCGCGCGGCCTTCCTGGTCACCTACGCCCAGGGCTTCGCGTTGCTCAAGCGGGCCTCGGACGCCTACGAGTACGGGCTCGACCTGGAGACGGTCGCCAAGGTGTGGCGCGGCGGCTGCATCATCCGGGCCGACATGCTGGAGACGTTCCGCGAGGCCTTCCTCGCCGACCCCGACCTGCCCAACCTGGTCGTCGCGCCGGCCTTCACCGAGGTGCTCGCGACGTGCCGGCACGCGCTCCGCGACGCGGTCCGCCTGGGCGCCGGCGCGGGCATCCCCCTCCCCGCCTTCTCGTCGGCCCTCGCCTACCTCGACGCCTACCGGAGCGAGTGGCTCCCGGCCAACCTGGTCGCCGCCCAGCGCGACTACTTCGGCGCCCACACGTTCGCCCGCGTCGACCAGGACGGCATGTTCCACGCCCAGTGGGACCCGGCCGGTCTCTAGAGCCGGCCCACGTCCCACGAGTTCCCCGAACCCGACCCCACGCCTCCGTGCACCTCCCCCATGCCGTCCAGCTCGTCCTCTTCGGGGCGGCCGGCGACCTCGCCCACCGGAAGCTGATCCCGGCCCTCTACGACCTGCACCGGGAGGGCCACCTCCCGGCCGAGGTCGACATCGTCGGCGTGGACCTGGCCGAGATGGAGTCGGACGCGTTCGTCAACTTCGCGTGCGACGCCGCCGACTCGCTCGGCCGGTTCTTCCCCAAGGACGTCGACGCCGAGAACTGGGAGACAGTTCGCCGACCGGCTCACCTACGTCCAGGGCGACGTGACCCAGCCCGACACGTTCGAGCGGCTCACGGCGCGGCTGGCCGAGGTCGCGCCGGAGGGGGAGCGGCCCCACCGCGTGTTCTACCTCTCGGTGGCGCCGTTCCTGGTCGGGCCCATCGTGTCGGGCCTGGCGGCGGCGGGGCTGCTCGAGGACCCCCTGTTCGACCGGTTCGTGGTCGAGAAGCCGTTCGGGCACGACCTCGAGAGCGCCCGCGAGCTCGACCGGCTCCTGGTCGAGCACGCGACCGAGAACCAGGTCTACCGGATCGACCACTACCTGGGTAAGGAGACCGTCCAGAACCTGCTGGCCTTCCGGTTCGCGAACGCCATGTTCGAGCCGGTCTGGGACGCCCGCTACGTAGACCACGTTCAGATCACCGTCTCCGAGACGGTCGGCGTCGAGCACCGGGGAGGGTACTACGAGACGGCCGGGGCCATGCGCGACATGGTCCAGAACCACCTCCTGCAGTTGCTGTGCCTGGTGGCGATGGAGCCGCCGGTCGCGTTCAAGCCCGACGAGGTCCGGAACAAGAAGGTCGACGTGCTCCGGGCCATCCGCCCGATCACGCCCGACCGCGTCCACGAGGTGGCCGTCCGGGGCCAGTACGGCGAGGGCTACACGGCCGACGGCCGGGTGGCGGGCTACCGGAACGAGCCCAAGGTGGCCCAGCGCTCGTCGACCGAGACCTACGTCGCGCTCAAGCTCGACATCGACAACTGGCGCTGGAACGGGGTCCCGTTCTACCTCCGGACGGGCAAGCGGATGCCGCGCCGGGTGTCCGAGATCTCGGTCCAGTTCCGGCCCGTCCCGCACCGGGCGTTCCCGGCCGGCGCCGACGAGGCGTTCCAGCCCAACCGGCTGGTCCTCAGGATCCAGCCCGACGAGGGCATCGTGCTCCGGTTCCAGGCCAAGCGGCCCGGCCCGTCGATGCTGCTCCAGCCGGTCGCCATGCGGTTCGACTACGAGGACGCGTTCGACACGCCGCCCGAGGCCTACGAGACGCTGCTGCTCGACGCGATCCGGGGCGACGCGACCCTGTTCATGCGGGCCGATCAGGTCGAGGAGGCTTGGAAGGTGGTCCAGCCCGTCCTGGACGTGTGGGGGGCCACGCCGCCGGCCGAGTTCCCCAACTACGCCTCGGGCACCTGGGGCCCCGCCGCCGCCGAACGGATGCTGGCGCGCGACGGCCGGTCTTGGATCGAGCCGCTCCCGCCGGACCCGACGCCGGTCGGGACGGCCCCCGAGGCCATCGCCGACGCCATCCGGTAGAGGCCCGCGCCACCCCGCCCGCCTCGGCACCGAGGCGGGCAGGCCGAGCGCGTCACGCCGTCGCACGGGTCAGCCCTCGCCTAGCTGGCGGCTCCGCTCGGTCGCCATCGCGACGGTGTCGATGAACATCGACCGGAGCCCCTGCTTCTCCAGCTCGGCGACGGCCGTGATGGTCGTCCCGCCGGGCGTCGTCACCTGGTCGCGCAAGATGGCCGGGTGCTCGCCGGTCTCGATGGCGAGCCGCGCCGCGCCCAGGACCGTCTGCATCGACAGCCGGCGCGACACCTCGCGCGGCAGCCCCTGCTTGACGCCGGCGTCGGTCAGCGCCTCGATGACCATGAACACGTAGGCCGGGCCGCTGCCCGACAGCCCGGTGACGGCGTCCATCAGGTGCTCCGGGACGACCTCGACGACGCGGCCGACGGCCAGGAAGATCTCGCGGGCCAGCGCGACGTGGGCCTGGCTGGCGTGGGCGCCGGGTGCGATCGCCGTCGCGCCTTCGTCGACCAGTGCGGGCGTGTTGGGCATCGCCCGGACGACCGGCAAGTCCTGGCCCAGCGCCTGGGCCAGCGACGCCGTCGTGACGCCGGCCAGTGTCGAGAGCACCAGCGTGCCCGGGGCGACGTGGTCGCGGATCTCGGCCAGCAGCGCCGACGCGTTCTGGGGCTTGACCGTCACCAGGACCGTCGTCGCGTCGCGGACGGCCCCGACGTTGTCGCTCGACACCGCGACGCCGGGGAACTGGCGGCGCAGGTCGTCCAGGCCGTGCTCGCTCCGGCGCGTGGCCCGGACGCTGCCAGGGGCGAGGTCGCCGCCCCGCAGCAGGCCGCCGACGAGGGCGCGGCCGATGTTGCCGGCGCCGAGGACGGCCAGGGTCTGATCGTGGAGCATGGGGCTGGGAGGGGTCCGCCCCAGACTAACCGGTGCGTCAGGCCCGGGCGGTGCCCGACGCGCTCTTCACCGAGGCCCCGAGGGCGCCCGCCTCGGCGGGCCGGTCGGGGCGGCCGGCGTGTCGCATCTTGCCGGCCCCCTCTGACCACGCCCATGTCCCTCTACGCCGTCATCATGGCCGGCGGTGTCGGCAGCCGGTTCTGGCCGCGCAGTCGCCGCTCCAACCCCAAGCAGTTCCTCGACGTCTTCGGCCAGGCCTCGCTGATCCAGAACACGTTCGCCCGGCTCCAGCCGCTCGTCGAGGCCGAGAACGTGCTCGTCGTGACCCACGCGGACTACGTCGGGCAAGACGCGGGAGCACCTGCCGGCCGTCCCGCCGGGCAACATCCTGGGCGAGCCCGTCGCCCGGAACACGGCGCCCTGCATCGCGCTCGCCGCGGCCAAGCTGATCGCCCAGGACCCGGACGCGACCATGCTGGTGCTCCCGGCCGACCACCTGATCGCCAACGTCGGCCGGTTCCACGAGGTGCTCCGCGTGGCCGTCAAGGCGGCCCAGGGCGACGGCGAGCGGCCGGCCCCGCTCGTCACCATCGGCATCCGCCCGACGCACCCGGAGACGGGCTACGGCTACGTCCAGTTCGACGCCGACGGCGACCACGACGGGGTCCGCGACGACGGCCCACTCGACAAGCCCCGGGCCCACCAGGTCCTGACGTTCGCCGAGAAGCCCGACCTCGCGACGGCCGAGCGCTTCCTGGACGCGGGCGACTTCCTGTGGAACTCGGGCATGTTCATCTGGCGCGCCGACGCGATCCTGGCCGCGCTTCGAGCGCTACCTCCCGACGGTCCACAAGCTGTTCGCGCCGCTCGCCGACGCCTTCGGGACCGACCGCGAGGCCGGCGCCATCGCGGACGCCTACGACCGGAGCCCCAAGATCTCGATCGACTACGGCATCCTGGAGCAGGCCGACTCGGTGCTGGTCGTGCCGGGCTCGTTCGGCTGGAGCGACGTCGGCGACTGGCGGGCCGTCCACGAGCTCTCCGACAAGGACGACGCGGGCAACCGGGCCGAGGGCAACGTGATCCTGAAGGACACGGCCCGGAGCGTTCGCGCGCAGCTCGGACGGCCGGCTCCTGGTGCTGGTCGGGATGGAGGACGCGGTCGTGGTCGACACGGGCGACGCGGTCCTGGTGTGCCACCGCGAGCAGGCCCAGAAGGTAAAGGACGTGGTCGACTTCCTGGGGGTCCACGGGATGGAAGGCTACATGTAGCGCCGCCACGTAGCGGCGACGCCCCACCCGGCGGGTCTCGAACCCGCCTCGGCACGGCGCCGGGGCGGGCCCGCGTGCGTCGAAGGGGGAGACGGAGGGGACGGTTCTCCGAGGCGAGACTCCGCGTGACCCCGTTCACCGCTCGCCCGAGGCGGGCCGGGAGTGGCTGGGCGGGCCATCACTCGCACACGATGACCGACCGGCGTCACCTCCGAGCCTTAGCGTCGTCTTAACCAAGTCGAGCGCAACCGGGCACTTGCCAGCCCGTTATGACGCCATCGTCCTCAAAGTGACCGACCGGTCACATCGTGACGCACCGTTCATCGTGGAGATCACCGACGCCCGTCCTGCCCCCTCCAGTCGCCGCGAGCGCGAGCGCCAGACGCGCCGCGAGGCGATGCTGGACGCCGCCCTCGTCGGTGTTCTCGGAGAAGGGCTACGCCGGCGCCTCGGTCGACGAGATCGCCGAGCGGGCCGAGTTCGGCAAGGGGACCATCTACAACTACTTCCCCGGCGGCAAGGACGAGCTGTACTTCGCGCTCTTCGAGGAGCGCGTGGTGGCCGGGCTCCGGCGCGTCATCGACGGCGCCTTCCCGACCCGGCGTCGACCTGTCGACGCCGGCCGCGGCGCGCGTGGCGTTCCACGGGTTCATCCGGGGGCTCATCGGCCAGTTCCACGAGAGCCGTGGGCCGATGCTCATGTTCATGAAGGAGGGCCACCGGACCCACCTCGACCTGGACCACGCGGCCGACTTCGGGCTCCACTTTTTCGGCATCATCGAGGCCGTCGCCCGGCCCATCGAGCGGGCGGTCGCCTCGGGCGCGCTCCGGCCGTTGCCGGCCCACCCGGTCGCCCACGTCCTGATGGGCAACGTCCGCGGCTACCTCATGGCCGAGGTCGACGCCGACTGCGACCCGTCGGGCTCGTTCGAGCCCGCCCCGTTCGGCAGCGCCGACGAGGCCGCCGAGTTTCTCACGACCGTCCTCTTCGACGGGCTGCTGGCGCCCGGCGCCGCCGCCCCGTCCCCCGACGCATGACGCTCCGCCCCCTCCTCCTCTCCGCCCTCGCGCTGGTCGCGGCGGCCCCGGCCGTCCTGGCCCAGCCCACCTCGTGGCGAGACTCGGCGGTGGTCGTCGGCCTGGTCAACCCGGACGGGACCCCGGCCCGGCCTGCGAGCGCGACGCTCCGGCTGACGCTGGACGACGCCGTCGAGATCGCGCTCCAGCGGGCCTACGCGATCCGGCTGGCCCAGCTCGACATCGAGACGGCGCGCTCCCAGGTCCGCGAGGCCTACGGGACGCTGCTGCCGCGCGTCGACGCGTCGACGAGCTACACGCGCAACGTGGTCCAGGCCAACCCGTTCGCGGGCTCGTCGGCCGGCAGCATCTTCGGCGGGCTCGGGGCGATCGGCTGGCTCCAGTTCAACGAGAACGCCCGGACCGACGGCGACCCGGCGACCCAGCCGATCTCGCTGGCCGAGTACAACCAGCCGGGTCGGGGCGGGCCAGGCCGCGGTCGGGTACAACCCGGCCAACTCGACCAACCCGTTCGGGACCGACAACCAGTTCACGAACACGCTGTCGCTGAGCCAGCCGATCTACTCGGGCGTGGCGCTGGCGGCCGTCAAGGGCGCCCGGAGCCTGGTCGAGATCAACGAGGCCGCGACCGAGCAGCGGCGCTACGAGACGATCGACCAGACGCGGCAGGCGTTCTACGGCGCGCTGCTGGCCCAGGAGCAGGTCGCGGTCCAGCGGGCCTCGCTCGACCGCGTCACGCTCGACGTTCGACGAGTCGGCGCAGCTGGTGGCCCAGGGCGTCCGGCCGGTGCTCGAGCGGCTCAACGCCGAGGTGGACCTGGCCAACACCGAGACCGGCGTCGTGACCGCCGAGGCGTCGGCCGCCTCCGCCCGGGACCAGCTGCTGCTCACGCTGGGCCTGCCGGTCGAGACGCCGGTCGTGCTGGAGGGCGAGCTGGCGCCGCCGGCCGACGCCCTGTTCCAGACGACCGGGCTGGCCGCGGCCTCGGCGCGCGCGCTCGACCTGCGCCCCGACGTCCAGCAGGCCGCCCTGGCGGTCCGCCTGAACGAGGTCCAGCGCAACATCACCAAGGCCGGGCTCTACCCCAGCCTGAGCGCGTTCGTCAACGGGAGCTACAGCGGCAACATCCCCGACGACCGCGGCTTCATCACGACGCCGGACCCGGCCGACCCGTTCACGTTCGAGACGGGCTCGTCGGGGTTCTTCTCGGACACCTACTGGCAGCCCGCGCTGTCGGTCGGCCTGCGGCTCAACTGGCTGCTGTTCGACGGCTTCCAGACGCGCCGCCAGATCCAGCAGAACCAGATCGCCGTCGACCAGGCCGAGATCCAGCTGGAGCAGGTCCGGAACGCGGCCCAGCTCGAAGTGGCCGGGGCGGTCCGCCAGCTCCAGAGCGCCCGGCAGCGGCTGGGCACCCAGCAGCGGACGGTCTCGACGGCCGCGACGGCCTACGCGTTCGCGAGCGCCCGATTGCAGGAAGGCGTCGCGAGCCTGGTCGACGTCCGCGTGGCGAGCCAGAACCTCGACCTCGCCCGGCTCAACTACCTCCAGGCCGTCTACGACGCGCTCGTCGCGCGGAGCGCCTACGAGCGGGCCACGGGCACGATCGCGCCCCGGGGGCTCGACCAGGCCCCGGTCCCCGTCTTGACGCCGGCCCTGCCCGCCTCGGTGACGACGCCGGCCTCCACGGCGACGCCCGCCAACGACACCGACACGCCCCGATGACGGCGCCCCTCCCCTTTCCCCCGTCCCGGCGACCCGCCATGCGACTCCCCCGCCTTCTCCTGCTCGCCCTCCCCGCGCTCACGCTCGCGGCGTGCGGCGGCCCCTCCGACGACGCCGCCGAGGCGGACGCGCCTCGCGACCGCTCGGTCCCGGTCGAGGTCGTCGTGGCCGACCCCGGCTACTTCGAGGACACCATCGAGCTGACCGGGACGGTCGACGCCGACAACGACGCGACGCTGTCGCCCGACGTGCCGGGGATGCTGACGTACGTGGCCCCGGTCGGCACGTTCGTACGGGCCGGCCAGACGGTCGCCCAGGTCCGGGCGACGGGCCAGCAGGCGGGCGTGGCGCAGGCCCAGGCCGGGGTCGCCCAGGGCCGCGCCGGCGTCGCCCAGGCCCAGGCGTCCGTCGCGGGCGCCGAGGCGGGCCTGCAGGCCGCGAGGGCTCAGCGCCAGGCGGCCCAGGCCCAGCTCGACCTCGCCCAGGACCAGTACCGCCGCCAGGCGCCGCTCTTCCGCGACTCGATCCTGTCGGCCCTGGAGTTCCGGAGCGTCGAGACCCAGCTCGCGCAGGCCCGCGCCCAGGTGGCCCAGGCCGACGCCGGGATCGCCCAGGCCCAGGGCCAGGTCCGCGCCTCGCGTGAGGGCGTCAACGCGGCGCGCGCCCAGTCGCAGGCGGCCTCGGCGGGCGTCGCGAGCGCCCAGAGCCAGCTGGCCAGCACCCGCATCGTCGCCCCGTTCTCGGGCGTCGTCGAGGCCCGGCTCCAGGAGCCCGGCGAGCTCGCGTCGCCGGGGCAGCCGGTCGTCCGGCTGGTCGGCTCCGGCTCGGTCAAGGTGACGGCCGGCGTGCCCGAGCGCTACGCCGGCGAGATCGAGCAGGGGACCCAGGTGACGGTCACGCCCAACGCCTACACCGTCGACGCCCGCGGCGGGCGCGTCTCGTTCGTCGGGCTCGCCATCGACACGGACTCGCGGACGTTCCCGATCGAGGTCGCCGTCGAGAACGCCGACCGGTCGCTCAAGCCGTCGATGGTCGTCCGGATGAACGTGACCCGGTCGGTCCTGGAGAACGTGATCGTGGTCCCGACCGAGGCCATCGTCCGCGACGAGCGCGGGACGAGCGTGTTCGTGGTCGCCAACGACACCTCGGGGACGGTCGCCAGCCGCCGCGTCGTCGAGCTGGGCCCGGACGCCGGCGAGACCGTCGTGATCCGGTCCGGCGTCCAGGCCGGCGACCAGATCGTCGTGTCGGGCGCCGCCGACCTCGCCGAGGGCGAGCGCGTCCGCGTGACCGAGACCCGGCCGGGGACGGCCGGCCGCCGCCGGCCCGCCTCGGCCGACGCCTCGACCCGCCCGACCGCCGCCGCCGTCGAGCCCCGCAGCGAGTAGCTCGCCCCGCTTCCGCCGAGCCTCCGCCCCGCGCCCTCCGCACCCATGAACATCACCGACCTCTCGATCTCGAACCGGACGGCCGTCGTCGTGCTGACGCTGGCGCTGTCCATCGGCGGGCTCGTCTCGTACGTCTCGCTCCCCAAGGAGAGCCAGCCCCAGATCGAGTTCGCCCAGATCATCGTCACGACGATCTACCCCGGCGCGAGCCCGGCCGACGTCGAGGCCATCATCACCCAGGAGGTCGAGCGCGAGGTGGCCTCGCTCTCGGGCCTGGACGACTTGCGGAGCACGTCGACCGAGGGCGTCTCGACGGTCATCGCCGAGTTCCTGCCCGACAAGGACATCGACGAGGCCGGGCGCGAGGTGCGCGAGGCCGTCGACCGGGCCAAGGTCGAGTTCCCGTCCGACGTCGAGGACCCCATCGTCTCCGACATCGACTTCGCCGACTTCCCCGTCCTGACGGTCAACCTGCTGACCGACGGGTCGCTCACGGCGCTCCGCGCGACGGCCGAGGACCTGCAGGACGAGATCGAGGGCGTGGCCGGCGTCAACGGGGTCGACCTGATCGGCGGGCTCGAGCGCGAGGTCCAGGTCGACGTCGACCTGGCCGCGCTCCAGGGCTACAACATCGGGACGAACGACGTGGTCCAGGCCATCCAGACCGAGAACACCAACATCCCCGGCGGCTCGGTCGACGTCGGCCCCGAGAACTACCTCGTCCGCGTCGACGGCGAGCTCGAGGACCCGAGCCAGATCCTCGACCTGGTCGTGGCCAGCCCCGGCGGGATCCCGGTCTACGTCCGCGACGTGGCCGACGTCCGGTTCGGGTACAAGGAGCGGTCCAGCTATCGCCCGCCTCGACGTGCTCCAGCGCGAGACCGAGGCCGGCGAGTTCGTCCCGGTCGAGGACGCCGAGGACCTGCAGGTCATCCGGCTCAACGTCAAGAAGGCGACCGGCGAGAACATCATCGAGGTCGTGGCCGGCGTCGAGGAGGTGATCGACGCGTTCGACTTCCCGACGGGGACGAGCTACGTGCTCACGGGCGACCAGTCGGAGCAGGTCGAGACGTTGGTGGAGGACCTGGAGAACAACATCATCGCGGGCATCCTGTTCGTGATCGCCGTGCTGCTGTTCTTCCTGGGCGTGCGGAACGCGGCGCTCGTCGGCATGGCGATCCCGCTGTCGATGTTCCTGAGCTTCCTGGTGTTCTCGGTCATGGGGCAGACCTTGAACTTCATCATCCTGTTCTCGCTCATCATCGCGCTCGGGATGCTGGTCGACAACGCGATCGTGATCATCGAGAACATCTACCGGTTCCGCGAGGAGGGCTACGAGCGGTGGGAGGCGGCCCGCAAGGGGACGGCCGAGGTGGGCCTGGCCGTCGCGGCCTCGACGGCCACGACCGTCGCGGCGTTCGCGCCGATGCTCTTGTGGCCGGGCATCATCGGCAAGTTCATGAGCTACATGCCGCTGACGCTGATCGTGACGCTGACGTCGTCGCTGTTCGTGGCGCTCATCATCAACCCGGTCATCGCGGGCTACTTCGTCAAGACGGACGAGGAGCTCCAGGCCGAGAAGGCGGCCAAGGCCGGACGGCCGACCAGCCGCCGGGCGCGCGCCATCGGGCTCGGGCTGGTCGCGTTCACGGCCGTCGTGGTCGGGATCGCCAACTGGAAGACGCTGGTCTTCCTGGCGGTCGCCGTCCCGGGCCTGATCCTGCTCTACCGGAAGGCGCTCGAGCCGGCCCACCAGCGGTTCGCGAACGTGACCGTCCCGCGCATGACCGAGGCGTACCGCAGCTTCCTCCGCTGGATGCTCCAGCGCGACTACTCGGTCAAGCGCGCGCTGCTCCGCAACACGCTCGCGCTGGGCGCCTTCACGGGCGGGCTTCGTGCTCCTCATCGCGGGCGGCCGCCCTCAACGCCGCCGCCGCCCCGGCCGGGCTCCTGCTGATGGTCCCGGGCGGGATCGCGCTGCTCGTCGGCGTGGTCGGGATCGTGGCGCACAGCCTGGAGACGGCGTTCCTGGGCGGGCGGTCGAGCGTCAAGGCGGGGCTCATCTTCGGCGCCATCGTCGGCGTGCTGATCGTGCTGCTCACGCTGGCCGGTCGGATCGACTTCTCGACGGTCGAGGGCGTCGAGGTCGTGATCGGGATGCTGCTGCTACCGGGCGTGATCGCGGGCGCCGGCGCGCTCGGGCTCGTCTTCGGGAAGGACCGGAAGGACGACGGACTTCGGCTCGCCGTACATCCTGCTGACCGACAACCGGGCCCGCCTCCTGACGGCGACGCTGGGCGTGCTCGTCGGCGTGATCGCGCTGTTCTTCGTGGCCCCGACCGGCGTCGAGTTCTTCCCGACGACGGACCCCAACATGGTCCAGATCACGGCCGAGGCGCCCATCGGGACCACCATCGAGCGGTCGAACGAGGTCGCCGCAGGAGGTGTTCGGGCGCGTCCAGGGGTTGGTCGAGGAGGACGCGGCGACGGCGGCCAACACCAAGAACATCGGGACCTCGGTGGGCGTCGGCGGCGACGCCATGTTCGGCGGCGGGGTCCGCCTCGGCCGAGCGCTCGACGGTCACGCTCAACATGGTCGACTACGCCGACCGCGCCGAGCGGTCGTCGGAGACGATCCGGCGGATCCGCGAGACGCTCGGCCGGGCTGCCGGGCGTCGACTTGCAGGTGACCCAGGACCAGGGCGGCCCGCCGACGGGCGCCGCGGTCAACATCGAGGTCAAGGGGCCCGAGTTCGAGACCATCCAGGACATCGCCAACGGCCTCAAGTCCCGGCTCGAGGACGCGAGCGAGGCCGGCCGGACGCCCGGGCTCGTCGACATCCGCGACAACCTCAACAGCGGCCGGCCCGAGTACCGCGTCGAGATCGACCGCGAGCGGGCCGCCGCGTTCGGGCTGAGCACCCAGCAGGTCGCGCTGGCCGTCCGCGGGGCCGTCAACGGCGTCGAGGCGACGAAGTACCGCGACGGCAAGGACGAGTACGACATCACGGTCCGCCTGCGCGAGCAGGACCGCGAGTCGCTCCGCAACATCGAGAGCCTGACGGTCTTCAACGAGGGCCGCCAGGTCCCGCTCGTCGCCGTCGCCCAGATCGTGCCCGCCTCGGGGCTCGGCTCGGTCACCCGGCTCGACCAGGAGCGCGTCGTGACCGTGCTCGGCGACGCCGCGCCGGGCGCCAACGCGAACGAGGTGCTGGCCGCCGTCCAGGCCGAGCTCGCGCCGACGCTCGACGAGGTCCCCGAGCGGCTACACCGTCTCGTACACGGGCGCCAACGAGGAGCAGAACGAGAGCTTCAGGTTCCTCACGACGGCGTTGCTGATGGGGCTCGCGCTCATCACGATCATCCTGATCGCCCAGTTCAACTCGATCAAGAACCCGCTCATCATCATGGTCGCCGTCGGGCTCTCGCTCATCGGGGTGCTCCTGGGCCTGATCCTGACGCGGACGCCGTTCGGGCTGATGACGTTCATCGGCATCATCTCGCTGGCCGGCATCGTGGTCAACAACGCCATCGTGCTGGTCGACTACGTCGAGCAGCTCCGGGCGCGCGGCGAGGACAAGCAGGAGGCGATCATCGACGGCGGCGCGACGCGGCTCCGGCCGGTGCTCCTGACGGCGTTCACGACCGTCATCGGCCTGATCCCGCTCACGTTCGGGATCAACATCGACTTCGTCGGGCTGATCGTGAACCTCGACCCGTCGTTCTCGATCGGCTCGGAGAACACCCAGTTCTGGGGCCCGATGGGGACGGCGATCATCTCGGGGCTGACGTTCGCGACCTTCCTGACGTTGGTCATCGTCCCGGTCATGTACTCGGCGTTCGACAGCGTCGCGCTGCGCGTCGCCGAGGCCCGGGGCACGACCGAGCCGGCCCTGGCCGGCCCGCCGGCCAGCACGGCGCCCACCGGCGACGGCTCGGCCGACGGCCAGCTCGTCCCCTCGCCCGTTCCGGCGACCTGATCCCCCCCCGCCTCGGTCCCGAGGCGGAGACCCTCGCCCCCATGTTCCGCCTGCTCCCCGACCTCCCGCCCCACGTCGTCGCGTTCGTCCTGGACGGGACGACGACCCGGCCCGACGTGGAGGCGCTCTACCGCGAGGTCGAGCGGGCCATGGGCGCCGGACACGTCCACCTCTACGGCGAGATCACCGGCGTCGGCGGGCTGACGCTCGACGCCCTCGGTGAGAACCTGGGCCGCGGGCTCCGGCTGTTGCCGTCGATCGGGCGGGTCGACCGCTACGCCGTCGTCTCGGACACGGGCTGGATCACGAGCGCGGCCCGGCTCCAGGGCGCGTTCCTGCCCGGGCTGGAGGTGAGGCCGTTCGCCGAGGCCGAGCGCGACGCGGCGCTGGGCTGGGTCTCGGAGCCGCTGGGCTCGTGACCGTCGGGCGGACTCGGCGCGCGCTCCGCCTGGCGCCCGTCCTGATCGGGCCCTGGACGGTGTTCGTGGTCCTGGCCGCCCGGATCGCCCAGGTCGGGGAGCCCGGCGAGCCGCTGTCGGTGGTGGTCGGCCGGTCGGTGATCATCGGCGTGCTGATCGGGTCGGGCGCGGCCTGGCTCGAGAGCGGCCCGCTCGCGCGGTGGGGCCGGCGGCTGCCGCTGTGGGCCGCGCTCGTCGCCCGGACGGTGAGCTACGCGGCCGTCGTCGCGCTCGCGCTGGCCGCCCTGATCGCGGGCTCGGCCTGGGTCCGGGGCGGCGTCGGGTTCGTCGAGGCCGTCCGCTCGGACCGGTTCCAGGCGATGGTCACCAGCGGCAGCTTCTGGGCGTTCCTGGCGCTCCTGATGGTGGCCAGCTTCGTCATCAACTTCGCGCTCCAGCTCCGCCGCGTGCTCGGGCCGGAGACGATGCGGGCGCTGTTCCTGGGCACCTACCGCCGGCCGCGCTCGGAGGAGCGCGCGTTCGTGTTCCTCGACCTCACCGACTCGACGGCCTGGGCCGAGCGCCTGGGCCCGCTCGCGTTCACCGACTTCAAGAACGACTTTTTCGCCGACGTCGCCGAGCCCGTCCTGGCGACGGGCGGGCGGATCGTCCAGTACGTCGGCGACGAGGTCATGGTGGCGTGGCCGATGACGCGGGCCGAGCGCGACGCGGCGCCCATCCGGTTCTGCTTCCTGGTCGAGGACCGGGTCGCGGCCCAGGCCGAGCGCTACCGCCGGCGCTACGGCGAGGTCCCGCGGTTCAAGGCCGGCGTCCACGGGGGCACCGTGGTGACGGCCGAGGTCGGCGACCTCAAGCGCGACATCGTCCACTCGGGCGACGTCGTCAACACGGCGGCCCGGATCGAGGGCGAGTGCCGCCCGCGCGGCCACACGCTGCTGGTCTCGGACGAGATGCTGGCCCGGATGCCGGCGTTGGCCGAGGCGACGCACACCGCGCTGGGCCCGGCGGCGCTCCGCGGCAAGAGCGAGTCGGTCGGGCTGGTCTCGGTCACGCGCCTCGGCTGAGCCCGCCTCGGTCGCGCGACGGACGTGCCCGGCGTGGCGCCGAGCCAGGCGAGGCGGTCCGGGGTGCGGCCGAGGCGGGCGGGGTCAGGCCGGCGCCAGACCTCCGCCGGCGAAGAACGCCCGCAGTTCGGCGAGGGTGTCGGGCGCCGAGGGCGTGTCGCTCACCAGGCGCCCCCGGGCCAGCACCAGCACGCGCGTGCACACCCCGACGACGTGGTCGAGGTCGTGGCTCGACACCAGCACGGTCGCCCCGTCGGTGCCGTCGCGGAGCAGCCGCTCGAGCGCGATCCGCGCGCCGGGGTCGAGGTTGGCGAACGGCTCGTCGAGCACGACCAGCCCGGCGCCGGGCAGCAGCGCGCTCACGATCCCCACCTTGCCGGCGTTCCCCAGCGACAGGTCGCGGACCAGCCGGCCGCCGTCGAGCGCGCTCCCCAGGAACGCCCGGTAGCGGTCGATCCGGGCGTCCACCTCGGCGCCGCTCAGGCCGTAGGCCGTGCCCACCAGCCGGAGGTACTCGTGCGGGCGGAGAAAGTCGACCAGGAAGCCGGCGTCCAGGAACGCGCCGACGCGGTGCTTCCACCCCAGGTCCGGCCCGCCGACCCGGACGCCGTCGATCTCGACCCGGCCCGTCGTGGGTTCGACCAGGTCGAGCGCGAGCCGGAGCAGCGTCGTCTTGCCCGCCCCGTTGTTGCCGACCAGCCCGACGCGCTCGCCGGGGGCCACCACCAGCCCGTCCAGGCGCAGCGCCTCGGCGGCGCCGTAGCGCTTGGACAGGGACGAGGCGGTAAGCGTGACACCGGACATGAATCAGAGGGCCGAGCGGAAGCGGGCCGCCACGGCGTGCCGCTGGCGGTGGATGCGGGCGGCGACGCCGCGGCTCCACCACGGCGACGCCGCGACCCCGACGACCCCGAGCGAGCCGGCGACGAGCCCGCCCCAGGCCGGGCCGGCGAGCGCGAGCACGCCCCCGGCGACGACGGCCGTCGAGGCCACGAGCGCCTGCGCGCCGAACGACTGGGTGTAGGTGAACAGCAGCCGGTCGGCCACGTCGATCGGCTTGGGCCCCAGCGTCGAGCCCCACAGCGCGGCGGGCGCGAGCACGCCCAGGCTGAACAGGACCGACACGCCCACGAGCCAGACCGAGGCCGGCGCGAGCGCCCAGCACGACAGCGAGTTGGACCGCCCCGAGCGCGACCGTCGCCAGCGCCAGCCCGGCCAGCTTGGCCCGGACGAACGCGTCGACGCCGCCGGGCAGCGTCAGCAGCCGGTCGAAGAAGCCGCTCGCGAACGGGACCGCGTACTGGCCGAACGACCCGGCGACGGTCCCGGTCGAGAACAAGACCACGACGTCGACGGGCCGGCCCCGGGCGACCAGCAGGGCGCCGACGGTCATCGCGACGCTCACGACGGCCGCGTTCGACCACGACGCCCCGGGGGAACGTCATCCGGGTGGCCAAGCGCCAGTCGAGGTCGACGAACGCGCGCGGGCCGGCCCGGTCGAACCCCAGACGCGCGCCCCGTGCGGTCGCCTCTCGCTCGCCTTGGGCGTCGAGGTAGAGGGCGGAGACCAGGGCCCGGTAGGCGACCCACCACGTCGCCGCCAGCGAGCGCGACCAGGCCCGCCAGCGCGCCCGAGCCGCCGGCCTGAACGTGGGCCAGCAGCCCGCCCGTGGCCACGTCGGCAGGCGGCGAGCGCGGCCACGACGGCCGCGACCAGAGCGACGGTCCGCACCGGGCGGGCCCCGAGCCGCGTCTTCCACACGACCAGCAGCGCGTGCGACACGACGACGACGGACAGCGCGGCGACGCCGAACGCCCACGCCCCGCCGGCGCCCGCCTCGGCCCGGACCGCGCGCACGGCGAACGGCACCACGAACGCCAGCGGGACCACGTTGAACGGCGACGGTGCCGACCGCGCCAGGACGCCCCAGGCGATCTGCCGCCGCGAGACGGGCAGCGTCAGGAACGCCGTCGCGCCCCGCGTCGGGCACGTCCTGGAACGCCTGCCGCCCGACGGCGAGCGCGCCCAGCGCCGGGAGCACCGCGCGCTGGACGACCGCGACGGCGTCGAGGCCGGGCGCGACGACGCCCAGCAGGTCCGGCAGGACCACGCCCAGGATGGCCGCGCACGCCAGGGCGTAGGCGACGCCGGCCCCCTTGACGAGCCCCAGTGCGATCCGCCCGCCGCGGTAGGGCGCGCGCCAAAAGGCGAGGGCCTGGAGACGGACGAGCGAGAGGACCACGGGCGCGGAGGGGGAGCCCGGTATCGGCCTCCGGCGGCGCGTCCTTTACGCGGAGCCCCCTCGCGCAGAGCCCGGCGTCTCCCGTCCCGACGTCCTCCGCCTCGGTCCCGAGGCGGGCGGGGCCGGCGTCCGCCGCGGCCCGGCCGGGGCCCTGCCCGTCCCACCACAGGCGAGCAGACCCCGGCGCGGTATCTCCGCGGGGAGACTGGGAGCCGCGGCGTGTGCCGGTGGGCCCCACGTGCCGTCCCACTTGTCAATACGTCAAACGCGAGACCGAGGGGTCACGCGGGCTCAAAAAAGAGAGCCGACGTGGCGGCTCAGCACAAATCGGCTACGTTGCAACCGGTTAACCCTCTTGCCTTTGTGACCCACGACGTCACCCAGCTCCTGGCCCAGGCCCGCGACGGCGACGAGCGCGCGCTCGACCGCGTGCTCCCGCTCGTCTACGACGAGCTCCGGAAGCTGGCCCACGGCCAGCGGTACCGGAACGGGGCCTCCCCGACGCTCAACACGACGGCCGTCGTCCACGAGGCCTACGAGAAGCTGGCCCACCACGACGGCACCTACGCCGACCGCGTCCACTTCTTCCGGGTCGCCGCGCGCGCCATCCGCCAGGTCCTGATCGACGCGGCCCGGGCCCGCAAGGCCGACAAGCGCGGCGGCGGCACCCCCGACGTCGACCTCGACGACGTCGCGCTGGCCAGCCCCGCCCGGGCCGACGAGGCGCTCGCGCTCGACGAGGCCCTCGACCGGCTCGCCGAGGCGGACGACCGGCAGGCCCAGATCGTCGAGCTCCGCTACTTCGTCGGGCTGACGGTCCCCGAGACGGCCGAGGTGCTCGGCCTGTCGCCGGCCACGGTCAAGCGCGACTGGACCGCGGCGCGGGCCTGGCTCGTACCGCGAGATGCAGCGGGCCGAGCGGGCGGCCGCCTCGGCGTAGCCCCGAGCGTGAGCCCCGGGGTGAGCCCGGGGTGAGCCCGTCCGGCCCAGGATCCCGCTTGTCCGCCTGACTTCCCCCGCCCGACGTGGTCCCCGACACCGCCCTCCCACCGGCTGCGCCGCCGACCTGTTCGCCGACGCCGTCGACCTGCCGCCGGACGACCGCGAGGCGATGCTGGCCCGGCCCGGCCTCGACCCGGCCGTGATCGCCGACGTCCGCTCGCTCCTCGACGCCCACGACGCCGCCGGCGCCGACGTCCTGGCCCCGGCCCTCCACCGCCCGCCGACGCCGGGCGACCTGGTCGGCCAGACGGTGGGGCCGTGGCGGCTGACCGGCGTGCTCGGCGCCGGCGGGATGGGCGTGGTCTACGCCGCCGAGCGGGTCGGCTCGGGGTTCGACCAGCGCGCGGCCCTCAAGCGTGTCCGGCCCGGGGTCGGCGCCGACTTCCACGCCCGCTTCCTGCGCGAGCGGGCCCTGCTGGCCGGGCTCGACCACCCCGGCGTCGCCCACCTCCTCGACGGCGGCCTCGACGCCGAGGGCGTGCCCTACCTCGCCATGGAGCGGGTCGACGGCGAGCCGATCACCGACTACGTCCGGGCCCGGGCGCTCGGCCTGCGCGACCGCGTCCGGCTGTGCCTCCAGGCGTGCGAGGCGGTCGCCCACGCCCACCGGCACCTGGTCGTCCACCGCGACCTCAAGCCGGCCCACGTCGTGGTCACCGAGACCGACCGCGGCGAGCCCCAGGTCAAGCTGCTCGACTTCGGCATCGCCAAGCTCTTGGAGCGACGACGACGACGGGCTCACACGGACCGGCGCCGGCCCGCTCACGCCGCAGTACGCGGCGCCCGAGCAGGTGCTCGGGCGGCCCGTCACGACGGCCACCGACGTCTACGCGCTGGGCGTCCTGCTCTACGAGGTGCTCGCGGGCCGGCGGCCCGTACGACGTGTCGGGGCTGCCCTCGAGCGAGGCGGCGCGGGTAGTGGTGGAGACCGCCCCGACGCGACCGAGCACGGCCGCCGAGGCCGCCGAGCCCAAGCGGCGCCTCCGGGGCGACCTGGACACGGTCGTGCTGAAGGCGCTCGCGAAGGACCCGGAGCGGCGGTACCCCGGCGCGGAGACCCTGGGCGACGACCTCCGGCGCTACCTCGACGGGTTCCCGGTGGAGGCCCGGCCGGACTCGGTCGGCTACCGGGCCCGGAGGTTCGTCCGCCGGCACCGGACGGCGGTGGCCTCGGCCGTCGCCGTGGCCGTCGCGCTCGTGGCCGGCCTGGGCACGGCGCTCTGGCAGGGCGCGCAGGCCCAGGCCGAGCGCCGGACGACCGAGCGCGTCAACGCGTTCGTGACCGAGATGCTGGCCTCGGCCGACCCGTTCGGCGGCGTCGGCCGCAACGTGACCGTGCTGGAGGTGGCCGACCAGGCGGCCCGCCGCGTGGGCCGGGACTTGGCCGGCGAGCCCGAGACCGAGGCGGGCGTCCGGCTCGCGCTCGGGGACACGTACCAGGGGACGGGGGCCTACGCCAAGGCCGAGGCCCAATTCCGCCGGGCCCTCGCGCTCCGCCGGGCGGTCTACGGGCCGGGCCACGCCCGGACCGGCGAGGCCCTCAACCGCCTGGGCAACCTGCTCGTCGAGCAGTCCCGGTTTGGGGAGGCCGACAGCGTGCTCGCGCTCGCGCTCGCGGTCCACCGCCGGCACCCCGGCGACGGGCGGACGGCGTACGCGTCGACGCTCGTGCTCTTGGGGCAGGCGGCCCTCCAGACGGGCCACCTGGACGGCGCCGAGGCCCGGCTCCGCGAGGCCATCGGCATTCTCGGGCGGCTCCCGCCCCCCGTCCCGCCGGGCCTGACGCGGACGCTCACCAACGGCCGGTTCACGCTCGGGCTCGCGCTCCACGAGGCCGGCGACTACGCCACCTCCGACTCCGTCCTGGTCCCACTCCTGGCCGAGATGCGCCGGGCCGAGCGGTCGCCCTCGGCGATGGGCAGCGTCCTGACCACCCAGGCCTGGAACAACGACTACCTCGGCCGGGCCGACCAAGTCGGGCCGCTCTTGCGCGAGTCGCTGGCCTTCCGGGAGGACCGGTTCGGGCCGGACCACACCGAGACGGGCTACGCCCTCAACGACCTCGCGTACTTCCTCCAGTACTACGACGGGGACGCCGAGGGGGCCGCCGACGCCTACCGCCGGGCGCTCGCCATCTTCCGCCGGGCCCACGGCGACGACTACACGGCCGTCCCCGTCGTCCTCAACAACCTGGCGTCGATCTACCGGGGGACCGGGCGGGTCCGCCAGGCGCTCCCGTTGTTGGAGGAGGCCATCGAGATCCAGCGCGAGCTGCTGGGGCCCGACCACGTCGACGTGACCTCGCCGCTCATCAACCTGGGCCGGGTCTACGTCTCGCTGGGCCAGCCGGACCGCGCGGAAGAGCCTCTCCGAGAGGCCCTCGCACTCCGGCGCCGCGCGTACGGCGACGACCACTCGCGCGTCGGGACGGCGCTCGACGCGCTGGGCGCGGCGGCGCTCGCCCGAGGCGACGTCGCGGACGCCGTCGACCTCTACCGCCAGTCCGTCGCGACGCACGCCCGCGCGCTCGGGCCCGACCACGTCAACGCGGCCGAGATCGAGGCCGCGCTGGCCGGCGTCCTGCTCGACCGGGGGGCGCCGGGGGACCGGGAGCGAGGCCCGTCGGCTCGTGGCCCACGCCCGGCCCATCTTGCACGCGACCTACCCCGACGGCAACGACCAGACGGCGACCGTCGACGCGCTCGCGGCGCGCCTGGCCCAGACCGGCCGGCGCTGACCCCGCCCGCCTCGGCGCCGAGGCGGAGGGGCTGGGGACGGCCGGGGTGGGGGCTCAGGCGCTCTCCAGGCCCGAGCCCGCGCTCGCACGACGACGCCCGGACCCACCGGGGGCCGGGCGGAGTACCCCGGGCACTCCCCTCCGCCTCCATGCCCGTCTCGTCTCTCGCTCTCGCCCTCGTCCCCGGCGGCACCGCCGCGGCCGGCTCGGGCTCCCTGACGCTCCTGATCGTGTTCGTGGTGCTGGCCATCGGCGTCTCGTTCCTGTGCTCCGTGATGGAGGCGGTCTTGCTCAGCGTCACGCCGGCCTACATCGGCGTCAAGGAAGAGACGGCCCCGGCGACGGCCGACCGCCTCAAGGCCCTCAAGGCCGACATCGACAAGCCGCTCGCGGCCATCCTGACGCTCAACACGATCGCCCACACGGTCGGCGCGACGGGCGCGGGCGCCCAGGCGGCGGCGATCTGGGCCGGTCAGGACGTGTGGATCGTCTCGGCCGTCACCGTCTTCTCGGCCGTGCTCACGCTGGGCATCCTGATCCTGTCCGAGATCATCCCCAAGACCTCGGCGCCGTCTACTGGCGCGGGCTGGCGCCGGTCGTGGCCCGGACGCTGCGGGCCCATCATCGCGGCGCTCCAGCTGACCGGCCTGATCTGGCTGTCGCAGGTGATCGCGACGCGGGCTCTCGCACGGCGAGAAGGAGGGGGCCGTGAGCCGCGAGGAGCTGGCCGCCCTCGCCCAGATCGGCGCCCAGGAGGGCGTCTTCGACGAGTCCGAGAGCCGGATCCTGCAGAGCCTGTTCCGGTTCCGCAGCCTCAAGGCCCGCGACGTGATGACGCCCCGGACGGTCGTGGTGGCCTACCCGGAGGAGACGCCGATCGGCGAGATCGCCCGCGACGGGACGCCGTTCTCGCGCCTGCCGGTCTACCGCGACGACCGCGACCACGTCACGGGCTACGTCCTGCGCGACGACGTGCTCTCGGCCGCGGCCCACGGCGACGCCGACGCCCCGGCGTCGAGCGTCGCCCGTGAGATCCTGACCGTCCCCGACTCGCTCGACCTACCGACTCTCTTCGACCGGCTCCTCGACCGCCGCGAGCACCTCGCGCTGGTCGTCGGCGAGTACGGCGGGACGGCCGGCGTGGTCTCGGTCGAGGACGTCGTGGAAACGCTGCTCGGGCCTGGAGATCGTCGACGAGGTGGACCACGAGCACGACATGCAGGCGGCGGCACGCGACCGCTGGACCGAGCGCGCGACCCGGCTCGGGCTGGTCGAGCCCGACGCCGCCGACCAGACGCTCGACCGACGTCGAGCAGGCCGTCCGCGACCAGAAGGCCGCCGTGCGGACCGGGATCACCGGGGGCCTCCCGCCGGCCGTGACCGGCGCGACGCCCAGCGACTAAGCCCGCCGCGGGACCGGGGCGGGCCCGGGGCGGGGTTAGCGGCGGGCGTCGGACTCGTCGGAGCGCGGGCGCGACCTCTGCGACCGGCACGGCCGCGCCGACGGGCGGTCGGCCGGGCGGGCCGCCTCGCGGCGCGCCATCTCGGCCATGACCGGGCGGCCTTGGTCGGCGAACGCCTCGGCGGCGGCCAAGAGGCGGGCAACGACGGGGTCGATCGAGGAAGCTGGAGTCATGGTTTCAATATGTACACGGGACCGCCCGAAGACCGCCATCCGCCCCCTGCACGGGCCGTCAGGCGTTCCCCGGCATGGCGCCCGGACCCCCGCACCGGGTCGGCGGTAGGACGCCGATGCGCCGACTCGAAGACTTTGCCGACGCGGCCCTCCGCGTGTTCGACCGCCCCCCGCTGCCCGCCGCCGGAGGCCATCCGCGACGTGTACCTCATCGGGATCTGCGGCAAGGGCATGGGCGCCCTCGCCGAGCTGCTCGCCGCAGGCGGGCTACCGCGTCCGCGGGAGCGACGAAGCGGCCTACCCGCCCATGTCGACGCGCCTCGCCGCCGCCGGCATCCCGATCCACGAGGGCTACGACCCCGCCCACCTCGACGGGCCCGACGGCCGCCGCCCGACCTGGTCGTCGTCGGCAACGCGGCCGCTCGCCGACGCACCCCGAGGCCGCCGCCGCGCGCGAGCGCGGGCTGACCCAGGCGTCGCTGCCCGAGACGCTCGCCCACCTGTTCCTGGCGCGCCGCCAGCCGGCCGTCGTGGCGGGCACGCACGGCAAGACGACCACGACGGGCCTGCTCGTCCACGTGCTCCGCGAGGCCGGGCTCGACCCCGGCTTCCTGGTCGGCGGCGTGCTGGTCGGCGAGGAGGCGACGGCCGGGCTCGGGACCGGGCCCGTGTTCGCCGTCGAGGGCGACGAGTACGACGCGGCCTACTTCGACAAGCGGCCCAAGATGATCCTGTACCGGCCGCACCGGGCGATCGTGACCAGCCTGGAGTTCGACCACGCCGACATCTACGCCGACTGGGCCGAGTACAAGCGCGCCTTCCACGCCTTCGCCGCGCTCGCCCCCGCCCGACGGCCTGCTGGTCCTCAACGGCGAGGACGCCGAGGTCCGCGAAGCTCGCCGAGCGGACCTGGGCGCGCGTCCGCCTCTACGGCCAGGAGGGCGCCGAGCCGGACGGGCCGACGTTCGACGTGGCCGCCCGCGACCTGACGCCGGTCCCGGGCGGGCAGACGTTCACGCTCGTCGTCCGCGGCCGAGCCCGTCGCCGACGTGCGCCTGCCGATGGGCGGGCGCTACAACGCGCTCAACGCGCTCGCCGTGGCCGCCGTCGCGCTCGACGCCGGGGCCACGCCGGCGCAGGTCGCCGACGGGCTCGGCTCGTTCCGCGGCATGAAGCGCCGCCAGGAGGTCGTCCACGACGGCCGCGTGCTGGTCGTCGACGACTTCGCGCACCACCCGACGGCCGTCGAGGCGACCGTCCGGGGCGTCCGCGAGCGCTGGCCCGGACGCCGCGTGGTCGCCGTGTTCGAGCCGCGCCGCAACTCTAGCCGCCGCGCCGCCTTCCAGGCCCCCTACGCCGAGGCCCTCGCGACCGCCGACGCGCTCTTCCTGTCGACGCCGCCGCTCGCGCCACAACGACGACCCCGCCGACTTCCTCGACGCCGAGCGCCGTCGCCCGGTCGGTGACCGAGGCGGGCACGCCGGCCGCGGCCTACCCGTCGGCCGACGCGCTCCTGCCGGACCTGCTCGGGCGGCGCTGGGCGACGGCGACCTCGCGCTCGTCATGTCGAACGGGTCCTTCGACGGGCTCGTCGGCAAGCTGGCCGACGGCGCTCGCGAAAGCGGACGCCGAGACCCGGAGTACGGCCGCGAGACGTAGGATCGGAGGCAGCCCGGGACGCCTACGGAGGACGCCCCGCTTTGGCCCCACCACACCGCTACCATGCCCTTCTTCGACGAGCCCGACGCGCTGGGACGTCCCGTCCGTCTGGACCGTGCCGCCCCGGCGGATCGTGTCGCTGGTCCCGTCCCAGACCGAGTTCCTGGCCGACCTCGGGCTCGACGCGGAGGTGGTCGGGCCTGACGCGGTTCTGCGTCCACCCGGACGGGTGGAAGGCGGCAAGACGATCGTCGGCGGGACGAAGACGGTCAACGTGCCGCGGCTGGTCGGGCTGGCGCCGGATCTGGTGATCGCGAACAAGGAGGAGAACCCGCGCGACGAGGTCGAGGCCGTCGCAGCCCAGGGCGTCCCGGTCTACGTCACCGACGTGGCGACGGTCGACGGCGCTCTCGCCATGATCCGCACCGTCGGCCGCGCTGGTCGACCGCGCCACTCGCGCCGACGCACTGTCGGACGAGATCGCGACGGCTTTCGGCATGGGCGCCGAGCCGACACGCGCCGGCCCCTTCGCGCACTCGCCCTGATCTGGCGCGACCCCTGGATGACCGTCGGCGGCGACACGTTCGTCTCCGACGTGATGGCCCGCGGCGGGCTCGTCAACGCGACCGCGGACCTCGACCGCTACCCGGCGCTCTCCGACGACGAGATCCGCGCCCTCGCCCCCGACGTCATCCTGCTCTCGTCGGAGCCGTACCCGTTCGGCGAGGCGCACCTCGCCGAGGTCCAGGCGCTCGTGCCGGGCGCCCAGGTCGCACTCGCCGACGGCGAGGCGTTCTCGTGGTACGGGAGCCGCCTGCGCCACACGCCGGCGGTGCTCCGACGCTCTCCCAGAGCCCTGAGGGCGGAGTCGGGAGCCGCCTGAGCGTGGCGGGACCGAGGAACAGGGGCCGGGCGCCGCGGGGTGCACGCGGCTCTCTTCTAGACGCACGCCCCATGATTCGCACGCTCGCCCTCGTCGCCCTCGCCGTCGCCGCGTTGCCCGCGTCGGCCCAGACGCTCGCCGACTACAACAACCCGCAGGCCCAGTCCCAGGTCCCCCTGGACGCCGCCACGCGCCAGGTCTCCAACGAGGCCCTCCAGGCCACGCTCTACGAGTTGATCTCGCTCAAGCACGCCGACCACCAGGCGCACTGGAACGTGGTAGGTCAGAACTTCTACTCGCTCCACGACCTGCTGGGCGAGCTCTACGCGGCGCTCGGCCCGTACATCGACCAGGTCGCCGAGCGGAAGCGCGCGCTGGGCGTCGCCGCCGACGGCGACCCGGGCCGCACGGCCCAGAACGACGGCATGGACCCGTTCCCGACGGGCCTGCTCCAGGACCACGAGGTCCCCAAGGTCCTGTCGGCGCGCTACGCGATGGTCAGCCAGAACCTCCAGGCGCGGATCGCCGCGACCGGCGAGGCCGGGGACCCGGTGACGCAGGACCTGCTAATCGCGGTCACCCACGAGGTCGAGAAGCACCTGTGGATGCTGCGCTCGCTCCAGCTCGGCGGCCGGTGAGCCCGCCCCGCTTCCCGGCTCGGCCCGCCTCGGCACTCCGCCGAGGCGGGCCGCGTCTCTCGGGGAACGGCGACGGCATCGAGCGATCCAACCGCCCCCCTCTACGGCCCCGTCCCCCGATGACCTACTCCGCCACCTCCGACACGCCCGCCCACGCCTCGGGCACCTTCGACCTGGGCGACGGTCTGACCGTCCACCGACTGGGCTACGGGGCCATGCGGATCACCGGCGACGGCGTCTGGGGCCCGCCCGCCGACCCCGACGAGGCGGTCCGCGTGCTCGAAGCGCGCCGTCGAGCTGGGGATCGACTTCGTCGACACGGCCGACAGCTACGGGCCCGTTCGTGTCCGAGGACCTGATCCGCCAGGCGCTCGCACCCTACGACGACATCGTGATCGCGACGAAGGGCGGGCTCTTGCGCACCGGCCCGGGCGACTGGCGCTTGCTCGGCAAGCCGGACTACCTCCGCCAGGCCGTCCAGATGTCGATGCGACGGCTGGGCGTCGAGACCATCGACCTGTACCAGTTGCACCGGATCGACCCCGAGGTGGACCGCGGCCGACCAGTTCGCGGTCCTCAAGGAGTTCCAGGACGAGGGCTGGGTCCGCCTGGTCGGGCCTGAGCGAGGTCTCGGTCGACGACATCAAGGCCGCCCAGGACGCCGGGCTGACGGTCGCGACGGTCCAGAACGAGTACAACCTGGGGACGCGCAAGTCGGAGGACGTGCTCGACTTCTGCGAGGCCGAGGGCATCGGCTTCATCCCGTGGTACCCGCTCAACGCGGGCAAGCTGGCCGACAACGACGATCCTGGAGGACGCGGCCGAGCAGCTCGGCGCGTCGCACAGCCAGGTCGCGCTGGCGTGGCTCCTGAAGCGGTCGCCGGTCGATGCTGCCCATCCCGGGCACGTCGAGCGTCGCCCACCTGGAGGAGAACACGGCCGCGGCCGAGATCGAGATGCCGGACGACCTGTTCGAGGCGCTCGACCAGGCCGCCCGGGAGACCGAGTCATCCTGAGCCGGACGGCCTGAGGCTCGCGAGGCGGGCCCTGCCGATTCCGCCGATCGACCCGCCCCGGCGTGCCCCTCTCTGACCTTCTCGTCGTCGAACTGGCGAGCGTGCTCGCCGGGCCGAGCGTCGGGATGTTCTTCGCCGAGCACGGCGCGCGCGTCGTCAAGGTGGAGGCGCCGTCGGGCGACGTGACGCGGCGCTGGCACCTCGCGACGCGAGGACCCGGCCGACGACCGCCCCGCCTACTTCTGCGCCGTCAACTGGGGCAAGGAGTCGGTCACGCTCGACCTGACGACCGACGCCGGGCCGCGACGCCCTCCACCGGTTGGTGGCGACGGCCGACGTGGTCGTGTCGTCGTACCGCCCCGGCGCGGCCGCCCGCCTCGGTGCCGACGCCGAGACCCTGCGCGCGCTCAACCCACGGCTGATCGTGGTCGAGGTCGACGGCTACGGCCCGAGCGACCCGCGGCCCGGCTACGACGCCGTCATCCAGGCCGAGGCGGGCTTCATGGGCCTCAACGGCGCGGCCGACGGGCCGCCCACCAAGATGCCGGTCGCGCTCGTGGACGTGCTGGCGGCGCACCAGCTCAAGGAGGCGACGCTCGTCGCGCTGCTCGCTCGGGAGCGGACGGGCCAGGGCGCGACCGTCCGCGTGTCGCTGCTCGGCGCGGCCGTCGCGTCGCTCGCCAACCAGGCCGCCAACTGGCTGACGGCGGGCGTCGTGCCCCGGCGGATGGGCTCGGCGCACCCCAACATCGCCCCGTACGGCACGGCCTACGCCGACGGCGACCGGCGAGGTGGTGCTGGCCGTCGGCACGGACCGTCAGTTCGCGGCGCTCGCCGAGGCGATCGGCCGGGCGGACCTGGCGGCGGACCCGCGGTTCTCACGAACGCTGACCGCGTCCGCCACCGCGTCGCCCTCGACGAGGCGCTGACGACGCGCTCCGCCGGCTCGACCGGAACGCCGACCTGCTCGCGACGCTCGCCGAGGCGGGGGTCCCCGCCGGGCGCCGTCCGCGACCTCCCGGCGTGTTCGGCCACCCCGAGGCGGCCCGGCTGGTGCTGGACGACGGGGCCGGGCCACCGGGCCGTCCGCACGGTCGCGACAGGGGGGCGGCAGCGGCGGGGCCCGGCCGCTGTCGCCGCCGCCCCGCCTGGGCGCCGACACGGCCGCGGTGCTCGCCCGCCTCGGCCTCGACCCCGAGGCGGTCCGCCGGCTCACCGAGGCGAACCGGGCGGCCGGCTGACGCGGCGCGCTAGCAGTCGACGTCCCGGAGCCGGTCGTCCCAGCACGCGCGGGCCCCGTCGTTGTACGTGTCGGCCGTGATCGAGCCGGCGCGCGTCTCGCGGTCCCAGACGATCACCGCGCGCTCGCCCTCGGGCTGGTCGACCCAGTCGAACGTCTGCCGCGAGCCGTCGGTGGCGTAGCGGACCGTCGAGCCCCCGTTGGGACGGCTGAACGGCACCCGGAAGGTGACCTCGCGGTCGTCGAGGTCGCGGACGTCGAAGTCGGCCAAGAGCACGGCGCCGTCAACGTCGGGCTGGTAGAGCCGCCAGGTGCCCGCGTTGCCGCTCGGCGTCGTGGTGGCGGTGTAGATCGTGAACGGCTCGCGGCCCGTGGCCTCCGAGTACAGCCCCCACCGAACCTCGCCGCCTTCGGGCCGGCCCTTGAGGCGGAGGTCGACGGACGTCCCGAACGCGTTGGTCGTGCCGCGCCAGTTCCAGTCGCCCTCGTCGTTGACGGTCGGTACGTCTCGCGTCACGACCTCGGTGGCGCGGACGGGGAGCGCGAGGCGGCTGCCGATGACGGTCGACACGATGGCGACCCGGGCGGCGGCGTTGAGGTAGTTGGCCTCGGCGGATGTCCGGGCGCCCTCGGACGGGAAGGAGTCGGTGTCGAGGGCGAACGCGGCGGGCGGGATCGGCGGCGGAGCCTCGTCGGCCGAGCTGTCGCAGCCGACGAGGACGGTGCCAACGAGGGCGAGTAGCAAGAGAGAGCGGGTCATCACGGGGAGAGAGGTGGGAAGGGTCGGTGCGACAACGCTCTCCGGCGGCGCCCGTTACACCGATCGGCCGCCAGGGCGGCATCCTCAGCTAACCATCAGGGGCGACGGGCCGTCTGGCCGCGCTGACGTCGACTCGGCCGGCCGTCGGCCCGTGCTGTGTGCCCTCGTCTGCCAGGCCCCGCCGGCGGCGTCGCGGCCTGGCCGGCCCGTCGCGGAACCGGCGGGTGCCCCCGGCTCGCCCGGGTGCCCCCGGCTGGCCGACGGTGTGCGAGGATGAGGGAGGGCGGACCGTAGCGGATCGGGTGATGAGAACGAGGGGTCAAATCACCTCCCCCGCCACACCGCGGTCGCGCCCGAGCCCGTTACGCCGAGGTCCCCCGATCTCCGCTGTTCTCACCAGGCGCTCATGACCCTCCCTGCTCTCTCCGATCACGACGGCGGCTCCATCGGCACGGCTCGCCGGTCCCCGCGGTCCCTCACGGCGCGCGCGCTGCTCTTGTTCGTCGTCTCCGCGCTCGCCGTCTCCGCCCAGACGGCGACCGTGTCGGGGACGGTCCGCGACGCGGCCGGCGCCCCGATGCCGGGCGCGAGCGTCTACCTCTCGGGCACGACGCGGGGCGACGCGGCCGACCGCGACGGGCGCTACGAGATCGCGGACGTCGCCCCGGGCGCCTACCGGCTGGTCGCGTCGATCATCGGGTTCGAGCCGGCCCTGGAGGACGTCACGCTGGTGCCCGGCGGCACGCTCGAGGTCGACCTCGTCGTGGTCGCCAAGCCGCTGGCGCTGGGCGACGTCGAGGTCGAGGCCGCGTTCGACGACGAGTGGCTCCGCCAGTTCGACCGGTTCTACCGCGCGATCGTCGGGGAGTCCTGGCGGGCGGACTCGACGGTCGTCGTCAACCCCGAGGTGCTGTCGTTCGAGGAGCGCCGGGGCACGCTCTACGCCGACGCCGCGGCGCCGCTGGTGATCGAGAACCGCGCGCTGGGCTACCGCCTGACCTACGACCTGCGCACGTTCGAGGCCAGCGCCTCGCGCATCCGCTACGACGGCGACGAGCGGTTCGAGACCCTGGAGACGAGGTCGTGGCGCGACACGGACCGGTGGCGGCAGGCCCGCGTCGCCGCGTACAACGGGTCGGGCAGCCACTTTTTCCGCTCCCTCCTCACCGGGACCGTCCAGGAGAACGGGTTCTCGGTCGGGATGGTCGAGCCCGGAGGGCGCTCGCTGGGGCCGGCCCCCGACGACCTCATCACGACCCGGGACGACGGGTGGGGCACGGTGCGCGCGCCCCGCACGCTGATCGTGACGTACCTGGAGGAGGAGGACCCGGCGTACCTGTGGTCGGAGTGGTTCCAGGAGGACCGCGACTTGACGAGCCCCGTCCAGCGCTCGGCGCTCGTGCTGGAGGCGGGCGAGGCCCTGGTGGACCCCCAGGGGACGCCCATCGACCCGTTCGCGATCTCGGCCGGCGGCTACCTCGGCTTCGAGCGCCTGGCCGACCGGGTGCCCGAGGACTACGACCCCGCGGAGCCCGCCATCGACGAGTTCGCGCCCACTGACTTTTAGGGCGCCCCCGGGGCGCCAGCGAACCGGCACCGACCCGAGTCGACCCACCTCGGTCCGGCGGCCGGCAGGCGGGCGGACCTGGCAGGCGGGCGTCGCTCCCCACGCTGGGGCTCCCGACGTGTAAACACGAGGTGGCGCGCCTCTGGGCCCGTGCCCGAGCGCGCCGCCCGGGTAGGCCCGGAGGGGAGACAGGGGGAGCGCCGGGACGGCCCGGTCTCCTCTGAGAGCCGGCTCGGGCGGAATCCTGCGTTCAGCGGGTGGCCGCCGGTACGGCCTTGACGGCACGGCGGCGGCGGCGTTGATTCCCCGTGTGCGCGTCTTCCTCCTCGTTCTCCTCGCTGCAGCGGCCGCCCGCGCCCAGCCCGCCGCCCTCTCTGGGACCGCCCGCGACGCCGACGGGGCGGCGGTGGCCGGCGCGAGCGTCTACCTCTCCGGCACCCAGCGCGGGACCTCGACCGACGCCGACGGCCGCTTCCGGATCGGCAGCGTCGCGCCCGGCGCGTACCGGCTGGTCGGGTCGATGGTCGGGTACACCCCGGCGGTCGAGGACGTCCGGCTCGGGGCGGGCGCGGAGGCGACCGTCGACCTGGTCCTAGCCCCGGCGACCCGGGCGCTGGGCGACGTCCGCGTCGAGGCCGAGCGCGACGAGCGGTGGGCGCGGCGGCTGGCGTGGTTTTCCAAGACGCTCCTGGGCGAGTCCGCCAACGCCGACTCGACCCGGATCGTCAACCCCGAGGTCCTGGACTTCCGCGTGCGCTGGGGGACGCTGACCGCCCAGGCCGCGGCGCCTCTCGTGATCGAGAACCGGGCGCTGGGGTACCGCCTGACCTACGACTTGCACGCGTTCAGCGCGAGCGCGACGAGCGTCCGCTACGACGGCGACGAGCGGTTCGAGCCGCTCACGCCCGCCTCGGCCGGTCAGGCCGCGCGGTGGGCCGCCGAACGCGCCCGCGCCTACCGAGGCTCACTCCGCCACCTGCTGCGCGCGCTGCTCGGCGGGACCGCCGAGGCCGAGGGGTTCTCGTTCCTGCTCGCCCGGGAGGACCCGTGGGGCGCGTGGCCGACCGTCCGCGTCCCGACGCGCTGGCTGATGGAGACCGACGCCGACGGCTGGGGCACGCTCCGGGCGCGCGGCCGGCTCGACGTGACGTACGCCGGCGAGCCCGAGGAGCCGGCCTACCTCCGCTCCGAGTGGTTCCGCGAGCCGCGCCACCGGCCCGACCCCGTCCAACGCTCGGCCCTGACCGTCGCCCGGAGCCGGGTCCGGATCGACCCGCAGGGGACACCGGAGGACCCGTTCGCGCTCTCGGCGAGCGGCTACTTCGGCTTCGACCGCCTGGCCGACCTGGTCCCGGCCGACTACGCTCTCCCCTCCACCGACTCCGCCTCGGGCGCTCGCCGGGCACCCCCGGGGGCTCCCCACCGCGTCGCCGAGGCGGGCGGACCCGACCTGCCATGACCGCCCTGCTCGTTCGCGCCGTCCTCTTCCTGGCCGCAGCCGCCGTCGCGTCCGCGCAGACGGCGACGCTGGAGGGGACCGTCCGCGACGAGGACGGGGCGCCCGCGGCCGGCGTCAACGTGTACCTCTCGGGCACGTCGCGCGGCGACGCCGCCGACGCCCGAGGCCGCTACCGGATCGGGGCCGTCCCGGCGGGCGCCTACCAGCTGGTCGCATCAGGCGTCGGCTACCAGCCGACGGTCCAGGACGTCGCGGTCGAGGCCGGGGCGGCCGTCGAGACCGACCTCGTGCTGTACCGGTCGCGGCGGACGGTCGGGTTCGTCCGGGTCGAGGCCCCACGCGACCCGCGGTGGCTGGGCCAGCGCGAGCGGTTCGAGGCCGCGCTCGTCGGCGAGTCGACGCTGGCCGACTCGGTCCGGGTCGACAACCCGGAGGTGCTCGAGTTCAACGAGCGCGTCGGCGTGCTCCAGGCGACGGCGGCCAAGCCCCTCGTGCTCGACAACCGCGCGCTGGGCTACCGGCTGACCTACGACCTGGTCCGGTTCGCCCGGACCGAGACCGAGGTCCGGTACGAGGGGACGGAGCGGTTCGAGCCGCTCGCGCCCACCTCGGCCGGTCAGGCCGCGCGGTGGGCCGCCGCCCGAGTCCGCGCCTACCGGGGCTCGCTGCGGCACCTTCTCCGCGCGCTCCGCGACGGCACGGCGGACAAGGAGGGCTTCCGGTTCCTGCTCGCGGAGGCGTCGGGCGACACCTACACCAGCGAGACGTTCTCCGGGCCCAACGCCCGCGCTCGGCCGGTCGCGGCTCGGCGGCTGACCGAGCGCGGGCCCGACGGGACGGTCCGCCTGTCGTTCCGCGGCGTGCTGGAGGTCCGCTACGCCGAGGCCGAGGACCCCGCGTTCGTGGCCTCGACCTGGTTCGGCGGCACCCGGTCGCGGCCCGGCGACGAGCAGGTCTCGACGCTGGAGCTCCGCGGCGGCCCCGTCGCCGTCGACGCCCAGGGCTCGCTGGCCGATCCGCTCGGCGTCGTGGCGCGCGGCTACCTCGGCTTCGAGCGCCTGGCCGACCTGCTCCCGGCCGACTACGTCCTGCCGCCACGCCACTGACCCCACCTCGGCGAGCGAATGGACAGACCCGGCCCCCGCCTCGATTTTTCCCTCCGGATCTCTTCCCCACCGTCCCGACGGATCGACCGAGGCGGAGCGACCCACACCGCCCACCGTGCCGTGACTGCGTTTCTCGCCCGCCTGCTCCTGCTCGCCACCCTCGCCGCCGCCGCGTCCGCCCAGACGGCGACGCTGGAGGGGACCGTCCGTGACCTGGGCGGCGCCCCGTTGCCAGGCGTCAGCGTCTACCTGGCTGGGACCACGCGCGGCGACGCGACCGACGCCGACGGCCGATACGCCATCGAGGCGGTTTCGCCCGGACTGTACCGGTTGGTCGGGTCGATGGTCGGGTACGAGACCGGCGACGCGGCCATCCAGGTTCAGCCCGGCCAGCCGCTCTCGACCGACCTCACCCTGGCCCCGGCGGTCCAGACGATGGGGACCGTCCGCGTCGAGGCTCGGCGCGACCGGGCGTGGGTCCGCCGGGTGGCCCAGGTCGAGCAAGCCCTCATCGGGACGTCGGCCCGGGCCGAATCGGTCCAGATCCTCAACCCCGAGGTCCTCACGTTCCAAGCATCTGGCTCCGGCTTCGAGGCGACGGTCCGGGCGCCGCTCGTGGTCGAGAACCGGGCGCTCGGGTACCGGCTCGTCTACGACCTCCGGGCGCTCGCCCTGTCCGACGCCGAGGTCCGCTACGTGGGGACCGAGCGGTTCGAGCCGCTGGAGCCGGCGTCGGCGGCCGAGGCGGTGCGGTGGGCGGCCGCCCGCGTCCGATCCTACCGGGGCTCCAGGCGGCACCTCCTCCGGGCGCTCCTGGCCGAGACCGCCGAGGCTGAGGGGTTCGCCTTCTCGCTCGACCAAGCGCGGGTCCTGAGGCGCGTCGCGTTCCGGCGCACGACGCCGCAGCGCCGGTTCTTCCGGATCGAGGGCCGCGGCGGGTGGCTCGGGTTCCGGGGCCGCCTCCACGTCCGCTACGACGAGCCTGAGGACCCGGCCTTCCTCGACTCGCCCTGGGCCGGCGAGCGGGACCGGCCGGCCGACACCCAGCAATCGGCGGTCGAGTTCGGCACTGGCGACGGCGTCTGGGTCGACCCCCAGGGCACCTTGGCCGACCCGCTGGCGGTCGTCCTCGGAGGCTACCTCGCCTTCGAGCGCCTGGCCGACGCGCTGCCAGCCGACTACGTCCTGCCGCCACGCCCGCGGGCCCGCGACTAGGCCCGCCTCGGCGGTCGCGTCGGGTCGGTCCACGGGCGCGCCGAGGCGGGCGATCTTGCCGGCGCCCCCGCCCCGACCATGGCCGACCTCGTCCGCACGCTGCCGACCTCGTCCGCACGCTGCTCGCCCCCGTCCTGCTCGTCCAGGGCCGGCGGATGTTCGCCCGGATGCCCCGGCTGGCAACGCCGACCGACCTCCCGGCCGGTCCCCGCGGCGACGGCCCGCCGCTCCACCTGCTGGTCGTCGGCGACTCGTCGGCAGCCGGGTTCGGCGTCGAGCGCCAGGAGGAGGGCCTGCTGGGTCAGTTGGTCGAGCGGCTGGCCGCGACGCGGCGGGTCTCGTGGACCCACTTCGCGCGGTTCGGCTCGACGATCCCTAAGACGGCCGCGTTCGTCGCCCGGCAGGAGCCGCGGCCGGTCGACGTGGCCGTGGTCTCGGTCGGGCTCAACGACCTGATCGCGGGGGACCCGCTGGCCGGTTGGCTCGGCGGGTACCGCGCGCTCGTCGCCGACCTGCAGGACCGGTTCCGAGCCGAGACTGTGGTCGTGTCCGGGCTCGCGCCCGTCGGCGGCTTCCCCGCGCTTCCCCAACCGATGCGCTGGACCATCGGCCGCCAGCGCGACCGCTACGACGCCGCGCTCAAGGCCTGGGCCGACGCCGCGCCCGGCGTGGTCTACGTCTCCACCGGCGCCTCCGACGAGGGCCCCCTCCGAGAGGGCGCGGTCACGGTCGCCGAGGTCATGGCCGCCGACGGGTTCCACCCCGGCCCGCGGGTCTACGCCGAGTGGGCGCGGCGCGCGGTCGCGGCCTGGGAGCGGGCCCAATAACCCCCGCCTCGACGCGTCCACGGACCGACCGGGGCGGGCGGACCGGCCGGGGCGGGCGGTGTCCGCTCAGTCGCCCGGCGTCCAGGCGTCGATCTTGTCTTCGAGGTACGCGGCGGACGCTGTCGGCCGGGATCGTGTCCTGCGCCATCGAGTCGCGGTCGCGGACCGTCACGGTCCCGTCCTCGATCGTGTCGCCGTCGATCGGTGATGCAGTACGGCGTCCCGATCTCGTCCTGGCGGCGGTAGCGGCGGCCGACGGCGCCCTTCTCGTCGTAGGTCACGTTGAACTGCTTGCGGAGGTCGGCCTCGACGGCGTGCGCCGCCTCGGGCATCCCGTCCTTCTTGACGAGCGGGAAGACGGCGGCCGTGAACGGCGCCAGCGCCGGGTGGAACTTCAGGACCGTCCGCGTCTCGGTCTTGTCCCCGTTCGTGACCTCCTCGTCGCGGTAGGCGTCGGAGAGCACCATCAGGATCGTCCGGTCGAGCCCGACCGACGTCTCGACGACGTAGGGGACGTAGCGCTCCTGGGTCTGCGGGTCGAAGTACTCGAGCTTCTTGCCGCTGAACTCCTGGTGCCGGCTGAGGTCGAAGTCGGTCCGGCTGTGGATGCCCTCGATCTCGTTCCAGCCGAACGGGAACTCGTACTGCACGTCCTTGGCCGCGTCGGCGTAGTGGGCCAGCTTCTCGTGGTCGTGCCAGCGCAGCTTCTCCGGGCGGATCCCGTTCCCCACGTGCCACGCCATCCGCTTCTCGGCCCACTCGTCGTAGGCCTCGAGCTGGGCGCCGGGCTTGACGAAGTACTGCATCTCCATCTGCTCGAACTCGCGCATCCGGAAGATGAACTGCCGGGCGACGATCTCATTCCGGAAGGCCTTGCCGATCTGGGCGATCCCGAACGGGACCGCCTGCCGCGCCGTCTCGGCGACGTCCTTGAAGTGGACGAAGATGCCCTGCGCCGTCTCGGGCCGGAGGTAGAGCTTGCTCGCCTCCTCGGCGAGCGCGCCCGTCGCCGTCTCGAACATCAGGTTGAACTGGCGGACCTCGGTCCAGTCGAACGCGCCCGAGTCGGGCGCCTTGATCTCCTCGTCCTGGATGATCTGGCCCAACGCCGCCGCGGCGTTGTCGGCGTTGAGCGCCTCGACGAAGCGGGCCTGGAGGGCGGCGGCGTTGTCGGTCCGGCCCTTCTTCTCCAGCTTGGCGATGGCGCCCTCGATCAGCTGGTCGGCGCGGTAGCGGCGGCCCGAGGCGCGGTCGTCGATGAGCGGGTCCGAGAACGCGTCGACGTGGCCGGACGCCTTCCAGACCGTCGGGTGCATCAGGATGGCCGCGTCCAGCCCGACGACGTTGTCGTGGTCCCGCACCATCGCGTTCCACCACCGCTCGCGCACGTTCCGCTTGAGCTCGACGCCCAGCGGGCCGTAGTCGTAGACGGCGCCCAGCCCGCCGTAGATCTCGGACGACGGGAACAGGAAGCCGCGGCGCTTCGAGAGGGAGACGATCGTGTCGAGGTCGGCCATGGGGCGGTCGGAGGGAGTCGCCCAAGATCGCCGTCGGGCCGGACGCCCGGCGCGAACGCCGCTCGAAAAGCGCGCCGCCCGCCAGACCGGGCGCCCCCCCCCGGCTACGCCCGCCTCGGTGCCGGGGCGGGCCGGCCGGCGTGACACGCGGACCCGCGCCACGCGGAGCGGGGTACGAGCCCCATGCGCCTCTCCGTCGTCGCCGCTTGCGCCCTCCTGCTCGGGTGCAGCGATCCCACTCCCAGCCCCGCCACTCCCGTGTCCTCCCCATCCGCCTCCGCCATGACGTTGTTCGACTTCGAGACCGACGAGGGGTGGACCGTCGAGAACGACGGGGTGATGGGCGGGCGCTCCCAAGGCTTCGTCGAGGTCGGTGGCGGGACGCTCGCGTTCACCGGCGAGGTCGTGACCGAGGGCGGCGGGTTCACGTCGGTCCGGGCCGAGCGAGCGGCCGACCTGTCAGAGGCCGACGGGATCGAGCTCCGCGTCCGCGGCGGCGGGCGGACGTTCGAGCTCGACGTCGACGACGGGACGACGCACCGCGGGCGCGAGGTGAACCGCCAGTCCGAGTTCCCGACCGCGGACGCGTGGGCGACCGTCCGCGTCCCGTTCTCGGCGCTGGAGGCGACGGCCCACGGCGAGCCCGTCGACGTCGACCCGCTCGACCGCTCGGCCGTCCGAGACGCTGGGGATCTACATCGCCGACGGGATCGACGGCCCGTTCCGGCTGGAGATCGACTGGATCCGGACCTACACCGACGACGCCTGACGTCACGTCCCGAGTCGCTGGCGGGCCGCCCGCGCGAGCGCGTCGGCGACCTCGGGGTAGGCCGTCGCGACCCGGTCGTACATGGCCCGGTCGAGCACGTAGAGGTCGGAGGCCGTGACCGCGCGGACGGTCGCCGTGCGGAGCCCGTCCTGGACGAGCGCCACCTCGCCGAAAAAGTCGCCGTCGCGGAGCTGCCGGATCACCGTCCCGTCCCCGTCGGCCACCTCGACGGTCCCGCGGCTGAGCACGAACATCTCGCGGCCCGGCTCGCCGGCGTGGACGATCACGTCGCCGGGCAGCGCCACGAACGACCGCATCTCGAGGGCGATCTCGCGCAGGAACGCGTCCGAGGCGCCCTGGAACAGCGGGACGCCGTCGACCAGGTCGCGGCGGAGGTGGAGCGCCACGTCTTGGCGCAGGCTGGGCGGCAGTTGGGCGAGCACGGCGTCCTCGTCGACCACCAGCCGCTGCTCCCACAGGTAGTCGTGGTAGGCCTGGATCCGGCGGCGCAGCGGGAGCGGGAGCGACCGGTAGCGGACGAACGCGTCGAGCCGCTCGCGCTGCTCCAGGTGGGCCACGCGCAGCGGGTCGAGGTTCGAGATCAGCGAGGCGATGTTGCCGATCAGGAACGCGTACAACCCGACGCCGAGCAGCATCACGCCGATGGCGTAGAGCTTCTGGAGCGCCGTCTGGGGCAGCACGTCGCCGTATCCGACGGTCGTGAGCGTGGTCGTGGCCCAGTAGACGGCGTCGAGGTAGCGCTCGGCGTCGCCGGTGCCGGGCACGCCACCGAGGCCGACGAACCCGCACGCGACCAGGTGGACCGTGACCGCCAGCCAGTACCCGAACCACACCAGCCGCAGCCGGCTCGCCCACCCGACGTGGTGCCGCCCGACGGCCCGCATCCCGGCCGCCACGCGGACGAGCTTGGCCAGGCGGAGCAGGAGGAACGCGGGCGGGCCGAGCAGGAACACGGGCAGGGCCGCCACGGCGTCGGCCCAGAGCGCGAATCGGCCGCCCGGGCCCTCGGGGGCACGCTGGAGGCGGCGGGCCTGGACGGTGACGTCGGCGAGGAACAGCGCCGTCAATAGCCACTCGACGCCGAGCGACCGGGCGGGGTCCACGAACCCGGGCAGGACCGAGAGGGGGACGTAGACCGCGGCGCCGGTCGCCGCCGCGGCGACGACCGCGTCCCAGGCCGCCGACCGGGACGGCCCGGCGGGGGCGGTGCTCAACTAGGCGCGGTCTTGGTCATGGCCGTTCGACGCCGGCCGCGGCGGGACGATCCGCCAAGACGGGCCACCCGGGGCCTACGTCGGGACGGTCAGTTCGGCCACCTGCCCCTCGCTGTTCACGCCCCGGATCCTCCTCATCGTCGCTCGCCGCGGGGTCGCCGTGCCGACCTCTCTGTTCCGGTAGTCGAACGCACTCGCCGGGACGCCCCACTCACGGGGGACTGCCCGGCCGCTCCCGAGCGTAAAGTGCGGGTCCAGCTCCAGCCCCAGCTCGTCGACAGCCCACAGCGCCACCTCCTTCCAGAGCTCCTCGCCGGGGTCCGCGCTCCGGCTCCGGTCGAACTGGCGGTGTGCCCAGAGATAGGTGAGAGGACACCCGAGCGCGAGCGCCTCCTCGACCAAGAACGCGAGGGCCTCGCGCGACGCGCGCGCAATCGCAGGCGTGACCTCCGTCCGCTGGTCGAAGTTGATCTTCCTGCGCTGCCGGTAGCTGAGGTCCGGGTGTTTCTCCTCGCTCGCGGCGGGCATCGTGCGCCAGTCGTCGGCGAGGCCGGGGAGGAGGCCGTGGATCTCGACGCCCACCGAGAAGGCGTTGGCCAGGTTCGCGTGCATCACGTAGGACCGGAGCGCGTTGATGTGGACGACGCGGCCGTCCGACGTCACGCCGGCGTGGGCGGCGACGTGGTCCCAGCGGGCCGGGTCTCGGGGCATGGCGATGCCCGTCTGGTGGAGCACGATCCCACGGATCTGTTCGGGCCGCCTCGCGGGCGACGCGAACCCCTTGCGGAGCACGTGCTCGCCGGTCCGGTCGACGACGTCGCGCGGCGTACCGCCGGAGGGTGGGGACGTAGGCCCCTCGGTGGGGACGGCCCCCTGGACCAAGGGGCCGACCATCGTTCGGAACCCGTTCCACTCGTCGACCAGCGCCGCGAACTGGGGCTCTCCCGACGCCAGCGCCCGCCCGGTCTCGCCCGACATGCGCTCTCCGTGGTGCATGAAGAAGACCAGGTCGGCGAGGTCGTCCTCGTCGCGGAGCCCGCCGTTGATCGCGGCGGCGACGGCCGACGGCCACTGCGTGGGCCCCTCGTGGAACCAGGCCCGGGCGTCGCGTGGGTAGTCGGAGAGGTCGAACATGGCGTGTCCTCGGCTGTGTGCCGGCTGGGCGTCATCGGCCGGGCCGGCCGGGGCTGGTCCGCGTCGCGGCTCGGGCCGCGTCCTCGCCCGCGCTCCGCCGGCGCTTCCCGGTCTTGACCTTCGCCTTGGTGGTCGCCCCGTCGCTCTGGACCACGAGGCGCTTCCGTTTCCGCGCGGGCCCCAGGATGAGGTAGAGCGGCGGCTTGCCCCGCCTCGGCACGGGCGTCCAGCGCGTCCCGGGGACCGGCTGGGGCGCGTAGTACGGGTACCGCCGCTTGCGCCGGCCGCCGCTCTTCGTCCCGCTCCCCTTGCGCCGCTTCCGCTCGGGGATGTCCTCCGGCTCCAGGATCACCGTGTCCTCGCCGGTCGGCATCTCGCAGTGGGCGAGGTTGTTCGCGCACGTCGACGCCCGCCGCGCCAGGCCGGTGATGGCCTCGCGGAGCTCGTCGAGCTTGGCCCCGAGCTGGCGGGACTGCTTCCTCTCGTTGTCCCAGTCGAACTGGCCGGGGCGGGCGAGGATGTACTCGAGGTCGTTGATCCAGTCGATGTAGCGGAGCCGGAGCCGGCCGCACTCGCGGACGACGTCCTTGGCGAGCAGGAGGTCGTGCTTGTTCGGCTGGGGCGGCAGGTTCGAGACCGTCTCGTACTCCTTGACGAGGACGCTGAAGGGGGACGCGCGGTCGCCCGCGACCGTCGTCGGAAACTCCGTCGCCTTCTGGACCATCTCGTCGGCCTCGACCTCGACCGAGCTGTCGGCCCCGCCGATCTGGAGGTGGCGGACCTTGATGCTCTTCTTCGAGGACACCTTGGCCACGAGCTTCCCGAACTGGGCCTTGGCGTTGAAGCTGCCCGTGAGCCCGCCGTAGCCGGCCTCCAGCTCGGACGAGATCTCCTCCTTCTCCTCCTCGCTCTCGGTGTCGATCTGGAGGACGCCGTGGTAGAGCCCGCCCGTGAGGAGGCCGTGGACGTACCCGTCGCCGAAGCGGTCGCGGAACTGGTCCGCGTTCCCGCTCCGCCACAAGTCGGCGGCGGCGGCCGTCAGCTGGACGTCTCGCATCTGGCGGAACGAGTTGGTCACGGAGACCGAGACCAGGAGGAACAGGGAGTAGCTGTTGGTCGCCGTGCTCCGGGCGAAGTCGAACTTGGCCGAGGCCCTGAACAGCCCGTACCGCCCGTTGACCTCGGCCGACGCGCTGAGGGCGTCGGTCAGCTCCTCGGTGCTCTCGATCTGCTCCATGGCGAACACGACGTTCTGGCCGCCCGCGCCGGTCACCTCCTCGGGGGCCGTGCGAACGACGGCGTCCCCCTTGAGCGCTCCGCTGACGTCGTCGACGCCCACGCCGACGTCGTGTCCGAACTGGTAGTCGTGCAGCTGCATGGCGTCCCTACTGGCTGGGTCCCTCTCCGCTGGCCCCGTGCTAGGCGTCGATGGACGAAGAGTACAGGACCCGGTCCTAAAATCCAAAAACGTTTATTATCAACACGTTATGTCGCCAATATTGCTCACCTGCACCCTGCCGCAGTCGCGCAGCGAGGGGCCGATCTCGATGCCGGCGGGGCGCGAGCGCGAGGCGAGCGGACGCAGGATCTGGGGGCGTCGCGCGGCCGCCCGTCTAGATTGCGACCTCCCCCCTACGCGCCTGCCATGCCCACGCCCCCGTCCCCGCGGCTCCGCCTCGCCGTTTCCGCCGCGCTGGTCGCCCTCGTCGCCGGCTGCGCCTCCGCCCCGCCCGCCTCGGTCACGCCGCCGAGGCCGGCGGGGTCGGCGACCGCGCTGCCGACCGTCGAGGCCAAGACGGCCGGGCTGGACCGGCACGACGGGTTCCTCCCGGTCTGGTGGGACGGCGACGCGGGGACGGTCTGGCTGGAAGTGCCGGCGCTCGACACCGACCTGCTGTACACCGTCGCGCTGGCCGCCGGGCTCGGGTCGAACGACGTCGGGCTCGACCGGAGCCAGCTCGGCGGCGAGCGGGTCGTCCGGTTCGAGCGGGTCGGGCGGCGCGTGCTGCTCGTCCAGCCCAACCTGCGGTTCCGGGCCGGGACCGACAACCCGGCCGAGCGGCGGGCCGTCGAGGACGCCTTCGCGGCGTCGGTGGTGTGGGGCTTCGACGTCGTCGCCGAGACCGATGGCCGCGTGCTCGTCGACGCGACCGACTTCGTGGTCCGCGACGCCCACGGGGTCGCCGACCAGCTCCGGCAGACGGGCCAGGGCGCGTTCTCGCTCGACAAGCAGCGGAGCGCGCCCGTCCCCGACGGCGCTCAAGGCGTTCCCCCGCAACACCGAGCTCGAGGCGCGGCTGACGTTCGCGAGCAGCCAGCCCGGCCGGTTCGTCCGCGACGTGGCCGCCGACCCCCAGGCCGTCACCGTCCGCGTCCGCCACTCGTTCGTGGCCCTGCCCGAGGCCGGCTACGCCATGCGCGCGTTCGCGCCCGCCTCGGGCTACTTCCCGTACGACTACGCCGACTACGCCGTCCCCATCGGGGAGGACGTCGTCCAGCGGGTCGTGACGCGCCACCGGCTGACGTGCGCCGAGGCGCCCGACGCCGACGGCGTGTGTCGGGCGGCCGAGCCCATCGTGTACTACCTCGACCCCGGCACGCCCGAGCCGGTGCGGGGCGCGCTGCTCGACGGCGCGCGGTGGTGGGCCGACGCGTTCGCCGCGGCCGGCTGGCGCGACGCCTACCGCGTCGAGGTCCGCCCGGACTCGCGTCGACCCGCTCGACGTCCGGTACAACACGATCCAGTGGGTCCACCGGGCCACGCGCGGCTGGAGCTACGGGTCGAGCGTGGTCGACCCGCGGACGGGCGAGATCCTGAAGGGCCACGTGTCGCTGGGCTCGCTGCGCGTGCGCCAGGACTACCTGATCGCCGAGGGCCTGCTCGCGCCCTACGTCGGCGCCGACGCGGGCGGGTTCGCGGCGGCCGACGACCCGATGCTGGCGCTCGCGCTGGCCCGGCTCCGCCAGCTCTCGGCCCACGAGGTCGGCCACACGATCGGGCTGGCCCACAACTTCGCCGGCTCGACGCAGGGGCGCACGACGGTGATGGACTACCCGGCCCCGCTGGCGACGCTCGTGGACGGCGCGGTCGACGTGGCCGACGCCTACGCCGTCGGCGTCGGCCCGTGGGACGTCCAGGCGGTCCGCTACGGCTACGCCCGCAGCGACGCCGAGGCGGACCGGGTGCTGGCGGAGAACCGAGCGCGTGGGCTCCGCTACGTCACCGACGCCGACGCCCGACCGACCGGGGCCGCCACGCCGACGGGCGCGCTGTGGGACAACGGCTCCGACGCCGTCCGTGCCCTCGACGACGAGATGGCCGTCCGCCGCGCCGCGCTCGACCGGTTCGGCGAGGCGACGGATCCGCCAGGGCCGGCCGCTGGCGACGCTGGAGGAGGTCCTGGTCCCGCTCTACCTCCGCCACCGGTACCAGGTCGACGCGACGGCCCACCTGCTGGGCGGCGTCGCCTACGGGTACACCGCGCGCGGCGACGGCGCCGCCCCGCCCGCGCCCGGTCGACGGGCCGACCCAGCGGGCCGCGCTCCGGGCCCTGCTGGCGACCGTCACGCCCGAGGCGCTCGCGCTCCCCGAGGCGGCCCGCCAGATCCCGCCGCGCCCGCCGGGCTACGGCGCGACGCGCGAGAGCTTCGACCGGCGGACCGGCGTGACGTTCGACCCGGTCGCCCCGGCCGAGACCGCCGCCGCGCTGACGTTCTCGTACCTGCTCGACCCGACACGCGCCGCGCGCCTGGTCACCCAGCGCGCGCTCGACCCGTCGCTCCCCGACCTGGCCGAGGTGCTCACGACCGACCGACGCCGCGCTCGCCCCGGCCGGCGCGACGCCCTACGACGCCGAGATCCGCCGGGCCGCCTGGACGGCCTGGGTCGACGCGCTGGTCGCGCTCGCCGGCGACCCCGACGCCGCCCCGTCGGTCCGCGCCCACACCGAGGCGCACCTGGCGCCGTTGGCCGACCGGCTCGCGCGGTGGTCCGGCGGCGACGCCGCGCACGGCCGGTGGCTGGCCGGCGAGGTCACGCGCTTCCTCGGCCGCGACTACGACCCGGAGGCGCGGCCCGACGCGCTCGACGCGCCGCCCGGCTCCCCCATCGGCCAGTGATCCCGTGGCACCCTTCACGATCCGTCTCCTCGGACCCGACGACGCGCACGTCCTCGACGACCTCGACCCGGACGTGTTCGACGGGCCCCTCCGCCCCGCCTCGACGGCGGCCGTCCTCGCCGACCCGACCCACCTGCTGGCGGTCGCGCTCGTCGGTGGGCGCGTCGTCGGGATGGCCTCGGCCGTCGTCATCACCGAGCCCGACAAGCTCCCGGTCCTCTACGTCGACGAGGTCGGCACGGCGGACGCGGTCCGTCGACGCGGCATCGCGACGGCGCTCATGGCCGCGGTGCTCGACGCCGGGCGCGCCCGCGGCTGCACGGCGGCTTGGCTGATGACCGAGGAGGACAACGCGACCGCCCGCGCCTTCTACCGTGCCGTCGGCGCCACCGAGTCCCAGCGGCCCGTGTACATCACGTTCGACCTGTCCCGGCCGGAGGGGGACCTGTCCCGGCCGGAGGGGGACTCGGGGTGACGGGTGGCCGACGCGGTCGCCCTCCCCACACCTCCTACGCCGTCCGCGCGGCGTAGGCGTTGGCGTCGTCCGGGCACCCGGTCCACTCGCTCTGGGCGACGTTGCCGAGGTAGCCCAGGTCCTCGATCCCCTGGGGGCTGGAGAAGTAGCCCGTCGCGACGTAGTTGCGGAACAGGCTGAAGAAGGCCACGCCCGCCTGGTCCTGGGGCGCCGCCGAGGCGGGGTAGGCGATCCGGTCGAGCAGCGCGCGCTGCGGGTCGGCGGAGGCCGCGACGAACGACTCGGCGCCGAGGTCGCGGGCCTGGGCGTCGAGCCAGGCCAGGCCGCCGCGGATCAGCGTCTGGCGGTCGGTCGGGTCGCCCAGCAGCTCGTCCGTCATCACCCAGTCGATCAGCTCGGCCGTCCCCGTCTCGGCCGCGCTCGGCCCGCGGTCGTCGGCCGGCAGGACGATCCCGGCCAGCGTGCGGACGGTCTCGAACTCGTGCGCGGTGAAGAACGTGGGCTCGGTGCCGACGGCGGGCAGGACGGCGCCGGCGGCCCGGTGCTCGGCGTGGCGGGCGGCGGAGCCGGCCACGTCCTCGCCCCGGCACGCCGAGAGCAGGGCGGGCGCGGCGGCGACGACGGCGAGCCGGCGCAGGGCGTCGCGGCGGGAGATCGGAGTCATGGGCGGAGCGGAAGGCGCGCGGGGTCGATCGGGGGGCCCGCCTCGGCGCCGAGGCGGGCGGGGCGGGCGGGGCGGGGCGTCACACGTTGCGCTGCCGGCGCGGGTCCAAGAGGTAGTCCGCCGCGCGCCACGAGAGCGCCAGGATGGACCACGTCGTGTTCTTGTGGGGCTGCGAGACGAACGGGGCCGCGTCGACCACGAACAGGTTGTCGACGTCGTGGGCCTGGCAGAACCCGTTGAGCGCGGACGTCGCCGGGTCGTCCCCCATCCGGACGCAGCCGGCCTCGTGGATGATCTCGCCCGGTTTCGAGATGCCGTACTCGGTCTCCTCGGTCGGCATCTCGTCGATCTCGCCGCCGATGGACTCCAGGATCTCGCGCGCGGCCATCTGCATGTGGCGGGCCTGCTGGATCTCCTCGTCGCCCCAGGTCACGTCGAAGGTCAGCGTCGGGATGCCGTAGCGGTCGAGCGAGCCCGGGTCGACCGTGCAGCGGTTGTCGGCCCGGGCGATCATCTCGCCGCGGCCGGCGAACCCGACGCGGGCGGCGTAGACGCGGCGGTAGTCGTCCTTGAGCCGGGCGCCGTAGCCGCCGCCGCCTCGGCGGTCGTCGCCCCAGTCGGCGTTGGCGCGCTCGATGCCCCAGCCGTAGCCCCAGCCCGGCATCCCGCGCCCGCCCCACGTCTCGAGGTGGTAGCCGCGCGGGAAGTCGAGTGAGGCGTGCTGGTCGTGGAGCCACCACGGGATGTAGATGTGCATCCCGCCCACGCCGTCGCAGTTGTGGGCCGGCTGGTTCGCCAGCGCCGGCACGAACGCCGAGGCGCCCGCGCCGACGGTGTCCATCAGGTAGCGCCCGACCACGTCGGACGAGTTCGCGAGCCCGTTGGGATGGCGCACGCTCGTCGAGTTGAGCAGCAACCTCGCCGACTCGCACGCCGAGGCGGCCAGCATCACGACGCCCGCCCGCACCTCGGTTGCCTCCAGCGTCCCCGTGTCGACGTAGGAGACGCCGGTCGCCCGGCCCTCGTCGTCGGTCGTGCACCTCGCGCGCCATCGCGCCCGTGACGACGGTCAGGTTGCCGGTCGCCAGAGCGGGGTCCAGGAGCACGCGGCCCGCCGAGAAGTTGGCGCCGACCGAGCACCCCCGGTTGCACTGCCCGCAGTAGTGGCACGCCGGCCGGTCGCCGAGCGGCTTCGTCAGGATCGACAGCCGCGACGAGAGCACGGGGATCCCGATGGACTCGGCCCCGCGCATCACGCGCTTCTCGTAGCAGCGCGGCTCGGGCGGCGGCAGGAACTGGCCGTCGGGCTCGTTGGGGAAACCGTCGCGCGAGCCGAAGATGCCGACCAGCCGGTCGACGCGGTCGTAGTACGGCGCCAGGTCGTCGTAGCCGATGGGCCAGTCGTCGCCGTAGCCGTCGCGGGACTTGCCGCGGAAGTCGTCGGGCCCGAACCGGAGCGAGATCCGGCCCCAGTGGTTGGTCCGGCCGCCGACCATCCGCGCGCGCCACCAGCGCCAGTCGGTCCCTCGGGCGGCGGCGTAGGGCTCGCCCTCGATCTCCCACCCGCCGTCGCAGGCGTCGAACTCGCCGAACGGCCGCTGGGTCGTGCTCGCGCCGCGCCGGGGCGACTCGTAGTTCCACGTCAGCATGTCGGCGTCGGCGATCGACCACGGCTGGCCGGCCTCCAGCAGGACCACCTTGGCGCCGCCCTCGGCCAGCACCTTGGCGGCCATGCTCCCGCCCGCGCCCGAGCCGACGATGCAGACGTCGTAGGTTTCGGTCGGCTCCAGGATCTGCATGGCGGGGGCGGCGGGTGGTCGGCGAAGGTACCGTGAACGGGGTCCCGCGCCGTGCCGACCTCGTCCTGCCAGACCTCCCCCCCGTCTCCATGACCGCTGCCCCTCCCCTCCCGCCTCGGTGGACGCGCAGGCCCGGCCGATGACGGCGCGCGGCTACGAGAGCTGGGGGCGGGTGCCCGTCGCGCCGCCGGCCCGGGTGGACCGGCTGAGCTGGCGGAGCCAGGCTCCCGAACGGCTGGCCCGGGCGGCCCAAGCCGGGCCGGTGCTGGCCTACGGGCGCGGCCGGTCCTACGGCGACGTCTGCCTCAACGGCGGCGGCGGACTGCTCGACACGGCCGGGCTCGACCGGGTCCTGGCGTTCGACCGCCGAGGCCGGCGTGCTCCGCGCCGAGGCCGGCGTGACGCTGGCCGACGTGCTCGCGCTCGTCCTGCCGCACGGGTGGTTCCTGCCGGTCACGCCGGGCACGCGCTGGGTCACCCTCGGGGGGGCCGTCGCGAACGACGTCCACGGCAAGAACCACCACGTCGCGGGCACCTTCGGGCGGTTCGTGACCCGGCTCGGGCTGGTGCGCTCGACCGGGGAGGCGCTGGAGCTCGCGCCCGGCGACGCCCTGTTCGACGCGACCGTCGCCGGGCTCGGGCTGACCGGGCTCGTCACCTGGGTCGAGCTCCGCCTGTCGCGCGTCGCCTCGGACCGGATCGACCAGACGACGACGCGCTTCCGGTCGCTCGCGGACTTTTCCGCGCGCAGCGCGGAGGCCAGCGCCCGGAGCCCCTACGTGGTCTCGTGGATCGACGCGCTCCGCCCGGAGGGCCGGGGGCTGCTACTGGAGGGGGCCCACGCGACGGCCGAGGCGGACGGGGCTGAGGCGGGGCTGGCCGGGGCGGACTCGGGTCGGGCGCCCCGGCTGTCGGTCCCGTTCGACGCGCCCGAGTGGGCGCTGTCGCCGCTGGCGGTCCGGGCGTTCAACGCGGCGTACTTCCGGAAGCAGCGCGCGGACGTCGCGCGCTCCCAGGTCGGGCTCGTCCCGTTCTTCTACCCGCTCGACGCCGTCGGCCGGTGGAACCGCGGCTACGGGCGCCGCGGGTTCTACCAGTACCAGTTCGTGGTGCCGCTGGCCGCCCGCGCGGCCATCGGCGAGGTGCTGGGGCGGCTGGCGGCGGCGCGCGCGGGGTCGTTCCTGGCCGTGCTCAAGACGTTCGGCGACGTGCCCTCGCCCGGGATGCTCTCGTTCCCCCGGCCCGGCGTGACGCTGGCCCTCGACCTCCCGAACCGGGGCGAGCGGACGGTCGCGCTGCTGCGGTCGTGCGACGACGTGGTCCGCGCGGCGGGCGGGGCCGTCTACCCGGCCAAGGACGCGTGCATGACGCCGGCCAGCTTCCGCGCGTTCTTCCCCGCCTGGGACGCGTTCGCGGCCCACGTCGACCCCGCCTTTTCGTCCACCTTCTGGCGCCGCGTCACGTCCTGACCCAGCCATGTCTGACCGCGTGTTGATCCTGGGCGCCACGAGCGCCATCGCTCACGCCTACGCCCGGCGCGTCGCCGGTCGAGGCGGCCGGCTGGTGCTGGCCGCGCGCGACCCGGACAAGCTCGCCGCCAACGCGGCCGACCTCCGGGCCCGTGGCGCCGCCGAGGTGGCCGAGGTCGCGTTCGACGCGGCCGACTTCGACCGGCACGGCGCGGTGGTCGCGCAGGCGTGGGACGCCTTCGGCGGGCTCGACGTCGCGCTCGTCGCCTACGGGACGCTCCCCGACCAGGAGGAGGCCGCGACCGACGCCGACGCGGCCGTCCGCGCGTTCCGGCTCAACGCGACGAGCGTGGTCTCGGTCCTGACCGGGCTCGCCGGCCGGTTCGAGACCCAGGGCGACGGCGTGATCGCGGTGCTGTCGTCGGTCGCCGGCGACCGGGGCCGGGCGTCGAACTACGTCTACGGGGCCGCCAAGGGGGCCGTCACGCTGTTCACCGGCGGGTTGCGCGCGCGGCTGGCCTCGCGCGGCGTGGCCGTGGTCACGGTCAAGCCCGGGTTCGTCGACACGCCGATGACGGCGGACGTGCCCAAGAACGCGCTGTTCGCCCGGCCGGACCGGGTCGCCGAGATCGTCGACCGGGCGATCCGGCGCCGCGCCGAGGTCGTCTACGCGCCGGGCTGGTGGCGGCCGATCCTGGCGGGCGTCCGGGCGGTGCCCGAGCGGCTGTTCAAGCGGCTGCCGCTGTAGGGCACGGGGCCGGATGCGCCCCGCCATCCCCGCCTCGGGCCGAGGCGGGGGGAGTCGGCCGCCGCCGCTCCCGCGTGACGTCCGGCGCGTGGGAGCCGGCGCCGCTCCTCTGCCCATCCCCTGCTTCCCCCTCACCCCATCAGCCCGCGCTCGGCGAGCGACGTGAACCCGCGCCCGGCGATGATGATGTGGTCGTGGACCGGGATCCCGAGCACCCCGCCCGCCTCGCACAGCTGGCGGGTCACGGCGACGTCCTCGCGGCTCGGCTCCGGGTTGCCCGACGGGTGGTTGTGGAGGCACACGACCGAGGCGGCGTGCTCCAGGATGGCCCGCTCGAACACCTGCCGCGGCTCGACGATCGACGCCGCCAGGCCGCCCGTCGTCAGGGTGTACTCGGCCGTGACCACGTTGGCCGTGTTGAGGTGGAGCACGACGAACACCTCGCGCGGCAGGTCGCGCAGGCGCGGGCCGTAGGCCGCCGCGACGTCGGCCGGGCTCCGGACCTGGACGCGGTCCTCGGGCGGGGCCGCCTCGACGCGCCGGCCGATCTCGAACACGGCCGCTAGCTGGGCCGCCTTCGCCGGGCCGACGCCCTTGGTCGCCTGGGCCACCTGGTTGGCGTCGCGCCGCGCCAGCTTCGCCAGCGACCCGTAGGCCCGGAGCAACGCCTGACCCAACTCGACCGCCGACACGCTCCGGCCGCCGACGCGCGTCCCGCTCCCGAACACCAACCCGACCAGCTCGGCGTCGCTCAGGGTGGCCGGCCCCCGGGCGAGCAGCTTCTCGCGCGGTCGGTCCGCCTCGGGCCGGTCGCGGAGCGGGACGTAGTCGACCTGGACCTCGGTGACGTCGGGCTCGTGGAGGGCGATGCCGGGGCGAAACGTCGGAGCACGGACGGCGGGGGCTGTCGCCCCCTAGACCCACACCTGACTGCGACCTACCTCCGCTGCGTACGCGTCTCCGCGGAGGCCCCGCAACGAAGAGGGGAGCGCCGCGGCGATGCGACGCTCCGCCACGGGCCTACTCGAGGCGGGGCTACTCGGACGGGATCAGGTCGAGCAGCATCTGCTCGTTCGACGGGCTGAGCTGGATCTGCTTGATGAGCGCCTGCATGGCCTCGTCCGGGTAGCGGCTGTTGAGCGCGCGCAGCAGCATGTTGCGGGCGTGGGCGATGTCGTCGTTGACCAGCCGCTCCTCGTTCCGCGTCCCGGACCGCTTGATGTTGATGGCCGGGTAGATCCGCTTCTCCGAGAGGTCCCGGTCGAGCACGATCTCCGAGTTGCCGGTCCCCTTGAACTCCTCGAAGATGACGTCGTCCATGCGGCTGCCCGTCTCGACGAGCGCCGTCGCGACGATGGTCAGCGAGCCGCCGTTCTCGATGTTGCGGGCCGAGCCGAAGATCTTGCGCGGCATCAGGAGCGCGCGGGCGTCCAGGCCGCCCGACATCGTCCGGCCCGAGTTGCCGCCGTAGAGGTTGAACGTCCGGCCCAGGCGCGTGAGCGAGTCGAGCAGGATGACCACGTCGTGGCCCTGCTCCACCAGGCGCCGGGCGTACTCGAAGGCGAGCGTCGCCACGCGGACGTGGTTGTCCTCGCCGGCGTCGTTCGACGACGCGAACACGCTGCACGCCGTGTTGCGGCGGAAGTCGGTGACCTCCTCGGGCCGCTCGTCGATCAGGAGCGCGACCAGCTTGACCTCGGGGTGGTTCTGGGCCAGGCCGGCGGCCATCCCCTTGAGGATGACCGTCTTGCCCGCGCGCGGCGGCGCCACGATCAGGGCCCGCTGGCCCTTGCCGAGCGGCGACACCATGTCGATGACCCGCATCGACACGTCCGAGGCGTCGCTCACGATGTCGAGCTTGTCCTCGGGGTAGATGACGAGCCCCTCGTCGAAGTCGGTCGTGTCGGTCCAGGCGTCGGGCTCGGCGCCCATCACCTCGGTCACCTCGCTGACCTGCCACGCCCCCTTCCGGCCGGGCTTGATGAACCCCTTGAGCTGGACCCCGTCGCGGAGGTTGTACTTCTGGATCAGCGGGGGCGGCATGAACGGGTCGTTGTCGCCCTTGGACAGCGAGGTCGAGAGCTCGCGGATGAACCCGAACTTTTTGTCGCCGATCAGCTCCAGCAGGCCCTCGAAGGGCTCGCCCGGGTGCCCGCCCCCACCGCCTGTGTTGCCGCCGCTCTCCTTCTTGCCGCCGCTGCGACTCCGCTTTTTGCGGCCGCGGCCCCGCTGGCTGTCGTCGCCTCCGTCGTCCCCGCTGTCGTCGGACGACGCGCTGCCCTCGGTGGCCGGCGCCTCGTCGGTCTCGGCGGTCTCGTCGAGCTTGTCGCTGGACGCGACCGGCTCGGCCTCACGGGTGCGGCGGCGGCGGCGCTTGGGGGCCTCGTCGCCCTCCCCGCCCGACGCGTCGGCTTGGGGCTCCGGCTCGGCCTTCTTGCGTGTGCGGCGCTTGGGCGCGGGCTTCTCCGGCGGGGCCGGTGAGGCGCCGTTGCCGTTGGAAGAGGACCCGGAGTCGGTCAGGTCGATGACGTGGGCACGGGAGCGGCGCTTCTTGGGCGCGGTGTCCGGCGTGTCGGTCTCGGTGGCGTCGGCAGAGGCCGTCGCGCTCGTCTTGTCAGCCATGGAGTGGCGGGGGTCGATGCGGGGTGCCGGAGGGGGCACGGTCGGGGAGGGAGCGCCGGCACGGGCCGTACGGGTCCCTAGAAGGGGTCTCACGCAGGGCACGGGCGGGGCCCGTCTGCGGGGGTGGTCGTCCGGGGCAAAAGCGGCCATGCCGCCGGTGTGCCGGAGTCGCTGGTCGGGCAAAGCCCAGGCCAGAAAACGAATCGGGAGGGCCGGAGGTCGAACGGTCCGCTGCGCCTCGCTCCGCTGCGACGGCTGTGACCTGGCCCTGAAGCCCGCGTGGCGTCGGTTGGGTTCGCGCGCGGGTCCTCTCTGTGACGCAGGCCAAGATAGCAGGTTTCACGCGGCCGTCCAACCCCGCCCGCTTCAAGGGCCCTAGGGGGAACGAGGAACGAGGCGACAGGGGGCTCCGGACGCGGCGCGGCGCTAGGTTCGCCCCATGCCCGACCTCTCGTTCGAACGCCGCCACTGGGACGCCGGACGCCGCGTCGTGGTGGGCCTGGACGAGGCGGGCCGGGGGTGCCTCGCTGGCCCGGTCGTCGCCGCCGCCGTCGTCCTCCCGCCCGACGCGGACCTCCCCGGCCTCGACGACTCGAAGGCGCTCTCGGCCGAGGCCCGCGACGCGCTGGTCCCCCTGATCCACCGGCAGGCGCGGGCGGTCGGCGTGGGGTCGTGCTCGCCCGCCGAGGTGGACACCCTCAACGTGCTGTGGGCCGCCATGGAGGCCATGCGCCGCGCGGCGGCTTCGCTCCCGCTCACCCCCGACGTGTTCCTGGTCGACGGCAACCGCGAGGTGCCGGGCGCGCCGTGCCCCCAAGAGACCGTGGTCAAGGGCGACGCCCGGAGCCTGTCGATCGCGGCCGCCTCGGTGATCGCCAAGACCACCCGGGACCGCTGGATGGTCGAGCTCGACGCGGCGTTCCCGGTCTACGGGTGGGCCCGGCACAAGGGGTACCCGACGGCCGCCCACTACCAGGCGCTGGCGGCGCACGGGCCGAGCCCACACCACCGGCGCTCGTTCCGGCTGACCCGCTAGCCTGCGAGCCCGCTCAGGCGCGGCGCCAGCCCGCGAGCGACTCGGCGACCTCCCGGGCCACCACGTCGGCGTGGGCGTCGGCGTCGACCACGACGTCGGCCTGGGCGTAGAACGGCTCGCGCGCGTCCAGGAGCGAGCGGACGCGCTCGGCCAGGGCGTCGCCGCGGAGCGGGCGGCCCGAGGGGTCGGCCAGGAGCGGGCGCCGCGAGCCGCCCACGCGGCGCAGGACGGCGTCGACCGACGACCGGAGCCACACGACCGGGCCGGCCATCCGGGCCGCGATCAGGTTGTCGGCGTCGACGAGCGTGCCGCCGCCGGTGGCCACCACGAGCCCCTCGCCGCCGGTCGTCTCGCGCAGGGCGTCCGCCTCGGCGGCCCGGAAGACGGCCTCGCCCTGGGCGAACAGCTCGGGGATGGACCGGCCGGCACGGGCCTCGACGAGCCAGTCGAGGTCGACGAACCGGAAACCCAGGCGGTCGGCCACGAGCGGGCCGACCGTACTTTTGCCGGAGGCCATGAAGCCGGTGAGGTAGATCCGAGGGGGCACGGGCGCGTGGTGGGATGCGGGACGGAAGGTGGGCCCGGACGGGCCGGAGCGCCACCGAGGCCGGCGAAGTCGCCGGAACTTTTCGACGGCCCAGGAGCATCCCTCCACCCCCTCCACCCCCTCCACCCCCTCCACCCCCTCCACCCCCTCCACCCCCTCCACCCCTCCACCCCCTCCACCCACACTGTGCCCACCACCCGCCTCCTGATCGAGTACGACGGCACCGACTTCCGGGGCTGGCAGGTCCAGCCGGAGGGGCCGACGGTCCAGGGCGCCCTGGAGGCCGCGCTCGCGACGGTGCTCCGCGGGCCCGTCGGCGTGGTCGGGTCCGGGCGGACGGACGCGGGCGTCCACGCGCGCGGCCAGGTGGCCCACTTCGTCACCGAGGCGGAGGTGGACGCCCACCGGCTCCGGGCGTCGCTCAACGGGCTGCTGCCGGACTCGGTCGCGGTGCTGGCGGCCGGGCCGGCGCCCGACGGGTTCCACGCCCGCTACGACGCCCGCCGGCGGCGCTACGTCTACCGGGCGTCGACGGAGCCGCGCGCGCTCGACCGGCGCACGCGCGTGCTCCTGCGGCCCGCGCCCGACCTCGACGCCATGAACGAGGCGGCCCGCCACCTGCTGGGCCGCCACGACTTCTCGTCGTTCTGCCGGACCAAGTCGGAGACGACCAACCGGACGTGCACGGTGACGCGCGCGCGGTGGACGGCCGGCGAGCGGGCCGGCGACCTCGACTTCGAGATCGAGGCGGACCGATTTCTGCACGGCATGGTCCGCGCCGTCGTCGGTACCCTCGTCGAGGTCGGCCGCGGTCGCCGGGCGCCGGCCGACCTCCCGGACGTCCTGGCCGCCGGCGACCGCCGCGCCGCAGGCCCTGCTGCTCCCCCCCACGGGCTCGTCCTCGACCGCGTCGACTACGCTCCCCCCTCCGCCTAGCCCGTGCGCCGCCTCGTCGCCCTCGCGTGCCTGCTCGCCCTCGCCGGCTGCGACCGGATCCCCATCGACCCGGTCGGGACGGACCTGCTGGTCGCCTCGCCCGACCTCGACGTCGTGTTCCTGGACCGCGACCTCCGGGTGACGCTCGTGCCGAACGGACCCAGCGGCCCGCTCACGCTGCGGATCCGGGGCAAGGAGATCGACTTCGACTCGACGGCCGGCGCGTTCATCTACGAGAAGCAGCTCGACCGTGGCCTCAACGTGTACCCGGTCTCGGTGACCGACGAGGCCGGCGGGACCCGGGTCGACACGCTCTACGCGGTCTACCTGCCGGCGGCTCGGGAGCCGTTGGCGGGCGCCAACGACGGGGTCGCCCGGGCGGGCGCGACCGCGACCGAGGTGGGCCAGGGCCGGACGGTCGTCGCGGGCGGCGTCGGGAGCTCGGGCACGGCGCTCGCGACGGCGTCCCGGCTGCGGCGCGCGGGCGCCCAGGTCGTGTCGGACGAGGTCGCGCTCTTGACCGCGCGCGTGGGCCACACGGCGACCCCGGTCGCGGGCGGCATCCTGCTGCTGGGCGGCGCGACGCGGCTCGACGCGACCACCCCGGCCGACTTCGTGAGCTCGGCCGAGTTCATCACCAACGACGGGGCCGGGCCGTCTGTCCAGGTCGTCCTGGGTGGGGACGCGCCGACCCGGGCCGACCACGTCGCGCGGGCGCTCACGCTCGACGGCGTGACCTACGTCTACCTCCTGGGCGGCCGCGTGCCGACCGGCTCGGGCGCCACGCTCTCCCAGACCATCGACGTGTACCGCGTGCTCACCGACCCGATCCGGCTGGACCAGCTGTCGCCGGCCGGCGGCGCGAGCGGGTTCGCCACGATCCTGGGCCCGACGCTCGCCCCGACCGGGCCGGCGACGGCCGCCGTGTTCGGCCTGACCGGCGACGACGGCGCGTCGCTCGCCCTGCGCTGGTCGACGCCCGGCACCGGGACGTTCCCGTTCAGCCTGAGCGTCCGAACGGCGGCCCCGCTGCTCGCGCCGCGCGCCGGCGCCGCCACCGTCGACCTCGGTGACGGGCTGGCCCTGGTCGTGGGCGGTCGCGGGCCGTCGGGGGCGCCCGTCGGGACGTTCGAGGTGTACGCGGCCCAGGCCGACCGGGTGTTCCGCTTCCCCGACGCCTTCCAGCTCCAGGTCCCCCGGTCGGAGCACATCGCAACTATTTTCGACGGCAACCGAATCGTGGTCTCGGGCGGCCGGCCCGCCAACGGCGGCCCCATCGTCGCCTACGAAGCCTTCCAGCTCTGACGCCCTCCCGGGACCATGCTGATCCAGCGCCTGCTCCAGATCCTCCTCGCCGCGATCGTGCTCGTGGCCGCGTTCGGCGTGCTCGCCTTCGTGCTCAAGCTGGCCGGGTGGCTGCTCGGGCTCGTCGTCAAGGTCGTCCTGGTCCTGATCGTGGTGGCGGCCGTGCTGCGGTTCGTCGAGCTGGTGCGGGAGAAGGCGCGGCGCTGAGGCGGTCGGCCACGGCTTGGTAGCTTGCCCGGGCCTCCCCCGAGACCCCGATGCCCGTCGAGACCACCGTCGCCCCGTTCCACATCCCGTCCGAGACGGCGCCGCTCCAGCAGGTCGTGGTCCACACGCCGGGCGAGGAGATGGCGCTGGTGTCGCCGGAGAACGCCGAGGACCTGCTCTTCGACGACATCCTGTTCGTCGACGAGGCCCGCGACGAGCACGCGACGCTCGTCCGCCTGTTCCGGGCCGCCGTCGGACGCGAGGACGCCGTGCTCCAGGTGACCGACCTGCTGGCCGAGACGTTCGCCGAGGCGGGCGCACGCGCGGCGTTCGTGGACGGGCTCATCGAGCGGATGCCGTACCGGAACTTCGAGGCCTACGAGTCGGAGCTCAAGGGGCTCGGCAGCGAGGCGCTGCTCCGGTTCGCGGTGACGGGCCAGGCGCCGTTCCCCGTGACGGCCCTTCCGATCCCCAACTTGTTGTTCACGAGAGACTTGTCGGCGGTCGTGGGCGACCACGTGCTGCTGAGCCACGCGGCGACGGCCGCGCGGGCGCCCGAGAGCGTGATCATGGGCACGATCTACGCCCACCACCCCCGCTTCGCGGACGCCCGCGACCGGGTGATCGAGCTGCCGGACGACGTGTCGTTCGAGGGCGGGGACCTGCTGGTCGTCGACGAGAAGGTGGTCCTGATCGGCCAGAGCGAGCGGACGAGCCTGGGCGGCGTGCTCGCCGTGGCGCGCGAGCTGCTCACGCGGACGTCGGTCGAGCACGTGGTGATGGTCAACCTGCCCAAGGCGCGCTACTGCATGCACCTCGACACGGTGTTCACCTTCGCCGACGCCGACACCTGCGTCGTCTTCCCGCCGATCATCGAGGACGCCCACGACCACACGTTCATCCTGGAGGCCATCGACGGCGACCCGACCGACCTCCGGCTGCGCCCGTGCCGGACGTTGCGCGACGCGCTCGAAGAGGTCACCGGCCGGGCGTACACGTTCGTCCCCTGCGGCGGCGCCGACCCCGTCCGCCAGCGACGGGAGCAGTGGACGGATGGGGCCAACCTGTTCGCCATCCGCCCCGGCCTGGTGGTCGGCTACGCGCGCAACCGGGCGACGTACGACGCGCTCCGGGCCGAGGGCTTCCACGTGGTCGATGTCGAGAGCTTCCTCGACTACTACGGCGACTCGGCGGCGAGCCTCGGACGCCCGGATCGCCGTCCGGCTGTCGGGCAACGAGTTGTCGCGTGGCCGCGGCGGCCCGCGCTGCATGACGATGCCGCTGTCGCGGGGGGCGTAGGGCTCGAGCATGGGGCCCGAGTCCGGTGAGGCGGGATCGTTCTCCCCAGTGCCGCATTCCCCCCGCCCCGCCCCCTCGACCGCCATGTCCCTCGCCTCGCTGCTCGACCCCGACCGCCGCTGGATGCGCCTGGCGCTGATGGAGGCCGAGCGCGCGTACGAAGCTGGCGAGGTGCCCGTGGGCGCCGTCGTCGTCCGCGGCGGGCAGGTGGTCGGGCGCGGCCACAACCAGGTCGAGCGGCTCGCCGACCCGACGGCCCACGCCGAGATGCTGGCGGTCTCGGCGGCCTGCCAGACGCTCCAGACCAAGTTTCTGGAGGGCTGCACGCTGTACGTGACGCTGGAGCCGTGCCCGATGTGCGCCGGCGCGCTCGTCTGGGCCCGGCTCGACCGGCTGGTGTTCGGGGCGCTCGACGAGAAGGCCGGCGCGGCGTCGACGCTCTACGACATCCCGGGCGACCGCCGCCTCAACCACCAGGTCGAGACGCTCTCGGGCGTCGAGGCCGAGGCCTCGGCCGACCTGCTCCGGTCGTTTTTCCGCAACCGCCGCAGCGACCCGCCGCCGCCCCAGACCGTCGCCGGCGACGGCGCCGACGGCGAGCCCCCGCCCCACCGCCCGGCCCAGCCGTGACCGCGCCCGCCTCGGCTGGGTCGCGGGCCCACCGAGGGCGCCGCCGAGGCGGGACCGGTGGTCTTTCGCCCGGCTCTTGACGGCTCGCGGGCAACCTCGGCCCGGCCCGGCCGGTTCGACCGGCATGGAGACGCCCCCCACCCTGCCCGTTGACCTCCTCGTCGTCGGCGCCGGCCCCATCGGGCTGGCCTGCGCGCTGGAGGCGAACCGTGCCGGACTGACCGCGCGCGTGGTCGAGAAGGGCGCGCTCGTGAACTCGCTGGTCGGGTACCCGACCCAGATGGAGTTTTTCTCGACGCCCGAGCTGCTCGAGATCGGCGGCCACCCGCTGGCGACGACGTTCTACAAGCCGCGCCGCGAGGAGGCCATCGACTACTACCGCGGCGTGGCCCAGCGCGAGGGGCTGGACGTCCGCCTGGGCGAGCGCGTCGAGCGCGTCGACGGCGAGCGCGGCGCGTTCACCGTCGTCACGTCGAAGGGGGCGCACCCGGCGCGGGCCGTCGCCGTCGCGACGGGCTTCTTCGACCAGCCCAACCGGATCGGCGTGCCGGGCGACGACCTCCCCCACGTCTCGCACTACTACAAGGAGCCCTACGGCTACAGCGGCCGTCGGACCGTCGTGGTGGGCGCCAAAAACTCGGCGGCCAAGGCGGCGCTCGAGATCAACCGCCACGGCGGGCGCCGTGACGCTCGTCGTCCGCGGCGACGAGATCACGACGAGCGTGAAGTACTGGATCCGACCGGACCTGCTCAACCGGATCAAGGAGGGCGCCATCGACGCGCACTTCGGTACCCAGGTGGCCCGCATCACGCCCGAGGCCGTCCACCTCGACACGCCCGACGGCCCGCTCACGCGTCCCCGCCGACGTCGTCCTGCTCCTCACCGGCTACCACCCGGACTTCTCGTTTCTGGAACGGCTCGGGCTCGACGTTCGAGGGCGACGAGCGGGCGCCAGTCGTCGACCCGGACACGATGGAGTCGACGCGGCCGGGCCTGTACCTCGCCGGGACCGTCTGCGGCGGCTACGCGACGAGCCGCTGGTTTATCGAGAACGGCCGGATCCACGCGGCCCGGATCGCTGCGGACCTGGCCGGCCTGCCCGTCCCGTCGCTCGAAGCCGCCGGCCAGCCCTGACTCTGGTCAGCCGGCGGACTGGCGCAAGACGTCGAGCACCTGGAGCGCCGTGCCCTGGTCCGGGTCGAGCGCCAGCGCCTGCTGGGCGTGCGTGAGCGCGTCCTGAGGGCGGCCCTCGTTGAGCCAGTAGAGCGCGAGGTTGGCCTGGGCGTTCGCGTTGCGCGGGTCGGCGGCGACGGCCCGGCGGAACAGACGGCCGGCCTGGTCGACCTGGCCGCCCTGGGCCACGAGCACGCCCAGGTTGGTCAGCGCGTCGGCCTGGTTCGGGCTCCAGCGTCACGGCCTGCTCGGAGCGCGGCGACGGCGCCCGACAGGTCCCCGTTCTTGGCGAGCGCGCCGCCGAGCAGGACGTGGGCCTGGGCGAGCCACGGCTTCTCGTCGATGGCCGCCCGGTACTGCCCGACGGCCTCGTCTAGCCGGCCCTGCGCTTCGAGCAGCCGCCCGTAGGTTGACGCGGACGTCGGCGGCGGCGGGCTGGATCGCGACGGCGCGGGCGGTAGAGCTTCTCGGCCTCGCCCGGCGCACGCCCCGTCTGCTCGAACGCCTGGGCGAGCGCGTTGAGCCGCTCGGGGTTCTCGCCGATCGCCAGCGCCCGCTGGAGCGGCCCGATGGCCTGCTGAGCGCGGCCGGTCTGGAGGTGCGCGTAGCCCAGGAGGTACTGGGCCTCGCCCGCCTCGGGGCGCTCGTCGAGCCGCTGCTCCAGCAGCGACACGCCGCGTCGGAACGCCGTCGCGCCGCCGCCCTGCCGCGCGTAGATCACGTAGGCCATCCCCTCCTCGACCCCGTCCTCGCGGTCGGCCTCGAAGTACGGCCGGCAGCTCGCCCGAGGTGGCCGTCCCCACGATCCGGTCGTCGCCGACGACGCGGACGTAGTGGTCGGTGAACGACGCGTGGGGCACGTCGTCGGCCTCGACCTTGGGCATGTGGCACGAGAAGCAGTCGGCGTTCGCGGCGTGCTGCGCCTTGGCGGCCGGCGTCGGCATGGCGGCCTGGAGCGCGTCCGGCGCGTGGCACGTCTGGCACGTCGCGTTGAAGTACTCCGGGCCCTTGTCGCGGAACCCCTCGTGCGGGTTGTGGCACGTCACGCAGTCCATCGCGACGGACTCCTGGAAGCACGCGCTCTGGCGCATCCGGTCGGCGTGCGAGATCACGCTGACGCGGTTCGGGTCGTCGCTGACCAGGGCGAAGATGGCGCGGTGCGCCGAGAGCGGGCGGCCGGGCCGGTAGCTCTGGGCCGTCTCGCCTTCGCGCAGGACCGAGACCTCGCCGTTGAGGTGGCACTGCTGGCACACGTCGAGCCGCAGGTCCGTCGCGAGCCACTTGGGGTTGACGATGGTCACGTCGACCGAGTCGGGCGCCTCGGGCTGGCCCAGCCGGGCCTCGGCGTGGAGCGCGCCCGGCCCGTGGCACGACTCGCACCCGATACCGGTCGCCAGGCTCGCGTACTTGCCGTCGGCGAACGGGACCGGCTCGCTCGTCCCGTTGTGGCACGCCATGCACCGCTCGGGGATGGTCCGGTCGAAGCGCGCGTTCTGCTCGGCGTAGCCCGGGCTCAGCCCCCACCGCCCGGCCCCGCCGTCGGCCTGGGTGTACCACGTGAGCGGCAGCTCGTAGAGCCGGCCGTGCTCCTCGGCGAGGTACGTCCGCGCGGCCGACCCGCTGCCGACCACGTAGGTCATCTCCCGCGCTAGCTGGTGGTCGCGCACGCCCTCCTCCCCCAGTCGGTACTCCTCCTGCACGAACCGGTCGCCCTCGCGCCGCGCGACGTAGACGAACCCCGACGGCTCGTGGCGGACCTCGACCCCCGAGAAGTCCTCGACCGCGTTCTCGGCCGTCAGCGGGTAGAGCGACTGGGCCATCCCGTGCGACTGGTAGCTCGCGTAGAGCTCCTCGTGGCACGTCGCGCACGTCGGCGTCGCCGACGTAGCCGACCTCGGGCGCCAGGTTGAGGAACCGGTCGTCGGTCGCCTGGGGCTGCGGGCTGAAGCACGCCGCCAGCCCCAGCACCATCGCGGCGCTGAGCCACAGTGCGGCCTGGGCCCACACGGCCGTTCCCCCTCCCGGACGTCGCTTACCGAACACGCTTTGCACACAGATCAATGACCGCACAAGCTACGCGCGCCGCCGTCCCGAGGCGGCCCGCCTCGTGGCCCGGTGGTCCAAAAAGCGGCCCCCGAGCCGTCCCGAAGGACAGCCCGGGGGCCGCGAGATCGCGCGGGCCGAAGCCCGCCGACCCGGTCCGCTAGAAGCGGAGCGAAGCCGTGATCAGGTTGACGTCGCCGAGGTCGCCCATGGCGCGGTAGGCGTAGTCGACCGCCATCTTCGAGGTCGACAGCGGCACGTTGACGCCGGCGCCCAAGCTCCAGAACTCGGAGGCGCTCACGTCCTGGTCGGGGAGGATGTTGACCCCACCCCGAGCGTAGACGATGTCTCCGTAGCCGAGCTCCAGACCGCCGGCGAATTCCGGCTGGTCGTAGGCGTTCGACCGGAAGTTGCCGAGCGCGGTTACCGACACGTCGCCGGCGAACTGGCGGGTGTAGGTGGCCCCGAAGTTGAGGAGCGACGGGAGCTCGTAGCTGTCCGTGTCGACCTGCGATCGGGAAGCTGCCCGTGCCGCCGGAGCCGACGATCGGGTTGGACGTCCCGAGGCCGTTGCCGGAGTAGCTCATCTTGGTCCCGAAGTTCCGCAGGCTGACGCCGAACTCGAGGCCCGACTCGCCGACCGAGTAGGTCACGCCCGCGTCGAAGGCAACGGCGGAGCCGCTGACGTCGTCGATGGACTCGCCGACGGCCTTGGCCGTGACGCCGGCCGCGATGCGGTCGGTGAACTGACGGGCGTACGTCGCGCCGACCACGTAGGTCGTCGCGTCGTACGTCACCGACGTCGGGTCCGGCGCTGCCGCCGAGGTGAGCGGGATCTCACCGAGATCCCAGGAGGTCACGAACAGGGCGATGTTCGACGAGCCGAAGCTCTGAGCCACACCGAACGTGTTGACGCCGATGTCGGCGACGAAGTTGATGTAGCTGAACATGGCCTCGGTCCCCGTGTTGACCATCAGGGCGGCCGGGTTCGACTGCAGGGCCTCGAGGCCCGACATCGTGTTGAGACCGGCGGTGAGGCCGTTGGCGAGCGAGGTGGTCCGGGCCGTGGTCGGCACGAGCAGGAACTGCGCGCTGGCCGTCCCCGCCCGTTCGTCACCCGGGACGTCACGCCCCTGGGCCATCGCAGGCGCCGAGGCGACAAGCGCGGCCAGAAGAAGGAGTGTGCGATACATGATATAGAGGGTGTTGGGTGGGGTGGCTTAGAGGACGTCGAGCTGAGTGCGGCGCTGGATGACGCCGAACTTCAGGACGCGCTCGCCGATGACCGTCCCGTCGTCCTGGCGGGCCTCGATGTGGATCAGGTACATCCCACTCGCGACCGGCAAGCCGGCCTCGGTGCGGAGGTTCCAGTCCGTCGTGGCCGTGCCCGGGCTGTTCTTCTCGATCGTCCGCACCAAGGTGCCGCTGAGCGTAAAGATCCGGATGGTCGCCTGAGCCGGGAGGTTGACGAACCGAGCGACCGACTGGCTGCCGGACGTCTCGTAGCCCGAGAAGCCCCGGTACGGGTTCGGCGTGATCGCGATCAGGTCGAGATCCTGCTCCTGCTCGTCGGCCGTCCGAGACGTCGCGACGACCGCGCCGACCTGCTCCGCGTTGAGCGTGAACGTGTCGCCGGGCTGGTTCGGGTCGGTCGTGTAGAACCGGATCACCGTGCCCGTGAGCTCGTCGATCCCGGCGCCAGCCTGCTCCATCACGAAGCGCTGGAGCGGGCGGCCTCGGCCGAAGTCGATCAAGCCGGCGGCGTCGGCCGTGGCCGGGTCCGTCGGGCACCCGTCGGCCGCCGCAGCGACCAGCGGGGCGGCAGCGGCGTCGAACGCAGCGTAGTCGTCGCCCACTGCGTAGTAGGCGTAGATCCGCTGCGTGATCTCACCGATCCCGAAGAGCGACTCGTCCTCGCCCGAGTTGTAGCCCGAACTCGCACTCGATCGGGCCGTCGGCGAACAAGACCGGGACCATCTGGACGTCGTCGGACGGGTCGTTGGCCCGGCCCGGAGGCGTCAGGCCGATGTCCCAGACCTCGAACGGCACCTTGATCAGGTTGCCCGTCGTGAACCCGTAGTACCCGTACGAGCCCTCGTCCGTGAACCGGATCTCGAACTCGTTGGGCGCGAACCCACCGATGCTGTCCTCCGGGCCGGCACCGACGCGCGAGCCGACGTAGTCACTCGTCGAGTTGAACGACGAGTAGATGTTGTTCCCCGTGCCGAGGGAGCAGCCACCCGTCGAGGCCGCACCGGGGCCACACGCGTCGACGCCACCCGGGCCCGTGATCTCCACGAACGCGTTGGTGCCACCCGGGAACAGCGGGCCCGGATCAGGACCCTGGACGTCGAACGCCAGGCCCTCACCGCGGAACGCGTCGGTCCGCTGGGGAGCGAGCGTGCCCGTCGCCGCGTAGTACGCGGCGCCGTCGAACAGCGTCGTGTTCGTCGTCGTGTTGATGATCCGGTAGTTGGTCCCGACCGCGTTGCCGTCCTCGTCGTTCTGCGTAAAGAAGACGACGTTGTAGGACGCGCCCGTCGTCGCACCCGGGTTGACCACCCGAGCGCCGACCAGGCCGCCACCGACGTTGCTCGCAGCTGCCACCGAGGGCAGGTCCGAGCCCGTCGTCGCGACCGGCACGGTCGCACCGACCAGCGTCGGGCGAACCTCGACGCGGGTCAGCGGGCCCCGGAAGACGCGCGAGCCGATCGAGGACTCGTTGTAGGCGTAGGCCTGGACCCCGTAGTAGTAGCTCGTCCCGTTGCGGAGCGGCTGCTGCGTGAACCCGTCCGAGTTGAACGAGATCGACGTCGGCGTCGTCAGGCCGTCGCCGTTGTCGGCGCCCGTCACGATCACCTGGGTGAGCGGGATGCCCGTGCTCGGGTCGATCACCGTGTCGATGATGTTGGTGATCCCGTTGTCGAGGTCGTACGAGCCGACCAGGATGCCCTCACTGTCCGCGAGGCTCCGGTACTGGTAGACCAGGAAGCCCTCGAACGTGTAGGTCCGGTCGACCGCGTCGACGGGCGCGAACGGGTTCTCCACGTCGTAGTTGAACAGGTCGGCGTTGTCGCCGGTCTCGCTGTCGAACTCCAGGATGATCTCCTGGTTGAGCCCGGTCGCGGTGACCACCAGGGCCGGCGGCGGGCTCCGGGAGGGCGAACTCGGCGTCGAACGCGCTCTGGAGCGTCGCGTCGTCCACCTTCAGCTTGCCGACCGAGGCGATGGCCGGGTTGGCGGCGCCGGCCGCCTGCGACCACACGATGCCGAACACGATCTCCTGGGTCTCACCGGGGTCGAACGTGAACGGGCCCGACGAGACGCCGAAGCGGCGGTCCGCCGGCGTGTTCGCCGTGCCGTTGCCGTCCGAGTTGTACTCGCTCCAGAAGTCCGGCGGGTTGCCGGGGAACGCGAAGTCGACCTGGGGGCCGTTCGTGTTGTACCCGTTGCCGCCCTCCTTGAGCGGCGTTCCGTCCTTCCATAGACCCTGCATGTACGAGTAGGCCTCGTCGCCGAGTCGTTCGGGTCCGAGGTGACCGTGCCGCCGTTCGTGAAGTAGAAGAACTTCTCGATGGCCAGCCGCTCGTCGTCCTCGTCCGTCTCGCCGTCGCCGTCGTTGTCGACGCCGTCGTCGTTGACCAGCGGGCCCTGGAAGAAGTCGTAGCCGAGCGCCGGCGGGACTCGCCGTAGCCGCCGCCACCGTCGTCGTTGTTGTCGCCGTTGTAGACGAAGCCCAGGCCGAGCTCGGGGTCCGACCCGACGTAGTCGTCGTTGAAGTTGCCGAGGTCGGGGTCCGAGAAGATGCCGATGTAGGTTCGCGTCATCGGCGACGTGCCCGCGGTAGAGGAACTGGTACCGGTAGAAGGTCGCGTTGTTGAGCGCGTCGGCCGTGCTGAAGGCGAAGGCCTGCGCGCGGACCTCGAGCCCGATCGCGGCCGTGCCGCCCCAGTCGTGCGAGCCGCCCTTGTCGTTCATGACCCACCAGATGCCCTGGTCGCCGATGATGTCGGGGCGCTCGCCGGCGGCGAGGTCGATCTGGCGCGAGCCGTAGCCCGGGTCAGTGATGTCGAGCTCGATGCGGGGCTCGTCGAACTCGCCGTCCTCGTCCAGGTCGAGCGTGGGGTCGCGACGGCCGTTGCCGTTGCTGTCCACGAAGAACGGGGCGCCGTAGGCGATGGGCCACGCCTGGAGGTCGGAGGTCGCCGCGCCGGTGCCGTTGTAGGCCCGGATGTCGCCGATGTTGACCTTCCAGAAGCGGTCGAACTGGTCACAGGTCGCCGCGTTGGTCGTTGCCCTGCGCGTCGAGCGGGCCGGGCCAGTACTCCCAGGGGCCGTAGGTGGAGCCGGCGAAGCGGAGCTGGCCGTCGACCTGGCCGCCGACCCAGATGCCGGAGGCGAAGATCGAGACCAGGCCACTGCCTGCGGGGACCTCGTACTGGGCGGCCGAGCCGCGCCAGAACAGGCCGCCGATGTTGTAGAGCGTCGCCCGGACGTTGTTGATGTTGAGGTCAACCTCGGCCGAGCCCGTCGAACAGCCGGCCTGAGCCTGCGCCGGGGCCGAGAGCCCGAACAGGGCTACAAGGCCGACCAGCACGACTGTCAGCCGTCGGGTGGTTGGATACAAAGCGGTCATGGAAAAGGGGTGTTGCAGGGGGTGAGCCACCCCCGCGGCGCCGGTCACACCGGCGCCACGGGGCAGCAGTCCAATGCCGGTTTAGAAGTCCAGCGTGACGCCGAGGCGGATCGCGGCGGGGCAGGCCGTAGAGCTGGCCGCCGCTGACACCGAACGTGTCCAGCACGACCGGCGACGCCACGTACTGCGAGTACAGGAACCGGAAGGCGTCCCGCTCGAGCTCGGTCGGGAGCGCGCGGACCGCGTCCGGGTTCGTCGCGAGGAACCCGTCGTCGTCCGGCAAGCCCGTGTCCCGGTAGACCGAGTAGATCTGGTCGGTGTTGAGCAGGTTCTGGACCCAGACGTAGCCGCGGAAGGCGGCCGGGCCGAGGTTGAACGCGCGGTCCACCTTGAGGTCGATCCGGTTGGTGAACGGGAGGTACACCGAGTTCACCTGACCGACGGCGCCGCCGTTGGTCGACTGCAGGATCGGGCTCTCGAGCGCCTTCTGGTCGAGCTCCGTGTAGGGGCTCCCGCTCTGCAGGATGCCGAGCAGGTTGAACCCGAACCCGGCCAGCGGGCGGACGCCCGCGATCATCGGGCCTTCCCCGTCGCCGAGCCGGTAGTCCAGCGAGACGTTGAGGTTGTGCCGGCGGTCGAACGCGAGCGGGGCCAGCGTCTCCGGGAAGACGCCCGTCTGGCTCCGCCAGGCGATGATCCGCGCCGTCCGCGAGTCCGAGCCCGTGCCCTCGGCGAACGACAGGGTGTAGTTCGCGTTGACGGCGAGGTTGCGCGTCCGGCGGAGGTCGAAGGCGACCTCGACCCCCTTGGTCGTCGAGAAGTCGAGGTTCGTGTAGCCCGTGTACCCGCTCGGGAACGCCGAGTTGAGGTTCCGGAGCGTGATCTTGTTCCGCTGCGTCCGGTAGAAGCCGGAGAGCGTGAGCGCCGCCTGCTGGCCGACGCGCTGGCGGAAGCCGAGCTCGTACTGGGTCGTCGTCTCGGGCCGGAGGTTCGGGTTGTTGACCGTGCCCGACGACGCCGCGGTGCGGGCGAAGTCCTGGATGGTCGCGAACGCGTTCTCACTCGGCCGCTGGCTCGTCACGTTGAACGAGGCGAAGAACAGCGCCCGGTCGGTCACCGGGAAGGTCACGCCGACGCGCGGCATGAACGTCACGGCCGGGTCGTAGTCCCGGAAGGCCTCCTGCGAGAGCGTGCTCGACTGCGCGAGCGGCGACCCGAGGCGGGTGATCTCCGTGAAGTCGACGACCGCCTCACCGTTGGCGTTGTAGAACTGGCCGTTGAGGTCGCGGTAGCCGACCACGGCGCCGTCGCGCTGGTAGAACGCGAAGTCGCCGTCGATCCCGCTCGGGATCGAGCCCGGCGCCGTGACGAGCACGTTGCCCTGGCCGTCGGTGATGTTGCCGGACTGGAGGTCCTCGACGCGGTACAGGTCGGCGAGGGCGTAGGGGTCCCGGAGGACCAGCGTGTTGTTGTCGAACACGTCCACGCGGACGCCCAAGTCGAGCACGATGTCCCGGTACTCCACGCGGTCCCGGAGGAAGCCGCCGTAGTAGATCGGGCGGTAGGGCGCGATGTTGTAGTTCGAGCCCGCCGCGAAGTCGTCGACGTCTTGGTCGTCCACCTCGGTCAGGCCGAGGTAGTCGTAGCCGTAGTACGACACGCCGTTCTCGAAGCCGGCCGAGTACGGGAGCTGCTCGTACGAGTCGACACCGGTGTCGAGGGTCCCGTTGCCGTCGCTGTCGACGATCGGGGTCTCGGCGCCGGAGGCGTCGTTGATGTAGCGCGCGAAGTTGCGGGCCGAGCTGCCGAGCCGGAGGTTCCACCGGCGCTGGGTCCGCGTCTCGTACTCGCCACCGAAGGAGAGCTCGTGGACGCCGATCTGCGTCTGCGCGTTACCGAACACGCGGAATTGCTCCTGGCTGAACGTGTCGTAGCTGGCGCCCCACGGGGTGCCGGGGCCGCCGAACACGAAGCCGAGCGAGCTCGGCACGTTCAGGTTGCCGTCCGAGAACTGCTGGATGTAGTTGCCAGCGTCGTCGCCGCTCGTCCCGAGCGAGAGGTACCGGGCCGCCACCGCGTTCTGCGGGGCGTCGATGTCGCCGTAGGCGATCACGCTCTGGATGTCCTTGCCGAACTCGTCGGGGTAGGAGATGAAGTTCCGGGTCGAGAACTCGGCCTGGAGCTGGTAGAACGCCGTGTTCGAGAGCACCTGGCGGAGCGAGACGTAGCCCCGCGTGATCTCGTCCTCGTCCGTCGTGAACCGGTCCCGGTTGAAGAACGAGCGGTCGTAGCTGAAGCCACGGTCCTCGTTCATCGAGTAGGCCCCGCCGAGGCGGAGGTTCACGCCCGTCACCGGGCGCAGCTCGATGTTACCGGTCGCCGAGATCTCCGTGGACGGGTCGTCCTTGGCGTTCCGCGACGTGAACTGGCTCGGGTCCGAGAACAGGCTGTACGACGTCTGGAGGCCCTGGACCGCGTCGGCGTCGGCCAGGCCGAGCTGGGCGGCGAGCGCGTCCGGGGTCACCGAGCCGTCGGCCGTCGAGAAGCCCGCCGGGATCGGGAGGTACAGGAACTGGTCGTCCTGGAACAGCGGCGAGACCGTCAGGCCCGAGTCGTCGAGGCCGTCCGCGCGAGACGCGGACCACCTGGGGCGACTGCTGGACCGCGTTGTAGAGGTCGTCGTTGAGCTGGAGCGTCTCGATCGCGTACGGGTTGGCGTCCTCGGCGTAGGTCCCCTGGAGCGACGCGAAGAAGCTCACCCGGTTCCGGACGATCGGGCCGCCGATCGACAGCGCGCCGAGGTTGTAGCCGTAGGAGTCGAGGCCGTACGAGGTGATCGCCTCGGCCGCGCCGAAGAACTGGTTGCCGCCCGACCGCGTCGAGATCGAGATGACGCCGGCCGTGGCGTCGCCGTACTGCGGCGGGATCGTGCCGATGAGCATCTCCTGCTCGGCGATGGCCTGCTGCGGGATGCCGGGGGCACCGCCGAGCACCTTCACGCCGTCGACGTAGTAGTCGACCTCCTCACCGCGACCGCCGCGGATGTTGAGCGTGCCCGACCCGTCGTTGGAGACGACGCCGGCCTGGATGGCCGCCACGCTCGCGACACCGCGGACGGGGAGGTTCTGGATGTCGGCGCCGGTGACCACCTTGGGCACGCCGATGGCGTCCCGCTGGATGAGCGGCCGCTCGTACTCGACGACGACCTCGCCGAGCGACTCGGACGAGAGCTCGATGTCGACCGTCCGGGTCCGACCCTGCGAGATGTCGACGCCGGTCAGCGACTCGGTCTGGTAGCCGGTGTAGGAGTACTGGATGGTGTACTCACCGACGGGGATGCCGAGGATGGTGTAGTTGCCGTCGATGTCGGTGGCGGCGCCACGCTGGATGTCCGCCAGATACACGTTGGCCCCGATGAGGGGGTCTCCGGTGTCGACGTCCGTCACGCGACCGGACAGCTTTCCTGTGTTCTGCGCCAGCGCCACGCCGGGTAGCGCGAACAGCAGCAGGAGCACGAGGGTGCTCAGTGAACGAAACATTGCTACCTCCTGAAGGGTGGTGTGTGAGCCCGAGCGGCCAGGGCCCGGGAAGGAAGTGCGTCGGACGACGCCGGTCGAGATGCCGGGACCCGAGGGCCGGGGCAATGGGGAAACGGGACGATCCCAATACCCCGGGTCTGATTCTCGGGCCGCCCAAACGGCCCGTACGACCCCGCGGTCGCGCTTTGCCTCGCCGTACCCACGTACGCTGGCTGGTCCTGACTAGTGAAGGACAGTATCAACCTGGGCAGGTGCGTGTTCGGAAAGGGAGTGTGAAGCGACGGGGGTGAATATACCCGGCTCCCGAAAACTGTGTCAAGGCACCAGGCGTCCCCTGATGTTTGTCTCGGTTTCTGCCCGACCTCGGGGCCCGGTTCTCCCGCACCGCAGCGCCGCAGGCCGGTTACGGGAATGTTAGGGGAGACCCCGTGAAGAGGCCCGCCCCAGCTTTCGGGACGTGGCTCGGGGCCCGCGCGCCGATCGCCGGTGTCGCTCGTGGCCCGGGTACCTTTCGCCGTCCACCTCCCCCCTCCCATGGCCGACCACGCCCACCCCGACGTTCTCGTCTCCACCGACTGGGTCGCGACGCACCTCGCCGACACCGAGCGCGTCCGCGTGATCGAGTCCAACGAGGACGTCCTGCTCTACGCGACGGGCCACCTCCACAACGCCGTCCACGTCGACTGGCAGACGGACCTCCAGGACGCGGAGGTCCGGGACTACATCAGCCAGAAGCAGTTCGAGGCCCTGTGCTCCCGCCTCGGCATCCGCCCGGACACGACGCTGGTGTTCTACGGCGACAAGTCGAACTGGTGGGCCGCCTACGCCTTCTGGACGTTCAAGATGTTCGGCCACGACGACTGCCGGGTCATGGACGGCGGCCGGGCCAAGTGGGAGGCCGAGGGCCGGACCACGACCACGACGACGCCGACCTACGAGAGCACCGACTACACCGCGGCCCACCCCGACCGGTCCATCCGCGCGTTCCGCGACGACGTCCTGCGCCACATGAAGGAGGGCGGCCCGATGGTCGACGTCCGGAGCCCCCAGGAGTTCATCGGCGAGATCTCGCACGCGCCGGGCAACCCCCAGTCCGAGTCGGCGCTCCGGGCCGGCCACATCCCAGGCGCGCTCAACGTCCCGTGGAGCCGGGCCGCCAACGCCGACGGCACGTTCAAGTCGCGCGACGAGCTGGCCGCGATCTACCTCGACGAGCAGGGCCTCGACCCCAAGGACGAGACGGTCGCCTACTGCCGGATCGGCGAGCGGTCGAGCCACACCTGGTTCGTGCTCAAGTACCTGCTCGGGCTTCAAGACCGTCCGCAACTACGACGGCTCGTGGACCGAGTGGGGCAACCTGGTCGGCGTGCCCGTCGAGAAGGGCGTGCCCGAGGACGACGGCGGCATCGGCGACTGACGCCGCCGTCGCGTCCGACGGCCGGACCGTCCCGAGACCGCCCGAGGCGGGCGGCCAGACCGGACCGCCTCCCCGCCTCTCCTCCCCACTGCTGTGAACGACCGCCTCCAAGAGATCGCCGACGAGCTGGCCTCGGTCCCGCGCGACCTCCAGGTCGAGCTCTTGCTCGACCACGCCCGCCAGTTCCCGCCGCTCCCCGAGCGCTACCTCGCCGCCCGCGACGCCGGGCTCGGCCGGGTCCACGAGTGCCAGGCCGAGGTCTACTTCTTCCCCGAGGTCGCCGACGGCCAGGTCCACCTCCACGCCGACATCCCCGGCCACGCGCCGACCCAGCGGGCGCTGGTCGGCATCCTGATCGACGCCTACGACGGGGCGACGCCGGCCGAGGTCGCGGCCATCCCCGACGACCTGCTGCAGCGCCTCGGCGTGGCGCCGCTGCTGGGCCCGCAGCGCCAGCGCGGGTTCGCGGGCGTCCTGGCCCGGCTGAAGTACGGCGTGGCCCAGGCGGCCTCGTGATCGCGGCGCCTCCTCCTGGTCGGGCTCGCCGTCGCGGTCGGCGCGTGCGGGTCCGCCCCGACGGCTGACGCTCGACGAGCGGCCGGCCGACCGCGTGGCCGTCCCGGTCTCGTCGGTCCACTACCGCGACTTCGCGACGGCCGACGCGCTCGCGCAGGCGCTCCGCTGGACCGAGGCGGCCCCGATCTTGGTGAGCGCCCACCGCGGCGGGCCGGTGCCCGGCCTGCCCGAGAACGCGGTCGAGACGTTCGAGTACGCGCTCAACCACGCGCCGGCGCTGATCGAGACCGACGTCCGCCGGACCGCCGACGGGGTCCTGGTCCTGATGCACGACGAGACGCTCGACCGGACGACGACGGGCACGGGCCGGCTGGACGAGACGCTCGTTCGAGCGGCTCCGCCGCCTCCGTCTGGTCGACCGAGGCGGGCGTGGTCACGTCGTTCCGCGTGCCGACGCTCGCCGAGGCGCTCGCCTGGGCCGACGGCCGGGCCGTCCTGCTCCTCGACGTCAAGCGCGACGTGCCCTACGGCGAGCTTGTGACGGCCATCCGCCAGGCCGGCGCGGCCGACCGCGTCGCCGTCATCACGTACTCGCTGGCCGACCACGAGCGGCTGTTCGCGCTCGCCCCCGACCTGCGTCGTCTCGGCGACGGCCGAGACGCCGGCCGATGTCGACGCGCTCCTGGCCTCGCCCGTCGACCCGGCCCGCGTGATCGCCTGGACCGGGGTCGGCATGCCCGACGCCCAGGTCGTCGCGCGTCTCCACGCGGCCGGCATCCGGGCCCAGGCCGGAGCGTTCGGCGCCATCGACGAGGCGGCCGCGCGCGACGGCGTCGCCGGAGCCCTACGGCGCGCTCCTGTCGACCGGCGCCGACGTGCTCTCGACCGACCAGGTGCCGCTCGCGGCCCTCGCGGCTCGGAACGTCAACCTCGCGGCGACGAGCCCGCCGATGAAGGCGTCGAGGGCACCGACGTCGCCGGGCCGGAGCGGGACCGCGCCGACGCCGAGCGTGTCGAGGCTGGTCCACAGGCGCGAGCCGTAGAACGCGCCGTCGGCGGTGCCGGGGAACAGGGCGACCGCCCGGTCGACGCGCGGGCGCTTCGACGATGGCGTCGCGGTAGCGGTGGAGCGTGCCGAGCGCGTCCTCCGGCGGACCCGGCGCCCCGTAGCGACGCCGGTAGCCGGCCGAGTCGTCGCGCCGGTACTTGGCGTCGAGCACGACCCGGCGGACGTTCTGGCCTCGGCGGACGGTGACCAGTAGGTCGGGCCGCTGGGCCAGCAGCGCCGGCGGCGCCGGGAACCGCGGCGTGTAGACGACCTCCACCTCGACGCCCTGCCCGACCAGCCGGACCGCGTGCGCGCGGCCGCGCCGCAGCCGCACGTCGGTCCCGACCGCGTCGATCCCGAACGGCCGGGCCGGGACCGGGCGCTCCGAGCGCGAGCGCGACGGAGCGGACGACGGCGAGCGCCGCCCACGTCTCGTACAGGACGGCCAGGTCTTGGGTCGAGACGTCGAGCGCGCCCGCGCGCAGGTCGAGGCCGCGGTCCAGACGACGGAGCGCGTCGTAGGCCGAGGCATAGGCCGGCGACCGCCGGAGCACGAGCGGAGGAACAGAGGGCGGCCGTGCTCCCACCGATGCGAACACGCCGAGCGCCAGGAGGTCGCGGACGCGCTCCGAGAGCAGCCCCGAGCTCGACGAGGACGACCCCTCGCCGCGGTGTCGGCGTCCGCCGGGACTCGGCTCGGGACAGAGCGCCGAGCCGGTCGGAGACGGCGCCGAGGCGGGCGGCGAGCCAGCGGTGCGCCGGCGTGTCGACCGTGGGCCGGGCGGGACGCGCTGGCAGCGTGGGCACGTCGAGGCCGTAGCGGCAGAGCGGCCCGCCTCGTGTCAGACGAGGGTCGCCGGACGTCCCCAGGCCTCCTCGCGACCGCGTCTCGCGCGACATCGAGGACGGGACGGCGGTCGATCTCGCGGGCCGCCTCGGTGAGCGCGTCGACCGAGTCGCGGAAGCGCGGCGAGCCAGACTGGCGGGGGCGTGGCGTGCCCCGGCCGCTGACACCGCGAGCGAGGTCGGCCGGACCGCGGAGACGGACAGACCGGCGGCCGACCGCCTCCAGGTCAGACCGCATCTCGGCCGACGTCGCCACGGGACATCTTGGCCGGGAGCACGTCGAGCCCGACCTCCCACGGACTCGTGCTCCCACTCTCGATCACGAACCGAGCGCGCCCCGCCTGCGACCCCGTCCGCAGGCGACCATGGACCACGCGGCCGCCGTCCGCCGCGACCAGTGCTCCGGTCACGACGGGGTCGCGGTGCCGACAGCGACACCGGCTCGCCCGTCGAGGCTCTGGACGAGCACCGCGTACGAGGTCTCCTCCTCCAACCACACGTCGAGGCCCGCGGCGCCCGTCACCCGAGGCGCGTCCGCCGCGCGAGCGCGTGACCGCCATCGGGTCCGCCCCCGCCTGGGTGGGCGGGGGCCGCTCCACGTCAGGCGGACGCGGGGGGACTCGACGACGAACAGCGTTTCGCACATCGTATGCTAACCGCACCCCACCGCCCCCGCTGTGCCCGACCCGTCCGTCCTCCGGATGACGCTCCGCGACGGACGCCCCGTGGCCCTCCGGCCGATCCGACCGGCCGACCGGGACGGCTGGCGGCGGGCTTCGACAAGCTGTCGTCGGCCTCGCGCCGCCTCCGCTTTCTCGGGGCCGTCTCGACCCTCAGCGACGCCCACCTCCGCTACCTCACCGAGGTCGACGGGCACGACCACGTCGCCTGGGGCGCCCTCGACCTGGCCGACCCCGACTCGACCGGCTTCGGCGTCGGCCGGTTCATCCGCCTCGACCAGTTCGCCGGACGTGGCCGAGTTCTCGCTCACCGTGCTCGACACCGCCCAGGGCCACGGCGTCGGGCAGTTGCTGCTGGCCGTGCTGGCCGTCGTGGCGCCCGACGTCGAGGTCCACACGCTGCGCGGCGTCGTCGGCCAGGAGAACGACCGGATGGCGGACTGGCTCCAGCGGCTTGGGCGCGACGTCGAAGCCTACGACCAGGACCTGGTGTTCGACCTCGACCTCCCGGTGTCGCCGTCGGCGCGAGCTGTCGGCCGCGGAGTTCGTGGAGACGGTCGAGCGATCTCCGGCGCGCGCTGAGCGAGTCGGACCTGGGGTAGCCCGGTCGCGACGCCGTCAGGCCCAGAACGAGGCGACGCCGTCGTCCAGCGCCCCCTAGGACGAGCGGGCGAGGCGAGCGGCGGTGCGGGGGAACCGGGCACGGTCGAAGCGCGCGCGGTCTCCCCTCGTCCGCCCAGGCGTCGACCAGGTCCTGCGCCCGAGCCGCGTCGGCAGGGCGACCGTCGACGCCCACCCGAGCAAAGCGTAGGCGGCGGTCCGGGCCGGCGTCCGGGCGCCGTCGATCCGTGGGACCAGCTTCATCAGCAGCGCCAGGTCGAGCGGGTCGACCGGCGTCCCGTCGGCGCGTGCGGAAGGCGTCGGGCGTCTCCGAGCGCGTGGAGGACGAACAGCGCGACCTCGTCGCGCGCTCGGTACCCGACGCCCAGCCCGGCCGGCGCCAGGAGCGCGCTCGCCTCGGCGACCGCGGCCGACCGCGCGGTCGACGGCCTGGCGCTCGCGGCGCGTCAGGTCCGACAACTCCCCGAGGCGGACGGCCCGCGGCGGTCCCACGCCGCGGCCGGCCACGCCTCCGTCGTCGGGTCGGCCTCGGTCCGACGTCCACTGGTGCCGAGGTCGCGCGGCGGCCGAGCTCGAGCACGAACGCCCGGTCGAGCACCTTGCGGCTGAACGCGTGCGCGCTCTCGTCCACGTTGACCGTCCCGACCACGCCCAGCGAGGGCGGGAGACGGACGGCCTGCCACGACGGCGTCGTCCGGCGCCACGGTCTCGGTCAGGAGCGGCGGGCTCTCGTAGCCACCCGGCGCCGGAGCACGCGCCTCCATCCGGCTCAGGACCTCGGCGAGGTAGTGCTCCGGGCGCCCCAGGTTCATCTCGTCCAGCACGAGCGTGTGGAAGCGCTCCGGCGCGTCCGGCCGCTCGTCGTGCGGCTCGGAGCACGGCGCCCGGCCGGAACGCGCCCGGACAGGTCGGTGAACCCCATCGTCTCGGCCGGGTCGGTCCAGTCGGGCCGGACCGGGAGCACGGTCGCGTCGCCGCCCGTCGCGTCGGCGACGAGGACGGGGAGGCGGCTCTTCCCGACGCCCGTCACGCCGGCCAGCAGGACGAACGGCTTGGTCCGCAGCGCCGTCACGTACGCCGCCACCTCCCACGGGTCGAACCGGAAACCCCGCGCGGCGACGGCGTCGATCAGCCGCTCGAGTCGCCCCTGCGCGGTCGAACGCGGCTGGCGCGTGGTAGCCCACACCGGCCTCGGCGACAGTGCCGGCGGCGTCGGGCGTGGCGCCGGGGGCTCGGCGTCGGCCTGTCGGCGGGCGTCGCGGACGGCCTCGACGGCCTCCATCAGCGCCTCGGGGTCGGCACCGAGGCGGGCGCGGACGACGAACTCCAGCACCTTGCCGTCCAGGACGGGGAGCGGGTGGAGCACCTGCTGCACGACGCGGCGGAAGCGGGCCTCGCGGGGCACCTCGGGGTAGTCGTCGAGCACGCGCAAGTCGTCGGCGACGCGGTCGCTCGCGACCCACAGCTCCTCGGGGAGCACGGCGAGCGGGCGCACGCGGAGCCGGTGCGGGAGGTGCCGGCCCGGCGCGAGCGCCGTCGCGTCCTCGAACGGGGCCCCGACGGCCTCGAACAACCCGGCAAAGACCTGGTGGCCCGGGCAGGTAGGCCACGATCCGGTCGCCCGCGCGGACGTCGGCCAGGCGCCGCCGGCCCTGGCGCCACAGCGCGAACGTCCCGGCGCGGACGGCGGCGGGGTACACGTCGGGGGAGAGGGACCAGAGCCAGTAGGACACGAGCGGCGGAGGGAGACGGCGAATCTCGGGACGCCCCAGGCGCCGGCGCCACAGGCGGCGACGACGCGCAGCCCACTCCGCCTCGGCGACACGGTCACCGAGGCGGCCGGGCAGGGCACTCGACATTCCCTGTTAACACCGTTCACTCCGTGCGATAGCTTCTGGGACCGCTTCCACCTGCCACGCCCGATGCTCCGACTCCGATCGTTCGCCGCCCTCGCGGCCCTCCTCCTCACCCTCCCGGCCTGCGACTCGTCCGAGCCCGACGGCCCGCTCGCCGCCGCCGAGGCCAACCTCGGCCAGTGGACGTTCCTCGACGTCGAGGGCTCGCAGTGCCGCGACGGCTCCTCGACCGGCATCGGGGTCCGCCTCCAAGACGGCGCCGACGACTTGCTGATCTACCTCGAAGGCGGCGGCGCGTGCTTCAACGCGGCGACGTGCTCGACCAACCCGTCGAGCTTCGGCGCGGCCGACTTCGACGCGACGTCGTCGCGGCGGCTGGCAACCAGGGCCTGTTCAGCACGTCGGCCGACAACCCGGTGGGCGACTACAACATGGTCTACGTGCCCTACTGCACCGGCGACCTGCACGGCGGCAGCTTCCCGGCCAGCCCGGGCCTGATCTCGCAGGGCGTCGAGGGGCTCCAGCAGTTCGTCGGCCACCAGAACGTCGAGCGGGCCCTGGCGCTCCTCGACGAGGGGCTCGACGCGCCGGGCAAGGTGCTCCTGACCGGGTCGAGCGCCGGCGGCTTCGGGACGCTCCTCAACTTCGGCGCCGTCGCCGACACGTTCACGGACTCCGACCTCTTCCTGGTCGACGACTCGGGCCCGATGTTCTTCGCCGACAACGTCCTGAGCCCGCCAGCTGGCCGGCGGCGTCAACGCAGCTCTACAACTGCTCTCGGCGGCCCTGCCGGACGCGCCCCAGCTGTTCCAGCCGGACCAGCTCCCGGGCATCTACAGCTACTACGCCGACCGGTACCCGAACGCGACGTTCGGGCTGGCGAGCTACCTCGGCGACGACGTGATCCAGCAGTTCTTCGGGTTCGGCCAGGCGCCGGGCGACCCGATCACGAACGACGAGTACGCGGCCGGCCTGCGCGACGTCCGCGCCCAGATCTCGGCGCGACTGGGGCACGTACTTCGCCGAGGGCGACGCCCACACGTTCCTGCTCGTCCCGAGCCGGTACAGCGGGTCCTCGGCCGGCGTCGCGTTCGACGACTGGCTCGCGCGGCATCCTGAGCGGGACGCCGACCAACGTGGACCCGGCCCTGGCCGCTCGCGCCGCGCTGGCCTCGCGCTAGCCCCGGCGGCACGCACCGCGCGCCCCGCTCTGGACTCCGGAGCGGGGCGCGCCTGTGTCCGCCCGCCTCGGTGCGCGTGCGAGAGCCCGGCCCGCGCCCGGCCGACGCGCGTCGAGGCGGGCGAACCCGGAGCGGACGTGCCGGTAGACCCCACCCTGCGACGCACCGTTGTCAGCCCCACGCCCGAGCTTCCCCGGCTGCCCCACCGCGACCCCTGATGGCCACGATCCAGCGCATCGACTCGCCGTTCAAGCTCTCGACGGCGTTCCCGCCGATGGGCGACCAGCCCCGCGCCATCGGCGAGCTGACCGAGGGGCTCTTCCGCGGCGACCAGTACCAGACGCTGCTCGGGGCGACGGGCACCGGCAAGACGTTCACGATCGCCAACGTCATCCGCAACGTCGGCAAGCCGACGCTGGTGATCTCGCACAACAAGACGCTCGCGGCCCAGCTCTACGCCGAGTTCCGGCAGTTCTTCCCCGAGAACGCCGTCGAGTTCTTCATCTCGTACTACGACTACTACCAGCCCGAGGCCTACATCGTCTCGTCGGACACGTACATCGAGAAGGACATGGCGATCAACGAGGAGATCGACCGGCTCCGGCTGCGGGCGACCTCGGCGCTGGTCTCGGGCCGGAAGGACGTGGTCATCGTGGCGTCCGTGTCGTGCATCTACGGGCTCGGCAACCCGGACGAGTACAAAAAGCGGCTCGTCCAGATCACGCCGGGCCAGGAGCGTCGACCGCGACGAGCTGCTGCTGGAGCTGGTCCACGTGTTCTACAACCGCAACGACGTCGACTTCACGCCGGGCACCTTCCGCGTGCGCGGCGACGTGGTCGAGGTCTTCCCGGCCTACCTCGAGGACGAGGCCTACCGGATCGTGTTCTGGGGCGACGAGGTCGAGAAGATCGCCCGCATCAACCCGGTCACCGGCGACGAGCTGGCGCTGCGAGTCGGACACGCTGACGATCTACCCGGCCAAGCACTTCGTGACGCCCAAGGACCAGGTCGACCGCGCCATCGACGGGCATCCAGGAGGAGCTGCGGTGGCGGCTCGCGATCCTGCGCAACGAGGGCAACCTGATCGCCGCCCAGCGGATCGAGCAGCGGACGCTGTTCGACATCGAGATGATCAAGGAGATCGGGTACTGCTCGGGCATCGAGAACTACAGCCGCCACATGGACGGCCGCGAGCCCGGCACGCGGCCGTACTGCCTGCTCGACTACTTCCAGAAGAACCACGGCGACGACTGGCAGATGGTGATCGACGAGAGCCACGTGACCGTCCCGCAGGTCCGCGGGATGTACAACGGCGACCGGGCGCGCAAGCTGAACCTGGTCGAGCACGGCTTCCGCCTGCCGTCCGCGATGGACAACCGGCCGCTGACGTTCGAGGAGTTCGAGACCTTCCACCACAACGTCACCTTCGTCACGGCGACGCCCGGCCGACTACGAGCTGGAGCAGTCGGGCGGCGTCGTGGTGGAGCAGATCATCCGCCCGACCGGCGTGCTCGACCCCGATCGTCGAGGTGCGCCCCGTCGAGGGCCAGATCGACGACCTGCTGGGCGAGATCCGCGACCGCGTCAAGGCCGGAGGGCGCGTGCTGGTCACGACGCTGACCAAGCGGATGGCCGAGGACCTGACCGACTACCTCGACAGCTTCGGCGTCAAGGTCCGCTACCTCCACTCCGACATCGACGCGCTGGAACGCGTCGACATCCTGCGCGACCTGCGCCTGGGCGAGTTCGACGTGCTTGGTCGGGATCAACCTGCTGCGCGAGGGGCTCGACCTGCCCGAGGTCAACCTGGTCGCCATCCTGGACGCCGACAAGGAGGGCTTCCTGCGCTCCGAGCGCTCGCTCATCCAGACCGCCGGCCGCGCCGCCCGCAACGCCGACTCGCTCGTCGTGCTCTACGCCGACAAGGTGACGGACTCGATGGCGCGGATGATGGACGAGACCGAGCGCCGCCGCGAGATCCAGCGCGGCCTACAACCTGGAGCACGGCATCACGCCGACGACCGTCACCAAGTCCATCGAGGAGGTCCGCAGCGGGACGGCCATCGCGGACCACAAGGCGGAGCAGGACGAGCGCCGCGCCAAGCAGGCCACGACCTACTACGCCGGCCCGGACCAGCTGCCCAAGGTGGCCGACCCGGTCGTGAAGTACCTCACGGACGACCAGAAGCGCGACCTGGTCGCCCAGCTTACGCGCGAGATGGACGCGGCGGCCGAGAACCTGGAGTTCGAGAAGGCCGCCGAGCTGCGCGACTCGATCGCCCAGATCGAGGCCGAGCTGGCGGCCTAGCCCAGCGCGCCTCGGTGGCCCGGTCGAGGGAGCCGCCGAGGCGGAGCCGCCGAGGCGGGGCGGCCTGCACGGGTGGCCCGCCGAAGCGGCCGCAGGGGTGCCCGCGGAGGCTCGGCGTTGGGGAACGGAGGATCGGGGCGACATTGCGGATCCATGCCGCCCCCCGTCCCATGACCGACACCCCGCGCGCCGACGCGCGCAGCTACGACGACACGGTCAAGGAGTACGGGCGCGGGCTGGTCGGCGGGCTCATCTTCGCGTTCGCGCCGCTCTACACCATGGAGGTGTGGTACCAGGGGTTCATCGCCTCGCCGGGCGTGATCCTGCTGGCCGTGGTCGCGACCTACGTCGTGCTCGTGGCCTACGCGTACTACGTCGGGCTCCACACCGAGCGGTCGATCGGGGCCAACCTGGCCGAGGCGCTGGAGACGATCGCGCTCGGGTTCGCGGTCGCCGTCGTGGTCCTGTTCCTGATCGGGCAGCTCTCGTTCGACCTGTCGGCGCCCGTGTTTCTTGCCCGCCTAACGCTCGAAGGGTTGGTGTGCGCCATCGGCGTCGCCATCGGGTCGGCCCAGCTCGGGACGGACCCGGACGACGAGGGCGAGGACCAGCCGGGGTCGGAGGGCGGGCTGCGCGGGTTCGTCCACCAGATCGCCTACACCGTCCTGGGGGCGACCGTCATCGTCGCGGGGGTCGCGCCGACGGCCGAGGTGGTCGTGACCGGCATCGAGGCGCCGATCCTGGCCGTCCTGCTCACCGTGCTCCTGTCGTTCGCGCTCGCGCTCGCCATCGTCCACGCCCTCGACTTCCGCGGGGCCGGGGGGCACGGCGAGGTCTACGCCGGCGGGGCCGTCGGGGACGCGCTCGTGACGTACGCCATCGGTCTGGTGCTCTCGGCCGTCCTGCTCTGGATGACGGGCCGGTTCGAGAACGTCGGGCTGGCGGCGAGCCTGAGCATGACCGTCTACCTCGCCTGGCCGGCCACCATCGGCGGCGCCATCGGCCGCCTCCTCCTCTAACGCCATGACCGACGACTCGCCTCCGACGACGACCAGGCGGGGCGACAGATCCGACGCGCCCCGCGACAAGAACGCCCTCGAGTGGTCCGTGACGATCGCGGGCGGCCTGATCGTGGCGTTCGTGGTCGGGTTCTTCGTCTACGAGTTGGTCGCCGGTGCGGAGGGCCCGGCCGACCTGGTGGTCACCGCTGGGACCGCCGGCCACCGACAGCCTGACCGTCGAGGTCCCGATCGAGGTCACGAACGACGGGCCAGGAGGTGGCGGAGGCCGTCGTCGTCGAGGTCTGCGCCGGGCCCGACGCGTGCGCCCAGGTCACGTTCGAGTACGTGCCCTACCAGTCCAAGACGACGGGGACGGTCGGGCTGGAGGCCCCGCTCCGAGCGCCGCTCACGACCCGGGTGGTCTCGTACGTCGACCCCTGACCCCGGCCGCCTCGGTCACCCGGCCGGTGGGGGCACCGAGGCGGGCTCGGCCGGCGTCACCGCACGGCACGGACGTCGTCGAGGAGCGCGTCGACGGGCGGGAGGTCGCGGTACCAGTCGTGGTGCTTGGCCCAGGCGCGGCACGCGAGGCACTGGGTGTCGCGCCAGACGGTGCCGCAGGCCGGGCACTGGCCCCCGGTCTCGAACGTGTTCCAGGCGTGGCCGCACCGGCACGACCACCGGTCGGACGCCGTCGGCTCCCACTCGCACGTCGGGCAGGCGATCCTCATGCGTCCGGCGGCGGGGGCGGCGTGGCGGGGAACAGCGGCCGGAGCGCCTCGACCTCGCCCGCCTTCTTCCACTCGCCCAGCGACTCGCTCCAGACGAACGTGTCGGGCGTCAGGTCGCCCGCCTCGGTCTGCTGGCGGAGGACGTCGAGACCGAACGGGCCGGCCGACTGGCCACTCTGGGACACGTGGAAGCCGGCGTCCGGCGGCGGCGGCGGGGCCGACGGCGGGCCCGAGGCGGGCGGAGCCGGGGCGGCCGCGCCGCCGGTCATGGCCGCGCCCATCTGGTTCGCCATCGCGAGCCCCGCGCCCAGCCCGACGCCCGCCGCGGCGGCGCCGCCGCCGGGGTTCGCGGCCGCCGTGCCGATGGCCTGGGCCGTCTGGTACTGCGTGTACGCGCCCAGGTCGCCGATCACGCCCATGCTCGTCCGCTGATCGAGGGCCTCCTCGACGGCCGGCGGCAGCGACACGTTCTCGACCAGGAGCTGGAGGACCTCGACCCCGTACTCGGCCATGTCGTCCTCGATCTTCTCGGCCACGAAGCCGCCCAGCTCGTCGACGTTGGCGGCCAGGTCGAGCGCCGCCAGCTGGGCCGAGCCGAGCACGTCGGTAAAGCGGGCCACGACGACGTTGCGGATCTGGTCCGTGATCGCGTCCGTGTCGACGTGGCCCGAGGTGCCCGACGAGCTGCTCCAGGAACGTGGCCGGGTCGCTCACGCGGAAGGCGTACGTCCCGAACGCCCGCAGCCGCGTCGGCCCGAACTCGGGGTCGCGGAGCATGATCGGGTTCTTCGTCCCCCACTTCTGGTCCACGAACCGCCGGGTGTTGACGAAGTAGACCTCGGCCTTGAACGGGCTCTCGAAGCCGTACTTCCAGCCCTCCAGCGTCGACAGGATCGGGAGGTTGGCCGTGTCGAGCGTGTAGGTGCCCGGCTCGAACACGTCGGCCAGGCGGCCCTGGTCGACGAACACGGCCGCCTGGCCCTCGCGGACGACCAGCTTGGCGCCGGACTTGATCTCGTCCTGGTGCCGAGGGAACCGCCACGCGAGCGTGTCGCGCGAGGCGTCGGTCCACTCGATGATGTCGATGAGTTCGCCGCGGAGGCGGTCCATGAGTCCCATGAGGCTGTCGGGTTGGAGAGGGGTTCTATGCGCGAGGCGGCGGTTGTGTGCCGCCGGCTACGTCCGCCTCGGGGCCGAGGCGGGCCGGGCCGCCGGACAGGTCCGCGGGGCCGAGCGGCAACGAGGGGGCAGACGGGGAGACGGGCGGCGCGGCGTCCGGTTGCGCGCGGTCGCCCCGTGCGACGGCCGTCACGCGCTCCCGGGTGGGCCGGAGCCACCGGCGGACGGCGTCGACGATGGCCGCCGCGTCGAGCGGCGCCGCACGTGAACACGTCGAGCGTGACCAGGCCCGCCTCGGGCCAGGTGTGGAGGCTCGCGTGGCTCTCGGCCAGCAGCACGACGCCCGTCACGCCCTCGGGCTCGAACTGGTGGAAGCGCGCGCCCAGAACCGTCGCGCCCGCCGCTCGGCAGGCGTCCGGCAGGCGCGTCTCCCACGCCGCGACCCGGCGCAGCGGCTCGGCGTCGTCCACCCAGAAGTCAGCCAGCAGGTGGTGCCCGCCGGCTGCGAGGGCCTGGGACACGGGGGGCGCGACCCGAGCCGCCGGTCCCCTGACTCCAGATTCCCGACCCCTGGTTCTTCTCACTGCCATCGCGCCCACCCCTGCTCGTAGTACCGGAGCACGACCGGGTCGTCGAGCGTGCTCACCTCGACGGGCACCCGGTCCGCGTCGCCGTCGAAGTGGCGGGCGGCACGGAACGCGTCGGGCGACATCACCCGGGGCGCTACCGAGGCGGGCGCGTAGCGGTCGGGGCGGACGGCGTGCGTCGAGCCCACGAAGAAGCCCCAGTCGCCGAAGCTCGGGATGTAGAGGTGGTACGGCTCGGGCCGGAGCCCCGCGGCCTCGGCGGTCGCGACGACGCTCCAGAACGCCTCGCGGGCGAACGTCGGCGAGGTGGCCTGGACGGCGACCGTCCCCCCGGTGCCCAGCCGGCGGCGGACCTGGGCGTAGAACGAGCGGCTGTACAGCTTGGCCAGGCTCTCGTGGTTCGGGTCGGGCAGGTCGACGAGCGATCACGTCGAACGGGTCGCCGGGCTCGGCCACGAACGCGCCCGCGTCTTGGTGGACGATCCGGACGCGGGGGTCGTCGAGCGAGCCCTGGTTGGCGACGCGGAGCGCGGCGTGCGTCCGGGCCAGCGTCGTCACGGCCGGGTCCAGGTCGACGAGCGTGACAGACTCGACGCCGGGCCACCGGAGCACGTCGCGGGCGGCCAGCCCGTCGCCGCCGCCCAGGATCAGCACGCGCTCGCGGCGTGCCGCCAGCGCCATCGCGGGGTAGACCAAGCGCCTCGTGGTACCGGTGCTCGTCCGCGGTCGAGAACTGGAGGCCGCCGTCCAGGAACAGTCGGAGGTCGCCGCCGCGCGCCGTGAGCACGATCCGCTGGTACGTCGACTGGTCTGCGTAGACGACGGGGTCGCGGTAGAGCTTGGTCTCGAACACGTCGGCCAGCCGGTCGGCCCCGACGGCGCCGGCTGCCAGCGGGACGGCCACGGCGACCGCAGCCAGCGCCAGCACGTGCCGGGCTCGGCCCAGCTCGCGCCGGAACGCCCACAGGCACAGCGCCACGACGGCCAGGTTGACCGCGCCCGTCACGAACGCCGTCCGCACGACGCCCAGCACGGGCAGGAGCACGAACGGGAACGCGACCGAGGCCACGAGCGCGCCGAGGTAGTCGACCGCGAGCACGTTCGCGACGGTGTCCTTGAGGTCCGCCGCCGTCACCCGTCCGCGCCCGCCCAGCAGCCGCGTCACGAGCGGGATCTCGAGCCCGACCAGCACGCCGATCGTCAGCACGACCGCGGCCATCGCGATGTGGAACGACCGCGTGTAGGTGAACGCCGCGTACAGCGCCGCCGCCGACAGCCCGCCGACCGCGCCGACGGCCAGCTCGACCGCGACGAACCACACCAGCTCGTCGCGGCGGACGAACCGCGACAGCCACGAGCCGACCCCCATCGCCGTCATGAACCCGCCGATGGTCAGCGAGAAGTGGAGGGCCGAGTTGCCCAGCAGGTACGACGAGAGCGTCCCGACGACCAACTCGTACAGGATGCCGCACGTCGCCACGACCAGGACCGCGGCCAGCAGCACGCGCGTCTGGCGGCGCCCCAGCCCCTCCGCCTCGGGTGGGCGCCGGGCGTGAGCCGTCCCCTCCCGCCGGGGCGACGGGCACAGGGTCCGAGACGGAAAGGGCGGGGAGAGCCACGGGCGAGAGGGCGAAGGGTCGACCCTCACGACAGCATCACCGAGGCGACCACGATGGCGATCCCGATGAACGCGCCGGCCAGCATCACGCCGACCGCCACGTTCTGGTCCTCGACCAGCTCGTGCTTCAGGTTGAGCCCGGCCACCTTGTCGAAGGCGACGTAGCCGAGCACGCACATCAGGATGCCGATGACGCCGTAGACCAGCGTCGACAGGATCACCATGAGCGACAGGTCGCTGGGTTCGGAGACCACGATCTCGGCCTGGGCGAGCGCGGACGGGGCCGCCAGCAAGGCGACGAGGATCGGGGCGAGACGGTTGCGCATGGGGCTGGAGGCTAGCGGGGACCGGAGGCGGCGAACACGAACAGGGCACAACCGAGCAGCAGCGCGGCGCCGAGGGCGGCCCAGAACGGGCCGGGCGTCCACACCTCGCGGACCTCGACGGACACCGGGATGGTCGCCGGCTCCGCCCACGCCTGGCTGCCGCTCGGGCTCGACCACCAGCGCTCGACCAAGAGCACGGCGTCGAAGGCGTCGCCCCCGCCGAGCAGGGCGTGTGCGACGCGCGCGGGCGCGGAGGTGACCGTCGCCTCCGCACCCACCGGCGCCGACAGGCTCGGCCCGTCCGTGACCAGGACGGGCGTGCCGCCGGTGCCGACGAACGCCACGTCGGCGTTGAGCGCCAGCGGCGGCCCGACGGGCAGCGTCGCGGTCAGCTCGACGACGACGGCCCGGCCGGCCGGGAGACGGACCCCCACGACCGGGATCGTGTCGAGGCGGACCAACGCGCGCTCGGTAGCGACAGAGGGCGCCTCGAACGGCTCGACATCAACGACGACCGTGCCCTCGGCGATCGTCGTGCCGGACGAGCCGGCGACCAGGACGGCGGCCGCGGCGAACCCGAGCGCCGCCACGGCGCACGCGAACGCGAGCCGCAGGGCCGACCGCCGTCGGGCCCGGGCCCGGGCTTCACGCGCGTCCAGATCTGCGATCTTGTCGGCGCGGCCCAACATCGTCCACGTCTCGCGCGGGGTCAGGCTCTCCCCTCCGACCACCTCGACTTCGTCGGCGGTCAGCTCGGCGCTGTAGTGGGTCCCCTTCCGCTTGGCCTCGGCCACCTGAAGCGTCTCGCCCAGGCGGGGCCGCCAGGTCAGCTCGCCGGCCATCGCGGTGATCTTGGCCGGGCCCACCTCGGAGAACCCGACGCGCCCGTCGGGCAGGTCGATCCCGCGCCGGCTGACCGAGGGCGTCGGGCGGATCGGCGTCTGGAGCACGAACCCCTCGTCGCGCGAGTACGACAGGTAGCGGACGGTCCCGGCGTCGCCCACCAACTGCCACTCGTCCCAGGTCCAGCTTTCCTCGTCGTCCCAGCCTTTGTAGCGGAGCCAGCCGGTGACCAGGTGGCGCTCGCCGCTCGACCGTCGCTTCGGCGCCGGGCAGAATGTCCTGGTTCGGGGTGAACTGCTTTTTGAACCGGCCGATCACGTCGAGCTGGCCCGCCGTCAGCTCCAGGACGCTGCCGCAGTGCGTGCACGAGACGGCCTTGATGCCCCGGTCCGGGTGGACCTCGACCTGGCCGCCGCAGTGGGGGCACTGGAGGCGGTCGAGCCGGTCGGCGCGGCGGCCCGCCTCGGCGAGGTCGCCGGCAGGGCCGAGAGGCGCGGCCTCGACGTCACCGAGCGCCGCCAGCTCGGCGGCGGCCCAGCGGTTGTCGGGGTTGACGGCCAGGACGCGCTGGAGGACGCCGGCCTTGAGGTCGTCGTCGTCGGTCGACGCGCGCGCGCCACGACAGCGCGAGCTCGTCGTCGGGCGCCTCGACCAGGACGGCGTCGAGAAGCCGCTGCGCGGCGACGGTGTGGCCGCGGCGGGCGGCGCGAATGGCGCGGTCGCGGGGGGAGAGGTCGGCCATCACTTGCCTGAGGAGGGGCCGCCGCCCGACACGCGCGTGCCACGGACACTCCGGAGGTAGGCGGCCTGCCGTTGCCGCTCTTGCTCGGCCTCACGCGCCCGGCGCTCCCGATCCAGCTCGGCCTCGTACTCCATCCGCTCGACAATGTCCATCTCGCCCGCGTCGTATCGGCGCTTCCGCTCGGCCGCCGCCGCGATCTGGCGCTGGTCCTCTAGGTAGCGCGCGTGGGCCTGGACGGCGTCGGCCGGAGTCTGGCCGCGCGCGAGCGGGCGCGTGCCGCTGCCCCCGCGCGACGCGCTCACGGACCAGACGGCCAGCAGACCGAGCAGGATGAAAACGAGAAGCCGACCCATCAGGACAATCGGAGAGAGCCCGGCGCGAGCGCGACGGGAGTCAGAACGTAGAGGCCGCGAGGGCCTGCCGGGCGTTCAAAGTAGACCGACCGGCTCCACGACGGGCCAGCGCGCACCGACGTCGGGCTAGGCATACGTCTCCGGGTCGACGGCGAGCACGTCGCGCGAGACGGGGCGGCCGACGAACACCTCGACGCCGGCCTCACCGTACTCGATGGACACCTCCTGGTCCCCGGCCGAGCCGTCGACGTAGCGGATGGTCTCGCCCGGCAGGAGGCCCGCGCCCAGCTGGCCCTCGGCGCCGACGATGGTCGCCTCGCCCACCTCGTCCACGTAGACCTCGAGGTCGCCTGTGACGGACCGTGTCGCCGGGCCGGACGGTCTCGAACGCGGGCGCGTCGATCCCGTCGCGCTTCTGGAGGATCGAGAACGCGCCCTCGTCCTCGACCAGCCACGCCCGGCCCGCGCCGTCGACGTCGAGGAACCACTCGGTCCACAGGCCGCCGTCGTACTCGTAGAGCAGGCGGCCCAGCACGCGGAAGCGCCGGCCGCCGACCTCACCGGTGGCGTCGAGGTAGAGCGGGCTCGGGATCTGGACCAGTCCGGCGGTCCGACCTGTCGGGTCGAGGTGGGCGCCGTCGTAGAGCGAGACGCCGCCGCAGAACTCGCACGTGACGACGGTCACGAACCGGTTCTGGATGCGGAGCGGGGCCCCGCAGGTCGGGCAGTGGTGCGCGTCGGCCACGGGAGGCGGAGGGGAGGCGGCCGGAGGATAGCGGGCGCCGTCGCGCGGGGCAACCGGTTGCTGACCCGGCTCGGCGTGGCCTCGGACCGTCTCGACTCGATGCCCGTGCCCGATCGCCCCAGCGTCCTCGCCCTCCTCATCCTGAGAACCGCCGGGTACCCCCATCGCGAGCCAAGCGGCGGCCCTGCCGGCGCGGCCAGGCGCCCCGCAGGAGACCGTGGTGGTCGCCGTCGACGGGCGGGCCCCGTCCCCGGGCCGGCTCCAGATCGCGCCCGGCCAGGTCCGCCCGCCTCGGGACCGAGGCGGGCGGGACCGAGGCGGGCGGGACCGAGGCGGGCGGGACCGAGGCGGGCGGGACCGAGGCGGGCGGGACCGAGGCGGCTACGCCGAGGCGTCCGGTCCAGCGGCGGGGGCGGTCGCCTTGGCGGCCAGGCTCTTCTCGATGAACGAGATGATCGAGCCCGACACGTCCTTGCCGGTCGACGTCTCGATCCCCTCGAGCCCCGGCGACGAGTTGACCTCCAGCACCAGCGGGCCCCGCTCCGACTGGAGCACGTCGACGCCGCCGACCTTGAGCCCGAGCGCCTTGCACGCGGCGACGGCCGTCTTGCGCTCGGCCGGGGAGATCTTGATCGTACTCGCGCTCCCGCCCCGGTGGAGGTTCGAGCGGAACTCGCCCTCGGCCCCCTGGCGCTTCATCCCCGCCACGACCCGGTCGCCGACCACGAACAGCCGGACGTCGGCGCCGCCGGCCTCCTTGATGAACTCCTGGACCAGCAGGTAGGCCTTCATCCCGCGGAACGCCTGGATCACACTCTCGGCCGCCTTCTTGGTCTCGCACAGCACGACGCCCACGCCCTGCGTCCCCTCCAGCAGCTTGACGATGACGGGCGGGCCGCCGACCGACGTGATGAGGTCGGCCGCGTCGTCGGCCTGGTGGGCGAACGCCGTGCGCGGGAGCGCGATGCCCTTTTTGGCGAGGAACTGGTGGGCCCGGAGCTTGTCGCGCGAGCGCGTGATCCCGACGGCCCCGTTCAGCGTCCACACGCCCATCGCCTCGAACTGGCGGACAATAGAGAGGCCGTAGAACGTGATCGACGCCCCAACGCGCGGGATGATGGCGTCCGGCGGGTCGAGCCGCTTGCCGTGATAGTGGACCTCGGGGCCGCTCGCCGTCAGGTGCGCCGTGCACCGGAGCGTGTCGAGGATCTGGACCTCGTGCCCCCGCGCCTCAGCGGCCTCGACGAGCCGCCGGGTCGAGTACAAGTTGGGGTTGCGGGAGAGGATGGCGAGACGCATCGGAGGGAGGAATGGGGAAACAGGACGAGCGGCGACGGGGGGAGACGCGGCGGCGGGGCCTCCCCACGTTGCGTCTGGCCTCCGTGCCGCTACTCGTAGAACGCGCCCGGGTGGTCCGGACGGCCGAGACGGAACGACGCGCCGGAGTCGACCAGGACGCGGCCGGCCATGGCCTCGCGGCCCAGGAGCATCGGGAAGCGCATCTGACGGCGATCGGTGAGCGTGACCTCGACGGGCCACTCGGGGGAGTCGGCCTTGAGGCCGAGCCGGAACATGACGCCGATCACGATGCGGGCCTCGATGTGGCCGCTCGACGACGTGACGTCGCGCTCGTCGATGACGGGCGCCTCGCAGGTCACCGCCAGCCCCTCGTGCCGTCGGAAGAACGGGTGGACGATAAACCGCGCCCAGTGCTCGCCGTCGCGCGAGATGATCTCGACGTCGTGGGCGTGAAGCGCCGAGGTCGCAGCGCCCGTGTCCACCTTGCAGCGGACGGCCGGCAGGCCGATCTCGGGGAACGCGACCCACTCCCGCCATCCGACGACCGTTGGTTTCTTGCTCATGGAGATGAGAACGCCGCGTCCGGTCCAGCGGGATCCGGGGCCGGCCGGGATTCGAGCGGAACGCGCGCGACGTCTCCCACCTCGGTGGCGCGGCGGACCCGGGCGTCGTGTCGTGGTTCGGCGCGGGGTCCCTCCGGCGCGGCCCGAGGCGGGCAGGGCGGATCACGAGCCGGCCTCGGCATCGGTGAACGTGTCGGCGCCCGCCAGCAGGTACAGCACGGCCATCCGGACGGCGACCCCGTTCGTGACCTGGCTCAGGATCACCGACCGGTCCGAGTCGACGACTTCGCCGGACAGTTCGACGCCTCGGTTCACGGGGCCGGGGTGCATGACCCACAGGTCCGGGTTCGCCTCCAGGTGCTCGGGGCGGATGCCGTACATCGTGTGGTACTCGCGGAGCGACGGCGTCAGCCCGATCTCGCTCCCCTGCCGTTCCAGCTGGATCCGCAGGGCCATCGCCACGTCGCACCCGTCGAGCGCGACGTCGAGCCGGTCGGTGACGGTCACGTCCCGCTCGCCGAGCGCGGACTCGACCTCGGCCGGCATCATCGTGCGCGGGCCACACAGGGTGACGTGGGCGCCGAGCGCCGTGAGGCCGTAGACGTTGGACCGCGCGACGCGACTGTGGGCGATGTCGCCCAGGATGGTGACGTCGCAGGCCCCGGAAGTCGAACCGTGACAGCCCGCCGCGCTCGGGGACCAACAGGTCCGACACGGTGAGCGCGTCGAGCAGCGCCTGCGTTGGGTGCTCGTGCTGGCCGTCGCCCGCGTTGACCACGATCCCGTCGATGCAGCGCGTCAGGAAGTGGGCGGCGCCGGCGGAGCGGTGGCGGATGACGGCCAGATCCACCTTCATCGCCTCGATGTTGCGGGCGGTGTCTTTGAGCGTTTCGCCTTTCGACACGCTGGAGCCCGAGGCCGAGAAGTTCATGACGTCGGCCGAGAGCCGCTTCTCGGCCAGCTCGAACGACAGCCGGGTCCGGGTCGAGTTCTCGAAGAACAGGTTGCAGCAGGTCACGCCGCGCAGCGACGGCACCCGCTTGATGGGCCGCTCCAGCACGTCGCGGAACGCCCGCGCGGTCTGCAAGATGAGGCGGATCTCGTCGGCCCCGAAGTCGGACAGCCCGAGAAGGTGGCGGTGGCGCAGGCGCTCCGCAGGCGCGCGGTCAACGGCGGCGTCCGCTCGGGGGGCATCTGCTGGGGGGACGTCCGTCGTTGGGTCGGGGGCGTGGTCGGGAGTCATGTGGGGGGTGCGTCGAACCTCACGAGCTCTTGGAGACGAGCCAGACCCCGTCCTCTCCGTCTTCCTCTTCGAGTCGCACGCGGACCAGCTCGCCGGGGGCCGTCGGCACGTGGCGGCCGACGTAGTCCGGGGCGACCGGCAGCTCGCGGAGGCCTCGGTCCACAAACGCCAGCAGGCGGACGCTTGCAGGCCGGCCCATGTCGACGAGCGCGTCGAGCGCCGCCCGCGTCGTCCGCCCGGTGTACACGACGTCGTCGACCAGGACCAGGCGGCGTCCGTCGAGGGAGAACGGGATGTCGGTCGGCTGCACGAGGGGCGTCGGCCGCCTCGTGCCCAGTCCGACGTCGTCCCGGTAGAACGTCGCGTCGAGCACGCCGAACGGGAGGCGGACGCCCTCGATCCGCTCGATCCGGTCGCGGAGCCGGCGGGCCAGGTGGACCCCCCGCGTCTGCATCCCGATCAGCGCGAGCCGGTCGGCCGGCTCCGCCCCGTCGTCCAGCTCCTCGACGACTTGGCGGGCCAGTCGGTCGAGCGTCCGCGCCATGTCGGCGGCGTCGAGCAGGTGGGCCTTGACGGGGTCGGGCGGGGGCATGGCGAAAGCTACCGCCGCTCTCCAGTCCCGACTCCGCCCGTCTGTCCGCGGCTCCGCCCGCCTCGGTGCCGAGGCGGACCGGGTGGGACGTCGGCGAACCCGTCTGCGCGACGGCTCCGGGACACCGCCGCTGTGCGCGCGGCGTTACCCTACCGCATGGCCGACGCCCCTCTCCTCTCGCCTGCCGACCTCGCCCAGATCGAGTCGTTCGAGCTCCGGGCCCGGACAGTCGTCGAGGGGTTCATCACAGGCCTCCACAAGAGCCCTTACCACGGCTTCTCCGTCGAGTTCGCCGAGCACCGCGCGTACAACCCCGGCGACGAGCTCCGCCACGTCGACTGGAAGGTGTACGGGCGGAGCGACCGCCTGGTCGTGAAGCGGTACGAGGAGGAGACCAACCTCCGCCACTACGTCGCGCTCGACACGTCGGCCTCGATGCACTACGCCGGTCACGCGGGCCTGTCGAAGCTCCAGTACGGCGCGACGCTCGCCGGTGCTCTCCACGTCCTGATGGCCCGCCAGCGGGATGCGACGGGGCTCGCCGCGTTCGACCGGGCCGTCCACACCCTCGTCCCGCCTAAGTCGACGCGGACCCACGTCCGGTCTCTGCTGGCCCGCCTGGCGCGCTTGGCGGAGGCCGCCGAGGGGGACACCGTAACGAACGCGGCCGCCGCGCTCCAAGATGTGGCCGAGCGCATCCCGCGCCGAGCGCTGATCGTCGTAATCAGCGACCTCTTCGAGACCACGACCGATGTCGACGCGACGCTCCGCGCGCTCAAGCATCTGCGTCATCGGGGACACGAGGTCGTCGTCTTCCACGTGCTCGACGCGGCCACCGAGCGTCGGTTCGACTTTGAGGACAGGCCCGTCCGCGTGCGAGACCTGGAGACGGGTGAGGAGCGAACGCTCCAGCCCGCTCAGGTCCGCGAGGGGTACCGCGAGGCGTCCGAAGCGTTCATCGCGTCGGTCCGCCGCGCATGTCGGGAGTCAGGCGTCGACTACGAGACCCTGGACACCGCCCGGCCCTACGCCGACGCGTTGCGCGCGTACCTGGACAAGCGTCGTCGCCTGTACTAGACCTGACTCCGCGAGTCTGGCTGGCAACATCTGAGGCGCCTCGTAGGTCGCGGTCGTGGGTAGTCGCGGTCGGCTCGACCTCTGACCGAGGGGGCGAGCTGCAACCGCGACAGAGCCTAGAGCCAGCGCTCGTCCACATCGACGGTCGTCGCGCTCTCGTCCGTCCGCCTCGGGACGCCGTTGGACAAAGTCGCGGCTCGTGACGTGGCGTGTGGTGATACCTGATCGTGCAGCCCATGCCGCCCAGCGCGTCACCGCCCAGCGTGTTCCCGAGGCGGCCACGTAGGCGGCGGAGATCGGGTGACACGGCTTTCACCGGCGGCGCCAGCGGCGAGGGAGGCCAGCACGTTGCCAAACAGACGTGGGGCCCCGGCGCTTGCGCACCGGGGCCCCGCGAAGCCTTTCGGTAAGGTCAGAGACCTTAGCGAGTCAGCGTGATCTGGCCCGAGCGAACCCAGGTCTCAGACGCACCGGCCACGTTGACGCGGTAGACGTAGACGCCCGAGGCAAGGCCGGAGCCGTTGATCTCGACGCGCTGGTCAGCACCGGCGTTCATGGCACCCTTGTCGACGGTCATCACGCGACGGCCCATCACATCGTACACCTCGACGGAGACCTCAGCGGCCTCCGGGAGGTCGAAGCTGATGGCCGTCCGCGAGCTGAACGGGTTCGGGAGGTTGCCGTTGAGGGCGAACTCCGTCGGGACGTCAGCACCGTTGGCGGTGGCGCGGTTGCCACCCGTGAGGCCGTAGGTGAAGATCGTGCCCTGGGGGCCGAGGAACGCCTCAGCGCCCGTCGCGATCACCACCGGGTCCTCGTCGCCGTTCGGGTCCTGCAACAGGAAGCTGTCGTAGTTCTCCGAGACGAGGCGGTACGGGTTGGTCATCTCGTTGCCGAACTGGCGGCGGATGAGCGTCAACTCGTCGATCGTCGTCGGCGTGCCGTCGTTGGTCGCCGACTCCAGCTCGAACCCGTCGTAGCGGGCCTCCACGTTGAAGAACGTGCCGGCACCCAGGCTCGGGGTCGAGGACACGAGCCAGTAGAAGTTGCCCGGCTCGTCGACCGACGTGCCGTTGGCACGCGTGATCGGGAGGTTGAGCGAACCCGTGGGCGTCTCCGCCACGAAGTTGACCGTCACCTCGCGGAGACCGAACGACTGGCTCTGCGCGATGCTCTCGAAGTCGAGAACGAACTCGGCGTAGCCCTCACCCGTGCCGTCGGACGAGCCGACCGGGTAGACAACGCGACCGGGGGTCACATCGCCAGCGAAGAGGCTCGGGTCCGAGAAGATCCGCTTCCGGACGTTCCCCTCGATGTAGGCCGTCGGGAACTGCGTGTTCGAGGGGACGAACACGAAGCCCTGGCCGGCATCCGAGGTGGCCGAGCCGGTAAGCCGGTTCGTGTGGTCCAGACGGATGTAGATCCCGTTCGGGTCGGCGCTGTCGCCGGCGACGAACGTGCCGCGCTCGAGGACGAGGGTCTCGTCGTCGAAGCCGCCGGCGCTCGGGAAGTCGTCGTCGAAGACGAGCGAGCCACCCATGAGGGTCACCTCGGTGGTCGTGGCGTCCTTCGCGATGCGAAGGTCGACACCGTCACCGAAGGTGGTCGTCCCGGTGTTCCCGTTCGGGGTCACCATCAGGGAAGACGCGTTGGCACCGATCAGCGACAGCTGGGAGTAGTTGCCGTTGATGTCGCCGTTGCCGGCGAGACGGTTCTGGTTACCAGCAGCCGTGTTGAACAGCGCGCCGTCCGAGCCCAGCGTGACGTCACCCGTGACCGAGAGGTCGTTCGAGTTGAGGTCGAGCTGGCCGCGGGGATCGCCGCCACCCGTCGAGGCCGAGGTCACGAAGGAAGCCACCGTGTAGTCACGGTTCCCGGAGGTCAACTGGGCGTCGTTGTTGACCGTGAACGCCTGGACGTTCTGGGTCGCCAACACCGTCCGGTCGGTGTACGGGTTGACCTGGCCACGCTCGTTGGTCGTCAGGTTGACGGGGCCCGTGATGACGATCTCGCGATCGTCGCCGTTCTCGGGCTCGTTGTTGCCGTCGAACTGGATGCCGTAACCGTCGCCGAGGATCAGGTTCGTCGTCGCACCGCCAGCGCCCGAGAGGGTCACCGCGTAGTCGATCGGCGAGCTGCCACCGACGTCCGTGCTCTCAGCATCCAGGTTGCCCGTGATGCGGAGGGTCGTCGTGACGTTGATGTTCGACGCCACCGTGATGTCGTCGTCGTTGTCGTCACCCGGGTGGAACACCGGGATCGTCAGCGTCTGCGGGGCGGTGCCCGTCTTGCGGATCGTGAGATCCGAGCTCGGCCACACGGCGCCGGTACCGATCACGTCGTTCTTGAGAACGAGCTCGTCGGGGCCGTCGTCGTTGTCGCCACCACCGACCGACTCCGTGAAGAACGTGAACCCGTTGGTGTTCAGCGTCGACAGGAAGATGGTCGAGTTGTCCAGCGTGAACTGGACGTCCGAGGCGAGGACGAGCGTCGAGAAGTCGAGGGTGACCTCGCCGTTCACGTTGCCGCTCCGGTCCTTGGTGAACATCTGACCCGAGACGTCCGCGTTGTCGGCCACGAGGCCGAGCGTCAGCGTGCCACCGTCGGCCGCGGCACCAGCCGCGTCCGTGATGTCGCCGTTGATCGTACGGATCTGGAGCAGCGACGCCGTGGCGCCGTTGTTCAGACGGATGTCCGTGTCGATCCGCGACTCGGTCGTAGCACCGCTGGTGCCCGTCGCCGTGGTCTGCGTGCCGGTGATGGTCGAGCCGCCACGGAGGCGGAGCTGACCGTCACCCGAGATGACGCCGTCGAGCACGTTGTCGGCCGTCGAGACGGTGTAGGACGTGTCCGTGTTGTCGAGCTCGATCACCGCGTCGTCCTCGACGGTCGTCGAGCCGTCGACCACGACCGCCGAGTTCCCGTTGAACTGGAGCGTCGCCGTCGAACCGGCGGTGCCGGCCTCGGTCCCGTCGCGGACGATCACGTCGCCCTTGATGGTGCCACCCATGAACCCGCCCGGCACGTTGACCGTCGCGTTCGTGATGTCGACCTCGAGGTCACGGATGTTGTCGAAGTTGAACTCACGGCCCGCCTGGAACCGGTCGTTGTTGTTCGACGCCTGCCCGTTGCCCTCCGAGTCCTGGTAGACCAGGTTGTAGAGGTTGTTCAGGCTGTTGAAGTTGCCCGTGATCCGGGGATCGTTGGACGCCTCGATGTTGACGATGACCGCCGCGTTCGGGCCGACCGGCGAGACGCCGCCGTTGATGTCGATCCCGCCCTGGAGCAGGATGAGCGCGCCGGTGAACGTGAAGTTGTCGTCGGTGTCGATCGACGGCCCGGAGACCAGGATCGAGCTGTAGACGCCCGTCCCGCTCGCGATGCCACCGTTGTTAAACCGGACGGCGCCGCTGTTGTCCGAGTCGGACACGGTGCCGTCCACGATCGACTCGCCACCGTTGGTGACGTTGACCAGGTTGCCGTTGAGGTCAACCGTAGCGTCGCCCGTGACGATGAACGGGATGATGTTGCCCGAACCGTTGGTCCCGGTCGCGCCGGAGTTGACCGTGATGTCCTGGAGGAACGTCACCATCTTCCGAGCCGTGCTCCCCGTGGCGGGGTCGGGCGTCCGGTTGATGTGGAGCGAGTTGAGCGTCAGGTTGGTACCCGGCGCGAACTCGGCCGCGGCCGTCCCCTCGAGGTAGAGGTTGAGCGCGTCGAAGTTGCCGATCGTGTTGGCCGTCCGGCGGAAGTTGCCATCGACGGCGAGGATGACGTCGTCGGCGTTGACCACGCGGACGTTGCCACCCGACTGGATGAAGTCGCCGCTCACCTTGTACCGGATCGGGCTCTGGCCCTGGTCGGAGAGCACGAGCTCGCCCGAGCGGACCGTGATCGACGCGATCGTGTTGGCCTCACCAGCACGCTGGTTGTCGTCGTCGGACTCCTCGAGGAGGAGGTCGACCTCGCCACCGTTGACGAGCAGGTCACCGATCGAGCCGCCAGCGTCGTCGCCGTTGGCGTCCTGGTAGCCATCGATCGTAACGCGGCCGGTGTTGTTGCCACCGTTGCCGTCAACCACCTCGATGAGGCCGGCGATCGTGTTGCCGTCGCGGACCTCGACGAAGATCTGGCCGCCGTCGTCGCCCAGCGTCAGGCGGCCCTGGCCACCCAGCGTGAACGTCCGAGCGTTGTCGTTGACGGTCGCCGCGCGCGAGCCGAGAGCGATCTGGATCTGCAGGACGCCGCTCGCGATGTCGAGCGACGACGGGAGCAGAGTGCTCTGGGTCACGGAGTTGTCGCCGTTGAACCGGATGAAGTTCGGGACAGCGCCGTAAGCCACGGTGCCCGTCACAGTCGCGTTCGTCTGCTCGACGACCTGAATGTCGTCGATCGAAACGATGCTGTTGCCGAGGGCCACGCTGCCCGACTCGAAGTCGAGCGAGCTGTTGCCACCGCCCGTGAACGAGAACGTCGCGCCGCTCTCCGACGCGAACGTGAACCCGGGGACCTCGGTCCGGAACACGTCGTTGGTGACGCCCGGATCGTCCACCATCAGCTCGACCAGCGTGTCGCCCTGCTGGTCGGGACGAGCGCGGAAGGTGAGGTTGTTGAGGTTGGTCGAGTTGGCAGCGAGGCCGAACTCGGCGTTGCTGATGTCGATCTCGGCCTCGTAATCGCCGGCCTCAATCGAGATCACGTTGCCGGAGCCGTCCTGAGCGGCCAACTGAACGGCGCGGTCGATGGTCCGGACGGGACCGTTGACGCCGGCGCCGATCGTCGGCGACTGGCCGTTGTTACCGTCGTCGCCTCCGTTGGAGTCGACGAAGATGGTCCGCTGGGCCGAAGCACCCGCTGCTACCAAGAGCAGGAGGGACAGCGCCATCAGACCGTTGATGAGCCGGTTGAGACCGGCCCCGAGAGTAGAATTACTCGTCATGGTGTGAGGAGGAGTGGGGGGGGATTGTACTAAGTCGCACCTAGTGGGTCGCACCCGGGGGAACGCCCATGCTAAGCATACGGAGCCCTGGGGCTACGCGCAGTCGAAGATAGGGCGTTCGTCTGAAGATACCGCGCAGACGCGGCGCGTCAGGGGGATTCGGACCGCCCTGACCGCTGGCTGCGAGTGAAGAACAGGCGGCTACCGAGCCGTTATTCCGACCGGGCTGCGTCCAACCCAACCGTCACATCGACCTACTCTTCTCCGTCGTCAGTCTGCCAAGGTATCGACCTCCCACGCACACGCTAGAGGTTGGATCCCATTCCTCACGCTCTCCACATATGCACTGATGTGTTCGGTCCTCCCTGCCCGCCTCGGGCGGACGGTTGGCCGATCGGAACGGGCGCCACCGCGGGGGACGCGTCCGCTCGCTCGTGGGGGGTGCCCGAATGGTCGCTCATGCGCACGTAGGTTCGGCGCGCGCTCGTTGTCGTTCCTCCCTCCTCCACCATCCAAGCTTGATGCGTTTCCTCTTTACGGCGTCGGCAGCGGTTTGCCTGTTGGCCTCCGCGACTACCGCCCAGACTCCCTCGGCGCTGTCCGACCCCGACCTCGTCGGCCGGTACCAGGCCACGATCACGCCGGCCGAGCTCGCCGGGCACCTCTACGTCTACGCGGACGACTTCCTGCGCGGCCGCGAGACGGGCGAGCCGGGCCAGCGGTTCGCGGCCCGCTACCTCGCCGGTCAGTACGCGACGCTGGGGATCCCGGCCCGGGGGACCGGCACGCCGTCGGGTCCCTACGCCATCGACGGGTACCTCCAGCCGTTCGCGCTGGAGCAGGCCACGTTGCGTCGGCTGACGGCGCTCGTCGAGCAGAACGGGACGCCGGTCGTGTCGAGCATCTTGGAGGCCGGCGCCACCGACGCGGAGCTGGTGCCCGCCTACGGCGTGATCACCGACGCGTCGCCGGCCCGATTGGTCTACGCCGGCGACGGGACGGCGCTCGACGGGCTGGACCTGGCCGACGCCTACGTCGGTGTTGTCGCCCGGCCCCGACCAGGCCGCGACGCGGGCTGCGCTGGCCGCCATCCAGACGGCCGGGGGCCGAGCGGCACTCCTGGTGAGCGCGCCCGACGCGGCGGCGCTCGTGCCCCGCGCGACGGCGTCTCTGGCGGCCGGCCGCCTGGCCCTGCCCGACCTCGGCGGCGAGACCGAGGCGGGCGGGCTCCCCCCCATCCTGCTCACGACCCAGGCCGCGCTCGACGGGATGATGGCGGCCGCCGACGTCACGGCCGGCCCCAGCGGCTACCCGCTCGGCGACACCCCGCTGACGCTCGCCGTCGACGCGGAGTACGAGACGACCGAGGTGATGTCCGAGAACGTCGTCGCCTTTGTCGAGGGCTCGGACCCCGTCCTTAAGAACGAGTTCGTCGTCATCTCCGCCCACCTCGACCACGTCGGCGACCAGGGCGAGGGCGAGGACGCCATCTACAACGGCGCCGACGACGACGGGTCGGGCACGGTCACCATCCTGGAGATCGCCGAGGCCTTCCAGCGGGCCAAGGAGGACGGGCACGGCCCGCGCCGCTCCGTCCTGTTCTTGCACGTCACCGGCGAGGAGAAGGGGCTCTTGGGCAGCGAGTACTACGCCGACCGCGAGCCGCTCGTCCCGATCGAGGACACCGTCGCCAACCTCAACATCGACATGATCGGCCGGTACGACCCCGAGCGCGGGTTCGAGACGACCGACTACGTCTACATCATCGGCGGCGACCTGATCAGCCAGGACATCTCGGACTGGAACGCGGCGGTCAACGAGACGACGCGCCAGGGCCTGCTGCTCTCGGACCGGTTCAACAGCCCGGACGACCCGAACCAGTTTTTCCGCCGGAGCGACCACTGGAACTTCGGGAAGTACGACGTCCCGTTCATCTTCTACTTCACCGGCACCCACGAGGACTACCACGGCGTCGGCGACAGCGCCGACAAGATCGACTACGACCGGATGGCGCGGATCGGGCGGCTGGTCTTCGGGACGGCCTGGGAGCTCGCCAACCGCGACGAGCGGCCGATGGTCTCGGGCGTCGGCTTTAACTAGGACGCCCTCCCTCCCCCGCCTCGGCGCCGAGGCGGGGGAGCGGGACTAGACGGGCAGGAACCGGGACGCCAGCCCCGCGCCGCCGACGAGGTAGAGCACGACCAGGGGCAACTCACCGACCGTCACCCCCAGCAGGTAGTGACGGACGTCGGCGTGGGCGAGCCCGGCCACGTAGCACACCAGCGACGTCGGCACGAACGGGTTGCCGGCCCAGAGCGCCACGCCGACGGCCCCACCGCGCGAGTCGAGCCGGTCGCGGAACGTGTCGAGCTTGTCCGGGAAGCGGTGCTCCAGGTACGCGCCCAGCCCGATCCGGTCGGCCAGCACGTAGACGAGCCAGGCCGAGACGACGACGCCGACCACCGCGACGGCGACGGCGGCCCACGTCGCGTCGGCGAAGGCGACCGCGCCGGCCAGCAGCATCGGCGTCGACGGCAGCAGCAGCACGCCGCGCAGGCACAGCCACCCGCCGAACACGACCCACCCCCAGGCACCGGGGGACCGCAGCGCGGCAGTGATCCCCTCGGCCGTCGGCTCGACCGGGCCGAGCGCGACCAGGGCGACGGCCGCCCCGGCCAGCACGACCCAGATGGCGACCAAGACGCGGCGGTAGCGGCGGGCGTGGGACGGGGTCTCAGACAGAGCGGTCGGGGCGAGGGCTCCGGCGTACGCGCGCCGCACGGCGCGGTCCCCCCGCCTCGGCGCCGAGGCGGGGGGGGCGCAGGCCTGAGACGCCCGGTCCGGCAGCGCCTCCGATCAGCGGGCGACCACCAAGCGACGCGAGCGGACCTGCCCGTCGGCCGCCAGGCGGACGACGTAGACGCCCGGGGCCAGCACCGACGTGTCGATCTGGACGGCGTGGTCGCCGGCCGAGCGCGGGCCCGAGGCGGCCGGGGCCACGCGCCGACCCAGGACGTCGAACACGGCGACCTCGACCTGGGCCGAGGCCGACAGCCGGACCGGGACGGTCACGACGCCGGCGGCCGGGTTCGGGTACGGCGCGCCCAGCGCCAACGCGGCGGCGGGCGCCTCCTCCTCGGCCACGTCGACGGCGCCGATGAACGTGAACGGCTTCATCTCGATCTCGCCCTCGCCCGCCGACGACTGGTACAGCGCCCACTGGTCGGCGAAGTTGGCGCTCGGGACGCCGGCCGTGTTGACGAACCCGCTCTGGCCCGGCGGGATCACGTTCTCGGCGTAGCTCCCGAACGCCGAGAACTCGACGACCTGCTGGTAGGTCGCCGGGTACTCCGGGTACCGGTCGTTCGTGCGGACGACGCGCGTCAGCTCCTGGAGCTCCTCGAACGAGACCGCGCCGACCGACTCGAGGTGGTCCTTCAAGACCTCGACGCCGTCGTAGTACCGCGTGTAGCCCGGCGAGGTCGCCGTCCAGCGGACGTTGTCGCCCTGGTTCCACCACGCGACCGGCTTGTTATTCCAGTTCGCGAAATAGCCCTGGGCCGGGTTCTCCGACTGCGGGTGCTGGGCAAAGTCCGTCAGCCCGACCCACTCCTGCGTGCCGTCGCCCTGGAGCGGGAGCCGGGGGTCGGCGTCGCCCGGCCGGATCGGGTACTGGCCGACGTGCCAGTAGGCGATGTTCTGCTCCTGGTCGGCGTAGAACATGTTGAACGAGACCGGGATGCGCGCGGCGGCGTCGCGGAAGCCGTCGATCGAGGTCGCGTCCCAGGCGTCGAGCAGGGCCTCGGCCATCACCAGTTCCTGACCGGCGAAGGCGTACTTGTACGCGTAGGCCCGGCCATTGGCGGCGTCGAGCGCGTAGACGGGGCCGTAGACCGTGCGGAAGCTCGTGTACGTCACCGGGTCTCCGCCACGGACGTTGACGACGGAGGTGACCGGCTCGGCCGCCCGGAACTCGCCGTTGTAGAGGTAGGTCGGGATCCCCTGGGCCGTCGGCGGGCCCAGCGTCAGGGTGTAGGTGTCGGTGTTGTCGGTCGCCCCGGTCGTGAACGTCCAGGCCCGCCCGCGCGTCCGCCCGATGATGACGCCGGGGATGCCGGGCACGCTCATGCCGGCCACGTGGAGCCCGTCGCCGTCGGGCGGCCCGACGAGCAGCTCGTACTCGGCCGTGACCGCCTTGGCGTCCACGCGCGGCTCGCCCATCTGGGGCGCCCCGAGCAGCAGGACGTTGCCCGTCTCCGACATCGCCTGCGAGACGACGGCCGCGAACGAGCCGAACTTGTGGGGCACGCCGTTCGCGATGAGCGACGCCGTCATCGCGGCCCGCTGGCGGGCGACCTCGGCCGCGACCGACGGGTCGACGGACGGGCCGCCGTAGCGGGCCCCGGCCGGGGCCGGCACCTGGCTCTGGGCCTCGATGGTCACCGACGCCGTGGGGTCGTTGACGGGCCGGTTGGCCTCGAACCAGTCGGTCCCGTTGGCCTGGAGCTCGGCCAGCCGCTGGAGCTCGTCGCCGCCGATCTCGCCGAACCGGCGGATAAAGAACTGCATCACGGCCATCGCCTTGTCGACCGTGTAGGGCTCGGGCGCGAACCCGCCGGCGGCGTACTCGGCCGGGAGGTAGGCCGCCGGGTCGGCCGCCGTCGAGTCGATGTAGGCGTTGACGCCGTCGACGAACGACGAGATCATGGTCTGGAGCCGGGGCGTGAGCTCGTCGAACTGCTCGGCCCGCTCGGCCGGCGTGTAGTAGACCGTCCGGATGCCCTGGTCCTGGGCGAGCGCGGGCGAGCCCTGGAGCTCAGCGAGCCGGCCCGTCGCCGTCCGCCAGAACGTTTCGAGCTGGAACAGGCGGTCCTGGCCCGTCGCGAAGCCCTGGCCGAAAAAGACCGCGGCCTCGGTCTCGGCCGTGATGTGGGGGACGCCGTAGTCGTCCCGGTCGATGGTGACCGGCGTGCCGTCCGCATCGAGCGTGACGTCGGTGGCCGTCTGGGCGGTGGCCAGCAAGGGGGCGCCGAGCAGGACGGCGCAGAGTGCGGAGCGAAGTCGCATGGGGGAGCGGGATCTGTGGAAGCGGTTCCGGAGACTCCAAGAATCGCCAACGCCCCGAGACGTTCCGGCCCCGGCGGACGCCCGTCTCGCGGCACGGTCTCCCCGCCTCGGCGCCGAGGCGGAGGGAGTCGCCGGCGGGGTCTAGCTTCCCGGCCCCTCCCGCTGCCGCCGTGATCGACCGCATCCGCTCCCTCGCCGACGACGCCTTCCCCGAGGTCGTCCGCCTGCGCCGCACGCTCCACCGGCGCCCCGAGTTGGCCTTCCAGGAGCACGAGACGGCGGCGCTCGTCGCCCGGACCTTGCGCGACCTCGGGGTCGAACCCATCGAGGGCGTCGCCCGGACCGGCGTCGTGGCCCACGTCGAGGGGGCACACCCCGGGCCGACCGTCGCGCTCCGGGCCGACATGGACGCGCTCCCGATCACCGAGGCCACCGGGCTCGACTTCGCCTCCGAGGCCGACGGCGTCATGCACGCCTGCGGCCACGACGCCCACACGGCGATGCTGCTGGGCGCGGCCGGCATCTTGCAAGGTCTCCGCGACGACCTGGCCGGGACGGTCCGCCTGGTGTTCCAGCCGAGTGAGGAGAAGGCGCCCGGCGGGGCGAGCGTGATGGTCGAGGACGGCGTGCTCGGGCCGATGGGCGGCCACGACGGACCCGAGCGGATGTTCGGCCAGCACGTCTTCCCCGAGATGCCGGCCGGCACCATCGGCGTCCGCGCCGGGACGTTCATGGCGTCGGCCGACGAGGTCTACCTCACCGTCAAGGGCCAGGGCGGCCACGCCGCGGCGCCCCACCTCCTGGTCGACCCCGTGCTCGTCCAGGCCCACGTCCTGACGGCGCTCCAGTCGGTCATCAGCCGGAACCGGCCGCCGGGCGTCCCGTCGCTGCTGTCGTTCGGGCGCGTCCAGGCGGACGGGGCCACGAACGTGATCCCGGACGAGGTCCGGCTCGCGGGCACCTTCCGGTCGATGGACGAGGACTGGCGGTTCCAGGCCCACGACCTGGTCCGGCGGACGGCCCAGAAGACGGCCGAGGCGTTCGGGGCGACCTGCGACGTCGAGGTCGTGGTCGGCTACCCGGTCTTGCGGAATGACGAGGCGGCGGCGGCGTTCGCGCGCGAGACGGCCGTGGCGCTCGTCGGCCCAGACCGCGTGATCGACGTCCCGATGTGGTACGCCTCCGAGGACTTCGCCTTCTACACCGACCGCGTGCCGGGCGCGTTCACGGTGCTGGGCGTGGGCAACGAGGCTGCCGGCATCACCCACGGCCTGCACACGGCCCGGATGACGGTCGACGAGGACGCGCTGCGGACGGGGACCGGCTTCCTGGCCGCGCTCGCCGCCCGCCAGCTCCGCCCGCCTCGGTAGAGCCGGCACCCAAGCCGGCGCCGCGACCGAGGCGGGCCAGGCGGGCGGGCCCAAGCGCCCGAGCGCCCGAGCGCCCGCGCCGGCCGGACCGCGGGGACCTAGTTGTTCCGGACGCGCGCGCCGACGTTGACCGTCTCGGTCACCACGACCTGGTCGCCCGCGCCGCCCTGGCTGATGTAGGTGAACCGGAAGGACCACTCGCCGCTCACCCGGAAGTACCCGAAGCCCGGTGCCTGGAGGTCGACCACGTCGTTCGCCGCGACCAGTTGGTTGTTGGCGTTGAACTGCTCGCGCTGGCCCACCGGGTTCTCGATGTTGACCAGCGACAGCGCGATGGTCTCGGTCGGGCGGGCCGCGAACAGCAGGTACTCGTCGCCGTTGCCGTCGGTGACGACGCGCGAGGCGATCCGGAAGCTCGCGGGCGCCGGGCCGGGGTCGATCATCTCGGGCTCGGAGGAGTCGCAGGCGCCGACGGAGAGGACGAGGACGGAGAGCAGGAGCAGGCGGAGCGGGCGCAACATGGGTCGGGGTGGAAGCGGGTGGAGGACGTTGGGTGTGAGAGGGCGACCGGCTCGATTCCGGCGCCGCACTCACACAAGCGGAAGGCCCGGCGAGACCGGATCATCGCGGCCCTCTTTTCTTCGGGACCGAGCGGATCGGCGTACCCGGACACTCGGCGCGACTCGCGCGTTAACGCTCCGATCATCCTTGCTCCTCGACTCCACCCGATACGTGATCTCGACCGACGTTCTCGCCCCGTTCCCCGGCCTCACGCCGGACGCCTTCGCTTTCCTCAAGAGCCTCAAGCGCAACAACGACCGCGAGTGGTTCCAGGCCCGCAAGAGCACCTACACGGACGGGATCCGCGACCCGATGCGGATGCTGATCGCGGACCTGAGCCGGCGGCTCCCCGAGCGCGGCCTGCCGCTCCACGGCGACCCCAAGAAGTCGGTCTTCCGGATCTACCGCGACACCCGGTTCTCGAAGAACAAGGCGCCGTACAAGACCCACGTCGCGGCCGTCCTGTCGCGGGACGGCGACAAGCGGGCGCCGGGCGCGCTCTACATCCACGTCGAGCCGGGGTCTAGCCGTGTCGGCGGCGGGTTCTGGCGGGCCGACCGCGACTTTCTCCGCCAGTGGCGGACCCAGATGTCGACCGACCCCGAGGCGTTCCTGCGCGTCGTCGAGGCGGTCGAGGCCGCCGGGCTGACGCTGGAGACGGCCGGCAGCCCGCTGACCCGGATGCCCCGAGGCTTCGAGGACCAGCGCGAGAACGTCGCCGCCGACTACTTCCGCTGGCGCGGAGGCTTCGCGGCCGTCCGCGAGGACGTCGCCGACGAGGACGTGCTCTCGCCCGGATTCGCCGACCTGGTCCTCGAGACCGCCGAGGCGGTCCGGCCGCTGCTGGAGTACGGCTGGGACATCATCGACGAGACGGCCGGGTAGGCGCCCCGGTCAGTTCAACAGCGCCCAGAACACGCCGAAGCGCAGCACGTGGGGAGCCAGCGGCTCGCCTTGGGTTACGACCGCGCCGTAGACGCGCTCGCCGAGGGCGTGGTCGTAGCGGACGAACAGCGACGCCCGCGCGCTGAACGTGGCCGTGGCCTCTAGGCCCAGGAGCGCCCGCGCAGGCAGTTCCAAGCCGAGCGACCCGCCCGCCTCGGGCAGGACGAGGGCGCCCGTGGCCGGCTCGACGCGCCGGCTGCGGAACGCGGTCCACGCCTGGGTGACGAGCGCCAGGTCGAGGTCGAGCACGCCGTCGCCCACGTCCTCGGCGCGCAGGCCCAGGCGGCCGGTGCCCCAGACGCGGGGCAGCGCGGCGTCGAGCCGCTGACGGAGGTCGGTCGACGGGTCCGCGACGGCGCGCGCGGTGCCGCCCAGGCGGGCGTAGACGCCGCGGCGGGCGCTCTCGCGCCAGCCCAGCTCGGCCGAGAGCCCGCCTTGCGTCACCACGCCGCCGGCCACGACGACGGCCGCGGCCGTGTCGCCGAGCGCCACCAGGTGCCGGCCGTCGGCGGTCGCGTCGCCGAACACCCGGAGGGCACCGCGCCAGTCGCCCCGGCCGACCGCCAGCGAGACGTCGCCGGCCAGCGTCCGCTCGGTCGCGTCCGAGGCATCTGGGGTGACGCGGCCGGCCAGCCCGACCCGGTCCAGCCACGACCGCGCCCGCCCGCCTGCGCGGACGCCGGCCGAGACCGCGCCCGCCGACGCTCGGGCCGACGCCGACGGCCACCGCTCGCCGTCGACCTGGTGGGCGCCGGCCCCGAGCACGACCGCGACGCGACCGAGGCGGACCGAGTCGGTCACGGTCGCGTGGAGCCCCAGCCGCCCTTGGGCGCCGACCAGGGCGCCCGCCTCGGGGCCGGGCGCGGGCTCGGCCGAGACGTCCAGACGCACGCGGAGCCGGTGCTCGCCGACCGAGACCGGCTGCTCGGCGAACGCCGCCAGCCGCCGGCCGTGGACACGCAGTGTGTCGCCGGTCCCGTCGACGGGCACGTAGGCGAGCCGCTGGACGGCCAGCGCCAGGCCCGCCTCGGTCGGCTCGCCGGCGATCGGCACGCGCAGCCGGAGCCACGGCTCCGTCTTGAGAGTCCGCCGGGTCGCCGCGCCGCCGCGCACCACACTTGTCGCCGTGCTGAAGATGGCCTCGACCGGCAAGCCCGACGACGGGACCACACCGGCCCGCGCGCCCTCCGTCCGGTCGGTGTACGACGTGCCCAGCTCGACGGCGATGCCGGGGCGCGTCAGTAGCAGGCGCCCGAAGGCGTCCGTGTGGGACACGTCGCCGCCGTCGGTCGGGCTGTCGGCGGTCCGGCTGGCGGCGTGACCGGTCAGGGTCAAGCGGCTGCCGTCGCTGCCACCACGCAGGAACGCGGGCGGGCGGCGCGTCTGGGCGTGAAGGCCCGAGACGTGCTGGATGCCGTCCCGGCCGCCGAGATAGCGGAGCTCAGTGACGGGGACGCCCAGCCGGAGGTCCCGGAGCGACGCCCGGGCACCGGTCGCCCGGCCCAGCCCGCCGTCGTCGAGGCGAAGCGGTCCGGTCGCGGTCATCGGAAGCAGGTCGTAGCGCGGGGCGCCGGTGACCAGGTCGAGCACGGGCCGCCCGTCGAGCGTCAGACCTGGCGCCGACGGGTCGAGGCCGTCGAACGCGACCCCGGCCGTCCGGCCGGGAGCGCCCAGACGGTAGGCGAACACCGCAGGCCGCGACCCCGCCGACGGGCCGGCCGAGGCGGGCGGGTCGGCCAGGAGCAAGCCCACGTCGAGCGTGGCCGTGACCGCGGGCACCGGCGTCGCCGGCCGGCCCGCGGCGGGCCCGAACGGCCCGACCGACGCCCGGACGGTGTCGGGCCGGGCGAGGTACGGGGCCAGCGAGTCGGCGGGGGCCGTGCGGACCGTCGCGGTCGTGTCCGGCGTCTGCGCGCCGACGGGCGCCACGGCCAGAGCCAGCGCGGCGAGCGCCCACGCCGCCCGCATCACCCCTCGACCGGGAAGAGCCCGAACAGCCGGTTCTCGATCCGGCTCAGGATCTCGTACCGGTCCTCGTCCTCGTTGACGAAGTCGAGGTCGTCGGTTTCAACGACCATCTTGGGGTACGGGTACCGCTCGATCCAGTCCTCGTAGAGCTCGTTGAGCCGCTCCAGGTAGTCGAGCCGGATGGACGACTCGAACTCGCGGCCCCGCGCCTGGATGTGGCGGACCAGCGTCGGGACGCCGGCCCGGAGGTAGACCAGCAGGTCCGGCGGCTGGAGGTAGCCGGCCATGATCGAGAACAGCTCGACGTAGTTGTCGTGGTCCCGCCCGTCCATCAGGTCCATCTCGTGCAGGTTGCGGGCGAAGATCTCGACGTCCTCGTAGATCGACCGGTCCTGGACCACCGACCGGGGCTGGGCCTCGATGGACTTCTGGTGCTTGAACCGGCTCGACAGGAAGAACACCTGGAGGTTGAAGCTCCACCGCCGCATGTCGTCGTAGAAGTCGGCGAGGTAGGGGTTGTCGTCGACGGACTCGAAGAACGGGGCCCAGCCGAACGTGTCGGCCAGGATCTGGGTCAGCGTGCTCTTGCCGGCCCCGATGTTGCCGGCCACGGCCACGTAGAGCTTGCGCCGGGGGGCGTCGTCGGAGGCGAGGGTGAGGTCGGTCTGCATAGGCGCGGGGGGACGGCGGAAGGTACCGCCCGTCTCGGTGGCCGGGCCCCACGGCGCCCCCCCCTGGCCTCCCCTGGAGAGGGGAGCCCCGGGACGGCGCGGCGCCGTACCCTGGCCGGGTCTCCCCTACCGCTCCATGCTCCGCCCGCTCGCGCTCGCCCTAGCCCTGTCCGCCTCGGTGGCCGTCTCCGCCCAGACCGCCATCACGATCGGCGGGTTCTGCAACTTCGAGGGCGACGGCCTCGACGACGTCGTCTACGGGTTCGACTCCGACGACGACGCCGAGGCGGCCGTCCGCGAGGTGACGCGCTACACCGGGCTCCGGCCCAACTTCACCATCCGCGCGGCCAACGTGCCCAACGCGGCCGCCGTCATCGACGGGGACTCGGGCCAGCGGCTCATCCTGTACAACCAGGGCTTTATGCGGTCGGTCTCCGAGCGGACCAACTCGGACTGGTCCCAGGTCTCGATCCTGGCCCACGAGCTCGGCCACCACCTCCAGGGCCACACGCTGCTGGCCGGCGGCTCGCGCCCGCCCATCGAGCTCGAAGCCGACCAGTTCTCGGGGTTCGTGTTGCAGCGGATGGGCGCCACGCTCGACGACGCGCTCCGGGCCATGCGGGCCATCGCCAGCGAGGAGGGGTCGGAGACGCACCCGCCGCGGAGCGCCCGGCTGGCCGCCATCACCAACGGCTACATCGACTCCGAGACGCTGTCGGGCGTCCAGCCGTCGCGGCCGTCGGCGCCGGTCGCGGGCGGCACCGAGCCGGCCCGGACCTCGCCCCAGGACATCCCGCCGCCGCCCGCCATCCCGGCCTCCGAGGTCCCGGCCGAGACCGACTACGAGGGCCAGGTCCGCTACCAGCTCGACGCGCTCCACCGGACGCTCGCGCGCGAGGGCTACGTCCGCACGGTCGACGCCCACGTCGCCCGCATCAACGCCGACAGCCGCGAGCGCTTCACCGTCGACCTCGACGCGGGCGTGGAGTACCGCATCGTGGCGACGTGCGACAACGACTGCACCGACGTCGACCTCTACCTCTACGACCCGACGGGCGAGCTCGTCGACAGCGACCAGCTCGACGACGACGTCCCGGTCGTCTCGGTGACGCCGCGCAAGGGCGGCCGCTACGCGCTGGAGGGGGCCATGTACGAGTGCTCGACCGAGTTCTGCTTTATCGGGATCGGCGCCTGGGCGCGCGACGCCGCCGCCAGCGACCAGTTCGGCAACGACGGGGGCGGCCAGACGAACCGGTACGTCCAGGCCGTCGCCGACGCGCTCGACACGGCGCGCGACCGGTACCGCTCGAACGGGCTCCGCCAGGCCGGGACCTACCAGGTCGGGACGGTCGCCTCCGGCGAGAGCCAGCGGTTCTCGTTCGAGGCCGGCGGGCCCGGCTCGGTCCTGGCCGTCTGCGACCAGGACTGCGGCGACCTCGACCTCTTGCTGTACGACGCCGCCGGCGACCTCGTGGACAGCGACCAGCTCGACGACCGCGTCCCGATCGTCGAGGTCCCGGGCGCGGGCCGGTACACGGCCGAGGTCAAGATGTACCAGTGTTCGACGGCGGTCTGCTACTATGGCGCCGGCCTCTTCCGCCAGTAGCGGATTCCGCCCGTAGCGGACCGGACGGACGGGAGCGGCGTCTAACCCGGCCCCCTTCCCCTGTCGCTATGCGTGCCCTCCTCCCCATCCTCCTGCTCGCGGCGGTCTCGGCCGCCACGGCCCAGACGGCCGACCTCGACCGGCGGATCGCCGACCTCGACCGCGAGATCGCCCAGCTCGACGCCGAGCTCTCGGCGGTCCACGGCGACCTCGGCCGGACCCGGTCCATCGAGCGCGACATCGACGGCGAGCGCGTCCGGTTCCAGGACGACATCCGCGCCTACCAGGCCGACGCCGAGGCGTACCGGCGCGAGGCCGACCGCGTCCGCGTGATGTACGACGACCTGGTCCGCTACGGCGGCTCCGACGCCGACCGCCGGGCCTACGACGACGCCCGCTACCGGCTGGAGGACGAGGCGGCCCGGCTGGAGGGCCAAGCCCGGATGCTCAACGAGTGGACGGCCGACCTCGACGCCGACTACCGCGGCCACGCCGACCGCGTCCGCGACTCGGCCGGGCGGGGGCAGCGGTTGGCCGAGCGACGGTCGTCGCTCCTGTACGAGCGCGAGACGTTGCAGGCCCGCCGCGACCGGACGCGCGCGCGTGGCACCCGGACGCCTGGGCACCGCCACTAGGCCCGCCTCGGCGACCCCGCCGCCGGACTCACCGAGGCGGGGCTAGCGGGCGCGCGCCGGGTGGGGGACGAACTGGCCGTCGCGCTTGACCACGCGGCCGTCTTTCATCACGAACGCCACGTCCCGCATCGCTCCGGCGTCGCTCAGCGGGTCGCCCGTGACGGCCACCAGGTCGGCGGTGTAGCCGGGGCGGAGCGCGCCCAGCGTTTCGCCGCGCCCCAGCAGGTCGGCCGCGTTGACGGTCGCGAACCGGAGCGCGTCCATGAACGGGACGCCGACCTCCTCCATGTAGACGAACTCGTTGGCGTTCCGGCCGTGGCGGAACACGCCGGCGTCGGTCCCGAACGCGATGGGCACGCCGGCGGCGTAGGCCCGGCGGAACGTGTCCTGGATGAGCGGCCCGATGGTCAGCGACTTCTGGGTCACGACGGGCGTGTAGTACCCCGCGATCTGGGCCGAGTCGGCGACGGACTTGCCGGCGGTGATGGTCGGGACGAGGTAGGTCCCGCGCTCGCGCATCAACGCCATCGTCGCGTCGGACATGTAGGTCCCGTGCTCGATGGACGAGACGCCCGCGCGGACGGCCATCGCCATGCCCTCGTCGCCGTGGGCGTGGGCGGCCACGGTCAGCCCGCGCGCGTTCGCGGTCTCGATGATGGCCCGCATCTCGGCCTCCGAGAAGTGGGCGCCCGTGCCGTCGCCCTGGAGCGAGAGCACGCCGCCGGTCGCCGTGAACTTGATGAGGTCCGACCCGCGCCGGATCGCGATCCGGACGCCGCGGACGGCCGCGTCGGTGCCGTCGACCACGCCCCGCGTCTCGTCCGGGACGCCGACGATGTCCTCGCGGTACGAGTTGGTCGGGTCGGCGTGGCCGCCCGAGATCGACAGGCTCTTGCCGGCCACGAACATCCGGGGCCCCTCGACGTCGCCGCGGTTGATGGCGTCGCGCAGCGCGTAGTCGGCCCCCTCGTCGGCGCCGACGTCGCGGACGGTCGTGAAGCCCGACATCAGGGTAGACCGGGCGAACGCGACGGCCTGGAGCACGCGGTCGGCCGCGGTCAGGCGGAAGTCGTCGATGTAGCCGCCCTTGCGGCTCTCGCCGGTCAGGTGCGTGTGCGCGTCGATCAGGCCCGGCATGCAGGTCGCGCCGCGCAGGTCGACCACCTCGGCGACCGGTCCGGAACCCCTCGGCCACCTCCACGACGCGCCCGCCCTCGACCACGACCGTCCGGTCGCGCATCGGCTCCATCGAGGTCGCCGGGTCGAGCAGCGTCCCGCAATGGACGAGCGTCCGCTGGCTGCTCGGGTCGGACTGGGCGAGGGCGGGCGGAGCCGCGACGAGCGCGGCGAGAGCGAGGACGACGAGGCGCATGGCGGGTCGGGCGGTGGGCCCGGAGTCTACCACGGCCCCCCGCCGCCGACGCGACCCACCGCCCCCGCCTCGGCGCCGAGGCGGAGGGAGTCGCCGGGGCCACCATCGGGATGGTGGGGGCGGCAGGAGCGAGCGCCCGCATCTTCGCCACCTTCAGGCTCGGTGCTACCCGGTCTCCGGCCGGCCTAGTCGTCGACCGAGGTCGCCTGGGTCGCCAGCGCGGCGAGCGCGGTGCGGATCGTCTCCACCTCGGCGAGGCTCCCCACGCGGTGGCGCTCGGCCAGGAAGCCGGGGTCGTTGTAGGCCACCATCGTCCCACCGGTCGGCGTCTCTGGTAGACCAGCATCTTCTGAGGCAGGTCGATGCCGACCGTCTGCCCGGCCTGCATCAGCGGCGTCCCCAGCGCCGGGTTGCCGAACACGATGAGCTTGATGGGCGGCAACGTGAGGCCGACCGACGCCGCGTTGGCCTGGTGGTCCAGCTCGGCCACGATGGTCAGGTTGGGGTTCTGCGTCGATGGCCGTCCGGAGCTGCCGTAGGTCGTCGCGACGTCGGCGCCGCTGGCGACCGTCACGATCCCCTCGTCGCGGGTCACGCCGGGCGAGCCGTTCCGGATCGTGACCGACCCGCCGCCCGCCGCCGCGGTCGTCGCGAACGTCCCGAGCGCCTGCTCGATCTGGTCCAGCGTGCCGACCGACCCGACGCCGTGGCGCTGGGCGAGGTACCCGATCGTGTTGTACGCGACGACGACGCGGCCGTCGGCGTCCTCGTAGACGAGCATGTTCTGGGGCAGGTCGAGCCCGGCCAGCGGGTTGGCCTGCATCAGCGGCGTGCCCAGCGCGGGGTTGCCGAACAGGACGACGCGCGTCGGGCGGAGCGTCAGGCCGGCCCCGGCCGCGTTCGCGGCGTGGTCCACCTCGGCGACGATGCCGACCGGGCCGGCGGCCTCGAGCGCGTCCGTCAGCCGGTCGACCGAGACGGCGACCGACGCGTCGCTCTCGGCGACGGCCAGGCCGGGGATCGACGGGAGGCTCTTCGGAGCGAGGAACAGCCGGCACGAGCAGGACGACGGCGGCGAGGAGGGGCAGGCGGAGGGACATGGCACAGGCAAGAAGGGTCCGGGTCGTACGGGTCTCCCCCGCCGCGGTGCCCTCCCCGCCACGCGCCCCCTACTCGGCCTCGACGCGGACGTAGCCGCGCGGCAGCAGCACCCGGACCTCGGCCACGCCCAGCGCGAGGCGGGCGTGGGCGACGGCAGCCCGGAACAGCGGGTGGCGCGGGGCCTGCCGGAACCGCTCGCCGGCCCACGACAGCACGAACAGCGTCTCGGGCTCGTCGTCGTAGACCCGGGCCAGCAGGACGCGTTCGCCGTCGCCGAACCGGTACAGGGTGCCCCGGTACTCCCAGTGCGGGTCGTCGGGGCCCGAGACGTCCTCGAACCGCTCGGACGTGACGGTCACGCCGCCCGCTCGGGCAAGCGGGCCTTGCGCGGCAGCCGCGCCGGGATCGCGGCGGGCTTGGTGACCGCGCGCGCCACCGGCACCGACATCTCCTCGTCCTCCGGCCGCCAGGTGTGGAGCAGGTCGAGCACGCCGTCGCGCGTGTGGTGCTCCATCAGCCGCATCCGGAGCTGGCTCGCGCCGCGGTGGCCCTTGAAGTAGCCGCCGTACATCCGGCGCATCTCGAGGACGCCCTTGCGCTCGCCCAGCCACGCGCACTTCAGCGTCACGTGCTCGGCGACGACCGCGATCCGCTCTTCCCACGACGGCGGGTCCGGCACCTCGCCGACGTCGAGGAAGGCCCGCGCGTCGCGGAAGATCCAGGGGTTGCCGATGGCGCCGCGCCCGATCATCACGGCGTCGGCGGCCCCCTGGTCGAACAGGTCGCGCACCTTCTCGGGCGTCGACGCGTCGCCGTTGCCGATGAGCGGGATGTCGCGGAGCGCGGCCTTGATCTTGGGGAACCACTCCCAGCGCGCCTCGCCGCGGTACATCTGGGCTCGCGTCCGCGCGTGGACGGCGAGCGCGGCGACGCCGGTCGCCTCCAGCATCCGGGCGACCTCCTCGATCCGGATCGACTCGTCGTTCCAGCCCAGCCGCGTCTTGACCGTCACCGGCCGCGTCGCCGCGTCGACGACGGCGGCCGTGATGGCCTCCATCTTGTCCAGGTTGCGCAGGATGCCGGCCCCGCCGTCCTTGCAGACGACCTTCTTGACCGGGCACCCGAAGTTGATGTCGATGAGCGTCGGGTCCTGGGCGTCGGCGATCGTGGCCGCCTCGCGGACCTGGTCGATCTCGCCGCCGAAGATCTGGATGCCGACCGGCCGCTCCTCCTCGTAGAACTCGAGCTTCTGGACCGAGCCCTGGGCGCCGTACGTCAGCCCGCCGGCCGAGATGAACTCGGTGTAGAGCAGGTCCGCGCCGTAGCGCTTGCACAGGATGCGGAACGGCGGGTCGGAGACGTCCTCCATCGGGGCGAGGAGGAGCGGTCGGGGACCGAGGTCGATGTCGGCGATGCGCATGGGCGGAACGTACGGGGTCCGGCGGCGGCCTCAGCGGGACGGGCGCGTTTTGAGGAGTTCTTCGGACGGCGGCCTCCCCCGCTGTCTCACCGAGGCGGCCCGCCTCGGCACGACGACGCAACCTGCCGAACCGCCCCCTCGTAGAGCGGCCCGATCCTCTCCGAACACATGACGCTCGTCCTCGCTGCGACTCTGGCGGCCACCCTCGCGGGCCTCGCCAAGACGCTCCTCCTCACGCTGATCGCGGTCCTGAACGGCATCCTCGCGATTCTGGCCGCCCTGGCGACGTGGAAGACGTACCTCGCCATCGGCACGAAGGTGCTCCTGATCGCGCTGTTCTGCGTCCCGGTCGTCGGCCTGCTGGTGTTCCTGTTCTGGGGCCAGCGCGTCGTCCGCGACAACCAGCGATAGCTGGACGGCTCGCCTGACGGTCGGACATCGCAGCTACCCCCGCGCTCACCGGGCCCCTGACTGCGTCGACAGACTCCCTCTTCCCCCGGCCATGAACCGTCTCCGTCTCCTCCCCGACCCTCGCCCTCGGCGCGCTCGCGCTGCTCCTCGCCGGCTGCGGCACCGGCGACAACGTCGCTCGAGCTGCTGTCGGCGGCTACGGCGGCGTCTGCTGGCTGATCCACGTCGTGCTGGTCGTGGTCGCCTTCGTCAAGATCGCCAACAGCTCGGCCGACACCGGCGGGAAGCTGCTCTGGGCCGCCGCCGTGTTCTTCTTCCCCGTCGTCGGCCTGATCGCCTGGTGGATCTGGGGGACGAAGAGCTAGCCCCTCACGAGGTTGGCGGGAGTCTGTGCCCGCCTTTCCTGGGCGTGGATCGTGGGACGCCCCGAGCTTCACCGCTCGGCCCACGCTCCGCGCCCTACGTGTTGCTGGTCGGCACGTCCAGGTCGCGGGCGCACCGGAAGCCGACGTGGGCGAACGACGACTCGGGCGTCGCGTGGCTCCGCGCGCTGACGCGGTAGCCGTGGCAGTACGACGGGTGGCACAGGAACGAGCCGCCCCGCTGGACGCGCTCGGGCGCGCCGCTCGGGCCCGCCACGCCGCCGAGGCGCCGCCGTCGGGGCCGAGTGGGTAGGGCTGGTACCACGACGCCGTCCACTCCCAGACGTTGCCGCCCAGGTCGGTGAGGCCGAGCGGCGTCGCCCCGAAGGCGCCGACCGGACTGGTGCCGTCGCGGTAGCCGTCCGCGCCGTCGTCGCCGGCGGGGAACGAGCCGGTCCAGGTGTTGGCGCGGAGCCGTCCGCCCTCGCCGAGGTCGTCGCCCCAGGCGTAGGCGCTGCGGTCGTCGCCGGCGCCGCGCGCGGCGTGCTCCCACTCGACCTCGGTGGGCAGGCGGCCGCCGTCCCACGCGCAGAAGGCGGCGGCGTCGGTCCAGGCGACCTGGGTGACCGGGTGGTCGTCGGGCGCCTCGGCGCCCTCGGGCCCGCGCGGACGCCGCCACTCGGCGCCGGGGACGAGCGCCCAGGCCCCGGCGGTCTGGTCCATCACCGTGCCGTCGCCGAAGGCCTCGGCCTGCGTCTGGTGGCCGCTCGCCTCGACGAAGTCGCGGAAGCGCTCGACCGTGACCGGCGAGCGGTCGAGCAGGAACGGCGCGACCGCGGCCTCGAACGCGGGCCGCTCGTGCGGCATCCCGCCCTCGCCCGGCAAGCACGCCGATGCGCGTCGTCCCGCCTGGCACGTAGGCCATGCGTCGCGGGCACCGTGACGCCGTCGGGGACCGTCAGGTCGACGGCGTCGGCCGGCGCGTCGACCGAGGTCGGCGGAGCGGGCGGGGCTGCCGGCTCGGCACAGGCGGCGAGGCGAGAGGCGAGCAGGAGGGCGAGGCGGTGTGACACGACGGGGGACGCGGGACGCCCGAAGATCGCACCGCGTGTTTCCGGTTCCCGGAGCCGCCGTCGCATCTCGTACGAACTGATCACCGGACACCTGCGACACGTGCCCCGGATCGAAGATCCTCCACGTCGACATGGACGCGTTCTTCGCGTCGGTCGAGCAGCGCGACGACCCCGCGCTGCGCGGCCGTCCCGGTCGTCGTGGGCGGGCGGAGCGGGCGCGGCGTCGTGGCGGCGGCCAGCTACGAGGCCCGGCGTGTTCGGCATCCACAGCGCCATGCCGATGATGCACGCACGGCGCCTGTGCCCGGACCTGGTCGTGGTGCCGCCCAACGGTTCGACGCCTACAAGGCCGTCAGCGACGACGTCCGCGCCGTCTTCGACCGCTACTCGGACCTGGTCGAGCCGCTGTCGCTCGACGAGGCCTACCTCGACGTGACCGAGCCGCTGACCGGGCCGGCCTCGGGGACGCTGCTCGCCCAGGCGATCCGCGCCGAGATCCTGGCGACGACGGGCCTGACGGCGAGCGCGGGCGTCTCGTTCGGGAAGTTCCTCGCCAAGACGGCCTCGGGCTCGCCAAGCCCGACGGGCTCTGCGTCATCACGCCCGACCAGGCGCCCGGCGTCGATCGCCGCGCTCGCCGTCGAGGACTTCCACGGGGTCGGCCCGGCGACGGCCCGAGCGACTCCGCGCGCTCGGCATCGAGACCGGCGCCGACCTGCAGGCGTGGTCCGAGGACGACCTGCGCGCCGCGCTGGGCAAGGTCGGCGGCTGGCTCGCCCGCGTCGCCCGCTGCCAGGACGACCGGCCCGTCCGTCCCCACCGCGTCCGCAAGTCGGTCGGCGTCGAGCGGACGTTCCGGCACGACGTCCGCGGCGGCGAGGCGCTGCCGCTGCGGCTGGCGCCCATCGCCGAGGAGCTGGCCCAGCGGCTCGCCCGCCACCGGCGGGCCGGGCGGACGGTCACGCTCAAGCTCAAGAGCGCCGACTTCGAGATCACCCAGCGCAGCGCCACGCTGCCCGGCCCGGTCGCCCTGGAGGCCGACCTGCTCGGCGTCGGGGTCGCCCTGCTGCACCGGCCCGCGCCCCCGTCGGGCCCGGTCCGCCTGATCGGGCTCACGGTCTCGGCGCTCGTCCCGGCCGACGCCGGGCTCCAGCTCGCGTTCCCGTTCGCCGTCCCCGACGCCTGACGCCTTGCGGCCCCGTCCACCTCGGCGCCAAGGCGGGGGGAGCCAGACCGGGGGGCCGGCTAGAGCGGCACGTCGGCGCTCCGGCCGTACATCACGACGACGGCCAGCACCAGCAGGACCACCGGCACGCCCGCCCGGGCCCACTCGCCCCGCTCGCCGTGGACGATCGGCGCGCCCACCATCACGCAGGCCAGCCCGAACGCGGCCCACGGCACGAGCCCACCCAGTCCCGACCAGCGGCGGCAGGATCAGGCCGATCGCGCCGAGCACCTCGGCCAACCCGATCGCCTTGATCGAGATCGGGCGGTACGTCGTCCAGCGCGCCCATCGTGTCGAGCAGCGCCTCCTTGGGCTTCGCGAGCTTGAGCCCACCGACGGCGAGGAAGACGACGGCCAGGATGGCCTGCAGAATCCAGAGGACGACGGACATGAGGCGTGGAGCGCGGGACGGGATGGTAACGCCGCGTCTCCTAGGCAAGATGAACCTTTCGGGCCGCGCACCAGTACGACGCGTCCCCTCACCCGACCCCCCTCATCATGCTCGGCGGACTCATCTTCTGGATCATCGTCGGCGCCGTCGCCGGCTTCCTCGCGGAGAAAATCATGAAGGCCGACATGGGCCTCGGCATGAACATCGTCGTCGGCATCGTCGGCGCGCTCGTCGGCGGCATTCTGGTGGACCTGCTGCCGTTCGTGAGCAGCGACGGCGGGCTGATCTGGAGCATCCTGGTCGCCACGCTCGGCGCGGTGATCCTGCTCTGGGCCGTCAACAAGTTCAAGGAGTCGAAGGCCGTCCGATCGGCCTCGGCTCTCCGATTTCGCGGGCGACCCGGCACCTGCCGGGTCGCCCGCGTTCTGTTTCCGGCCCCCTCCCGCTCCGCCCGTGCGCTCGCTTCGCCTGCTCTGGCCCCTCGCCGCTCGTCCTCGCCCTCGCGGCCTGCGACGACGACGCCCGCCGACCCGGCCGACGACCGTCGCCGTGCCCGAGGCCGACGTCGAGCGGTTCCGCGCCGAGGTCTTCCGCGAGACCATCGACCTCGACGCCGACCTGGCCCAGCTGGAGGCCGAGGCGGCCGGCTCGGCGACTCGGTCGCCCAGGCCGCCTACGCGCCGGTGCTCGACCGCCTGCGCGCCGACCGCCGCCGGTTGCAGGTCCGCCTGGACAGCCTGCGCCCGGCCCCGCCCGTCCGGTTCGACTCGACGCAGGCGTCAGGTCCGCGCCCAGACCGAGCGGCTGGCCGAGGCCGTCCGCCGGGCCCGCTACGACGCCGCCCCCACCTACGACGCGCTGCGCGCCGACGGCCGTGCGGGGCTCTGGGAGCCTCGACGCCCGCCTGGCCGCGTTCCGGCGCCGTCCGCCGTCACCGACACGACCGGTCGCCGGCTGCGCGCCGGCCGACTCGCTCGCCGCCGACCGCGCCCGCCTGGACGCCCGCCTCGGGGCCTACCCCGACACGTCGGACGCCCAGTTCCCGCCGTTCCGCCAGTCCATCACCGACGGCGTGCTCGCCCTGGAGCGCCGCGCGGACGCGCTCGCGGCCGACACGACCCGGGCGGCGCGCCACGCAGCCGCTAGCCCGGCCCGGCGACTGACCGAGGCGGACGGCCGCGCCAGACCGGCTAGCGCCAGAACGACTCCTCGTCGCCGAACGCGTCGGTGCGCACGAGCGTGGAACGCGCCGGCACCTGGACCTCCGACGTCGGACGGCTGGAAGGCGGCGTCGAGCTCGAAGGCCGTCATCGTGAACGAGCCCCGGGCCCGCTCGTCGTCGATCTGAGTCGAGCGTGATCGTGCCGCTCGCCGGTGTAGTAGAACCCGCTCCGGCCGAGCGCCGGCGCGGGCGTACTGGGCCGGGTCGATGTAGACGCCGATGAAGGCGCGCCTCGGGCGGCTCGCCGGACGGGTTGACGGCCGTCAGCGGATACGTCCCCGGCCACCGACGGGCCGTCGTACGCGAATCCGACGGCCGGGGCGACGAGCGACAGCGGCGCGCTGAGCGGGCGGGCGCCCGAGCAGGATCGCGACCGTCTGCCCGCTCGTCGCGCTCACGTACGATCCCGACGTGCGCCTCCCCTCGCGTCTCGGCCGCCCGTCGCCCACGCGGACCGTGAACGTGTTCTCGGCGAGGTCGCCGTCCGGCGTGGCGCGCTGTCGCACGCGGCGAGAGCGAGCAGAGCGGCCAGCGCCAGGAGCGAGCGCATCGGAGTCGGGAGGGCGGGATCGGCAACGTCGCCGGATGGCACCGGCCGGCGCCGTGCCAATCGGAGCGACCGGCCCAGCGCAGGGCGGTCAGCCCTCGACGAAGCTGGACGCCCCAGGCGACCGAGCGCGTCGGCGGCGTCCTGGCTGGCGGCCTCGGAGTAGACGCGCAGGACCGGCTCGGTGCCCGAGGCGCGGAACAGCAGCCAGCCGCCCGTCGACGCGGAACTTGAACCCGTCGAGCGTCTCGGTCGCCGTCACCGGCTGCGCCGTCGACCTCGGCGAGGCCGTCGCCGGAGAGCTGGTCCAGGACGGCCTGCTTGCGCGCCTCGGTCGTGTGGAGGTCGGTCCGCGACTGGTAGTGCGGGCCGAACTCGTCCATCAGCTCGCGGACGAGCCCCGACAGCGTCCGCTCGCGCTTGACCATCATCTCGACGACCGTGAGCCCGATGAACAGGCCGTCGCGCTCGGGGAGGTGGCCCTTGACCGCCATCCCGCCCGACTCCTCGCCGCCGACGAGCACGTCGCCCTCGACCATCTCGGGCCCGATGTACTTGAACCCGATCGGCGTCGTGTGCGACGGTCGAGCCCGTAGGCCTCGCCCATCCGGTCGAGCATGTCGGTCGTCGAGAACGTCTTGACGATGTCGCCGCGCAGGCCCTTCTCGTCGTGGAGGTACTTGACGAGCAGCGCCAGGATCTTGTGGGAGTCGACGAACGTGCCCTCCTCGTCGACCAGCCCGATGCGGTCGGCGTCGCCGTCGGTCGCGAGCCCGACGCGCGCAGTTGCGTGCCGACGACGGCCTCGAGCAGCCGCTCGAGGTTGCGCTCGATGGGCTCGGGCGCCTGGCCGTACATGCCGGGGTTGAGCTCGTGGCCCAGCTCGACCACGCGGGCCTTGCCCAGCAGCTCCGTCACGACGCCCTGCCCGGCGCCGTACATGGCGTCGTAGGCGACGCGCGTGCCGGCCTCCTTGATCGCCTCGACGTCGATCCGGTCTCGCGGAGCAGCGCCGTGTAGGCCGCCTGCAGGTCGAACGTCTCGATCTGGCCCGTCGGCGCACGAGCGCGTCGTAGGTCCTGACCTCGAACCGGCCCTTGACGGTCGGCCAGCTCGGCCTCGACCTCGGCGATCATGGCCGGCGAGGCCGGGCCGCCGAAGTGCGACTTGATCTTGAAGCCGTTGTACTGGGGCGGGTTGTGGCTCGCCGTGATGACGATGCCGGCCGTGGCGCCGTGCGTCGGCCGTCGCCCACGAGACGGCCGGGGTCGTCGCGAACCCGTCGGCGAGCCGGACCCGGACGCCGACCGAGGCGAACACGCACGCCACGTGCCGCGCGAAGGCGGCGCCCTGGAACCGCGTGTCGTAGCCGATCACGACCGACCCGTCGCCGGCCTCCTGCTGCTGGACCCACGCCGCCGTCGCGCGGGCGACTCGGGTCAGGTTGTCGAACGTGTAGTCCTCGGCGATGACGGCGCGCCAGCCGTCCGTTCCGAACGTGATCTCGCGCATGGGGAAGAGCGGGTGAGAGCGGGCCTCAGCGGGCCGGCGCGAAAGCTACGGCGCGGGGCGGAGGCCAGGGTGAATCTCCCGCCGTCGGGCTGCCGAGGTCGTGTCAGCGGGGGCCAGGGCCAGGTTCGCGAGGAGCGGGCCGGCCGGGAACGCGTCCCGAGGCGCGCTCGGCCGCCCTAGGCCCGCGTCAGGCGGCGGTGGGGGCCGGTGGGCTCGTCCGCCTCGATGCCCAGGCGGGCGCTTGCGGTCGTCCTCGTACTCGGCGTAGTTGCCGGGGTAGAAGAACACGCCGTCGTCCTCGAAGGCCAGGATGTGGGTCGCGACGCGGTTGAGGAACCAGCGGTCGTGCGAGATCACGACGGCGCAGCCGCCGAACGACAGCAGCGCCTCTTCGAGCGCGCGCAGCGTGTTGACGTCGAGGTCGTTGGTCGGCTCGTCGAGCAGCAGCACGTTGGCGCCCTCCTTGAGCGTGACCGCCAGCTGGAGCCGGCCGCGCTCGCCGCCGGACAGCGTGCCCACCTTCTTCTGCTGGTCGGCCCCGCCGAAGTTGAACCGGCCGACGTAGGCGCGGCTGTTGACCTCCTTGGTGCCGAGCTGGATGAAGTCCGCGCCGCCCGAGATCGTCTGCCAGACGGTCTTGTCGGGGTCGAGGTCGCGCTCCTGGTTGACGTAGCCCAGCTGGACCGTCTCGCCGACGCGGAACGACCCGGCGTCGGGCTCCTCCGACCCGGTGATCATGCGGAACAGCGTCGTCTTGCCGGCGCCGTTCGGGCCGACGATGCCGACGATGCCGCCCGGCGGCAGGTCGAACGTCAGGTCCTCGACCAACGTCCGGTCGCCGTAGCCCTTCTCGACGCCCTCGGCCTGGACCACGACGTTGCCCAGGCGGGGGCCCGGCGGGATGTAGATCTCGAGCTCGTCGCGCTTCTCGTCGGAGAGCCCGGCCTGGAGCTCCTCGTAGCGCGCGATGCGGGCCTTGGACTTGGTCCGCTGGCCCTTGGCGTTCTGGCGCACCCACTCGAGCTCCTGGTGGATCGTCTTCTGGCGCTTGCTCGCGTCCTTCTCCTCCTGCTGCAGGCGCGCCTCCTTCTGCTCCAGCCAGCGCGTGTAGTTGCCCTCGAACGGGATGCCCTTGCCGCGGTCGAGCTCCAGGATCCAGCCGGCGACGTTGTCGAGGAAGTAGCGGTCGTGGGTCACGGCGATGACCGTGCCCGGGTAGCCGGCCAGGTGCTGCTCCAGCCACGCGACCGAGCGCGGCGTCGAGGTGGTTCGTCGGCTCGTCGAGCAGCAGCACGTCCGGGGCCTGGAGAAGCAGGCGGACGAGCGCCACGCGGCGCTTCTCGCCGCCCGAGAGCGGGCCGATGGGCGCGTCGCCGGGCGGGCAGTGGAGCGCGTCCATGGCCTGCTGGAGGCGGGCGTCGACGTCCCAGGCGCCCAGCCGGTCGATGTCCTCCTGGACCTTGCCCTGCTCGGCGATGAGCGCGTCGAAGTCGGCGTCGGGCTCGGCGAACGCCGGCCGAGATCTCCTCGTAGCGCTTGAGCAGGCCGACGGACTCGGCCATCCCCTCCTCGACGACCTCCTTGACGGTCCGCGTCGGGTCGCCCAGGTCGGGCTCCTGCTCCAGCATCCCGATGCGTCAGGCCCGGCTGCTTCTGGATCTCGCCGTCGTGCTTGTCGTCGTCGCCCGCGATGATGCGCAGCAGCGTGGACTTGCCGGCGCCGTTCAGCCCGAGCACGCCGATCTTGGCGCCGTAGTAGAACGAGAGGTAGATGTTGTCGAGGATCTTCTTCCCGGTCGGCAGGGTCTTGCCGACGCCGAGCATGGAGAAGATGATTTTCTGGTCGCTCACGGAGGCACAGAGGGTGTGCCGCGAAGCTAGACGGGCCCGGTTATCCACGCGGTGGATAACCCGTGGACACGGGCCGCCTCGCGGCTCGACTCGTTCACTTCGCCCCGAGGCGGGCGGGGTCGCTACGGCGCCTGCCCGACCTCGCGCCCGAGCGCGTCGGCCTCGCGCACGAGCTGCTGGTGGCGCGCGGGCCCAGTCGACGGCCTCGCTGAACGTGCCGGCGTCGACGTCGAGCCGCGCCGCGACCGACCGGAGCGCGTCGATCTCGCGCGGGTGGAGCTGGCCGTCGGCGTAGGCGACCAGGAGCAGGTCGAGCAGGACGACGACACGCGAGCGCTCGGACCCGAACAGCAGGTTCAGGTCGCCGACGCCGTTGGGCGCCTCGGCCGTCTCGGTCCCGACGCCGGCCTCGACGTAGAGCCGGTCGAGCCGCTCGACCTCCTGGATCGCGAGCCGGTTGTCGGCGTCGATCACCTGGCGGGCGAGGACGAGGAAGGCGCGGCGCTGCTCGGGGCGCAGTTCGTGGAGGAACATCGGTCGGGAGGGAGGGGAGCCAAGGTAACGGAGCGGGGGCGGCCTCCGCGTCCGGTAACACAGCGGTCACACACCCGGGCCGGGCGGCGGGGCCGCGTCGCCGGCCCACTCGGCCAGGGTGTCGAGGACCGGGACGAGCGCCTGGCCCCGGGCGGTCAGCCGGTACCGAAACGGCGGCGCCGCGCTCGCGCCGGGCGACGAGGCCCGCCTCGGCGAGCCGGCGGAGCTCGGCGGCGAGCACCTTGGACGAGACCGGCGCGCCGTCGGCGTCGCTGAGCTGGGCCCGCAAGCGACCGAACCGGGCCTCCCCGCGCGCCAGGCGTCCTACGACCGGCACGGACCACTTGCCCCCGAGCGCCCCGACGGCGCGTCGGGCGGGGCACGGGCCTCGGTGGCGGTCGGCGTCGCTGGGCATGGCAGAAAGCGGTTACCCGGGAGAACCCGGACGGAAACACGGGACGGTCCGAGACACGTCCCCGGGTTCACAACCCGTCTCTCTACCATGAAGTTCGCTCTCTCGGCGCCACCGGCCGGACCGGCCGCCACGTCGTCGCCCAGGCCCTCGACGCCGGCCACGACGTCGTGGCCCTGGCCCGGACCCCGTCCGCGCTCGACCTCCGCCACGACCGCCTGACCGTCGTCCAGGGCGACGTGCTCGACCCGGACGCGGTCGGCCGCGTGGTCGAGGGCGCCGACGCGGTCCTGCTCACGCTCGGCCACGCCAAGGGCTCGCCGAAGGACGTCTTGGGCCGCGCGGCGAGATCGTGGTCGCGGCGATGCGCCACGACGGCGTCCAGCGCGTGGTCACCGAGACCGGCGCCGGCGTGGCCGATGCCCGCGACCCCGGCGGGTTCGGCCCCGCCTTCATGCGCGGCGTGATGGGGGTCGTCGCGGGGACCCTCCTGGCCGACTCCGAGGCGCACGTCGAGGCGTTCCGCCGGTCCGGCCTGGACTGGACGGCCGTCCGCGCGCCGCGGCTCACGAACGGACCCCGGACCGGTGGGTACCAGACCGGCTACCTCTCGATGGGCCCCGGCCACAGCGTCTCCCGCGCCGACGTGGCCGACGTACATGCTCCGTCTCGCCACGTCTGACCAGGAGACCGGCGAGGCCCCGATGGTGACGGCGAGGGTAGCGGCCAGGGGTCTGGTCGAGCCCGGGCCGGACCGCCTCGGGCCGAGGTGGAGCCCGTCGTCCGGAACCTTGTCTCTGCCGGCGCCCTCCCCATGCCTCATCCTCCAACCCCACCCTCCCATGACCCTCGACGTGTTCGCCGACATCGCCTGCCCGTGGTGCTACATCGGCGAGGCCCACCTGGCCGCCGCGCTGGACGCCCGGCCCGGCCTCGCCGTCGAGCGGCGGTGGCGCCCGTTCCAGCTCCAGCCCGGCCTGCCGCGCGAGGGCGAGGACCGGGCGTTCTTCCACCGCAAGTTCGGCGGGCCGGAGCGGATGGAGGCGGCGTTCGCCCACGTCACCGAGGCGGGCCGAGCCGCGGGCGTCCGGTTCGACTTCGCGCGACTCGCCGGTGCGCCCAACACCGCCGACGCGCACCGCCTGGTGCTGCTCGCGCGGACCTACGGGCGCGAGTGGGAGACGGTCGACGCGCTGTTCGAGGGCTACTTCGCCGACGGCCGCGACCTCAACGACGCCGAGGACTTCGTCGCCATCGCCGAGCACGCCGGCGTCCCGGGCGCCGACGCCCGGGCGCTGCTGGCCGACGACCGCTTCCAGGCCGACGTGGACCGGAGCCAGGAGATCGCGCGGCGGTCGGGGATCGGGGGCGTCCCGTTGTACCTGTTCGGCGACCAGTTCGCGCTCTCGGGCGCCCAGCCGGTCGAGGCGTTCGTGCAGGCGCTCGACCGCGCCGCGCGCCGGGTCGGACGCAGCGCCGGCGCCGAGGCGGGCCGCCGAACAGCGCGCGCCTGGTCCGTCGTCTAGCCGTCTTCCGACGCCTCCCCTCCGCCCCGCCGATGCAAGCCGACACGACCGCCGCCGCCGCAGCACACCACGACCGTCGCCCGGCGCCACCGGACGGCCGCCACCGGGCTCGTCGCCAAGCTCGAGGGGTGGGTCGAGGCGTTCGATCCTGCTGCTGCCGAACCTTGTCCTGGCGCGTCCTGATCGTCGTCGTGGCGGCGTTCCTGGCGCGCGTCGTGCGGCGCGTCGTGGACGAGCCTGCTGCACCGGACGACGGGCCACGCGCCCGCAGGCCGAGAACGTCGTCGGGCCTGCTCGCGACGCTCGCCTACGTCGCCGTGCTCGCCGCCGGCACGTTCATCGCGCTCGACCGTCCTCGACCTGGACGGCGTCGTGACGACGCTGCTCGCCGGCGCCGGCGTGGTCGGGCTGGCGCTCGGCTTCGCGTTCCAGGACATCGCGTCCAACTTTATCGCGGGCGTCCTGATGGCGATCCGCAACCCGTTCGTGGTCGGCGAGATCATCGAGACGAGCGGGTTCACGGGGACCGTCCGCGAGATCACGCTGCGCTCGACGATCATCGACACGTTCCAGGGCCAGAAGGTGATCCTGCCCAACGCCAAGGTCTACGGCGACCCGATCGTCAACTACTCGGCGCGCGGCGAGCGGCGCGTCGACCTGACGTGCGGCGTGGGCTACGGCGACGACCTGGGCCACGCCCAGCAGGTCGCCGTCGGAGGCCGTCGAGGGGCTCGAGGTCCGCAAGGAGCGGAAGCCGGTCCAGCTCTACTACACCGAGTTCGGCGACTCGTCGATCAACTTCGTCGTCCGCTTCTGGGTCGACTTCTCGCAAGCAGACGGACTTCCTGGAGGCCCAGAGCGAGGCCATCAAGGCGGTCAAGAAGGCGTTCGACGCGTCCGGCGTGACGATCCCGTTCCCGATCCGCACGCTCGACTTCGACCCCAACGGCGGCGTCGCGCTGCGGGCCGCGCTCAAGGGGGCCGACGGGGCGCGGGCGGAGACGGCGAGTAGCCTCGCCCCGGTCTAGCGCTCCGACAGCGCAGGTCTAGCGGCTACGGTCAGAGCACGCCACCCACCCGCGTGGGAGGCCGCGTCCTGGCCCACGTCATCTGCCCGCTCCCGGCCCCTAGGTCGAGCGCTGCGTCCGCTCAGTTCCAGGGCAGCTCCACCATCACGTCCTCGTGGAGCGCGGCGCGGACGTAGCCGATGAGCGCGCGGCGGCCCGGCCCGTAGCGGTGATCCGGTCGGCGTCGGTCTTCATCCGGACGCGGCAGACCGGGAGGCCGGGGATGACCACGACGCCGTCGACCATGGCCCGGCCCGCGTCGTCCGCCGTCGTCGTGATGCGGACGAACTCGGTGGTCGGGTCGGAAAAGCCGAGCCCGCCGAAGTTCGGGGGGAGGGGCAGGTTCGAGAGGGCCATGGGGGTGCAGGAGGGACGCCCCTGCTATCGGCCACCGGGCCGCGCCAGTTAACGGACGGGTCGGAAAGCTAGGAGCGCCCGCCCTCACCGCCGCCCGAACGGGGCCGGCTCAGCGTCTCCCCCACCGCCTCGGTCTCCCCGCCGACTACGTCACCGAGGCGGGCCGACGGGCGCCCTGGGAGCCGTCGCCGGGACGTACCCGGGGGACGGCCCGCCGACGCGCCGCGGCCGAATCGTGAGATCACACGAGGACGACCCGTCACCCCTAACGTCTCCGGTGCCACCCGCTAGGCCTCCGGTACGAACCGGGCTCGGAGCCAGCCGTCCTCGACGCGGGCGTCGGCCAGCCGGTAGTAGGCCAGGAACGCCGGCAGCGTGACGTTGCGGCGCTGGTTGGCGATCTGGACCACCAGGTCGTCCCCGAACTGCTCCGCCTCGACGTCGCCGGGGGCGGCCCCGGGATCCGGAGCGAGACCGTGTACTCGTCGCCCTCGTTCTCGACCGTGTACGACGGCTCCGAGTGGTAGACGGCCGCCGGGTCGCGGTCGGCGTAGAGCCCCTCGGCGATCTGGGCCAGCAGCTCGAGCCCGAACACCTCTTCGCCGAGGTGGGGGACTTGGAGCACGGGGAGCGGCGCGAACGACCGCTCGATCTCGTCGAGGTAGCCCGCCTGCGCCTGGACGTACTTCGCCATCACGCCGCCCGCGTCGTCGGCCGGGATCACGCGGTTGACGATGGCCGCGTCGACGCCGTAGCCGTAGAGCTGGAGGTAGGTGTAGGCCCGCTTGGCCTCCTGGATCACCATCCGCTCGGGGTTCATCACCAGCCGGGCCGAGGTGACGGCGCGGTCCTGCAGGATCTCCTGGACGTCGCCCAGCTTGCCGAACAGCCGGTCGAGCTCCTCGTAGCCGCGGTCGAGCGGGATGCCGGTCGTCTTGCGGACGGCGAACCCGACGGTCTTGATGGCCGTCTTCTGCAGCGGGAACGCCTTCTGGAGCCACCACTGCGTCACCTGGGGCAACGTCAGGAGCGTCAGCGTCTCGCCTGTCGGCGCGGCGTCGAGGACGATCACGTCGTAGTCGCCCGAGCGGTAGAACTCGTCGAGCCACAGCAGCGCCGAGCCCTCGCCCATGCCGGGCAGCGCGGCCAGCTCCTCGGCCGCGACGGCGTCGGCGCCCTGGAACCGGAGCACGGCACGGACCAGCTCGCGCATGTTGCCCCAGTACTTCCGCATCGAGTAGTACAGGTCGACCTCCATCGCGTCCAGGTTGGGCGCGAGGGCTGGGGCTCCGGCCCGAGCGGCCGGTCGACGGCGTCGGCGAGCGAGTGGGCGGGGTCGGTCGACAGGACGAGGGTTCGCTGGCCGCGCGAGGCGCAGGCGAGGGCGGTCGCCGCGGCGCACGTCGTCTTGCCGACGCCGCCTTTGCCGGTGAACAGGAGGACGCGGGGCACGGGCGTAGAGGGGAGGGCGGGGTGAAGGCCGAGCGGGCGCGCGCGTTCCGGCCCATAGCGCCATTCCCCGTTTCCCTCCCGCCTCGGCGGCCCTCCGGACCCGGCCGCTGCACCGGACGCGATCCTATTAAGGTCACCCCTCGCTGGGCCTAGCCGTCGCGCCGGGCCCGCTCGATGATCTCCTCGGCCGTCATCCCGCCCCTGTTGTTGGGGTTGCGGCGGGTTGGGTCGGCCGGCGGCTCCGCCGAGGCGGGCGGGGCCGCGACCGTGCCGCCGGGCTGGGGCGCCGTCTCGACCGGCGTCACCCGGGGCGGGGGGTCCGAGCGGACGGGCTCGGACCGGCCGGGGTCGGCCCGGCGGCCGTCGCTGCCCCACCCGATCCGGCGCGTGGTCGGCGGCGTCGGGCGGAGGTCGGGCCGCTCCTCCATGGGCCGGTCCACCTGGGGCAGGTCGATGGGGGCCGGGTCGTAGGGGTCCTCGCCGTAGGCCCACTCGTAGTCGTCGGCCGTCAGGTCGGAGACGTCGGGCTCGTCGACCAGGAGCGAGTCGCCGTCGGCGTCGAGGTCGAGGGCTTGGTAGCGGCCGGGCGGCGGCGGGAAGGCCACGTCGGGCAGGCCGGTCCTGGACGCGGACCAGGAAGTCGCCGACGACCGGGAGCGCCGTCCGCGAGCCCTCGCCGGTCTGCTTCGAGCGGAACGTGACGCGCTGGTCGTTGAACCCGACCCAGGCGCCGACGGCCAGGCCGGGTCGCATGGCGATGAACCAGCCGTCGGCGTAGTCCTGGGTCGTCCCGGTCTTGCCCGCGAGGTCGCCCGTGGCGCCCATCTCGCGCAGCGGCCGGCCCGTGCCGCGGTCGACGACGCCCCGCAGCATGTCGAGCAGGTTGCGCGCGTCGCGCCGCGTGAGCGCCTGCATCGCCCTCGCCCCCGAACGAGTCCGAGGACGGTCCCCGACGCCGTCTCGATGCGGGTGATCAGGCGGGGCGTCCGGCGCAGCCCGTCGTTGGCGATCGTGGCGTAGGCCGAGACCATCTCGAGCAGCGTCACCGGGCTCGTGCCCAGGCCGATCGACGGGACCACGTCGAGGTCGCTCGTGACGCCCATCCGCTGGGCCACGAGGGCGACCCGGTGCGCCCCGATCTCCTGGGTCAGCCGGGCCGTGACGGCGTTCTTGGAGAAGGCGAGCGCGTCGACGAGCGTGCCCTGGGACGAGCCGCCCGAGGGCCGCCACGTCGTGCCGTCGTCCAGCTCGACCTCGGCCGAGCCCCCCTCGATCTCGTCGTCCGGGCCGTAGCCGCGCTGGAGCGCGCCGGCGAACACGAACGCCTTGAACGTCGAGCCAGGCTGGCGGAGCGCGACCCCGGCGTGGTCGTACTCGTCGACGCCGAAGTCGCGGCTGCCGACGTAGGCGCGGACGGCGCCGGTCTCGGGCTGGATCGGCCACCAACGCCGCCTCGACCCGGCGGACGCTCCGAGTCACGGAGTCGACCAGGGCGGCGTCGGCGCGGACCGTCGCGAGGGCGGCGTCCCCGTCCTGCCCGGCGTCGGCGGCGCGGGCGTAGGCGGTCGTCCGGCGGAGCGCGGCGTCGAGCGCGGCGCGCGGGACGCCCCGGCCCCACTGGCCGTCGGCGGTCCGCTGGAGCCGCTCGGCGCGCTCGGCCACGGCCGCCTCGGCCTCGCGCTGCAGCGTGAGGTCGAGCGTCGTCCGGATGACCAGCCCGTCGCGGTCGACGTCGTAGCCGTGGTCGCGCGCCCAGCCCTCCAGCTCGCGGCGGACGGCCGCCGTAAAGTGGGGCGCGGCGCTGTAGGTCGACGGTTGGGGCTGGAGCGACACCCCCAACGGCTCGGCCTGGGATGCGGCCGCTTGGTCTGGGGAGAGCACCCCCTGCTGGGCCATCAGCCGGAGCACCAGGTCGCGGCGGGCCGTCGCCGCCTCGGGGTGGCGGACCGGGTTGAACTGGCTCGGCCCCTTGAGCATCGCGACCAGCATCGCCGACTGCGAGACGGTCAGGTCGGGCGCGTGCGTGTCGAAGTAGGTCCGCGCGGCCATCTCGACGCCGTGGGCGTTGTACAGGAACGGGACCGTGTTGAGGTAGGCCTCCAGGATCTCGCGCTTGGTGTGGTCGCGCTCGATGGCCCGGGCGGCCAGGGCCTCCTTGGTCTTGCGCTCGATCGTCCCGGCCGTGCCGATCTCGTCCGGGAACAGGTTGCGGGCGAGCTGCTGGGTGATCGTCGAGCCGCCCTCCCGGTTTCCCTGGAGCGTGTGCCAGATGGCCCCGACCGTCCGCCGGACGTCGATCCCGCCGTGGCGGTAGAACGTCCGGTCCTCGGTCGCGATGAGCGCGTCGACCAGGTGGATGGGGATCGAGTCGAGCGGGACCCACTCGCGGAAGTCGGGCTCGAACTGGGTCAGCCGCTCGCCGCGCACGTCGACCACGACGCTGGGCTGGGACTGGGTCGCGCGGGCGAGCGCGTAGGCGTCCGGCGTGTCGGGGATGAGCGACCAGGCGTAGAGCGCGACCCCGACCACCGCGACCATCAGGCCGCCCAGGGCCAGGCCCAGCGGCACGCCCACGGCGACACCCAAGCGGCGGCCCCACGACGCGTCGCCGTCGGTGACGGCGCGCCAGTACCGCTTGAACGGGTTGCGCGTCGGTACCTCGACGGGCGCCGAGCGCAGGCCCGAGCGCGGGCCCGTGGCAGGGCGAGCGATGGTCGGGCGGAGGTCCAGCGGCTGGGGAGGTCGGCGGGGCGGCATCGGCATGAACGTACCAGATCCAAAGCCGTGCCACGCTCGCAACAGCCGGCGACGAGGTCACCGTCCTGTTCCACCTCGGCGACGTGACGGGCACGGGCACGCCGGGCCGAGCGCCCCGCGAGGCGCCCCGCCCGGCGGCCAGGCGCTAGTCGCCCAGGGCGACGGGCTGGTCTCGCTGGGCCGCCTCGGTCTCGGCCAGCGCCCGAGCCGTCTCGACCAGGCGGACGAACTCGGCGCGGTCGCCGTGGGCGTCGTCGCCGCGCGCGCCCCGGGCGAGCGCCAGCGTGTGGTCCCACGAGGCGCCCGGCGCGTACTCGCTCTCGCGCAGCAGCAGCGCCGCCTCGGTCACCGCGACCGCCCAGCGCGTCGCCTCCGAGGCGCGCGCCAGCGGGACCGCGGCCCCGGCGACGGCCACGTCGAGGCGGACGCTCTCGTCGGAGAAGGTGCCGGCCCCGGTCGCGGGCTTGTAGCGGAGCTTGACCGTCAGCCACTCGCCGCTGTCGGCCGCCGGGGTGAGCGCGGGCGTCGTCTGGTACTTGAGCCCATCGACGCCGGCCGTGGGCACCTCGACGCCGGCCGGGACGACCTCGTAGAGCGCCGTCACGGTGTGGCCCGCGCCCAGCTCGCCGGCGTCCTTCCGGTCGTCGTTGAAGTCCTCGTTCGCGAGCGCCCGGTTCTCGTACCCGATCAGCCGGTAGCCCGCCACGCGCGCCGGGTTGAACTCGACCTGGACCTTGACGTCCTTGGCGATCGCGAACAGCGTCCCGCCGAACTCGCGCACGAACACGCGCTCGGCCTCGCGGATGCCGTCGATGTAGGCGTAGTTGCCGTTCCCGTGATCGGCCAGGGTCTCCATCTTCGAGTCCTGGACGTTGCCCGTCCCGAAGCCCAGCACGCTCAGGAAGACGCCGCTCTCGCGCTCCGCCTCCACCAGCCGCTGCATCTCGGCGTCCGACGAGACGCCCACGTTGAAGTCGCCGTCGGTCGCCAGGATGACGCGGTTGGTCGCGTTCGGGTCGAAGTGCTCGCGCGCCGTCGCGTAGGCCAGGCGGAGCCCCTCGGCGCCGGCCGTCGACCCGCCCGCCTGCAAGTTGTCGAGGGCCTCCAGGATCCGGGCCTTCTCGGTCCCGTCGGTCGGCGGCAGCACGACGCCCGAGGCGCCGGCGTAGACGACGAGCGCCATCCGGTCCTGCGGGCGCATCTCGCGGACCAGCAGGCGGAACGCCCGCTGCAGCAGCGGCAGCTTGTCGGGCGCGCTCATCGAGCCCGAGACGTCGATCAGGAACACCAGGTTGGCCGGCGGCAAGTCCTCGGTCTCGATCCGGCGGCCCTGGAGCCCGATCCGCACCAGGCGGTGAGCGGGCGCCCACGGCGCCTCCGTGACCTCGGTCGAGACCGCGAACGGGTGGCGGCTCCGGGCGCCTGGTCCCACGAGCCCGTAGTCGAAGCTGTTGACGAACTCCTCGACGCGGACGGCGTCGACCGGCGGCAGGCGGTCGTTCTCCAGAAAGCGCCGGGTGTTGGCGTAGCTCGCCCGGTCAACGTCGATCGAGAACGTCGACAGGGGCGCGTCGGCGGCCGTCTTGAACCCGACCTCGTCGATGGGCGCGTAGCCCTCCCGGTCGGTCGGCGGGGGCTGAAGGCCGGGGCGGCCCGTCTGGTAGACCATCCCGCTGGCGGGCGCCGCGGTCATCGGCGGCGGCGGCGCGATCCCCGGCGTCCCCACGACTTTGCCTCGGTTGCGGACGCCGATGGCGTCGCGCGAGAGCATCGGCCGCTCGGACTCGACCGTGACCTCGTCCAGCTCGGGCAGAGCGCCCAGCGCCACGTCGGCCGTGGCGACCTGGCCGGCCGCGACGCGCACGGTCTGGGCCGTTGCCCGGTACCCGACCGAGCGGACGGTGAGCCGGTGGGCGCCTTCGGGCACGTCGGCGAGTCGGTAGCGGCCTTGGGCGTCCGTGGTGGCACCCAGGCCCAAGAACGCGATCTCGACGGTCGCTCCGGCGACGGGGTCGCCCGTCTCGGCGGCGGTCACCGTGCCGGCGATGGCCCCGTCATCGGCGGGGGCGGACGAGAACGCGGCGGCGACCGCGACGACGAGGCTGAGGGCGAACAGACGAGAAATCATGGGCTTGGGCGTGGGCGAGCGTGACGTCTCAACGGACCGGCGCGCCGTCTCGCGCCCTGCCCTGGCAGACACCCGTGAGCCGCGCCCGTTGCCCGGTCCGTCACATGGGCCGCCTCGGTCACCCGCCCGAGGCGGGCGGAGAGGGTCCCTACGGAGCCGGAGCTCAGCCCTAGGGTCCGTCTCGTAAGTCGGTCCGTCGGCGAGCGAGAGCCCCGGGCGTGGCCTGCGAGGCGCCCGACGAGACCGATGCCAGCGCGACGGCCGGCTCGGTCACCCGCCCCAGGCGGGCGGAGGGGCCCTCCGGCCGAAGCTGCGGTCGAGCCCCGCCCTAGCTCAGGTCCACCTGGCGGATGAACCGCCGGACGGCGATGGTCGACGCCACCAAGCCCAGGACCAGCCCGAGCACGACCAGCACGGCGACCGACAACAGGGGCGTCCCGCCCGGCCAGCCGACCGCCGAGCCGCCGCCGTCGGCCGAGCGGATAAAGCGCAGGAACACGCCGTACAGCCCCCACAGCACGACGCCGGCGACGAGCCCGGCCACCAACCCCTGGATCACGCCCTCGATCAGGAAGGGCCGCCGGATGAACGCGTTCGTCGCCCCGACCAGCTTCATCGTCCGGATCAGCATCCGGCGGGCGTAGATCGACAGCCGGACCGTGTTGCCGACCAGCAGCAGCGCGGCCACGACGACGAGCAGCGCGACGGCGAGCCCGACCCCGGAGAACACGCGGAGGTTGCGCTCGACCGCCTCGACGGAGGCCCGGTCGTAGGCGACCTCCTCGACGGCCGTCCACCCGTCGACCGCGTCGGCGAAGGCGGCCAGCGAGTCCGGCGACGCGGCCGAGCCGCCCAGACGAACGCGGTAGCTGGCCGGCAGGAACTGGGCGTCGTCGTACAAGTCGGCCTCCTCGCCGAACGCCTCGCGGAAGATCTCGGCGGCCTCCTCGTGCGACACGTAGCGGACCGAGTCGACGCCGGCCACGCTCCGCAGCCGGTCGCCCACGCGGGCGGCGACCTCGGGCGAGGCCGAGTCCTCGACGAACACCTCGACCTCGGACGCCCGCTGGCGGAGCACCTCGGCTACGTTCTGGCCCTGCCAGCCGAGCAGGGCAAAGATGCCGATCAGGACGAGCGCGATGGCGAGCGCGACGACGCTCGTCGCGGCGGCCAGCTTGGCCCGCCGGAAGCCGGAGAGCCCTTCGAGGACGGTGTAGGAGAGGGCCACGGGGTGTCGGGGGGAGACGCCCGAAGCTAGCGCGGGCGGGCCCGTTCCCCCACTGCGCCGTCTCCTTCCGCTCGCTCCGCCTCGGCGCCGAGGCGGACCAGGCCAGCCGGTTCAGGCGTCGAGCGTCCCGGAGGCGCATAAAAAGAGAGCGCCCGACGGAAAACCGTCGGACGCTCAAGTCGGGGAGCTCGCCCTGGAGGGCGGGGCTGGGCGTGCTCGACCCGATGCCCAAAGGTAGCCTCTGCCCCAGAGGCGGTCAAGAACGTTGCGCGAAGCCGACCGTGCCACCCGGCCCGCCTCGGGGCCAAGGCGGTCTCGGCTAGACCTGGCTCATCGCCGTCCGGAGCCGGTTCCGGGCCCGGTCACGCTCGGCCTCCAGCGCGGCGCGCTCCTCGGGCGTCTGGGCGCCGGCCAGCCGCTCGGCGGCCTTCTCCTCGGCCGCGCGCGCGCGCTCGACGTCGATGTCGCCGGCCGGCTCGGCCGTCTCGGCCAGCATGATCACGTGGTCGTTGAGGACCTCGACGAAGCCGCCCGAGGTGGCGAACGACACGCGCTCGCCCTGGAGCGTCGTCACGGTGACCGTGCCCACCTGGGTGGCGGCCAGCATCGGCGCGTGGCCGCGTAGGACCTCGAAGGCGCCCTCGACGCCGGGGGCGCGGAACGCGCGGGCCTCGCCGCGATACGCGGCCCGGTCCGGGGAGACGATCTCGACGAGCAGGGAGTCAGCCATGTCGGTACGGGTCGGCCCGCCTCGGCACCGAGGCGGGCGGGGTGAGAACGGCCTAAGCCTCCGCGAGCATCGCCTCGCCGGCCTCGATCACCTCCTCGATGGCGCCCTTGTACAGGAACGCGCCCTCGGGCAGGTGGTCGAGCTCGCCGTCCAGGATCATCTTGAAGCCGCGGACGGTGTCCTCGACCTTGACGTACTTGCCCGGCGTGCCGGTGAACTGCTCGGCCACGAAGAACGGCTGCGACATGAACCGCTGGACGCGCCGGGCCCGGTTGACGACCTGCTTGTCCTCGTCCGACAGCTCGTCGAGGCCCAGGATCGCGATGATGTCCTGGAGCTCCTTGTCGCGCTGCAACAGCTCCATCGTGTCCTGGGCGACCCGGTAGTGCTCCTCACCGACGACCTCGGCGCTCAGGATCCGCGACGTCGAGTCGAGCGGGTCGATGGACGGGTAGATCCCCTGCGACGCGATGGCGCGCGAGAGCACCGTCGTGGCGTCGAGGTGGGCGAACGTCGTGGCCGGGGCCGGGTCCGTCAGGTCGTCGGCCGGCACGTAGACGGCCTGGACCGACGTGATGGCGCCGGACTTGGTCGACGTGATCCGCTCCTGCATCGTCCCCATCTCGGTCGCCAGCGTCGGCTGGTAGCCCACCGCCGACGGCATGCGGCCCAGGAGCGCCGAGACCTCGGAGCCGGCCTGGGTGAACCGGAAGATGTTGTCGACGAAGAACAGGACGTCGGTGCCGCCCTGGTCGCGGAAGTATTCGGCGAGCGTCAGGCCCGAGAGCGCCACGCGGGCGCGGGCCCCGGGCGGCTCGTTCATCTGGCCGAACACGAACGTCGCCTGGCTCTCGCGGAGCTGGTCCATGTCGACCTTCGAGAGGTCCCAGCCGCCCTCCTCCATGCTGTGCATGAAGGCGTCGCCGTACTTCATGATGCCCGACTCGAGCATCTCGCGCATCAGGTCGTTGCCCTCACGGGTCCGCTCGCCGACGCCGGCGAACACCGAGAAGCCGTCGTGGCCCTTGGCGATGTTGTTGATGAGCTCCTGGATCAGGACCGTCTTGCCGACGCCAGCGCCGCCGAACAGGCCGATCTTGCCGCCTCGGGCGTAGGGCTGAATCAGGTCGATGACCTTGATCCCGGTCTCCAGGACCTCGACCGACGTTGCGAGCTGGTCGTAGGTCGGCGGGTCGGCGTGGATCGGCCGGTACTCCGTGACGTTGGGCTTGGGGAGCCCGTCGATCGGCTCGCCGACGACGTTGAACAGGCGACCGCGGACGGCCTCGCCGACCGGCATCGCGATCGGCCGGCCCGTCCCGACGACGACCGTCCCGCGCGTGAGCCCGTCGGTCGAGTCCATCGAGATGGTCCGGACCCGGTTCTCGCCCAGGTGCTGCTGGACCTCCAGGATCAAGGTCGGCTCGTCGCCGCGGTCGATCTCGAGGGCGTCGTAGATCTCGGGGACGGCGTCGGCGGGGAACTCGCAGTCGACGACCGGGCCGATGACCTGGAGGACGGCGCCGGTCTTGGTGCCAACGGGGGTGACGGTTTCCATGGTCGGTGCGTGTCGGGGGAGGGTCCCGGAAGCTACCGTCCGGCCCGCGCCGCGCCCGTGAACGGGGGGCGCCCCGGCGTCGAAGGTTCCGCAAAGCTCACCCGCCTCGGCGCCAGGCTGGTCGCCCCCACTCGGCCCCCCTCGGCGCGAGACCGAGGTGGGTCCTCCCCGACCGGGACCGGCCCTGTGGGCGGTGCTCGCGACGCTAGTAATGCTTGTACCCGCCGGCCCGGAGCGGGACCCGGTTGCCGTCCGGCAGGCGGAGCACGACGCCCTCGTCCGGCTCCACGATCTGGCCGACGACCGCGTAGGTGTCGGCCGCCAGCCGTGGGGCCTCGGCCTCGGGCAGCGTGAACAGGAGCTCGTAGTCCTCGCCGCCGTAGAGCACGAACGCCTCGGGCCGCTGGTCGAACCGCTGGGCCACGAGCGCCGTCTGGACGTGGACCGGCAGGAGCCCGCCGTCGATCACCGCGCCGACCGTCCCGGCCTGGCTGAGGTGGTGCGCCTCGGACGCCAGTCCGTCCGAGACGTCGATGAGCGCGGTCGGGCGGACGCCCGCTTGGGCCCACGCCTCGACCCGGTCCATCCGCGCTTGGGGCATCAACTGACGCTCGACGGCGTAGGCGAACTCGACCAGGTTGGGCTGGGTGTGGGCCGCCCCGTCCCCTTCGGCCTCGGCCTCCATCGCCTGCTTGCCCTGGAGCAGCACCTGGAGCCCCGCCGCGGCGCTCCCCAGGTCGCCCGTCACGCACAGCAGGTCGCCGGGACGCGCGCCGCGTCGGTAGACGACGGCGTCCTCCTCGGCCTCGCCGACGACGGTCACCGTGATCGTCAGCCGGGCCGAGGCCGTCACGTCGCCGCCGACGACGGCCAACCCGTAGCGCTCGCACGCCTGGCCGATCCCGGCGTACAGCGTCTCGGCGCCCTCGACGGACAGGTTGTTGGGCAGGCCCAGGGCGACCGTCGCGAACCGAGGCCGGGCGTTCATGGCCGCCACGTCGCTGACGTTCGTCGCGATCGCCTTCCACCCGAGCGCCCTCAGCGGCACGTACGTCCGGTCGAAGTGGACACCCTCGACCATGGCGTCGGTCGTGACCACGTGGACGCGGCTCGGGCCGTCGGAGCCCGCGCCCCCCACGCGGTAGACCGCCGCGTCGTCGCCGATCCCGGCGATCAGGTCGCGGGCGCTGGCGGCGTCGCCCAGCGTGGCCTGGATCCGGTCGATGAGGCCGAACTCGCCGACCTCGGAGACCGGCGTGAAGGGGACGCCCTCCTGGGAGAGGTCGTCGGCGGGCGTGTCGTCGGGCAGGTCGGGCATCGGCGGCGGGGGCGGAGACGACCGAAACGTAGCGGACCGCGCGTCTGTCCCGCCTCCGCGCCGTCTTCAGAGGGCCCAGCCCGCCTCGGTCGATCCGTGGCCGAGGCGGGCCGGGTCAGCGGCCCTCACACTCCAGCCGGATGATGGCGGTCGGCTCGGGCCGCGCCAGCACGTCGTCGTAGACCAGGACGACCTCGGCGCCCGTCGCCCGGTCGACGGCGTAGACCGCGAGCACGCCGCGCCCAGAGACCGACGTGCTCGTGCCCGACGAGTCGCCGCTGGCGATCCCCACCAGCGCGGCGTCGTAGTCGACCGAGCGGACGTCGTAGCCGTCGGGGATCTCGACGCGGTACTGGTAGGCGATCTCCCCGGGGGCGGCCGTCGGGAGCACGGTGCTGAGAGTTCCGCCGCCACAGCCGGCGAGGACGAGGACGAGGACGAGGACGAGGGCTACGAGGCGGACTGACATGGCGAGCGGGAGGGGGTACCCAGAAGGCCGCCGCGCCCGCTCACGCCGTCACACCCCGGCCGGGCGCCCGAGGCGGGCGTCCTCGCGCTACGGCAGCGTGAGCGAGCCCTGGAACGCCGGGCGGGAGGCGCCGGTGACCGCGGGGAGGCCCGTGCGGACGCCGTTGGCCCACTCGTGGGCCAAGAGCGCGAACAGGACGGCCTCCTTGGCGTCCGGGTCGAGCCCGTAGCTGGCCGTCGTGTCGAGCGGGACCGGGCCCAGCTCGTCGGCCAGCATCCGCATCAGCGTCGGGTTGTGGACGCCGCCGCCGCTCGCGATCACGCGCGCCGGGGCCGGGTCCACGAACCGACGGACGGCCTGGGCGACCGAGCGGGCCGTGACCGACGCGGCCGTCGCCAGCAGGTCGGCCGGCGACGACGGCCCCCGGCCGACGAGCCACTCGACGAACGGCGCCCCGAAGTCCTCCCGCCCGGTCGACTTGGGTGGCGCGGCCTGGAAAAACGGCGCCGCGAGCACGTCGTCGACCAGCGCGTCGTCGGGCGCCCCCTGGGCGGCGAGCGCGCCGGACTCGTCGTAGGGCCGGCCGGTCAGCCGGAGCGCGAGCGCGTCCAGGACCATGTTGGCCGGGCCCGTGTCGAACGCCGATCGCGGCGGGCCGCCCGGCGGGAGCACGGTCAGGTTGGCGATGCCGCCCAGGTTCAAGAGCACGCGCGTCTCGCCGGGTCGCGCGAACAGGGCCCCGTCGAGGGTCGGCGCGAGCGGGGCGCCCTGTCCGCCGAGCGCGAGGTCGCCGGCCCGGAAGTCGGCCACGACCGGGACCCCCAGCCGGGTCGCGATCACGGCCGGGCACCCGATCTGAAACGTCGAGCGGACCGCCACGCCTGCGACCTCCTCCGCCTCGGGCACGTGCTGGACCGTTTGGCCGTGGCTGCCGACCAGGTCGAGCGCGTCGGGCGCCAGGCCCGCTTGGGCGAGCGCGGCCCGGGCGACCTCAGCGAACACGTCGCCCAGGCGGGCGTGGAGCTGGCTCACCAGTCGGACGTTCGACGTGGCGACCTCGGCGCAGGCGGCCAGCGCCGCCCGCAGCTCGGGATCGTAGGACCGGCTCACGAACCCCAGAGTCTCTAGCCGGAGGTCCGCGCCGGAGCCGTCCAGGCGGACGACCGCCGCGTCGACGCCGTCGAGCGAGGTCCCGCTCATCAGACCGACGACGACGCGCGGGCCGGGACGAAGGAGGCGCTCCAGCGGGTGGCTCATCCGCCGCGCTGGCGGAGCTCGGCGGCCCGCTCGAGCAGGACGTCGGCCTGCTCGGGCTGGCGGGCGGCCAGCTTCTCGTAGACGATGGCGGCCTCGACGTACTGGTGCTGGGCGGCGTAGATCTTGGCCAGCGTCTCCGACGCCATGTCGTCCACGTCGCCGTGGTCGAGCGACACCTCGGGCCCGCTGTAGGTCGGGTCGGGCCGGATGCGGGGGGCGTCCTCAAGCTGGGCGATCAGCGCGTCCAGCTCGTCGGCGACGGACAGGTCGCCGGGGGGCGCTTCGGGCGCACCGAACGGGTCGAGGGCCCCGAACTCGTCGACCACGTCGTCGATGTCTGCGAACGGGTCCTCGCCGCTGTCGGGCGGCGCGGCGCCCTCGGGCGCGACGATGTCGGGCTCGGCGTAGACCCCCGGCGGCGGCGTCGGCACGTCGGCCTCCGACAGCACGTCCCAGCCCGCGTCGGCGCAGGCCGGCGGGCCGGACGGCGGCGCGAGCGACGGGTCGCCCTCGGGCGGGAGGACGGACGCGAGGCCGGTCTCGTCGGCGCCCCACTCCTCGTCGGCGGGCGGCAGCGGCGGAGCCGGGTCTGGGACGGAGGGGGACGAGACCATCGGGGCCGCTCGGCCCTCCGCGCCTGGCTCCGAGCCGGCCTCAGACGGGTCGAACAGCAGGTCCGACAGGTCGAGCCGCGGCGGGGCCGGCCCGACGGCCGGGTCCGGAGGGTCTACCTGCGGACTCCCGAAACCGAGGAGCGGTCCGTCCACCGTCTCGTCCTCGTGGAGCGCGTCGGCGTCCTCGTCCGGGAACAACGCGTCGAGATCGTCCTCCAGGTTGGGCGTCTCCACGGCGGGGTGGCCCGCCTCGACGACGCGCTGAAGCTCGCCGGCGGCCTCAGCGGACTCGTCGGCGGGGTCTTCCCGGGTCGAGGGGGAGGCCTCGGGGGGAGCGGCCGTGTCTGGCGCCTGCTCGGTCGTCTCGGCGGCACCCTCTGCCGTCGCATCGGCCCCGGGCCCCTCCGGCGGATCGGCCGAGGCGGGCACGGCCGGCGCGAGGTCGGGCGGGAACTCGCCGGCGATGTGGGTGGCGAGCAGCCGCTCGCGCTCGCGGTGGACGAGCGGGCTCCGGGGGACGAGCGTGGCCGCGCGCCCCCACGACACCAGGGCGTCGTCGATCCGGCCCGCCGCTTCCAGGGCCGTCGCGCGCAAGACGTGGGCCGCCGCGTACGTCGGCGCGTCCGCGACGAGCGCGGCCAGCTGGGCCGCCGCCCGGGCCGGCTCGCCCTCGGCGAGCAAGCGGGCCGCGGTCTGGATGGCGGGTTCGGGAGGCGGGACGGGCGACGACATGGGGGGCACCAGGCAGGCCCGCAAGCTACACCGCCGACGGGTCCCCGCCCGCGGGTCCCCCTACGCCAGGGGCGTCTCGACGGTGTACGATTCGAGCTGCTCGCGGTAGGCCGCCAGGAAGCTGGCCGCCATCGAGCCGTCGATGATCCGGTGGTCGTAGCTCAGCGAGACGTACATCATGTGGCGGATCGCGATCACGTCGCCGTCCTCGGTCTCGAGCACGACCGGCCGCTTGACGATGGCGCCCGGCGAGAGGATCGCCGTCTGGGGCTGGTTGATGATGGGCGTGCCCATCAGGCTGCCCAGGCTGCCCACGTTGGTGATCGTGAACGTGCCGCCCTGGAGCTCGTCCGGCTGGAGCTTCTTGGTCCGCGTCCGGTTGGCCAGGTCGGCGACGGTGTGGGCCAGCCCGGTCAGGTTCTGCTGGCCCGCGTTGCGGACGACCGGGACCAGGAGCCCCCGGGTCCCCAGCGCGACCGCGATCCCGATGTGGTAGTCCTTGCGGACCAGGACGCGCGTGCCCTCGACCGAGGCGTTCATCAGCGGGTGGTCCCGGAGCGGCTCGATGGCCGCCTCGATGAAGTACGGCGTGTAGGTGAGCTTGACGCCCTCGCGTGCCTGGAAGTCCTTTTTGTGGGCCTCGCGGTGGCGGACGAGCCCGGTCACGTCGACCTCGGAGAAGCTGGTGACGTGGGCGCTCGTGTCCTTCGACCGGCGCATGTGCTCGGCGATGAGCTGGCGCATCCGGTCCATCTCGATCACCTCGACCCGGTCGCTTGCCGCGTCGCCCGAGGCGGCCGGAGCCGGCGTGGCCTTGGGCGAGGCCTTCGGGGCGGGCGCGGTCTGCTGGCGCGCTGCCGGGGCCGTGGCCACTGGGGCGGAGGGCGCCGCGCCCTCGGCGCCGTAGCTCTTGGGCTCCGGGACCGGCTGGACCGCCGGCTGGGCCGGGGCCTGGCCGCGCGACTCGAGGTAGGCCATGACGTCGGCCTTGGAGACGCGGCCGTCGGAGCCCGTCCCCTCGATGGACTGGAGCTCGGAGAGCGCGACCCCCTCCGCCTCGGCGATCGAGCGGACCAGCGGCGAGTAGAAGTTGCCCGACTCGTCGCGGCGCGGGATCGGCCCGGCCGGGTCGTCGCCGGCGGTCGCCGCCGCTGCGGCCTCGGCGCCCGCGGCCTCACGGACGGCCGGCGCGGCCGAGGCCGTGTCGCCCTCGCCGGCCGAGTAGCTCTTCTCGTAGGGCGCCGGCGCGGCGGCCTCCGCCGGCGCGGCCCCGTCGCCCGCCGGCGCGGCCCCCGCGACGGCGCCAGCCGCGCCGATCACCGCGATCGGCGTGCCCACGTCGACCGTCTCGCCCTCCTCGACCAGGATCTCCAGCAGCGTCCCGGCCTCGGGGCTGGGCACCTCGGAGTCGACCTTGTCGGTCGAGATCTCCAGCAACGTCTCGTCCTGCTCGACCGTGTCCCCGACGGCCTTCTTCCACTCCAGGACCGTCCCCTCCATCACGCTCTCGCCCATCTTGGGCATGACCACGTTGGTCCGCGCCCCGCCCGAGGCGGGGGCACTGGGGGCCGCGGCCGGAGCGCTCGCCTCGGCCCCGTTGCCACCGGCCTCGACCGGGCGGATCGCCGGGGCGGCGGGCTTGGACTCGGGCTCGTCCTCGACGGCGGCGGCCTCGGGCTCGGCGGCGGCCTCGGGCTCAGCGGCGGCGGCAGCCGGCGGGGTCGCGGCGGGCGCCGGGGCCGCCTCGGCCGTCACGTCGGTCTCGATGACGGCGATCGGCGTGCCCACGTCGACCGTGTCGTTCTCCTCGACCAGGATCTCGACGATCCGGCCCGCCTCGGGGCTGGGCACCTCGGAGTCGACCTTGTCGGTCGAGATCTCCAGCAACGTCTCGTCCTGCTCGACCGTGTCCCCGACGGCCTTCTTCCACTCCAGGACCGTCCCCTCCATCACGCTCTCGCCCATCTTGGGCATCACAACATCGACACGGGCCATGGGGGGAGCGCTTGCGCGCGGCTAGAGACAGGAAGGAGGGCCGGGCAAAGATACCCCGCGCCCAACGCCGGTCCGGTCGGAACCGCTCCCGAGGACCCGGTGAAGACGGGGAGGGCTCGCCCCGCTCGCAGGAACGGGGACGGAGAACGAGGGACGGGCAGAGGCGACCGGGCCCAGTCGCCCCCGAGCCTTCTCGGAGCGCCTCGGACTCCGGACCTCTACGCCAGCCGGTACAGCTCGATTCCCTCCGCCCGCCCCCGCAGCCGGATCGGGCCGAGCGCGTCGGCGCGGAACCGGCCCGGCGGGACGCGCGCCCAGACGGCCTGGCTGGCCAGGACCTGGCTGTCGAGCTCCTTGTTGAGGCCCTCGACCCGCGCGGCCACGTTGACCACGTCGCCCGTCACCTTGTACTCGCGGTGCTGGACCGAGCCGACCGTCCCGGCCACCACGTCGCCGGCGTGGAGCCCGACGCCGACGCGTGTCGAGCGGAGCCGGCCCGCCGCCACCTCGGCCTCGACGCGGCCCACGATGTCGAGCGCGGCCTCGACGGCGTTCGTGCAGTCGTCGGGCGTCGAGATCGGCGCGCCGAAGATGGCCATGAACCCGTCGCCCAGCAGCTGGTGAACGATCCCGCCACGCGACGGTGACGGCGTCGATGGTCAGCCCGAAGAACCGGTTCAGAAAGTCGACCACGGCCTCCGGCTCGGACGCCTCGGCGAACGTCGTGAACCCGCGGACGTCGAGGAACATGACGCAGACCGGCGATCCGGCGGACGGGCGGGTCGGCCTCGTGCCGGAGCAGCTCGTCGACGACGGCCGGGGCGGTGTGGCGCCCGAACAGGTTGAGGATCCGCGTCCGCTCGGCCTCGCGCTTGGCCGCGTCGAGCGTCTGGGCCGACTGCATGGCCAGGATCGTCAGGAGCCGGGCGTCGGCCTCCGAGAAGGCGCCGTCGCCCCGCTTGTTGTAGAGCGTCAGGACGCCCAGGAAGCGGGCGTTGGCGATCAGCGGCGCGCACAGCACCGTCCGCACCGAGTCGTCCCAGTCGAACGACGAGAACGGCTCCTCGGCGCGCGGAGCGTCGAGCCGGAGCGTCCGGCGGTGCGTCCCCATCCAGCCCAGGAGCGCCTCGTCGGGCCGGTACGCCGAGCCCGGGCCGAGCGCGGTCCGCACGAACGTGGCGCCGGACGCGCCCGAGTCGCGGTCGACGAGCGTGACCACGCCCTGCTCGGCGCCGATGGCCTGGAGCGAGCGGCGGACGAGCGCGTGGACGGCCGCGTCGAGGTCGCGGGCGCCCCCGATGGCGACGGCCACCTCGTTGAGCAGCGCCAGCTCGTCGACGGAGCGTCGGAGCCGGTCGATCTCCGAGACGGGGGCCGGGCGTGGGGCCATGGGGGCAGACGGGAGGCGAAGGCGGACACGGGCCGAGCGAGAGCAGGGCCCCGCCCACCCCGTTCGTGGGATCACAGGATAACCGGTTCCTAAATCCTTCACTACACTAGTTTTCGGCCCGCTGGTGCGAGCGGGCCCACACTCCCCGTCTCGTGGCTCTCTCGGACTCCCGCCCGGCCACCTCCGACCCGCTGGTGGGGCGCGAGGTCGGCCCCTACCGGATCCTCGCCCCGCTGGGCGAGGGCGGGATGGGCGTGGTCTACCGGGCCGCCGACGACCGGCTCGGCCGCGAGGTCGCGCTCAAGTTCCTCGCCCCCGGCCTCCACGCCGACCCCGGCGCCCGGGCGCGGCTGCTCCAGGAGGCCCGCGCGGCGGCGACGCTCGACCACGCCCGCGTCGCGAGCGTCTACGACGTCGGCGAGACGACGGGCGGCCGTCTCTACATCGCGATGGCGCTCTACGCCGGCGAGACGCTGGAGGCGCGCCTGGCGCGCGGCCCGCTCGACGCAGGCCAAGCGCTCGAGCCTGGGCGTCCAGATCGCGCGCGGGCTGGCGGCGGCCCACCGGGCGGGCGTCGTCCACCGCGACGTCAAGCCGGCCAACGTGATGGTGCTGCCGGACGGGGGCCCCGGCGGCGGCCCGGGCGTCAAGGTCCTCGACTTCGGCATCGCCAAGCTGGCCGACTCCCCGCTGACCCAGGCCGGCGAGAGCCTGGGGACGGCCGTCTACATGAGCCCCGAGCAGTTGCGCGGCGAGCCCGTCGACGCCCGCGCCGACGTGTGGGCCCTGGGCGCGGTGCTCCACGAGACGCTGACCGGCCGGCGGCCGTTCGGCGGGGCGTTCGCGGCGGCCATCGGCTACGCGGTCTTGCACGAGGCGCCGGCCGCGCTCCCCGACGACCTCCCCGACGGGCTGGCCGAGGTCGTCGGGCGGTGCCTCGAAAAGGACGCCGCGGCCCGCTACCCCACGATGGACGCGCTGGCCGACGCGCTGGAGCGGGTCCGGCGCGGCGAGCCGCTCGCCCAGCCCGCCTCGGGGCCGTCGTCGGGAGAGTCGGGTCCAGCGCCGGCTGAGTGGGGGCTGCCAGTAGCCGAGGCCGGACGGCGGCCGGACGGGGCGCCGAGGCGGGCGGCCTCACTCCGCCGGTGGGCGGCGAGCGTCGCCCTGGCCGTGGGGGTCGCGCTCGTGCTCGCGCTCGCCTGGACCGCGCTCCGCCCGGGCCAGGCCGTCGCCGAGTCCCCGCGGCTCGCGGTGCTCCCGTTCGTCGACCTGGGCGGCGAGGCGGGGCCGCTGGCCGCCGGGCTCGTCGAGACGGTCACGGCCAAGCTGGGCCAGCTCGGCCCGTTGCGGACCCGGGTCCGCGTGGTGCCGGCCAGCGAGGTCGAGGCCGGCCTGACGCCGAGCCAAGCGCAAGGCGCGCTTCGGCGCCACCCTGGTCGTCGAGGGGACGGTCCAGGCCGAGGGCGACCGCGTCCGGGTCACGCTCTCCCTCGTCGACGTCGGGGGCGACGCGCCGAGCACGCTGGGCTCGCGCGAGGTCGACGACGCCAGCGGCAGCGCGTTCGCGCTCCAGGACGCCGCCGTGCTCCAGCTCGCGGACCTGTTGCGCGTCGAGGTGGGCACCGAGACGCAGCAGGCGCTGGCGGCCGGGGGCACCGACGACCCCGAGGCCAACGGGCTCTACCTCCGCGGCCGGGGCGAGCTCCGCGGCCAGCAGGGGGCGACCGACCTCGCACGCGCCCGGGCGCTGTTCCAGGGGGCTCTGGCCCTCGACTCGACGTTCGCGCTGGCACTACGCGGGCCTGGCCGAGGCCGAGTGGCAGACGTATCGGGCCACGTCCGACGTGGCCTGGGCCGACCGCGCGCTCGCCAGCGCCCAGCGGGCCCTCGCGCTGGACGACGGCCTGGCCGACGTCCACACCGTCCTGGGCGTGATCCACGAGGGGCGGGGCGAGTACGGGCTGGCCCTGGCGTCGCTCGACCGCGCGCTGGCCCTCGACCCCGACCACGCCGAGGCGGCGCGCCGGCTCGCCATCGTCTACGGCTACCAGCGGCGCGTGGCCGAGGCCGAGGCCGCGTTCCGTCGGGCCATCGCGCTGGCGCCCGACTTCTGGCGCGTCCCCAACAGCTTCGGCATCTTCTACCTAGATGAGGGCCGCACCGACGAGGCCGTGGAGCAGTTCGAGCGGGGGCTCGCGCTGGACCCGGTCAACACCACGCTCTTGATCAATCTGGGCGTGGCCCAGTGGCAGCGGGGACGCTTGGACGCGGCGGCCGACGCGTTCGCGCGCGTGGCTCGGCTCGACCCCAGCAACCTGTTCGCGGCCTCGAACCTGGCCACGGTCCGGTTCGCGCGCGGCGACTACGCCGGCGCCGCCCAGGCCGCCCGCGCCGCCGCCGACCTCCAGCCCGACGACTACTCGGCGCGGCACCAGCTCGCCGAGGCCCGGTGGTGGTCGGGCCAGCGCGACGCGGCCCGGGCCGACTACCGCGAGACCATCCGGCTCGCCCGCGCCCACCTGGCCGTCGGCCGGACGCCCGAGGTGCTGGTCGCGATCGCCGAGGGGTTCGCCGTCCTCGGCCAGCGTGACAGTGCCCGCGCCGCCCTGGCCGAGATCGAGCGGCTGGGCCCGCCCGACGGCCTCAGCGTGTCGACGGCGTTCGCCGTGGGCCTGGCCTACGAGATCGGCGGCCAGCGCGAGCCGGCGCTGAGGTGGTTCCAGAGCGCGCTCGGCCGCGACTTCGGCCGCGACCTCGTCGACCGCTCGCCCTGGCTCTCGGCCTTGCGCTCGTCCCCCGACCTCGACCTGCTCCCTACGACCTCTACGGACCCATGAGACCGCTCCCCCTGCTCGCGTTCCTCCTCGTCTGCGTGACGGCCTCCGCCCAGGAGATGCCGGCCGAAGACACCTCCAGCCCGGCCCGCCAAGCCCAGATCGTCACCGTGTCCAGGGTGGGCGGCGACTACGTGTTCGAGATCGACGGGCAGCCGCGCGACCTGTTCGCGTCGCTGGTCCCCGGCGGCACGCTCGTCGTCCGCACCGAGGAGGACGTCGAGGTCCTGGTGGTGGCCGAGGAGACGGCGTACTCGCTCGGCGGGTCCGCCGACACCGAGGCCGTCGCCCGCGAGACGCCGATCATCGTCGGCCCGAACGCGCGCCTGCTCCACCGCTCCTACGACGACGCCCTGTCCGTCACGACCCTCCGGGTCCTTCCCGAGATCCACCGCGGGACGTCCCGGACGGTCGCCGTGACGCTCCTGGTCTGCACGGGGACCGACGACGGCATCGGGGGCTGCGACGAGTGGCGAGCGGCCCGGCCCAGCCGGCCGCTGGCGTCGGGCGGGTTGCCCTCCGGGTTCTTCGTCCAGGTGATCGGCCCGCCCGTCGTCTACTCGCCGACTCTCCCGGTGGGCGGCCCGCCGGTCCGCCCCGTCCGCGACTGAGCGCGTCCGCCTCGGCGCGCCCGTGGGGCCACCGAGGCGGGCGGTGCTAGCGGCCGGTCGCGGCGGCCGGCAGGTCCAGGACGGTCCGCAGGCCGGGCCGGGCGGCCCCCACGCGCCGCGCCGTGTTGACGACGGCCGCGACCGTCGCCGTGTCGCCGAACGTGCCGCCCTCGACCACGACCGTCATCGGCGGGTCGCCCGCGATCACGACGCGGTCCTCGTCGGGGGCCCCGACGGCCATCGTCAGCGTCAGCGTCGCCCGCTCTTCGCCCCCTACCGTCACGGTCGCCGTCTGGTGGATGCCGGCCACGCTGCCCGCGGCGACGGTCGCGTGGGGGGTCTGGTGGTCGGCCGTCGCCAGCGAGGGCCCGAACGTCTCGGTCACGACGGCGCCTTGCCAGCCCAGCCCGACCGCCAGCGCCTGGGCCGACTCGACCATCCCGATGTGGCCGAACCCGCCGGCCGCCTGGCGCTCGCGGAACGCCTCGACGGTGAGCCCGGCGCCGACCTTCTTCTGCAACGGCCCCCGCCGGCGCCCGGCGTCGACCGACCGCGACACGTCGACGCGGTCGACGCGGGCCACGACGCCGGCCAGCACGACCGGGAACAGGTCCATCACGAACCCGGGGTTGACGCCCGTCCCGACGACGGTCACGCCGGCCTCGCGCGCGGCTTCGTCGATCCGAGCCGAAAACGCCGGGTCGCGCTCGAACGGCCAGAACAGCTCCTCCGACGACGAGACGACGTGGGCGCCGGCCTCGACGCAGGCCAGCAGCTGGCCCTCGATCCGGTCCAGGAACGAGGCCGTCGTGTGGAGGACCACGTCGGGCCGCCACTCCGCGAGCACGGCCGCGTCGTCGTGGACCTCGGCGCCGATCGGGTCCCGGCCGAGCACCTCGCCCAGGTCGCGCCCCACGCGGTCAGGGTCGAGGTCGAGCGCGCCCACGATCGTGTGGCCGTGGTCGAGGGCGAGGCGGGCGCAGGCCTGGCCGATGGGGCCGAGACCGAACTGGACGATGCGGAGCGACATGGGGCGCGAGTGAGGACCGGCCGAAAGCTCGCGCGCGTCGGCCGGCGCCGGCCCACAAAAAAACCGCCGCCCCGAAACGAATCTCGGAGGCGGCGGGGGTCGGGCGCCGCTTCCCTGGCAAGGCGGGCGTCCGAAGTCAGAAGGACCCACGTGGTGGGCTGCCTCTCTAACCGGACGGCCCCCCATCGGTTGTGGGGCGGACACGCCTGCCAGACACCTCGGTCGATCGACCCCTTGTTGCACAACGACTTGCGCCCGACCGTCCGGCACCATCCGACGGACGGGTCCTCCCGCGTCCTACACGCTCCCCGCGACCAGGTCGTCGAGCGTGTCGTCGAGCCGCTCCAGGAACGTGTCGACCATTCGGCTCATCTCGACGTGGACGAGCGGCGCGAGCACGGCGCGCAGGAAGCCCGGCGCCGGGATCTCCAGCGTCGCGTCCATCTCTAGCGACCCGTCGGTCCCGCCGCCGGCCGCCGGGCCCAGGGCGCACTGGCCGGCGAACTGGGCCGTCCCGACGCCCTCGACCGGCGTCCAAGTCAGCGTCCGTGTGGCGTGGTCGGCGGCGTAGCGGCAGGCGTAGACCGTCCGGACCTTGCGGCCGGGCGGGCCGAGCGGCTCCAGCTCCCAGCGGAACGCGTCGGGGCCGGCCTCGGGGTAGGGCTCGACCGACTCGACGTGGGGGAACAGGGGCCCCCAGCGCATCACGTCCTGGAGGAACCCCCAGGCGACGTCGGGCGAGGCCGAGAGGTGGCGGGCCCGCTCGATCCGGGCGCGAGCCTCGATCACGCGGCCACCTCGACGTCGGCGCCGAGGTGGGCGAGGACGGAGCGGAGGATGCGGGCCCCGTCGTCGCCGCCCAGGCCGGCCTCGACGCGACGCTCGGGGTGCGGCATCATGCCGACCACGTTGCCCGGCGCGTTCCGGATGCCGGCGATGTCGCGGGCCGAGCCGTTCGGGCTGTCGCCGGGCGCGCCGTCGGCGTCGACGTAGCGGAACACGACGCGGCCCTCGCCCTCGAGCTCGTCGAGCGTCTCCGGGCTCGCCGTGTAGTTGCCCTCGCCGTGCGCCACCGGGATCGTCAGGACGTCGCCCTCGGCCAAGTCGGCCGTGAACGGGGTCGCCGTCGACTCGACGCGGAGGCGGGCGTCGCGGCAGGCGAACCGCAGGCTCGCGTTGCGGAGCAGCGCGCCCGGCAGCAGGTCGGCCTCGCACAGGACCTGGAACCCGTTGCACACGCCGAGCACCCGCCCGCCGGTCGACGCGAACCGGACCACGTCGCGCATGACCGGCGAGAACCGGGCGATGGCGCCGGCCCGCAGGTAGTCGCCGTACGAGAACCCGCCGGGCACGACCACCAGGTCGGCGTCGCCGACGGACCCCTCCTTGTGCCACACGAACCGGGCGTCCTGGCCCAGCACGTGCTTGAAGGCGTGGTACACGTCGTGGTCGCAGTTGGACCCGGGGAAGACGAGGACGGCGACCTTGGCCATGGGGAGTCAGGGATCAGGAGTCAGGAATCGGGGGCCGGCCCACCGTTGCGCGTCGGGCCCGTCGGTAATCTACCCGCCCCGCTGCGCGGCGAGTCGCCGGGCACGGATCGCGTCCTGTTTCCTGTTTCCCGGCCCCCGATTCCTCCCCACCCCGTGATCCCCAGGGAGCTGTTCCGCAAGATCCGCCACGTCGAGGTCCGCACGCGCGGGCTCGTCGACGACGTGTTCGGGGGCGAGTACCACTCGGCGTTCAAGGGGCGCGGCATCGAGTTCGCCGAGGTCCGCCCGTACCAGATCGGCGACGACGTCCGGACGATCGACTGGAACGTGTCCGCGCGGACGGGCGAGCCTTACGTCAAGCTGTTCGAGGAGGAGCGCGAGCAGACGCTGCTGCTGGTCGTCGACGTGTCGGGCTCGGAGGACTTCGGCTCGGCCCGGGCCAAGCGGGACCTGGCCGCCGAGGTCTGCGCCGTGCTGGGGTTCTCGGCGCTCCGCAACAGCGACAAGGTCGGGCTGGTCCTGTTCACGGACCGCGTCGAGCGGTTCGTCCGCCCCAAGAAGGGGAAGCGCCACGTGCTGCGGATGCTCCGCGACCTGTACGCCCACGAGCCGGTCTCGCCCGGGACCGACCTGGGCGTCGCGCTCGACCACGTCCTGCGCGTCCAGCGGCGCCGGGCCATCGTGGTCCTGGTGAGCGACTTCTTGGTCCCGACGGCCACGCACGAGACGCTGGCCAAGACGTTGCGCGTGGTCTCGCAGAAGCACGACCTGGTCGCCGTCCGCCTGGTCGACCCGCGCGAGGAGTCGCTGCCGGCCGTCGGCCTGCTGCGCGTGGTCGACGCCGAGACGGGCCAGGCCGCGCTCGTCGACACGTCGAGCGCGAGCCGTCCGCGCGGCCTTCGCCGACCGGGCCGGCGCACCGGGCCGCGCGCGCCCAAGCCACGCTCAAGCGGGCCCGCGTCGACCACGTCACGCTGCGGACCGACCAGGACTACGTCGAGCCGCTCTCGTCGTTTTTCCGCCACCGGCGCAAACGGTGATGGGGACAGAGAACGGTGGACGGGGGACGGGCCGACGGCTCTCAGGGAGGCCGTGGGACGTACGTGCGACACCGATCCGCCGTCGCGGGCCGTCCGCCGTCCTGCTGGTGCTGCTCGCCCTCGCCGCCTCGGCGCCGTCGTCGGCCCAGTCGGCGCGGCTGACCGTCCTGGCCGACTCGGTCTCGGCGGGGGCGCCGTTCGAGGTCGCCGTGACGGTGACGCACGGGCCGGGCCGCCAGGTCACGTTCCCGGTCGTCCCGAGCGCTCCCGAGGCGGGCCCACTCACGCTCGGCGACGCCCGGGCGCTCGGCGTCCGCCGGCTGCCGCCCGCCGTCCGGGGCGCCGCCCGCGTCGACAGCGCCGTGTACCGGGCCGTCGTGTTCACGGCCGACTCGGCGCGCGTCGGGCCGCTCGCGGTCCGGGTCGGGGCGCCGAGCGACTCGGTGACCGCGCGGACCGGGAGCGCGCTCGTGCCGGTCCGGTCGGTGCTCCGGGGCGAGGCGCCGCCGTACGAGCCCGCGCCCGTCGGGCCGGCCGAGTCGTTCGCCAGCGCGGCCCCGCTGTGGGTCGCGTTCGGCCTGCTCGCCGCGCTCTCGGTGGGCGTCCTGGCCTGGGCGCTCCGTCGGAGGGGCGGTCGGGCCCCGGCCCGCGCCGCCGTCGCGCCCTACCCCACCGCGGTCGCCCGGCTGGACGCGCTCGACCGAGACGCGCCGGCCGACGGGGCGACGCCCGAGGCCATCGAGACCCACGTGGTCGCCGTCCGGGCCGCCTTGCGCGACTACCTCGGCGCCCGGCTGGGCGTGCCCGCCCGCGAGGCCACCAGCTCCGAGCTTCTGGCGCGGCTGGGCGAGGACGCCCGCGTCACGACCGAGGCGGGCCAGGCCGTCCGCTCGGCGCTCCAGCCGGCCGACCTGGTCGCGTTCGCGCGCGTCCGCCCCGGGCCCGACGCGGTCGCCCGGCTGCGCGGCGCGACCCGAGCGGCGGTCGAGGCCGTCGAGCGGTCGGCGCAGGGTGCCGAGCGCGTGGCGACCGGCGAGCCCGCGCCGGGGCCGGTCCTTCCTCCCCTTTCCTGACCATGCACCAGCCCGTCGGCCCCCCGTTCTCGGACACGTTGGTCCGCCGCCTCCGGGAGGCGGACCGCGTCGCCGTGCTGACCGGCGCCGGCATCTCGGCCGAGAGCGGCGTCCCCACGTTCCGCGACCCCGACGGGCTGTGGCAGCGGTTCCGGCCCGAGGAGCTGGCCAACGTCGAGGCGTTCCTGGCCAACCCGCCGCTCGTCCAGGGCTGGTACGGGCACCGCCGGGCCATCGTCGAGGAGGTCGAGCCGAACGACGGGCACCGCGCCCTGGCCGAGCTGGAGCGCTGGGTGACGGCGCGCGGCGGCGAGTTCCTGTTGGCGACCCAGAACGTCGACGGGTTGCACGCCCGCGCGGGCAGCGAGCGGATCGTCGAGCTGCACGGGTCGCTGCTCCGGTCCCACTGCATCGACTGCGGCACCGGGGCGGACCAGGCGGCCGACGCGCGGGGGCCTCTGACGTGCGAGGCCTGCGGCGGGCTCGTCCGCCCCGACGTGGTGTGGTTCGGGGAGCAGCTCCCGGAGGACGCGTTCGCGGAGGCCGAGCAGGCGGCAGCGATGGCCGACGTCTACCTCTCGGTGGGCACGAGCGCTGTGGTGTACCCGGCGGCCGGCCTCCCCCAGCTCGCCCGCCACGCCGGCGCCTACGTCGCCGAGGTCAACCCCGAGCCGAGCGACATCGCGGGCCGGATGAACGAGGTGGTCCGGGGCAAAGCGGGCGAGGTGCTGCCGGAGCTCGTCGCCGCGGTCCGTCGCCCAACCCACCCATGACCTTCGCCTCCCCCCTCTGGCTCCTCGCGCTGGTCGCCGTGCCGGCGCTGGCCTGGGCGCTGTGGCGGCCGCGGCGCGAGGCGCCGGGCGTCCGGTTCTCGCTCGGCGACGACGCGGCCGCGCTCGGCTCGACCGGCTGGGCCCGGCTGCGCAAACTCCCCGACGCCCTGCTGCTGGGGGCCTGGCGCTCGGCGTGCTCGGGCTGGCCCGGCCCCAGGTGCGGGACGCGACCGTCGAGCGGTCGACCGAGGGGATCGACATCGTGCTCGCGCTCGACGTCTCGACCTCGATGACGGCCGAGGACTTCGTGCCCAACCGGTTCGAGGCGGCCAAGGCCGTCGCCGCCGAGTTCGTGCGCGGGCGCGAGTCGGACCGGATCGGGCTGGTCGTGTTCGCCGCCCAGGCCTACACCCAGGCCCCGCTCACGCTCGACTACCCGTTCCTGCTGACGATGCTCCAGGAGGTCCGGATGGGGCTGATCGAGGACGGGACCGCGATCGGGACGGCGCTGGCCACGGCGACCGCCCGGCTCCGCGACTCCGAGGCCGCGTCGAAGGTGGTCATCCTGCTGACCGACGGCCAGAACAACCGGGGCCAGGTCGACCCCCAGACGGCGGCCGAGGCGGCGGCGGCGCTGGGCGTCAAGGTCTACGCCGTCGGCGTGGGCGGCGACGGGCCGTCGCGGCGGGGCCCGTTCGGGGGCTTCGGCCCGGCGCCCGAGGTGGACGAGGTCGCGCTCCGCCGCGTGGCCGAGACGACCGGCGGCCGCTACTTCCGGGCCACCGACGCCCAGGCGCTCCGCCAGATCTACGACGCCATCTCGGAGCTCGAGCGGACCGAGATCGAGGAGACGGTCTTGCTCGACGTCGAGGAGCGCTACCCGCTGTTCCTGTGGCCGGCGCTGGCGTGCCTGCTGGCCGCCGTCGCGCTGTCCACGACCCGGCTCCGCGAGGTCCCCTAGCCCGCCTCGGTGAGGGTGCGGGGGGCCTCACGCCGCCTCGGCCCAGTGGCCGACCGAGGCGGGCGGGGCCGGCTACTCGGACGGGGCCGCGTAGGCCTCCCGGAGCATCGCGAGGTAGTCGGCGGCCGGCGGCAGCCCGACCTCGGCGCGGCGCGCGTCCAGCGTCGCGTCGTCGACCGTGGGCGAGAGCACGATCTCGCCGTCGGCCCCCATCGCCGCCTGGGTGCCGTAGACCTGGGGCTCACCCCGGCCGGCGAGCACGCGGTCGAGCAGGAGCGCGTAGCTCTGCCCCGGGACCTCGCCGGCCCGGTAGGCCCGCTCGATCATCGGCAGCATCCGGGCCTGGACGTCGGGCGAGGCGTCGGCGTGCTGGACCAGCATGAGCGCCGCCTCGACGCCGTCGGCGCCGACCAGGGCGCGCGTGGGCCACCCGTGGGCGTCGACGATCTCGACGACGCGGGCCGTGTTCTCGGCGTCGACGGCCATCGCCTGGGCGACCAGGGCGCTGTCGGGCGTCGCCCACCCGGCCGCGATGATCCGCTGGCGGACGTCTTGGTCCCGGGCGAGCCGGTCGACCAGCTCGGCGCGGAGCCCGGGGTCGCTCGCTTGGGCGGGCGCCTGGGCGGTGGCGGGGAGGGCGGCGAGCAGCAGGGCGAGGGCGAAAATCGTCTTCATGGTCGTGGGGCTGTGGGGAGGTAGGGGCTGTGGGGAGTCAGAGGCTGAGGCGGTCGCGCAGGGCGGACGCCCGGCGGCGGGAGAACTCGACGGTCGACCCGTCGGTCAGGCGGACCAGGAGGCCGCCGTTGAGCGCGTCGTCGACGGCGACGACGTGCCCCAGGCCGACCAGGTCGGACCGGCTGGCCCGAGCGAAGTGGGCCGGGTCGAGACGGGCGTCGAGCGCCGAGAGCGACCGCGAGACGACGGCCCACGCGGGCCGCCGATCGGGGCCGTCGAAGTGGAGCCGGGTGTAGTTGCCGACCGACTCGAACCGCCGCACGTCGCCCAGGCGGACCAGGTGCATCCGGTCGCCGTCCTTGACGAACACGCGGTCGCCCGGCCCCAGGCGGCCCGCCTCGGGCGCGGGCTGGAGGGAGACGGGAGCCGCGGCGCGGCGAGCGGCGACACGGCCGACCGCCTGAGCCAACCGCTCCGGGTCGACCGGCTTCAGGAGGTAGTCGACGGCGCTCACCCGGAAGGCCTGGAGCGCGTGCTCGTCGTAGGCCGTCACGAACACGACGTCCGGCACGGCGTCGAGGTCGTCGAGCAGGTCGAACCCGCTCCGGCCCGGCATCTGGACGTCCAAGAACACGACGTCGGCCGGCGTCCCGGCGGCGGCCAGGTCGTCGAGCCGCGCCTGGGCCTGGTCGGCGTCGGCGGCCTCGCCGACGACCTCGACCTGGGGGTGGGCGGCCAGGAGCGTGCGGAGCTCGCGGCGGGCGAGCCGCTCGTCGTCGACCAAGAGGGCGCGGAGGCGGTCAGGCATCGGGGGAACCGGGGATGGCGGGCGCAGGGGCGGACGGCGTGGGGACGGCGGGGAGCGAGACCGTGGCGACGGCGCGGCCGTCCTCCACCACCAGCCCGAGGCGGGCGCGGTCACCGTAGAGCAAGGCCAGACGTTCGCGAGCGTTCGCCAGGCCGGTGCCCGTGCCGTCGGGCGGGGGCCCGTCGGCGACGGGGTTCTCGACGCGGATCGTGAGCCGGTCGGCCTCGGCGCCCGGCTCGACCCGAGCCTCGACCACCACCTCGCCGCCGCCGCGGCACCGCGCGACCCCGTGTTTGACGGCGTTCTCGACCAGCGTCTGGACCAGCAGCGCCGGGACCGACAGGCCCAGCGCGGACTCGGCCACGTCGACGCGGACACGGAGCCGCTCCTCGAACCGCAGCGACTCGATGGCGAGTGTCGTCCGGACCAGCTCCAGCTCGTCGGCCAGCGCGTGCGTCGCCAGACGGCCGGCCGAGAGCGTCCGGCGGAGCAGGCCCGAGAGCAGCGTGACCGCGCGCCGCGCCTCGGCGGGGTCCTCCAGGATGAGCGCGCGGACCGTGTTGAGCGCGTTGAACAGGACGTGCGGGTTGAGCTGGTACTCGAGCGCCCGCATCCGCCCCTCGGCCAGCGTCGCCCGCAGCCGGAGCCGGTCGCGCTCGGCGTCGGACAGGCGGAGGCCCGTCACGACGAGCGCGTAGACCGTCGCCCAGGCCAGGAAGGTCGCGGCCGTCGAGAGCGCGCTGCCGAAGAACGCGCCCAGCGAGGGCGGCGGCTTGGGGTGCTCCGCGAGCGGGTTTACGATCGGGTCGACGACGATCGAGAGCGCGGTGCCGACGATCTGGGCCCCGACGGCCGCGACGGCGACCGCCACCACCAGGCGCGGCGCGAGCGACCGGAGCGGGAGGTCGAGCCACCCCCGGCGGACGGCGACGGCGTGGACCACGTGCGTCCCGCCGACGCCCATCCCGTAGACCAGCACGACGGAGTAGACGATGGCCGCCGGCGTCAGCGTGGGCCCGTAGAAGCCGCCGGTCAAGGCGACCAGCACCAGGAACGCCCCCAGACCGAGGCCCCAGCCGACGAGCTGGCAGATCCAGTAGAGACGGGTGCGGGACATGGCGGGGCGGGCGGGACGAGGGCAGACTACCCCGAGGCCTCGCCCGAGGCGGCCGGACTCGGACGGGCGGGGGCGGGCGGTGACGAGCGGCGAGAGTCCGTGACGAATGGCCGAGGCACGCGCGCGCGGCGCGGGGCGTTGGTAGCCTCCGTCCGATGTCGTTCCGCTCGCCCCTGGTCCTGCTGCTCGCCGCCGTGCTCGTGCCGGCGGCGCTGGTCGCGTTCGGGTACGCCGCCCGGAAGCGCGTCGAGGCGCTCGGCCTGTTCCTAGGCGCCCGCGCTGGCACGATGGTCTCGGGCCCGGTCGCCCGGCAGCGGACGGTCCGCGCCGGGCTGCTCGCGGCGGCGCTGGGCCTGATCGTCGTGGCGCTGGCCGGGCCCCGGATCGGGACGGCGCTGCGCGAGAGCCGCCAGGAGAGCCTCGACCTCCTGATCGCGCTCGACGTGTCGGCGTCGATGCTGGCCCAGGACGTGGCGCCGTCGCGGCTCCAGCGCGCCAAGCTCGAGATCGAGCGCGTCGTCGACGCCCGCCGGGGCGACCGGGTCGGGCTGGTGGTGTTCGCGGGCGAGGCGTTCCTGCAGTGCCCGCTGACGACCGACCGGGGCGCGCTCCGGCTGTTCCTGGACGCCGCCGACCCCGAGCAGGTCGCCGTCCAGGGGACCGACTTCGCCCGGGCGCTCGCCGTCGCCGACGCCGCCTTCAACGCGGGCGACGACGACCAGGCCCGGCCCCGCGCGCTGCTGGTCGTCTCCGACGGCGAGGACCACGAGGGCGGGCTGGCCGGCGAGGCCGACGCGTTGCGCGACGACGGCGTCGAGATCCTGGCGATGGGCGTGGGCACCGACGAGGGCGGCACGGTCCCCGACGTCCGCCGGGGCCGCGTCGTCGGTGTCCGCCGGGACCGCCAGACGGGCGCGTCGGTGATCTCCCGGTTCGAAGAGGGCGCGCTGCGCGACCTGGCCGGGCGGGCCGGCCTGTTCCGCGTCGGGCGGACGCCGGCCGCGGGCGCCGTCAACGACGCGCTGGACGGGCTCGACCGGGCCGTCGTGGCCCAGGACGAGTTCGCGGCGTCGGCCGAGCGGTTCCAGTGGCCGCTCGCGCTGGCGCTCCTGCTGCTGCTCGCCGAGCGGCTGCTCGCGCTCCGCCCGCCGCCCGGTGAGCGCCCCGCCCGCCGCGACGGCACCGCCGGCGGCGTGACCGAGGCGGGCGACGCCACCCCGTCCGCCTCGGTGGCGCCGCGGGCCTCACCGTCTGCCACGCCGGCCGTGGTGGCCGGGCTGGCGCTGCTGCTGCTGCTGCTGGGCGGGTGCACCAACCCGCTCGACGCGCTCGCGTCGGGCGCCCGTCAGGGCCGCGCCGGCGTCGCCCTGCTGGACGTCGGCGACGCGGCCGGCGCCGAGGCCCAGTTCGTCGCTGGGCTCGCCCAGCCCGAGGTGCCGCGCGACGTGCGCGCCCGGCTGTGGCACGCGCTCGGCGTGGCGCGTGCGGCCCAGGACCGGTTCTCCGGCGCCGACAGTGCGTTCGCCCAGGCCCTCCCCTTCGCCGACGGCCCGGCCCAGCGCGCCCGCTACGCCACCGACGCCGGCACGGCCGCCCTCCTGGCCGACGACCCCGCCCGAGCCGACTCGCTCTTGCAGGTCGCCTTGCTGATCGACCCGACGCTGGCCGCCGCCCGGCGGAACCAGGAGATCGCCCGGCGGCGTCTCCAGGACCCGCCCGGCCCGCCCGAGCCGACGCCGTTCGCCGAGCGGGTCAAGGCCCGCGCCGACTCGCTCGTCGCCGCCCGGCAATACCGGCCCGCGCTGGACGTCATGGAGGACGGGCTGGCGCAGGACTCGTCCGTCGCCGCCTACGCCGACTTCACCCAGCGCCTGAGCGGCGTCGTCCGCATCGAAGAGACGGTCTCCGACACTCCATGACCCGCATCGCCTTCTTGCTCGCGGCCGTCGCCCTCTTGGCGCAGGCCCCGCCGCCCGGCCCGTCGCCCGCGGCGCAGTACCACCTGGGCGCTCGCGCGTTCGTCGACGGCGACAACGCGCGCGCGCTGGCGGCCGTCCAGGCGGGCCTGGCCGCGGCCCCCACCGACACCAAGCTCCAGGCGCTCCGCGACCTGATCGAGCAGCAGCAAGACGAGCAGGACCAGCAGGACGGCGGCCAGCAGGACGAGCAGGCCGACAACCAGGATCAAGGCGACCAGGGGGACCAAGGGGATCAGGGCGAGAGCGGCGACCAGCCCCCGCCCGAGCCCGAGGGTGACGACCAAGAGGCGGAGCAGGACCAGACGCGGACCTCGCCGCCCTCCGACCCCGCCTCGGGCGAGACCCCGCCGTCGCCGGCCGGCCAGGCCGACGAGATGACGGCCGCCCAGGCCGAGCGGATCCTGGACGCCGTCGGCGGGGAGGAACGTTTGCTGCTCCGCGAGATCCGCCGCGCGCCGAGCACGCGCCGCCGCTCCGACAAGGACTGGTGACGCCGCGCCCCCCCTCGCACCCCGGCGCCCGCCTACGCCCGCCTCGGCACCGAGGCGGGGCCGGCCGGCTGGCCGTCGTGCTCGCGCTCTGCCTGCTCGCCGCCGGGGCCGGGCCGGCGGCCGCCCAGTCGGTCACGGCGTCGGTCTCGACCCAGCAGATGCGGGTCGGAGAGACGATGACCTACACCGTTACGATGCAGGGCGGCCGGGGGCGGCGCGTCGGGCCTCCGCTGGCGACCGGCGCGCTCCGGCTCGTCTCGCGCCAGCCCGTCCTGGACGTCACGACGACGTTCAACGGGGCGACCGAGCGCCGGGTCGGGTGGGTGTACGAGGCCACGCGGCAAGGGACCGGGCGGATCGGCCAGTTCCGCGCCGAGCTAGGCGGGCAGAACGTCGTGGCGGACGCGGTCACCGTCACGGTCCAGGGACTGCCGCCGGCCTCGTCACGGCCGCCGCCTGCCGACACCGAGCGGGGGGCGCGAGATGTTCGTCCGCGCCGAGCCGAGCCGGCGGACGGCCGTGGTCGGCCAGCAGGTCGTGGTCGACTACGTCCTGTACTTCGAGCCCCAGATCCAGCCGCGCCAGACGGCCCCCATCGGGACCTGGGACGCCGCCGGCGCCTGGCGCGAGGAGATGGAGATCGCCTCGGCCTACCCCCGCCCGGCGACCCTCGGTGGCCGGCCCTACGAGGCCGTCACCATCCGCCGGATCGCCCTCTTCCCGACCCGCTCGGGCACGCTGGAGCTGTCGCCGATGGAGTTCACCGTCGACCTGGTCCGGACCGACCGGAGCTTCTCGAACGACCCGTTCGCCCCGTTCTTCTCGCCGTTCAGCCAGCGGTTCGAGGACCGCGAGGTGACGGCGCCTGCCGCGACCATCGACGTCCGACGCCGCTGCCCGGCCGGCGCGCCACCGTCGTTCGCCGGCGCCGTCGGCCAGTTCGAGTTGACCACGACGGTCGACCAGCGCTCGGTCGAGGCCGGCGACGCCGTCCGCGTCCGGGTCGCCCTCCGGGGCGACGGCAACGTGGCGACGCTGGAGGCGCCGGACCTCGCCGTGCCGCCCGGCGTCGACGCCTACGACGCCCGGCGAGGACCGCGAGCTGCTGCGGACCGGGACCAGCGTTCCGCGGCGTCAAGACGTTCACCTACACGCTGGTGCCCCAGGGCGGCGGCACGTTCGACGTCCCGGCCGCGCCCTGGACCTACTTCGACCCGACCGACGGCCGCTACAAGACGTTGCGGACGGACCCGGTCGAGATCCGGCGAGCGGGCCGGCCCTGGCCGACCTGGCGCCCGTCGCCGGCCCGGACGCGCCCGCCGCGCTGATGACCGCCGCCGACTGGCGCCCGACGCCGGGGCGCCCGACCTGGCTGTGGGCGGTGCTCGGGGGCGGCCTGGCGCTGCCCGCCGTCGCGGGGCGCTGGTGCTGGCCGCCCGCGTCGGGCGAGAGCGGCGGGCGGCCGACACGCCCGACAAGCGGAGCCGCCGCGCGAGCGCCGACGTCCGCCGACGGCTGGCCCAGGCGCGCACGCTCGACGGCGCCCCGGCCTTCGCCGAGGTCGACCGGGCCGTCCGCACGTTCCTGGCCGACCGGTTCGACGTGGCCCCCACCGCCCCGGCCGCCGCGGTCGACCGCGCGCTCGCGACGGCGTCCCGACGACCTCCGCCGGCGGACGCTCGCCGTGCTCGACGCCTGCGCCCGGGGCCAGTTCGCGCCCGGCCTGGCGGCGCGCCCTCGGCTGTCGCCGACGCGGCCGAGGCGGCCCTCGTCGGACCTCGACGCGCTCGCCGAGCCGGCCTCCTCAGGGCGCCGGGTGCCCGCCTCGGTCGATGGTGGCCCTGGTCCTGGTCCTCGCCCTGCTCCAGCCGGCCTCCTCAGGGCGCCGGGTGCCCGCCTCGGTCTGATGGTGGCCCTGGTCCTGGTCCTCGCCCTGCTCCAGCCGGCCGGCCCGGCCGAGCCCGACCGCCTGTTCGACCTCGGCCTGCAGTTGGTCGCCGAGGGCGACACGGCCGGCGCCGTCGCCGCGTGGCAGGGCGCGACCGCCGACGGCTGGACCTCGGCCGCCGTCGAGCACAACCTGGGCACGGTCGCGCTCGCCCGGGGCGACATCGCCCGGGCCCGGCTCCACCTGGAGCGCGCGGCCCGGCTGGCCCCGCTCGACGGGGCCGTCGCCCGCAACCTGGCGCTGGCGCGCGAGCGGGCCGGCGAGCCCGCGCCCCGCTCCCTCCGCCGAGCTTGGAACCGGGCCGTCGGCGTGCTGACCCCGTTCGGGATGGTCGCGCTCGCGCTGGCGGTGGCGTTCGGCGCGCTCGGGCTGGCCGTCGCCGGCCGACGTCGGTGGGCGGCCGGCGTGGGCGTGCTGGCGGTGGGGGCCGTCGTGGCGGCGGCGGTGGCGGTGGGCCAGGCCACGCGCCCGCTCGGCGTCGTGCTGGCCGACGGCGTGGCGGTCGTCGAGTCGCCTGCGGAGGCCGCCCCCGGCGTGGCCCGGCTCCGGGCCGGCGAGGCCGTCGAGGTGGGCGAGGCCGAGGCCGGATGGCGCCCCGTCACCGTGGGGCGCGCCCAGGGCTGGGTCCGCGCCGACGCCGTCGAGCCGCTCTAGCCCGCCTCGGCGTCGGGGCGGGCAAGCCCGGGCCGCACGACGGGCGTCATCCGCGCGTTGCCCCTGCGGCGCCCCGACGCCGGGGCTCCACCGGGCCCTGGATGTGACCGCTCGGCCCGTTACCTTCCCACATGGAACCCCACGTCTACACACGCTCCGAGGACGGCCAGCGGCGCGGCTGGGTCGAGGTCGTCTGCGGGTCGATGTTCTCCGGCAAGACCGAGGAGCTGCTCCGCCGGCTCAAGCGCGCCCGGATCGCGCGGCAGCGCGTCGCCCTGTTCAAGCCGGCCCTCGACACCCGCTACCACGAGACCGAGGTCGTCAGCCACGACGCGACGGCCATGCCGTCCGAGGTCGTCCACTCGGCCGACCCGATGCTGCTCCTGGCCGGCGACGCCGACGTGGTCGGGATCGACGAGGCCCAGTTTTTCGGCGTCGAGCTGGTCGACGTCGTCGAGCACCTGGCGCGCGAGGGCCGGCGCGTGATCGTGGCCGGGCTCGACCAGGACTACCTCGGGCGCCCGTTCGAGCCGGTCCCCCAGCTGATGGCCGTCGCCGAGCACGTGACGAAGCTCCACGCCGTGTGCGTCCGGTGCGGGGCGCCGGCCAACCACTCGCAGCGGATCGTGGCCGACGGGCGCGCGTGCTGGTCGGCGAGGCCGAGGCCTACGAGCCGCGGTGCCGGCAGGTGCTTCCGCGCCGCAGGCCGTCGACGACGAGCGCCTGCTGCCGGCCGCTCGACGGCCGCCCGCGCCGGCCCCGCACGCCCGAGCGACTCGCCCGCGAGCGCATGACCCTGGTCGCCGCTGCTCGGACCGACGATTCGCGGTCCTGATTCTCGTGGCGTCGGTGATGCTGGGCTGGATCGCGGACCTGAAGCGGGCCGGCGGCTCGGTCTCGGCGCGCGAGAGCCGCGGCGGCGGCGGACGGGTCGGGACGGGCGTTCTACACGTCGCGCGAGGCCCGGGCCGAGGCCATGCGCGAGCGGATCCGCCGCGAGCGCGTGCGCCGCGAGCGGGCCCGCGCGGCGGACGGCTTCGGCGCCGCCTCGGCCGGCGTCGCCGGCCTCGCCCGCCGGGCCCCGACCGCCCGCGGATCCGCACGCCCGGACGACGTCGGCCGAGGACCGCTACCGGGCCGTGCTCGAACTCGGCCCCGGCACGGTCACCGCCGACGACCTCCGCCGACAGCTACCGCCGGTTGGTCGTGGCCTACCACCCCGACCGAGTGGTCGGCCTCGGCGCCAAGCTCCAGCGGCTCGCCGAGGAGGAGACCAAGGCGATCAACGAGGCCTACGCCTTCTTCAAGAGCCAGCTGAGCCAGGACTGACACCGACGAGGTGGAGGGCGGGGGCCAGAGACGGAGAGTCGCCCTGCCTCACTCCCCGGGGACCCAGGATCCCGGAGCGCTCGGACGAGCCCGGGCCGAGCCCCGCCCGTCGGCCGATGGCGCGCCCGAGGCGGGGGACCTCGTCGGAGCGGGGCCGGGCACCTTCGCAGAGGGTCCCGTGTCGCGGGGCGCCGCTCGGCGGCTATCGTCGGGTCGGTCTCTCGCCTCTCCATGGCCCGCTCCCCTCGCCCGGTCCGCGTCCGCCGCTTCGCCGCCGGCGCTGCTCGACGGCACGCTCGCGCTCCTGCTCGCGCTCGCCCCCGCCGCGCTCGCCCCGGGCGTGCTCAAGGGGCGGATGTTCGGGGTCGGGCTCCTGCTCGGCGCGGCGTCTACCTGCTGCTCCGCGACGGCATCCCCTACGCCGAGTGGGGCGCGCGGTCGCTCGGCAAGCGCTGGATCGGGATCCGGCCCTACGCCGTGAGCGGCGAGCCGCTCGACCTGGGCCCTCTCGGCCCGGCGGAACGCGACGCTGGCCGGGGCCGCCACGATCTGGGCCGTGCTGTACCTCGTCGGCGGCTACCGGGGCATCCCGTTCGGCGCAGTTCGTGCTCGCGGCCGGGGTCCTCGTCGTCGTGGCCGAGGCGGTCCTGGTCGCCATCGACCCGGCGGCCCGGCGCATCGGCGACCGGTGGGCCCGGACCCGCGTGATCGAGGCGCGGCACTAGGCCCGCCTCGGGACCGAGCCGGAGGGGGCCGGGGGGACCGCCAGCGCGCGCATCCCCGCAGCCCCTCCCCTCCGCCCGTTGTCCACACGCCCGCCGACGGCCGGGCGCGTGACGCTATGTTGACCGGCGCCGGCGGGACCTTCCGGCGCACCCCCGGACCGACGACCCCGATGGCCGACACGACCAGCGCCCTCCCGGCGCCCGCTTTACCGTCACCGCCCGGAAGTACCGGCCCGCAGACGTTCGACGACCTGGTCGCCCAGGAGCACGTCGCCGAGACGCTCCGCAACGCGATCACGCGGCGACCGGCTCGCCCACGCCTACCTGTTCAGCGGGCCCCGCGGCGTCGGCAAGACGACGGCGGCGCGGATCCTGGCCAAGGCCGTCAACTGCCAGACCCCGCTGGCCGAGCGCGACGACGCCGAGCCGTGCCGGACGTGCGACTCGTGCGTGGCCTTCGAGGAGGGCCGCTCGCTCAACATCATCGAGATCGACGCGGCCTCGAACAACCGCGTCGAGGACATCCGCGAGCTGCGCGACACGGTCCGCGTGCCTCCGCAGGGGGCCAAGAAGAAGGTCTACATCCTGGACGAGGTCCACATGCTGTCGGCGCGCAGCGTTCAACGCGCTCCTCAAGACGCTCGAGGAGCCGCCGGACTACGCCCTGTTCATCTTCGCGACGACCGAGCCCCACAAGGTGCTCCCGACGATCCTGAGCCGGACCCAGCGGTTCGACTTCCGCCGGATCGCCGTCCCCGAGATCGTCGACCGCCTGCGGGAGATCTGCGCCGCCGAGGGCATCGCGGCCGACGACGAGAGCCTGGTCCTGCTCGCGCGCAAGGGCGACGGCGCCCTCCGCGACGCGCTCTCGCTCTTCGACCAGGCCGTCTCGCTGTGCGGCGCCGACTTGCAGATCGGCCCGCTCCGCGAGGCGCTCGGCGTGGTCGACGCCGACGTCTACTTCGAGACCACGGCGCGCGCCCGACGCGGCGACCGGGCCGCGATCCTGTCGCTGGTCGACCACGTGGTCCGGAGCGGCCACGACCTCAACGAGTTCGTGCTCGGCCTGGCCGACCACCTGCGCAACCTGCTGGTCGCGCGGGCGACGGGCACGGGCGACCTGATCGAGGGGACCGAGGCCACGCGCCAGCGCTACGTCGACGCGGCCGCGCCCTACGCCGAGGCGGACCTGCTCCACCTCTTGATGCTCTCGGAGGGGGCCGCGACGGACCTCCGCGAGAGCCGCCAGCCGCGCCTGACGCTGGAGCTGGCCCTGCTCAAGATGGCGAGCCTGGAGCGGGCCGCCGACCTGGGCCGCCTGCTCGACCGGCTGGCGGCGTTCGAGACGGCCGCCCGGGGGGGCACGCTCCCGCCGTCCCCGCTGACGACGGCGACGCTGCCGGCGCCAGAGGCCCAGGCGACGCCGCCGACTTCAACGGCCGCCCCGGCGCCCGCTGTCTCGGCCGCACCCGTCTCGGCGACACCCGCGCCGGCTCCAGCGACACCCACGGCACCCCGGGCCGCGGCGCCGAGCCCGACCACCTCGGCGCCGCCGTCGGCCGTGCCGCCCACGCCCGAGACGTCTCCTGCGCCGGCCTCCTCTGCCGCGGGATCCCCCGCGATGGCATCTCCCGTGGCGTCTGCGCCCGCGGCCCCAGCCGAGCCGGTGTCTCCGCCCGCTCCCCGAAGCGGGCCCGGGGCCGACCGCTCGGCGCCCCCTCCCCTCGGGCGGCCGAGCCGGCACGACCCGCTACGCAGTCGCAGGCCCGGTCGCCGGAGCCCACCGGCGATCCGCGCCCCAGCGCCTCCGCCGGACGTACGACGCTGCCGCCGGGCTTCGACTCAGACGACGGCGGGCAACCCGCACGAGGGGCCGCCGCCAAAGCCCCGGCCCACGCCGGCGGCGCCGTCATCCGCGCCGGCCGATCCGCCCTCGCTCCGCCGGCGCGTCGCGCGCGCGGCGCTGTTCGGCCGCCGGCCCTGAAGCGGCCCACCGGCGGCGACGGCCAGACGGGCCCGGCCTCGATGGGCCCGGCAGGCGGCCCGTCCGGCGACGGCCAGTCCGGCGACGGCCAGTCCGGCCCCGCCCCCGCGGTCGCCGACGCGCTCGGCCCGGCGCTCGCGCGCGTCACCGAGGCGTGGCCCGCGTTCGTGGCCGCCGTCCGCGAGCGCGTCGGGATCCGCGTCGGCTCCATCGTCAAGGCCGGGACGCCGTTCCGCGTCGTCCGCGGGGCCGTCGAGGTGGGCATGGACGACGCCTTCGGGGTGACCGTCGCCACGACCAACGCGGAGGCGCTCGGCGCCGTCCTGGCCGAGGTCCTCGGCGCCGACGCCCCCCCGCTCCGCTGGGTCGAGTCGCCGCGAGAGGCCGCCGAAACCGTCCGCGCGGACGACCCGTTCGAGACGCTCAAGCAGATGCGCCAGGACCACCCGGTCGTCCGCGCCCTCTTCGACCAGTTCGGCGCCGAGATCGTCTGGAACTGAGCGGGGCCGGGGGGCCAGAGTTCGAGGCTCGCGACCCGCGGGCCGGAGCCCTCCCCCGCGTGCCGGACGGAGAGGGACGCGTCTGCCGCCCCCCTTCGAACCCAGACCCCTACCCCGATGGACGGACAACCCAACATGGCCGACCTGTTCGGCAAGATGGCCGACATGCAGCAGACGTGTCGCCGACACCCAGGCCAAGCTCGCTGAGGAGCGCGTGACGGCCGAGGCCGGCGGCGGCATGGTCACCGTCACCGCCGACGGCACCGGCCGCGTGCGTCTCGATCAAGATCGAGCCCGACGCCGTCGACCCGGACGACCTGGAGTTGCTCGAGGACCTGGTGGTCGCCGGCGTCAACAAGGCCATCGAGGAGGCCGAGGCCGTCAAGGCCCGCAAGATGCAGGAGGCGGCCTCGTCGATGCTGCCGCCCGGGCTCGACCTGGGCGCCATGGGCGGCGGGCTCCCGAAGTTTTAGCGCCGCGGGTTTCGCGAGTCGAGCGGGTGCCGAGTGCCCGTCGCTCCGTCTCCCCGAAGCCGTGTGACCCACCGTTGTCCCCAGCCGGTCGGACGTTGACCCGCTGCACCCGCGCAACTCGCCCCACTCGCTGAACCCTCATGCACCTGACCTCCGAGACCGTCGAGGCGCTCGTCGACCAGCTGTCGAAGCTGCCGACCGTCGGGCGCAAGACGGCCCAGCGGTTGGCGGCCTTCATCCTGAAGATGCCGCGTGAGGAGGTCGTCGAGATCGCCAAGGCGATGGTGGCCGCCAAGGACCGCGTCAAGACGTGCTCGGTGTGCTTCAACGTGACCGACGTCGACCCGTGCCCGGTGTGCCAGTCGGAGAAACGCGACCGGAGCGTGATCTGCGTCGTCGAGGAGCCGTCGGACGTGCTGGCGCTGGAGCGGACCGGCGAGTTCCGCGGGCTCTACCACGTGCTGGGCGGCGTGATCTCGCCGCTCGACGGGATCGGGCCCGACGACCTCCACATCTCGGAGCTGGTCGGGCGCGTGGCCCGGCCCGCCTCGGGCGCGCCGTCGGGGGTCGCGGGACCCACCGAGGGCTCCGACGAGATGCCCGAGGCGGAGCGGGTCCCGGTCACGGAGGTGATCCTGGCCATGAACCCCAACGTCGAGGGCGACACGACGGCCTACTACGTCGGCCAGATGCTGGCGCCGTTCGGCGTGACCGTCTCCCGGATCGCGCGGGGCCTGCCCATCGGCGGCGACCTCGAGTTCGCCGACGAGGCGACGCTGAGCCGGGCGCTGGAGGGGCGGGCGGGGATGTAGAGGGGTTTTGGAACTAGCGTTCCGATTCGTTGTTGCAACGTCTTTCCCACCGCCGACCCGATGAGGACCGCCGCCGCTGTCGTCCGATACCTGCTGGGCCTGATGCTGTTCGTCCTCGGGCTGAACGGGTTCCTGGGCTTTATCCCCCAGCCGGCCCCACCCGGGGATGGCGGCGCGTTCCTGGGCGCCCTGGCGTCGGGCGGCGTGATGCCGGTCGTCAAGGTGTTCGAGGTCGTGATCGGGGCGCTCCTGCTGGCGGGCCGGTTCGTGCCGCTGGCGCTGGTCATGCTGGTCCCGATCGCGGTCGGCATCGTGCTGTACCACGTCCGGTTCGACCCGGCCGGCGGGGTCGGCGCCTACGTGGTGGCCACGATGCTGGTGTTTTTGCTCTGGGCGTACCGCGGGGCCCTGATGCCGCTCCTGGCACCGCGGGCCGATCCGCTCGCCCGGCCCCGCGCGGCCCTCTAGCCCGGTCCCGCTCGACGCCGAGGCCGGCCGCCTCGGGGACGCGCCGGGGCGCAGCGCCGGTCACTCTACCACGTCACGGAGGCCCGCCACAACGTCCGGTCTGCGCTACCGCGCTCGGACGACGGTCCGCGCTGCGACGTGCTCCTCGCCCACCAGGCGCACGACGTAGAGGCCCGCGGGCAGGTCGCGGCCGTCGACGGTGACCGTCAGCGGGGCGCCATCCGGCACGGCCCCCTCGTGCAGCACCTGGACCCGGCGGCCGACGGCGTCGAACAGCTCGGCACGGACGAACCCGCCGTCTAGATCATCGAACCGGACCGCGGTCTGGCTTCGGAACGGGTTCGGGCCGTCAGCCTGGCGGTAGGCCCTGGCTGGAAGCAGGCCGGCCAGCTTCCGAAACGACAGGGAGGCCTGGGCGTCGATCCGGTCGGGGTACCTCCCCCAATAGAGACGATGGGTGTACGTCCCGTGCGGCCACTCGAACGGGACCGTCTGGGACCCCTTCGTTTTCCACCTCTCGCCCGGCGTGAGGGTGACGGTTTCCGGCTCGTGGAGCACGACGACGCTGCCGTCAGGCAGGAGGAGGTCCGACCAGACGTCGACCTCGCGGTCGACGACGTCGCTGACCTCCGCGAAGAACTTGTAGCGGTAGTTGTCACCGTCGGCCGGGATTGGGCCCTCGCCTTGGACGCGCCTGATGAAGGTTCGGACCTCCGCGGGGGACCCGCCGGCAGGCTCGCCGCTGCCCCCTCGGAGTGCCACCTCACGGCTGACCATCGACCCGATGCGGAACCGAAGTAAGGCCTCACGGAGGCCCGGCTCGCTCGGCGTGAAGAAGACATCGGCCTCGTTGAAGGGGGCGTTCAGTTCCACGCTGAAATCGGCGGCGGCCGAGCCGGTGATCTCGACGACGGGGTCTTCACCGGAGTATCCCACGGGGTTGTAATCGACGGTCAGCGGCCCCGCCGTCTCGCCGACGGGCACGTCGCCGAAGACGCGCTCACCGCGGCCGACGAAGATGTGCCGCAGTCCCGCGAACGAGGTCCCGATCACAAAGTCGTCGAAGGCCTCGGCCGGAACCTGCCCGGTGCTCCATCCCGGCGCGGCGGAGTAGCGGAAGGCCAGGTAGAGCTCGTCTCCCTGCTGGAGGGGCGTCGGAAGGTCGACCCGGCCGGCGCCCGAACTCCCTCCGGTCGACGGCGCGTCCGCGTAGCCATCCCGATCGCCTCCGGATGTCCGGCCCTGCCCGAAAAGGGCGTACCACGTGCTGCCGTCGTACGAATAGAACGCCTCCGTCTGGGACTCCGCCTCATCCTGGCCGCCGCGGTACGTCTCCTCGGACTTCGCGTACCAGATCTCGTCGAAGGACCCGAAGAGGTCTACCCTGAAATGGAAGTAGAGGAGGCCGGTCCCGATGTCGCCGTTGGACGAGAAGCCGATGGCCCGCTCCGTCGCCGTCGCTTCCGGCCCCGAGCCGAAGTTGATGGCGCCGGTCGGCGCACTCTGACCGAAGAGATTGCCGCCGTGCGCGTCCGTCGTCGTGCTGGCGTCCGCGAAGTCGCCGAGGGCGCGGATGCCGGGGAGCGTCTGGACACGCCATCCCTCGGGCAGCTCCGCGTTCGGCGCCCCGCCGATGTCGTCGAAGCTCTGGACGTACAGTCCGGTGAACGAGGCCTGAGCCGAGGCGGGGACGGCGAGTGCGACGAGGAGCGCGAGGGGGAGGAAACGAACCGGCATGCGCGAACCACTTGTGAATACATATGATATACCGGGGCCTTTAGACGGAGTTTTCCCGGACGTCTGGAATCAGGTTTCCCCCGGGGCGGACCGGCCTGGATTGGGCCTGTGGGGAGGACGACCCGTCTCCCGTCCAGGGAGGGAGCGTGTCTGGTGCATCGCCGTCCGTCGCGGAATCTGCCGCCGCCCTACACCCCCGCTACGCCATCATGTCCCGGATGGTGTCGGCGTAGGTCCGGCTGACACGGACGACGGCGCCATCGGCCAGGCGGGCGACGAACCCGCCCGAGCTGTCGCGCTCGAGGGCTCGGAGCGCGTCGAGGGCCACGACCGTCGACCGGTGGACGCGGGCGAACCGGGCCGGGTCGAGGCGGTCGGCGAGCGCGCCGATGCCCTGGCTGGCGAGGTACGTCCGGCCGCGCGTGTGGAGCTTGGTGTAGTCGCCGGCCGCCTCGGCCCAGAGCACGTCGGCGGTCGCGACCGGGACGAACACGCCGCCGTCCTCGACCAGCAGCCGCGCGGCCCAGCGCGGCGCCGCCTGGCGGACCACCTCGACGACGCGCTCGGGCGCCAGCGCCCGGCCCAGGGCCTCGTCGAAGCGGGCCTGGGTGAACGGCTTGAGGAGGTAGTCGACCGCGGCCACCTCGAACGCGCGGACCGCGTGCTGGTCGAACGCGGTCGAGAACACGACGGCCGGGACGGCCAGCCCGCGCCCGGCGACGGCGTCGAGCACCTCGAACCCGGTCAGGCCCGGCATCTGGACGTCGAGGAACAGGAGGTCGACGGGCGCCCCGCCTCCGTCTGCCTGGGCGATGGCCGCGACCGCCTCGGGCCCGTTGGCGCACTCGCCCACGACCGCCACGTCGGCGCCGGACGCCGCGAGCGCGTCGCGGACCATCGTCCGCGCCGGGGCCTCGTCGTCCACGATCAGGGCGCGCGTCACGTCCGGGCCGGGACGGTGAAACGGGCCTCGAACCCGCGCGCCTGGCCGTCGCCCGAGCCGGGCCGGCCGAGCGCGAGCCCGTCGCCGAAGAGCGCCCGCAGCCGGGCGTCGGTGTTCGCCAGCCCGACGCCGCCCTCCCCGCCCGCCTCGGCGCCGAGGTGGAGCAGGTCGGCGACGGGCCGGGACGGCCCGGCCCCGTCGTCGCGGACCAAGACGTGGACGGCGTCGCCGACGCGGCGGGCCTCGACCCGGACCGTCCCGCCGCCCAGCGTCGGCGCGAGCCCGTGGCGGACGGCGTTCTCGACGAGGGGCTGGATCAGCATCGGCGGGACCAGCACGTCGAGCGCGTCGGCGTCGGCGTCGATCTCGACGGCCAGCCGGTCGCCCATCCGCTCCTGCTCCAGGGCGAGGTAGTCGCGGACGAAGTCGAGCTCCTCGCGCAGCAGCACGCGGTCGCGCCGGGCGGCGGCCAACGTGTAGCGGACGAGCCCGGCCAGCCGGGCCACCAGGTCGCGCGTGGCGCCCTGCTCCGGCGGGACCGACGCGGCGACCGAGTTGAGCGTGTTGAACAGGAAGTGGGGGTCCATCTGGGCGCGCAGCGCGGCGAACTGGGCGTCCTGGGCCGCGCGCTCCAGCTCCGCCTGGCGCTCTCGCAAGGCGACCTCGGCGCGTCCCTGGTGCCGGACCTCGGCGACGATCCGCGCGGCGTGGAGCGCGCCGAACTGGGCGAGGTAGACCAGGGCCGGGATGTAGAGGTCCCAGACCTCGGCCGAGCCCGGCAGGACCCAGTAGCCCAGGACGGGCGCGAGCCCGCGGTAGGTCGCGAACCACGCCCAGACCCACAACGGGCCCAGGACGGCGTGCGCGGCGGCCTGCCACCGGGGCCGCCCGTCGAGCACCCGGATCACGACCCACCAGACGGGCAGCGTCAGCGCGGCCTTGATCCCGTAGTCGAGGAGCGAGCGGGGATAGAGGCCGGCCACCTCGGACAGGAACACGCCCCAGCCGTCGGCCCACTCGCCCCACTCGATGGCGACCGTGTACAAGAGGGCGAGCGAGGCGTAGGCCGCGACGAACGCGGCGACGCCTCGGACGGTCAGGTGGGGCTTGGACGCGCGCGTCATCTCGGTAGAAAGTAGGCCCGGCCTCACAGCGCCTCCGAGCGGTCCCGGTAGAGGCGGACGTCGTGGAGCACGAACGCGGTCGCCGGCTCGCCGCGGCCCATGACCAGGACCTGGAGCGACGCCGCGCGCTCCGACCAGCCCGGCGTGGGGGTCCGCTGGGCGAACGCGTCCCACGCGATCCGGCGCGTGACGCGGCCGTCGGTCGGGCCGATGACGGCGACCGGCAGGTCGCGGCGGTCCGCAATCGACGACGTCAGCTGGATCTGGACCGGGCCCTCGGCCACGTCGAGGTCGACCTCGATGCCGTCGTAGGCCGAGAGGTCGGCGGTCTCGTCGGCCGTGCCCAGGGGGAGCGACACGCCGGCCCCGCCGTAGCCAGCGCCCGCCCAGCCCGCGACCCGGAGCGCCAGGCGGTCGACCTCGGCCGTCACCTGGGCGCCATCGCCGAAGGCGAGGTCAGTCCACGCACCGCCCGCAGGCGACCCGAGCCCCGCCGCGAAGTCGGCCAGGCGGTCCGTCGCGATGGGGACGGTGGGCACGAGCGGGTAGTCGTAGGCCGGGGTCGCCTGAGCGGCCTGGCGGAGCCGCTCGCGCGTCGCACGCCGGCCGGCGGGGTCTTGGCGCGTCGGGTCGAGGAAGGCGGCGAACGCGGCCGCCTCCGACGGGGCGGGGTCGAACGACACGACGGCCTCGGCCCCGGTCCCACCGAGGCGGACGCCCGAGCCCTCAAGCGCATCCCGCAGCGCGGCGCGGACCGTCGGCGGGTCCTCCGACGTCAGCCGGTCGAACAGGCTGGCCACGCGGTCGCCGGCGAGTTGGCGGGCGGCCTCGCGCATCGAGGCGAGCGAGACCGACGGGGCGTCGGGGCCGGCGTGGCGGTCGAGGAGCGCGAGGGCCCAGTCGCGCAGGGTCGCCCGGCCTCCAGTCTCGGCCGCCAGCGCGGCGTCGAGCCCAAGCGCGACCACGGCGCCCTCGGCGTAGGCCCGGCTCGCGTCGTCCGCGGCCGTGCCCACCTCAGCGTAGTTCTGGAGCGACTCGGTCAGCTGGTCGGCCAGCTCGGCGTCCGAGAGCAGGCCGGCCAGGTGCGCCGTCCGGTCGCCGACGTACTCCGTCAGGCCCTCGCGGAACCAGGGCCAGGCCCGTCCGTCGGCGGTCCCGGCGAAGGTGGCGCCCTCGCGGACCAGGGCGCCGGGCGTGTAGGCGTGGGCGAGCTCGTGGGCGAGCACGTTCCAGTAGCCGGCCTCTCGGGGGTCACCGCCGCCGCTGAGCGCGACGAACGACACGGCGCTGGGGCTCGCCACGAAGTTGCCCGCGGCGTAGAGCGGCTTGCCTTCGGTCAGGTCGATCGCCGCGAACGGCGTGACGGTGGGGGCGCGGCCGGTGTAGGCCGCCTGCGCGCCGACCAGCGCGCCCAGCGCCAGGGCGAACACGGAGTCGGGCACGGGGTGCTCGGCGCGGACCGCGAGGCGGGCCCGGCCGGCCTCGACCACGCGTATGCGGCCGGCCAGGACAGGCGTCCGGGCGGCGTCGTCGAGCGAGGGGGCGGTCACCTCGGCCTGGGCGGCGTCTCCGAACGGGGTCGCCGCGCGCCACCCGTCGGGGGCGAGGTACCGGACGGCGACCGGCCCGGACGGCTCCGCGCCGCGCACCACGGGAAAGCGCAGGACGTCCCACCCCCACGTCCGCAGCCGGCGGCCGTTGAGCGAGACGTCGGGCGTGTTCTCGGTCGGCCGCTCGGGCACGTCGACGGTGTAGCGGAACCGGACCCCGCCGGGCACCTGCTCGGCCTCGGCGACGGAGGACGAGTCGCGGTCCCGGCCCCAGAGCGCGCGGCGGGCCCAGTGGTCGACGGTCGTCAGGTCGCCGCCGGCCCAGGTCCCCTCGACCCGGAGCTGCCGCGCTTGGGGGTCGACCCGGATCTGGTAGCGGAGCGCGGCCGCCTCGGCCGCCGAGTCGTCGCCGAGCGTCTGGCCCTGCTTCTCGCGGTGGACGATCTGGCCGGTACAGGCCCAGTCGGCCAAGGGATCGCAGGCGAGCGCCAGGAGCGACGCCTCGAAGCCGGCGCCCAGGCGGCCGATGGCGCGGTCGGGAAAGACCACCTGGGGCGTGACCCGGCTCCACAGGTCCAGGAGGGTGGCCCGGTCGAAAAAGCCGTGCGCGTTCATAAAGTCGGCCTCGCCCTTGGACGTCACGTTCCAGCGGTCGGCGCCGAGCGCGATCCGGGCGCCGGCGTCGTGGAGCCGGCGGAGCTGGCGGCGGTGGAGGTCGCGGGCGATCGCCGCGCGCGCCGGCCGGTCCTGGTTGTAACTGTCGCCGACGACCGAGGTCGGGACGTACGTCAGCCGGCGCTCGCCCGAGGCGGCCAGGGTCGCGTCGTCAATGAGGTAGGGCGCGTCGCGGCCCGCGCGGTACCCGTAGCCCGGCAGGTGCGCGAACCCGTCGGCGCCGGACTCGACCGCCAGCGCCATGTCGGCGCCGGTCTCGACGTGGGCGATCACCCGGAGCCCGGCGGCGTGGGCCCGCTCGACGACGGCCCGGAGCACCGCCGGCGACAGCCCGCGGCCGGTCGGGAGCCCGGTCATCCCGCTCGTGGCCGGCCCCAGCTCGCCCGCCGCGTCGAGCAGGTACACCTTGACCACGTCCGGGTTGTGGGCCAGGAACGCGTCCCACGTGGCGTCGAGATCGTCGAGCGAGTCGAGCGACCAGTAGGCGTCGTCCTCGGCTAGCCGGCTCTCCTGGATGCGGCGGCGGTCGCCGGGCGTCAGCTCGCGGCCCACCAAGCGGAGCGCCTGCCACTCGTAGACCTGGGACGGGTGCGTCCGGTCGGAGGAGAGCCCCCCGTGGGCGTAGGCCACGTCGATCGTCTCAGCCCCGGCGAACGTCGGGAGGAGCGGCGCGGCCCAGGTGTAGCGGTCGGTCAGGACGAGCGCGTAGAACACGCCGTCGCGCTCGAACCGCTCGACCTGACCGGGCGAGGTGTAGACGTCGCTCAGCATGTGGGTGTGGGCGTCGCCGAACGGCGGGACCACGAAGCGCCCCCCCAAGCGGACGACCCGGCCCGCCTCGGGCGTCCAGCCGGCCGGCCGGGCCGGGACGAACACGCCGCCGACGGCCCACGTCGTGTCGCGGGCGGCGAACCGCTCGCCGTCGAACCACCGGCCCCCGACGTAGGCGGTGGCGCCGGCCGACGGATGGAGCCGGGGCGCCTGGCCGACGGCCCGGCCCTGCTTCTCACGGACTCGAACGCGCTCGGTGCAGGCCCAGTCGGCCGTCGGGTCGCAGGCGAGCGACAGCAGCGACGCCTCGAAGCCGGGCGCGAGCCGGCCGATGGCCCGGTCCGGGAACGCCGCCCGGGGCGTCGTGACGGACCACGCCCGCAGGGCTGCGAGCGGCGTCAGCCCACCGGCCTCGACGGCGTACGCGGCGTCGTCCCACACCCACAGGCCCCCGGAGTCGGCGCCGAACGCGATGGGCACGCCGGCCGCGTCGAGCTGGCGCAAGAGCCGGGCGTGGGCCGCGCGGACCGTGTCGAGCGTGGCTGGGCTCGGCGGGCTCGGCAGGTAGCGGGCCGAGAGGGGGCCCCGCGCGAGCGTGGGCGTGACCGGAATGCCCGAGGCGGCCCAGTCGCGGAGCAGCGCGCCGTCCAGGGCGAACGCGCCGCTCTCGGCCGTCGCCGGGTCGCCGTCGACCACGCCGTAGCCCGGCGCGTGCGCGAGCACGTCGACCCCGGCCTCGATGGCCACGCGGAGGTCGGCGGCGGTCTCGACGTGAGCCACCACCCGCAAGCCGGCCGCGCGCGACCGCCGGACGACCTCGCGGAGCACGGCGGGCGAGACTCCGGCCTGCGCCTCAGGGTCACCGTCCGCCCAGCCCTGGGAGCGGTTCAGGATCACCTTGACCACGTCCGTGCCCGAGTCGAGCACGAGGGGCCAGACCGCGTCGAGGTCGTCCACGGCCGGCGCGAGGTGGTAGGCGTCGCCCTCGACGCGGCGGCTCGCCCGGATCTCGTCGCCCCTCGGCCCCCACACGTCCCACGGCTGGAGCCCGAGCGCGCGGGCCTCGAACGCCGTCGCCAGGTGCGACCGGGCCGTCGTGACGCCCCCCACGGCGTAGGCCACGTCGACGACGGTCTCGGTCCCGCGCACGGCCGCGCGGTCGGTCGCGCTAACGTGCGGGTTGAGGACGTAGAACACGCCGCGCGACACCAGCAGGCTGTCCGTCGAGCCTAGCGACTCGGGGCTGTAGAGCGCGTGGAGGTGGGCGTCGCCGAACGGCGGGACCACGTACTCGCCGCCCAGCTCGACCACGCGCACCGGGGCGGATGCCAGCCGGGCGACGAACACGCCGTCGTCGGCCCACGTCGTGTCACGCGCGACGAACGCGGTCCCGTCGAACCACCGCCCGCCGACGTAGGCCGTCGGGGCGGCGGCGAGCGTGGGGATGGGAGCCGGCTGAGCCACGGCGGCCGGGACGAGGGCGAGGACGAGGAGGGCGAGGCGCATCGGGTCGGAGGGGGACGCTACAGGGTCGCCCGCCCCGCGCCCGAGACCAAGACGGTCCCGACGAACCGCACCCAGCGCCGACGAGCCGCAACGAGCCCGCGCGTCCGGGTAGCTTGGCGGGATGCCGTTCCGACTCGCCGCCGCCCTGCTGGCCGTCGCACTCAGCGCCGCCCCTCGCGCCCAGCCCGTCGCTCTGGACACCGTGCGAGCGCTCGGAGAGGTCGTCGTGGGCTCGGTCGAGAGCCGGCCGGGCGTCGACCGGATCCCGGTCGCGGGCGTGCTCGCGCGCGACCCGGTCGCCCTGGCCGACGTGGCACGGCTGGTCCCCTCGGCGACGGCGGCCACCAACTCCCGCGGCGAGACGCTGCTGGCCGTCCGCGGCGCCGGCGAGCGCCAGACGGCCGTGCTCCTCGACGGCGCCCCGCTGACCCTCCCGTGGGACCGCCGCCTCGACCTCGGCCTCGTCCCGGCCGGGGTGGTCGGCGCGGTCGACGTGGTGCGCGGGCCGGCGTCGCTGGCGTGGGGCCCGAACGCGTCCGGCGGCGCGGTCGACCTGGTCCCGCGCGCGCTCGCCTCACCCGGCACGCTGACCGAGGCGGAGGCGAGCGGCGGGCTCCCGACGCGCGGGCGGGTCGCGGCGACGCACCTGTGGTCCGACGGGAGCCGGAGCCTCAGCGTCGCCGTCGACGCCTCGGCCCGGGCCGGCGACGCGCTCGCCGCGCCGCTCCCCTTTAGCCAGGAGCCGGGCGCGCTCCGCACCAACACCGACCGGCGCGCGGCGGCCGTGCTGGCCCGGGCCACGGCCGGCGGGCTCGCCGTGACGGCGCTCCACCTGTCGGCCGCCCAGGGCGTCGCGCCCGAGGGCCACCTCGACCCGGCTCGGGAGCGCGTCCGGTTCTGGCGGCTCCCGGCCGTCCGGCAAACGGCGCTGGTCGCTCGGTGGCAGGCGGGCGCGCTGGACGCGACCGGCTGGGCCTCGCTCGCCGACCAGACGACCCAGCCGTTCGAGAGCGCGGCCTACGACGCCGCCGGCCCAGGGCAGCACGACCGCGACCGCTCGGCGGGCGGCCGCGCCGTCGTCGCCACCGAGGCGGGCGGGGTCGCGGTGCGTGGGCTGGGCACCGCCGCGGTCTCACGCCACGACCGCGAGGAGAGCGGCCAAGCGGACCGGTTCGTGACGGCCGAGGGGCGGCTCGGCGTCGAGGCCGAGTCCCGAGGCCCGGTCCGGGCGCTGCTGGGCCTAGGCGTCGACACGTTCGTGCCCGTCGAGACGGCCGGGCGCGCGTCGGCGGGGACATTCGCCGACTGGGCACTCACGGCCCGCCTCGGGACGGACGTGGGCGGGGTCGAGGTGCACGGCGGCGTCGCGCGCGCGGCCCGCTTCCCGACCACGCGCGAGCTGTTCGGGGAGGCGCTGGGCCGGTTCGCCCTCAACCCCGACCTGCGCCCCGAGGCGACGTGGCAGGCCGAGCTCGGCGCCGAGGCGGGACGGGCCGGCATCGACGGGCGAGCGGTCGCGTTCGCCCGCCTCACGAGCGACACCATCGAACAGGCCGTGCTCGCCGACGGGCAGCGCCAGCGGGTCAACCTGGGCGGAAGCCGCGCCTTGGGCGTCGAGGCGTCGGGCGCCCTGCGGCGGGGGGCCGCGCGTCTCGACGCGAGCGGGACGCTGCTCTGGCTCCGCGGCCGGGACGCGGCCGGCGCCAGTGTCCGCCTGCCCGAGCGGCCGGGCGCGCTGGGCCGCCTGGCCGCCTCGGTCCGGCCGCCGACCGGGTGGACGGCCGCCGCCGAGGTGCTGGTGACCGGCCCGGCCGTTTCGCTCGGGCCAGACGGGCTCGTCGACCTGCCAGGGTCGGTCGTGCTGGCCGGCCGGGTCGGGTACCGCTGGGCGGTCGGGCGCGGGCTGCTCGACGTGTTCGCCCGGGTCGACAACGCGACGGACGCGCTCGTGCTGCCCCAGGCCGGCCTGCCCGCGCCCGGGCGGGAGGCGCGGGTCGGGCTGCGGTGGGTCCGCTAGGGCGAGGGCCAGCCTCGTCGTCCTGACCAGATGGAAGAGAACAGCCCTCCCCCCGTCCGGGACCTGAGCCGAGGGTGGAGACCGGTGCGCGCTGGCGTCGCGGCGGGGCCTACCGTTCTTCCCCCACCGCTCACAGACGACGCCCGTCGCGGCCGCCGCTGGCTCGCTGGGCGGTCTAGCTTGCGGCCGTGACCGCCACCCCGCCCCCGATCCGCCGCGTCTGCGTCTACTGCGGCTCGCGCCCCGGCCTCCGGCCGGCCTACGCCGAGGCGGCCCGCGACCTGGGCCGGCTCTTGGCCGAGGCCGACGTGGGCGTCGTGACCGGCGGCGGGCGCGTCGGGCTGATGGGCGTCGTGGCGGACGCGGCGCTGGCGGCCGGCGGCGAGGTCGTCGGCGTGATCCCCCAGGCGCTCGTGGACCGCGAGGTGGGCCACGCCGGCCTGACCGACCTCCACGTCGTCGCGACGATGCACGAGCGGAAGGCGATTATGGCCGACCTGGCCGACGCGTTCGTGGCGCTGCCGGGCGGGCTCGGCACGCTCGAAGAGATCGCCGAGGCGCTGACCTGGGCCCAGCTCGGCATCCACGCCAAGCCGTGCGCGCTTCTGGACGTCGACGGCTACTACGGCGCCGCTGGTCGGCTGGCTCGACCACGCGGTCGCCCAGGGGTTCGTGACCGCCGACCGCCGCCAGGCCGTCGTGGTCGAGGCGACGGCCCGCGCGCTCGTCGACCGCCTGGGATGCTGAGCCGCCGCGCCGGGTGGGCGCTCGCCGTGCCCGTGTTCCTCGTCCTGGTCGGCTACGTCCTGTGGCCGACCGTCGAGACGGCCCGCTTGGGGCTCGACGGCGGCCTGCTCGCCGACCTGTTCGGGCGCGGCCGGGCGGCCGGGACGCGGGCGCTCGTCAACTCGGTCGGCGTGTCGCTGGGGACCGTCCTGGGCGGGCGGGCGGTCGGGACGGCGCTGGCCTGGGCGCTGTGGCGCTACGACCTGCCGCTGGGGCGGACGCTGGGCGCGGTCGCCGCGCTCCCGCTCGCGCTGCCACCGCTGGTGGGCGTGCTGGCGTTCCTGTTCTTGTACGGCGAGTCCGGGATGCTGCCGCGCGCGCTCCAGCTCGCCTTCGGGCTGGACGCCGTCCCGTTCTCGTTCGGCGGGATCAGCGCCGTGCTGCTGGTCCACGTCTACGTGTTCTACGTCTACTTCTACCTGTTCGTCGGGGCCGCGCTGCGCGACCTCGACGCCTCGCTGCTGGACGCCTCGGCCGACCTGGGCGCCGGCCCCTGGCTCACGTTCCGCCGCGTCGTGCTCCCGCTCCTGCGGCCGGCGCTCGTCGGCGCGTCGCTGCTGGTGTTCATGCTCTCGATGGCCTCGTTCACGGCGCCGCTGCTGTTCGCCGAGGGCGAGCCGTTCCTGACGACCCAGATCTACCAGTTCAAGACGAACGGGGCGCTCGACCGGGCCGCGACGGTCTCGGTCGTGCTGACGGGGATCTGCCTGCTGTTCCTGATCGGGACCGAGGTCCAGACCCGAGCGGCGAGCCTGGGCGCGGGCAAGGGCGTCGGCCGGCGGCCCGGGCCGCTGCGGGGTCCGGCGCGCGTCGTGGCCGGCGGGCTGGTCGCGGCTCGCGCTCGTCGTCGTGCTGCTGCCGGTCGCGACGGTCGTCCTGCTGTCGTTCGTGGAGGAAGGCTCGTGGACGACCCAGGTGCTGCCGGACACGTTCACGCTCGCCAACTACGCCGCGCTCGCCACCGAGGCCGACGTGCTCGCGCCGATCACGAGCTCGCTGTGGATGGCGGCGCTGGCGACGGCGGCCAACGTCGTGTTCGGCGTGGCGACGGCGCTGGTGATCGTCAAGGGGAAGGTCCCCGGGCGGGGCGTGCTCCGGGCGCTGTCGCTGCTGCCGTTCGCCGTGCCCGGGACGGTGATGGCGCTGGGCCTGTTGGTCCTGTTCGACGAGCCGACGGCGCTGGCCGGCGGCGCGGTCCTGATCGGGACCGTGTGGCTGCTGCCGCTGGCCTACTTCGTCCGCCACGTGCCGCTGGTGGTCCGGGCCACCCAGGCGTCGCTGGAGTCGTTCGACGACCGGCTGGCCGAGGCCTCGGCCGACCTGGGCGCGGGCGGCTGGGCCACGTTCCGGCGCGTCGTGCTGCCGGCGATCGGGCCGGGCGTGGTGGCCGGCGGGCTGCTCACGTTCGTGACGGCGCTGGGCGAGTTCGTCGCCTCGATCATGCTCTACGTCTACGCCAACCGCCCGATCGCGGTCGAGGTGTTCTCCCAGCTCCGGCATCTTCGCGTTCGGCCAGGCCGCGGCCTACAGCGTGCTGCTGATGGGGCTGGTGGCGGTCGCCGTGGTCGCGAGCCGCCGCCTGGGTGGCCGGGGCGTCGGGGCGTAGGTCCGCCCGCCTCGGGGCCGAGGTGGGCTGGGGCGAGGCCGCGGGGGGTCGAGGCGGGCGGGAGCGCCTCGTTTCACGCCGTCCGCGCGCGGAATCGGTGCGTAAGCGTTTTCCTTCGCGCGCCGAGTCCGCCTACCTTGCGGCCATGAAGATCACCGTCCTCGGAGCCGGCACCGTCGGCACGGCCGTCGCCGTCGACCTCGCCCAGAGCGACGAGGTCGCCCACGTCCAGGTCTGCGAGTCGCAGCCGTCCACGCTCCGCGCCTTCCGCGCCGCCCACGTCCAGCCCGGCCTCCGGACCTACGAGGCCGACGCCCGCGACGCCCAGGCGCTCGAACCGATCCTGAGCGGGAGCGCCTGCGTCGTGTCGTGCGTCGGGCCCGAGCACTCGCCCCGGCTGGCCCGGCTCGCGCTCGACCTGGGCGCCCACTTCGTCGACCTGGGCAACCCGATCGCACGACCCGGCCCTGGCCGAGCAGGCCGAGCGCCGCCAGCGCTGGGTCGTGACCGGCTGCGGGCTCGCGCCCGGGCTCGTCGGCGTGCTCGCCATGCGGGCCGTCGAGGCGCATGAGCCAGGCCCGACGCCGTCCGCATCCGCGTCGGCGACGTGCCCCAGGAGCCGCGCGACCCGTTCCGCCACCGGCTGGCCCACTCGGCCGAGCGGCTCCTGGACGACTACACCGAGCCGGCGCCCGTCTTGGTCGGCGGCAAGATCGAGATGCGCGAGCCGATGACGGGCCTGGAGCCGGTCGAGGTCGACGGGTTCGGGACGATGGAGGCGTTCTACACCGGGGCCGGCCTGGGCAGCCTGGCCGAGGCGCTCGAGGGCCGCGTCGAGCAGCTTGGACGTCAAGACGATCCGCTACCCCGGCCACGCCGAGCGGATGCGGTTCGTGCTCGACCTCGGGCTTGGCCGAGCGGACCTCGCTCGACGTCCGGACGCACCTGACCTACCGCGACGTGCTGGTCCGCCGGTTGCGCAAGCGCCTGGGCGGCGACCTACGACGACGCCGTCCTGCTCCGGATCGAGGTCGACGGCACGCGCGACGGCGAGGACGGGCACGCTGGTCTACGAGATGGTCGACCGCTGCGACACCGAGGGCGGGCCTGTCGGCCATGCAGCGCTGCACGGGCTTCCCGGCCGCCACGGCGGCGGTGATGCTCGCCGGCCGCGCGCTCACCGGCGGCGGCGTCGGGCCCGGCCGACCTGGTCCTGCCGGCGGAGCCGTTCCTCGCGCGGCTGGCCGAGCGCGGCATCGCGGCCCAGGAGCGCTGGCTCGCCGCCGAGCCGGCCTAGCCGACCCGTCCCAGCACGCCGCCGAGGTGGGCGGCCGGGCTCAGTCCCGCGACGGGGGGCCCTCCAGGGGGGTGACCGTCCGGATCTCGATGACCGGTCCCACCTGGAGCGTGCTCGCCAGGTCCTCCAGGACGTCGGCCTCGACGCGGACGCGCTGGTCCTCGACCCGGAAGCGGGCCGGCAGGTTGGTGGGCTCGTAGGCCGTCCCAGAGTCGTCGCGCAGGACCCAGGCGCCGCCTTCCACGTCGGCGTAGGTCACGTGGCCGTCGAACCGGAGGTCGACCGGGCCCGCCGAGACGGTCACGGCGTCGAGCGAGACGGTCGACTGCGAGTCGCAGCCGACGGCCAAGAGAGCGAGCAGGACGAGGACGCGCGACATCGGTCGGGTGGAAGGTGGACGCGTAAAGTCGCTCGCGGGCCCCCCGAACGCAACCCGGATCTCGCGACCGGCTCCGGACGGCCCGGCTAGCGCATCGACCCGTACGCCCGGAGCACGGAGCCGCTGTGGACCGAGCCGGCCGGGCCGCACAGCGTCACGCACAACTGGGCCACCTCGTCCGCCTCGACGCCGCGCGCGCCGTCCTCCTCGGCGCCGAACAGGATCATCGACGGGGCGACGGCGGTCGCCGAGATCTCGTCGGCCCGGAACTCGGCGGCGACGGCCTCGACCAGCCGCACGACGCCCGCCTTGGAGGCCGAGTAGGCCGCCTGCTGAGCCACGCCCCGGTCGGCGCCCTGGCCCGACGCGAGCGCGACCAGGTGCCCGGCTCGGCCCGCCGCGTGCATCCGCCGGACCGCCTCGCGGAACACCACGAACGTGCTCGTCAGGTTCACGTCGAGGACGGTCCGCCAGTCGTCCAGCGTCGTCTCGGCGAACGGGGTCCCGGCCCACATCCCGACCGTGTGGACGAGCGCGTCGGGCTCGCCCAGCCCGTCGGCCACCTGGGCGAGCGCGTCGGCGACGGCGTCGGGGTCGGTCACGTCGGCGGAGACGGCCAGGTCGCCGGTTTGGTGGGCGGCGCGGTCGAGCCCAGCCACGCGGGCGCCGGCCTGGGAGAGGTGGCGGGCCACGACGCGCCCGAGGCGGCCGTCGGCACCGGTCACGACGACGACGCGGCCGGTCAGGTCAGGGGCGTTCGAGGACATACGGGGTCGGGGGAGAGGGCGCCGGCAAGATCCCTCCCCCGCGCGGGCGCCGTGTGGAGACGGGCCGGATCCTCCGCGCGGTCACTCGGACGACGTGTGGTCGTGGACGACGCGCCACCCGTCCGGCGTCGCGGCCAGCACGAGCGTGAACAGGCCGCCCGGCCCGGCGCCCGGCTCGTCGCCGTCGCGCTGCAGGCGCCAGCGGCCCCAGGCCAGCGCGCGGTCGGCCGCGAGCGGGCGGACGGTGAGGTCCGAGAACGCGAGCCGGCCCATCGCCGCCGCGTCGGGGTAGCTCCGGACGTAGCCGTAGAGCGCCTCTTCCCACCCCGAGCGGACGGTCCCGCCGGACAGGAACCGGAGCGTGTCGGTGCGCGCGTAGCCGTCCATGAAGCCGCGGACGGAGCCGGCGTTCCAGGCCTCGACCTGGGCGTCCAGCGTCGCGAGCACGCCCGCCTCGACCGCGGCGGCGTCGGAGGCGGCCGGCGGGCCCGCCGAGGCGCACCCAGCCAGGGCCGAGCCGGCCAGGACCAGGAGCGACGTGAGGGCGAGCGCGCGGCGGGACATGAGGGCGGCGGGACGGGCCCGGCAGACTACGCACGACGGGGCGACCGTTGGCCCGGGCACACAGAAGCTCCCTTGTCGGTCCCGGCACCCGCCGGTAGCTTCGTGATCCCCGGGGGCGCCTGCGGTCCGCACGTCGCGCGACCCGCCCCTGCCCGCCCGCCTGCCCGCGCCTTATCGACGGTTCGCTACGCCTCGTTTGTCCCTGACGCTTCGGGCGCCGCCGTACGGCGCCTCCGCGTCTGCTCGTAGCCGACCCCCACGCCGTGCGCGCGTCGTCCCCGCGGACCCGCCTTCCCCGTCGCCTCGCCGCCACGCTCAGCGTGCTCGCGCTGGGCGGCCTGCTCGCGCTGCTCGCCCGGCCTGACCGGACGGCCACCGCCGGCGCGGCCGCCTGGCCCTGGCTGGCCCCGGCCGACACGGACTCGGTCGCGGTCTTGCCCCCGCTCCCCGCGGCGCCCGACACGACCGACGCGGACACGACCGACGCGGACACGACCGACGCCGAGCCCGAGGTGACCCGGCGGCCCGCGCCCGACACGCTGGCGACCGGCGAGACCCTGATCGAGCGGGTCCGCCAGACGCCGGCCGACGCGGCCGACCGCCGGGCCGGCGACGAGGCCCCGTTCGGCCTGCCCGAGCCGGACACGACCGACGGCGCGTTCCTGCTCTCCGCCCCCGACACCATCCGGGTCGCCGCCGACACCACCGAGGCCGACTCGTCGCTCCGGGCGCGGGCCTACTTCCCGGAGCCCGTCCGCGGCACGCCGGGCGTCTCCATCGTGCCCCAGCGGCTGCCGGGCGTCCGCGGCCGGCTCGGCACGTACTGGCGGCGCGACGTCACGCTCGACACGGCGTCCTACGCCTACCGCGTCCGCGAGCTGCTCGGCGAGGACGACGTCCGGGCCCCGGCCACGTTCACGCTCGACGAGTTCCTGGAGGCCGCGCCGCGTCGAGGCCGTCGGCGACCAGTTCCGGACGCTCGCCGCCCAGCGCTCGGACCGGCAGCAGGCCCGGCGGAGCGGGCTCGGGTTCGCCGTCGACATCCCGGGCGGCGAGCAGAGCGCGTTCCGGACCTTGTTCGGCAAGAACGAGGTGGCGCTGACCGTCAACGGCACGTCGAACGTCAACCTGGGCGTCCGCTACGACCGGAACGACCTCCAGGAGGCGTTGTCTCGCGGCGGGAGCCCGTTCGCGCCCGACTTCGGCCAGGAGCTCAACCTCAACGTGGCCGGCACCATCGGCGACAAGCTGGCGCATCAACGTCAACTACGACACCCAGAGCCAGTTCGACTTCGAGAACCAGGTCTCGCTCGTCTACACGGGCTACGAGGACGACATCGTCCAGCGGATCGAGGCGGGCAACGTGTTCCTGCAGACGCCCGGCGACGCTGATCCGCGGCGGCCAGCGGCTGTTCGGGCTCCGGACCGACCTGCAGTTCGGCCCGCTCGCCGTGACGGCCGTCGCGAGCCAGCAGGACGCCGAGACCGTCGACCGCGTGTTCGAGGGCGGCGCCGACGCCCAGACGTTCCGCTGGCGCCGTACGAGTACGAGGACAACACGCACCTCTTCCTCGGCTACGCGTTCCACAACTGGTGGGACCGGGCCCACGAGCGGCCCCAGAACCCGCAGCTCCCGCCGGCGCGCCGGCCAGGGCGTTCCGCCGGTTCGTCGGCATCGAGGTCTGGAAGCACGAGCCGGGCCTCGATCAACACGGCCCAGGAGGACATCGAGACGACGTGGGCCGTCGCCCTGGCCGACCTCGGCGAGCCGCCGGCCGTGCTCGACGGCGGCGAGGCGTACCTCGGCGAGTTCGACGGCGTCGACCGGCCGCTACGAGCGCGAGCAGGCCCCGCTGCCCGACCCCACCCTCGACCAGTACCCCGACCGACGTGCTCGACGAGCGTCCGCGTCGAACGGCGCCACGGCGACGGCCGAGACCATCGCCCGCGACCTGGAGCGCCCGCTGCCCGACCTCGGGCGCGTTCGCCAACAACGTGTTCCGGCGGCTCCGCGGCCAACATCGACTACACGTTCGACGCCCAGCTCGGCTGGATCTCGCTCGCGTCGTCGCTCACCGACAGCGACCTGATCGCCGTCGCCTACCAGTACGAGACGCTCGACGGCCGGCTGGTGACCGTCGGCGACTACGGCCGCCCGGCCCAGTCGACCTCGCAGACCGGGCCGCGGACGATCCTCAAGCTGATCCGCGCCGACCGCCCGACGCCCGATCGACCCGCTGTGGGACCTGACGCTCCGCAACATCTACCGCGTCGGCGGGCGGAGCCTCAACCCGACCACGTTCGGGCTCGACCTGACGTACGAGCCGGCCGGCGGCGAGCCCGGCCACGGTCCCCCCGGCCGACGAGCTCTCGTTCGAGCAGCGGACGTTCCTGGAGGTCCTCGGGCTCGACCGCGTCAACGAGCAGGGCCTCGCCGACGCCCGGACGACGTCTTCGACTTCAGCTCGGGCGTGACCGTCAACCCCGACAACGGCCGCGTCATCTTCCCCGTCCGCCAGCCGTTCGGCGACTACCTCCGGAACCTGATCCGGACCGGGTGGACGGTCGGCACGATCGGGTCGCCGACCGACAACGGCCGGGTCGCCGTCTCGTACGGCGTGCTCACGCCGGCCCAGGCCGTCGCGACCTACGTCCCGACGCTGGAGGACGGCACCGAGGCGGGCGCGACGCTCTACGACCTGACGACCGACAACGCCCGGCGCCGCCTGCCGCGGCTCTCGGACTACCGCATCGCCGGCGAGTTCAAGAGCGCGACCGCAGTCGGTGTTCAACATCGGCTTCCAGCTGGTCGAGGGGACCGTCCGCGTGACCTCGGGCGACCTGGAGCTCCAGGAGGGGACCGACTACCGCGTCAACTACACGGCCGGCACGGTCGAGATCGTCAACCCGACGTACCTGCTGGAGGGCCAGCGCGTCCGCGTCTCGGTCGAGCAGAACCAGTTCTTCTCGATCGGCTCGAAGACGCTCCTGGGCCTGCGCGCCGACTACCGGGTCGAGCGAGGACTTCGGCGTTCGGGGCGACCTTGATGCAGCTCGCCGAGCGGCCGCTCGGCGACAAGTTCCGCGTCGGCGAGGAGGCGCTCGACAACACCATCGTCGGGTTCGACGGCGCGCTTCCGGGCCGAGCCGCGCTGGCTCACGCGCGCCATCGACGCGCTCCCGCTGATCCAGACGCGCGCGCCGTCGCCGCCTCGAGTTCCGCGGCGAGGTGGCCCGCCTCAGCCCCGGCCACCCCCAGACGCTCGCCGTACGACCGGACGCGCGACGCGCTCCGCGCCCAGGGCCTGGACTTCGCCGACGACGAGCTCTCGGGCGATCAGCTACGTCGACGACTTCGAGGGGAGCGAGAACGCCTACACGGCGCTCCGCTTCGTCGACGGCTGGCGGATCGCGGCGCCGCCCGAGGCGGCCGGACCCGAGGGCGTCCGCGAACGGGGCCGCCCAGGAGGCCGACGTCACCGACCCCGTCCTGCGCTCGAACTGGCGCGGCCTGTTCACGTGGTACTCGATCCCGGAGAATGCCTACGACCAGAACGGGTTCGGGCCCATCGTCTCGCCGGCGACCGCAGCCGATCCCGGCCGTCGACGCTGTTCCCCGAGCGGCCGCTTCACGACCACGCGCGAGCAGGACCAGCCGCTCGACCTGCTCGACCTCTACTTCGACCCGACCCGCCGCGGCCCGTACAACTACAACCGCGGGCTGACCGGCGGCGCGTTCACCCAGCAGCCCGCAGGACGTCTGGGGCGGGTTCGTCCGCCCGATCGAGAGCTCGTACTCGAACTTCGACGGCCAGAACAACATCGAGTTCGTCGAGATCCTGGTCGTCGCCGCTCGGCGGGACGCAACGGGACCGAGGCCATCGCGCCCGGCGCCCGGATGTTCCTCGACCTGGGCCGCGTCAACGAGGACGTGCTGCCCAACGGGTTCCTCAACTCCGAGGACGGGCTCCAGAACGGCGACCAGGCCAGCGGGCCCGAACTCGACGCCTGGGGCCGCCGCCCGACGGGCCGGACGAACGGGTTCGTCGACTACGACGGGGACACCCAGCGGACCGAGGACCTGGGCCTCGACGGCCTGCCGTCGCGGCGCGACCTGTCGCCGGTGGCGCCCTACGCGGTCTCGCGAGACCGAGCTGTTCGCGCCGTTCCTCAACGCGCTCGCGCCGAACACGCCCGAGCAGCGCCGGGCCGCCGACGACCCCTCGGGCGACGACTACTACAACTTCGCCGACCAGCGCTTCAACGACACGGCCCGCTACCCCTCGACGGCCAGCGGGGCCACCATCCAGGAGCGCTACGCCCACTACTGGCCCGGCCGCGAGCTCAACTCGGCGCTGGCCCAGCAGAACCTGAACGACAACGGGCGCGGCATCTCGGTCATCCCCAACTCGGAGGACATCAACGGCAACAACACGCTCGACCAGGCCGAGTCCTTCCACCGCTACGAGATCCCGCTCGACCCGGCCGGGCTGGCGTCGAGCCCGTTCTTCCTCAACACGATCGTCACGGACGAACGCACCTGGGCCCGCCCCAGACGTGGTACCTGCTGCGGATCCCGGTCCGGACCGCAGAGCCCGAAGCGGACGGTCGATCGACATCGACGACGACGACTTCTCGCGCATCGAGGCCGTCCGCCTGTGGACGACGGGCCACGACAAGCCGGCCACGCTGCGGATCGCGTCGTTCGAGCTGGTCGGCAGCCAGTGGCTCAAGTCGGAGGAGGTCGGGTTCGTGGAGGAGGGCGCCGGCGACGACTCGCGGCGACGACGGGCCTGGCCCCCAGCTCTTTATCGAGTCGGTCAACAACGAGGAGAACGCGTCGATCTACGCGATCCCGCAAGGCGACCATCCAGAACACGACGCCGGGCCCAGGGCGGCGGGCTCCGGCGCGACGCGCGAGCAGGCGCTCGTCTTCCGCGCCGAGGGGCTCGCCGACGGCCGCCGCGCCGGCCTCGCCCGGTCCTACGCGACGCGCCCGCTCGACCTGACCAAGTACTCGAACCTGCGGACGTCCATCCACGGCGACGGCTTCGAGCGCGAGCGACTCGATGCGGGTGTTCCTGCGCTTCGGCGACGACGAGACCGAGAACTACTACGAGATCGAGCAGCCGGTCTACCCGTTCGACCCCCGCGGCTGGTCGACGTGCCGGCGACTGCCCGGTCGACGAGCCGTTCAACTGCGCCAAGTCGGACAGCCTGTGGCAGACGAACGTGGTCGTGAACGGGGAGCGGACCGACCTCAACCCGATCAACGTGGTGCTCTCCGAGCTGAACCGGGCCAAGCTGGAGCGCGACCGAGCGGGGTCCCGATCGACGACCGGTTCACGTTGCGCGACCCCGAGGGCGCGCCCGGCGGGCGCCACGATCACCGTCCGCGGCCAGCCGTCGATCCAGGACATCCGGACGGTCGTGCTCGGCGTCCGCAACGGGCCCGGCGGGGCGGCCGTCGTGGACACGGTCTCGGTCTGGTTCAACGAGCTCCGCGTGACCGGCTACGACGAGGGCGGCGGCGTCGAGCGGGCTTCCTGACGGCCAACGTGGCCCTGGCCGACGTGGCCGCGCTCAACGCGCGCGTGAGCTTCACCGACGACGGGTTCGGCGAGCTCGGCGGGGCCCTCGGCGGGCGCGAGTTCGCCCAGCAGTCGGCGTTCACGCTGACGTCGCGTTCAACGCCCACAAGCTGCTGCCCGAGCGGTTCGGGTGGAACGATCCCGGTCTCGTACTCGCTGACGCGGAACAACTCGACGCCGCGCTTCGACCCCGACAACGGCGACGTCCGCCTGGACGACCTGGTCGCAGCAGGCCCGCGAGGTGGAGGTGGTCGAGGGCGGCGACGCGCTGGCGCCCGACCTCCGGGCCGAGGCCATCCTGGCCCGGGCGCGGACCGAGACGTCGTCGCAGAACGTCCGCGTGCAGGTCTCGAAGATCGGGCAGCCGCTCGCCCTGGCTCCGCTACACCGTCGACGGGCTGTCGGCGGCCTACTCGCTCTCGGCCCAGAGCGGGTCGAACCCGTCGACGCAGCTTCAACGAGTCGGACTCGTGGACGGGCACGCGTCAACTACCGCGTGACCGTGCCCAAGCCGCTCGCGGTCTCGCCGTTCTGGTTCACGCGCGTCGATCCCGCTGTTGCGGCGGCGCCGTCGGCGGGCTCCGGCTCAACCTGCTCCCGCACGAGCCTGTCGATGTCGACGGACGCCCAGCGGAGCCTGTCGGCGTCGCAGCAGCGCCTGGGGTCGGAGTTCTTCGACGAGCCCGACTCGGTGAGCGCCTTCCGCACGCTGACGCGGCGGACGCAGCGGTTCGAGCACGGCCGCCAGGTCAACGTCCAGTACACGCCGTTCCCGTTCCTGCAGATGTCGTTCGGGTCGGACACGGACCAGGACCTGGGCGCGGCCGGCCAGCGCGAGCAGTTCCGCGTGCTCGTCCGCGAGCGCGACGGGGGCTTCGCGCGCGTCTACAACGTCGAGCCCGGCCCAGGCCCGCGCCGACACGGGCGCCGTCTACCTCGACCTGGTCCAGTCGCTCGACGGGTTCAACGACGGGCGACCCGTTCCCGAACGACCGCGTCGAGGTGCTGGGCGGCTCGGACCTGGAGGTGCTGCCGTTCGGGGAGGCGCTCGGGCAACGTGTTCAGCGGCGGGATCCGGACGCGCCAGTACACCCAGCAGGCGACGGCGCGCGCTCCGCATCAGCACGTCGAAGCTGAAGTGGCTCTCGTGGCTCCAGCTCCAGCCGATCAGCGTGGCGACGAACTACAACTGGCGCGACCAGCCGAGCGCGACCGCGCCCGAGCTGGAGGTGGCCTCGGCGGGGGCCTCCGCCTCGGTCCAGAGCTCGGTCCGGATCGCCCCGACGACGTTCTGGCGCCTGTTCCCGTTCTACCGCGTGCGTGGGAGCGGCCCGCGACGGCGGCGGCGCGCGACCGACTCGACCGGCGGCGGCGGCGGGTTCAGCCTCGGGCCCGGATCGGCCGGCGGACGTTCCTGGCCGCTGACCGGCGTCGACGACGTCACGCTGACCTACCGGGGCTCGTCGACGGCGGCGCACGGCGGGCCTGGAGGGCCAGGCCTACAGCCTGCTCTCGGGGCTGACCGGCGCGGCGCCGTCGCTGGGCTACCGGCTGGGGCTCTCGCGCGAGATCGGGATCGACCAGCGGATCGCCAACGACGCCGCGTTCAACACGTTCTCGGACCTGCTCGGGGCCAACCACGACGCTCGACGTGCGGACCCAGCTCTCGCCGTTCCGCGGCCTGTCGATCGGGCTCTCGATGCGGACGGCGTGGGGCTCGTCGGAGGAGGTCGACTTCCAGATCCCGGAGGGCGGCGGCGAGGCCCTCCGGCTCGGTCGGCCGGCGGGCGGGCTCGGGCGAGTCGACGGTGTTCGCGTTCGGCGGCGGCTACGAGGCGCTCGTCGCAGCGCCACGCCGACCGGTTCGACGCGGCGGCCGAGGTGAGGCGAGGGCGGCTTCGTCGAGTCCGAGTTCCTCTCGCCGACGGGCTACGCGGAGGACTTCGCGGCCGAGCTCGCGCGCGGGTTCGGCTCGTTCGGGCCGAACGGGCTGTTCCCGATCCCGCTCCCCAACTGGAACATCACGTACTCGGGCCTGGAGAAGCTGCCGCTGCTCCGGGCGGTCGCCAACCAGATCAGCCTCCGGCACGGCTACTCGGCGACGTCGCAGACGGCGTTCTCGACCATCTTCGACCCGGACGCCGCGGCTGATCTCGTTCGACGGCGTGACGTACGGCGGCGCGGCGGCCATCGCCGACGGCGGCTACGACGAGCCGACCTCGGTGACGGTCAACGAGCGCTTCCAGCCGCTCATCGGGCTGTCGTTCGGGTTCAAGAGCAACATCCAGGCGAGCCTGTCGACCAACCGGACGTCGCTGTTCACGTTCCAGCCGCTCACGGCCCAGGTGTTCAAGAAGACGTCGCGCGACCTGCGCGTCGACCTGTCGTACTCGCGGACGGGGATGCGGCTGTTCGGCCTGCGGGGCATCAACAACCAGATCCGGTTGCCAGCTGACGGCGCTCGTCGCCGACGACGAGACGTTCACCGAGCTCCCGCTCCAGGACGACGTGGCGCTCCAGCTCCGGGGCGAGCCGCTGACGATCCTGACGCCCCAGCTCACGTCGCGGCTCCAGCTCTCGCCCCAGATCAGCTACACCGTCTCGAGCCAGGTCACGGCCAACCTGCTCGGCCCAGTACGAGCAGACGACGTCCGAGGTGGCCGGGCGGACCAACCGGTTCACGGGCGGCGTCAGCCTGCGGATCCTGTTCTCGAACTAGCGCGCCCCGGCGGAGGCCGACCGCCATGCCCCGCCCCAGCCCGCCCGCGTCTTCCGCCTCGGGCGCGTCCCGTACCGCGAGGCGTGGGCGCTCCAGCAGCGGCTCCAGGACCGGCTCGTCGCCGCCAAGCGGGCCGACCCGCCCGAGCCGCGCCCGCACGCCGTCCTGGTGGTCGAGCACCCGCCGGTCTTCACGCTCGGCAAGAGCGGCGACCCGGCGAACCTGCTCGCGACCGAGGCCGAGCTGGCCCGCCTGGGGCGCCACGTTCGTCCCGGTCGACCGCGGCGGCGACATCACGTTCCACGGGCCGGGCCAGCTCGTCGTCTACCCGATCCTCGACCTCGACCGGCTCGCGACGCCCGAGGGCGAGTCGCTCCACGACCTGCACCGCTACCTCCGCGAGCTAGAGGAGGCCGTCGTGCTCGACCTGCGCCGACTGGGGCGTCGCGGCCGGGCCGGGTCGCCGGGCGGACCGGCGTCTGGGTCGGGCCCGACGCGCGCGGCCCGAGCGGAAGGTGTGCGCGATGGGCGTCCGGTGCAGCCGGTGGGTCACGATGCACGGGCTCGCCCTCAACGTGACGACCGACCTGGGCTGGTTCGACCGGATCGTCCCGTGCGGCATCGACGACCGCGGCGTGACGTCGCTGGCGCGCGAGTCCGGACCGCCCCGCGTCGGTCGGCGGCCGTCGCCGACCGGCTCCTGGCACCACCTCGGCGACCGGCTGGGCCTGGCCGACGAGCGAGGCGGGCCGGCACGGCGGCGGGCGCTCGCGAGATCGCGCGGGAGACATCTCGGCGCCGGGGCAACTTCGACGGGCGCCGCTGCGTACGTTCGATCGACCCCTCAAACCCCACCCGTGCCCATGCCTCCCTTCAACGACGACCAGTTCTCCCGCCAGCTCCTCGCCGAGGCCCTCTTCTACGACGAGGAGTACGGCGCGCTCGGCAACGTCAGCCTGATCGACAAGGAGAGCGTCCGCGAGCGGTTCCTCGCGTCCTACGACCCCGACCGCGACACTCTACCTGATCGAGGAGGCCGTCGAGTGGGAGGAGCTCGACGCCGACGAGGACGGCGAGGTCGACTACGCGCTGGCCGTCGACGGCCAGGAGTACGGCACGTACGAGACGCCCGAGGAGGCCGCCGAGGTGCTCATGACGCTGGCCCGCGAGAACAACCTCGGGCCCAGCTTCATGATCCTGTTCGACGAGGACACGGCGTAGACGCGACTCGGACGGGCGGGGCCACCGGTTCGGCCCCTCCGTCCAGACGGTCACGCCTGACGCCAGAGCGCGACTGCCAGCGCGCCCCAGCCAGCCAGGAAGGCCACGCCGCCGAGCGGCGGCCACGGCCCCGAGCACGCCGAGGTCGAGCAGGACGAGCGCGTACAGGCTCCCCGAGAACACGACGACGCCGGCGACGAACAGCCGGGCCGCCCAGCGCGCGGCCGACGAGCCGCGCAGCGCGGCCAGCACGCCGGCCCCGACGCCGGCCAGAGCGTGGACCAGGTGGTACTGCGCTGCCGTCCGCCACGTCCCCAGCCGGTCCGGCGTGACGGCGTCGGCCAGGGCGTGCGTGCCGAAGGCGCCCAGGGCGACCGCGAGCCCACCCAAGCCCGCGGCCAGCGGCCGCGAGCCGCCAGTCAGCCCGCATCGTCGGCCTCGGCGGTCCGCGCGGGCAGCACCTGGAACGGGACCGCGGACCCGTTGAGCCGGAGCGTGTAGCTCCCCGCCGGGTACGACGCCGTCGAGCACGAGGTAGAACCGGAACGGGCGGACGACGGCCGCGCAGACCGTCTCGCGCGGCTGGCGCATCGGCAGGTCGACCGTCACGAAGTGGCTCTCGCGCGACTGCGAGACGTCGGTGAGCTCGGCGCAGGCGTCGGGCAGGGCGCCCTGGATCAGGACCTCGACCGCGACGCCGTCGCCGGGCAGCGGCCGCCCGCGCCGGGCGGACGGCGACCGAGTCCACGACGGCCGGGTAGACGAGGTAGCGCGTGCTGTCGGTGGCCGGCCGGAGGAGCATGGTCTCGCGGTTCGGGTCGCTCCCGACGCGGTAGCCGAACCGGTCGCGGTCGGGGCCGTCGGCGGTCGCGCCGGAGCCGCCGCAGGCGGCCAGCACGACGGCGAGCAGCAAGAGGAGGCCGCGCATCAAGCGTCCTCGTCGGCCGTCTCCCGTCCGCCTCGGCGGGGTCGCCGGGGGCCTCGGCCAGCACCGCCGGCGCGTCGCCCGAGGCGGAGCCGCCCGGGCCCGGCGGGGGCGGCGCCTCGCCGGCCAGGAGCGACGCCTCGGGCGTCTCGTCGGTGACCGTCTCCGTCGGCGCGTCGCCCCACAGGCGCTCGAGGTCGTAGTGGGCCCGGAGCTCGGGGTCGAACACGTGGACGGCCAGGTCGAAGTAGTCGAGCACGATCCAGCCGGCTCGTGCCGGGCTGGCCGTCGCGGGCGACCGGCCGCTCGCCGGCCTGGGTCCGGATGGCGTCGACGACGCCCTCGACGATGGCCCGGATCTGCAGGTCGGACTCGCCCGTCGCGATGACGAAGTAGTCGACCTCGCCCGAGATGCCCCGGAGGTCCATCACGGTCACGTCGCGGGCCCGCTTGTCGAGCGCGGCGTCGAGCGCGATGCGCGCGAGCTCGCGGCCGGAGGTGGGGCCGGAGCGGCGGGCGCGGCGCGATTGGGAGACGGAGTCAGGCATCGGATCGGAGTCGGAGGAGTCAGTCGGCGAAGGGCGCGAGCGCGAGGTAGTCGGCGCCGACGTAGACGGTAACGTCGAGGGAGTAGTCGGTCGTGGGCCCCCCGGTGACCACGCGCGTCGGCGTCCAGGCCGAGGGCCTGTGCCACGTAGCGCGCGTCGAGGGCCGTCCCCGAACGCACCAGCACCGTCGTGGTGTCCCGCGCGGCCGCATTCCCGATGTCGACCACGTCGAACCCGCGCCGGCGGAGGTGGGCCGTGACCTGGGACGCGAGCCCGTCGACACCGGCCGCGTTGCGGACCTCGACCTGGATCCGCGAGTGGTCGGCGGCGGCCCGGTCGGGGACGGTGCGCGGCGTGAACGCGCGCGTGGCGAAGCCGTAGAGCAGGACGAGCACCACCAGCCCGCCCACGACCAGGGCCACGTTGAGGAGGCCGTCGCTCAGGCGGGAGCCGGACAACGCCTTACTCGCTGTCGCGGAAGAACAGGTCGCCCGTCGACCCGTAGCCGGCCCGGACGCTCGTCTGGCCGTAGCCGCCGTACAGACCGTAGGCGCGGGAGCCGTAGGGCGAGCCGTAGCCGTAGGGGGACGCGTAGCCGCCGTACGGGCTCTGCTGGACGCTGAGGTGGAACACCGCGTTCTCGGTCGGCCGGTAGGCCAGCTCCGCGTTGCGCAGGAACACCCGGGTGTCGCCAGCGCCGTCCAACCCGAGGCCGCTCTGCAACGCAGACGACCCGAACGGGCTGTGCATCACGCCCACGTCCACGCGCCCCGCGAGCTGGTCCGTCGGCTGCCACCGGAGCGAGGCCGTGTACACGCCCAGGCCCAACGTGCCGGCGGCCCCGCCGCTGTACGACGCCTCGTAGGACTGGCTGAACCGCAGCGTCTGAGCGTTGAAGAGCTGGCCCAGGCCGAGCATGGAGGGCGTCTCCGAGAGCACGACGGCGGCCGGCCGGCCCGGCACGTCGGCGGCCCGCTGGGCACGGACGGGGATGGCGAAGGCGAGGAGGGCGGCGAGGGCGAGAGTGCGCATCGGGAGCGGCAGGCGGATCGGGCAGGATAGACCGGGCGGGGTCCGGTGTCAATGCGCGGGCGGGCGGCCCAGCGGCACCTCGTCAACGCCCCGCGGCGGGCCGTGGTGCCCGCCCCGGCGACACGCCCCCGCCCGCCTCGGTGGCGTCCCCGAGGTCGGCGGCGTCGAGGCGGGCGCGGTGGGCGTCCAGGTCGATCCGCGAGGCCAGCAGCAGCACGACGCCCGCCAGCACGGCCGCGACCCCAAACAGCGCCGACGGGCCCATCACCGCGTCGAGCGTCCCCAGCACGCCCGAGCCTGACGACCGGCCCACGTTCATGGCGGCCGTGAACAGGGCGAACTGGGTCGACGCGACGGCCCGGCTGCACAACGCCATGCCGGTCGCCAGCAGCGTGATCGTCAGCAGCACGAACGTGACCAGGTACCCCACGGCGAACGTCACCACGACGGGCCGGGCCGTCCACAGGTCGGGGACGGCGGCCATCGTCACGAGCACGACCCCGACGACCGCGGCCAGCCCGACCAGCATCCGCACGCGGCCGACCCGCTCGATCAGCACGCTCCCCAGGACCATTCCCAACAGGCCCGCCGACACCTGCCCCACGGCGACCATGCTGGCGTAGCCCGTGTCCGTCCACCCCAACTCCCCGACGGCGAGCACCGGCATGAACGCGATCACCAGCCCGTCGAGGGCGCCGGCGCACCACGCCGCGCCGATCAGCAAGACGCTCGCGGGCACGAGGGCGGCCCGGCGGAGCGAGACCAGGACGCTCCGCCAGTCGTGAGGCTGGAGCCCGCGGGACTCGGGGGCGGCCTCCCCCGCTGTCCACGGCAGCAGACGCTCGCCGGGCCGCTCGCGGACCAGCAGGGGCACGACGAACAGGACCGAGAGCGACAGGGCCACGGCACCGGCCGCCGGCCCGATGCCGCCCGCGTTCAGCAGCCACGCCGTCCCGACCGCCGAGGCGGCCACACCGACCGTCGCGCCCCCCCACATCAAGGCGTTGGCCCGGGGCTGCTCCTCGATGCCGAGAACGTCGACGGCCATGCCGTCCACGGCTACGTCGAGCACCGAGACGGCGACGTTGATGGCCACGCCGCAGGCCGTCAGCCAGCCGACGTAGAGGGCGGCGTCCGGGACGAGCGCCATCGCGACGACGGCGGCGATCACACCCAGCCCGGCCGCCAGCACCCAGGGACGGCGGCGACCCATCGGCAGGAACGTGAACCGGTCCATGACCGGCCCGACGACCACCTTGAGCGCGAACGGCAACAGCACCAGCCCGAGGTAGGTCCCGACGGCCCCGGCCCCCACGCCTCGCTCGGCCAGGTACGCCGGCAACGCGACCACCAGCAGCCCTTGTGGGATCCCCTGACCGACGTAGAGCGCCACGAGCGCCGCGAGCCGAAGCCGACGGCGCTCGGTGAGCGCGGGCAAAGGAGAACGGTCGGTCACGGGTCGCAACATCGCAACGGACCGTGGGCGACCGCTACTCCGAGCCTTACATCCCGTCGCTCGGCGCGTCGACCGGCGGGGTGGCGTCCTCGACGGGCGCTTGGAACAGGTCGTCGCCGGTCTCGGCGGCGCCGTCCATGTCGTCGTCCATCGTCTGGCCGTCGTCGCGGGACAGCGGGTCGACGTCCATGGGCGTGTCGGGGTCGGGGTCGGCGAGCTCAGGCGTCGCGTCGGGGGCAGGGCTCACCTGGTCCGGGCCGCACGCGGCCAGCGGGAGCGAGAGGGCGAGGAGGAGGAGGAGAAGTCGGTTCATGGAACGAGGGGAAACGGAGATCGGGCAACGAGGCCGTGCGGAACCGGGATCCGGAGGCTCGACGAACGAAACGCGGGGCGGCCCCCGAAAGGGCCGCCCCGCGGGACAGCGACTCCGAGGAGCCTAGTTCTGAGCGTCGTCGATGGCGTTGTCCACCTCCTCGTCCATCTCGTTGACGGCGTCGGTGGCGGCGGCGTCGACGTCGGTGGCGGCCTCGTCGGCGGCGGCGTCGATGTCGTCCATCGCGGCGTCGGCCTCGTCACCCATGTTGTCCATGGTGGCGTCGACGTCCGGGGTCTCGATCGTGGTGGTGTTGGTTTCGATCATGTCCGGCTCCGACTCGCAGGCCGCGAGGGGGAGAGCGAAGGCGAGAGCGAACAGGGCGATACGATGCGTCATGACAGTGCAGGGTTGGTTGATACGGGTCCCGGGAGCGATCACCGGGGCTCGGTGGGGTGAGGAACCGAGCGCCCCTACAACGGGGCCGGCCCTCCCGTGTTGCCTACAACCCTGGACATTGTGGTCCAATATTTTGGACACGCGGACTGAGAGCCACTCGATATCGACCACGCAAGAGGACGGACCGCGGCCTGACCCGGGCCGTTCCCAGCTACGGAGCCGCCTCTGTGCTGTCCGCTATCGGGGCGGGCGCGAGCCGGTCCCCCTGCGCTAGCAGAGCCCGGCCCAGGCCCGCGAGCGGTGTCCCCGCCTCGGCGAACGTCCCGGTCTGCTCCCCGAGCGACCGGAGCGTCCGGCCGATGGCCGGTCCGTCGAGCGGGCTCGACTGGAGCAGGTTGCGGAGCGTTGTCAGGTCGTCCCGGAGAGCGGGTACCCCGTCGGCCGAGACCGTGTCCAGGCGGGCGATCCAAAGATCGAGCGTCTGGATGGCGACCGACGGCGACGCCTGGGCCAGGTCCCCGCTCAGGAACGAGAGCGTGCTCTCCGGCGTGACGGCCCGGACCATGGCCGTGTCGGGCAGGGCCTCCGACGAGCCCGACCGGCCCTGGGCGGAGCGGCCTGGGGCGTTGCCCGAGGCGGACGAATCGGGACCGCAGGCAGCGAGCGGCAGGAGGAGGAGGAGGGCGAGGCGGACGTACATAAAGCGAGATGGAGAGACCAAGCGGTCAAAACGAAGCCGCCGACCGGATCCCCGAGGGGAGCGGTCGGCGGCTGGACAGTCGTCCGAGCGAGGCTTACATGCCCGAGAGCGAGTTGCCCGCCTCGGTCAGGGTCGAGCCCAACGTCTCCAGGGCCGAGTCGCCGCCAGCGGCGCCCGTCGTGGCGGTACCGAGGCGCTGGAGCGTGGCGCCGACGGCCGAGCCGTCGATCGGCGAGGCCTGGAGCTGGCCGCGGAGCGTCTCGAGGTCCGAGACGACCGGGGCGAAGTCGGGGTTGCCCTCGAGCTGCGCGATCCAGCCGTTGATGTTGTCGACGGCGGCCGCGGCCGGGAGCGACGTGAGGCCACCTGCGCCCGTGACGGCGTCAACGGTGCCCTGGGCGGTCACCTCAGGGGCGTCCATCATCGGGTCGGTCGTCATCGGGTCCGTCGTCATCATCGGGTCGTCCATCGGCTCGATGACCGTGGTGTCGGTCTCGACGACGTCGGGCTCCGACTCGCAGGCGGCGAACGGGAGCGCAAGAGCGAGGGCGAGGAGGGGGAGGCGGGAAGTCATAACAAAGGGGGTGGGTGAAGGGCGTGCGGGAACCGCTCTCGTTCTAACCCAGCGACGGGGCTAGGGATCTCGGCTCACTCGCATTTCATCTTTTGGTCAGGCATCTCCTTAGCGGCGTGCAGTTAGACGGCTCCTGGACCCTCCCCCACGGGAACGGCCCACGCCTCGGGTCGGTCCGCCTCGGCGAGGACGGCCGCGAGGCGGAGGAGCCGGGCCTGCTCGGGCCACGCCAGCCGGGCCGCGGCCGGTTGGGCGGGGAGCCACACGTAGGCATCGTGCTCGTCGTCCAACCGGGGCTCGCCCTCGACCTCGGCGGCGAACGCGGGCGCCAGCACCACGCGGTCGGACGCCCAGTCGTAGTGGGCGTTGACCGACGGGAGTGCCCAGAGGCAGCGGAGCCCGCTGCCCGGGCGCCACCCCGTCTCCTCGGCGAGCTCGCGCAGGGCCGTCTCCCAGGCGGCCTCCCCGGGATCCACCTTCCCCCCGATCATCCGCCAGGTGCCCGCGTAGGCGCGCCCGGACGCGCGCCGGGCGACCAGCCACTCGGTCCCGTCTTGGGCACGGCGGTACGGGTACACGTCGACGGCGTGGGCGGAGAGCACGGGCACCGACCGAGAACGGAACCGCACGCGGGGGGTTCACACCGCATGGACGGCAACATCTACCTCGTCATCGCCGGCACGTTCGTCGGGTTCGTCACGCTTGCGTTCGTCTTGCTGTACCCGGTGTACCGGTTCATGCGCCGCCAGGAACGGCTGGCCGACGACTGGACGCCGCACGCGGTCGACCGACGTCGTCGCGGCGCCCCCCCGGAGGAGCCGCCCCAGACCGAGGCCTAACCCGTAAGAGCGGGCCCCGGCTAGAGCCGGATCCAGGGGCGGAGCGTTTCGAGCGTCTTGTTCCCGATCCCCTTGACCTCGGTGATCTCGTCGGCCCGGCGGAAGGGGCCGTGGACGCGGCGGTGCTCGACGATCCGCGCGGCCAGCGCCGGCCCGACGCGGGGGAGCCGCTGGAGCTCGCCCTCGGACGCCGTGTTGATGTTGGTCGGGGCCGGAGGAGGCTTCCCCGACCGGCGCGGGGCCGCCGCGCGGTCGACGGCGGCGTCGGCGATCTGGGCCGCCGTCGAGTCGACCGAGGGCGGGGCCAGTCCGTCGAGCGACGGCGAGCCGGGCACCGACGGGGCAGACGCTGGCGTGACCGAGGCGGGCGGGGCCGCCTCCGACTCGGACGTGTCGGCGGCGGCGGTGGCGAAGGCCGCGTCGGCGGCCGCGTAGACGTCGGCGGGGACGGGCGCCGAGGCCGCCTGGAAGTGCCGGGCGGCGGTCCCGCCTAGCAGCGCGGTCAGGATCACCAGGGCCGCCGTGCCCTCGGGGCGGGTCAGACCGGCGCGCGCCTGCAAGCGGTAGAGCCAGCGCATGGAGGACGGGGGAGGCGGGATCGCTCGCCCCTAGACCCGCGCCGGGCGGTGACCTACCCCGGCACCTGTGGGCGCGCGGCGGCGTAGGCCCGTGCGAGCCCGCACGAGGCTCCTCCCCTCCCCCGCCGTCGACGGCCCCGCGCCCCATGATCGTCCGCACCGACGCCGTCGTCCTCCACTCGTTCGACTACGGGGAGACCAGCCGGATCGTCCGCTTGCTGACGCGCCCCCACGGCGTGATCGGGGTGATGGCGCGCGGTGCGCGGCGGCCGACGAGCACGTTCGGCTCGACGCTCCAGCCGTTGTCGTACGTCCAGGCGGTCTACTACCACCGGCCGCAGCGCGGGCTCCAGACGCTCAAGGAGACCGCCCACGTGGTCCGGTTCAAGCGCCTCACCTCCGAGATCGACCGGGTCACGCTCGGGCTCCGCGTGCTCGAAGTGACGCGGGCGGTCATTGAGGAGGGCGAGGCCCACCCGCTCGCGCTCGACCTGGTGGTGCGGACGCTGGAGCACCTCGACGAGGCCGAGGCCAACGAGGCCAACGCGGTCCCGTGGTTCCAACTCCGGCTGGCCTCGCTGCTCGGCTTCGCGCCCGACGTCCAGCGGGAGGAGGTGGAGGCGCTGGGCGACGACGGCGGGCGCCTCCTGCTCCAGAGCGGCGCCGTGGTCCCCACGGGCGTCGAGGCCGGGGCCTACGGGCGGTCGACGCCGGGCGACGGCGTCCGGGCCAGCCGGGCGGCCTTGCGGGCGTTCGCCGTCCTGGCCCGGACGCCGCTCGCCACGGCCGCCCGGATGCGGCTCGCACCCGACGTCCGCCGCGAGGTCGAGAACCTCGTCGACGCCTTCGTCCGCGTCCACACCGGGTCGACGCTCCCCGAGCGGGTCCGGGGCGTGGCCGACCAGCTCGACGCCGGGCTCGGGGGGCGCGAAGATATGTGACCCGGCCGCCCCGGCCGCCCCCTGGTGTCGCTGGGGGCCGTTCGGGAAAGAACTGGCGCCCATCTGTGCGGAGTTGTGTGTCGGCGGTCCGAGACCTACCTTCGCTCTGGACACCCCGGTCCCCCGCTATGAGCCGCAGACAACTGACGCAGAAGCAGCACTCCTTCCTGGAATACCTCCGCGACCACGTCGACCGCCACAAGGTGTGGCCCACGTACCGCGAGATCGCCGACCACTTCGAGTACCGCTCGCCGAACTCGGTCACGCAGAACCTCCAGGCCCTCTCGCGCAAGGGGTTCCTCCAGCGTGGCCGCAACGGGTACGCGCTCGTCGAGCCCGTCTCGCGCGACGGCTCGATCCGCGTCCGGGGCGCCTTCCGGGACGGCCAGATCGGGCCGGCCCCCTCCGACCGGCTCTCGCTGACGAGCCTCTTCCCGGACTTCTCCGGCCTCCACGCCCTCCACCTCGACCAGGAGTCGAGCCGGACGTCGGAGCTCGGCAAGGCCCACTACGTGTTCGTGTCCGAGGAGGGCGAGATGCCCGTCGGCGAGCGCGTCGTGGTAATGGACGCCGGCCACCTGTCGCTGGGGCGGATGGGCGCCGACGGCTGCGTCGAGTGCGACGAGGAGACGACCTCGCCCGAGGTGCTCGGCCGGTACGCCGGCCACGCCGGACCTTACGGGATCGTCCGCGCACGCGCGCAGGAGACCGCCCAGGCGTAGGGCCTTAAGGGGCAGGAAACAGGGCCGATACAGGGAGCGACGCCCCCCTGTACCCCCTGCCATGCCCGCTCTCCGCGTTCTCCTCGCCGCCACCGTCCTCCTCGGCCTCTCCGCCTGCGGCGCGGGCGGCCCCGACAACGGGGCCACGTCCGGCGTCTGGGCCGGCACCGCCGAGTTCAAGATCGACACCCTGCTGACGGGCCAGAACTTCCGCGTGATCACGGATTACGAGACGCGCTACGAGTTCGAGCTGTCCCAGGACGAGGACGGTCTGATCCTCGGGTTCCTCAACCAGTACAACACGGGCACGTTCACGCTCCGCGAGCCCCGCGAGGAAGGCGGGACGCAGACCGTCATCGAGCGGACGGCGACGTGGGACGACGAGCTCGTCCAGTCGTGGCCCGTCTACGGCACGTTCGACCGGCCCGAGCTCGAGCTCGACCTGCCCGAGGCCGAGGAGAGCGGCGTCTTCCCGAAGGACTTGTGGACGTTCACGGTCGTCGGCGACCGGGCCCGGCTGGAGGCGACCAAGATCCTGCACGGCTACACGTTCGCCGTGTTCGAGGACTACGACAGCGAGTTCACGGTCGTTCTGAGCCCGTCGAACGAGGACGACTTCTCGATCCGCCGCCAGTAGCGTCGCGGGCCGGCGTCGCCTTCGACCGCCGGCACCGCTCGGAGCAGTAAACGACGGACTCCCAGTCGCGCGCCCACTTTTTGCGCCACGCGAACGGGCGGCCGCAGACGGGGCACGTCTTGGTGGGCAGGTGGGGCTTGCGGTGGGACACGGGACACGACGGGGGGTCGCGACAAGGTGCGCCCGCCTCGGGGTCGAGGTGGAGGAGGTCGGCGGAACATTTCGGGGGCCGAACGGCTCCCCGTCTCCCCTCCCCCGCCGTCCATGACCGTCCGCCGGATCGCCGCCGTCAAGACCGCCCGCTACGTCGTGCTGGGCCCGGAGGACGGGCCCGCGCGGGAGGTGTGGGTGGCGTGCCACGGGTACGGACAGCTCGCCCCGTATTTCGCCCGCCACTTCCGCGCCGTCGCGCGGCCGGGCCGGTTGGTGGTCGTGCCGGAGGCGCTGAGCCGGTTCTACGTCGGCGACGTGACGGCGCGCGACCGGCGCGTGGGCGCCAGCTGGATGACGCGCGAGGACCGCGAGACCGACATCGCCGACGCCGTCCGCTACCTCGACGACGTGTTCGTGGCCGCGTGCACGCGGGCCGACGCCGACGTCGACACGGTCCCCGTCACCGGCTTCGGGTTCAGCCAGGGCACGGCGGCCGTCGTCCGGTGGCTCGCGCTCAGCCCGCTCGTGACGCGCCGCGCGCGCCGGGCCGACCGGCTGATCTTGTGGGGCGGCGGGCTCCCCCACGACCTCGACTTGGCCACCGAGGCGGGCTGGCTCGGCCAGGCCCGCGTCACGCTCGTGGCCGGCGACCGCGACGGGTTCGCGACGCCGGGGCGCGTGCTGGAGCAGGAGGCCCGGCTGAAGGCGGCCGGCGTCGCGGTCGAGACCCGGGCGTTCTCGGGCGAGCACCGACTCAACGACCGCGTCTTGCGCGACCTGGCCGACGCCTCGCCGTGAGCGGGATCGCCTCTCGCCCCGCCTCGGCGGACTCGTCGGCCGTCCCGGTCGGGCGGTTCGCGCCGAGCCCGACGGGCGACCTCCACGTCGGCAGCGCGCTGGCCGCGCTCGCCGCCTGGGCCAGCGTCCGGAGCCGGGGCGGGCGGTTCGTCTGGCGCGTCGAGGACCTCGACGGGCCGCGCGCGGTCGCCGGGGCGGCCGAGCGCCAGATGGAGGACGCCCGCTGGCTCGGGCTCGATTGGGACCACGGGCCCGACGTCGGCGGCCCCGACGGCCCCTACCGCCAGTCCGAGCGGGCCGGCGTCTACGAGCGTGCGCTCCGACGGCTCGCCGAGCGTGGGCACCTGTTCCCGTGCCGCTACTCGCGCCGCGACCTGCGCGAGTTGGCCAGCGCCCCCCACGGCCGCGGCGACGCGTCGCCCTACCCGGTCCGGCTCCGCCCCGCCTCCCTGCCCCCGTCGTGGTTCGACGATCCCGCGCGCGTCGCCGACGCGGCCTTGCGGTTCCGGGTCGAGGCGGGCCGGGTGGCCTTCGACGACCGGGTGGTGGGCCCCGTGGTCGAGGACGTCCGCGCCGAGGTCGGCGACTTCGTGCTCCGGCGCCGCGACGCGGTCTACGCCTACCAGCTCGCCGTCGTCGTGGACGACCTGTCGATGGGCGTCACCGAGGTCGTCCGCGGGCAGGACCTGCTGGACTCGACGGCCCGCCAGATCCTTCTGATCCGGGCGCTCGGCGGGACGCCGCCCGACTACGCCCACCTCGGGCTGCTGGTGGAGGCCGACGGCCAGAAGCTCTCCAAGCGGTCGGACGCGCTCACCGTCCGCGCGCTCCGCCGGGCCGGCGTGGGGCCGGAGGCGCTGGTGGGGTGGCTGGCGATGGCGCTCGGCCAGGGCGAGCTTGCGCGCCGGACACCAGCCGAGGTGGCGGCGGCGTTCGACCCCGGCCGCGTCCGCCCCGACCCGGTCCCGGTCCCGGACGACCTCGCCCCCTTGCTGCTCGCGCTGTGACGCCCGTCCCCGCCACCGCCATCCGCCCCGTGTGCCACGCGCACGCCGAGGCGGCCGTGCCGGCGGCCGCCGGCGTGTCCGGCGCCTCCGGTTCGTAGCCTTCTCACCCCGGGACCTCCCCTCCTCGCCGTGACAACTCGGTCTCTGCTCGCCTCCGCCATCGTGATCGCCTTGGCCGGCGGGTGCTCCGTCTCGCCGCCGAGTTCGGAGACGGCCGACGCGCTGCCGACGGAGACGTTCACCGGCACGATGTCCGTCGACGCAGTACGCTCTCTCCCGGCCGTGCTGTACACGAGCCCGGGCCAGGTCGAGTTGGTGGTCGGCTCGACCCGGGTCACCGCCGACGACATCACGTTCGACGGGGGACGGCTCCGCTTCCGGGCCCCCCAGTTCCCCGTGTCCCGGACCACCCGCCGCACGCTCCGCTGCGACCTGAGCGGCTGGCCCGCCGAGGTGCTGGCGGGGACCTGCCAGGCGGGCGCCGAGCGCTTCCGCGTGATTCTGAGCACCGACCCTCTGGCCCTGTGACCCTGCGCCTCCTCTTGTTCGCCCTTCCCGTCCTGCTCACCCCGGCCGCGGCGGCCCAGATGCTCCCGTCGGGCACCTGGACCGGGACACTCACCGACGCCGACGGCGACCGCCACGCGGTCGAGGCCGAGCTAGAGCGGTGCGCGACCGGCTTCACGATGGCCCTGAGCGTGGCCGGACGGACGGCGACCGTGCCCGAGGACGCCCCGGCGACGTGGCAGCGCGGGCGGCTCCGGTTCACCACGAGCCGCGTCCGCCTGCCGGGCACGATCCTGCCGCGGCCGCTCGCCTGCGACCTGTCGGCCGACGACGCGGGCGTGCTGCGTGGCGCCTGCGCGACCGGCCGCGGCGAGGTCCGCCTGGACCTGTCGCCGCCGACGGACGGCGCGTTCGGGTGCGAGTGAGGCCCGCGCGCAGGGGTCAATGGGCGCTCCGGCTGCGCCACGAAGCGTCGCCCTGGAACCGGCGGCCGGCGCCGTAGACGAAGAACAGGCACCGGGCGCGGACCGCGCGGCGCCCGTCGGCGACGGCCCAGCCGGCCTGGGCGGCGTTGGCGGCCAGCGACAGGCCCGACAGCGACGCCGCCACGCTCTGGGCCAGCACGTCGGGCGAGGCGAGGGCGACGGACAGCGCCGGCACGGCCAGCCCGACGAACTGACTCGGCCGCTCGGCGTAGCGCGAGGCCAGCTCGCGGAGGTAGCCGACCGACGCGACGGCGTCCTCGATCTCGGCGACGGCCGGAGCGACGCGGCGGCGGTACACCCGGTCGGCCTCGACGGCGAAGTCGGGGTCCCAGGCCGCCTGGGCGATCTCGCCGGCGAACTCGTCGACGGACGCGCGGAAGCGTGCGAGCGCCCCGTCGAGGTCGGCACGGACGTCGAGCACCTCGGCGACCGTGGCCCGGTCGAACAGCGGGAGCCGCTGCAGCACGTGGGCGGCGAGCCCGCTGTCGCGGGCCCGGTGCGCCCGGGGCTCGGAGACGCCGACCCGGCCCGCCTCGACGGCGCCTCGGAGCCCGTCGGCCGTGGGTCCGTCCAGGAGCGGCGTCGCCGTTCCACGGGCGACCGCCTCAGCCAGAACGGTCGCGTAGGTCTCGGCGGCGGCCTGGGCGAAGTCCGACGGCCGGGCGACGGCCCCGACGCCCAGCGTCTCGACCGTCAGCCTGCCCGCCTCGACCGCTGGCGCGAGCGCGTCGAGCCCGCTCTCGGCGACGGCCTGGGCGAGCGCGCGCCGGTAGCGCCGCCACCACCGGTCGACGGTCGCTCGGACGGCGGCCCGGTCGAGGCGACGCGAATCGGCGACCAAGGCCAGACGGGCGGGCGCGTCGCCCAGCCCGAGGTCGCCGGCCAGGCCCGCCAAGGTGTCCAGGCGGGCGGCAACATCGGCGGGGTCGTGGTCGCGGAGCCGGGCGAGCAAGCTCGCGGCCGGGCTGCACAGCGTCACGCGGTCGCCGTAGAGCAGCGCCGCCTTGACGAGCGGCAAGCCGACCGAGAGGTCCGACGGGAGCGCCGAGGCCGGCGGCCCGACGCCGACGGTGAGGTCCATGGGGCGCGCGGTGGGACCGGCAGGGTCGTGCCGGCGGGTGCCAGCCCCGGGTCATGGGACTCGCGCACTAGCCCCACCTCGGCGCCGAGGCGGAGCTAGTCGGGCTCGACCAAGGCCGCCGGCCGGTTCTCGGGGTCCGCCTCCTCGCCCTTGACGAACGGGCCGATGTAGAGGTACTGGACCAGGATCAGCCCGACGCCCAGCACCGGCACCACCAGCAGGATGCCCAGGAAACCGACCAGCGAGCCGAGCACGATCTGCCCGGCCACGATAAACGCCGGCCCCACCCGGACCATCGCGCCCTGGACCTTGGGCGTGATCCAGCTCCCCTCGA
>CAVUDG010000004.1:0-381735 GCA_963740235.1 uncultured Bacteroidota bacterium
CAACGCGCCGCTCGAGCCGTTCCGGTTCGAGGTGCTCGACGAGTCGGCCCAGGCCGAGGCGCCGGTCTTCCCCACGTTCGCCCCGTTCCCACTGGTCGCCCTGGCCGAGACGGACGCCCCCGCGGAGCCGTCGCCCGAGCCCGATCCGGCGGCCGTCCGCCAGGCCACGCACGACGCCGAGGTCGCCGCGCTCCGGGCCGAGGTCGACCGGCTCACCGCCGACCTCGGGCACGCCGCGGAGGCCCTGGCCGAGACCGTCCGGGCGGCCGAGCGGACGGCCGAGACGCTCGGCGACGTCTGGCGGGAGGCGCTCCGCCAGCTCGAGCCCGGAGTGGTGTCACTCGCGGTCGAGGCCGCCGAGGCCGTCCTCGACGCGCCCTTGAGCCCGGCCCAGCGGGCGGCCGTCGACCAGGCCCTCGCCGAGTCCGTCGACGGGCTCGCGAACGGCGGCCCGGTCTCGGTCGCGCTGTCCCCGGTCGACCTCCTGCACATCCAGGAGTCCGGCCTGGCGCGGTCGCTGGAGGGGAGCCACGCCGGCCTGGCCTGGGAACCCGACGCCGAGATGGCCCCGGGCGACTGGTCCGTCGCGACGCCCGAGGCCGTCGTCCGCCGTGTCCGCACCGACATGCTCGCCTCGCTCCGCGCCCGCCTGGGCCTGGACGCCCTCTAGCCCCCACCATGCTCGCCCACGCCCTCCGCGAACTCCGCGCCACCCCACCGCGCCCGGCCCGCTACGGCAAGGTCCGGTCGGCGACGGGCCTGGTCATCGAGGCGACCGGCCTGGAGGCCGCCATCGGCGACCTGTGCGTGATCCGGCCGGACGGGCGGGCCGGGGGCGCCGTCGAGGCCGAGGTCATCGGCATCCGGGGCACGGCCGCGTTGCTGATGCCGCTCGGCGAGTCGATGGGGATCCGGGCCGGGAGCCTCGTCGAGCGGGCCGCCCGCCCCCACACGGTCGCCGTCGGCGACGCCCTGCTGGGCCGGGTGATCGACGCCGCCGGTCGGCCGATCGACGGCAAGGGCCCGCTCGCGCTCCCCGAGCGCCGTCCGGTCCGCGCGGCGCCGCCCGCGCCGCTCGACCGCCAGCTCATCGACGCGCCGTTGCCGACGGGCGTCCGCGCCATCGACGCGCTGCTGACGTTCGCCAAGGGCCAGCGCGTCGGGATCTTCGCCGGGTCGGGCGTGGGCAAGAGCACGCTGCTGGGCACGATCGCCGAGCGGTCCGAGGCCGACGTCAACGTGATCGCGCTGATCGGCGAGCGCGGGCGCGAGGTGCGGGAGTTCGTCCACGACACGTTGGGCGAGGAGGGCCTCCGGCGGTCCGTCGTGGTCGCCGTGACGGGCGACCAGGCCGCGCTGGCCCGGGTCCGCGGGGCCCTGGTGGCGACGGCCATCGCCGAACATTTCCGGGACGAAGGAAAAGACGTCCTCTTGATGATGGACTCGGTCACGCGCGTGGCCCAGGCCCAGCGCGAGATCGGGCTGGCCGCCGGCGAGCCGCCCACGACGCGGGGCTACACGCCGAGCGTGTTCGCGCTGCTCCCCCGGATCCTGGAGCGGGCCGGGCCCGGGGCCACCGGCACCATCACCGGCTTGTTCACGGTCCTGGTCGACGGCGGCGACCTCGACGAGCCCGTGGCCGACGCCGTCCGGGGCATCCTGGACGGCCACGTGGTCCTGTCGCGGAAACTGGCCGACGCGGGCCACTTCCCGGCCATCGACGTCCCTGCGAGCGTCTCTCGGGTCATGCCGCGCGTCACGACGCCGGCCGAGCAGGAGGCGGCCCGGGAGGCGCGCGCGCTGATCTCGGCCTACCGCGAGGTCGAGCCGTTGGTCCGCGTCGGCGCCTTCGAGCCGGGACAGGACCCGGCCGCTGACCGCGCGGTCGCGCTCCACCCAGCCCTGACCGACTTCCTGTGCCAGCGGCCGGGTGACACCGACGCCGAGCCGGCCCCGGCCCGGCTGGCCTCGCTGCTCGCCTGAGCGGTTGGCCCGCCCTTTGCCCCCTCGCTCCTCGCCCCCCCGCCGTCCGATGCCGACCCGCTTCCAGTTCGACCTGTCCCCCGTCCTCCAGCTCCGCGAGCGGGCGGTCGATGCGGCCCGCGAAGCGCTGGGCCAGGCCGTCCACGCACGCGCCGAGGCGGAGGGCGCGGAGAACCGCGCCCGCGCCGCGCTCGCGGACGGGCTCGCGGCAGACGGGCTCGCGGCGGACGGGCCGACGCGGACCGCCGCCCAGTTCGGGGCCTCTTCGGCGCACCGCCGGGACCTCGCCCGGGCCGTCGGCACCGCAGGCCGGACGGCCGCCCGGCTCCAGGCCGAGGAGCACGGAGCCCGCCGGGCGCTGGCCGCGGCACTGCGCGAGCAGGAGGCGCTCGCAACGCTGCGCGCCGAGGCCGCCGCCGACCACCAAGCCCGCGCGCTCCGCCTGGAGACGGCCGCGCTCGACGACCTCGCCACTGCCGGCCGGGCGGCCCGCACCCGGACGCACCCCACATACTCATGAGAACGGCCCTCCTCACCATCGGCCTGACCGGCGTGTTCTTCGCCGTCGGCCTGTTCGTGCTCCGCCACGTCTCGGCGGACGCGGCCGAGCCCGAGCCCACCGAGGCCGTTGCCGACGCGGTCGCCGCGGACCCCTACGAGGTGGCTGGGCTCGCCGCCGAGCTCGCCGAGATGCAGGGCCAGCTCGCCGCCGCCGAGTCCCGGGCCGACTCGCTCCGGACGGTGATCGAGAACCGCCAGGACCAGGAGGCCGCCTCGACGACGACGGCGGCCGAGCTGGCGACGACCGTGACCAAGCTGGACGACGACGCGCTCGGCGAGGTCGTCCAGCGGCTCGACGGCCGCTCGTTCGTCCGTCTCTACCAAGCGGCCTCGTCGCGAAACCGGACGCGGCTGCTCGACGCGCTGACGCCGGCGCAGGCCGCCGCGTTCGTCCGCCACCAGCTGCCCGGCGGGGCGTCTGCCCCGCTCCACACCGCCTCGGCGAGCGACAGCTCCAGCACCGCCCGATGATGCCGCTCCTGGGCACCCTGACCGCGCGCCTCGGCGAGCTCCTCCGCCAGGAGCCGCCCCCGTCCGCCGTGGCGTCGTCCTTCCCGTCTCTTCTGAACGCCGAGACGCTCGCGGCCAGCGCGCCGACGCCGCCCGACGGCGGTCTCCGCCCCGCCGACCCTCCTGAGGACGACGAGCACGAGGACGGCGCCAGCTTCGCCGGCCCCGACGGCGTCGTGGGCGGGGCCGCTCGCGAGCGGGCCCCCGATTCGGTCCTCCCGGTGGCGCCCCCCTCGGCCGGTGGCGACCGCCCTTGGGCCACCGGCGGAGAGCCGGCAGACCCGGCGAGCGGGACGTCCACCCCGACGACGGGTGACCCGCAGACGCCGTCCCAGCCGGCGGACCCCTCGCGCGCGACGCCCGCCCGTCGCCCCGAAAACCGCTCGGGCGGCGGGTTCGCCCCTGCCACACTACGGGAGAGCTCGGACGCTCGCCGGCCGCCCCCCCCGGCGCAGCGTCTTCAACTCCCGCGCGCCGGGCGCCCGGTGACACCCTCGGTCGCGCTCCCCCCCGCTCCCACCAGCATTCCGGCCGAGGGGCCGACGAGCGGGCCTCGCGCGTCGGCTCCGACGACCGGCACGTCCGTCGGCCAACCGGGGCCGCCCCCGTCGGACGTGTCCCTCGGAGCGACCGCCGGGCGCCCGATGGGTCCGGCAGGCTCCGACCGCCCCGGTACGGCCCCGGCGTCCGACTCGCCAGGGGCCGCCCCGACTGGCCCTGGCGGCCGTCCTCCGGCGCTGGCCGACGCACCCGGCCGAGACGCCGGGGACGCCGAGGTGGGCCCACTCGCCCCAGAACCGCGACTCTCGCCCAGGGCATCCGAGCCCGCCGGGCAGACCGCGTCGCCCCGACCCAGTCGCACGTCGACCGGACCGGCCACGGTCGTCGTTGGCCGCTCACCCGACCCCACCGAGCGGCTGGCCGGGCAACCGCCGGCCGGCGACAGGCTCGCTGATGGCTCCGCCCCCGAGGTGGCGCTCGGCTCACGACGCATGTCCGATCCGGTCGGCGCCCGCCCCGAGGCGGACGGATCCGAGGTGGCAGTTCGTCGGGCCCTCGGCCAGCAGGCGCCCGCGCAGCACGCTCCCACCCCTGTGACGCGGGGGGTGGCTCCGCCCGCCCCTCGTGACGAGTCCGCGGCGAGCCCCCAGATCGTGGCCGACGCGCCCCTGGAGACGGCGGGCCCGGACACGCCGAGCGTCGGTCCTCCGGGGTCTCCCCGCGGTCGGTCGGCTTCGCTAGACCCGGGAGACGGCGGGGGGGCCGCCGGTCCCGCTTCCACGGACCGTCCCGCTCCGCCCCGGAGCGTGGACCCACGGTCGCCCGGCCGTGACACGACGGACGACGCGGCAGCAGGGACCGCCCAGTCCCGCGAGGTGGGCCGTCGCCGAACCCCCGAGGGCCCGCTCGCCGCCCCGTCGCTCATGGCACCGCCTCCCCCCCCCCACCGATGGCGCCCCTGTCCGTGCTAGAGGCCCCGCCGTCGGTCGACGACGACGCACAGACGGCCGAGAACGTCCGCGGCGCGTCCTCCGACGTTGCCTTCGGGCCCGGCACGCCCCGGGCCGGAGCGGCCCGCGCGGCGGCGGCGCTTCCGGCCCGGCTGTCTCCGGCGGCCTGGCTGGGCGCGCTCGACGCGGCGGGAAGCCGCGCGGTCCAGGTGGCCCTGGGCGACGACGGCACGGTCCGCCTGCGCACGGAGCGCGACGGGGACGGCGTGGCCGTCCGCCTCCACTTCAGCGACCCGGACCTCCAGGCGCTGGCCGGCGCCCACGCGGACCGGCTCCGCGACCTGCTGTCGGACCACTTTTCGGAGCCCGTCCACTTGTCCTTCGGGGACGGGTCCGGCGCGGGCGGCGGATCCCAGGGCACCGGGGACGGCGCTCCCCGCGACCGCGACCGCGACCCGTCCGCCTCCGGCGCCACGCCGGAGCCCTCTCCTCCCTCTCGCTCGCCCGCGCCCGGCCGGCGCGAGTGGATCGGCTGACCTCCCCCATGACAACGACCCCCACCAACGCCCTGTCCGGCGCCGCCGCCTCGTTCGCCAGCCCCGCTGGCGGCAGCACGCTCGGCCGCGACGAGTTCCTCCAGCTTCTGGTCGCCCAGCTCCGCAACCAGGACCCGACGAGCCCCCAGGACGGCCACGAGTTCGCCGCCCAGCTCGCCCAGTTTTCCCAGGTCGAGCAGCTGACCAACATCAACGAGTCGATGGCGGGCCAGGCCCAGCGGTTCGGCGCGCTGGCCGGCGCGATCGACGGGCTCCGGGCCGGCCAGATCGGGATGGCGGACCAGCTCTCCGGCCGGATGGACCTCCAGTCGGCGACGGCCCTGATCGGGCGGACGGTCGAGATGGCCGGGGCCACGGTCGAGTGGGCCGGGACCGGCGAGGCCACCGTCCCCGTCCGCCTCGGCGGCGACGTGCGCGAGGTGGAGCTGACCGTCCGCGACGCCGACGGCGCCGTCGTCCGGACGATTCGGACGGGCGCGCTCGACGAGGGCGACCACGACCTGACGTGGGACGGCGCCCTCAACGACGGCTCGGCGGCCCCCGAAGGGGCCTACACCGTCGCCGTCTCGGCCGTGGGCCCCGACGGCGAGCCCGTCGCGGCGACCGCCGTCACGCGCGGGACCGTCGACCGGCTGACCGTCGAGAAGGACGGGGTCTTTCTCTGGGTCGGTGGGCGGCCGATCCCCTTCCAGTCCCTCCTCTCCGTCGTCCCGGGCTCGGCCTAGGACCGGAGCCCCCCCTCACGAGCCCCCCACCCCCATGCCATGACCGTCCACCAGATCGCGAGCCGCGTCGCGCAGCCCTCGGCCCCGCCGGGGCCCGGCGCCCCGGCGGTCCCGCGCGGCTCCCCGTTCGCCGACCTCCTCGGCCGGGCCGCTGGCCCGCCGGCGCTCACCGTCTCGTCCCACGCCGCCCAGCGGCTCGGCGACCGGGGCCTCGAGCTGAGCGACGCCGAGCGGGCCCGGATCGCCGACGCGCTCGACACGCTCGCGTCCAAGGGGTCGCGTGACGCCGTCCTGCTCGGGCCCGACGCCGCCTACGTCGTCAACGTCCCGAACCGGACCGTCGTGACGGCCCTCGCCCCCGACGAGATGCGCGACCGCGCCATCACCCAGATCGACAGCGCCCTGATCCTCTAGGCGCCCTTTTCCCCCCGGCCGGACCCGTCCCGCACCGAGCGGGCGCCTCTCCCGAGGCGACGGGACGCCGACGCCGCGGCTGACCGACCGACGCCGCGGCCCTCCCCCACCCCCCCATGATTCGTTCCCTCCGCACCGGCATCACCGGTCTCCGCAGCAACCAGCTCCGCCTCGACGTCATCGGCAACAACATCGCCGGCGTCAACACGACGGGGTTCAAGCGCTCGCGCGTCCTGTTCCAAGACGCCCTGGCCCAGCGCGTGGCCGCCGGCGGCCGGCTCAACGGCCCCAACCCGTCCTCGGTCTCCAACATCGGCAACGGCGTCTCCGTGAGCGCCATCGACCAGGTGTGGGAGCAGGGCGCGCTGGAGTACACCAACCTGGCGACCGACCTCGCCGTCGCAGGCGACGGGTTCTTCGTGGCCAAGAGCGCCCAGGGCAACGTGCTCACCCGGAACGGGGCGACCCAGTTCGACGCCGACGGGTACCTCGTCACGGCGGGCGGGCTCCGCGTCCAGGGCTGGGCGGCCGACCCGGCGACCGGCTCCGTCACGACGGGCCCGCTCCGCGACGTCCGGATCGACCCGACGATGACGGCCGCGCCGAACCCCACCGCGGGCGTCGACGTGACCGGCAACCTCTCGGCCGAGCGCCTGGCCGCCGACGCCGATCCCGTCACGATGTCGACCGTCATCTACGACGGTTCGGGCCAGGCCCACACGCTGGTCCTGACGCTCAGCAAGACCACCGACGCGACGGCTGCCGACCCGGCCGCGACGCCGCCCGTCGCCGCGGCCAACGCGACGTGGGAGGTCGTCGGCGCCGAGGTCGAGGGGGCCACGGTCACGGTCCCCCCGACCACGTTCGAGTTCAACGCCGACGGCGAGCTGGTCGACGCCAACGGGGCCCCGCTCGACCAGGTCTCGGTCGAGCTCAGCGGGACGTTCGGGAACGGGAGCCCGCTGGGCGGGAGCGCCGGCGCGGTCACGGTCGGGCTGGACCTGACCCAGTACGGCGGCTCGACGACGGCTTCGGTGGCGGGCCAGGACGGCTCGCCGGCCGGCGACCTCGTTGACTTCGGGTTCGACCAGTCGGGGACGCTCGTCCTCTCGTTCTCGAACGGCGTCCGCCGGCCGGTGGCCCAACTCGCGCTGGGCGCGGTGGCCAACCCCGACGGGCTGAGCCAGGTCGGCGACGGGTTCTTCGCCACGACGGCGGCCTCGGGCGACCTCCGGCTGGGCCGGGCCGGCTCGGAGATCTCCGCCGGCGTCATCTCGGGCGCGCTCGAGGGGAGCAACGTGGACCTCGCCCAGGAGTTCACCGACATGATCATCGCCCAGCGGGGCTACCAGGCCAACGCCCGCGTGATCACGACGTCGGACGAGCTGCTGCAGGAGACGGTCCAGCTCAAGCGGTAGGCCCGCCCGTCCCGCCTCGGGACCGGTCCCGCCTCGGGACCGAGGCGGAGGGCGTCGGCCGGTCGGCGGCCCCGAGACTCCGGTCTCGGGGCCGCCGCTGCGTTCGGGCCGGCTCCGCTTGGGCCCCGGAGGCTCGTCCGGGAGCGACGTCGTGGTCTCCGCCGACCCGGACTCGAGGCCGGAGCGCCCCGCCGCCCGGTCCGCCTCGGTCCCGAGGCGGAGGAGGGCGGGCCGGCATCGCCGGCGCGCCCGGCCGTCGACGTGGCCGGCCGCCGGCTCAATCAGGCGGTGGGTCCGGCACGCCCGGGTTCCAGCGGCACGGCCCGAACGGGCGGGGGTTCACGGCCGAGGGCTCGCCTCGATAAGCGGGCTACCCCTCCCCCCGACATGGAAAAGTCCACGCCCATCGGCCTCGTCGCCGGCCTCGTCCTCGTCTTCGGCGCCGTCGTCATGGGCGACGGCGCGGCCACGTTCTTCGACCCCAAGTCGCTCCTGATCGTCGTTGGCGGGACGCTCTCCGGCCTGCTCGTCACGTTCACGCTGGCCGAGGTCAAGGGGGTGATCCCGCTGACGAAGGCGTTCTTCGGGTTCCAGCCGCCGGACTACTCGGGGCTGGCGGCCCAGCTCTCGGACTTTGCCCGGACGGCCCGGCGCGACGGGCCGCTCGCGCTCGACGCCCGGCTCGACGAGGCCGAGGACCCCGTCTTGCGCTCGGCGCTGGAGATGGTCGTGGACGGGGTCGAGGCCGAGCAGGCCGAGGCCGCGCTCCACACGCAGTCCGCCGAGGCGGCGGCCGGGCCGGGCCTGCTCGTCAAGTTCCTCAACAAGGCCGGGATGTACGCCCCGGCCTTCGGGATGGTCGGGACGCTGATCGGGCTGATCCAGATGCTCCAGAACCTGAACGACCCGGCCGCGATCGGCCCGGCGATGGCCGTCGCCATGATCACGACGTTCTGGGGGGCGCTGCTCGCCAACCTGATCTTCCTGCCGATGGCCGGCAAGGTCCACGGGCAGATCGTGGCCCGTGCCAAGGCCCACGAGATGATCCACGTCGGGGCGATGGGCATCCTGTCGGGCGAGGCGCCGAGCGCGATCGCGCAGAGGCTCAGCCTGTACACGGGCGAGCCGGTCGAGGCGGCCGCCGAGGCGGCCCCGCTCCGCCGCGTCGCCTAGTCATGGCCCGGTCCCCCCTGTCCGCACTCGCCGAGGAAGAGGAGCCCAGCGCCCCCTTCTGGATGGCGACGTTCAGCGACATGATGACGCTGCTGCTCACGTTCTTCGTGATGCTGGTGGCCATGTCGACGGTCGAGATCAAGAAGTTCGAGGAGGCCATGAGCTACTTCACGGGCCGCCGCGGGGTGATGGACCAGCAGGGCGTGATGCCGGGGATCATGGGCGTCGCGGGCCAGCAAGACGTCCGCGAGCGGGCGCGGCAGTTCGAGGACATCGCCCGCGACATCCACGAGCGGGGCGCGGCCGGGGCCGTCGACGTCGACCTCACCGAGCGCGGGGTCCGGGTGACGTTCGTGGACTCGGTCGCGTTCGCGCCGGGCTCGGTCGTCCTTGGGGAGCCCGGCCCGGGAGATCCTGCGGGACGTGGCCACGATGGCGTCGTCGGCGGCGGCCGTCGAGGTCGAGGGCCACACCGACGACGTCCCCATCTCGACCCCGGCCTACCCCTCGAACTGGGAGCTCTCGGCGGCCCGCGCGGCGGCCGTGGTCCGGTTCCTCCTGGTCAGCCGGCCGCGCTCGCGCCCGAGCACTACGTCGCGGTGGGCTACGGGGAGTTCCGGCCTCGGGCGCCGAACGACATCCCCGAGGGCCGCGCCCGCAACCGCCGCATCACCGTCCTCTTTCGCACCGCCGACGCCGAGCCCGTCTCGGGCGGCACCCCTTCCCCCTTCCATGTCCGCTAGCGCCCCCGACTCCGACACCGCTCCTCCCCGCGGCAAGCGGTGGCTCGATCCCGGTCCTCGCCCTCGTCCTCGGCGGCGCCGGCTCGGCCGCGGTCACCCAGTCCGACGAGATCCGGCAGACGTCGCTGGGGGCGCCCGTCGCCGCCGACAGCGACGGCCCCGCCGCCGCCGCTCGAGTTCGGGGAGTTCGCCGAGCTCGACGGGATCGTCGTCAACCCCCGGGGGACCGACGGCCGGCGCTACCTCATGGTCAAGGTCGGGCGTCGAGGCCGAGGACGCCGAGACGCTCGCTCGGCTCGACGCCCTCGCGCCCGGCGGCCGATCGACGCCGTCATCGACCTGATGAGCGCCGAGTCGGTCGACGTGCTCGGCGACATCTCGCGCCGGGACTCGCTCAAGGCCGAGATCGCGACGCGCTTCAACCAGATGCTGGGCGACGACGGGCCGGTCTCGCGGATCTACTTCACGCAGTACGTCCTCCAGTAGCCCGGCCGGGCTCGGGCAGTCGACCGGGCTCGGGCAGTCGACCGGGCTCGGGGCCGCCGCGGCTGCGTCGCCCGAGGCGCCGAGGCGGGCCGGGCGGGGTCTGGCCCGGTCCTTGCCACGGTCTGGTCGTCCCCCCGGTCCCATGCCGCCCACGCTCTCCCCCCTCGTCCGCGCCGCTCCGGGCCCCGACCCCGACGCCCGGCCGTACGACTTCGCCCGGCCCCGGTCGTTCTCGGACCGTCAGCTCCGGTCGGTCGAGGCCGTCCACGGCGCGCTGGCGGCCGGCCTGTCGGCCGGCCTCGGCGACGCGCTCGGCCAGGCGGTCGCCGTCCGGTGCACGGCGGTGACCGAGGTGCTCGCCGTCGACCTGGTCCAGAGTCGGTCGTCCCCGACGGCCTTCGTCACGGCACGGCTCGGGCCCGGCGGGCCCCGGCTGGGGCTCGACCTCGCCCCGGCGCTCGCGCTGTTCCTGGTCGAGCGCCAGTTGGGCGGGACCGACCCGCTCGGAGACCACACGCGGGCGCTCTCGGCCCTGGAGCAGGCGGTCGTCGAGCGCGACTGGCTCCCCCGAGTCGGCGTCGCGTTCGCGGAGGCTTGGCGGAGCGCCCCGTTCCAGGTTGAGCAGCTCGTGTCCGACGCCGCCGACGCTGCGCTCGCCGCGCCCGAGGCGGCCGTGGTGGTCACCGACTTCGAGGTCGAGATCACCGGGGCCCGCGCCGCGCTCTCGCTCGCCTACCCCGCCCCCGCCCTCCGCACGCTCCTGGACGCCCACGACCGCTCTGCGGCCACGGCGTCTCCGCCTCCGGACCGCGCCCACGACCTCCTGATCGACGTCCAGGCCGTCCTGGGGCGGGTTCGTCTCCCCATCGGCGACCTGCTCCGGCTGGCCGAGGGCGACGTGATCCCGCTCGACCGGCCGGCCGAGGCGCCACTGGCCGTCTGGGTCGGCGACCGCCTCCGGTGCGACGCCCGCGCCGGCACGCGCGGCTCCCACCTCGCCCTCCAACTTCTCACCCCGCCCGCTCCGTCCCCCGCTCCATGACCGACTCCCCCGCCCCCCCCATGACGCCGGACGCCCTGCCCGACTTGTCCGACGGGCCGACCGGCGAGCGGACGTTCACCGCGTCGACGCCGACGCTCGGCCTGCTGGCCGATGTCGAGATCGAAGTGACCGTCGAGTTTGGCCGCCGCCGGCTCCCGCTGGGCGACGTCGCCCGGCTGGACGCCGGGAGCGTGGTCGTGCTGGACACGCTGGCCGGCGAGCCGCTGGTGATCTACGCGAACGGCCGCCGGATCGCCACCGGCGAGGCCGTCGTGGTCGACGGCCGGTTCGGGGTCCGGGTCCAGCACCTCGCGACGGCGAGCGGCTGACGGCCGCCGCCTCGTGCGGTCCGTGCGCGGCCGGGTCCTCGGGGGCCCGGCCGCGCGTCGTTTGGCGCGGCCGGTCGCGACGGGCGCCGGCCCGGGCGGCACCGTATTGGCGAGGCTGGGGGTGTGCCTGCCCCCTCCCCCATGCTCGACGTCCGCGCGCGCCTCGACGCGCTCCCCCTCGACCGGGCTCCGCTGCGCCGCGCGGGCCTGCTGGCGGTCCTGCTGGTGCTCCTATTGGTCGCCGGCAAGGTGTTCGGGCCAGATCGGGCCGCCGCCCTCGCGCCCGCCGACCGGCAAACCCTGCACGCGCCGACGGAAGAGGTTTCCGCCGCGCCCCGAGCGTCGGGGTGGACCGGCGGGCGCGTGCTCGCCGTCCTCCTGCTGACCGTCGGCGCGGGCGTCGCCCTGGTCCTGCACCGTCGGCGCCCGACGGCGGCCTCGGGCGGGGCGGCGCTCGACGTGGTCGAGACCCACCCGCTCGGGCCCGGCCAGTCGCTCCGGCTCGTCGCCTGCGGCGACGAGGTCCTGCTGCTGAGCGTGGCCGGCGACGGCGCCCGCCTGCTCCGGCACTGGCCGCGCGAGCGGTTCGACGGCCAGGCCGTGTCGCTCGCCGCGACGGGCGTGTCGTTCGCCGACGCCCTGGCCGAGGCCACGCAGGAGGCGACCGCCCCCTCCCGCCTCGGAGGCCCGCTCGGGGACCCGGTGGACCCGCCGAGCACCGGCGGGCCTCCCGGCCCCGACGACCGACGCCCCCTCGCTCGCCGCCGTCCCCCACGACCTCCCCGTCCGGCGGGCGGCCGAGCCGCGGGCGGGGTGGGCCGCGGCGTGCTGTTCCCGTTCGCCGCGGCGGGCCTGCCCCAGTTCGGACACGCCGATGCGTAGCACGCTCGCCCTGCTCGCCGCCGTGCTCGTGCCCGCGGTCGCGGCCCAGCCGCGGACCCTGACGCCCGATCAGCTGGAGGTCGCCCGGTCGCTGACCGACCAGGCCGTCGACGCCGCCCAGCAGGGCGCCCCCACCCGGCCGCTCGCCCCCGCCGCCCGCGACCTCGCCCCGGCCGAGCCGGCCACGGCGCCCGGCACGGCCCGGCGGGTCGCGCGTGCGGCCCCGGCCTCGTCCCCGATCCCCGGCGTCACGATGACCGACGACGGCGAGTACGCGCTGCCCGTCCAGCTCATCTTGCTGATGACGGTGCTCACGCTGGCGCCGTCGATCCTCATCCTGATGACGAGCTTCACCCGGCTCGTCGTCGTGTTCTCGATCCTGCGGACGGCCCTCGGGCTCCAGCAGAGCCCGCCGACCCAGGTCATCATCGGCCTCTCGCTGTTCCTGACGTTCTTCGTCATGAACCCGGTGTTCACCCAGATCGACGAGGAGGCCCTCCAGCCCGTACCTCGAGGGCCAGATCGAGCAGGCCGAGGCGATGGAGATCGCGGCCAAGCCGATCAAGCGGTTCATGCTGGAGCACACGCGCGAGAAGGACCTGGTCCAGTTCATGGACATGGCCGGGCTCCCGTCGCTGGGCCGCCCCGACGACGTCGCGTTCCACGTGCTGGTGCCGGCGTTCGTGATCTCGGAGCTGCGGGTGGCCTTCCAGATCGGGTTCATGCTGTTCCTGCCGTTCCTCGTCGTCGACCTCATCGTGGCCAGCGTCCTCATGTCGATGGGCATGATGATGCTGCCGCCGGTCATGATCTCGCTGCCCATCAAGCTGCTCCTGTTCGTGCTCACCGACGGGTGGTTCCTCATCGTCCAGTCGGTCGTCCGCGGCTACCTCGGCTAGCGCCCCTCCCCCATGACCCCCGAGACCGCGCTCCACTGGACCCAGACGGCCCTGATGCTGGCGCTCACCGTCGCCGCGCCGCTGCTGTCGGCCGCGCTCGCGGTCGGCTTGGTGGTCAGCCTGTTCCAGGCGATGACGTCGATCCAGGAGATGACGCTGAGCGTGATCCCCAAGATGCTGGCCGTCGCCGCGATCCTGATCCTGCTCGCGCCCTGGATGCTGGAGATGATGACCGACTTCTCGACCGAGGTCTTCCGCGCCATCGCCGACGTGTCGCACTAGAGCCGGGCGCTCGCGCTCTGCCGCGTCCGGCCGTCCTCCCCGCAATGGGCCTCGACCCCGCCTCCCTGCTCCGCCTCGCGCTCGTCTTCGGACGGGTGAGCGGCGTGATGGTGGCGGCGCCCGTGTTCGGCCAGAAGGGGGTGCCGGTCGCCGGTGAAGGTGCTGCTGGGCGTGCTGCTGAGCGTGATCCTGGCCGGCTTCGCCCAGGGCCCGCTGCCGGCGCACGTCGAGCACCCGGTCGGGTTCGTGCTGGCGGTCGTCGGTCGAGGTCCTGACGGGCCTGCTGATCGGGCTACGCCGTCCGGTTCGTGTTCTGGGCCGTCGAGTTCGCGGGCGAGATGATCGGGTTCCAGATGAGCCTGTCGATGGCCCAGGCGTACGACCCGATGACGGCAGGCGTCGTCGAACCCGCTCGGGCGAAGCTGGTGACGTGGGCGTTCCTGCTGCTGTTCCTGCTGCTCGACGGGCCCCAGGCCATCGTCGGCGGGCTGGCGCGGTCGTTCGTGGCCGTCCCGCTGGGCGGGGCCGACCTCGCCGGGCGGCGGCCCGCTGCTGCTGTCGTGGACCGGCGGGTTCTTCTCGACGGCCGTCCGGCTGGCGATGCCGTTCCTGGTGGCCCTGTTCCTGGTCGACGTCGGGCTGGGCGTGTTCGCGCGCGTCGTGCCCCAGGCCGACCTGTTCTCGATCAGCCTGCCGCTCAAGCTGCTGGCCGGGATGGCGATCTCGATCGCGTTCGTGGCCGCGTTCTTCCCGCTCGCCCCGTCGCTCGTCGACCAGGCCACGGCGGGCCTCGACGTCCTGTTCGCGGCGCTCGCCCCGTAGCGCTCGGACGGGCGTCCGGCCGGCGCCGCCGGCTGGCACGGCCCGCCCTCGGTCCCGAGGCGGACCGGCTCCCGAGGCGGACCGGTCCCGAGGCGGACCGGTCCCGAGGCCGACCGGCGGGCGCCCCGTCGCGAACGGACCGGGGCGGACGCAGACCGGGGCGGACGTCGTCGCGCGTCGAGCGGCACGGTTTTCCGGCCCGGCGCGCGTCCTTCCGCCCGCACGTGCGGTCCGGCCCCCGCCAGGCGCGCGGCGGGGCGTGGCACAGCGCGTGCAGAGGGACGGCCGATGTCCGACGCCCCCGACCGCAGCGACAAGCAGTACGACCCGACCCCGCGGCGCCTCCAGAAGGCCCGCGAGGACGGCAACGTGTACCGGTCGCGCGAGCTGGCCTCGGCCGGCCTGCTCGCGACCGCGACGGCCGTGATCGGGATGGGCGCCCCGGCCGCGCTCGGGACGCTGCGCGAGATGACCGCTCGGACGTTCCTGGAGGCGCCGACGGCCGTCCTCACGCCCACCTCGGTCCCGGTCCTGCTCGCCGGGCTGGGCCGCGACGCGCTCGTCGTGGTCGGCCCGCTGTTCGCGGCCCTCATGGTCGTCGCCCTGGGCGCGAACGTGGCCCAAAGCGGGTGGACGTTCTCGACCAAACCCCTGGCGCCCAAGGGGAGCCGGATCTCGCCGGCCGAGGGCGCCAAGCGCCTGTTCTCCACGAAGGGGCTGTTCGAGCTCGGCAAGGCGCTCAGCAAGGTGGTCATCGTCGGCCCGCTCGTCTACCTCACGCTCAAGGCCTGGATGCCCGACATCCTGCTGCTCCACACGGTCCCCCTCGACGTCGCCTTCGGCTCGCTCGGCGGGTGGACGCTGGGCCTGCTGGCCCAGATGCTCCTGGCCCTGCTCCTCCTCTCCGGCGCCGACTACGCCTTCGGCAAGTGGAAGCACACCCAGGACCTGAAGATGACGCACCAGGAGATGAAGGACGAGGGGAAAGAGTCCGAGGGGGACCCCCAGATGAAGGGGAAGCGCCGCCAGATCGCCCGCGAGCGCGCCCAGCGGCCGCGCCTCGACCACGCCGTCCTGCAGGCCGACGTCGTCGTGACCAACCCGACCCACTACGCCGTCGCGCTCCGCTACGACGCGGGGGGCCACGCGCCCAAGGTCCTGGTCAAGGGGATGCGCAAGCGGGCGCTCCGGATCAAGGAGCTCGCCCGCGACCTCGGCGTGCCGACCGTCGAGAACGTCCCGCTCGCCCGCGCGCTCCACGCGACCGTCGACGAGGGCGCCTTCATCGACGAGGCCCTGTTCCAGGCCGTCGCCGCGGTCCTGGCCGAGGTCTACCGCCACCGCCCCGCGAGAGCCTGATGCCCGCCCCCCTCGTGCCCCCTCCCGCTCGGCGTGGCCGCCCCGGCGGCGCCCGGCCGGGACGCCCGGCCCCACCCGCCTCGGCCCCGCCCGCCTCGGCCCCGCCCGCCTCGGCCCCGCCCGCCTCGGCCCCGCCCGCCTCGGCCCCGCCCGCCTCGGCCCCGCCCGCCCGGCCCCAGGTGGGGGCGGCCGGACGCCCGCTGCGAGCGCCCCCTCCGGGTCCTCGCGGGCCCGGCCTCCCCCTCCGCCTTCCCCGTGCGGCCCCGTTCCTCCGAGGGTCGGGCGAGCACAGGACGGCGGACCCGTTCTACCCCCGCGCCACAGTAACGCCCCGTGTCCGCCGCCGCCGCCGCCCCCGTCGCTCGCCCGTCCGCGTTCCGCCTGACCGGCGAGATGATGGCCGCCTCCGGGCTCGTGCTCGTCCTGTTCGTGATGGTGGTCCCGTTGCCGGGCGCCTTGCTGGACCTGCTCCTGGCGACCAACATCGCGATCAGCCTGGCCATCCTGCTCACGGCGTTCTACGCCGAGCGCCCGCTCGACTTCGGCATCTTCCCGGGCCTGCTCTTGGTCACGACGCTGTTCCGGCTGTCGCTCAACGTGGCCTCGACCCGGCTGATCCTGGGCGAGGCCCGGGCCGGCGCCCTGATCGACGCGTTCGGCCAGTTCGTCGTGAGCGGCAACTACGTCGTCGGGGCCATCGTCTTCCTGGTCCTGGTGCTCATCAACTTCGTGGTGATCACGAAGGGGTCCGGCCGGATCGCCGAGGTGGGCGCGCGGTTCACGCTCGACGCGCTCCCAGGCAAGCAGATGGCGATCGACGCCGACCTCAACGCCGGGCTCATCGACGAGGCCGAGGCGCGGCAGCGCCGGTCGGACGTGTCGCGCGAGGCCGACTTCTACGGGGCCATGGACGGCGCGAGCAAGTTCGTCCGCGGCGACGCCATGGCCGGGCTGGTGATCACGGCCATCAACATCGTCGGCGGGCTCATCATCGGGATCGCGCAGTACGGGATGAGCCCGGGCGAGGCGGCGTCCACGTTCACGCTGCTGTCCATTGGCGACGGGCTGGTCAGCCAGATCCCGGCGCTGCTGATCTCGACGGCGGCCGGCCTGATCGTGTCGCGCGCCTCGGGCGAGGGGAACCTCTCCGCCGACACCAAGGCCCAGCTGCTCGGGAAGCCCGAGGCCCTGTTCGTGACGGCCGGGTTCATGGCGCTCCTGGGCGTCCTCCCGGGCCTGCCGATGCTCCCGTTCTGGGGGATCGCGGGCGGGCTGGGCTACGCGGCCGTCCGCCGGGCGAACGTGCTGACCGACGAGGCCGAGGCGCGCGACGCGCCGCCGCCGGCCGCGCCGGCCCGGGACCCCGAGCCGGCGGACCTGCTGCTGGTCGACGAGCTCGAGCTCGAGATCGGCTACGGCCTGATCCCGGTCGTCGACGCGGCCCAGGGCGGCGACCTCTTGGACCGGATCTCGAGCCTGCGCCGCCAGCTCGCGACCGAGATGGGCGTCGTGGTCCCGCCGGTCCGGATCCGGGACAACGTCGAGCTCGACGCCAACGCCTACGTGGTCAAGCTCCGCGGCAACGCGGTCGCCCAGGGCGAGGCGCTGCCCGGCTACCACCTGGCGCTGCTGCTGGGCGGCGACGAGGCCCCGCCCGGCATCCGGACGACGGACCCCACGTTCGGGCTCGACGCCGTCTGGGTGGCCGAGCGGTCGGTCGGGGAGGCCGAGCGGCTGGGGCTCGCCACGATCGAGGCGCCGGCCGTGATCGCGACGCACCTGCTGGAGACGCTGCGGAAGCACGCCCACGCGCTCCTGACGCGCCAGGGCACACGCGAACTGCTCGACAAGGTCCAGGAGTCGGCCCCGTCGCTGGTCGCCGAGTTGGTCCCGGACCAGCTCGGCGTGGGCCAGGTCCAGCGCGTGCTCCGGAAGCTGCTCCAGGAGCGGGTCCCGATCCGCGACCTGGTGCTCATCCTGGAGTCGCTCGCCGACCGGGCGGCGTCGACCAAGAACACCGACGTGCTGACCGAATTCGCCCGGGCCGCGCTCGCGCCGACGCTGACGCACCACTTCTCCGGGCCCGACGGCCGGCTCCACGTCGTGGTCCTGGACCCTGCCCTGGAACACCACTTGCTAGAGAAGGCCCAGAGCGGCGACCTCAACCCGAACACGCTGGGGCTCGACCCCGACCGCGCCGTCCGGCTCCAGGCCGAGGTCGACGCCCAGCTCAAGCCGCTCGTCGCCGCCGGCCACCCGCCGGTCCTGCTGACCTCCCCCGTGCTCCGCGCCACCTTGTTCGCCTTCCTCGACCCCGTGCTCGCCGACGTCGCCGTCCTGTCCTACCAGGACCTGGTGCCCGAGGCCCCGGTCGACGTGGAGGGCCAGGTCAGCCTCCCGTAGCGCCTCCCGCCCGTTATGACCCTCAAGACCGTCACCGGCCCCTCGATCCGAGACGCCCTCGCCGACGCCCGGCGCCTCTTCGGGGCCGACGTCGTGATGCTCCAGTCGGCGCCGGCCGCGCACGGCCAGCCGGCCTCCGTGACGGTCGCGTTCGACACGGATCTAGCTGTGGCCGCCCCGGCCGCGGCCACTCCGCCTGCCTCGGCGTCGAGGCGGGCACCCGCAGCGGCCTCCCCGCCCGCGCCGCGCACCTACGGCTACGGTCCGGCGCGGAACGTTCGTCCGGCCCCGGCGGAACCTGTTGCCGCCCCCACCGGCCCGCCGGCGCCGGCCGAGCCGGCCGGCACCGTCCCTGCCGGCCCAGACCCGACCGACGGGCCCGGGGCGACCGCCGCCGAGCTCGCCGCCTTGCGGGCGCGTCTGGCCGAGGTCGAGGCCATGCTGGCCGAGGTCCGCGCTGCGTCGCCGGCCCCGCAGCCCTCGCGACCGCCGGTCGTGTTCGTCGGGCCGAGCGGGAGCGGGAAGACGTCGCTGGCGCTCCGGCTCAGCCAGCGGGCCGACGTGGTCGGCGCGGAGCGTCCAGCGGCGATCCTGGTCGCCGGGCCCGAGCGGGCCGCCGACCCAGCCCCCCTGTTCTGGGCGGCCGGTGTGCCCGTCGCCGTCGTCGAGACGGCCGACGACGTCCGGGAAGCCCTGCGGACGTTCGCCGACGCCGACCTCCTGGTCGTCGACACGCCGTCCTTGCCCTTGGTGGGCGCGCGGGCCCCGGCGGTCGTCGCCCGCCTGGGGGCCGTCCTCGCCCCGCTCGGCGCGGTCGAGGTCCACCTGGTGATCGACGCGACGCGGGCGGCCTCGGCGCGGACCGCCCAGGCCGTCGCTGCGCTGGGGCTCCGCCCAGACGCGCTCGCGCTCACGCGGCTCGACGAGGCCCCCGAGCGGGCGACGACGTGGGCCGGAGCGCTCGGGCTCCCCCTCCGCCTGACCGCGGCCGGGCCCGACGACTTGGCGCTCGCCGCGCCGGCAGCCCACGTGCCCGCAGCACCCCCGCTAGCAACGCCTGCGAGTCCTCCGCTCGCCCGACCGTCCGTCGACCTCCGGGGCCTCGTCTGGAGCACCCTCGGCCACGGGACGCCCACCGAGGCGCCCCTGCCCGTCGCCTAACCCCTCCCCTCTATGTCCTCCTCTCCCAGCCTGATCGTCGCCGTCGTGAGCGGCAAGGGCGGCACCGGCAAGAGCACCGTCTCGGTGAACCTCGCCGAGGCGCTGGCCCAGGCGGGCGTGTCCGTCGCCCTGGTCGACGCCGACCTGTGCCAGAGCTCGTGCGCCACGCTCCTCAACGAGTCGCCCCCCGCGACCGTCCTCGCCCTGGCGCGCGGCGCCGTCTCGGCCGACCGCGTCCGGGTGGAGACGGAGGGCGGGGTCACGCTCGCCGTCGCCGGGACCGGCGTGGGCCTGGAGGGCCCGCGTGCGTCCCTGTTCGACGCGCTCGACCGGACGCTCGACGGGCTCGCCCGCGACCACGACGTCGTCCTGATCGACGCGCCCGCCGGGATGGACGACGCCGTCCGTTGGGCGCTGGACCGGGCCGACGCGGGGCTGCTGGTCCTGGTCGGCGAGCCGACGTCGGTGTCGGGGGCCTACGCGCTCGCCAAGACGGTCTGGCAGACGGCCCCGGGGTACCCGTTCCTCACCGTTGTCAACGCCGCCGATACGGACGCGGACGCGGCCCGGACGGCGACGCGGTTCGCCGAGCTGACGGCCCAGTTCCTGGGCCAGTCGCCTGCGACGCTCGGGTGGATCCCGTACGACGCCCACGTCCGAGCGGCCGCCCGCGACCAAGTCCCGGCCGTCCGGCGCTCCGCCCCGCTCCGGGCTGCGTTCGCGGGCCTGGCCCGCGCGCTCGTCTCGCCCGACCGTGCCCTCGCCTGAGCCCCCCACCGAGGGACGCCCCGCGGCCCGCCCATCCTGCCCGAGGGCCCGTCGCCTCGGACCGCTGCTCGCCTGCCGACCGATCCCGTGCCCGCTCCCGACCTCCAAGACCTCGTCGAACGGCTCTACGCCGACCCCACCCCGGCCCGCCGTGAGGCGGCCGTCCTGGCCGGCGTCCCCCTGGTCCGGTCCATCGTCGGGAAGGTCCCCGTGCCCGACCACCCGCTGGCCAGCCGCGAGGACCTCGAAGGGGCCGGGCTCGTCGGCCTGGTGGAGGCGCTCAACGCCTACGACCCCGAGGGAGGCGCCTCGTTCATGACGTACGCCTACCTCCGCGTCCGCGGCGCGGTCATCGACTACCTCCGCTCGCTCGACGTGCTGTCGCTCGACAAGCGCCGGAAGGTCGCCGAGGCCGGCCGCGTCGCCGAGGCGCTCCGGCAGGAGCTCAGCGCGGAGCCGTCCGACCGCGAGGTGGCCGCCCGGCTGGGGATCGGCCTCGACGAGTACGACCGGCTCATGGTCGAGGCGCAGGCCCGGTTCGCCCTGTCGTTCGACGCCCCGGTGGGCCCCGCGTCTGAGGGGACCCTCCACGACCTGTTCGCCGACGACGGCGGCGGGGCCGGGTTCGACACGGCCGACCGGACGCACACCCTCGGCCGCGTCCGGTCCGTCGTCGAGGCGCTCCCCCCACGGACGCGGGCGATGATCGGGATGTACTACGACGAGGACCTCACGCTCCGCGAGATCGGCACGGTGTTCCAAGTGAGCGAAGCGAGGGTCTCGCAGATCCTCGGGCGAGCGATGCTCACGATCCGGACCCGGCTCGAACCGACGGCCGTCGCGGGGTGACACAGGCGGCGCTGTCAGGGCGGGTCGGGGCGCACCGGGAGGCCGCGAGGCGACAACAAGCCCCGACCCGCCCCGGCCGCCGAGGCGGCCGGGGCCGACGGGCTAGTCGTCCTGGTCGGTCGCCATCGAGATCACGCCGCACCCGATCCGGTCGCCCGACATGCCGCCGGGGTCGCTCTCGAGGTCGTCGCGCATCGAGTGGACCATGACGGCCCGGCCCTCGACCGGGCGCGTCCCGTCGAGCGAGAGGATGTCGGTCGTGAGCGTGGCCGTCGCCGTCCCGCTCGCGTTGGCGGTGATGTTGCCGAAGTCGCCGGCGTGCTTCGAGTCGATGTCGTCGGTCGGGGCGCCGTGGTCCATCGTCGTGTACGGGTCGTAGTGGCCTCGGGCGGCACCGGCCACCTCGGCGAACCCGTCGTCGTCGTGGTCGCCGCGGCCGCAGTCGCCGACCTCGTGGACGTGGAACCCGTGCGTGCTGCCAGCGGCCAGACCGTTGACGGTCACGCGCATCTGGAGTTGATCGCCGTCCTGGGTCAGGTCGACGGTGCCCGTCACGCCCGTCGTGGTGTCGGTCGGTGCGGAGATCGACGCCGTCGCCGTCTGCGTCTGGTCGTCGCTGTCGCACGCGGTCAGGGAGAGCGCGAGCGCCAGCAAAAGAGAAAAGCGGGTCATACAATCGGGGGGAGGAACGTGGCTCCCCTCTACCCTGACCGCGGCCCGCTGTTCGCCCCAAACGACGGGTCAGGAAGCGCCCATCCGCTGGCTCCGGACCCGCCCGGCGCGGGGTTCAGAGAACCCCCGACCCCTCTCCGGTCGGGCCCGCCAGAGGCTCTGTCTGCCCGCCTCGGGCACCCGGCGGGCCTAGTCGACCGGGACCGCGAGCGTGTCGGCCGCGGCCTCACGGGCCTCTCGGATGACGCCGCACCCGACCCGGGCTCCGGCGTCACCGCTGGGCTGGCTCGTCAGGTCGTCTTGGCCACCGTGGACCAACATGGCCTTGCCCAGGATCGACGTGGGACCGCTGAAGGCCAGCACCGAATCGACGCGGACGCCGATGGCCCGCCCGTCCGCGTCGGCTTCGATGTTGCCGAGGTCGCCCGCGTGGCGCTGGGCCGGCGCAGCGGCCGGCGCCCCGTGGGGGCTCGCGAGCGGGTTGAGGTGGCCGCCCGCGGCGCCGGCCGGCGTCCCGGTCGAGTCCGGCCCGCAGTCGCCGGTCTGGTGGACGTGGAACCCGTGCATCCCGGCGCCCAGGCCCGCCAGGTTGTACCGGAGCTCGACGGCCTCGCCCAGGTCGACGAACTCGACGGTCCCACTCACCCCCGACCCGTCCACCTCGGCCACCTGGACCACGGCCCGGTCGGGACCGGACGGGGCGATGTCGACGAGGTCGTCGGCCGGTGCGTCCGACGCGTCGGGCGAGGGGGCGTCGGCGCAGGCGGCGAGGACGAGGAGCGAGAAGCAGAGGGCGAGGCGCATGGCGGGGGGCAAGGGGGAGTCCGTCAACGCCTCGCCCTGCGCTCTGTTCGCGTCCCTCCGGCTCGCGTCCACCGGGTCGCCCTCCCCAGCGGCCGCCCGAGGCCGGCTCACCCGGCCTCGATCTCGGCGCGGACCCGCGCGGGCAGCCCGGCGACCACCAGGCCGTACGAGTGGTCGACCAACTCTCGGATCACGGCGCTCGGCACGTCCCCCTGGAGGCCGACCGTGTTCCAGTGCCGCTTGTTCATGTGCCACCCCGGCGCCACGGCTTCGTACTCCTCGCGGAGGTCGACCGCCCGCTCGGGGTCGCACTTGAGGTTGGCCGCGGGGGGCATCCGCTCCAGCCCGATCAGCGCGAACATCTTGCCGGCCACCTTGAAGACCAGCGTGTCGGGCCCGAACGGCTGGTCCTCGGTCGCGCCGGCGAGCGACAGGCAGTGGTCACGGAACGCGTCGAGGTGCATGGCGAGGCAGAGGGCGGTCGGACAAGGTCGCCCGCCTCGGCGCCGAGGCGGGCGGGGTCGGCGGGCGCTCCTGGCTAGCGCTTCCAGAAGCCCGGCGTGAACAGGAGCAGGACCGTGAAGATCTCCAGCCGGCCGGCCATCATCAGGATCGACAGGAGCCACTTGCCCGCGACCGGGACGTGGGTGTAGTTCTCCGTCGGCCCCATCGCGCCGAACGCCGGGCCCACGTTGCCGACGCACGAGAACGTGGCGCTGAACGCGCTCCAGATGTCGAGGCCCATCACGCCCATCAGCAGCGTCCCGAGCCCGATCAGGCCGACGTAGAACACGATGAAGGACAGCACGTTGCGAATGATCCCCTCGGGCACCACGCGGTGGTCGAGCCGGATCGGCAGGATCGCCTGGGGGTGGACGAGCAGGCGGAGCTCGCGGAACGAGTTCTTGAGGATGAGCAGCACGCGGACCACCTTGACGCCGCCGCCCGTCGAGCCGGCCATCCCGCCGACGAAGAACAGCGCGAACAGGACCACCAGCGCCAGCGGCGGCCACACCTCGTAGTCGGCCGTCCCGAAGCCGGTCGTGGTGATGATCGAGGCGGCCTGGAAGGCCCCGTAGCGGAGCGCGTCGAGCACCGAGTCGTAGTGGACGACCGTCCGCCCGCGCTCCTGCGCGCGTCGCCAGCTGCGTCGGCCACCTCGGCGCCGCCGCCCATGTCCTCGCCGCCGGTCCGCGTCGCCGACTCGGTCTCGACGTCGTCGACGGTGGCCCCGTCCGAGACCACCTCGTCGACCTTCTGCTGGGTCACCACCTCGCCGTCGAGCGTGACCGGCGCCGGGAGCAGGTCGCTGGTCGGCGTCCAGAGCGTCAGCGTGAGCAGGAGCGTCGCGCCGGCCAGGATCGCGAAGTAGACCTTGAGCTCCTCGTTGTTGGTCGCGCCCCAGTCGCGGTGGAGCAGCCGGTAGTGGAGCGCGAAGTTCATGCCGGCCAGGACCATGAACACCGTGATCACCCAGTCGACGTAGGCGCTCGCCGTACTGGCCGACCGACCCGTTCTCGGTCGAGAACCCGCCGGTCGCCAGCGTGGCCATGGCGTGGTTGATGGCGTCGAAGAACGACATGGCCGGCAGGAGCAGGACCGTCTGGACGAGCGTGAGCGCGACGTAGATGGCCCACAGCCGCTTGGCCGTCTCGGTCACGCGCGGCGTCAGCTTGTCGGCGCTCGGGCCCGGCACCTCGGCCTTGAACAGCTGCATCCCGCCGACGCCCAGCAGCGGCAGCACGGCGATCGTGAGCACGATGATGCCCATGCCCCCGAGCCAGTGCGTCAGGCTCCGCCACAGCAGGAACGCGTTGGGGACCGCCTCGATCTGGGGCGTGTCGGCGCCGCCCAGGATGGTCGCGCCGGTCGTGGTGAACCCGCTCATCACCTCGAAAAAGGCGTCGGCGTACTCGGCCAGCACGCCGCGTCATCACCCAGGGCAGCGCGCCGACCAGCGACAGGACGAACCAGGCCAGCGCGACGATCGCGAACCCCTCGCGCACGCGGAGCTCGTCCTTGGGCCGGAACGCGGCCCACAGCCCGCCGCCGACGACCAGCGACCCGGCGGCCGTGGCCGCGAACGCCCACCACTCGGCCTCGCCGTAGAGGAGCCCGACGAGCGCGGGCACGACCATCGTGACCCCAGGGCGGCCAGGAGGACGCCCAGGATGCCGGCGATCGCCTTCCAGTCGAGGATCATCGGAGCGCGGGGTGCGAGGGGGGCCGCCGAACGACCGAGGCGGGCGGGGTGGGCTCACGCATCGCGACTCACCCGGTGAACAACGGCTCGACGTCGTCGACGCGCTCGGGCGTGGCGAACACGACGCAGCGCTGGCCGGGCTCGACCTGGGTCGTGCCGGTCGCGATCTCGACGCGCGTGCCGACGACGGCGCCCAGCAGGACGCCCTTGGGCAGCTTCTGCTGGGCCGAGCGGGGCCCGCGTGATCGGGGCGCCGGGGTCGGCGACGAGCTCCAGGATCTCGGCGTCGAGCCCGTGGACGGTCGCGACCGAGCGGACGTGGGAGCCGCGCAGGAACCGGAGCACCTCGCGGCTAGACGGCCAGCTTCTGGCTCACGGCCGCGTCGAGGCCGATGGACTGGGAGATCGGGATGTAGGCGCTCTTGGACAGCAGCGCGACCGTCTTGCGGACCTGGAGGTGCTTGGCCATCAGGCACGAGACCAGGTTCGACTCCTCGTCGTCGGTCACGGCCACGATGGCGTCGGTCTCGGCCAGCCCCTCGCGGACCAGCAGGTCGATGTCGGCCGGGTCGCCGTGGATGACGAGCACGCCCTCCAGCGTGCTGGGCGAGCGCCTCGGCGCGGGCGCGGTCGCGCTCGACGATCTTGACCTCCATCCCGCCGTCGCGCCGCGAGCGGCCGGCGAGCCCGGCGGCCACGCGCGCGCCCACGTTCGTCCCGCCCAGGATCATGACGTGGCGGAGCCGGCCGGCCTCCTTGCCCAAGCACCCGGGCGACCTCGGCCACCTTGCCGGTCTCGACGAGCACGAACACCTGGTCGCCGCCCTGGACCGTCGCCGTGCCCGACGGGACGATGGTCCGGACGCCCGCGCGAGATCCCCATGATCCGGAACGGGAGCGCGGCTCGACTGGGCCAGCTCGACGAGCGTCATGCCGGCGACCGGCGAGTCCCGCTCGATCCGCATGCCGACGAGCTGGACGCGCGGACCCGCAGAACTCGACGATGTCGGTCGCCGCGGCCCGCCGGAGCAGCGAGACGACCTCGTTGGCCGTCGACTGCTCGGGGTGGATGATGTGGTCGATCCCGAAGTCGCCCAGCGTGAGGACGGAGTCGGTCCCCGGAGAACTCGTCGCTCCGGACGCGCGCGATGGTGGTCGTCTCGTCGGAGCTCTTGCCGACGCGCTCGGCCAGCATCGACGCGATCAGGTTGACCTCGTCGATGTCGGTGACGGCCACCAGCAGGTCGGCGTCCTCGATGCGGGCCTCGCGGAGCGCCAGCGCCGACGTGCCCGAGCCGAGCACGGCCAGGACGTCGAGCGTCTCGCGGACCTGCTCGACCTTCTTGGGGTCGGTGTCGACGACGGTGACGTCGTGGCGTTGGAGGGACAGGAGCCGGGCGACGTCGTACCCGACGTCTCCGGCGCCGACGACGATCGCGCGCATGGGCGGCCCAGAGGGCACGGTGGAGCGGCGCCAAAGTACCCCGGCCCCGGGCGCCGCACCGGCCCCACACGATCTCCACCCGACCTCCGCCGGGTCTCACCGCGCCGGTCTCGCGCCCTGGCGTCTCCGCCCGGGCCTCACCGCCTCGGCGCCGTGGCGGGCACCCCCGGGCCGGCGCAGGTCGCGCCGGGCTCGCAGACGAACGCGGCGCCGGGCTCGACCGACAGCCCCCCTGCGAACGTCACCGAGGCGGACTGCCACACGCGCAGCGTCGCCCCGCGGGCGACGGTCACCGGCGCGGCGAACGTGGTCCCCGAGGTCTCCGCGCCCATCCACGAGTCGACCGAGACGACGATCTGGGGCTGGACGCGGACGTCGGCGACGACCGTGACGGCCATCGAGCCGTCCGCCTGGCCCGTCGGCCGGACGTCGGCGAGCGCGAACCAGTTGGGCTCGACGCCCTCGGGGTAGAGCGAGTACCCGCTCGTGTTGGGCCGGGTCCAGGGCGTCATCTGGACCGCCGAGCCCGGGCCCAGCATGTCGCGGGCCCAGGTCGCGTAGGGGTCGGCGCAGCCCTCGGAGGTCCCGTCGCACCGCGACTGCGCCCGGACGAACCGGTTCGAGGGCGGGGCGACGTCGTAGAGGTAGTCGCCGGCCGGGCCGGTCGGGTCGCCGGCGCTCAGGGTGACCAGCAGTCCGGTCGCGGGCAGGTCGCGCCAGACCAGCCCGTAGAACGGGTCGGCCAGGTCCCACGGCGGGAACCGGTCGAAAAAGTTGGTCCGCTGGCGGTTCTCGACCGACAGCGTGTCGGCGCCCGAGCCGTCGCGGAGCGGGACCAGCAGGACGTCGCCGGAGCCGTAGAGCGGGCGGAGCACGACGGTCGTGTCGCGCGCGGGCTCGACCACGGTCCGCCGGGCCCACCCCGCCCGCCGGAGCTCGTGGGCGGAGAGCGTCAGCGCCTGGTCGTAGGTCGAGGACTCGAAGGGCCGCCCGCCGCGGGCGCCGCCGCCGCACATCCGGTTGTAGATGCAGGCGTAGGCGCCGGGCCCCTCGGCCGGCACGTCGAGCGGGACGTCGTTGCTGACGCGCGACCGGACGGCCGCGTCCGGCGGCGTGATCATGGCCGTGTGGCCCTGGTCGAACAGGACGTGCCCGTACTCGTGGATGAGCGTCGCGACGGACCGCTCGCCACCGACCCAGTTGATCGCGCCGGACCCGAACGGGCCCAGGTCGACCGTCACCCGACGGCCTGGGCGTCCGACCGAGAGGGTCGCCGACGGACGCCCGAACGTGCGCGCGGCCGGGCTGTTGACGCCGCTCAGGCTCGCGACCCCGCCCGTGACCGCGACGCTCGGGTCGCGGCGGACGACCAGCATCAGGTGGTCGAGCTCGCCGTCGCGATTGGCGTCGAACCGGGCCGCGTCGAACGCCGGGTCCGCGTCGAGCGCCTCGAACACCTCGGCCACCAGGTACCCGTAGCCCGTGCCCCGGCCGGCCTGGTAGGCGACCGACGGGCCGGCCGGCGTGTAGACGACGGGCCGCCCGCCCACCCGGGGCCAGACCTCGCCCGTTAGGACGTGGGGCCCCGCCGGGCCTCCCCGAGACTGCCAGTAGAAGTAGGCCGAGAGCGACGGGTCGTCGAGCCCCATGGCGTCGGTGACCTCGGCCGGGTCCTCCTTGACCAGGTCGAGCGCCCAGCCCGGCACGCGCGACCCGGCCGGCCCGGCGATGGGCCACTCCGGCGCGGGGGCCGTGTCGTCGGAGAACCGGACGAACACGACGAGCGCGTGGACCGAGTCCTCGAACGCGATCGACGGCGAGCCCGCCCGCCTCGACCGAGCCGCGGGGCGGGTCGTGCCCGAGGTCGGCAGCGCGCCCGGTCGAGCGTGGGTGGTGGGGTCCGGCGTGAGGCACACCGATCCGGCCCGCGGAGCGACCGGCTCGGCCCGCTGGGCGACCGAGGCGGGCGAGGCGAGGGCGAGGGCGAGGGCGATCCAGCGCATGGGGCCACGAACGGGAGGAGTGCAACCGTGAACGGGTAGGCCGGCCCGCCTCGGCGGCGCGACGGAGGCGGGCGGGGTCAGCCGTCGCGGACCGGCGGACCGTCGGGCGACAGCGGCAGGCGGACGGTGAACGTGGTCCCGCCCTCGCCGGTCTCGAACGAGATCGCGCCGCCGGCCGCCTCGACGGCCCGCTTCGAGATCGCCAGGCCCAGCCCCATCCCGCTCGTCTTGGTCGAGAAGCTGGGCTGGAACACGCTGTCCTGGATCTCGGGCGGGATCCCCGTCCCGTCGTCGACCACGTGAGCCTCGGCGCCGGCGTCGGCGCGGACGGTCCGCAAGACGACGCGGCCGCGCCGGGGCTGGTCCGGGATGGCCTGGAGCGCGTTCGTGAGCAGGTTGACCAGGACCCGGCGCAGCTCCTCGCGGTCGGCCAGGACCCACAGCGGCTCCGGGAGGTCGGTCTCGAAGGCGGCCCGGCCGCTGTCGGCGAGGGGCCCCTCGAACAGGGCCGCCGCCTCGCGCGCGACCTCGCTCAGGTCGACCGTCTCGGGCGCCCGCATCGGCATCCGGGCAAAGCGAGAGAAGTCCGACGCGATCCGGTTGAGCGTCTCGATCTGGTCGATCAGCATCCCGGTCGTCCGCTCGAACTGGCCGGCGAACCGGACGTCCTCCGGGGGCGCCTCGTCGCCGGGCTTGAGGAACGTCCGCTGGAGGTGCTGGACGGACAGCTTCATCGGCATGAGCGGGTTCTTGATCTCGTGCGCCACCTGGCGGGCCATCGTGCTCCAGGCCAGCTCGCGCTCTTGCTCGGCGAGCTGGCGGCGGCTCTCGGCCAGCTGGGCCTGCATCGCGTTGAACGTCTCGACCAGCTCGCCGACCTCGTCGCGCGTGTCGACCGGGATCGGCTCCTCGGCCTCGCCCGCGCCGACGGCCCGGAGCCCCTCGCTGCAGCCGGCCGAACGGCCGCGTGAGCTGGCTCGCCAGGAGGTACGGCCACGCCCAGGATGGCCGCCATCAGCGCCAGCAGCCCCCCGAACAGGGTCGCCACGTAGCGCGACCGGCCGGCCTCGATCGCCGGCCTGCTCCGACAGCGTCGGGATGGCGAGCGCCTCGGCCGGGCGGCCCGGCCGAGTCGGGCAGGGCGAGGTAGCCGGTCGTGTAGGCGAACGTGCCGATCCGGTCGTCCGGAGAACGCGAACGGCTGGTCGTCGAGGAAGAGGGCGCGGTAGACCGAGCCCGGCAGGCGCGGCTCGATCAGGCGCTGGCGGACGAGCTGGCGTCGGCTCGACGCCTCCAGGTCGGCGCCGCGGTAGAGGTGGACGTCGACGCCGAGGGCGGCCGAGACGGCGTCGAGTGCGGAGCGCCCTTCGGCCGCGTCGGGCTCGGCGCGCGAACGACGGCCGCGGCCCGGCGTCAGCCGCTGGCGCAACCCGTCGCGGACGGCCTCCCGGTTCTGCTCCACGATCACGCTCTGCCCGACGACGCCGGTCAGCGCCACGCTCGCCACGCCGACGACCAGGAACCGGTTGAGCACCTTGTCGCGGAACCGGGTCCGCGCGACGGGCAGCAGCCCGGCCCGCCGCCGGACGTAGAGGCCGACGACGAACACGACGCCGCGCCAGCGGCCAGCCCGGACAGGCTCAGGCGGAGCAGCACGAACAGCGCGTCGAGCCGGTCGGCCGCCGGCGCGCGGACGGCGACGACGTCCTGGGCGTCGTCGCCCTGGCGCTCGTAGTAGGCCAGCGTCGGCCGGCCGTCGAGCATCTCGGGGCGGCGGTACGCGCGGGCCCGGTCCGAGAGCGCCGCGTAGACCGTCGAGTCGATCCGCAACGGGGCCGGGCCGCGCTGGCGGACGAGCACGCCGTCGTCGTACTCGGCGTAGCCCAGCGCCTCGTCGTCGAGCCCGAACAGGCCGGTCGGGGCCAGGACGCGGGGGAACGGGGTCTCGGTCGGGAAGCGGGCCGTGCGCGGCGTGACCCGGAGGTAGAGCCAGGCCGCCGTCTCGTCGCCGTCGCGGATGGGCCCGATGGCCGCCGTCCGCCGCAGCCCGCGCCGCTCGGCGACGGGCACGCGCAGGCGGAGGAACCGGGGCTGCCCCTCGCGCTCGGCGTAGGTCGCCCGCAGGGCGGCGTAGCCGAGCGCGTCGTTGCCGCCCGGCGGCCCCGCGCTCGACGTAGCTCCCCAGCGTGTCGCCGGCCGGGGCCGACGATGCGGAGCTCGGTCGCCACGTCGGCGAGCGAGCCCAGCAGCGAGCTCGACACCAGGCCCGGACGCGATGGCGTCGACCGCGCGGCCGCGACGAGTCGGCCGCGACGCGGGTCGGCGCCCCGGGCCGAGTCGGCCAGGGCGACCGCGTCCAGGAGCGCCGGGCCGAGCGCGTCGTCGGCCCGGGCCTCGTCGAACACCTGGTCGATGGCGGCCGTGACGCGGTCGTCGCGGTTGTCCGAGAAGGCGAACGCGGCGTCGGCCAGGAGCAGGCCGGTCCGCTCGCGGAGCGGCTCCTGCATCACGAGGTAGAGGATCGGCGCCAGGACGAGGACGGCCGACAGGACGCCCCGGAACGAGAGCGGCCAGGCCCAGCGCGCCTCTGACCACCGGCGACGAACACGGCCAGACCCACCCCGAGCGCGGCCAGCGCGAGCGCGGGCGCCGGCGGGGCGCCTCCGAGCCACGCCACCGACGCGGCCGACGACCAGCGCGACGCCTCCCGCCGCCCAGGGCCGCGCCGCGCCCGCCTGGGCGACGCGGACGGCGGCGGCCACGGCCAGGACGGTCGCGCCGAGCACGGCGCCGAGGCCGGCGAGGACGGCCGCCATCGGCCCGCTCAGCAGCGGCCCCGCCTGGTCGGCGTAGGGGATGGTCGCGTCCAGGACGGCCTGCTCGACCCACCGCCACGCGACCCAGGTGGTCGCCGCGGTGACCGCGGCCACGGCCGCCAGCGCCAGCGGGACCGCCCGCCTCGGCAGCGACGCGGCCGGGTCGCGGCCCAGCGGGCGGCCAGCGTCAGGCCCGCGACGGCCACGGCCAGGACCAGCGCGGCCGACAGCGCCAGGTCGCCCGGCGAGCGGAGCGCGCCGGCGCCGAAGTCGGACGCCAGCAGGGCCGGGTCGAACAGCAACGCCGGCCGCCGCGTCCCGTCGAGCCAGCGGACCGGCACGTCGGCGGCGAGCATGCCGTAGCGGGTCGCCACCGCGGCCCCGGCCACCACGGCCCACAGGCCCGCCGCGCGCGCCCACGAGCGCCGGCCGACCTCGCTCGGCCGCGCGGATCGACCGGAAGAACGCGGCGGCCAGGCCGGCCAGCAGCCAGCCGGCCAGCAGGAGGCCCCAGACGGCGGCCACGCTCCGCATCTGCGGCGTCGCTCCGATGCGAGCGCCTCGGCCGTCGGAACGCCCACCTCGACGTGGCCGAGCGGGCTCCCGTCCGGCCCGACCAGCGTCGCGCCCGAGCGGGCGTTCGAGAAGCGGACCTGGAACGGGACCGCCGCCCCGGCCCGCCACCCGTCCGCCACGTCGTAGTCCTGGAGGTACCGGTTGCGGACCGGCACGGCCGCCTGGACCAACTGGACGACCCGGACGGCGCCCACGACCTCGGCCCCGTCGCGGACCGGGCAGCCACAGCACGAGCGCGCTTCGGTTGGCGTCGTCGCGGACGACGCCGGTGAGCAGCGAGTCCGGCGGGACGTTCGGCAGGCGGGGGAAGTCGGGCCCGGCCCAGGCGACCGTGGACCCGTCGGCCGCGACGACCTCGACCGACGACCGGTCGGGCCGGGCGCGGCGAGCGAGGGCGTCGAGCGCGTCGGCCTCGACCCGGCCGTCGCGGATCCCCGCGACCACCTCGGGGAGCGCGGCGACGGCCTCGGCCCGTCGCTCCAGGTCGGTCACCAGCTCCGTCAGCCGGCCCTGGACGTGGGCGGCGGTCTGGGACCGGGCGCGCTCGACGTCGGCCTCGTCGACCGTGTCGGCCCGGACCTCGCCCCAGGCCACGGTCGCCGCCAGCAGCACCGCCAGCGCGGCGGCGACGCCTAGAACGCGGTGGCGCGACGGGACAGGGCTCGCAGGCGGGTCAAGGCGGGTCGGGGAGTGCGCCGAAGCTAGACCCGCTCCGAACCGACGGAGACCTGGGGCGTCCGAGGGTGCCGACCGGCGTGGCCGTACCGGCGTGGCGTGCCGACGCGACCGACCGGCTGCCAGGCCGGCCGGTCTAACCCTCGGCTCCTGGGCGGAGTGCGTGCGGGAGGACGGGGCGCGACGGCGGGCTCGCTCCAGAAACGCCGCCCCCACACGCCTCGCGCCAGCCCAGGCTCCGCTCTAGCGGCCGTTGGCGCGCACGACCGGCCGCTGGTCGACGCGGATCGACGACGAGCTCCCAGTCGCCGTTGACCACGCGGTGGAGCACGCGGACGTTGAGCGGAGCCCCGCCCGACTCGGGCCAGTACCGCCCGGTCGCGGTCTGCCCGTCGTCGCTCGACGAGGGCTCCGAGAACGCGACGCGGTCCGGCGGGTAGCGGCGGAAAAAGTCGCGGAGGACGTGCTCGGCCTGGGCCCGCCGGAACATGCCCGCCCTGCCCGAACAGCACGATCTCGACGCGGCCCGACGGCGTCGACCAGCACGGCGTCCGGGTCGGCCTGTTCGAGGCCGACGGCGACGCGCCGGAGCACGTCGTCCTGCGGCGGCGCCACCGCCGGACAGGACGACGGTGAGCAGGAGGAGCGCGGCGACGCGCGGGGCCAGTGAGGCGAGTGGCATGCGAACGGTCGGTGGGGTCCCGACTGCCGGGGCCCGCAAAAGGTAGGCCGCCGAGTGCCGAGCCCGCTAAGGGGCGTGTCCGGACGTGCCGGGCGGGCCCGACCGGTGCCCGAGGCGGACACCCTGTCGCGTGGCGTGGTCACGCGCGCTGGTCACGCGAGGTCGACGACGGTCACGCCGTCGCCGCCGCGGTCGGGCGGCGCCACGGCGTACCCGGCGATGTCGGGGCGCCCGGCGAGTTGCGCGGTGGATGGCCTGGCGGAGCGCGCCGGTCCCCTTGCCGTGCAGGATCTCGACCGACGGGACGCCGCCCACGACGGCCTCGTCGACGAACCGCTGGATCTCGGACAGCGCGTCCTCGACCCGCTGGCCGCGCAGGTCGATGCGGACGCGGGCCGTCGAGACGGCCGCGGAGCGCGACTCGCCGCGCCGCGCCTTGCCCGGCGTCCGCACGGGGACCTTGCCCCGGCTCTGGGGCCCGCCCACCTTCGTCAGCCGCGTCGGCCGCGACGCGGCTCTGGAGCGCAGCCGAGCGCCAGCAGCGCCTCGCCGCCGTCGAGCGCGAGCACCTCGCCGACCGGCCCGTCGGCGTCCAGGCGGACGTGGTCGCCGACGGCGACCGGGCCCGCCGCGGTGGCGCGCTCGGGGGCCTGGCGCTGGGTCCGGCCGGCCACCTTGCGCTCGACCTTGGTCCGGCGCTTCTTGACGCGCGCGCGCGCCTCGTCCAGCTTCTCGCGCGCGTGCGCTCGTCTGCCTCGCGCTCGGCCTCGGCCTCCTTGATCTCGCGGACGGTGTTCTCGACGGCCGCGTTCGCGTCGGCCAGGATCCGGTCGGCCTCGGCGAGCGCCTGGGCGCGGCGGTTCTCGGCGTCGGCACGGAGGCGGTCGAGGCGCTGCTCGTAGTCCTTCTGGATGCGCTCGGCCTCGGGCGAGCTTGGCCTCGGCCTCGGCCTGCCGCCGCTCGGCGTCGCTCGTCCGCGTCTCGAACTCGGCGATCAGGTCCTCCAGCCGGCTCTTCCCCTCGCCCACCAGACGGCGCGCGTCGCGGACGACCGGCCGGTCGAGCCCGACGCGGTCGGCGATCTCGAAGGCGTACGACGAGCCCGGAATGCCGGCCCGGAACCGGTACGTCGGCGAGAGCGCGGCGCGGTCGAACTCCATCGACCCGTTGGCGACGCCCGTCGGTGTCGTGGGCGAACGCCTTGAGGGCGCCGATGTGCGTGGTGACGACGGTCAGCGCGCGGCGCTTGGTGAGCCGCCCAGGACGGCCTCGGCGAGCGCCCCGCCCTCGGCCGGGTCGGTCCCCGTGCCGGCCTCGTCGATCAGGCACAGCGACCGGTCGTCGGCCGCCTCCAGCATCTTGCGGACGTTGGTCAGGTGGCTCGTGAACGTCGACAGGTCGTCCTGGATCGACTGCTGGTCGCCCAGGTCGACGAACAGGGCCGTCACGAGCGGGATCCGCGTGCCGGGCGCGGCCGGGACCGGGCAGGCCGTGCGCGACCATCAGCGAGAGCAGCCCGACCGTCTTCATCGCGACCGACTTGCCGCCCGCGTTCGGGCCCGGTGATGACGAGCGTCCAGGCCTCGGCTCGCCCAGCTCCAGGTCGAGGGGGACGACGGCCTGCGGCACGCCGCCGGGACGCTCGGCCTCCGGCAGCCGGTTCGCTTCGGCCACGCGCAGCTGCGAGGACCGGGTGCCGCGCCTGGATCAGCCGGAGCGCGCCGCCCACGCCCACCTCGGGCACGATGGCGTCGAGGTCGGCGGACAACCGTCCGGCCGCCGCGAGCGCGTCGAGGTGGCCGACCGCGTCGAGCGTCCGCTCGATGTCGCGGCGGTGGTGGCGGACGTGCCCGCTCAGACCCCTGCAGGATGCCGCTGGATCTCGCGCCCCCGCTCCAACTCGATCTCGCGGATCTCGTTGTTGAGGTCCAGCACCGACGCCGGCTCGATGTAGACCGTCTGCCCCGTCGACGACACGTCGTGGACGAACCCCTCGCACCTTCCGCTTGGCCTCGGCGCGGACCGGGATCACGGCCCGGCCGCCCCGGATCGTCGGCTGGTCCTCGGTCGCGTAGCCCTTCGAGGCGGCGTCGCGGAGCGCGGCCAGGACGCGTCGACCGCAGCCGGCCCTGGCGGCTCGGCCAGCTCGCGCGAGATCCGGAGCAGCTCGGGGCTCGCGTCGTCGCGGACGCGCCCGTCGTCGCCGATGGCCCGCGCGATCCGGTCCTCGAGCGCCTTGAGCACGGCGATCCGGGCCGGCGATCTCCCACAGCGACGGGCGCCTGGCCGCGGCGCCGGTGGAGGTGGTCGTGGAGCCGGCGGCCCGCCTCCAGCACCCGGGCGACGGCCAGCAGCGCGTCGCCGTCGACGGCCGACGTCCTTCGGCTGGACGCGGCGCGAGCACGCCCTCCAGCCGGTCGACCTCGCGGACCGGCGGCGTCTCGCCGGACCGGACCAGGCCGGCCATCTCGCCGGCGCGTGTCAGCCGCCCGCGGACGACCTCGGGGTCGGAGGACGGCGCGAGCGACTCCAGCGCGGTCGCGGCCGTAGGGCGTCCGGGCGAGCCCGACCAGGCGGTCGCGGACGGTGTCGAAGCCGAGCCGGCTGGTCGGCGTCGGGCGGGACGAGGAGGACGTCGGGCATCGGCGACTCAACGTCCGAGCGGCCCCGGGGTGCCACCGAGGTGGGCGAAGTCGCTCGGAAGCCGGACCGCCCCGCTGGCTGGCGACGTCGCGGCCGCCGTGCCGAGACCACGCGGCCGGCTCCGTCCCCGACGCGGTCAGCCGGGCGCCACCCGCCGATCGGGGCGGGGGGCCGATCGGAGCGGGTGGACGCGACTACCGCTCGGGCCCGACCGTCGCGTGGTCGCCGATGTTGAGCGTGCCCGCGAACGCCACGGACGTCGGCCGAGTGCCCCACCAGCGAGCCGTCCAGCGCGGAGCCCTCGACGGCGGCGTCGCCGAACACGATGGTGTTCCGGACGGCCGACTCGGTGACGGTCGCGCCGCCGTGGATGGCCGTGTACGGCCCGACGACCGAGTCGCTTGACGACGGCGCCCTCGCCGATGAACACCGGCTCGATGACCTGGCTGTTCTCGACGGTCCCCTCCTTCCGGTTCTCGCCCTGCTTGCCGAGCACGATGCTGGCACGTCTCCTTGATGGCCGGGATCGTGCCGCAGTCGAGCCACTCGGTGACGCGCGCCGTCTTGAAGGTCGCGCCGTCCTTGAGCATCCGGTCGAGCGCGTCGGTGAGCTGGTACTCGTCGCCCTTGCCGGTCACCTCGTGGTCCATCAGGTACTGGATCTCGCGGCCCAGCCGCTGGCCCTCCTTGACGTAGTAGATCCCGACGATGGCCTCGTTCGAGATCGGCGTGTCCGGCTTCTCGACGAAGTCCGTGATCCGGTCGCCGTCCTTGACGACGACGCCGAAGCGGGACGGGTCCTCGACCTCCATCACCCAGACGACGGCGTCGGCGTCGAGGTCGGGGGCCTTGTCCATCACGAACAGGGTGTCGGCGAAGACGAGCACGCACTCGCCGTCGAGCTTGTCGCCGGCCTGGGCGATGGCGTGGGCCGTGCCGAGCGCGCGGTCCTGGACGCCGAACGACGCCTCGATCCCGAACCGCTCGCAGATCTCGCCGCAGCTGGTCCCGGACGTCGTCGCCGAAGTCGGGCCCGAGGATGAACACGGCCTCGTCGAAGTCGCCGATGGCCTGGGCGAACGTCTCGACGATCCGCTCGACCATCGTCCGCCCGACGACGGGCAGCAGCGGCTTGGGGGTGACGTGGGTGTGGGGGCGGAGGCGCGTGCCGCGGCCGGCCATGGGGACGATCAGCTTCATCGGGGAGGGCGAACGGGGAGGGGAACAGCGGGGGCCCGCCGGGGCGGGCCGTCAACCTACCGCCGGGGCGCGCCGTCGATCCAGGGCGCGGCCCGAGGCGGCCCGCCTCGGCCGCTCCGCGGGGCGGTCCGTGTGACGCCGGGGCCTCGGCCCGCGGCTCTCCATTCTGCCTACCCCAGGCGACGCGCCGTCCACCGCCGGCCCCGCCCGACCGGCCCTCTGGCGCCGTTTTCGGCGGTCTGAGACGGCGGGCACGGAACTTGGCAGGCGGATGTCACCGTATCAGGGTCGGCTCTCCCCGACCTCCCTCTCCCCCCACCACCCCGACCACCCCGATGACTCTCTACTCTTTCCGCCATACGCTGGCCGCCGGGCTCATGCTCGTGCTGGGCCTCACCGCCCTCCCCGCTTGCACGAACACTGGCCGCGGCGCGGCCGTCGGCGCCGGCGCCGGCGCCGTCGTCGGCGGCGTGATCGGCCGGGCCACCGGCTCGACCGCTCGCGGCGCCATCATCGGCGCGGCCGTCGGCGGCACCGCCGGCGCCGTCATCGGCCGCCAGATGGACAAGCAGGCCGAGGAGCTCGACAACGACCTCGAGAACGCCACCGTCACGCCCGTCCCGGGCGACGACGGCGAGACGGCCGGCATCGCCATCCGGTTCGACAACGCGCTGCTGTTCGACCTCGGCCAGTCCACGCTGCGGGCCGGCGTCCAGGCCGACCTGCGCGACCTCGCGTCGAGCCTCCGGAACTACCCCGACCACGACGCGCTGATCGTCGGTCACGCCTCGACGGACGGCTCGACGGCCACCAACCAGAGCCTCTCGGAGCGCCGCGCGCGCGCCGTCGAGGACTTCCTGATCGGCCAGGGCGTCTCGGCGGCCAGCCTCCGCTCGGAGGGCCGTGGCGAGATGGACACCCTCGCCGGCATCCCGGGCGAGTCGCCCCAGAACCGCCGCGTCGAGATCGCCATCTACCCGAGCGAGTCCTACCGCCAGAGCCTCCAGTAGAGGCCGGCGACCGGTGACGACGACGTCGCCGTGCTAGCTTCGCGGCCCCCGACGCTTCGGCGTCGGGGGCCGCGTCCGTTCGTGCCCCTCCCTCCCCGCCCATGCCCGACACGACCCCGACCGAGACCCCCTTCGACGCCGACCGCCCGATGTCGCCGCGCGAGATGGCGCAGTGGCAGAACGAGCGGATCAAGGACACGTGGCGCGTCTTCCGCATCATGAGCGAGTTCGTCGAGGGCTTCGAGCGGCTCGGCACCGTCGGCCCGAGCGTGTCGGTGTTCGGCTCCGCGCGCACGCCCGAGGGGACTCCGACTACTACGACCTCGGCGTCGCCGTGGGCCGGGAGCTTGCCGAGCGCGGCTACGCCGTCATCACGGGCGGCGGGCCGGGCATCATGCAGGCGGCCAACGAGGGCGCCCGCAAGGGCGGCGGCGTCTCGGTCGGGCTCAACATCGCGCTGCCCCACGAGCAGCACCTCAACCCCTACGTCGACCCGGCCCACAACCTGACGTTCGAGTTCTTCTTCGTCCGCAAGACGATGTTCGTGAAGTACGCCCAGGGCTACGTCGTGCTGCCGGGCGGCTTCGGCACGCTGGACGAGCTGTTCGAGAGCCTGACGCTGATCCAGACCCGCAAGACGGCCCGGTTCCCCGTCGTGCTGATGGGGACGGCCTACTGGGGCGGCCTGCTCGACTGGATCCGGGCGACGCTGCTGGAGGGCGGCTACATCTCGCCCGGACGACCCCGACCTTATCCACCTGACCGACGACCCGGTCGAGGCGGTCGACGTCATCGACCGGTTCTGCGCCCAAGCGGGCATCTCGCCCAACTTCTAGCGCCGCTCGTGCTCGGCTGCGCGGGCCGTCCGGCCGGGCCCACGTCTCGTCTACTGGCCCTCGGCGTCCACCGCACCGGACGGCGGGGGCGCACGAATGGCCCTCCACTCCCGTTCTCCCGACCTGGCACGGCCTCTGTAGCTTCCCGACCGGTTCCCCCCCGTTCTCACCCCGACCCAGGATGACTCGCTCCGCCCTCCTCGCCCTCCTCGCCCTCGGCCTGTCCGCCTCGGCGTCCGCCCAGACGGACCCGGCCATGCCGATGGACACGCCCGTGGCCGCCGACTCGGTCGCGGCCGACTCGGTCGAGGCCGCCATCGAGCTCGACCCCGAGCGCGCCCGCGACCTCTACGACGAGGGCGCCGCCGCGCTCCGCGGCCAGGACTACGAGGCCGCCCTCCTCAAGTTCGAGGAGGCCCTGCTCTACAACCCGACGTACCCGGCCGCCGGCCTGGGCCGCGCCCAGTCGCTGGCCGCTCAGCGCCGCCTGGACGACGCCCGGAGCGCCTACGAGGAGGCCATCGCGATGGCCAACGCCTCGGACGCGTCGATCGCCGCCGACGTCCGGTCGACGGCCGAGCGCCAGCTGGCCCAGGTGACGGCCGCCCTCGACGCGCGCGCCGCCCAGACCGCCGCCGCCGAGCAGGCCAACGCCGCCGCCGCGGGCGCTCAGGCGACCGCCGGCAAGGTCGAGCAGGCGACCCAGATGCTGGCCGGCAACGAGATCACGGAGGCCCAGGCGACCGACGCCTACGCGCTCCTGGAGCAGGCCCGGATGGACGGCTACGACCCGGACCTGGTCGCGTTCTACTACGCCAAGGCCCTCAACGCGATGGGCCGCGGCGCCGACGCCGTCCCGTTCGCCCAGACGGCCGTCGAGGCGAGCGCCGACCAGGACGACCGCTCGGCCTACTACATCCAGCTCGGCCTGGCCCACATGGGCGCCGGCAACGCCGACGAGGCGCGCGCCGCCTTCGGGTCGGTCGCTGAGGGCCAGGCGTGGCACGGGTGGGCCCAGCACTACATCGGCCAGCTCGACAGCGAGGGCTAGGCCCGAGCCGACTGACACGCGAGCGCCGCGCTGGAGACGTCTCCGGCGCGGCGCTTTTCTGTGGGGCGACGGCGGGCCGCCGGCGGGCTCAGACGATCCGGCGGTTGCCGATCCACCAGATCAGGACCAGGAGCACGGCGGGCACGACGAAGCTGGCGTAGACGAGCCATTCGAGGCCGACGCCGTAGCCCTCGGGGGTGGGAGCGAGCAGGGCGAGCAGGTGGGGCATCCGGGCGGGGAGGTAGCTTGACCGAAGCTACGCCCCACCGCCGTCCCCGATCCGCCGTGCCCGTCTCTGCCACCGCCCAGGTCCACGTGTCCGCCCGCCTCGGCGGTTCCACCGAGGTGGGCCACTTCGCCGTGATCGGGGCCGACGTCGAGGTCGGCGCGGGCTGCGTGATCGGCCACCACGTCGTGATCCACGACGGGAGCCGGATCGGGGCGGGCGTCCGCGTCGACGACCACGCGGTCATCGGGAAGCGGCCGCTGCGGTCGCTGCGGAGCGCGACGACCCAGGCCGCCGACCTGGACCCGGCCGTCGTCGGCGACGGGTCGCTGGTGGGGACGGGCGCCGTCGTCTACCGCGGCGCGACGCTGGGCGCGCGCGTGCTGGTGGCCGACTACGCGACGGTCCGCGAGCGGGTCGCCGTGGGTGAGGAGACCATCGTCGGGCGCGGGGTCGCCATCGAGAACGACACGACGGTCGGCGCCCGGTGCAAGCTGGAGACGAACGCCTACCTCACGGCCTACTCGACGGTCGAGGACGACGTGTTCGTGGCGCCGGGCGTGCTGACGAGCAACGACGACTACATCGGGCGGACGGAGGCGCGCCGAGCCGCCTTCGCCGGTCCGACGGTCCGGGCCGGTGCGCGCCTGGGCGTGGGCGCGGTCGTGCTGCCGGGCCGCGAGGTCGAAGCCGAGGCCGTCGTCGGCGCGGGCGCGGTCCTGACCGGGACGGCTGCCGCGGGCCGCGTCTGGGTCGGCGTGCCGGCCCGGGACGCGCGCGCGGTGGCGCCAGATCAGCTGCGCGCGAACGGGGGGTGAGAGGGAACGGCGGCCAGCAGGCACTCCGTCTAGGCCGGTCCCCCTCGGCGCCGATACGGGCGTACCTGGGCCCTCTGTAGGGACTGGACTCGTCGTGACCCTCCGGCGTCGCCCGCTGGGCCAATCCACGACGACTCCCGGTCTGGGCACACGCCGCCCCGCCCACCTCGGCGCCGAGGCGGGGAGAGCTGGGGGCGCCGCCTTCACCGTCCGTCCCCACGGCGCCCGGTACCTTCGGCGCACGCCCTCCCCCCTTCCCGATGGACCTTCAGATGGTCGACCTGCGCGCGCAGGTCGAGGCCACGCGCCCCGAGATCGACGCCGCCATCGCGGCCGTGCTCGACCGGGGCGCGTTCGTGCGCGGGCCGTTCGTGGCCGCCTTCGAGGCCGAGCTCGCCGCCTACCTCACCGGCCTCGGGGCGGAGTCCGAGGTCCACGCGCTCGGGGTCGGCAACGGGACCGACGCGTTGCAGATCGCGCTCATGGCGCTGGGCGTCGGGCCGGGCGACGAGGTGATCTGCCCGGCGTTCACGTTCGTGGCGACGGCCGAGGCCGCGGCGCTGCTCGGCGCGACGCCCGTGTTCGTCGACATCGAGCCGGACACGTTCAACCTCGACCCGGACCGGTTGCGGGCGGCGCTGACCACCCGGACCAGGGCCGTCGTCCCGGTCCACCTGTTCGGCCAGTGCGCCGACGTGGCGGCCATCCGCGCGATCTGCGACCCGGTCGGCGTGCCGGTCGTGGAGGACATGGCCCAGGCCATCGGGGCGACCTGGGACGGCCGGCCGGCCGGCACGCTCGGCGCCGTCGGGACGCTGTCGTTCTACCCGTCCAAAAACCTGGCGGCGTTCGGCGACGGCGGCGCCATCGTGACGACGGACGCCGGGCTGGCCGAGCGGGCCCGCCAGATCGCCAACCACGGGGCGGCCAAGAAGTACCACCACACGGCGGTCGGCGTCAACAGCCGGCTCGACGCGATCCAGGCGTCGATCCTGTCGGTCCACCTGGGCCACCTGCCGGTCTGGACCGACGCGCGACGGGCGGCCGCGGCCTGCTACGACGCCGCCTTCGCCGAGGCGGGCGACGTCGTCCGCCCGGTCCGCCGGGGCGCGGCGCGGCACGTGTTCCACCAGTACACGGTCCGCGTGCCGGCCGGCGCCCGCGACGCGCTCGCGGCCGACCTCCGGGCGCGCGGCGTGCCGACGATGGTCTACTACCCGGAGCCGCTTCACCGGATGGGCCCGTACCGCTCGGGCGCGGACCTGCCCGAGACCGACCGGGCCTGCGCCGAGGTCCTGTCGCTGCCGATGCACCCGTTCCTGAGCGCCGCCCAGGTCGCGTTCGTGGCCGACGCCGTCCGCCAGTCCCTGGCCACGCTCCGGGTCGCGGCCTGACCGGGCCGCCCGCCTCGGTCGCCGCGTCGGGTGACGGGCACGGCGCCCCGTGCCGCGGCGGTGTGCGAACATGGCGCACCGTGTTTGTCTGATCGCCCCCCCTCTCTCCCCGCCCCACGTGTCGTCGTTCGCCTTTACCGACTCCGTCCGGATCGGCCAGATCGGCGTCGGCCGGTGGGGCCGGAACCTGCTCCGCAACCTGGTCGCGTCGCCGACGGCCGACGTGGTCGCCGTGTGTGACCCCTCGGACCCCGCGCTCGCCGAGGCGGCCCGCCTCGCGCCCCGCGCCCGGCCCAGCCGCTCGGCCGACGCCGTCCTGGGCGACGACGCCGTCGAGGCGGTCGTGGTCGCGACCGAGACGCCGCTCCACTTCGAGCACGCCCAGGCCGCGCTCCGAGCCGGCAAGCACGTGTTCGTGGAGAAGCCGCTGGCCCAGACCGTCGGCCAGGCCGAGCAGCTGGTCGCGCTGGCCGCCGAGCACGACCGCCGGCTGATGGTGGGCCACCTGCTCCGGTACCACCCGGCGTTCCAGCGCGTCGAGGAGATCGCGGCGCGGGGCGACCTGGGCGAGCTCCGCTACCTCTACAGCGTCCGCGTGAACCTGGGCGTGGTGCGGCAGCACGAGAACGCGTTCGACAGCCTGGCCCCCCACGACCTGGCCGTGGCGCGCGCGCTCTTGGGCGACGCGACGGCCGTGACGGCCCAGGGCCGGGCGTTCTTGCAGCCCGGCGTCGAGGACGTCGTGTTCGCGACCGTCGAGTACGCCGGCGGCGCGCTCGCCCACGTCCACGCGTCGTGGCTCGACCCCCACAAGGTCCGCCGGACGACGTTGGTGGGAAGCCGCCAGATGGCCGTCGTGGACGACCAGGAGCCGGCCGAGAAGCTCCGGGTCTACGACAAGGGCGTCGACACGGTCGCGGGCTCGGCCGACGTGGCCGGCGCGCTGGCCGTCCGGACGGGCGAGATCGCGGTCCCCTTTTTGCCGCCGGCCGAGCCGCTCCGGCTGGAGGTCGAGGAGTTCCTGTCGGCCATCCGGGAGCACCGCGCGCCGTTGACCGACGGCGTCGACGGGCTGGAGGTCGTCCGCGTGCTGGAGGCCGCGCGGCGAGTCGCTCCGCGACGGGCGCCGCGTCGAGATCGCACGCTAGCGTCGAGCGCTCCTATTCCGTGCGAGGCCGGAGGGGGAGGAAAGGGGAACGGGCGGAAAAGGCGGGCGCCACGTCGTCTCGTCCGCCATCTGGCGAGGACGGTTCCACCGGCATGGCCGAGCCCTCGGGTCCGTGGCCCGTCCCACCTCGCTCGGTCGGCGGTCGTGCCCGGAGCGAGACCGAGGCGGGCCCAGAGAGACTATTCGGGCGCTCGGCGCGTCATTGAGGCGACCTTTCCCCCTCCCCCATGTCTCCGACCTCGCCCGCCGGGCGCTCCGTCCTCGTCGCCCTCGCCCTGCTGGCCGTGTCCGCCTCCGCCCAGGCCCCCGTCGTCTCGACGCCCGAGAGCCGCGAGGCCGTCTCGCTGACCGTCTACAACGGCGGGTTCGCCATCGTCCGCGAGGTCCGGCCGCTCGTGCTCACGCGCGGCGTGACGGCGCTCCGGTTCGAGGGGGTCCCGTCCCGGATCGACCCGACGAGCCTGTCGCTGGTCTCGCTGACGGCGCCGGGCTCGCTCTCGGTCCTGGAGCAGAACTACCAGTACAACCTGATCGGGACCAACTCCGTGCTCGACGCCGCCGTCGGCCAGCGCGTCCGGATCATCCGCCAGATCGGCGAGGCGACGGTCGTGGACGAGGGCGTCCTGCTGAGCCAGCCGAGCCAGGGCCGCATCGTCCGGACCGACGACGGCCGCGTCTTGGTCAACCCCGAAGGCACCATCGAGCTCTTGACGCTGCCCGAGGGGCTGCTGAGCCGCCCGTCGCTCCTGTGGCGCCTGGCGACCGAGCGGGCCGGCCCACACCGCGTCGAGGCCCGCTACCTCACCGACGGCATGGGCTGGAAGGCCGACTACGTCGCCGTCGTCGACGAGGCCGAGACGCGCGTGGACCTGACGGGCTGGGTCACGCTGACCAACGACTCGGGCGCGAGCTACCCCCAGGCGTCGCTCCAGCTGATCGCCGGCGACGTCCGCCGCGTCCAGCCCCAGCGCCCGGAGATGATGTACGACATGGCCCCGCAGCCGGTCATGGCCCGCGCCGCCGCCGCGCCGCCCCAACAGGAGGCGTTCTTCGAGTACCACCTCTACACGTTCCCCACCCCGACGACCATCGAGGAGCAGGAGACGAAGCAGCTCGAGCTGCTCTCGGCCGCCGACGTGGGCGTCGGGCGCCGGCTGATCTTCGACGGCTCGGGCCAGTTCTTCCCGTTCTACCGCCAGCGCCGGCCCGGCGCCGTGGGCGACGAGATGAGCGCGGCCGTCGTGCTGGAGGTCGAGAACGCCGAGGCCAACAACATGGGGATGCCGCTGCCGGCCGGGACCGTCCGCGTGTACAAGGCCGACCGCCGGGGCAACCTCCAGTTCCTGGGCGAGGACCGGATCGAGCACACGCCGCGCAACGAGACCGTCCGGCTCTACATCGGCGACGCCTTCGACGTGGTCGGCACGCGGCGCGAGGTCCAGAACCGGCGGATCTCGGACAACGAGCGCGAGATCACGGTCGAGGTCGAGGTCCGCAACCGGAAGGAGACGGCGACCGAGGTCGACGTGGTCGAGCGGGTGTTCTGGGGCGACTGGGAGATCACCGAGTCGTCGCACGAGTTCGTCCGCCTCGACGCCCGGACGGCCCAGGCCACCCTCTCGCTCGCGCCCGACGAGACGGAGACCGTGCGGTACACGGCCCGGCTGAGGAACTGAGGGCAAGAGGGATGGGGCGAGGGGTGTTACCTAGCCCCATGCCCTCCGCTCGCCCCCGCTCGATGACGTCGTTCCTGCTCGCGCTCCTCCTGCCGCTCGTCGCCTGCGCCGACGCTCCAGTCGAAGCGCCCCGTCCCCCGTCCCCCGTCCCCCTCGCCCACGGCGGCGGCGCCGTCGCCACTGGCGCCCAGCGGCTCGTGGCCGAGCGGTTCCGGCCGCTCGACCGGATGCGGGTCGGGCTGATCACCAACCACACGGCCCGCGTCGACACGGCCGACGGCGGGCCGGCCCACCTGATCGACCGGCTGCACGCCGCACCCAACGTGATCGTCGGGGCGCTGTTCGGGCCCGAGCACGGCATCCGCGGCGACGCCGAGGCGGGCGCGGGCGTCTCGGGCGGGCGCGACGCCACGACGGGCGCGCCGGTCCACAGCCTGTACGGGCGCTCCAAGAAGCCGACCCAGGCCCAGCTCCGCGGGCTCGACGCCCTGGTGTTCGACATGCAGGACGTCGGCGCGCGGTTCTACACCTACATCTCGACGATGGGCTACGCCATGCAGGCCGCGGCCGAGGCCGGCATCCCGTTCGTCGTGCTCGACCGGCCCAACCCCATCGGCGACCGCGCCGAGGGCTGGACGATGGAGCCGGCGCACGAGTCGTTCGTCGGCCTCTACCCGATCCCGGTCACGCACGGGCTGACGGTCGGCGAGCTGGCCCGGATGGTCGTCGGCGAGCGGATGCTGCCCGGCCTGGACGGGCTCGACCTGCGCGTGGTCGAGATGGCGGGCTACCGGCGCGGGATGCCGTGGGAGGAGACCGGGCTCGACTGGGTCCCGCCCTCGCCCAACATCCCCGACGTCGAGACGGCGCGCGTCTACCCCGGCACGGGCTTTTTCGAGGGGACGACCGCCAGCGAGGGCCGCGGCACGCGCGTCCCGTTCACCACGGTCGGCGCCCCCTGGGTCGACGCCGACGCCCTGGCCCGCGAGCTCGCCCAAGCCGACCTGCCCGGCGTCCGGTTCGAGCCGGCCCGGTTCACGCCGGTCGACCTGCCGGGCCAGGCGACGAACCCGAAGTGGGAGGGCCAGGAGATCGGCGGCGTCCGGCTGGTGGTCACCGACCCGGCCGCGTTCCGGCCCGTCGCGACCGGCGTCGCCGTCGTCGCGGCCGTGACGCGGCAGCCCGGCGCCCCGCGCGACGTGTTCAAGCGGGACTGGCTGGGCAAGCTGGCCGGCACCGCCGGCCTGGGCCGGATGCTGGCCGCGGGCGACGACCCGGCCGCCATCGCGGCGACCTGGAGGGCCCAGGCGGACGCCTTCGCACGGTCCGCCGAGCCGTACCGGCTCTACCGGTAGCCCACCCCGCCTCGGCACCGAGGTGGGCCGGTCCAGGCGGTGCACGTCGTGGAGCCGGAGACCGAGTCCGCGTTGCAATAACAGAAGTGGCCCGGCCACCGACGGCCGGGCGGGGCGAGCGAGTCCGGAGGCGAGTCCCCTCCAGGCTCGCCGGGGACGGGCCCGTACCCGCCCCGCTACTCCGACCGCGCGAGCCCGACCAGCCGGTAGGCGCCGTCGACCACGTCGAAGCGGAGCGTCGCCGTCGACTCCGTCACGGCCTCGTCCTCGGGCACGACGTGCCCGTCGGCGCCGTAACCGACCGTCACCGTCGCCTGGCGCGCGGTCCCAGCGCGGCGGAAGTCTCGGGCCGTCAGCGCGAGCACGCCGTCGCGGAACGGGCCCGGGCCGAGCGCGGCGTCGTAGAGCGCGGGAAAGTCCGCCTCGGGCAGGCGGTCGGAGAACGCCGCCAGCGCGCGGACGGCAGCGCGGTCGCGGCGAATGGCGGCGACGAACGCGGGCCACGCGACCCGGAAGTCGGGGGCCGCGACCGCCCGGCGGACGCTGTCCCGGGCCAGGCTGTCACGGCGGAGCGAGTCCAGCCGCAGGCTGTCCGGGCGCAGGCGCGGGTCGACGAACGGGCCGGAGTCGGCGTAGACGGTGTCGAGCGGCGCCGGCCGCCGCACGGACGGGCGGAGCTCGGACTCGGGCGGGGCCTCGGTCACCTGGACGCCCTTGGGCGACTCGCCGCCGCAGCCGGCGCCCAGGGCCACGGCCAGCGCGATCACGGACGCGCGGCGCACGCTAGGCCTCGGTCGCTGGGACCTCGGCCGTCCGGGTCTCGGCCGGCGCGTGCTCCGGGTCTGTGTCGCGAGGCACGCCCCACAGGACGGCCGCGGCCACGCCGAGGTAGCCGCCCAGCAGCAGCAGCGGCGCGATGACGAGCGAGAGCACGCTGTCGACCGGGTTCGCGCTCGTCGCGTTGTCGATCATCATCAGCGCGTAGCCGAGCACGATCAGGCCGACGGCGCCCAGCAGCAGCCGGTAATTCTGCCGGCCGAACGGCATCGTGGTGACGCCGCGCGTGGTGACGGCGCGGGCCGAGGTCGAGGAGCGGCGCGAGGAGCGGGAGGCCATGGGGTCGGGGGCGTGCCCGGCCAAGATACCCGCCGGCGGTCGGGGCCTCCCGCCTCGGCGTGACTCCGGGCACGCCCCGCACGCGGCCAGGCCGAGTCGGCAGAGCCGAACCCGACGTCGGCCGGACCGTCCAGCGAACCACCGAGGCGGGGGGGATGGGCCGCGCAGGAACCGGAGGCGCCGAGCGGGTATCCCGGGGCCATGGCCTTCTCCGCTGCCGCCTCGCGCGTCGCCCCGCGACCGCCGGTCGCGCGTCGCCCCGCGACCGCCGGTCGCGCCTTGACCCTACGCCCGAACTGCGCTGGCCGTCGCCGGGCCCTGGGCCGTCCCGGCCGTCATCGCGCTGGGCCAGATCCCGATCGAGCAGACGCCAGCCGGCGAGCCCGCCGCCTGGCGCTGTGGACGGCGCTGCCCAACTGGGTCTCGTGGGCCGCCCTGACGCCGCCCGTGGTGGCGCTCGCGGCGCGGGTGGGTCCAGGATCGCCGCCGTGGCAGGTCGCCGCGGTCCACGCCGCTGGAGCCGTCGCACTCCGGCCCGGCCCGGCTGACCGTCCGGGCGCCGGTTACCGACGGGACCCTCCGCGTGGCGGTCGAGGACGACGGGCCCGGACCCCAGGCGGGCACGCCCCCAGGCGCCGGCCTCGGGCTCGCCAACGAGCGCGAGCCCCGAGGCCGGCGACGACGTAGCGGACCGTCCAGCCCTGCCCGGTCACGGCTCCCGGTCGCCCTCGACCAGGTCGTCTGGCAAGACGAGGCCCCAGGGCTCGAAGTGGTGGGCGAAGGCGTCTCGGATCTCGTCCACGGGAGCGGCTACGAGGTCGGGGTCGGACGCGCGCCCGCTTCCTGGCCGTCGGCGTAGCCGGTCATCTCCAGGAAGCCGACGCCCGGCGCCGAGCCGGTCACGTCGACGGCGCCCTCCCAGTAGCGGACGGTCGCGTCGAGCTCCTGGGCCTCGAACGCGGCCGAGACCGTCAGGTCCAGGCCGGCGCTCGGGACGCGCAGGCGCCAGCGCGTCGGGTAGTCGCCGCCCCCGCTGGCCCACGTCCGGAGCGGCTCGAGCGAGAAGTCGGCGGCGTCGAGCCGCGTCTTGGTCCCGTCGGCGGCGACCAGCGACCCCTCCGAGAGCGGGTCCTTCGAGCCGTCGTCGCGGCGGAGCTGGTAGAGCATGAGGTCGCGGCCGTCGTCGAGGTGGAGCGCGAACCAGTCCCACCCGACCTGCCCGTCGCCCAGCGCCGACGTCGACCACTCGCGGTCGAGCCAGGTCAGGCCCTCGACCGGGACCGCCTGGCCGTCGACGGTGACCGTGCCCGTCGTCGCCATCCGGGTCTGGGCGTAGTAGTAGCTCGCGTTCCCGGCGCCGACGCCCTTCTGGCTCAGCCCGCGGTCGCCCTGGAGCACGACCGGCTTGAGCGGCCGGGCCGTCAGGTCGAACGCGGCGCCCTCGGCCGACCCGGTGATCCGGAGCGGGACCGGCCCGCTCGCGTCGCCGACCGACGCGAGGCGGACCGGGCCCAGGAACGCCGTGACGGGCTCGGCGCTCGCCCCGGCCAGCCCGGCCGCGCCGCGCGAGAACCGCTCCTGATCGTAGAACCGCTCGTTCGCCACGTCCCCGATGGCCACGTGGGCCATGTAGAGCTGGTCGGTCGCCCAGCCCGAGGCCCGGCCCGCCGTGGCCGTGTCGGGCGCGAGCGCCGAGCGGAACACGGTGAACTGGACCCCGAAGCGCCGGTCCGTCCCGTCGGTCGCGCGGACGTTGCCGGTCACGTACCACCACTCGGCCTTGAAGCCGGGGTGCGGCCCGTGGTCGGCCGGGAAGACGAAGTCGCGGACGCGGTCGGCCCGGTCGAACCCGGTCGTGTCGCCCGACATGGCCTCGGCGACCGACACGCTCGCGCCGACCGGCTGGCGGCCGCCGTCGCACCCGGCGAGGGCCAGGACGAGCAGGAACAGGGCAGTGCGCATGGGAGACCGGTCCGAGGGACGCCGTCAACGCCCGCCGAGCGCACCGCGGTCCGCCCCGGCCGCATCTGGCGCGGTCCGCCTCGGCGACGTGTCCGGGGGGGCCGCCGGCCGACCGAGGTGGGCCGACTGCGCATCGGGGCCGCCGTCCGGACCGTTCCTCTCTCGCGGCCGACCCCGCTAGAACCAGCTCTCGAACGTCGCCAGCGCCTCCGGGTGCGTGACCGTCGCGAAGCGGACGACGTGGTAGAACAGCGGGGCCGCGAAGCACACCGAGTCGATCCGGTCGAGCACGCCGCCGTGGCCGGGGATCGCCTCCCCGAAGTCCTTGACGTCGCGGTCCCGCTTGACGGCCGACATCACCAGGCCGCCGGCCACGCCGGCCAGCGCGATCAGCAGCGACACCAGCGCCGCCGAGACCGGCCCGAACGGCGTCATCCACCACAACGCCGTGCCCACGGCCGTCGCCCCGGCCACGCCGCCCAGGAACCCCTCCCACGTCTTGTTCGGGCTCACGCTCGGCGCCAGCGGCCGCCGGCCTAGCGTCTTGCCCACGACGTACTGGAGGACGTCGCTCAGCTGGACGACCAGGATCAGGAACACGAGCAGCTTGACCGTCTGCCCTTGGTACCCGGGGACGTCCAGCTGGAGCAGGGCCGGCGCGTAGCTCACGCAGTAGACGCAGACCATCAGCCCCCAGTGGATGGCCGAGGTCCGGGCCAGAAAGTCGCGCGTGTCGCCGGTCGCCGCCGCGCGGACGGGCGCGAACAGGAACGCGTAGACGGGGATGAACAGGACGACCATCCCGTAGACATCGAGCGCGACGAACAGGTACTGGACCGGGATCACGACGAAGAACGCCCAGGTCAGCGCGCTGTGGTCGCTCGCCCGCGCCGGCGACAGCGTCGCGAACTCGCGGAAGGCGAAGAACGAGGTCGCCCCGAACAGGACCACCGAGCCCAGCCCGCCCGTGGCCAGCGTCAGGCACAGGACGGCCACCATCACCCACCACGCCTGGACCCGGAGCACGAGGTTGGCCGCGACGGCCCGGCCCGCGTCGGTCGTGACGCGCCGGCCGATCACGGCCGCGATCCCGCTCGCGAGCACCAGCAGGCCCAGGACGCCGGCCAGGACGCCCACCAGTTCGGGGTCGGAGAGCAGGCGGCTCACGGGTCGCCTAGCCGCTCGACCGCCGCCCGGACTCGGCCCAGAAACGCCTCGCGCGCCTCGCCCGGGCTCAGCGTCAGCGGCGCCCCGAAGCTGGCGCGGCCCAGGAGCGGGACCGGGACGGTCTTGCCCTTGGGGAGCGACCGCGACAGGTTCTCCAGCCGGACCGGGACCACCTCCGCCTGGGGCCGCCGGTCGACCAGGTGGAACAGGCCCGAGCGGAACGGGCCGACCGCCTCGCCGTCGCCCCGGGTCCCCTCGGGGAACAGGATGAGCGCGCCGCCGCCGTCGAGCACGTCGAGCAGCCGGGGGAGCGTCTCGCGGTCGGCCCCTCCCCTCTCGACGAAGACGGCGCCGAACACGTCGCGGGCGAGCCAGCCCTTGACGCGCCCGCTCCAGTAGTCGCCCGCCGCGACCGGGCGGGTCCGGGCCCGCTCGGCGGGGGGCAGCGCGGCCCACACCACCAGCCCGTCGAGGTGGCTCGTGTGGTTGGCGACGTAGACGCGCGGGCCGGACGCCGCGAGCGGGACCTCCCACCGGACGCGGACGCCGGTGACGAGCCGCATCAGGGCGACCAGGAAGCGGGCGGCGACGCGCTCCATCACGACCGGGCCCCGAGCGCCCGGACGACGGCGACCGTCCGCCGAACGGCCGTCGCGAGCGCGCCGACGGCGATCACGGCCAGCGTCACGGCCAGCACGACGTCGGCGACGCCCACCGAGACCGTAGCGGCGGCCACCAGCAGGCCGGCCGTCAGCGCAGCCATCCGGTGCGGCTTGGCCATCGGGCCGGTGAACCGCTGGGGCAGCCCGCAGGCGCCGCCCAGCACGCGGACGTAGGCGGTCAGGACGGCGGCGACGCCGGCGGCCCAGCCCAGCTCGGGGCCCAGGCCGACGCCCTGGAGCGCGTAGCCGGCCGGGACGAGGGCCAGCAGGTCGGAGACGCGGTCGGGCAGGTCGTTGAACACCTCGCCGGCCGGCGTCCCCCGGCCGCCCTCGACGGCCACCATCCCGTCGAGCAGGTTGCACAGCAGCCGGAGTTGGACCGCCGCGGCGGCCAGGACGAACAGGCCCGCCCGCGCGCCGCCCGAGGCGGACCCGGCGGCCAGCAACGCGACGGCCGTGACGACGGCGAACCCGACGCCTGACAGCGAGATCGCGTTCGGCGTCAGCCCGGTCCGGGCGACGGCCCGGGCCAGGGCCGAGGCCCACCCGGCCTGGCGGGTTTTGAGGGGCCGGCGGGCGGGGGTGGACGGCATGGCAGAGCGGGCGTCGGGCAGGATACGCCGCCTGGCCCCGTCGCCTCTCGCGCGTCCGCCCCAGGGCGTCTGGTGCAGGACGCCCAGACGGCCGGCGCAGGCCCGCCGACAACCTGAGGGCGCGGCCGGCGTAGACTGCGACCCCCTCACCTCGGCCGCTCGTCATGCGCACGCTGCTCCTCCTGCTGTTCGTCATCGTCATCCTCGGCATCCTGCTCGCCACGCAGGACGCGAACCTGACCAACGAGGTCCGCCTGGCCCTCCCGTTTGTCGACGCCGACTGGACCGGCCCGGTGCTGTGGATGGTCGCCGGGTGGTTCGGGACCGGGCTCCTGCTGGGCTACCTCGCCGCGCTCCCCGGCCGCCTGGGCGCCTCGATGCGCGCGCGCAAGGTCGAGAAGGAGCTGACCCAGACGGCCGCCGAGCGGTCCAAGGCCATCCACCACCTCAACGACCCGGCCCCGGCCGCCCCGCCGGCCCGGCGCCCGGCGACGACCGAGGCCGACGAGATGCAGCGGCTGGCCGACGAGGTCGCCCGGCGGACCGAGACCGTCCAGCGGACCAACCCGCCCCCCCCGACCCCCTAGTGGACCCGGTCCCCTCGGCCCTCCGGAGCCGCCTGGTCGAGCGCCGGTCCCACCGGGTCGGCCGGCCGCCGGGCGTGCTGGCCCCGCCCGCCTCGGGCACGCCGCCGGCCCAGCTGTCGGCGTTCCGCTACGACGCCGACCGGGTCGACGAGCACCCCGACGTCACGCCCGACCAGGCCCGGGCGCTCGCCGACGGGCCGGGCGTGACCTGGCTCGACGTGGCCGGCGTGGGGGACGTCGTGACCGTGGACGCGGTGGGCCAAGCGTTCGGGCTCCACCCTTTGGTGGTCGAGGACCTGGTCCACCTCGGGCAGCGGCCCAAACTGGAGGTCTACGAGGACCCGTCCGGAATCGCTCCGCCGGTCGTGTTCGTCGTCGCCCGGATGGTCCGCGCGACCGACCTCGACGCCTCGGTCGCCTACTGCGACGGGGACCCGGCGACGGTCGGGCACGTGATCGAGCAGGTCGGGCTCGTGCTGGGGCCCGGCTGGGTCCTGTCGTTCCAGGAGCGCGCCGGCGACGTGTTCGACCCGTTGCGCGAGCGGCTGCGCAAGAGCGCCGGCCGCGTCCGCACGGCCCAGGCCGACTACCTCTTGTACGCGCTCCTCGACCTGATCGTCGACCACGTGTTCGTGACGCTGGAGCGGATCGGGGACGCGACGGAGACGCTGGAGGACCGGGCGCTCGACGACCCCGACCCGTCGGTCCAGGCCGCGCTCTCGGGCCTGCGCCGCGAGGTCACGGTGCTCCGGCGGGGCGTGTGGCCCCTCCGCGAGGTGCTCGCCGCGCTGCTCCGCGAGGACACGCCCTACGTCCAGGACGCCACGCGGCCCTACCTCCGCGACGCCTACGACCACGTGGTCCAGATCGTCGAGGTGATCGAGTCGCTGCGCGACGTGCTCGGCTCGGTCTCGGACCTCTACCTGTCGTCGCTGGGGATGCGCCAGAACGAGGTGATGAAGGTGCTGACGGTCGTCGGCACGCTGTTCCTGCCGCTGGGCTTCCTGACCGGGCTCTACGGCATGAACTTCGACGTGATGCCCGAGCTCCACGTCCGCTGGGGCTACTTCGCGCTGTTGGGCGCGATGGCCGCCCTGGCCGCCGGGACGCTGGTCTACTTCCGCCGGAAGGGCTGGATCTGACCGCGCGCCCCTCCGCCTCGGCGCCGAGGTGGGCGGGGTGGCCCGGTGGGGCCCGGTGGGGCCCGGTGGGGCCCCGGTCTAGCGGACGCGCGTGAACGGGACCGTCTGCTCCGAGCCCGCCGTCCGTAGGCGCGCGAGGTAGACGCCGGCGGCGGCCGGCTCTCCTCCGTCCGTTCCATCCCATGCTCCCAACCCAGCGGCCAGCGCGACCGTCGCCACCAGGCGCCCCCGCACGTCGAGCACGGCGAGGTCGCCCGCCTCGGCGGACGCGCGGAACGTGACGGCGCCCGTCGACGGGTTCGGCACGACGCGCAGGCCGAGGTCGGGCGCGGGCGCCGGCTCGGTCCAGGTCCCGCCGTCGGCCCGCCAGAACAGGACGCCGCCCGACGACGTGCCGGCCACGACGTCGAGCTGCCCGTCGCCGTCGAGGTCGCCCAGCGCGGGCGTCGTCCGCCGCCGCCCCGCCGGCACCGAGGCGGACGCGGCAAACCGGGGGGCCGTCGCCGTGCCGACGTTCTGGAACACCAGCAGCTCGCCCTCGGCCGTGCCCACCAGCAGGTCGAGGTCGCCGTCGCCGTCGAGGTCGCCCAGGACGGGCGCGGCGTCGCCGCCGACGCGGTCGGGGATGCCGATCTCGGCCTGGAACGCCAGGTCCTGGGCCGACGGCGTCCCGTTCGGCTCGGTCCCGTAGACCGGCAGCGCCGCCGTCCCGCCGTTGATGTAGAGCCGGATCCGGCCGCTGGAGCCGCCGCCGATCAGGTCGAGGTCGCCGTCGCCGTCGAGGTCGCCCAGCGAGGCCCGGGCGTACTGGCCCATGTCGACGTCCTGGAAGCGGTCGTCGACGCGCTGGTACTCGGGCGCCCGGGCCGTGCCGACGTTGCGGAGGAACGCGAACCGGCCGTTGAAGCCGCCGACCAACAGGTCGAGGTCGCCGTCGCCGTCGAGGTCGCCGAACGTCGGGGCGTAGGCGCCGTAGTCGTACGCCAGCGCCAGCCAGTCGGCGTCGGCCAGGCGGAACGCGGGGGCCGTCGCCGTGCCGACGTTCTCGTAGCGGACCAGGTTGGCGCGCGACGTGTCGTCGGGGTCGGTCTCGTTGGCGAGCACCAGGTCGAGGTCGCCGTCGCCGTCGAGGTCGGCCAGGGCGGCCGTCGAGCGCGAGCCCAGGTCGAGCGACTCGATCAGCCGGTCGGTGACCAGCCGCAGGTCGGGCGACTGGGCCGTCCCGGCGTTCTCGAAGTAGATCAGGTTGGCGACGGCCGTCTGGGACTGGAAGCACAGCCCGCGCTGGACGCCGACGACCAGGTCGAGGTCGCCGTCGCTCCCCACGTCGCCGTAGGTCGGCGCGTTGTAGCCGCCCGACGTCAGCGGCTGCCCGACCGGGAACCGCTCGGAGGCGAGGGTCAACTCCGGGTCCGTCGCCGTCCCCTGGTTGGCGAAGTAGAACAGGCTCGGCGCGAAGAAGTCGCCCCAGAACAGCTCGGGCGCGGCGTCGCCGTCGAGGTCGGCCAGGGCGATCGCGTTGGCCCCGTGCATGGACCCGCGCCCGGGCGCGCCCGGCATCGTCAGCGAGGCCGGGGCGGGCCCGGCGGCACTGCGGGTTCTCCTCGTAGATCACGATGTCCTGGTAGCGGTCGGTCACGAACGCGAAGACGGGGACGCCCTGGTCGTCGAGCCCGTCGTGGCGGTAGGTCGTGATGGTGCCGACGTCGGCCTTGCCGGCGAACAGGTCGGGGTCGCCGTCGCCGTCGAGGTCGCCGAGCGCTGGGATCGACGAGTCCTCGACGTTGACCGGCTCGCCGGCGGCGTCGCGCAGGAGGTCCGCGCCGACCTCGAAGGCGGCCCGCTGGGGCGTCCCGACGTTGCGCCAGTAGCGGACGCGACCCGGGTCGCCGCGCGTCAGCAGGTCGAGGTCGCCGTCGCCGTCGAGGTCGGCGAAGGTGGACCAGTTGCCGGGCTCGATGCCGCCCAGCCGGTCGGTCTGCCAGACCCACGCGTCGCCCGTCGCGGCGGAACAGCTGAAGCCCGGCGCCGCCCACGTTGACGACCAGGTCGGCGTCGCCGTCGGCGTCGATGTCGACGAGCGCCGGGCGCGGCTCGAAGAAGCCGCCCGTGAACGGGACGGAACGGCGGCGCCGTCGGCCGTCACCGGGAACGGCGTCGCCTCACGCGTGAACGTCTGGGCCGCCAGCGGGGCGGCGGCGAGGAGGACGAGGGCGAGCAGGCGCATGCGGTCGGCGGGTCGAGCGGAGGGAACGCGGGTCGGCCCGCCTCGAGCGCGCGCCCGACCGGGTCGAGGACACACCGAGGCGGGCCTAGGCGGGGGGTCACTGGCCGCCGTGGTCCATCCCCTCGTGGTCCGTCATGCCGGCCGCGCCGCCGTGCAGCATGACGGGCTCCAGGCCCGACGGGTAGGCCCCGAGCTGGACCACGCCCAGCACCTCGCCGGTCGGCGAGAACGCGGCGACGTTGCCGAACGACTCGGCGCCCAGCGGCTCGCGGTCGCCGTCACCCGGCGGCATGAACAGGAACGGCGGCGTCCAGGCCCCGTCGAGGTTGGACGAGGTGACGAAGAAGCGCGACCCGTCGATCGCCGGGGCCGGGCTGTGGGGCTGGCTCAGCGGGCCGGCCGGGGCGCCGGCCTCGACGGTCCGGACGAGCTCGCGCGTGACGGCGTCCAGGATCGTGACCGCGTCGCCGCGCTGGTCGGGGATGAGCAGCGACGAGCCGTCGTGGTTGGCGTGGGCGTGGTACGGGCCGTCGCCGGCCGGCGCCGCGCCGTCGAACGCGAGCGTGCCGTCCTCGGCGAGCGTCAGGAACAGGACCTCGTCGGTCGAGCGCGAGGTGAGCGTGACGGTGTACGGGTAGCCCGCCGCGGCGCCCATCGCCATGCCGCCGCCGGTCCCGGAGGGGTCCATGCCCGCGTGGTCCATGCCCGCGTGGTCCATGCCCGCGTGGTCCATGCCCGCGTGGTCCATGCCCGCGTGGTCCATCTCGCTGCTCATGCCGCCGTGGTCCATCCCCATCCCCGCGTGGTGGACGCCCAGGATGCTGAAGTGGATGAACTCGCGCGGCGCCCCGTCCGTCGGGATCGACAGCAGCGAGACGTCGCCCGTCGCGGCGTCGTAGACGAGCGCGCGGCTCTCGGCCTGCGTCCCCGTCAGCTCGGCCGTGATCGCGAACCGGCCGTCGGGCGTCGCCGCCATCGCGTGCGGCACGTTGAACGGCGTGTCGATGACCTCCATCGTCATCGTGTTCCGGTCCAGGATGCCGAACCCGTTGGCCAGCGGGTCCGACAGCGTCGAGCGGCCGACGAACATCCGGTTCGAGGACGGGTCGAGCGTCATCATGCCCGGCGTGGCGAAGACGCCCTCCTCGGTGCGGCCGAGGAGGGTCGTCGCTCGGGGCGCGCGACAGGTCCAGGCTGACCTTGGCGACGACGCCGGCCGAGACGAGCGAGACGTAGGCCACGCTCCCGTCGGCCTCGAAGGCGAAGTGGTGCGGGCCGTAGGGCGCGCTCGGGATGCCGAACTCGTCGAAGTCGATCCGGCGGATGAGCCGGAACGTCTCGGCGTCGATGATGGCGACGTGGTTCTCGCCCTGGACGCCGGCCAGCATCACGTGGTGGGCGTCGGCGAACGGGATCATGTCGCCGTCGCGGGCGCCGTCCTCGATCCAGCGCGCGAGGTAGCGGACCTCGTCGTCCTCCAGGTCGCGCAGGTTGGGCATCGGGATCGCGACCGAGTCGGGCAGGTCGCGGACGAACCGCAGCATCAGGCTCCCCTCGGCGTCGAACGGGACGACGAAGCCGCTCGGGCCGGCCATCACCACGTCCATCAGGTCGTAGTCGGCGGCGTCGCCGGTCCCGCCGGCGGTCGGCGCGAGCACGTTGCGGGCGGCCAGCAGCGGGCGGACGTAGGCGTCGTAGTCCAGCGACTGGACGGCGTCGTAGTCGACCGTCGAGGGGTCGAAGCCGTCGCCCGGGTCGACGACGTTGCCGGTCGTGTCGCAGGCGGCGAAGGCGAGCAGGAGGAGGGCGGGGAGCAAACGGGTCATCTCGGAGTCGGCGGGGACAGGTCGAACGCGGGGAGCCGGGGCCGGTTCAGAACGGGCCCCGGCCCGATTCCGTGCCGTCCCGGTCCCCCGCTCGGCTGTCCTCCGCGGGGCGACGACGGTTCGGCTCGACCGCCGTCGAAGGCCCGCCTCGGCGCCGAGGCGGGCGTAGTCGGGCGGGCGGCCGCGGAGTCCCGGCAGCGAAAGCGGAGGCCTCGGGGACTGGCGTCCCGTGTGCCCCACCGTCGCCCGGGGCCGGCTAGCTTGGGGCGTCCCCTCCGTCTTCCGTGCCGCTTCCCCGCCCCCTCGCCCCATCCGGCCGCGTCGCCGTCGTCGCGCCGGCCTCGGCCGCGCTCGACCCTGCGGACACTCGACGCCGGCCTCGCCGCGCTCCGCCAGCGCGGCCTGCGCGCCGAGATCCTCGACCCCGCCGGCGGGCCGACCGCCTACCTCGCCGGCGACGACGACCGCCCGCCTCGGCGCGCTCAACGACGCCCTGGCCCGCGACGACCTGGACGCGATCGTCTGCCTGCGCGGCGGCTACGGCCTGCTCCGCATCCTGGACCGCATCGACTACGCCGCCGCCCGGGCGCACCCCAAGCTGGTCGTCGGCTACTCCGACGTCACGGCGCTCCACCTCGCGCTGTGGGGCCGAGGCGGGCCTGACCGGCGTCTCCGGCCCGATGGTCGCCAGCGACTGGGGGCCGGCCTGGACGCCGAGACCGAGGCCGACTTCTGGCGTGTCGTCGGTGGCGACGCGGGCTACGACGTGCGCGGCCCGGGCGGCGAGGCGCTCGTCCCGCTCGCGACGGGCGAGGCCGAGGGCGTGCTGCTGGGCGGCAACCTGGCGCTCGTGACGGCGCTCCTCGGCACGCCCTACCTCCCCGACCTGACGGGCGCCATCCTGTTCGTGGAGGACGTCGGCGAGGCGCCGTACCGGATCGACGGGATGCTGGCCCGGCTCCGACTGGCGGGCGTGCTCGAGCAGCTCGGCGGGCTGGTGTTCGGCATGTTCACCGGCGCCGAGGTCGCGCCCGACCGGCCGACGTTCACGGTCGACGAGGTGCTGGCCCACTACGCGCCGCTCGTCGGCGGGCCGGTCGCGTCGCGGGCTGGTCTACGGCCACGTCCGGCGCAAGAGCACGCTGCCCGTCGGCGTGCGCGCGCGACTGACGTGTGGCGGAGGAGGCTCGCCTCCACGTCCTCGACCCGGTCGCGGCATGAGCGGGACACGCTCCTGGGGCTCGTCGCCGCCGCGTGCACGACGGGCTCCTTCGTCCCCCAGGTCGTGAAGACGTGGCGCTCGGGCTCGTCGGCCGACCTGTCGCTGGGGATGTACGGGCTCTTCACGGCCGGGATCGTGCTGTGGCTGGCCTACGGGATCGTCCTTCGCGACCTCCCGATCGTCGTCGCGAACGTGGTCACGCTGGGGCTCGTCGCCTCGGTCCTGGTCCACATCGTCCGCTCCCGCCGTTCGCCGGCCGGCCCCCGCGCCGACCGCCCTCCCACCGGCTAGCCTCGCCGGTTTGGAGGAGACAGGGTGGAGAATGGTCCGGACCGCGGCCTGAGGATTCCATCGGCCCCCGCCGGCGTCTACCCTCCGTCTTTCCCGGTCCCCGCCATGCGCCTCGCCCTCTTCGCCTCCGGTGGCGGCTCCAACGTCGGCGCCATCCTGGACGCCATCGACGCGGGCGCGCTCCGGGCCGAGCCCGTCCTGCTGGTCACCGACCGCCCCGGCGCCGGGGCGCTCGCGCGCGCCGAGGCCCGCGGGATCCCGACCGAGGTGATCGCGCCGCTCGAGCGACGACGCCGCGCTTCGGCGAGGCCCTGCTGGACGCGCTCGCGCGCGCCGAGGCGGACACGGTCGCGCTGGCCGGCTACCTCCGCAAGATCCCCGCGCCGGTCGTGTGGGCGTTCCAGCACCGGATCCTCAACGTCCACCCGTCGCTGCTGCCGGCGTTCGGCGGCGCCGGCTTGTACGGCCGGCGCGTCCACCAGGCGTGCTCGACGGCCGGCTGCCGCGTGAGCGGCGCGACGGTCCACCTGGTCGACGACCGAGTACGACACGGGCCCGCATCGTGCTCCAGGAGGCCGTCCACGTGGCGCCCGACGACACGCCCGAGACGCTCGCCGCGCGCGTGCTCGCCGTCGAGCACCGCCTGTTCCCCCGCGCCCTGGCGCTGCTCGCCGACGGCCGGCTCCGCGTCGAGGGCCGCCGCGTGACCATCGCCGGCCCGGGCGGCCCCGACGTCGCCGTTCCCCCTCCCGCCCCCCACCCCCCGCTCCCGTGATCTCGGCCAAGGACCTCCCCGCCCCCGACGACCGCTACCCGGTCCGCCGCGCGCTGCTCTCGGTCAGCGACAAGACCGGCCTGGCCGACTTCGGCCGCCGCCTCGACGCCCTCGGCGTCGAGCTGCTCTCGACCGGCGGCACGGCGCGCGCGCTCCGCGAGGCCGGCGTGCCGGTGACCGACGTGGCCTCGGTGACGGGCTTCCCCGAGATCCTGGGCGGACGCGTCAAGAGCCTGCACCCGGCCATCCACGGCGGCATCCTGGCGCGGCGCACCGACCCCGAGGACCTGGCCGAGCTGGCCGAGCACGGGATCGGCGCCATCGACCTGGTCGTCGTCAACCTGTACCCGTTCCGCGAGGCGACGGCCGGCGGGGCGACCGACGCGGTCGCGGCCGAGAACGTCGACATCGGCGGGCCGGGGATGCTGCGCGCGGCGGCCAAGAACTTCGCCTTCGTCGCGGCCGTCGTCGACCCGGCCGACTACGACGCCGATCGCGGACGAGCTCGAGGCCAACGACGGCACGCTCGGCATCGCGACGCGGCGCCGGCTCGCGGGCGCCGCCTTCGCCCACACGGCCGACTACGACGCGGCCATCGCCGCCTTCTTCGCCGGCGCCTCGGCCGCCGCGACCGGCCGCCGACCCGGCCGACGACGCGACCGAGGCGGACGCGCCTGCCCGACATCGTTCTCCGTCGACCTCCCCAAGGCCGACGACCTGCGCTACGGCGAGAACCCGCACCAGCGCGCCGCGCTCTACGGCGACGCCTCGACCGGTACGAGATGCTCCACGGCAAGGCGCTCTCGTTCAACAACCTGATCGACCTGACGGCCGCGCTCAACCTGATCGCCGAGTTCGCGGCGGGCCGCCGACGGTCGCCATCCTGAAGCACACCAACCCGTGCGGGGTGGGCCAGGCCGGAGACGCTGGAGGCCGCCTACCACAAGGCGTTCGCGACCGACCGCCAGTCGCCCGTTCGGCGGCATCGTCGTCGTCAACCGCCCGCTCGACCTGGCGACGGCCCGAGGCCATCGACGGCGTGTTCACCGAGATCATCATCGCGCCGGCCTTCGAGGACGGCGTCCTCGACTTCCTCCAGCAGAAGAAGAACCGCCGCCTCGTCCGCGCCGACCTCGCCGCCGCGGCCGCCCGCTCGACGTGCGGACGGTCGCCGGCGGGCTGCTGGTCCAGGACGCCCGACGCCCCGCTCGCCGCCGACGCCGCGCGGCTCGTGGACGGTCCCGACCCGAGGCCCGCCGACCGACCGCGAGTGGGCCGACCTCGACTTCGCGTGGCGCGTCTGCAAGCACGTCAAGTCGAACGCCATCGTCTACGCCCGCGACGGGGCGACGCTGGGCATCGGGGCCGGCCAGATGAGCCGGATCGACGCGAGCGAGATCGCCGTCGCCAAGGGCGCCAAGTCGGGCCTCGACTTCGCCGGCTGCGTGGTCGCCTCGGACGCCTTCTTCCCCTTCGCCGACGGCCTCGAAGCGGCCGCCGCAGGCGGGCGCGACCGCGGCCGTTCAGCCCGGCGGGTCGCGTCCGCGACGACGAGGTGATCGCGGCCGCCGACGCGCGCGGCATGGCGATGGCGTTCACGGGCCAGCGCCACTTCCGGCACTGAGCGGTGGCCGCCTCGGGCACGGGGCGAGACCGGCCCACTAACCCCCGACTGCGGCGTGGCGACCGGGCGCCGGTCCTCCCTGAAAAATCAAGGTCCGCGCGGCCCGGATCGGCCGGGGCGCCGCGTTAGCTTGGCCTCCGCGTATGGCGCGCCCGCTCCCTGGACGGCCGGGGGCTTGACGCCCGGACGCGCCCCTCTCTGCTATCGACCGGCGCACGCGCGCCGCCCGCTCCCATCCCCGACTCCGTGCTCAACCCGTTCTCGGTCGACGTCGCCATCGACCTCGGCACCGCCAACACGCTCATCCACGTCCGCGACAAGGGCATCGTGCTCAACGAGCCCTCGATCGTCGCCATCGACCGGCGGTCCGGGCAAGCCGGTCGCCATCGGCAGGAGGCGCTGATGATGCACGAGCGGACGCACAAGGACATCGAGACGATCCGGCCGCTCAACGACGGCGTCATCGCCGACTTCTCGGTCGCCGACGCGCTCATCCGCGGGCTTCATCCGCCGGATCAAGCCGGGCTGGATGACGTCGATCGGGCGGATGGTGATCTGCGTGCCCTCGGGCATCACCGAGGTCGAGCGCCGCGCCGTCAAGGACGCCGCCCAGAACGCCGGCGCCCGCCACGTCATGCTGATCGACGAGCCGATGGCGGCGGCCATCGGGATCGGGCTCAACGTGCAGCGAGCCGGTCGGCAACATGATCGTCGACATCGGCGGCGGGACGACCGAGATCGCGGTCATCGCGCTCAACGGCATCGTCGTCGACGAGTCGATCCGCGTCGGCGGCAACGAGCTCGACGAGGCCGTGATGCAGTACTTCAAGAAGCACCACAACCTGCTCATCGGCCAGCGGACGGCCGAGCGGATCAAGTGCGAGATCGGTAGCGCGCAGAAGCTCGACCCCGAGCTCGAGCTGTCGGTCAAGGGCCGCGACCTGGTGACGGGCGTGCCCAAGACGCGCGTCGTGTCGAGCGAGGACGTCCGCGAGGCGCTCCGCCCGTCGGTCAACCAGATCGCCGCGGCCGTCGTGCGCGCGCTCGAGCGGACGCCCCCGGAGCTGGGCGGCGACGTGCTCGAGCGCGGCATCATGCTGACCGGCGGCGGCGCGCTCCTCAAGGGGCTCGACGAGTACCTCCGCGAGCGGACCGAGCTCCCGGTCTTCGCCGCCGACGACCCGCTCACGGCCGTCGTCCGCGGCACCGGCGCTCGGTCCTGGAGGACATCGACGGCTACATGCCGGTGCTGACGAACTAGGCCCGCCTCGGCGCCGAGGCGGGCCAGGCCGCCGGAGCCCCGTCTCGACGGAGCCCGGCCTCGCTCGCCGGCCGAACCCTCGGCGCCGTCGGGAGTAGGCGGCCCCCCTCCTCCCCTCTCCCACTCCGCCGGATGGCCCTCGCCCAGCAGGTCTGGGAGCGCTCGCGCGACTACGTCGTGTTCGGGGCGCTCCTGCTGATCGGAGTCGTGATCTTCGTCAGCCGGAACGGGCCGGCGCTGCGCGCCGCGCGCGCGGCGAGCCTGGCCGTCACGGCGCCCGTCGAGGGCGTGTTCGCGCGCACCGACCGGTTCCGCCAGTCGCTCGCCGAGAACGAGCGGCTCCGCACGGAGACCGCCGAGCTGTCGGCCGAGGTGGCCCGGCTGCGCGAGGCGTCGGCCGAGAACGCCCAGCTCCGGGCGCTCCTGCAGTTCGAGGACTCCACCCACGGTCCGCCGCGTCGTCGGGCCGCGTCGTCGCCAAGGACATCACGGAGCAGACCAACCTGCTCACGATCGACGTCGGCGCGCGCGACTCGGTCGAGGTCGGGATGCCGGTCATCAACGAGCGCGGGATCGTCGGGCGGGTGGTCCTGACGAGCCGACCGGTACGCGGTCGTGATGCCGCACCAGAACACCCAGTTCCGCGTGCCGGCCGCCATCGAGGAGCTGGGCCGCGACGGCGTCGTCCGGTGGGACGGCGCCTCGTTCGACCGGCTGACGATGGAGTACGTGGTCAAGACGGAGCCCGTCGAGCGCGGGATGTTGGTCGTCACGAGCCCGTTCTCGGGCGTCTTCCCGGCCGGCATCCCCGTCGGCCGCGTCGACACGGCGTACGCGGCGGCGGGCCGCAACGACTACGTGATCCACCTCGAGCCGGCGGCGCCGATCTCGGAGGTCGGCTACGTGTACGTGCTCCGACGTCCGGCCCGACCCCGAGCAGGCCATCCTCGAGGCCGCCGCGCGCGACTCGCTGGGCGATCGAGCGCCAGCAGGCCGCGCTCGAAGCCCGCCTCGACGCGACGACGCACGGCCGAGTAGGCGCCGGCCGAGTAGGCCCGGCCGACGTAGGCCCGGCCGTCGCGGCTTCGCTTTCGCGCCACCGGCCAGACCGGGCGGCGCACGATGCCGTTTCCCTCCCCCGTTCCACACGCCCCCCCCGGTCGCGCTCGCCATGCTCATCCGATCCTCTCGCCGTCTGCGGCGGTCGCCTTGTTCGCCCTGCTCGCGGTCGGCGCCAGCGCCCAGCCGACCTCGTCGCAGGCCGGGCTGGCCGAGCTGATCGACGGCGTCCTGGACGCGCGCTCGTTCGACGACGCCTACTGGGGCGCCTACGTCGTCGACCTCGACACGGGCCGGGAGCTGTACGACCGGAACGGCTCGCGGCGCTTTATCCCGGCGAGCAACATGAAGCTGCTCACGACGGCCGCGGCGCTCGACGCGCTCGGCCCGGGCTTCCGCTACCCGACGCGCCTCTACGCCGACGGCGACGTCCAGAACGGGACGCTCCTCGGCTCGCTCGTCGTCCGCGGCTCGGGCGACCCGACGTTCGGGGGCCGCTTCCGCGACGGCGACCTGCGCGCGCCTTCCGCGAGTGGGCCGACAGCCTGCGCGCCATGCGGGCATCCGCCGCGTCCACGGGCCCGTCGTGGGCGACGACGACATCTTCGACAACGTCCACCTGGGCCAGGGCTGGAGTGGGACGACCTCGAGTGGTACTACGGCGCCGAGATCTCGGGCCTGCAGTTCGGCGAGGGGACGGTCCAGGTCGAGGTCCGCGGCACGACGCCGGGCCAGCCGGCCCGCATCGAGGTCGACGCCGGACTACGGCTACGCCCGGTTCGTCAACCGGTCCACGACGACCGCCGGCGGCGGCATCCGCGAGGGCTACAGCCGCGGCGCTGTCGGAGAACGTGTTCACGGTGACGGCCAGTCGGTGCCGGCCGGGCGGACCGAGACCGAGGAGCTGTCGGTCGTCAACCCGACCGACTACTTCGTCTCGACGCTGGTCGGCGTGCTCCGCGACCGCGGGCATCGAGGTCGACGGCGAGCGCCGTCGACGTGGACGAGTGGGGCCGGCGGCCGCGCTACGAACGCATGCGCCGCGTCGCGACGCACACGTCGCCGCCGCTCCGCGACATCGTCGAGCGAGACGAACACGGACTCGAACAACCTGTACGCCGAGCACCTGCTCCGCACGCTGGGCGCCTACGTCTACCGCGGCGCCGACCTCCCGACGGGCTCGGCGTTCGCCGGGTTCGCGGCGGCCGAGCCGTTCCTGGAGCGCATCGGCATCGACCCGGAGAGCTTCCGCGTCGCCGACGGCTCGGGCCTGTCGGCGCTCAACCGGCTGACGCCGATCGGGCATCATCGCGCATCCTGCGCGGGATGCACGAGCACCCCGACCGGGCCACGCGCGAGGCGTTCTACAACTCGCTCCCGCTGCGGCGGCTACACGGGCACGCTGCGCAACCGCTACCGCGCGGGCGACGCCCGCGGCAACGTCCGCGCCAAGACGGGCTACATCTCGGGCGCGCGGACGCTCTCGGGCTACGTCACGCAGCGCGTCGGGCCACCTGATCGCGTTCTCGCTCCTGTGCAACAACTACACGGTCTCGACGAGCCGCGTCAACCGCGCCCAGGACCAGATCGTCGAGCTGCTGGCCGACTTCGAGGGCCGGTAGCCCGGCCTCGGCCGGCCCACCTCGGTGCCGAGGCGGAGGGAGTCGCCCTGCGCAGTGAGGGCCAAGCCGGGCGCCCGCCTGAAACTCCGCCCGCCCCGGGCCGTCGCCGGGCTCCACCAGCCGCGGCTCCACCAGCCGCACCCGACCTTGCAGACCATCCACGCCACGACCGTCCTCGGCGTCCTCCACGACGGCCGCGTCGCCCTCGGCTCCGACGGGCAGGCGACGATGGGCGACACGGTGATGAAGCACAAGGCGCAGAAGGTGCGCCCGCTCTACGGCGGCAAGCTGCTGCGCCGGCTTCGCCGGCTCGACGGCCGACGCGTTCACGCTGTTCGAGCGCTTCGAGGCCAAGCTGGAGCAGTACGGCGGCAACACGGTCCGCGCGGCCGTCGAGCTGGCCAAGGACTGGCGGACGGACCGCTACCTGCGCCGCCTCGAGGCGCTGCTGGCCGTCGCCGCGCCGGACCGCCTGCTGCTCGTCTCGGGCACCGGCGACGTGATCGAGCCCGACGACCCGATCCTGGCCATCGGCTCGGGCGGCAGCTACGCGCTCGCCGCGGCGCGGGCGATGATGAAGCACAGCCCGCAGCTCTCGGCGCGCGAGATGGTCGAGGACGGGCTCCAGATCGCGGGCGACATCTGCATCTACACGAACCAGAACACGACCATCCTGGAGCTGGAGGCGGAGTAGGCGTCCGCGAGACCGGACCGGCACGAGCAGCCGTCGCGACGCGACCACCGTGCCCGCGGCCGGACGACACCGCGCCAGCCCACCCGCCTCGGCGCCGAGGCGGAGGGACCTGGCTAGGCCGCCTCGGCGGGCGACTCGTGGAGGACGAGCGCGCGCAGCGTGGACAGGTAGGCCGGCACGTCGAACCGGTCGGGGTCCATCACGACCTGGAGCGCGCAGCCCTCGACGAAACCGGTCGCGACGGCCGCCAGCGACGCGGGCGTCACGCCGGGGTACCGCTCGGGCTCGCTCTCGATGGCCGCCGTCGTGAGCGGCACGTAGGCCTCGCGGTAGTCGCCCGAGCGCCTTCCGGATGGGACTGGACGTCGGGGTGCTGGGTCCCCATCACCCAGAAGTCGATGAGCAGGGCGACGCGGTCTCGGTTGGCGGGCAGCCCCTCGACATCGCGCTCGATGGTGTGGAGGAGGCGGCGCACGGGCGACAGCTCCTCCATCCCGGCCCGGTCGGGCGCCAGGACCGTCGTCTCGAGCAGGCGGTCGAGCAGCGCCAGTACGCAGCCCCTCGCGCGAGGCGAAGTGGAAGAACACCAGCCCGTTGCTGACCTCGGCCTCCGTGGCGACCGCGCGGGTCGTGAGCCCGCCCAAGCGGTCGCGCGTGGCGACGCGGTAGGCGGCGGCGAGCAGCTCGTGTCGCCGCTGGTCTTCGGGGATTTTGGGGCCGGGCATGGAGGGTTCTCTCGGGGATCATTGACCAGGTGCTCAATGTACACTATGCTTATTGAGCGTACGCTCAGAACGCTTCCCCTCTTACCGTGATGACCTCTCCGACCTTTCCCCGACGGCCCCAAGGCGACGGCGGCGCCGTGCCTGCGCCCCTGATGGCCCCCTCCCTCGTCCTGCCCCGCCTCGGTCCCGGCCCGACCGTGGTCGTCGTCGGCTTCCCGGCCCCCGCGGCCGTCGCGATCGTCGAGCGGCTGCTGGCGACCGACGCGCGGACGGTCGCGTGCGTGGTCTCGCGCGACCGATGGCCCGAGGCGACCCGGCTCAACCGGGCGGCCCAGAGCAGCGGGCGGCTCCGGTTGTTCGAGGGCTCCGCCAGCCAGCCCGGCCTGGGCCTGGCCCACACGGCGTGGCGCCTGCTCGACACGGCCGACGAGATCTACGGCGTGGTCTCGGCCCAGGAGATCGAGACCCGGCACCTCCAGGACTTCGCCGACGAGTGCCCCCGGCTCCGCGACCTCCACCTGGTCCCCCAGGACCCCGCCGGGACGGGTGGACGGGGCGGCAGGCTGGCGTCGCTGCGCCGCGTGATCGGCTCCGCCGTGCCGGCGCCGCTCCGCCCCTCCGTCGGCCGAGTGACGCGAGCGCTCGCCCAGGGCGTCGCCGGGATCGCGCGGGTCGGGCCGGTGGTGCGCGCCGCCCGGCCGTGGACCGACGTGCTGGACCTCGACATCGAGGCGGCCCTGTCGTGGGAAGACGTCGAGCGGGACCTCTGGCCAGGCCAGCCGGACTGATCGGGGCGTTCGGAGCGGTCTCTCGCACGCGGCGGGTCGGCACCGCGTCGGGCCCGCTGCGGACGGCGTCGGTCTGCGGGCCGGGCCCCTCCGACCCCGCTTGGCGGCGCCGGTGTAGCTTCGGGGTTCGCGCCATCGTTTGCGCGTCTCCATTTAGAAGCCATCGAGCCCATGTCCGAGATTCCGCCCGAGGCCCCCGAGGGGGCCCGTCAGGCCGCCGTCCTGGTGGACTACCAGAACCTCCACCACTACCTCAAGGGCCGCGATCGGCCGCGACGGCTCGACGGCCGACCTGGCCGGCCAGCTCTTCCGGGCCCTGCGCGACCGGCTCGCCGAGCCAGGACACGCGTCTCGTCCGCGGCCGGGCCTACGCCGACTTCGGCGGCCTCGACGACCACTCGCGCCACGTCCAGCGGACGCTCTACCTGCACGCGCATCGAGCCGGTCTACGTGCCGGCCACGACGCACCGCAACACGACCGACCTCCAGCTCGCCGTCGACGCGGTCGAGATGCGCGACCGCCACCCCGAGATCACGACGTTCGTGCTGCTCGCCGGCGACCGCGACTACGCGCCCGTCGTGACGGCGCTCCTGGCGCACGGGCGGCGCGTGCTCGTCGTCGGCTTCAGGGAGCACCTGTCGCCCCACCTGCTGGAGCACACCGACGGCGGCGAGCTCTGTCGACGCGAGCGACGTTGCTCCCGACCGACGCGCTCCCGCCCGAGGCCGAGGTCGGCACGGCCATCCAGACGACCGAGTTCGCCGAGCTCCAGGACCCGACCTACGAGATCGACTACGACGCGCTCGAGGTGATCGAGAAGTTCTTCGGCCAGTACGAGGAGATCTACCTCACGCCGCTGCTGCGCCGCCTCTCCGACGAGATCGGCGAGGTCGACGGGCCACGACCCGAAGTCGCTCGTGGCCGACCTGGAGGAGTGCGGGGCGGTCCGCCTGGAGCGCCGCAAGGGGATGCCGTACGACTACACCGTGCTGCTGGTCAACGGCGAGCACCCGGCCGTCAAGGAGGTCCGCGAGGAGATCCACGGGGCCCGGGTCGAGGCGCACCGACGACGGCCTGCCGTTCGAGGACGCTGGCGGAGATTTGAGGCGACGCGTGATCCCGCGACGCGTGCATGCTCCCGTACGGGTCGGCGTCCGCGCGATCCCTCTCCACGCATCACCCGCCCTGCGGGGGCGTAGCCGGTACGGCCCGACGCTCAACGCACTCCTATGGACTCCCTCCTGCACCCTCCCCGCCGCACGCGACGACCGAGGTCGACGACCTCGCCGGGCTCACGCCCCACCAGATCGTCGCCGAGCTCGACAAGTACATCGTCGGCCAGACCGACGCCAAGCGGTCGGTCGCCATCGCGCTCCGCAACCGCTGGCGCCGGCTCCACGCCGACCCGCGCGCTCCGCGACGAGATCACGCCGGCCAACATCATCCTGATCGGGCCGACGGGCGTCGGCAAGACCGAGATCGCGCGGCGGCTGGCCAAGCTGACCGGCGCGCCGTTCGTCAAGGTCGAGGCGACCAAGTTCACCGAGGTCGGCTACGTCGGCCGCGACGTCGAGTCGATGATCCGCGACCTGGTCGACCTGGCGGTCGCGCAGGCCCGCGAGGCCCAGGTCGAGCGCGTCCAGGAGCCGGCCCGGGCGCAGGCCGAGGAGCGCCTGCTGGACCTGCTGCTGCCGCCGTCGAAGCCCCGCCCGGCCGGCCTCGGCTTCCCGCTCGGCGGGGCCGGCGGGCCGCCACGGCCGAGCCGGAGGTGTCGACCGAGGAGGACGACCTGCGCCAGCGGACGCGCGAGAAGTTCCGCGACCGCCTGCGCGCCGGCACGCTGGACGACCGCGAGGTCGAGGTCGACGTGACCATCGACCGGACGACCAACCTGCAGATGTTCGGCCCGATGGGGATGGAGGAGATGGGCATCAACCTGCAGGAGATGCTGGGCGGGATGGGCAAGAAGCGCAAGAAGCGGCGCGTCAAGGTGCCCGAGGCGCTCGAGCTGCTCGCCCAGGAGGAGGCCCAGAAGCTGATCGACGGCGAGGCCGCCAAGGCGGAGGCGCTCTCGCGCGTCGAGCAGGCCGGCATCGTGTTCATCGACGAGATCGACAAGGTGGCCGGCCGCCAGCAGGCCGGCGGCGGGTCGGGCCCGGACGTGTCGCGCGAGGGCGTCCAGCGCGACCTGCTGCCCATCGTCGAGGGCTCGACGGTGATGACCAAGCACGGGTCGGTCAAGACCGACCACATCCTGTTCATCGCCTCGCGGCGCCTTCCACGTCTCGAAGCCGTCCGACCTGATCCCCGAGCTCCAGGGCCGCTTCCCGATCCGGGTCGAGCTGCAGTCGCTGAGCGAGGACGACTTCGTCCAGATCCTGACGGCGCCCGAGAACGCGCTGCTCAAGCAGTACGCGGCGCTGTTCGCGTCGGAGGGCGTCACGCTGACGTTCACCGACGGGGCCGTCCGCGCGATCGCCCGGACGGCGGCCCAGGTCAACGAGGAGGTCGAGAACATCGGCGCGCGCCGGCTGCACACGATCCTGACGACGCTCCTGGAGGACCTGCTGTTCGAGGTGCCGGACGGGCCCCACGGCGACGCCGTCGAGATCACCGAGGCCGACGTCGAGGACAAGCTGGCGGGCGTGGTCAAGAACCGCGACCTCAGCCAGTACATCCTCTAAGGGCATGGGCCACGAGGCACGGGGCACGAGGGGGACAGGCCGGGCCGGCGTCCCCGCGGGCTCCTGGCCCCTCGCCGCCTGGCCCCTCGCCGCCTCCGCAGGTGCCCCCTCCTCGGTCCCGAGGCGGGCGGACCTGGGGCCGGCCGCGTGAGCCGGTCCCGCGTCCTGGCCGGCCGGCTCCGCGCGCTCGCTCGGGGGCGCTCGCTCCGTCAGGTGCTCACGCTCGTGACCGGCGCGACGGCGGCCCAGGCCGTGCTGTTCGCGACGCGCCCCGTCCTGACGCGCCTCTACACGCCCGAGGCGTTCGGCCTGCTGGGCGTGTTCGTGGCGCCGGCCTACCTGCTGGCGGTCCTGGCGACGTTGCGCTACGACGACGCCATCGCGGTGCCGCGCGAGCCGCGCGACGGGGCCGGCGTGCTCGTGCTCGCCGTGCTCGCCTCGGTCGCGACCGGGGCGCTGCTGGCCCTCGCGCTCCCGTTCCGGACGGCGGTGGCCGACGCGCTCGGCGCGCCGGAGCTGGCGCCGCTGTTGGTCTGGGTGCCCGTCGTGACCGCGGCCCTGGGCGTCTCTGCGGCGGCGCGGACCTGGCTCGCACGCGTCGAGCGGTACCGGGCGATGTCGCTCGTCCTGCTGGCCCAGGCCGTCGTCGTGGTCGCGGTCCAGGTCGCGCTGGCGGACGCCGGGGCGCGGGGCCTGGTCGTCGGGACCACCCTAGGCGCGGTCGTGCTGGCCGTCGCCGCGCTCGCCCTGTCGGCGGCCGGGCTCCTGGAGGCCCGCCGGGCCGACCTCCCGGCGCTCGCCCGGCGGTTCCGGCGGTTCCCGCTGTTCGGGCTCCCGGCGTCCGGGCTGAGCCAGCTCGCCGTCCGCCTGCCGCCGTTGGTGCTGGTCGCCACGTTCGGGCCGGCGGTCGTCGGCTACTTCACGGTCGCGGTCGCGTCGGTCGCCGTCCCCGTCGGGCTGGTGACGGACGCCGTGGGGCAGGTGTTCTACGTCCGCGCGGCCCAGGCCCAGCGCGACGGGCGGCTGGGGCCGCTCGTCGAGCGCGTGTTCGCGCGGCTGGCGGCGTTCGCCGCGTTCCCCGTCCTGGCCGTCGCGCTGTTCGGGCCGGACCTGTTCGCGGTCGTCTTCGGCGAGACCTGGCGGACCGCCGGCGAGTTCGCTCGGCTGCTGTCGCCCTGGCTCCTGCTGGCCGCGGTCGCGCCGCCGCTGACCCGGGTGTTCGACGTGACCGAGCGCCAGCGGTCCGAGCTGGCCGTGGGCGTCTGGACGGCCGTGCTGGTCGGGCTGGGGCTCGTTGCCGGGGCGGCGCTGGGGGCCGTCGGGCCGGCGTTGGCCGCGCTGGCCGCCGGCGGGGCGCTCGCGCGCGTCGTCCAGCTGGGCTGGATCGCTCGCGTGAGCGGCGCCTCGGGCGGGCGGATGGCGGTCGCGGTCGCGACCAGCGTCGGCGCCGCGGCGGCCTGCCTGGTGCCGGCCGCCGCCCTGCTCGCCTCGGCGGGCCTGTGGGCCGGGCTGGCCGGCGTCGCGGCCGGCGGCTTGGCCTACGCGGCGTGGGCGCTCCCCGACACTTCGTCCGAGGGGTCACCCGACGCGACGCCCGAGGCGGGCGCACCCGGCCCGTAACGGGAGGGGGCCCGGCGCTTCATGCGCACCGGGCCCCCTCCACACGGTCCGTCTGGCCAGGGCCTAGACCACCTCGATGGCAACCAGGCGCTTGCCGAAGCGGTAGTCGCCGGACTGCGCGAGCACGCGGTCGACCAGGTTCTCCGGGACGTCGACCAGCGTCTGCTCGTCGTGGATCAGGATCTTGCCCAGCGCCTTGCCCGGGATGTCGGCCGTCCGCGCGATGCGCGCTCACGACCTGGCCCGGCAGGACGCCGGCGTCGCGGCCCGCGTCGATCGCCAGGCGGACGTAGCCGTTCTCACGCGCGTTCCGGTCGCCGCTGTGGGACGGGCCGCCGCGCGAGGGGCCGCGCGAGGGGCCGCGGTTCGGGGCCCGGTCGTAGAACTCCTGGATGGGCTGGACGGGGACCTCGGCGCGGGCCTCGCGAGCGACCGCGAAGGCCGCCGCGGCGATCCGCATCGGGTCCTCGCCGGCCGAGACCAGGTCGAGGACCAGGTTCCGGTCGGCGTCGGTCGCCGCGTCGAGCGCCTCGGTGACCGACGCGGCCAGACGCGGCCCGGCGGACGGCCTCGACGTCTTCGATCGACGGGAGCTCGGCGAACGGGATCTCGCGCTTGGCGTAGCGCTCGACGCGGTGGAGCAGGCCCGCGCTCGCGGGGGTCGACGAGCGACAGCGCCGTGCCGTCGCGGCCCGCCCGGCCCGTCCGGCCGACGCGGTGGACGTAGGCCTCGGAGTCGATCGGCAGGTCCACGTTGAACACGTGCGAGACGTGGTCGATGTCGAGCCCGCGCGCCGCGACGTCGGTCGCGACCAGGATCCGGATCCGCTGCTGCTTGAACCGGGAGAGCACGGCCGTCCGGGCGCCCTGGCTCAGCTCGCCCGAGATCGGCTCGGCGGCGTAGCCGAGCTCGCTGAGGTCGGCGGCCAGGCGCGACGTGGCCTCGCGCGTGCGGACGAAGGCGAGCGCGCTCGTCACGTCGTCGGTCTCGATCAGGCGGACGAGCGCGGCCAGCTTGTCGCGCCCGCGGACGAGGTACGCCCGCTGCTCGATGGCCTCGGCCGTCCGGTCGCCGTCCGCGACGGCGATCGTCTCGGGGTCGTTCAGGTAGGTCCCGGCGATCTGGCGGATCCGCGTCGGGAGCGTGGCCGAGAGCAGCGCCGTCTGGCGCGAGCTCGGCGTCGCCTGGAGGATCGTCTCCAGGTCGTCGGCGAAGCCCATCGAGAGCATCTCGTCGGCCTCGTCGAGCACGACGGTCTCGACGTGGCTGAGGTCGATCAGGTTCTGGTTCAGCAGGTCCACCAGCCGGCCCGGCGTGGCGACGACGATGTCGACGCCCTGCTGCAGGCGGCGGGTCTGCTTGTGGTACGGCTGGCCGCCCGTGATCGGCAGCGCGCGGACGTTGAGGGCGCGGCCGTAGGTAAAGACGGCGCTCGACACCTGGACGGCGAGCTCGCGCGTCGGGGTGAGGACGAGGGCGCGGACGGTGCCGCGCGTACTCGTTCTGCGGCCAGCTTGTGGAGGAGCGGGAGCGCGAACGCGGCCGTCTTGCCGGTGCCCGTCCGGGCCTGGCCGATCGCGTCGCGGCCGCTCGAGCAGGACCGGGATGAGGCCGGCCTGGATCGGGGTCGGGCTCGTCGTAGCCGAGCTCGGCGACGGTGGTCGCCAGTTCGGGGCGGAGGGGGAGGTCGGAGAACGTCATGGGGAGGGCGCCAGGGGGCGCGCTGAGAGGCCGGAGCCTCGGGGAGCATGGGATGGCCGTCGTGGCCTCGGGCGGTGCCCGGTCCGGTTCCATGCTCGTCCTCCCGTCCATGAGAGTCCCCTTTCGGGGGGAGCCTGGTCCGACCGCCTCACGGCGCGTCGGTGCTGGGTCCCTATCGGTGACCAGACTAACGCCTTGCGCGCGCGACCCGTGCGCGGGCCCGGTGACGAGCCGGCGAAGACCCGGCGCATCCGGTCCCGCCGGTACCTTCGGGCCGTCCCCCGCTCTGCCGTGCTCGCCTCCGATCCCCGCTACGCCGCGCTCTGGACGCGGAGCCCCGGCCGGTCGCCGTTCTCGCACCCGGCGGCCGTCGCGGCGTACGCCCAGGCGTTCGGGCTGGGCGCCCGCGTGCTGGCCGTCGAGGACGAGGGCGAGTGGGCGGCGGCCGTGCCGGTCTTCGAGAAGCGGCGGGGCCCGTTCGTGGCGTCGGCCCTGCCGCCGGTCTGCCCGGTCCACCGGCCGCTCCTGGCGGCGCCGCTCGCCGAGGCGGCCACGCACGCCGGCACGTCGCCGCTCGACCGGCTCCTCGCCCGCCTCGGCGCCGAGGCGGACCAGGCCACGCTCAAGCTGGGCGACGACGACCTCCGCCCCTACGCCTGGGCCGGCTGGACGGTCACGCCGCGCGCGACCTACCACGTCGCGCTGGACCACGACGTCGAGGCCCGGTTCTCGTCGGCCGTCCGCCGGATGGTCCGCCGCGAGTCGGCCGCCTTCGAGGTCGCCAGCGACCCGGCCGGCGCGGCCGACGCGGTCCGCCTGATGAACGCGGCGTACGAGCGGCACGACGAGCCGCTCGGGCTCGGCGACGACGTGCTGGTCGGGCTCGCGGAGGCGTTCCAGACCGCGGGGCTGGCTCAGACCGTGGTCGCGCGGCGCGGCGGGGCCGTCGAGGCCGCGGCCGTGATCGCGAGCGACGGGCGGACGGCGTCGTACTGGATCGCGGGGAGCGTCCCGGGACCGGCCATGACGGTCCTGCTCGGCCGCACGCTCGTCCGGCTGGCCGGCGAGGGCCTGGAGACGTTCGACTTCTGCGGGGCCAACACCCCGTCGATCGCCGAGTTCAAGCGGCGGTTCGGGTCGGTCTTGGCCCCGGCGCCGCTCGCGCGCCACGTGTCCCACCCCGCGCTCCGCCTGGCCGACCGGCTCCGCTGACACGGCCCGCCTCGGGCCCGAGGCGGAACGGGTGGGAGCTAGCGACCTGCGCACGCGGCCGGCGACGTGGCCAGGTCGGCCCCGACGTAGCACGGGGGTCCGAGCAGGGCGTCGAGCGCCGGGCGCTGGATCGGGAGGTGGCTCGCGCCGTAGACCACCAGCACGGACTCGCCGGCGCCCAGGCGCTCGGCGATCCGCTCCAGCAGGAAGCCGTCGCGCGTTCGGGAGACGGCCGCCGCGATCCGGTTGGTCCCGTGCCGACCGTCGACCAGCGGTCCGATCTCGTCGTCCTCGATCCCGTCCGCGAACGGCCGGCCGTTGGTCCGGGCGTACCACCCGGCCCAGCTCCCGGCGTCGGGCAGGACGCCCGGGCCGAGCCCGAGGCGGGCGCGGCTGGCGGCGAGCTCCGACGCGACGAGGCCCGCGGTGCGCGAGTCGGCCGGGCCGTCCGTCACGCCCTCGGACACCCACTGGGGCACGACGCGGAGCACGTAGAACCCCAGCACGTCGGCCTCCGTCACGCCCAGCGCGACGGCCCGAGCGAGCACGTCGCGGTCGGAGGGCTCGCCGCCCCACACGGTCGCCCCCTCTCGCAGCGCGCCCTCGACGGCCGGCACGGTCTCGCCGCCCGGCTGGACCCCATCGCGCTCGCGCTGCTCGGCGACGTAGGCGAGCAACCGGGCGGGGTCCGGCCCCTGCGCGTACTCGACCCCCTCCACCAGGACGGCGTCGATCCGGAACGTGTCGAACGCGCCCTCGACCAGCGCGAACGTCCGGCTCGACGTGTCGGTCGTGTGGAGCGCGCCCACGAACACCAGCACGCGGTCGCCGGTCCGGTAGACGGCCGCCGTCGCGTCTGGCGGCTGAGCGTCTCGAAGCGCGGTCGTCCAGGGCGCCAGGCGAGACGCGTCCGGGACGAGGGCGGTCGCGCACGCCCCGGCCGAGAGGACGAGCACGGCCAGTACGACGGCGACGGACGGTCTCATGGTCGGTCTCGCGAGCGAGGGATGGCTATCGGTGTCGGGTGCGGCGGCCTCCGCCGACGAAATGCGGAGGCTGGGGTTGCGCCTCGTGACCGGCGTCGCCGGACTCAGCTGGCGGCCAGGAGCCGCTCGCGCTGCGCCCACTCCGAGGCGGCCAACCCGCCGACGAACGCGCCCTCCCCGACCAGGTGGCCCAGCCCGAATACGGTGGCGGTCCCGTCGAACGCCGCCGCCAGCGCGACGCACACCACCGCCCACGCGGCGTTGGCGGCCACCAGCGTGTACAGCAGGCCCCGCGGCGGCCGGTCGCGGACGGCGAGCGAGAACGAGTAGGTCGCGTAGGCGAGGTTGGCGGCCCCGGTGAACACCAGGACGCCCCGCGGCAGCCCGTGCAACACGCTCAACCACCCACTCAGCGACAGCACCACGACCCCGACGAGCGCTCCCGCGCCGCAATCGATCCACAGCAGGTGTCGAAGGACGCGCATCGGGAAGCGACTCCGAGCAGTGGGACCGAGGATCGGAGAGCAGACGCGTCCAACCTAGCGCTCACACGCGCCCCCCGGCGAGCCGGCCCACGGCCTCGGGCCCGAGGCCGACGGAGTCAGCCGGTCTCGACGTGGGAGGTGCGGGCGGGGGCTGGCATCGGCGGGGGGCCGGTCGGCGTCTTCTCGACGACCTCGTAGAGGTCCAGCCGGCGGTCGCGCCACGGGCGGACCGTGCCCGACGAGGCGGTTCTGGCGCGAGCAGCTCGAGGTCCAGGTCCGCGACCACGAGCGCCTCGATGTTGGGCTCGCACTCGGCGGCCACGCCGTCGCGCGCGAACGGGAAGTCGGACGGCGTGAAGACGGCCGGACTGCGCGTAGTTGATGTCCATGTTCTCGACGCTCGGGATCAGGCCCGTCACGCCCGCCGTGACGACGAACATCTGGTTCTCGATGGCGCGGGCCTGCGCGCACAGCCGGACGCGCAGGTAGCCCTGCCGGTTGTCGGTGCAGAACGGGACGAACAGGATCTGCGCGCCCTTGCATCGCCGCGATGCGCGCGACCTCGGGGAACTCGACGTCGTAGCAGATCGAGATCGCCACGCGCCCGCGGTCGGTGTCGAACACGTTGACGGCGTCGCCCGGCCGGACGCCCCACCAGCGGCGCTCGTTGGGCGTGATGTGCAGCTTCAGCTGGCGTTCTCGATCGAGCCGTCGCGGCGGCACAGGTAGGACACGTTGACTAGGTGCCGCCGTCCTCCTCGGCGTAGTGGCTCCCGGCGACGATGTTGATGTTGTGGCGTGACGGCCAAGTCCTGGAACAGGTCGAGTACGTCGCCCGCGAGCTCGGCCAGCTGGCGGACGGCCTCGCCGCGACGCGCGCGGCGGCAGGTACGAGAGCAGCTGGAGCGTGATGATCTCCGGGAACACCACGAAGTCGGCCCTGTAGCCGGCTGCCGCGTCGACGAAGAAGCCGACCTGGCGGCGCGAAGTCCTCGAACCCCGCGATCTTGCGGATCGGGTACTGCACGGCGCAGACGCGGACCGGGAAGGTGCTCCGCGTCTGCTCGTCGGGTCCGGCGTCGTGGCGCAGGTTGATCCACTCCATCATGACAGCGTAGCCGCCGACTCGGCGTCGTCGGGCAGGTAGCCTTCGATGACGCGCTTGATGGTGAAGCCGTTGGCGAGCTGGAACGTCAGGACCGGCTCGACGACCTCGCGGTCGAGCACGCGCTCGACGTACGCCTGGACCGTCAGGTCTCGTCGGCTAGGCGGTGGTAACCCGGGCAGGCGTCCGCCGATGACGATCCGGCGCAGGTTGAGGTGCCGGCAGAGCGCCTTGCGCGCGTCGTAGAGGCGCCGGCCCAGCCGCATGCCGCGGAACGCCGGGTCGACGACGACCTCGATGCCGTAGAGCGTGTCGCCGCCGGCGTCGTGCGTTCTCGATCAGGTCCTCGCCGGCCACGCGGCGGTACGAGTGGCCCGCGCCGTACTCGTCGACGTCCAGGATCAGGCTGGACGACGAGGCGACGAGCGGGCCGTCGATCTCGACGCCGATCTGGCCCTCGGGGAAGCGGCCGACGATGGCGTCGAGCTCGGCCCGCGTCCAGGTCTCCATGCCGGGGAAGCACAGGTCGTGGAGCCGCAGGATCACTGGGTGGTCGTCGGGCGTGAGGGGCCGGACCTGGAGGGAGGTCTGAAAGTCGTCGAGGTCGATCTCGGGCACGGTCGGAGGCAAGGGGGGGGCTCGTTGAACCTCCGGCGATCGGCGCGGTGCCCGGGCCCATGGCTGGCCCGAGGCGGGGGAGCCCGCGTCGGCAGCGGCAGGGTCGCTCAGCAACGGCGGTTCGACGACTGGCGGGCCGAGTTCAACGACGAGCGGCCCCACGACGCACGTGGCGGTCTGGTCCCGGCCGACCTCTAGGCGCCGTCGCCACGCCCGGTGCCCGACGTGCTCCCGGAGCCGGGCTGCCCCGACCACTACGAGGTCCGGTATGTGTCCCGCATCGGGGCCTTCCGGCACAAGACGCGCCAGGGGTTCGTGAGCTAGGCGCTCGGCGGCGAGCACGTCGGGCTCGCGGAGGTGACCGATGGGGTATGGAGCGCGTCGTTCTACGACCGGCTCTTAGCCCGTCTCGATGAGCAGACGCGGAAGCTGTCGGCTTAGCCCGTGGCCGTCAGGCGTGCAAACGAAGCGCCGGGTCTAGTCTGTAGAGGAACCGCCCGGCTCATTCACGCGCACGGCGCCACGACCGAGATAGTAGAACGCGGCGCCCGACACCGCGCCGAGCGTGAGCCATGGGAGCGTCGGATAGAGAAGAGCGGCGACGACGCCTGCGACGGTTGCAGGGAGCGCAACTGAAACGCCGGCCGCGACAACGCCGACGACGACCGCGCCGACGACGACCCCGAGTGCAGATACAAGAACCCCGAGTACGACGCCCTTCAAGAGCGCCGCGCCGCCTCGCGCTTCGGCTGCGAGCGTCGGCGCGGCGATGGCCCCGGCCGCCCCACTGGCGACGGTGCCCGCCAGCGTGGCGAGCGCTAGGTCAAGAGCGGGCAGCCCACCGAGCGACGCTGCGACCGCGAACCAGCCCGGCGCTCCGGCGGCTGCGAACAGGAGTGCGGAGAGAGGCCGAGCGCTGAGCATTGCAGGCCGTGTAACAGGTGGACGCTCAGCCGCGTGAAGCTGAGGGCACAGCGTTGATCCAGAGTGACAGAGACGCCGAAGCTACGGCCGACCGAGAACGCTGGCGCTTCACGTCGGCCTGCAGCGGCGAGTTATACGGCACGGCGGCTATGGCACCCCGGCATACACGACGCCATCCTTAACAACTGTCTTGGGACCGAGCAACGCCTCGGGACGACTCAGCGGGCTTTCCTCGAATAGCACGAAGTCGGCCCGCTTCCCCGGCTCGACCGTCCCGTATCGGTCGTCAAGGCCGAGCGACCGGGCGCTGTTCCACGTCCCGATCCGGAGAGTGTCCGCCATCGAGATCCCCGCCTCGTGAAGCAGGAGCATCTCGGCCAGCGCCGACCGCCCCGGCTCGGGTGTGTCGGTCCCGAGCGCCAGCGTCACGCCGGACTCGTGGAGCCGCCGGACGTACGACGCGAACACTCGGTAGCCCCGCTCCGCCCGCGCCTTCTGCTCCTCGGTCCACCCCGACGTGTCGGCGAAGTCACTCGGCGGCGGGGTCTGAAACGACGAGAGCCCGAGGGGACCGGCGATGACCTGGATCGTCGGCGTGACGAACGAGTCGGTCTCGGCCAGACGGTCGATGAGCGCGAGCATCCGGGGGTCGTCCTCCCCGAGCACGTTGAACCGCTCCATGATCGCCATGAAGTACGCCCCACGCGGGTCGCCGTCTAGAATCTCGGTCTGCGTCCGCTGCCACACGTCGGCCAGTTCGTCCGGCGACAGCGCGCTCACGGCGAGCGTGTGGGCGTGCTCGAACCGGCGGAGCCCCCAATCGAGCGCGTCGTCAACGGACACGATGCCGTTGTCGATGTGAGCGTAGGGGACCATGCCGAGCGCTTCAGCCTCATCGAGGGCAGCCCGGAACTCGGGCTCGCGGAGCCGCCAGTACAGCTTGACGTGGCGGAACCCGGCGTCGTGATAGCGCCGGACGGTCAGCCGGGCGTCGGCCGGGTCGCGGACGACCGTGTGCCCGGGGTACGTCTCGCGGTCCTCCACCGAGACGAGAGCGCCACCGGACGGGTACACGTCGGGCGCCCACGGGACCCGGTCCATCCACGCGCGCATGAGCGGGAGCGACGTATCAGGACCGCCCGCCTCACGGATCACAGTGACGCCGTGGGGGAGGTAGAGCGCGGCGACGGCCCGGCGGTAGCGGTCGATGGCGTCGGGGTCCATCGAGAGCCGGGCGATGGCGCCGCCGGTCGTGTTCATCGAGTCGGCAAGGACGTCGTCGGTGTGGTAGTGGACATCGAAGAAGCCGGGGGTGAGGAGTCGGCCCTGGCCCTCGACGGTCTCCCGGGCGGACGGGACGGCGGGGTCCCCGTCCGAGAGGACGGCGTCGATGACCCCGTCGCGGACGACGACGGTCTGGTGATGGGCGACCTGCCCGGTCCGTGAGTCGAACACGGCGGCGTCTCGGACAACGAGGTCGGCGACTGGCGGCACAGAAGCGCAGGCCGCGCACACGAACAGAAGGACGAGGAGGATAGCCTTCATGGTTCGCTGAGAGGTAGTGCCGTATAACAGAGGGCCGCTCAACCGCGAGGGGCTGAGGGCACGATGACGGAACGAAGCGAAATAGCGCCGACGGTCGGACGAGCCGAGAGCGCTGGCGCCCTTCGTCGGCTTGCAGCGGCGGGTTATACGTTTTTGACAATAAGCTACGGATTGATATCCTCCTCTCTGAGCACAATTCTTCTGATGCTTCTATGGTCGTCAAATGGAACCACTACATCAGGTTCCTGGGCAGGCGCCCCGGAGTCATAGAGCTCAATCTGGGGGGAATTTTTGGTATCTATAAGATCAACATATGTACCATAGTCTAGGGCGTAAATATTATATCTGGTTCCATGATTGTCTTTATCTGCATATCCTCGTCGCACATGATGTATAACTCTGGCGTCTATAAGTTGCTGAATCGTGGAATTGCTTTCTAGTGATCTTGGAAGCACGGAACGATCTGGCGTTTTTATGACCAATTATATCGTCAACTATTCTGCGGAGCACTATCTGCATTTCTTCAGTAAGATGTCTTGCCTTATCCTGCTCAAACCAGTCTCTAGCAGAAGTCAGTACCGATTGGCGCTCAATAGTAGACCTACCTTTCCTTTGTGCTGAATAATAAGACATACTAAATATATTTATTAGGTCTCGTATCACGCCCTCGCTTGCCCTGGCGAGCTCCTTGAAGGTTGGTCGCTGGGTGAACATACGAGATGCAAGCTCGTCCCCATTTGATATATTGTACTCGCTGGACATATATCCATCAGGCAGTTCGACTTGTAGATGCCTCATTAGAATATCTGCATATGAAGTTGTTATTGTCTCTGGATTTCGATCAAATACGTAGTAATTATCAAGATCTGTAGCGGTAGATATATCTGCGCCCAGTTCTAGGCCAAATGGCATTCCCTCATGCGAAATAGTAAATCTACTCCTGTATTCCAGTGCAGCTATCTTTACAACGGACCTGGCGCTTGGAATGAGTGTCCTTTTGAGAAACTCGCCTAGATATGGCTGCAAATCCATGGGGAGTGACGACCATTCGTCAATTAGCACGTATAATTTTATGCCTCCTGAGTCTAGAAGCCTGCTCAGTGCTGCGTAAACTGTCGGAAATTCGACCCGATCCTCGTGTAGTACTTCGTACTTAACTTCTCTCTCTGAACCTGTCGTTGCCTCAGGAACTTGAGCCGGCTTCTAGGGCGAACCCTTCTTGGCTCACTCCCGCACTAGCGGATGAACTATCTTTGTCCTGTGTAAGTATCTTGGCACGCTGCTCGGTCATGCGAACCGTCTCACTTGTAATCGCAAGCGCATCGAGTAGCGTATCGCCTGCATTGAGAGCTTCAGCCTGGCTCCCATTCGGATTTTCTATCACGAATCCTATTAGGGCATCCGCTATTGGTCTTAAAATATCCCCGAAAAGAACTGAACATCTGTAGTTAAGTGGTCGATTCGCATTAGTAAATTCATTAGAGCTGCCTAGAGTTCTAGAGTCAATGTAAACAGACAAGGATCGATCGTCTTCGCTTTCAAAACGAGAACCCAGAACCTTAAATATATGCGTTTTGCCAGTTCCTCTTCGGCCATACAAAACCTGATTGTTGTCGTTCAGTAGCTGGGGAAGCACGCCGACATCTACAAACGTAGCAAGCGTCTTCCCGGGGTCCTGTTGCTTCTCAGACCGCTGCAAGATCCGGGAGACAGCCTGCATCAGCTTGGGATCAGAGAGCATTATGATAGAGTGAGGGTGGGAGGACGTATAACAGCAACTGTGTTTGGAGTCAAGCCGCAAGCGCGATGCTGGGGTCCCACGCGGCTCCGTCGCGCACGACGGCGTTGCACGTTACCAAGAGCTTCCGCATGCAGGCGACCAGCGCCACTTTCTTCGGCTTCCCCGCCGCCACGAGCCGCTCGTAGAACGCTTTGATCGGTGGGTTTGAGCGCACCGCCGCGAGCGCGCCCATGTACAGCGCCGTCCGCACGGTCGCGCGGCCTCCCCACACGGAGCGCTGCCCGCGAAACGCTCCCGAGTCCCGGTTCAGCGGCGCCACGCCGACCAGCGCCGCGATCTCCCGGCGGCTCAGCTGGCCGAGTTCCGGCGAGTCGGCCAGCAGCGTCGTCGCCAGCACGCGACCCACGCCCGGGATCGCTTGAAGCAGGTCGTCCTTCGCCCGCCAGACGGCGCTCCCGCGGATTCCAGAGACGAGGTCGTCGTCGACACCGGAGAGTTCGCGCTCAAGCCAGCGGACTGCTGGCGATGCTCTTCGGGACGGACGGTGCCGCGACGTGCGCCCGGTTCGTCTCCGAGACCAGCATCGTGATCAGCTGACGGCGTCGTGACAGAATCGCGGCGAACGCCTCCGATTCGGCGTCCGGCAGCGGTCGTCGGCTCCGGGCGGACGCGCTCAGCGAAGAGCGCGAGCACGGCCGCGTCGAGCGTGTCGGTCTTGGCCAGCGCCCGGTCGACTTCGCGAAGTCACGGACCTGTCGAGGGTTGACAACGGCTACGGGAATGCCGACCGAGGCGAGCGACGCCGCGCAGGGTGCCTCGTAGCGTCCGGTGGCCTCCAGCGCGACCAGCGCCGGGCCGAGTGCAGCGACGCGCTTGACCAGGGCGTCGATGCCCTCGAGGTCGTTGGTGACGTGCCAGGCCTAGCGGGTGGGGAGCACGGCCACGTCGAGGGAGGCCTTCGAGACGTCGATGCCGACGAGACGGGAGCTCATGGCAGCTAGATCTCTCTCGCCCGCGGCCCGGTCTTGCGTGAGTCGGGCTCGGCATCGCCACGCGAACGCTGGCGACGACGGCCCTGGCAACTGTTCGGACTCCTGACGAGAATCGCGAGCGGGCGGCCCTCGCTGTTATCCGGTCTTGGCGCCGAGGCGACGGACCTGGATTGCATCGGGCTTACCGACTCGGAGGCTCAAAATGAGCCTCGACCTCAACCTACAAGTTTGCGGCTCACCCGCGAAGGGCAGCGGCCGCTGCCGGTGATTCGGAGCGGAGGATACGCTCACGGTCAGACAACGCGAGGACGCTGGAGCCCTTCGTCGGCGTGCAGCCGCGGGTTAGGCAGCTGGTTGTTTGACTACGCTGTACATGAGTGCATCTTTGGCTTCCCCATTTACTTGAAGACGACACCGGAGCAAACCTTCGCACATCGCACCTGCCTTCTCGGCGACGCGCTTACTCGCGACGTTATCCGGTTCGATCACGAACTCGACTCTCGCAAGACCGAGTTCGTTGAACCCGAAGGAGACAAGGAGTCGAGCGATCGACGTAGCGTAGCCTCGACCCGACGCATCGGGCCGGACCCAATACCCGACATTCGCGAAGAGGTGTCTCCGATTGAGGCTGTTCAGGAATCCGAAACCTGCGAGGCGACCGCCCTCGGTCTCTACGGCTACTAGACCGTGTCGAGTACCGGACTCCCAATCCCGTCTCAGCCTCTCAATGTATCGCGTGGTCGCTTCGAGCCCATCGGGTACGGCGTCACTACCGAGCCAACGCCCCGCGACTTCCGAAGCTTCGGCAGCCATTCCTGCAAATGCCTCTGCGTGAGCGGAGACCAAGCGTTCAAGATGGATCGCATCGCCTTCGTGCCTGACGTTCATGGTAGAGAAGGGAAGCTGCCTAACAGTGGGCCGCTCACCCGCCTTAGCTGGTGGCGCGGCGGTCGGATCGAGCGATGATAGCGCCGATCTCACACCGAAGCCGGAGCGCTGGCGCCTAAGGTCGGCGTGCAGCGGCGGGTTACACCGCGCGGAGGTATGGGGAGGCCGCGACGACCCACGCCGCCCCAGACACAACTGCCTCATACGGTCTGACTTGCCAGTTGGCACGCCAGTCTAGGTCAAAGCCCAGCGCTATTGAGTTCTCCGCCGTTCGGTCTGTCAGCGCGAACCACCCACCCGAAGCATCGAGGAGGGCGGTTGAACACGCGAGAGCGTCACGGGCGCGCAGGGGTAGCACGCCGACTCGGTCGCTCACGTGAAGAGGGCGAGCACCGTATCCAACTCGCTCGCGAACGTGGCGAGGTCTGCTTCCATGACATCGGGCTCATACCACCCGGAGAGGAGCGTGGGGGCGACGGGCGGCTCCGCCGTCCGCTGGTGAGAGAACTCGGCGGCGATGGCGTCGCTCGTAGACAGCGGCAAGAACTCGTCGTAGCTGACCGGGCGGCCCAGCGCGCCACTGAGGCAGGCGCCGAACTCGGGGAATAGCCTTCGTCCAGCGTTCGCGCGCGCCAGCAGAGACAGCCTTTCCTTTCGGTCCATGAGTAGCAAGAGCGCGGTGTAACAGGGTTTTATGCGGATCCGATCCTGATAACGCGCGGGCTGGATCGGGATAACGCCGGGAGCATACGCGTCATCTCATTGCCCCGCAAGGAGCGCGGCCCGCCCCCTGCGCGCAATCCGGACCCTGTCCGGATAACCCCGCGCGTCCACTCGTCCCCCGCCTCGCGACCGAGGCGGGCGTACCCGGAGCCTACTCGTCCGTCTCGTCCACCTCGGCCTCCGCGCTCGGCGCCGCCTCCCGGGCGGCCGCCAGGACCTCGTCCACGAACGCGTCCGCGTCGCCGTCGGCGCGCCAGCGGACCTGGCGGGCGCCGTCGGGGTGGAGCCGCATCCAGTTGGCCAGCATCCGCATCTCGTCGACGTCGGGCCGGCCGTGCGTGGTGGGCGGGGCCGAGGACGGGTCGAACGCCTCGGCGAGCGCGGCCCCCAGGTCGGCGACCTCGTCCGGCGCGGGGTCGGCGGGCAGGTCCACGCGGCCGGCCAGGCGGCCGTGGCGGATCAGGAACAGCTGGGCGCCCCCGTCGAGCCCGTCGTAGCCCGGCGCGAGCGGCTCGACCAAGACCGCGTCGTGCTGGTGGACGGCCGAGGCGATCCGGCGCTGGCGCCCGAACGTCCGCTGGAGCCGGCGGAGCTGGTCGCGGTACCACCCGGCCGCCTCGTACTCGCGCGCGCCGGCCGCCTGTCGCATGGCCTCCTCGACCATGTCGACCGCCTCGGCGTCCTGGCCGGTCAGGAACGCCCGCACGCGGTCGACCTCGATCCCGTACTGCTCGGCCCCCTCGCCGCCCACGCACGGCGCCCCACACCGGCCCATCTCGTGGTACAGGCACGGCCGGCCGAGCGCGAACACGTTGTCGTCGCACTCGCGCAGCAGGAACAGCCGGCCGATCAGCTCGACCAGCTCCTCGGCCTGGCCGCGCCGGCCCAGCGGGCCGTAGTACTCGGCGCCGTCGTGGGCGATCCGCGGCGTCCACGAGACCGTCGGGTAGTCGTGCGTCGTGTCGAGCCGGATGAACGGGTAGTCCCGGTAGCGCCGGAGCGCCCGGTTGTAGACCGGGAGGTAGTTCTTGATCAGCTTCGACTCCTCCAGCAACGCCGCCAGCTCGGTCCCCGTCTCGCGCCACGTCACGTCGCGGACGTCGCGGACCAGCTTCCGCGTCTTGGGCACGTGGTTCTCGACGCCCGTGAAGTAGCTCCGGACCCGGTTCCGGAGCGACTTCGCCTTGCCGACGTAGATGACCGCGCCCCGGTTGTCGCGCATGAAGTAGACGCCGGGCCGGTCGGGCAGGAGCGGCAGGATCTCCTCGCGGATCTTCTTGAGGTGGGTCGGCTCGCGCCGCGTGTCCTTGTAGCGGCGGCGCTGGAAGCCCAGCACGTCGTCGACGGTCTCGACGCCGAACTCGATCTTCATCCGCTCCAGCAGGATCACCAGCAGTTCGGCCGTGGCGACGGCGTCGCCGAGGGCTCGGTGGCGGCCGTTGACCTCGATCCCGAAGTGCTGCGTCAGCTTCGACAACCCCTTCGACGGCAGCGACGAGAGCAGGCGCCGGGCCAGCCGCAACGTGTCGAGCGACGGGTTCTGCAACGGGGGCAGGCCCGCCTCGGCCAGCGCCACGTCCAGGAAGCGGGCGTCGAACGGCAGATTGTGGGCGACCAGGACGGCGTCGCCTAGGAACTCGACGAACCTAGGCATCACCTCGGTCGCCGGCGGCTGGCCGTAGACCATCGCCGTCGAGATCCCGGTCAGCCGGGTGATCCGGTTGGGCACGTGCCGGCCGGGGTCGACGAGCTGCTGGAACGTGTCGACGATCTCGCCGCCCACCAGCCGGGCCGCCCCGATCTCGATCAGCCGGTCCTCACCCGCTCGGGAGCCGGTGGTCTCGGTGTCGACGATGACGAAGGGGGCGTGGTCCAGGTCCATGGGCGGGCAAGATCGCGACAGGTTCGCTGGCCTCGCTGACGTACGCCGTGTCACACCGGACGCACACGTCTCGGGGCAGGTCGGCGGCCGTACCGTGGAGGGGTCGCGCCGGGTGACCCAGCGGCGCGGCCCCGCTCCGCCCTGTCCGGGCCGACGCCCGGCTGCTCTCGCCTCATGCTTCTCCCCTCCTCCCTCGGCCTGGCGCTCGCCGTGTTGTCGGCCGCGATGGCCGGGCTGTTCGCGGCCGCCGTCCGCGGCCCCGCCGGGCCTCCAGCCGAGCGCCGGCGGTGGCTGGGGGTCGGCCTCGGCATCGCCGTGGGGGCCCTGGCCGTCTCGGGCGGGCTCGCCGCGTCCGGCGTCCTGGCCGATCTCGACGCTCGCCCGCCGCCCGTCGGTCTGATGCTGGTCGCGTTCGCAGTGGGGACGGTCGCGCTGGGGCGGTCACGCGTGGGCGACCGACTGCTGGCGTGGCCGCTGGCGGCGCTCGTGGGCGCCCAGGCGTTCCGGGTCGCCGTCGAGGTCTGGCTCGCGGCGGTCTCAGACGCGGGCGCGGTCCCGGTCGAGATGACGTACCACGGCGTCAACCTAGACGTCGTGACCGGGCTGACGGCGGCGGCCCTGGGCCTCTGGCTGTGGCGGGGCTCGCCGCCGCGGTGGGTCGTCGGGGTGTGGAACGTGGCCGGGCTGGCGCTGCTCGCGGTCGTCGTGGCGACGGCGGCGCTCTCGGCGTTCGGCGTGATCGCGACCGAGCCCCGGGTCACGCTCCTGGCCACGTTCCCCGGCGTGTGGCTGCCGGCGTGGCTGGTCCAGCTCGCGCTTCTCGGTCACGTCTTGGTGTTCCGGGCCCTCCGCCGGACAGCCTGACCGTCGGCCCCGGCCCTAGACCGGGCGCCCTCGGACTTGCTCCGGGGCGGGTCCGGGGCCCGCCCGTACGTTGCCGGCCCGCCGCCGCCGCCCATGCACGCCCACGCCGCCCTCGTCTCCCGGTTCTACGACGCCCTCGCCCGCCGTGACGGCGACGCGATGGCGGCCTGCTACCACCCCCAGGCCACGTTCCGCGACGAGGTGTTCGACCTCGACGCCGGCGGCACCCGGGCGATGTGGCGGATGCTCTGCAGCCGGGGCGCCGACCTGCGCGTCGAGACCTCCGACGTCCGAGCCGACGCCGAGCGGGGGTCCGCCCACTGGGAGGCCGACTACACGTTCTCCAAGACGGGCCGGCCGGTCCACAACGAGGTCGACGCCGCGTTCACCTTCCAGGACGGGCTGATCCGGACCCACGTCGACACGTTCGACCTGTGGGCGTGGAGCCGGCAGGCGCTCGGGGCGCCGGGCTGGCTGCTGGGGTGGACGCCCTGGCTCCGCGCCCGCATCGCCTCGGAGGGGGCCAGCGGGCTGGCCGCCTACGTCGCCGCCCACCCCGAGGCCACGCGCTGAGCCGGCCCGGGTGCCCCGCGGTCGCACCGAGGCGGGCCGTGCGCGGCGCCCGGCGGAGGTCGCGGGCCGTTAGACCGCCCGCACGGCGGAGACGGCCCGGGACAAAGCGGCCGTCGCGAGGCGGTTTGGTGAGGGCGTGCACCCTCAGCAAACGCGAAGGGTTGTCCAGGCGATGGGTCCCCGGCGTGCGCTAGGTTCCGCGCTCACGCACGCCCCTCCCCATGACCCGCGGTCTGCTCGCCCTCGCATTGTCCCTCGTGGTGGCCGCCGGCGCGGCGGCCCAGCCGGACCCGATCCGGCTCAACCAGGTCGGCTTCTTCGTCGAGGGCGCCCAAGCGGGCGGTCGTGGTCGGCGCCCCGGCCGGGCCGTTCACCGTCCGCGACGCCGGGACGGGGGCCGAGGTCGCGGGCGGGACGCTGGGGCCGGCCCGGACCTGGGACCTGTCGGGCGAGACCGTCCGCCAGGCCGAGTTCGACGCGCTCCAGCGGGTCGGCACGTTCGTCGTGGAGGTCCCCGGGTTGGGCACCTCGGTCCCGTTCCGGGTCGACGGCGAGCTGCTGGCGCCGGTGTTGCGCGACGCCGTCCGGGCGTTCTACTTCCAGCGGGCGAGCACGCCGCTGCTCCCCGAGCACGCCGGCCCGTGGGCGCGCGCGGCGGGCCACCCGGACACCGAGGTCGTCGTCCACCCGTCGGCGGCGACGGCCGAGCGGCCGGCGGGCTCGACGATCGCCTCGCCCGGCGGCTGGTACGACGCCGGCGACTACGGCAAGTACACGACGACGGCCGTCGATGGCCGTCTGGCCGCTCCTCGCCATGCTCGAGCGCGAGCCCGACGTGATGGGGATGTCGCTCGGCATCCCCGAGAGCGGCGACCGGGTCCCGGACGTGCTCGACGAGGCCCTGTGGGAGTTGCGCTGGCTGATGACGATGCAGGACCTCGACGGCGGCGTCTACCACAAGCTGACCACGGCGACGTTCGTCTCCGCCCCGACCCCGGCCGACGACGACGCGACGCGCTACGTGGTCGTCAAGACGTCCCAGTCGACGCTGGCGGCGGCGGCGGTCTTCGCCCAGGCCGCCCGCGTCCTGGCCCCCTACGCCGCCGACCGCCCCGGCCTGGCCGACTCGCTCGCGACCGCGGCCGCACGCGCGTGGGCGTGGGGGCCGCGACACCCGTCCGTCTACTACGACCAGGCGGCCCTCAACGCGGCCTACGACCCCGACGTCACGACGGGCGCCTACGAGGACGGCTGGGCCGGCGACGAGGCCAAGTGGGCGGCGGCCGAGCTGTTCCTGCTCACCGGGCGACCCGGTCTACTGGGACGCCTACCGGCAGAACGGGAGCGGCTACGAGCGGCCTGCCGGCCTACTACGAGCCGTCGCTGTTCGGCGACCTCGACCTGTGGCACCACCGCGACCGGCTCCCCCGGGGCACCGAGGCGAGGCGACCTCCTCGCCACGACGCTGGCGCTCGCCGACCAGGCGCTCGCCTACGCCGTCGCAGGCCCCGTACCACACGTCGATCGGGGCCGCGGTCCCGAGCGGCGGGTTCCGCTGGGGCAGCAACGAGGTCCCCGGGCTCACGGCGCTGCTGTACTACCACGCCTGGACGGCCACCGGCGACGACGCCTACCGCCGCGCCGTGTGGACGAGGTGGACTACCTCTTGGGCCGCAACGCGGTCGGCATCAGCTTCGTGACGGGCCACGGGACGTGCTCGCCCCAGGCCCCGCACCACTCGATGACGCTCGACGCCGTCGCGGCGCCGATCCCCGGCTACGTCGTCGGCGGGCCGAACCCGGGGCAGCAGGACGGGTGCCCGGGCTACCCCTCGGCCCTGCCGGCCCGGTCGTACCAGGACGTGTTCTGCTCGTACGCCTCCAACGAGGTCGCCATCAACTGGCAGGGCGCGCTGGTGGCGGGCCTCGCCGCGGCCGAGGCGCTGGACTACAGCCGATCGACCAGACGGCGACGGCGCAGGACCCGGAAAGCGGCGCGGCGGGCACCGGGCTCTGCACTCGACACCGTCGGCCCGACCCCGACGCGGGGCCGCCTCCACGTCTGGGTGACGGTGCCGGTGCCGGCCACCGTCACCGTCGACGTGCTCGACGTCCGGGGCCGCCGGGTCGCCTCCGCCTCGGCGCGAGCGGTCGGCCGGGTCGCAGCGGATCGCCGCGCCGGTCGAGGGCCGGCGCCGGGCGTCTACCTCGTCCGCGTGTCCACGGGACCTCGTCGGCGACGCGGACCGTCGTCGTGGTCCGCTAGCCGCCCGGACCGCCTCGGTCTGGCTCGCGACGCGCTCGACGACGAGCATCGTGACGCGCCGCCGCACCTCGGCCTCGTGGGCCAGCGCGAACGCCAGCTCGTCGGCGGTCAACACGCCGAGCACGACGCCCAGGAGCGACGCGCTTGAGCCGGGAGTCCGTCTTGAGCATCGACACCAGCCGGTCACGGGCGTCGTCGGGTGCGAACCCGCCGAAGCCGGGCACCCGCTTGGCGAGGTCGCCCGCGACGAGCGCGAGCAGCGGCTCGTTCTGGAGCTTGAGGACCGGGCCGGAGCGTCCGGTGGAGGAACGCCTCGACCTCGGAGACGGCCGCCTCGGGCGCGGCGTCGACGGTCGGGCGCAGGGCGAGCAGGGCGGCGTCGCGGTCGGTCATACGACCGGGACGCTGCCCGGCGGTCTGGGCTCCCTGAGGTTCTCGATCGGACCTAGACGCGGCGACCGGTCGAACCGGCGGGCTCGAGCCGCGGAGGCCGAGACCGCCAAGGCGGGCCCCATCGCCGGTCGGACTGGATCGCGAGAGGACCGCCGACCGCGTACCTTGCCCGCACGACGATCGGGACACGACTAGGGCGCCGTCTCTAACGGGCGCCAACTGACGCGGACGGAGGACAGGCCGGCAACGTGAGGCCGGAGCGGAGCGCTCGCGCTCCATAACCGGGATCCAAACGCGTCGCCGCTAGCCACGGCCGATCCCCAGGCGTCACCGCACGGCCTCCGCAGAGGCACGGCCTACCTCCCCCCGAATGCGTCTGCTCCTTCTCCTCGCCCTCGTCCTCGCCGTCCCGGCCTCTGCCCAGACGGCCTCGATGGACGTCGGCCCCCAGGCCCTCGACCTCCGGTACCGCTCGGGCGGCGCCGACGCGCTCGGGATCGACTACGTCGGGACCGTCACCAGCGTCGGCTTCTACGGGTCGACCGCGGCCTTCTCGGGCTTCTACGGCTCGCAGACCCGGCTCGGCGAGCCGGGCACGGTCCGGTCGCTCTCGGCCTACGGGTTCGACGTCACCGTCGGCGGCAACGTCCCGGTCGTCCGGTTCGGGCAGGGCACGACGGTCTCGGCCTACGTCCCGATCCGGGCCCAGTGGGGCTCGCGCTACCTCAGCGGCGACCAGTCGTCCGAGATCGACGGCCACGACACGGCGATCCTGCTCGGCGACGGCGCTCTGGGCGCCGGCCTGGGCGCGGCCCTCGACGTCCCCCTCGGCGCCGGCGCGCCGGCCCGCACGATCCACACGTTCGGGACGGCCGTGATGGGCGCGGGCATCCAGGGCGGCTACGCGATGGCCTTCCCGGGCACCGACCCGGACCCCGGCGCCTACGGCCTGCGCTCGGCCCGGCTGATGGTCCAGACGGAGGCGCACGGCCTGTTCGGGAGCAACCTGGGCGCCTCGATCGGCTACACCTTCCGGGCCGTCGACCTCGACGCGTCGCCCATCGAGAGCGTCGGCGGCGCGTTCAACGCCGTCACCGGCTCCGACTTCCGCCGGGCCGAGACCTCGCACCTGGTCCGCGTCGGCCTGATCTTCTAGGCCCACCTCGACCCCGAGGCGGGCGTGGTCGCGTCGTGCCGCGCCCTCCTGAGGCGTAGCACGTCGCGACCCGTTCAGGCCGGGACCCCGCCCGTGCGCAGGGCCGGGTCGCCCTCCCGGGCCAGGAACCGGTTCCACCCCCCGACCAGCAGCGCCGAGCCGACGGCCCCGATCAGCGCCATCCCGGCCAGGCTGAACGTGAGCAGCCAGGTGCCCCGGCGGTGCGCGCCCAGCACGATCTGGTCGGTGTCCGGCCGAGACCACGATGGGCAGGCGGAGCGTCTCGCCCTCGGGGACCGCGGCCAGGTCCACCTCGATCTCCTTGAGCAGGATGATGGGGAGTTCGACCTGGCGCTCGACGGGCGCCGAGGCGCCGGGCGGCGTGTAGCGGAGCCCGACCTGCCCGGCCGTGATCTCGCTCCGCTCGCGGAGGGTGAGCCCGGTCACCTCGGCCTCGACGGTCTCGCCCGTCGCCGAGACCTCGCGCTGCTGGACGCCGGCCCAGGTCGTCGCGCCCGCGATGACCAGGAGCAGGAGCGGGAGCGCCCACAGGAGGCGCGCGGCGAGGGGGCTGGAGAGGAAGGTCATCGGGGTCGGAGGGGGACGACGCGAGAACGAGCGCCGAGCCGGCCGGGTGCCCCTTCACCCCGAGTTGGCGCCCGCCGCGCGACCGGGCGGGCCGAGCTACTCGGTCTCCTCCAGCGTCATGAGGTAGTCCTCGACGCTGCCGACGCTCACGCGCGTCTCGCCCTTGACCTTGCGGGCCTTGATGCTGCCCTGGCGGATCAGCTTCTGGACCTGGTTCCGGTCGATGAGCTTGAGGAGCCGGCGCGCCTCGGTACGGCTGACGGTGTCGTCGCGGTACTCGCCGGCGAAGCCCTCCAGGAAGTCGAGCGTCGACTGGTCGACCTCGATCAGCCGCGTCTCCTGGTTCGTGTCGGAGACGCCCCAGTCGAGGTCGGCGCTGATCAGGCCGCGGTCGGTCCAGCGGACGAGCGTCTGGCGGGAGATGCGGAGGGCCTCGGAGAGCTCGTCGAGGCGGAGGGTCTTGCGGTGGTCAGTGAGGGTGGCCATGGAGCGGAGCCGGGGGGTACGTGAGGAAACACTTGTTCTGACGGGTTCTACTCCGGCGGTCCTCTTTTGCTCCCTACGGAACCCCCTGATTCGGTGGAGCGGAACCGCGCGGACCGGGCCGCCAGGAGAGCCCCCCTCAGCGCAGCGCCCGGTCGGTCAGGTCCTCCAGCGCGTCGGACGTGATGACGCGCCACGACGGGGCGCCCAGCGAACCGCTCGACGTCCGTCGGAAGGTCGCCCTGAGCAGCAGCGTCTTGCCCCGGTCCGACGCGTCGGCGACGAAGGCCGCGGGCGTGAACCGGAACACGAACGTGGCCTCGACCGGGTCGAACCCGAACTCCCGTCCGACGAGGTCGGCGACGAACGGGGCCTCGTCGGTCAGCGCGCTCGCGTTCGACGCCCGGTCGTCGACGACGACGGTCCGCGGGCCGCCGCTCGTCGTCGGACAGGAACACGCGGACGCGGGCCTGGCGGGCGTCCGCGTAGGTCCGCCACGCCATCGTCTCGTCGTGGGTCGGGTTGGTCTGGGCGTCGGCGGCCCCGGCGGCCAGCACGAGGCCGGCGAGCACGAATCGGCGCATGGGGTCTGGGGGAAGGGCGCGGGGGGACGCGCGTGCCTAGACCCCCCGGACCGCTCGACCTACCCCGCCCCCGCCTCGACAGCGCCCCGGGCCGGTCCATGCCCGCGCCGAGGTTCGTCGGCGCTTCACCGGTCGGGAGGGTGGCGCGCTCCGGCCCGCGTCGTACTTTGCGCGCTGCCGGTGGTCTCCGCCGGCACTCGGGATGTAGCGCAGCCCGGTAGCGCGCCTCGTTCGGGACGAGGAGGTCGTGGGTTCGAATCCCGCCATCCCGACCCCGAGAAAAACGCCGGTCCGCCTCGTGCGGACCGGCGTTTTTGCGTCGTGCCGTCGGGGGCTACGCGCCTCCCCCACCCCGGACGTAGGTGTCGAACCGGAACGCGGGCCGGCCGGCCTCGGCGTCGTGCCGGACGCGGTCGGCCAGGTGGAACGGCCCGCCGTTCTCGGCGAGCAGGTGCCGGTACGGCGGGAAGTAGGTGTCGCCGGAGAACTCGCCCTCGACGAACGTCAGCTCCAGCCGGTCGGCGCGGACGGGGCCGTCGGGGTCGAGCACCGAGGCGTAGACGCCGGCCCCGCCCCCGATGAACAGCCGCTCGCGGTCCGCGAACGACTCGACGGCCTGCGCCAGCCCGCCGTAGACGTGGATGCCGGGGTGGTCGACGTGGGTCGGGTGCCGGGTCAGGACCACGTTCTCGCGGTTCGGGAGCGGCCCGCCAAACTGGTGGAGCAGGCTCTCGAACGTCCGGCGACCCATGACGAGCGGCCAGCCGGTCGTGAGCGCCTTGAACCGGCGGAGGTCGGCCGGGAGGTGCCACGGGAGGTCCATCCCGTCGCCGATCAGGCGGTCGGCGGGGTGACCGGGGGCCTCCGCGACGGCGGCGACGACGACGACTTCGGGCATGATCGGGAACGAGGAGTGGCGACGGGAAGATCGGCCCGGTCCCTCCCCCCTGCCGGCCTCGGCGCCGAGGCGGGGAGGCCGGGGCGGTCAGGGCGGAGGCGTCGCGCTCGGCGACGTCGCCCCGGTGCCTCTGCCGGTTCTGCTCGTCCCTGTTCCGGCGGGCGCTCGCAAGCCTACACCGCGACGGGAAAGCGGATGGCCGGCTGGGGGTCGTAGTCCTCCAACTCGAAGTCTTCGAACGCCAGCTCGTCGGGGTCCTTGGCCCGGCCGTCGGGGCGGCGGGCGATCCGGAGGCGCGGGGCTGGCGTGGGGGTCCGGGCGAGTTGCTCGCGCAGGCCGTCGACGTGGTCGACGTAGACGTGGGCGTCGACGAGCGTGTGGGCGAAGCGGCCCGGGCGGAGGCCGGCGGCTTCGGCCAGCACCTGGGTCAAGAGCGCGTAGCAAGCCAGGTTGAACGGGACGCCCAGCGCGAGGTCGGCCGAGCGCTGGGTGAGGTGGCAGTTCAGCAAGGCCGGCCCGTCGGCGGCCGGCGTGACCTGGAACGCGAACGTGTAGTGGCAGGGCGGCAGCCGGCTGACGGCCGCGTTCGCCGGGTGCCACGCGCTCACCACGAGCCGCCGGCTCATGGGGTCCGCCCGGAGCGTGTCGAGCACGTAGCCGACCTGGTCGAACGAGAGCGACCCGTCGGCCTCGGTGCGGACGCGCGCGTGGCCGGCGTCGGCCCAGACCTCGCCGCCCAAGGCCGCGTCGGGCGCGGGGACGGGGAAGCGGCGCCAGAACCGGCCGTAGGCCGTCTGGAGGTCGCCGGCGCCGTCGGCCCAGGCGTCCCAGATCTTGGTGTGCCGCTGGAGCTCGCGGACGTGGTCGGCCCCGGAGAGGTACCACAGGACCTCCCTGAGCATCGACGCGAAGTAGACCTTCTTGGTCGTCAGCAGCGGGTACCCCTCCGCCAGATCGACGCTGTAGTGCTCGGCGAACGACGCGAGGGTGTCGGTCCCGGTCCGGTTCGTCTTGCGGACGCCCGTGTCGAGGACGCGCGCGACGACGCCGAGGTAGGCGCGCTCGGCGGCGGTCGTGGTCGGCGGGGCGTCGGCGGCGGTCATGGCGGGCGGGGTCCGGGGGGCGACAAGATGGGCCCGGGCCGGGCCGGGTGCCAGCCGGACCGTCCACAACTCGTCCACGCGACCTTGCCCGCCGCGGGCCCGAGGCGGAACCTTTCGACCCTCCGCGCGGAACCCCTCCCCCCCAGCTCCCGCTCCCCCATGGACCCCGGCCTCCACGTCAAGCAAGCGATCAACCACCTCAACAAGGTGCTCGCCTACTACCCCTACGTCGCCGACGGCGGCCAGGCGACCGTCGCGCTGACGCCCGAGGACTGGGGCGTCGTGGCCGACGCCCTGTTCCACATGGGCACGCCGCCCGAGGTGTTCCCCGACGCCATCGCGAGCTACCGGATGAGCGACGACGGCTCGGAGATCCTGCTCACGGCCCAGGACCAGACCGTCATCCACGTCCAGGCCGGCTAGCCCCGCCTCGGACTCACGGCGCGCACTCGGCGCCGGACGCGGCACGGTCGGCGAGCCGGCGGGCCGCCGTGTTCTGGTCCGGCGCCGCGCCCGCCTCGACGTATCCGACGAGGCACCCGGGCGCCCCCTCCCGCCCCACCGTGAGGACCGCCAAGTCCGACCGCCGCTCGGCGGCCGTCCCGCCCGGCCCCTCGACCTGGTAGCGGACGATGACGGCGAACGGCTCGCCGTCGCGGAGGCGCCACTCGACCGTCTTGCCGAGCGCGTTGAACCCGCTCGGCGTCGTGAACGCGTCGTTGCGCACGCCGACGTCGACGTCGTACCGGAGGTCGCCCTCGGTGACGTAGAGCGGGGTGCCGTCGTACCCGGCGCACCGCCGAATGCTGCCGCCGCTCTTCTCGAACGTCTCGATGGTCTCGCAGTCGGCGACCTGGGTGTACCGGCTCTGGACGTCCCCGTCCCCACTCGCCGGCGGGCTGGCAGCGCCGCCGTCGGGGCGCGGACCGGCGGCGCAGCGGACGAGCGACAGCGGCGACACCTCGCCGTCCGCGTCGAGGCGGAGGCCGCCGCCCGCCGGGTCGACGCGGTAGGTGGTCGGCCTCGGGACCACCTCGACGGCCCCCTCCAGGTGGTACAGCGTCGCGTCGACGTCGTAGCCCCCGTCGCGGACGGCGACGGCGTTGACCGTCGCGTACCCGTAGTAGAAGTCGAGCGTGTCGGGCGAGACGACCAGGCGCCCCATGGTCGTGGTCTCCGAGCACGCCGCCGCGTCCACGTCGTAGGTCCCGAGCAGGGCCTCCGGCATCCGGTCCCCCGACCGCGGGGAGGGGGCGTCCGGCGCCGCATCGGTCGATGCGCGCGCGCCGTCGGGAGCCGGGGGATTGCAAGCCGCGAGGGCGACGACGAGACCGACCAGGTACCGCATGGCGGGGAGAGGCGTGCGGAGGGGCCGACGGAGACCGACCGGACCCGCCGGGCCGTCAGTTCGTGAGCGCCCGGAGGAAGAACGTCGGGATCTGGGCGCGGAACCGCTCGCCCGACTCGCGCTGCATCAGGTACGTCCCCTCCATGGTCCCCTCGAACGTGGGCAGGACGCACGCCGAGTGGTACTCGTGGGCGTCGCCCGGCGCGAGGGTCGGCTGCTGGCCGATGACGCCGGCCCCCTCGACGTGCTGGACGTGGCCGTCGGCGTCGGTGATGGTCCACTGGCGGCGCAGGAGCTGGACCTCGCTCGCCCCCTGGTTCTCGATCCGGACGAAGTAGGCGAACACGAACCGGCCCCCGACCGGCGTCCGACTTGCCGTCGAGGTAGGCCGGGCGGACGGTGACGCGTGACGGCCTCGGTGGTGGCGTCGTAGGAGACCACGGCTACTGGCGGACCTCCTGGCCCGCGCGCGTACTCGACGGCCCCGATCAGGCGGCGGACGTCGGCCTCGCAGACCGGGGCCTGCCACCGGTTGTCCTCCTTGAGCCCGCTGCCGACCAGGAAGCCGTCGGCCGCGTCGACGTAGTCGAGCAGGTTGTACCCGTCCAGGCCGCCGCCGCAGAACAGCGGGAGCGAGGCGGCCTGGCAGGCCGCCTCGACGACGCCCGGCGCCGAGGGCTGGCCGACGGCCGGGCCGAGCACGACGAGCGCGTCGGGCCGGGCCGCCTCGGTCGCCGCGACGAGCGCCGCGACGTCGTCGGCGGTGGGCGGGCGCAGGTCGGCCAGGACCGGGACCGAGGTCGGCCCCGAGCGCCTCGCGGTAGCGGTGGAACCGGGCCGCCGAGCGCGTGCTCCTCGGCCCACCCGTCGACGCGGACGAAGTGCGCAGCTCGCCCCGAGCGCGACGGCCAGCGCCGCGCGGTCGGCGTGGAGCACGCGCACGCCGACCGGCAGCCGGTTCGCGTTCCGGCGGACGGCCAGGGCCACGTGCGTCATGTAGGCCACGACCTCGGGCCCGGTCTCCTCGTCTCGCAGGGCCGGCGCGTCGTGGGCGTTCTCGACCAGGAGCCCGTCGACGCCCAGCTCGACCAGCAGCCGGGTCTCGGCGACGGCCCGGTCGACGGCGGCCCTCACCGACGTGGCCCCGGGGACGCCCGGCGAGGGCCCGGCGTGGATCACCGCGACGACCGGCTTCGGGCGGGAGAACAGGTCGCGGACGGGGTCGGGCATGGCCGTGGCGTGTTCTAGGGGATCGGAGGACATCGCGCTAACAGGTCGTCGCCCCCCCGCTGTTCCGTGAATACCCCCCGGCCGGCCGCTCCCGAGCCGTGGACCGGGTGGCGCGGGTTAAAAGGGCGCGAACGGCCCGCACGCGGCCTGGCGAGCGGTTCGGGCGCGGGGGGGCGAGAATCACGGCCCGGTCCCGCGCGTAGGGACCGCCATGACCGACGCCTCGCCCCAGGCCGTGCCCACGCCCACCCTCGCCCTCGACGACGTCGTGGTCCTGTTCGCCGGCGACTCCGGCGACGGGATGCAGCTGACCGGCAGCCAGTTCACGCTGGCGACGGCCCACGCCCGCAACGACCTCTCGACGCTCCCGGACTTCCCGGCCGAGATCCGGGCCCCCGCCGGGACGCTCTACGGCGTCTCCGGCTTCCAGCTCCACTTCGGGTCCGGCGCCGTCCACACGCCCGGCGACGAGGTCGACCTGCTGGTGGCGATGAACCCGGCCGCGCTCAAGGTCAACCTGGCCCGCGTACGGCCCGGCGGCGCCGTGCTCGTCAACGCCGAACGCTTCTCGGCCCGCGACCTGTCGCTGGCCGGCTACGACGAGAACCCCCTCGAGGACGGCACGCTCGACGGCTACGAGCGGCACGACGTCGACCTGACCCGGCTCACGCACGAAGCGCTCGACGCGACCGGGCCTCAGCAAGCAGGAGATCGACCGGGCCAAGAACATGTTCGCGCTCGGGCTCGCGCTCTGGATGTACACGCGGCCCATCGAGCCGGCGCGGGCCTGGATCCGGAGCAAGTTCGCCAAGGTCCCCGAGATCCGCGACGCCAACCTGCGCGCGCTCGACACGGGCTACCACTACGGCGACATCTCCGAGAGCTTCGTCGCCCGCTACGAGGTGGCCCCGGCCGACCTGCCGGCGGGCACCTACCGGGCCATCAAGGGGAACGAGGCGCTCGCCCTCGGGCTCGTCGCGGCCGGGGTCAAGTCCGGCCTCGACGTGTTCTACGGGACCTACCCGATCACGCCCGCCTCGGACCTGCTGCACGCGCTCGCGAAGTACAAGGCGTACGGCGTCAAGACCTTCCAGGCCGAGGACGAGATCGCGGCGATCGGGAGCGCGATCGGGGCCAGCTTCGGCGGCGCCCTTGGCGTAACGGCGACGTCGGGCCCGGGGATGGCCCTCAAGGGCGAGTTTCTCGGCCTGGCGACGATGGTCGAGCTGCCGCTGGTCGTGATCGACGTGCAGCGGGCCGGGCCGAGCACCGGGATGCCGACCAAGACCGAGCAGAGCGACCTGCTGATGGCGCTCTACGGCCGCAACGGCGACGCGCCGACGCCGGTGATCGCGCCCAAGACGCCGGGCGAGTGCTTCCTGGCGGCCTTCCACGCCGCCCGGATCGCGCTCCAGTACATGACGCCCGTCGTCGTGCTCTCGGACGGCTACCTCGGCAACGGGTCGGAGCCGTGGCGGATTCCCGACGCCGACGCGCTCCCCGACATCCCGGTCGCCTTCGCCGAGGTGGGCCGGGCCGCGCAGACGGACGAGGGCGCGTTTCTGCCCTACGTCCGCGACGAGACGACGCTGGCGCGCGGCTGGGCGACGCCGGGCACGGCGGGCCTGGAGCACCGCATCGGCGGGCTGGAGAAGGACGCCCGGACGGGCGGCGTGAGCTACGACCCGGAGAACCACCAGCGGATGACCGAGACGCGCGCCGAGAAGGTGGCCCGGATCGCCGACGCCTTCCCCGACGTCGAGGTCGAGGGCGACCTCGAAGGCGACGTGCTCGTCGTCGGCTGGGGCTCGACGTACGGCGCCATCAAGAAGGCCGTCGAGTCGGCGCGCGGGCAGCGGGCTCGCGGTCGGCCACGCCCACCTCCGCTGGCTCAACCCGCTGCCGCCCGGGCTGGGCGAGGCGCTGGGCCGGTTCGAGCACGTCCTGGTGCCCGAGCTCAACGGCGGCCAGCTGGTCCACGTCCTGCGCGACCGGTTCCTGGTGCCGGCCCGAGGGCCTGAGCAAGGTCCAGGGGCTGCCGTTCTCCGCCCGCGAGATCGAGGCGAGCATCGTCGCGGCGGCCTCCCCCCGCTCCGACACCGACTGAGACCCCGTGTGGCGCCCAGACGCGCCGCAGCGAGCCCCGCGCTTCGAGCGCGGCCCACACGCACTCCCGCATGGCTTCCGACCCGACCGACGGCCCCGCACCCGACGGCGCCCTCCCCGACGACTCCGCCGCCCGCCCCGGCGGCACGCCGCCCCAGCCCCGTGGGGCCGAGGGCGCCCGCCCCGACACGCCCGAGCCCGCCGGCACGCGGAAGCCTGTCGACGCCCCGGCTGTGCCCGCCTCGGGAGGCCGCCCGGCGATGCCACCCATCCCCGAGACCGGCCCCGACGACGGTGCCGCGCCCCGCACGCCGGCGCGTCCGCCGGGCGCTGGGCCGGCGGGTGGCCCGGTCAAGAAGCCGGCCCGCCCGCCCGGCGCACGGCGGCCGCCGGTGCCCGCCCGGGCGCGGGTCGTCGACCCCGAGGGCGACGGGGCCGCGCTCGGCCTCCCCGTGCTCACGCGGAAGGACTTCGTCTCCGGCGCCGACGTCCGCTGGTGCCCCGGCTGCGGCGACTACGCCGTGCTCGCGGCCGTCCAGCGCGCGCTGCCCGAGCTAGCCGAGACGCGCGAGAACGTCGTGTTCATCTCGGGCATCGGGTGCTCGTCGCGCTTCCCGTACTACATGAACACGTACGGCTTCCACAGCATCCACGGCCGCGCGCCGGCGGTCGCGACCGGGCCTCAAGAGCACGCGGCCCGAGCTCGACGTCTGGGTGGTGACCGGCGACGGCGACGCGCTCTCGATCGGCGCCGGCCACACGGCCCACATGCTGCGCCGCAACGTGGACCTCCAGGTGCTCCTGTTCAACAACCAGATCTACGGGCTCACCAAGGGCCAGTACAGCCCGACGTCCGAGGTCGGGAAGGTGACCAAGTCGCGCCCGTTCGGGTCGCTCGACCACCCGTTCAACCCGGCCGCGCTCGCGCTCGGCTCCGACGGCACGTTCGTCGCGCGGACGCTCGACCGCGACCCGAAGCACATGCAGACGGTCCTGAAGGCGGCGCACGAGCACCGCGGCACGTCGTTCGTCGAGATCTACCAGAACTGCAACATCTTCAACGACGGCGCCTTCTTCGACTTTACCGAGCGCGACTCGAAGCCGCTGCGGACCGTCTTCGTGGAGGACGGCCGGCCGATGACCTACGCCGACGGCACGAAGGGGCTCGTCCTGGACGGCCTGCGCCTGCGCTCGGTCGACCTGGGCGGCGACCGCACCGAGGCGGACTGCGTGGTGTACGACTCGACCGACAAGGCGCTCGCGCTCCTGGTGGTCGATCAGATGTTCTGGTCCGGCGACCTGCCCCGCCCGTTCGGCGTGCTCTACCGCGAGGACCGACCGACGTACGACGCGCTGCTCAACGAGCAGGTCGACGCGGTCCGCCACGCAGAAGGGGCCGGGCGACCTCAAGGCGCTGCTGGCCTCGGGCGACACCTGGACCATCGAGTAGCCCCGCCTCGGGCGCGGCGTACCTAAGGCAGGTCGGCCTGCTGGCAGCGGCGGGCGGCGGCCCGAGGGCCAGGCACACGGCGTAGACTCCGATGCCTCCCCCCGGCCCCATGTCTGTCTCCCCCTTGGTGCTCGCCGTCGTGCTGGCCGGCCTCGGCACGGCCTGCGCCGAGCCCACCCCACCCGCCTCGGTGACTCCACCAGGGGGCCCGGTGGTCGAGGTCGCCCACCCCGACAGCGCCGACACCTCGGACGGAGGCGTCGTGGCGCTCGACTCGGCTGAGGTCGCCCGGCTCGTCGCCCAGGACCCGCTGTGGGTCGACGCCCTCCGCGTCCACTACGACGCCGTCGTGCTGGACGGCCACGTCGACACGCCGACGCTGATGCTGGACCGGGGCTACCAGCTCGGCGAGCGGCACCGGCGCGACCACCTCGACCTGCCGCGGATGGCCGAGGGCGGGCTCGACGGCGCGTTCTTCTCGATCTACGTCGCCCGGAGCTACGGCGAGGGCCAGGCCGCGACCGACCGGGCGCTCGCCATGATCGAGGCCGTCAACCGGCAGGTCGCCGGGCTCGACGGCGCGACAATCGTGCGGACTGCGGACGGGGTCATCCAAGCGCGGCGCCAGGGCCGGGCGGCCGTCCTGCTGGGGCTCGAAGGCGGCCACGCGCTCCAGGGCTCGCCCGACGTGCTCCGCCTGTTGGCCGCCAACGGTGTCCGCTACGTCACGCTCACGCACTCCAACACGAACGCCTGGGCCGACGCCTCGACGGACGTCGCGCGCTGGGACGGCCTCAACGACCTGGGCCGAGACTTGGTCACCGAGATGAACCGGCTGGGCGTGCTCGTCGACCTGTCCCACGTCTCGGACGCCACCGTCACCGACGCGCTCGCCGTCACGCGCGCGCCGGTCATCCTGAGCCACTCGTCGTGCCGGGCGCTCCACGCCCACGTCCGCAACGCCTCCGACGACGTGCTGCGGGCCGTCGCCGCTGGCGGCGGCGTCGTGATGGTCAACTTCTTCGCGGACTACCTCGGCCCGGGCGCGACGCTCGCGACGGCGCTCGACCACCTCGAGCACGCCGCCGAGGTGGCCGGGGTCGACCACGTCGGGCTGGGGAGCGACTTCGACGGCGTCCCCCGCCTGCCGACCGGCCTGGGCGACGTGACGCGGCTCCCTTGGCTCACGCACGGCCTGCTGGCACGCGGGTTCTCCGAGGCCGACGTCCGCAAGGTGCTGGGCGGCAACGTCCTGCGCGTGATGCGCGACGCCGAGCGCGTCGCGGCCGAGATGCGCGACGAGACGTAGGGACACGACTCGTCGTGTCCGCCCGGTCACCTCAGCACCCGCGTCACGGCCCCCGGATCGCCGGCGTTCGGCGCCGGCGCCACGCCGAGCAGCGCCGCCAGGACGCCGTACACGTCGACCGCGTCGAGGGCGCCCACCTCGGCACCGAGGCGGACGTGGGGGCCGCGGGCGACGAACAGCGCGCCCATGTCGGGCGAGGCGTTGTCGTAGCCGTGGCTGCCGCCCGACGGGCGGTCCGGGTTCCGGTCGAGGTAGCGCTGCGAGGTCGCCGTCCAGCCCGGGTCCACCAGCACCACCACGGGCGGGATGCGGACGTTGTCGCGGTAGTGCAGGCGGTCCGGCACCTCGGCCTTGCGCATGGCCGCGAGGTGGGGCAGCGCCGAGACGCGCGCGACGAGGGCGTCCACGTCGACGGTGTCGGCCGGCCACAGCCCGACGACCTCGCCCCAGTCCACGTCGACGGCGTCGTAGTCGACGGCGTCGTCCAGGATCACGACGCGGTCGCGCGAGACGGGCGTCATCCCGTGGTCGCTCACGACGACCACGTCCGTCGATTCGAGCCGGCCCCGCTGGCGGAGCCCGTCGAGCAAGGCGCCCAGCGCGGCGTCGACCCGGGCGATGGCCCGGTCCACCTCGGGCGCGTCGGGGCCGTAGCGGTGGCCGGCGTCGTCGACCGCCTCGACGTAGAGCGTGACCAGGCCGGCGCCGTCGTCGAGCCAGCCCAGAGCCGTCTCGACGCGGTCGAGGTAGGGCATGTCGCCGTCGTAGGGCAGCCACCACGTCGGGCGGATGCCGCCGATCTCGGCCTCCGACCCGGGCCAGAACGCCGTGCCCACCCGGACGCCCTGGCGCTCGGCCGTCACCCAGATCGGCTCGCCTCGCCACCACCGGCCGTCGGCGACGGCGTCGCGGTTGGAGAGCGAGAACCGGGCCGGCCCCCCGTCTTCCATGCGCGCCGGGTCCCGCATCGTGTTGCCCACGACCCCGTGCGCCTCGGGGTGGAGCCCGGTGACCAGCGAGTAGTGGTTGGGGAACGTCTTGGACGGGAAGACCGGGACCAGCCGCTCGGCCCGGACGCCGGCGGCGACCCACCGGAGCGCGCCCGCTTGGGGGGCCCGGTCGAGGTAGTCCCACCGGAACCCGTCGATCGACACCAGCACGACCGCGCGCTCGGGCGCGACCGGCTCGGCCGACGGCGGGACCGAGGCGCACCCCTGGAGCTGCTGCGCCCCGTTGAGGGCGACCAACACGACGACGAAGACAGACAGGGCGCGGCGCATGGCTCGGCGGAGGGCGAGGGCGGTGGACGGACTGGCGGGCCGGGAGGTTCACCCAGCCCGCGCCTCCTCGAACAGAACGCGGCCCCACCCTCCGGAGAGAGCGGGGCCGCGCGGGGTCGTCCGCCTGGCGCCCCCCGAGAGAGACGCCGAGGCGGGCGGGCTCGGGGCCGCTAGAAGTTGTAGCGGAGGCCGAGCTGCATGCGCCAGCGCGAGGCGAAGTCGCTCACCTCGGCGACCGTGTCCGGCGTGCTGAACGCGAGCCGCTGGCGGCCCTGGTCGTCATAGCCCTGGAAGTCGACGAGCGTGAACCGGTCGCCGACCGTCCGGACCTCGCCCAGGCTGCTGCCCAGGAGGTCGAACAGGTTCTGGATGTCCAGCGTGATCTCGACGTTCTGGCCGCTCACCGTCTGGATGCGCTGGGCGATCCGGGCGTCGAGGAAGTGGAGCCACGGCGCGCGCGTCGAGTTGCGCTCGAAGATCTGGCCCCGCTGGCTGCGGAGGTCCTCGTTCGCCTCGATGAACGCGTCGAAGGCCGCGTAGTCCTCGTCGCTCATCACGACCTCGCTCCGGTCGTTCGGGACGTAGATCAGGTCGGCCCGGTCGAACCCGTCGCCGTTGAGGTCGTCGCCGCTGAAGTAGACGTACGAGAACGGGCGGCCGGCCTGGCCGTCGTAGATCAGCGAGAACGTGGTCCCAAAGCGGCGGGCGTAGTCCAGGTTGTAGGACGCCGTGGCCAGCACGCGGTGGGCCACCTCGAAGTTCGAGGTCGCCAGCGGCGGGTCGTTGACGTCGAGCCCGACCGTGAGGTCACGGACGTTGGACCGGGCCTGGCTGCTCGTGACCGAGTTGATGTCCTTGGTCTGGCCGAACGTGTAGCTCAGGCTCGCCCCGAGGTTCGGGAGCGCGCCCGTGCGGACCGGCTTCTGGAGCTGGGCCGTCGCGTTGAGCGAGTACCCCTTGTCCGTGTTCGTCAGCACGATCACGTCCTGGTAGTCCCCAGAGATCGCCGCGCGGCGCTGGGCGTTCCGGCCGTCGACCGTGTTGGGGTCGAGCTGGAACGGCGTCCGGTTGAGGCTCTGCCACTGGACGCCGTCGACGACGTCGGTGTAGAGGAACTCGCCGGTCGCGACGAAGCCGCCCGGGAGCTGCTGGTCGACGGCCAGGTTCGAGCGCCAGACCGTCGGCGACTTGAAATCGGGGTCGGTCAGGTTGATCTCGGCCGAGCCCTCGGAGAAGCCGAAGTCGCCGGCCGTGTACTGGTCGGCCGGGTCCGTCCGGAAGCCGCCGGCGGCCTGGATGTCGTCGGCGCTGAACACGGCGACGCCGCCCAGCAGGGTCCCGTCGTTCGAGAACGAGTTCGAGATCCAGACGGCCGGGTTCGACCCGTTGAACAGGCCCGTGCCGCCGCGGAACTGGGTCTCCGACTCGGGGAGCGAGTAGTTGAACCCGAAGCGGGGCTGGAACACCGGGTTGCCGTTGGGGACCTCGGTGTTGTCGAACCCAAACAGGCTCTGGAACGACGCGCCGTTGTCGGCCGCGTAGGCCTGGCCCGGCGAGTCGAAGTAGTTGGCCATGTCGACCCGGAGGCCGGCGGTCAGCTTGAGGTTCTCGACCCCGGACCACTCGTCCTGGGCGTAGAGGCTGAAGTTGGCGTAGGCGAAGTCGGCCAGGGGCCGGTCCTCACCAGGGACCGCCGAGTAGTTCCGCTCGTACCGCGAGGCCCGCCCGGCGCGGAAGTCGTCGAGGTTGTTGAAGCGGTAGTACCCGTAGAAGTTGCGGATGAACAGGTTCGAGAACTGCGAGAACGTGTTCTGCGTGCCCAACGTGACCACGTGGTCGCCCACGAAGTAGTTGAAGTTGTTGGCCACCTCGACCACGTCGGCGTCGATGTTGTTGGCCCCGCGGAACTGGTCCGGGCCGGCGACGACCGTCGAGCGCCCGTCGGCGCCCAGGCCGCGGATCTCGATCGACGGGAAGGCCGGGAACTCCAGGACCGACGGCTGGCGGTTCGTCTGCAGGCTCGGCGCGGAACAGGTTGGCCATGTTCTGGCCCACCGTGCTCCGGAGCTCGACGACCGACGACGTGTTCGTGTTCTCACGCGTGTAGAGCCGGTCCTCGAGCGTGTAGAACGAGGAGCTCCGCGAGATGCCGTCGTCGAGGCGGCCCTGGACGTAGTTGAACCGGGCGGTGAGCTTGTTGGCCTGGTTCAGGTTGTAGTCGAAGCGGCCGAACAGCTTGGTCGAGTTCGTCGACTTGTCGAACGCGCCGAGCGTCCCGGTCTCGCGGCCGTACTGCGTGCTCAGGATGCTCTGGATCTCCTGGGCCTGGTCGAGCGCGTTGAACGTCGCGACGATGGGCTCCTGGGTGTCGCCGAGCTCGACGCTCCCGAAGAAGAACAGCTTGTCACGCAAGATCGGGCCGCCCAGGCGGGCGCCGTAGGTCGCGTCGGTGAAGTCGCCGAAGGCGACGCCGTCGACGTTCGAGCCCACGAAGTCCTGGTTCCGACCGAGCCCGTAGACCGAGCCCGTGAACGAGTTCGTGCCCGAGCGCGTGATGACGTTGATGTTGCCGCCCGTGAAGCCGCCCTGGGTCACGTCGTAGGGCGCGATGGCCACGCGGAACTCGCTGACGGCGTCGAGCGAGATCGGCTGCGTGCCAGACGAACCGCCCGGCGTGCCCGAGCTCTCCAGCCCGAACGCGTCGTTGAGCGCGGCGCCGTCGACCTGGATGTTGTTGTACCGGCTCGACGTGCCGCCGACCGAGGTCCCGGCCTCGCTCCCGCTCCCGACCTGGGAGAACTGGGGCGTCAGGCGCGTGAAGTCGGTCAGGCTCCGCGAGATCGTCGGGAGCCGCTGGATCTCCTCCTCGGACACGTTGGTGCCCGTGCCGATGTTCGACGACGAGATGATCGCGTTCGACTGGCCGACCACGACGGCCTCGCCGATCGTGGCGTTCTGCGAGGCGAGCTGGACGTCGACCTGCTCGTTCTCACTCAGCTCGAGCGTGATGTCGGTGATCTGGCGCGTCGTGTAGCCGACGAACGAGACGGTGACCGTGTAGGGGCCGCCGACGCGGAGGTTGCGGAGGTTGTACTGGCCGTCGGACCGGGTCGAGACGCCGTAGCGCGTGCCCGAGGGCTCGTGGACGGCCAAGACGGAGGCGCCCGGCAGGCCGGCGCCGGTGTCGTCGGAGACCGTGCCGTTGATGGCGGCGGTCGTGACGCCCTGCGCGAACGCGGGCGTGCTGGCGGCGACGGCGAACATCGCGAGAGCGAGGCCGAGCCAGGAGAGGGTAGAGTGACGCATGGGGGGGAGTCGGTGGTCGCGGGGAGACGCGGGGACGAGGTGAACCTATCCATTCCCCCAGGCCGGACGGTTCAGATCCCGTGGAGCAACGGACGCTTAACACGGGGCTCGTGGGTCTCTCACGAACGGGTAATCTGGGGGTAATCCTCACGCCCACGCGCCCCTGCGGCGGATCCCCAGGGCCGAGCCGGCCCTGAACGGCGGCGAGACCGGGCGGGTGGCCGGACAAGAGTTTTCTGTGCAGGCCCTCCCCCCGCCCCCGTCCCACCTCGGGCCCGAGGCGGGCGGGTCAGTAGCCGGCCGCCGCGTCCTGGCCGCGCGGGTCGGCCCCGCCCAGGAGCACGCGCCCGGCCGCGCCGGCCGCGACGGCGTCCAGGCCCGAGGGGTCGGTCGTCGTCCGGGCCTCGTCGTAGACGACCTCGATGGCGTCGACGCGGCTCCAGTAGCCCGACGACACGTCGACGTCCCAGTCCCGCTCCTGGAGCGCCACGATCACGTCCTCGGCCAGCCCCTGGCGCTCGGCGTAGAGCACGTCCGGGAGCCACTGGTGGTGGACGCGCGGCGCGGCGACGGCCTCCTGGACGTTCATCCCGTGGTCGACCACGTTCAGGATGGTCTCGTAGACGGCCGTGATGATCCGGGGCCCGCCCGGGCTCCCGACGACCAGCATGAGCCGGCCCTGGGGGTCCTCGACGATGGTCGGCGTCATCGACGACAGCATCCGCTTGCCGGGCGCGATGGCGTTGGCCTCGCCCTGGACCAGGCCGAACATGTTGGGCTCGCCCGGGGCCGACGTGAAGTCGTCCATCTCGTTGTTGAGGAAGAACCCGGCGCCCTCGACCACGACGAGCGAGCCGAACCCGCCGTTCAGGGTCGTGGTGACCGAGACCGCCGTGCCCTGGGCGTCGACGACCGAGTAGTGCGTCGTCTGGGGCGACTCGGCGCGGGGCCGGCCGGCGCCCAGGTCGGTGCTGACGTCGGCCCGGGTCGGGTCGAAGTCGGCCATCCGGGCCGCCGTGTACGCGGGGTCGACCAGCTCAGCCGTGGGCAGGTCCGAAAAGTCCGGGTCGCCCAAGAACTCGGCGCGGTCGGCGAACGCCCGGCGCATGGCCTCCCCCATCAGGTGGACCGTCGCCGACGAGTTGAAGCCCGAGCGCGCCCACGTCGAACGGCTCGACGGCGTCGAGCATCTGGATCAGCGCCACGCCGCCCGACGACGGCGGCGGCATCGACAGGACCCGGTGGCCCCGGTAGTCGCCGACGAGCGGCGCGCGCTCGACGGGCTCGGTAGCCGGCCAGGTCCTCGTGCGTGATGAGCCCCCCGCCGCGCTGCTGCTCGGCCACGATCAGGTCGGCCGTCTCGCCGCGGTAGAACCCGTCGCGGCCGCCGTCGCGGATCCGGCGCAGGACGGCGGCCAGCTCGGGCTGGCGGAACGTCTCGCCGGCTCGGGTACCCCCCGGTCTGGGTGAAGTGGCGGACGGTCCCGGGGTAGGGCGCGAACCGGTCGGCGTAGGCCGTTCATCAGCTCGGCCTCGGCGCGGCTGAGCGGGTAGCCCTCGGCGAGGCGGATGGCCGGGGCGAGGACGTCGGCGAGCGGGGCGCGGCCCCAGCGCTCGTGGGCGTGGAGCAGGCCGGCGACGGCGCCCGGGACGCCCGAGGCGAGCGCGCCGCGCCGGCTGAGGTCGGGCCGGATGGCGCCGGTCGAGTCGTCGACGTACATCTCGCGCGTGGCGCCGGCCGGCGCCGTCTCGCGGTAGTCGAGCGTCGTCGCGGTCCCGTCGGGGAAGCGGATGACCATGAACCCGCCGCCGCCCACGTTGCCGGCGACCGGGAACGTGACGGCCAGCGCGAAGCCGGTCGCGACGGCCGCGTCGACCGCGTTGCCGCCGCCCCGCATCACGTCGACGCCGGCCTGCGGAGGCGTTCACCTCGGCCGAGACGACCATCCCGCGCTCGGCGCGCGCGGGCTCGGGCGCGGGCGACCGCTGGGCGCGGCACGCCGAGGCGACGAGCAGGACGGACAGGACGATCGGCAGGCGGCGGGTCACGGCGGAGGCGGTGGGGAGCCCGCCAACCTACGCCGTCCCCTTCCGCCGCTCGGCCCGCCTCGGTCGCGGGGTGGGCGTGGCGGGCCCCGCGACGAGCCGGGTTCCCCGCGACGAGACCGAGGCGGACCGGGCTGAGACCGATCGGGCGGACCGCCGTACCCTCCGGCGACCTAGCCCGCTCGCCATGCGACTCGCGCTCCTCGCCCTCGCCGTCCTCGCCGCCGCGGCGGCCCCGGACTGGACCGTCCACCTCCGCCGGGCGGGCCCGGTCCGCTTCGGCATGACCGTCGCCCAGGCGGGCCAGGCGGCGGGCGTCGACTTCGAGCGCATCGAGGAGGTTCGGAACGGCGGCTGCTCGCACGTGGCGCCCGGTGGGGACTGGGACGCGCCGGTCCACTTCATGACGTGGGACGACCGCGTCGTTCGCGTCTCCGTCAGCGGGCCCGGCGTGACCACCCGGAGCGGCGTCGGCGTGGGCTCGCCGGCGGCCGACGTGTACCGGGCGTACCCCGGCCGGATCGTGGCGACCCCGCACGCCTACGTCGACGGCGAGTACCTCACGTTCGTCCCCCGGGACGCGGCCGACCGGGACTACCGGGTCGTGTTCGAGACGAGCGCCGACACGGTCACGGGGTTCCGCGCGGGCCTTGCCGAGGCCACCATGCTGGTCGAAGGCTGCTCCTGACCGCCTCCGCCTCGGCACCGAGGCGGAGGCACCCGAGGCGGACCGGGCCCCGCTCGCTGCGACTCATCCGGCGGCGGCGCTCGCCCCGCCGGGGGAGACCCGGCGGGATGGTCCCCGCCTCGGTGCCGAGGCGGGCGGGGCCGGGGCGGCACCGAGGGGGCGGGGCGCCCCCGCGGCACCGGCGGTCAGCCCTCCGAGCCGTCCGACCGCTCTGGGCCGACGCTGTGCTCGATCAGGTCGAAGATGCGGTGGAGCATGTCGGCCCACGAGGTCGGCTCGCGGTAGCCGTGGGGCTCGACGGGCGCGATCGCCAGCTCCCAGTCGCGCTTGCCCAGCTCGATCAGCCGCTGGCTCAGCCGGAAGATGTCCTGGGGCTGGACGTTGTCGTCGACCAGCCCGTGCGTCATCAGGAGCGGGTCCTCGAGGCCGGCGGCGAACTCGATGGGCGACGAGCGGCGGTAGGCCTCGGGGTCCTCGAGCGGCGTGTTCAGGATGTTGCGCGTGTAGGTGTCGTTGTAGTGGGCCCAGTCGGTCACGCTGCGGAGCGCCGCGCCGCCGCCGAAGTGGTCGGGCTCGGTGAACAGCGCCATCAGCGTCAGGAAGCCGCCGTACGAGCCGCCGTAGATCGCGACGCGCTCCGGGTCGACGCCGAACTCGTCGCCGACCCAGCGGCTCGCGTCGACGTAGTCCTGCAGGTCGCGGCCGCCCATGTGCCGGTAGACGGCCGTCCGCCAGTCGCGGCCGTAGCCGGCCGAGGCGCGGTAGTCGAGGTCGAGGACGAGGTAGCCGGCGTCGGCGAGCAGGTTGTGGAACTGGTACTCGCGGTGGTAGCCGCTCCACCAGCGGTGGGCGTTCTGGAGGTAGCCCGCGCCGTGGACGAACAGGACGGCGGCGCCGTTCGGCCGCTCGGGCCGGTAGATCCGGGCCGGCACGCGCGCGCCGTCGCTCGCCGGGACCTCGACGATCTCGGCCGGCCGCCACGGGTAGGCCGCCCACGCGGCCGTGGCCGAGTCGGTGACCTGCTCCGCGTGGTCGCCCAAGCGGGCGACGTAGACCTCGGGCGGGCGGTCCGACGTCGAGTGCAGGAGCGCCAGCCGCCGGCCGTCGGGCGAGACCGCCGCGTCCCACTTCCCGACGCCCTCGGTCACCTGTCGCCGCCGGGCCCAGCCGTCGGGCTCGTTGGGCATCGTCCAGACGTGGCGCTGGCCCAGGTCGCCCTCCGAGGTCTCCAGGACCCAGGTCCGACCGTCGGCCGTGAGCGTGGCCTCCTCGATCTCGAACGCGCCGCTCGGTCAGCGCCTCGACGGCGCCCGTCTGGAGGTCGGCGGCGTAGAGGTGGCTCCAGCCGGTCCGCTCGGAGTGGAACCAGTAGCGGCCGTCGGGCAGGAAGCCGCCCGCGCTGGGACCGCCGCCCCACGTGATGCCGGGCCCGGCGATCCAGGCCTCGTCGCGCTGGCGGTCGAGCGGCGTCAGGGTGCCCGCCTCGGCGTCCAACCGGGCGATCCAGCGGTCCTTGTTGTCGACCGTCCGCACGTCGACGACGGCGACGCCCGGCGTCGGGCTCCAGGTCAGCCAGGGGACGAACAGCCGGGCCGAGTCGGCCGGGGCGTCGCTGAAGTCGGACGGGTCGAAGGCGCCGGGCAGCGTCGTCAGGTCGATGCGGAGCGTCGTGTCGCGGGCGCAGGTCGTGGACGAAGAGGTCGGCCCCGACGCGCGCGCCGCCGACCTTGGGCCGGGCCTGGATCTCGTCGGCCACGCCCGTCGCCGTCACGTAGTCGACCATCAGCGTCCGCTCGGGCTCGGTCGGCGTCCGACAGCGTGAACGCGACGAAGCCGCCGGAGGCGTCGGCGCTCAGCTGGCCGACCTCCTGGGCGGCGGTGTAGAACGTCGGCGGGGCGTCGGGGTCGAGCGCGTCGCGCTCGCGCGCGGCGTCGGCCAGCGAGTCCAGACGGGCCCGCTCCCGCAGCACGTCGAACAGCCGCCGCTGCTGGTCGCGGAGGTACGCCGCCCGGTCGGCCGGGGCGTCGTCGGCCGGCTCCACACCGGCGCGCAGGTCGGTGATCTGGGCGACCTGGCCGCCGTCGACGCGGACGAGCGCGTCGCCGGCGCGGAAGACGAGGGCGCCATCGGCCAGGAACCGCGGGGCCGCACTCGCGCTCGGGCGTCCGCGTCAGCCGGTCGACGGACGCGGTGCGCCGGTCGTAGACGAAGACGTCGCCGCCGCGGGTGAACGCGCGGCGGCGACCGTCGGGGCTCACGGTCTCGTCGGCGTAGCCCTGGAAGCGCGGGGCCAGCCCGCGGCGCTCGGCGGCCGGGACCTGCTCGGGCGTGCCGCCGTCCGGCGCGACGCGGAACAGCGAGTCGGCCGGGAAGGCGCCGGCCGGGTTCCACTCGAAGTAGACCGCGTCGCCGGCCTCGGTCCAGAACGGCTCCGAGGGCCACGCTCCGATCCAGGTCTCGGGCGCGCTGGGTGATCTGCTCGATGGTCAGCGTCGGCCGGTCCTGGGCGGAGACGGCGGTGGTGAGCAGGGCGAGGGCGAGGGGGAGACGCATGGGGCAACCGCGGGAGAGCCGGAAGATATCCGGGTCGGGCGCCCTCCCCCGCCTCGGCGGCAGCGGCGACCGGGTCGCTGGCCGACCGGGTCGTTGACCGGGTCGCCGGCCGCGCGACCGAGGCGGGCCTACTCGACGGCCAGCGTCAGGCTCGCCGAGACGTGGTCGAACCGGAAGTCGCCCGCCAGCCGGACGGCCCCGCCCAGGATCTCGACCCGGTCGTCGGACAGCGGCGTCAGCGACAGGCCGCCGCGGACCTCGGGGCCCACGACCACCCCGCCCACCACGAACCGGCCGGCCAGCGACGCCCCGACGGCGAGGTGGCTCTGGCGGACGTCGCCGAGCAGGCTCAGCAGGTCGTCGCGCGTGCCGCCCTCGTCGAGCACCACACGGACCTCGGGGCCGACGCCGGCCATCACCTCGCCGGGCCCGTACGGCCGGCGGTAGGTGAGCTCGAGCGACGTCAGCGCGAACGCCACGTCGACGCTCCGCTGGTCGAAAAGCGAGGCCCCGTCGAACACGTCGCTCGCGCTCAGGAAGCCGACGCCCAGCCGGCCGCCCCACACCGACCCGCCGACCGTCAGCCGCGCCCGGGCGTCGACGCCGACCGAGGTCGGGAAGTCGACGCGGCCCAGCGGGAGCGGGATGCCGGCCGCCTCGACGGTCCCGCTGGCGCCCAGCGTGGTCAGGCTCGGCCCGGCCGAGACGTCGCCGCCGACGGTGATCTGGGCGCGCGCCGGGACGGCCGCCAGGGCGAGGACGAGGAGCAGACCGAGGCGCACGCCGAGACCGGAGGGGGCCGGGCGTACGCCCGGCGCCGGCCGCGGCTCCCCCCGCCTGGGCCCGAGGCGGGCCGACCTCCAGAGCCCTCAGCCTCTCCTGAACCCCTCTCCCCTCCCGTCACGGTGATCGTGGTTCAGACGACGGGAGTCGACCGCGACCCGTGAGGCGTCGACCCGACCGAAGGACCGATCCCTCGCTTCGTCTCGATGGCGAGCGCAAAGGCGGACTGTGCCCCAGGTGCTCTTGGCATAGCGGACGGTCGGCTTGATGATGCATCCCGGCATGGAGCATCGGGCCCGGCTGCTGTTGACGCGCGTCCCTCGTTTGGACTCCAGCCAGAGCGGCCCCACCTTCTTCGGCGTCTTGCTCTCAGTCCTGTTCTCGAACGGTTCCCCAGTATGGACCAAGGTGCTCTGGACCCGGACCCGCCCGCCTCCAGTGGCGAGGCACGCTTTCAGTGACGTGAGGTCTCGGTCGGACATCGCGAGTGCGAGGGTTCGACCGACGACGTTTTTCGAGGGCGACGCTCCGCCCTGCAAGGCACAGAGGGCTTGGATCGCACGGATGATCCGTTGCGCTTGGGACGAGGGGACACCGAAGAGGCGTCCAGTTGATTCTTCTGACACGTGATTGACCGGGTGAGACATACGACCAGAACATCGGCCACTTGTTCGGCGATTTAATGCCGCGCGCACCCGGGGTCTATTCGGGACCTCACGTGGACACAACGCCGCCACCGATGGGGGTGGGCACCCCGTGGCCCCCGTAGCTTGCCCCCCTCACTCCGTACGTCTAACAGGACCACCGCTCATGCCAAACGACACGCCCCTCTTCGACATGACCGTCGTCTCGGCTGATGACGCGGCGAGGGCCCTCACGCAGCGACGAGCGGCTACCTCGCCCACCTCAGGAGCCCCGCCGGCGCGGCCGCAGACCGGCACCACGCAGGACCGCGCCCAGTTTATCTGGCAGGTGGCCGACGACTTGCTGCGCGGCGCGTTCAAGGCCCACGAGTACGGCGACGTGACGCTGCCGTTCGTCGTGCTGCGGCGTCTGGACTTGGTGCTAAAGGACAACAAGGACGCCGTCCTGAGAGCCTACGAAGGGTTCAAGGGACAGCTCGACCCCGACCAGCTGGAGGAGGTGATGTTGGGGCAGACGGGCGGCATCGGGTTCTTCAACGTGTCGCGGTTCGACCTGGAGCGGCTGACGAACGACGCCGACAACATCGAGGCCAACGTCAACGCATACCTCGACGGGTTCTCGGCCAACGTCCGCGAGATCCTCGGGCACTACCGCCTCGGGCCGATCGTGGAGAAGCTGGCGCGCGAGAACCTGCTGTTCATGCTCGTCGACAAGTTCACCGAGGTGGACCTCCACCCGGCGCGCGTCTCGAACCACGAGATGGGACTCGTCTTCGAGGAGCTGCTCCGGCGCTTCGCGGAGATGAGCAACGAGACGGCGGGTGAGCACTACACGCCGCGCGAGGTCATCCGGCTGATGGTGCGGCTGCTCTTCGCCGAGCACGAGGCCGACCTCCAGGGCGACGGCGTGGTGCGGAGCGTGTTCGACCCGGCATGCGGGACGGGCGGGATGCTCTCCATCGCCAAGGACCAGATCGAGGCCGTCAACCCCGGAGCCGACGTGCTGCTGTTCGGGCAGGAGATCAACGACCAGTCGTACGCCATCGCGAAGTCCGACTTCCTCGTCACGGGCGAGGACCCCGACCGCATCCGCCTGGGCTCCAGCTTGTCGCGCGACCGGTTCCAGGGCGAGCGGTTCGACTACATGTTGTCCAACCCGCCGTTCGGGGTGAGCTGGAAGAAGGAGCGGGCGTTCATCGAGGCCGAGGCCGAGAGCCCGCATGGACGGTTCTCGGCGGGCACGCCGCGCGTGAGCGACGGGGCGCTGCTGTTCTTGCAGCACATGCTCTCCAAGGTGGAAACGCGCGGGAGCCGCCTGGCCATCGTGTTCAACGGGAGCCCACTGTTCACGGGCGACGCCGGGGGCGGCGAGAGCGAGATCCGGCGGTGGATCCTGGAGAACGACTACCTGGAGACCATCGTGGCGCTGCCGACGGAGATGTTCTACAACACGGGCATCTCGACCTACGTCTGGGTGCTCACCAACCGCAAGCCCGACCGACGACGCGGGACGGTGCAGCTGATCGACGCGAGCGGCATCGCGACGAAGATGCGGAAGTCGCTCGGCAACAAGCGGAACTACCTGACCGACGCGCAGATCGAGGAGGTCGTGGGGCTCTACACGGCGTTCCAAGAGGGCGACCGCGTGCGGCTGTTCCCGAACGAGGCGTTCGGGTACACGAAGGTGCGCGTGGAGCGGCCGCAGCGGACGCCGAAGGGCGAGGTCAAGCGGTCGCGCGACGGCGAGCCCAAGCCCGACACCAAGCTCCGCGACTACGAGCGCGTCCCGCTGGCGGACGACGTGGCGGCGTACTTCGAGCGCGAGGTGCGGCCCCACGTGCCCGACGCCTGGATGGACCGCGACGCCGACAAGGTGGGCTACGAGGTCAACTTCACGCGGTACTTCTACCGCTACGAGCGGCTCCGGAGCGTGGAGGAGATCACGGCCGAGATCCTGGCGCTCGACGCGGAGACGGAGGGGATGCTGATGGAGGTGCTGAGGGCATGACCCCGAGCGAGCTCCTGCGCGAACTCAACGAGGCCGACGAGGGCCGACGGATCGAGGCCAAGCGAGGCTCCGAGACCGGGAAGTCCGTGATGGAGACCGTCTCGGCGTTCTCGAACACGCCGGGGCTCGGCGGGGGCTACCTCTTGCTCGGCGTCACGCGCGACCAGGGCGACCTGTTCGGGGCCCCGTACGTGGTCGAGGGCGTGCCCGACCCCGACAAGGTCTCGGCCGACCTGGCCTCGCAGTGCGCCTCGATGCTGAGCGAGCGCGTCCGCCCCGAGATCCAGCGCGAGGAGGTCGGTGGGCGTGTGCTCGTCTCGGCGTACATCCCCGAGGCGGACGCCGACCGGAAGCCCGTCTACCTTGAGAAGGAGAAGCTTCCCCGAGGGGCCTTCCTCCGCGTGGGGACGACGGACCAGCGGTGCGACGATCACGACCTCGCGCGGTTGTTCCAGGCGCGGTCCACGCGGGCGTTCGACGGGCGGCTCCTCGAGGGCACGACCGAGGCCGACGCCTCCGAGACCGCGCTCGCCAACTACCGCCGGGCGCGCAAGGAGCGCGACGCGAGTGCCCCGGAATTGGACTACGACGACGCCCGCCTCCTCCGCGCGCTCCGTGTGGTGCAACCTGACGATCGCGGCGTCACTCGCTTCACGGTCGCGGGGTTGCTCCTCTTCGGTACGCAGGAGGCGTTGGCGGACGCCTTCCCCATGGTCCGTGCGGACTACATCCGCGTGCAGGGCCGTACGTGGGTACCGGGCGGGGAGGACCGCTTTACGAGCCTCGACCTCTACGGCTCCATCTTCGACGTGGTGTACCGCCTGGAGGCGGCCATCATGGACGACCTGCCTGCGCGCTTCACCCTCCCGGAGGGCAGCCTCCACCGGGTGGATGTGCCGCTGCTCCCACGGAAGGCCGTCCGTGAGGCGCTCGTCAACGCGCTCATGCACCGCGACTACGAGGTGCACTCGCCCATCCAGGTCATCCGCTACAGCAACCGCATCGAGTTTCGCAACGCGGGCTACTCGCTCAAGCCCGAGGACGAGCTGGGCACGGAGGAGTCCATGCTGCGAAACCCCATCCTCGCGCGCGTGCTGCACCAGACGCGGCTGGCCGAGACGAAGGGGAGCGGGATCGCGACGATGCGACGGGAGATGCGCGAGGCGGACCTCACGCCGCCCACGTTCGCCTCGAACCGCGAGAGCAACCGCTTCGTCGCGACGCTGCTCATGCTCCACGTGCTGGAGCCAGAGGCTCTCGCGTGGCTCGCCCACTTCGACGGTTTCGGGCTGGGCCGTGAGGACCGCCAGGCGCTCGTGTTCGTCCGCGAGGTGGGACGGATCCGCAACGAGGACTACCGCGACCTCAACTCCGTCGACTCGCTGAAGGCGAGCTCAGCACTCGGGAGGCTCCGCGACCTCGGGCTGCTCGCACAGCACGATAAGGGCGCGGCGACGTACTACACACCTACCGAGCGGCTTCTCGCACCCGAAGAGGACGCGCCCGCACTCCCTGCGGCAGACGACATCACTCTCAGTGCAGACGGAGGACGCCAAAGATTGGAAGCCGAGACCCAAACCTTGCAAGCTGACGACCAAACCTTGCAAGCCAGCTTGCTAGGTTTGCTGCCCGCGCCACTGGCGGCGGAAGCGGAGGAACTGGGCCGGAAGGTGGACCATGGGACCCTGCGCGACCTCGTCACGCGGCTCTGCGGCGTGCGCCCGTGGTCCGCGCAGGAGTTGGCCGTGCTGCTCGACCGCTCTCGCACGTATCTCCTCCAGCGCCACCTCGGCCCGATGGTGCGGCAGGGCGAGCTCGTCCGCACGCAGCCCGATCCGAAGAGTCCCAACCAAGCCTACCGCGCCGCTGGCGCCGACGACCATGAGTGACCGACGCGGAGACGGAGGGGATGCGGATCGAGATGCTGGCGGCATGAGCGCGAAAACCACCGACCGAACCGACTGGCGGGAGCTGCTCTCGGACCTCCCCGAGGGCTGGCGCCTTCTCCGCCTGAAGCACGCTGTCACGATCACCAACAGCAACGTCGACAAGAAGACTTACGATGACGGCACGCCGGTGCGGTTGTGCAACTACACCGATGTCTACTACAAGGAGTTCATCACGGACGACCTCGACCTGATGAGGGCGACGGCCACTGAGGCCGAGACCGAGCGGTTCACCCTGCGTCCTGGCGACGTGCTAATCACGAAGGACTCCGAGTCATGGGATGACATCGCGGTCCCTGCCCTCGTAGCGGAGGAGTTGGACAACGTGGTGTGCGGGTACCACCTGACCATGCTTCGGTCCGAAGGGGACGTAATGGACGGGCGCTTCCTGTTCCGTGCCCTGCAATCCAGCGGCATCAGAGAGCAGTTCTACGTATCGGCGAAAGGAATCACGCGATACGGACTCAGCCAGCATCACATCCAAGATGTGCTGATCCCGCTCCCGCCGCTGGCCGAGCAGCGCCAGCTGGCGGCCTACCTCGACCGCAAGACCGCCGAGGTCGACACCCTCATCCGCAAGAAGCAGGCCCTCATCGCCCGCCTCGGGGAGCTGCGCGCGGCCCTCATCCACCGCGCGGTGACGAAGGGCCTCGACCCCGACGTGCCGATGAAGGACTCGGGCGTCGAGTGGCTGGGCGAAGTCCCGGAGCACTGGACGGTGCCGAAGATCAAGTTCGTCGGCCAGGTGGAGAGCGGTCACACCCCGAGCCGCCAGCATCCCGAGTACTGGGAGAACTGCACGACCCCGTGGTTCACACTCGCCGATGTCTGGCAGCTGAGGAACGAACGGAACACCGTCGTGACTGAGACGAGCGCGAAGGTGAGCGACCTCGGACTCGCCAACTCGTCCGCTCGCCTTCTGCCCGCGGGCACGGTCATTCTCTCCCGCACAGCCTCGGTAGGTTTCTCTGGCGTGCTCGGAGTCGACATGGCGACCTCCCAGGACTTCGTGTGTTGGATCTGCGGCCCGACGATCCGCCCAATGCACCTGCTGTTCGTGCTGCGAGCGATGAAGCAGGAATTCCGCAGCCTGCTGATGGGATCGACACACAAGACGATCTACATGCCGGATGCTTACGACTTCGTGACACCGCTTCCTCCAGTCGAGGAGCAGGAGGAGATCGTAGCCCACATCCAGCGGGGTACCAATCAACTCGACCAGTTGGTTGATCGAGAGACGGCGATCGTGGCGCGCCTCCGCGAACTCCGCACCTCGCTGATCTCTGAGGTCGTCACCGGCAAGATCGACGTGCGCGCCGAGCCGCTGGCGGAGGCCGTCACCACCGAGGTATCCGCATGAGCACGCAGCGCTACACCGAGGCCAGCTTCGAGGACCACGTCGTCGGCCACCTCACGGCGTCGGGCTACACGCTCCTCCCGCCCGAGTCCTACGACCGCGACTTGGTCCTCTTGCCCGCCGAGGTCGTCGCCTTCGTCCGCGCGAGCCAGCCCGACGCGTACAACCGCCTGCGCGAGCAGTACGGCGCCGAGACGGAGCGCAACCTCGTGCTCCGCGTCTCGCGCGAGGTCGCACGGCGCGGCACGCTGGCCGTCCTGCGCGACGGCGTCAAGGACCGGGGCGTCCGCCTGCGGCTGGTGTTCTTCCGCCCGTCGAGCGGCCTCAACCCCGAGCACGAGCGCCAGTACCGCGCCAACCGCTTCGCCGTCGTCCGCCAGCTCCGCTACTCGAAGCAGAACGAGAACGCGCTCGACCTCGGCCTCTTCGTCAACGGCCTGCCCGTCGTCACGGCCGAGCTGAAGAACGCGCTCACGGGCCAGTTCGCGAGCCACGCCGTCAAGCAGTACAAGCAGGACCGCGACCCGCGCGAGCCGCTCTTCCAGTTCGGCCGCTGCCTGGCCCACTTCGCCGTCGGCAACGAGGAGGCGTGGTACACGACGCGGCTGGCCCGAGACAAGACGTTCTTCCTGCCCTTCAACCAGGGGACCGAGAGCGGCGGCGCGGGCAACCCGCCCAACCCCGACGGCCACGCCACGGCCTACCTCTGGCGCGACACCTGGCAGCCCGACACGCTGCTGCGCCTGCTCTCGGGCTACCTCCACTTCCAGACCACGACCGAGCGCGTCTACGACCCCAAGAAGCAAGCCATCGTCGAGACCGAGTCGACGGCGCTCATCTTCCCCCGCTACCACCAGCTCGACGTGGTGCGGAAGCTGCTCGTGGCGGCGGCGCTGGAAGGACCCGGCCACAGCTACCTCGTTCAGCACAGCGCGGGCTCGGGCAAGAGCAACTCGATCGCCTGGCTCGCCCACGGTCTCCGCCAGCTGCACCGAGACGACGGCTCGCGCCTGTTCGACACGATCATCGTCGTCACCGACCGCCGCGTCCTGGACCAGCAGCTTCAGAAGACGATCAAGCAGTTCGAGCGGACCGCGGGCACGGTCGTCCCCATCGACGGGACCTCGCAGCAACTGAGGGCGGCGCTGGAGGGCGGCAAGGACATCGTCATCACGACGCTCCAGAAGTTTCCCGTCATCTCCCAGGCCGTCGCCGCCGTCCAAGGCCAGCGCTTCGCCGTCATCATCGATGAGGCGCACTCGTCGCAGTCGGGCGAGAGCGCGAAGCACCTCAAGCAGACGCTCTCTGCGGGTCTGGAGGACGCCGAGGCGGCCGACGCCGCCGGGTTCGACCTGGAAGACGCCGTCGCCGCCGAAGTGCGCTCACGGGGCCGCCAGGGCCACCTCTCGTACTTCGCCTTCACGGCCACGCCCAAGGACAAGACGCTGGAGCTGTTCGGCCGCCGCGGCGCCGACGGCGAGTTCCACCCGTTCCACACCTACACGATGCGCCAGGCCATCGAGGAGCGGTTCATCCTGGACGTGCTGAAGAACTACACGACCTACAAGCGCTACTTCAAGCTGGCGCAGGCCGCCGAAGAGGACGAGGAGGTCGAGCGGAGCAAGGCCGTCCGCGCCTTGACGTCCTACGTCGACCTGACGGACCACGCCGTCGAGCAGAAGGCGCGGATCTGCCTCGACCACTTCCAGCGCGTCACCGCGCGCGCGATCCAGGGCAAGGGCCGGGCGATGTTCGTGACGCGAAGCCGCCTGCACGCCGTCCGCTACTTCCTGGCGTTTAAAAAGCTGATGGACGAGCGCGGGCTGGCCTACCAGCCGCTCGTCGCCTTCTCCGGGACCGTCCGCGACCCCGCGACGGGCGCCGAGCACACTGAGGCGGGCCTGAACGCGCTCCCCAACCGGACCAGCATCCCGGACGCCTTCAAGCTGCCCGAGTACCGCCTGCTCGTCGTCGCCAACAAGTACCAGACGGGCTTCGACGAGCCGCAGCTGCACACGATGTACGTCGACAAGCTGCTGGGCGGCGTCGCGGCCGTCCAGACGTTGTCGCGCCTCAACCGCACCACGCGCGGCAAGTCCGAGACGGTCGTGCTCGACTTCGTCAACGAGGCCGACGACATCCAGACCGCCTTCCAGCGCTACTACCAGAACACGGCGCTGGAGGAGGAGACGGACCCCAACAAGCTCTATGCGCTCACCCAGCAGCTCGCCGCCTTCGACCTCTACACCGAGGCGGACGTGGAGTCGTTCGCGGGCGTGTTCTTCGACCCGCGCCAGCCCGGCGAGGCGATGCAGCCGATCCTCAAGCGGGTCGTCGACCGCTGGCACCAGCGGCCCGAGGACGAGCGCGAGGACTTCCGGAGCGTGCTCCAGTCGTTCGTCCGGCTCTACGGCTACGTCTCCCAGCTGGTCACCTTCGTCGACACCGACCTGGAGAAGGAGTACGCCTTCGCCCGCAACCTCAACCGCTCGCTGCCGCACCGCGAGGGCGCGGGCCTGCCCCGAGGCATCACCGACGCCGTCGACCTCGACTCCTTCCGGATCCAGCAGACCTACGAGGGCGAGATCGAGCTGGAGACGGAGGACGCTCATCTCCCCGGCATCGGCGCCGAGGCGGGCGGGGCCGTCTCCGAGCCCGACATGGAGTACCTCTCGGCCATCGTCATCGCGCTCAACGACACCCACGGCCTGGACCTGACGGAGAAGGACAGGGTCCGCGTCGAGGAGATCGTCCGCGAGGTGACCGAGGACGAGAGCGTGCGCGCGGTCATGGCGGGCAACAACTCGGTCTCGAACAAACGCCACAAGGTGGATCGGGCCGTCGACGACCAGGTGCTCGCCCAGGTCCACCACAGCATCGAGCTCTACCAGAAGCTCAAAGACCCTCAGGTGCTCAGGATGATCAAAGCCCAACTCTTCGACGACCTCATGCGCCAGTCGGCCACGACTCTGTGAGCGACATCAAGCTGTTCCGCACTGCGGGGCCTGCCGTCTCCGAACTGGAGGCGGAGGGGTTCCACCTGGAGAAGAGCCTCCAGGCCCTCATCGAGCGCCACCTCGACACCTTCGTCGGCGTCCGTTTTTTGGCAACCGAGTACACGACGGGCGTCCGCCACGGCGGCCGCATCGACACGCTCGGTCTCGACGAGAATGGGTGCCCTGTCATCATCGAGTACAAGCGGTCCTCGAACGAGAACGTCATCAACCAGGGGCTCTTCTACCTCGACTGGCTCCTCGACCACAAGGCCGAGTTCCAGCTCCTCGTGATGAGGACGCTTGGGCGAGAGGCATCAGACGTCATCGAATGGTCGAGCCCCCGGCTCCTCTGCATCGCCCAGGACTTCACGCGGTACGACGAGCACGCTGTTCAGCAGATCAACCGCAACATCGAGCTCCTGCGCTACCGTCGCTACGGGGACGACCTGCTCCTCCTCGAACTCGTCAACCAGACCCCGACCGCGCCAGTCAAGACGGGTGTACCCACGGCTCCAGGGGCTCCCAACATCTACAAGACGGTCACGGAGTACCTCGCCGACGCCGACGAGGAGCTGACGGACCGGTACGAAGCAGTCCGGGACTTCTGCCTCGCCCTCGGCGACGACGTGCAGGAGAAGACGCTGAAGTACTACGTTGCCTTCAGACGGCTCAAGAACTTCGCCTGTGTCGAGGTCCACACGAAGACCCGGAACGTGATGGTCTTCCTCAAGGTGCCGCCCGACGAGGTCGATGTCGATGGCGACCCGATGCTCCGCGACATGCGGGGAGTCGGCCACTACGGCACCGGCGACCTGGAGGTGACCATCTCCAGCATGGATGGTCTCCGACGCGCCGAGCCCCTGATCCAGCGGAGCTACGAGCTCAGCTGAACAGCTGGTCACTCCCGCCTCGGGCCCGAGGCGGGCGAGGTCTGGCCCAGCGTGCCCCTAGTGGTCCCCGATGACCTGCCCGGCGTGGGGCCGCGTGTCCCCCCCGATGTTGAGCCGGTCCGGGACGTCGTTCCGCTGGGGCTCCGGGTTCAGGAGCGGGCCCGTCAGCGGCGTCTCCAGGGCCGTCACGAACGGGGCCAGCGTCGAGAACAGGAAGTCCTGCTGGAACTCGTAGAAGTCCGGGCTGAACCCGGCCGCGTCGCCGGTGTGCCCGACGACGTCGATGTAGAGGACGCGGGGCCAGTCGGGGAACCGGCGCTGGGCCTCGGCGATCCGGCCGAACACGGCCTGGGCCGCCTGCTCGAACGTGTCTCGGCCCGCGACCACGTGGTAGACCGCGACGGAGTTGTCGGCGCCGAGGTGGACGCCGGGGGCGTCGGGCCGGGAATGCTCGGGGACGAACGGTGCGGAGTCGGACACGGCGGGTCGGGGCGGGACGCCGCCAACCTAGGCCGGGGCGGGCGCGACGACCATCTCAGGGGCTTCACCCGAGGACCCGTCGGCCGCCTCGCCGAAGTCGACGACCGGCGCCGGGCGGCGGGGCAGGCGCAGCGTCCAGCCGCCGGGCCCGGCGTCGTCGAACCAGGCGTGGCCGCCCAGCGCCTCGGCCAGCCGGGGGATGACGCTCTCGCGCAGCGCGTTCGTCGAGACCCACGAGCCGCCCGTGACGCGGAGCTCGAACAGCGCGGGGTCAGCGGCGCGCAGGTCCACGTCGACCCGGAGCCCCTCGGACGAGGCCACGGCCCCGCTCACCAGCGTCCGGGCGAGCCGCTCGAACAAGGCCGCGTCGAGCAGGAGGGGCACCTCGGGGAGCAGGCACAGCAGGTTGAGCGAGAGCCGCCGGGCGTCGGCCGCGGGCCGGGCCGCCTCGGTGGCCGCGACCAGGACCGCGCAGACGTCGACCGGCTCGGGGTGGACCTCGATGCCGTCGCCGCCCAGCAGCGCCAGCTCGTCCAGGGTCGCCATGAGCCGCTCGCCGGCCCGCTCGATGACGCCCCGGACCTCGGCCAGGTCCTCGGGTGTGGCGTGGGCGTCGAGCAGGTCGGCGTAGCCCAGGATGGAGGTGAGGGGCGACCGGATCTCGTGGTCCAGGTGCGTCATGAGGGCCCGGTGGGCCGCCGTGGTGGTGCCGGCCGCGTCGGCCACGCCGGTCACGTCGAACACGACGCCCAGCAGGCCCGCTGGCGCGCCCGGGGGCCGGCCGGGCACGTGGACCTCGAACGTCCGGCCCCGCCCGACCACGCGCCAGGTCGCGCTCTGGCCCGACAACGCGGACGCGACGGCGTCGGCGGCCTCGGGGAACACCTCGTGGAGCAGGCCGCCCGCCTGGGCGTCGGCGCCGAGGTGGTCGAGGCCCCGGCCCAGCACCAAGCGGCCCCGGGCGTCGGCGGCGAACAGCGCGACCGGTGCGCGCGGCGCCGGGGCCGGCGGGGACGGCACGTCGGTGACGTCCTCCACGACGAACGCCAGACGGTCCGCCGCGTGGGGGGCCGACGCGATCGCCGAGACGGTCGTCGCGAGCCTCCGGGCGCCGCCCGCCGACTGGGCCACCATCTCGAACCGCTCGGGGTGGCCGCCGTCGAGCGCGCGGTGGCAGGCGCCGAGCCACGTCCGCCCCATCGTCCCGCCCAGGCCGATCTCGCTGGCCGCCCGGCCGGCGAGCAGGTCGGGCGAGAACCCGAGCGCGGCCGAGGCGGTCGCGTTGACGCGGACGAACTCGAGGTCGCCGTCGAGCAGGCGGACGACGCCCATCCCCATCGGGGCCCCGTCGAAAAAGGCCGAGAGGTCGGCCTCGCGGGCGGCCAGCTGGCGGCCCACCTCGGCCCCCTGGAGCGCCGACCCGGTCCACCGCGCGAGCGACTCGACCAGGGCCCGGTCGTCGTCGGAGAACGGCCGCGACCGGGCGAGCCGGCCGACCGCGCAGAACGTCCCGACGCACCGGCCCTGGACGAACACGGGCGCGCCGAGGTAGGCCGCCGGGACCTCGATCCCGAACCCCGTCTGGGCCCCGTCCTCGACGACGAACGGCCCGTCGGTCTGGACCGTCACCGCGCAGTAGGTCTGGTCGAGCAGGACCGGCCGGAGCGGAAGGAGGTGCCCGGACGGGTCGTAGACGGTGTGCGGCGTCCAGGTCCCGTCCCCGACGGTGACCAGCGCGGCGGCGTCCAGGCCGAGCGCCTCGGTGACGCGGTGGAGGGCGAGGTCGAGCCGCTCGTCGAACGTGCCGGGGTGGACGGCGACCTCGTGGAGGAGCCGGCCCGGGTCGTGGCGGTCGGCCTCCGCCCGCACCAGCCCCAGGGCGAGCGCCGTCGAGAGCGCGAACGCCTCGGCCCAGACCGGGTCGGGCGACCGGCTCTCGGGGTCGAGGACCAGGAGCGCCCCCTCGCCGTCGCCCAGGCGCGCGCCGGCCGCGAACCGCGCGCCCTCGATCGCCCCGGTCACGTCGAGCACGTCGCCGGCCCCGCCGCGGAGCATCTCGGCGAGCCCGTCGAGCGCCGTCTCGTCGCCGCCCCACGACCCCACCCCGGCGACGACGTGGAGCGCGCCGGCGGCGTCGGCGGCGAAGAGCAGCGCGGCGGGCACGCCGAGGCGGGCGGTGATCAGGCGGAGCCCGGCCTCGGTCGGCGTGACCGGGGCGGGGGGCGCCTGCTCCGAATCGGAGCCGGGGGGGGGGGGAGAAGCCAGGGGACTAGGCGGACGTTCGCCTTCCGTATCGGCCGGACCCCTCCCGACATGAACCCCTATCGGTGCAGGAATATCTCGCCCCTGTCTGAATCCGCCTTCCGTACCCCTCAGCGGACGATGGCGAGCGGCTGGACGCGGCGCCCTCCGGGCCCCTCGACGACCACGAAGTAGGTGCCGGCGGCGAGCCCGGCCGTGGCCACGGCCACGTGGGACGCCCCGGCGGCCCGGTCGCGGCGCTCGGCCCGGCGGACCTCCCGGCCCACCCCGTCGACCACGCTCACGGTGACGGTCCCGGCCCGGTCGAGCCGGAGGCCGAGGCGGGCACGGGCGCCGGCGCGGACCGGGTTCGGGCGTGGCGCCGCCAGGTCGAACGCGGCCGTCGGGGCCGGGGCCGCGTCCGTCGCGCCGACCACGACGTCGGCGGTGGCGACGTAGACGTAGTCGCCGGAGCTGGTCCCGTTCCCGTTGGCGGCGTTGGCCGCGACGTAGACCCGGGCCGTCCCGGAGCGCTCGGCGCCGGGCTCCCAGTCGAACGTCCAGGTGGTCTGGCCCGTCCCAGCCAGCGTGTGCGTGACGTAGGACGTGTCCCGGAACGCGCCGTCGCCGGCGAACGCGGTGTTCGCAGCGTCGCTCAGGACCAGCCGGCCCCACAGCGCGCCCGAGGCGGGGTCGCGGACGGTCGCCTGGAACCCCTGGCGCCGCGAGCCGGGCGTGGCCTCGGGCGTCTGGTTGTCGAGCGTGATCGTGATGGGGACGGTCTCGCCCGGCGCGGCGGTACCGGCCACGTCGACCAACAGGCCGCTGTCGCCCCCGTTGAGGTCGGCGCCGAAGTGGCACACGGTGCACGCCTGGGGCGTCCCGTCGGACAGGGTGATGTTGCCGGCGAACCCGGGGTTGGCCCCGCCCGACTTGCTCGCGGCGGGCGGCGGCGCGGTCGCCACGACGGCGACGACGGCAGCGGCAGCACACGCCACCAGGAGAGCACGGAGACGGACGAGCGAGGGCATAGCGGGGCGGGGAGATCGCGCAGGGGTATCGGCCACCACGCGGGCGACCTCAACGACGGAGGAGACAACGGCGCCCTCTCCCCTACCGTGCCTTGACAATTCGGCGCGTCGTTCGGGCCGACTCGGTGGTCACGACGACCGTGTAAACGCCCGCCGCCAGCGCCGCGCCGTCGACCGCGAGCGGGCGCGGCGGCGCCGGGCCGTCCCACAGGACCGCGACCTCGCGGCCCAGCACGTCGTGGAGCGAGACCCGGACGGGCCCGGCCCCGGCGACCCGGATCGCGGTCCGCTCGAGGAACGGGTTGGGCCCGGCCAGCGCGACCCCGCCCGCCTCGGGCGCGTCGTCGGCAGCCGTCACCGACCGGACGACCCGGTAGATCGAGCCGCCGAAGTCGGTCACCAAGACGTCGGGGCCGTCCGGGGCCGGGTCGACCGACGAGATCTGAATCTGTCCCGGGCCGCCCGGGCGGGGCCAGGTCTCCGCGAGCAGCGTCGGCTCGCGCGACTCGAGGTCGAGGGCCCACAGGCGGCCCAGCACGAAGTCGGCGTAGAGGTAGGCGCCGCCCAGGGCGAGGTCGGCGCCGCTCGCGACGTAGCCGCCGGTGATCGAGAACCCGCCCGTCGCCGGGTCGTGTGGGTAGGAGAACACCGGGGCTTCGAACGAGGCCAGGTCGCAGCCCGTGCGGCCCGGCGGGTAGCAGGCCGGCCCCTCGGCCTCGTTCCACCCGTAGTTGCCCCCGGCCTCGACCCGGTTGACCTCCTCCCACGTGTCCTGCCCGACGTCGCCCACCCAGACGCCGAACTCGTTCACGTCGAACTTGAACGGGTTGCGGAAGCCGTAGGCGAAGATCTCCGGCCGCTCCGGCCCGTCCGTCTGGGCGAACGGGTTGTCGTCCGGGACGCCGTAGGCCGCGCCGTCCGGGACCTCGTCGACGTCGATGCGCAGGATGGCGCCGAGCAGCGTCGTCGGGTCCTGGCCGTTGTCGTAGGGGTCGCCGCCGCCGCCGCCGTCGCCCAGGCCGATGTAGAGGAGCCCGTCCGGGCCGAAGTCGACGGTCCCGCCGTTGTGGTTGTCCTCGGGCTGGTCGACCTCCAGCACGACGCGCTCGGTCGCGGGGTCGACGGCGAGCGGGTCCGTGGCCGAGCGCGCGAACTCCGACACGCGCGACACCAAGATCCGCGTGCCCGGCGCCGGCGACGCGGGCCGGGCCGTGTACGACACGAACAGGCGCCCGTTGGCCGCGTAGTCCGGGTGGAAGGCGAGCCCGAGCAGCCCGCCCTCGCCCCGAGCCGACGAGACGCCGGACAGGTCGAGGAACGTCGTCGGTGCGGCGTCGCCCGGGACGAGGGTCCGCACCCGGCCGGGGTCCCCTTTTTCGAGCACGTAGAACCGGCCGGCCTGGCCCGGCGCCGACTCCACGCCGACGGGCTGGCGGAACGTCACGCCCGGCGTCGCCAGGACGATCTCGGCGACGGGCGACTGGGCCGCCGCAGCGGCGGCGGCGAGGACCGCGGTGGCGAAGAGGGCGAGGCGCAGGCTCCGGGACATGGCGGCAGAGACGAGGGGGGCCCGGAAACTAGGGGCGTAGCTTCCGGGCGCTCCGCCCCTTCCGTCGTGCCCCGCCTCCTCCTCCTCGCCGTCGTCCTCGCCGGCTGCGCCCCGGAGCCCCCGGCCGAGCTCGACCGGGCCGCGCTCGAAGCCGGGTGGCAGGCCTGGGCCGCCAGCCGCGACTCGCTGTTCCGGTCGGAGTCGTCGCCGTTGGTGCCGGACTCGATGGCCACCTTCGAGGGCGTCCGGTACTACGACTACGCCCCGGACTTCGCGGTCCCGGCCGTGCTGGTGCCGGCGCTCACGCGCGACACGGTCACGTTCCCGACGACGACCGGCGAGCTCCAGCGCTACGTCGAGGCGGGCAAGCTGGTGTTCGAGGCCGGCGGCGTCCAGCGGCGTCTGGAGGCGTTCGAGACGCTCGCGGGCCCCGAGCCGAGCCTGTTCGTCCCGTTCCGCGACGCGACCAGCGGGGGCGCGACCTACGGCGGCGGGCGCTACCTCAACCTGGACCTCCAGCCGACGGGCCGCTACGCGCTCGACCTGAACCGGGCCTACCACCCGTACTGCGTCTACAACGCCACCTACTCGTGCCCGCTGCCGCCGGCCGAGAACACGTTGGAGCTGGCCGTGACGGCCGGCGAACGCCTCTAGAGCCACTCTCGGATTGACCGGAGGGATGGGCGACGCGGGATGAGGGACGCGGGGCCACGTCCCGGGACCGCTCGTCCGGGTCGCCCCGGCCCGATCGCGGGTCCAGGCCGCCCTGCCTCGGCGCCGAGGCGGGGCGACCCGAACGCGACGCGCCCGCCCCGACCAAGTCGGAGCGGGCGCGCGCAGGGGACGACACGGAGGAGGCTAGTCGTCGTTGTTGCCGCGGCCTCGGCGGGCCTGCCGGCGGCGGTCGGCGGCCCGGCGCTCGGACGCGCGGCGCTCGCCGTCGTCGTCGCGGTCGGCCCGACGGTCCTGCCGGTTGTCGCGGCGATCGTCGCGGCGGTCGTCACGCCGGTCGTCGCGGCGCTCCGTCCGCCGACGGTCCTCCTGCCGGTCGGTGCGGCGACGCTGGTCCCGGCGCTGCGCTTCGCGACGCTGGGCCTCCCGGCGCTCGACGTCGCGGCGCTGAGCCTCGCGGCGCTCCTGGACGCGCCGCTCCTGGGTCCGGCGGTCCTGGGCGCGACGCTCGGCCGCCCGACGCTCGGCGGCGCGCTGCTCCACCCGGCGGCGGTCCTGGCGGTCGTCCCGGCGGTCGTCGACCCGGCGGCCGTCGCGGCGAGCGTCGTACCAGCCGCGGCGCTCGTCGTAGCGGCGGTTGCGGTAGTAGTCGTTGTAGCGGGCGCCGCCGTACTGGTTGTAGTAGCGGTACGGCTCACGCGAGCGCCGGTCCAGGATCCGCTCGATGTCGCGGTCGACCTGGGACCACCAGCCCCGGGCCCGGCCGTTCCCACGCGGGAACGGGTAGACGCCGCCTTGGCGGTTGTACGACGTCCGGTCGAGCAGGGTGTACGTCCGCTGGACCAGCAGGTCGCGGACGGCCCGCTCCTCCCGGTTGGAGAGCCGGAGGTACCGGTCGAGGTCGTCGACGTAGCGGCGGGCGTCGCGCTCGACGTTGCCGCGGTAGGCGGAGGAGGTCCGGCCGTAGCGGCCGTTCTGGGAGGGGGCGGGCGCCCGGCGGTAGTCGCCGTAGTCCCCGTAGCGGTCGTTGCCGTAGCCCAGCCCAGCGCAGCCTGAGAGCACGACGAGGCCGGCGAGGACGGCCATCGAGAGGAGCGGTCGGTTCATCGGAGTAGAGAGAGTGGTGGGGTCACGGTCGCGCTGGGTGGGGCGCAGGAGGGGAGCCGCGACAACAGCGGGCGAGGTCACACTCCCGTGACACAACCGCCATGCCGATGCCGAATTCAGCCCGGAACTGGCCCGACGGACGTGCGCACGTCCGCCACGATGGACACCGCCTGTCACGGGACCCACACGACCGGCTGGCGCTCGGGCGAGCGCGCTCACCCGAGCCCACGACGGGCGAGACCGTGCCGTCCCACCCTCCACCGGAGGCCTGCGGCCACAGGAAGCGGGCCGGGCCGGGCGGACGTGAAGGAACGTCCGAGGCGGACCGCCGACCGCTGGCCCGCCGTTCCTCTCGTCTCTGAGAACCGACGTCACCCGCATGCCCCTGTCCCGCACCCTGATCGCCACCGGCTCCGTGCTCGGCGCCACCGCCGGGGCGGCCCTGCTGGCCGTGCGTCACTCCGTGTTCGGGGCCGCGCCCGAGGGCGACCGGCTCGACCGGATGCGCCGCTCGCCGCAGTGGGCCGGCCGTGCGTTTCACAACCCGCTCCCGGTCCGGATGGCGGCCACGCCCCGGGCGGCCTGGGAGTACCTCACCGGCGACGCCCCCCGGACACCCGACGGCCCGATCCCGACCGTGCCGCGCACCCGGGCCGACTTCGACGCGCCCCAGGACCTCCGCCTGACCTGGCTCGGGCACGGCACGACGCTCGTCGAGGTCGAGGGGCGTCGGTTGCTCATCGACCCCGTGTTCAGCCGGAACGCCTCGCCGGGCCCGCTGTTTGGCGTCGCCCGCTTTTTCGAGCCGCCGCTGCCCCTGTCCGAGGTGCCCGCGCTCGACGCCGTCGTCCTGACGCACGACCACTACGACCACCTGGACGCCGCCGCCGTCCGCGCCCTGGCCGCCTCGGTGCCGAGGTGGGTGTGCCCACTCGGCGTCGGCGCACACCTGGAGCGCTGGGGCGTCCCGGCCGAGCGCGTGACCGAGGCCGACTGGTGGGACGAGGTCGAGGTCTCGGGCGTCCGGCTGGTCTGCACGCCCGCGCGTCACTTTTCGGGCCGGTTCCTGACCGACCGCGACCGGACGCTGTGGTCCGGCTGGGCGATCCTGGCCGGCGAGCGCCGCGTCTACGCGACCGGCGACGGCGGCTTCGGCCCCCACTTCGCCGAGGTCGGCGAGCGGCTGGGCCCGTTCGACGCGACGCTGGCCGAGATCGGGGCGTACGACGCGAGCTGGGCCGACGTCCACATGGGGCCGGAGCAGGCCGTCCGCGCCGTCCAGCACGCCCGGGGCGGGCTGCTGGTCCCCGTCCACTGGGGCACGTTCAACCTGGCCATGCACGGGTGGACCGAGCCCGCCGAGCGCGTCGTGGTCGCGGCCCAGACGGCGGCGGTGCCGCTGGCGGTGCCTCGGCCCGGCGAGAGCGTCGAGCCGGCGTCGCCTCCGGCCGTCGAGCGGTGGTGGCCCGAGGTCGGGTGGCGGACGGCCGACCAGGCGCCGGTCGTCTCGTCCGGGCTGGGCTGAACGCCCCCCCACCTCGGCGACTCCGCCGACCCGGTGACCGAGGCGGGCGGGGTGACAGCACGGGGGCACCCGGCGTGGGTAGATCGGCGCACGCGCCGGACGGAACGGGGGCACCCCGCCCCGGTTCATCCCCGTCGGCCCCACGCCCCCCCGAATGGACGACCGCATCCTGATCCGCGGTGCCCGCGAGCACAACTTGCAGGGCATCGACCTCGACATCCCCCGCAACCAGCTGGTGGTGGTGACCGGCCTGAGCGGGTCCGGCAAGTCGAGCCTGGCCTTCGACACGATCTACGCCGAGGGCCAGCGCCGCTACATGGAGTCGCTCTCCAGCTACGCCCGCCAGTTCCTGGGCGTCATGGAGCGGCCCGACGTCGACTTTATCGACGGGCTCAGCCCGGTGATCGCCATCGAGCAGAAGACCGTGAGCCGCAACCCGCGCTCGACCGTCGGCACGGTGACCGAGATCTACGACTTTATGCGGCTGCTCTACGCGCGCGCCGCCGACGCCTACTCGTACAAGTCGGGCGCGCCGATGAAGCGCCAGTCCGACGACGAGATCATCGACGCCATCGCGGCCCTGCCCCCGGGCACGCGCGTCCAGATCCTGGCGCCGGTCGTGAAGGGGCGGAAGGGGCACTACCGCGACCTGTTCGAGCAGATCGCCAAGCAGGGGTTCGAGCGCGTCCGGGCCGACGGCGAGGTCCAGGAGATCACCAAGGGGATGCAGCTCGACCGGTACAAGGTCCACGACGTCGAGGTCGTCGTCGACCGGTTGGTCGTCAAGGACGGCGTGCGGCCGCGCGTGGCGCAGGCGGCCGAGATCGCGCTCGGGATGGGCGGCGGAACGCTGGTCGTCCAGGTCGACACGAGCGGCGACGCCGCCGAGGTCCCGACCGGCGACCGGCTGTTCTCGCGCCACCTGACGGCGCTGGAGGACGGGCTGAGCTACGACGACCCCTCGCCCAACACGTTCTCGTTCAACAGCCCGTACGGGATGTGCCCGGCGTGCAACGGGCTGGGCGTGCGGAAGGAGATCGACCCGGACCTGGTCGTCCCCAACCCGCGGAAGTCGATCCAGCAGGGCGCGCTGGCCCCGCTCGGGACGCCCCGCGACGTCTGGGTGTTCAGCCAGCTCGCGGCCGTCGCCGAGGTCTACGGGTTCGACTACGAGACGCCGTTCCAGGCGCTCAGCGACGCCCACCGCGAGGTGATCCTGAACGGGGCCGGCGACGAGCAGTTCGACATCGTCTACACGTACAAGGGCCGGCAGGTGACGTACCAGCACCGCTACGGCGGCGTCTACGGCCACGTCCAGCACACGCTCGACAACGCGTCCTCGAAGTCGCAGCGGGCCTGGGGCGAGGCGTTCATGCGGCTCCGGCCGTGCGGCGTGTGCCACGGCGGCCGGCTCAAGCCGGAGTCGCTGAGCTACCGGATCGGCAACACGAACACCTACGACGGCGACGCGTCGATCGCCGACCTGGTCCAGCTCGACCTGCGCGCGCTGCGCGAGTGGTTCGAGGCGCTCGACCTCGACGGCCGGCAGGCGACGATCGGCGAGCCCATCGTCAAGGAGATCCGGGAGCGGCTGGACTTCCTGCTCAACGTCGGCCTGGACTACCTCACGCTCGACCGGCCCGCGCGGACGCTCTCGGGCGGCGAGTCCCAGCGGATCCGGCTGGCGACCCAGATCGGGACCCAGCTGACCGGCGTGCTCTACGTGCTCGACGAGCCCAGCATCGGGCTCCACCCGCGCGACAACGCCAAGCTCATCGCCAGCTTGACGGCGCTCCGCGACCTGGGCAACTCGGTGTTGGTCGTCGAGCACGACCGCGAGATGATCGAGGCGGCCGACTTCGTGGTCGACCTGGGCCCGGGCGCCGGCGAGTTCGGCGGGCTGCTGCTGGCGGCCGGCCCGCCCGAGGAGATCGCGACGTTCGAGGGCGACGGGGCCCCGCCGGAGTCGCTCACGACGGCCTACCTCGCCGGGCTCCGGGCCGTCCCCACGCCCGCCTCGGGCGAGCGCCGGGCCGGGTCCGGCGAGTCGATCCGGCTGCTGGGCGCGCGCGGCCACAACCTGCGCGACGTCGACCTCGAGATCCCGCTCGGCACGCTGACCGTCGTGACCGGCGTGTCCGGCTCGGGCAAGTCGTCGCTCGTCAACCAGACGCTGGCGCCGATCCTGGCGGCCCACTTCCACAACGCCCAGGCGGTCCCGCTCCCCTACGCCGAGGTCGAGGGGCTCGAGCACGTCGACAAGGTGATCGCCATCGACCAGTCGCCGATCGGGCGGACGCCCCGGTCGAACCCGGCGACCTACACGGCGCTCTTCGGGCTCATCCGCGACCTGTTCGCGCGGCTCCCCGAGTCCGAGATCCGGGGCTACAAGCCCGGCCGGTTCTCGTTCAACGTCAAGGGCGGGCGGTGCGAGACGTGCAAGGGGGCCGGCATCATGAAGCTCGAAATGAACTTCCTGCCCGACGTCTACGTCGAGTGCGAGACGTGCAAGGGCCGGCGCTACAACGCCGAGACGCTGGCGGTCAAGTACAAGGGGAAGAGCATCGCCGAGGTCCTGGAGATGCCGGTCTCGGAGGCGCTGACGTTCTTCGAGGCCGTCCCCCGGATCGCCCGCAAGCTGCGGACGCTGGCGGCGGTCGGGCTGGGTTACATCCGGTTGGGGCAGCAGGCGACGACGGTCTCGGGCGGCGAGGCCCAGCGGATCAAGCTGTCCAAGGAGCTGTCGCGGCCGGGGACCGGCCGGACGCTCTACATCCTCGACGAGCCGACGACGGGCCTGCACTTCGAGGACGTCCGCCACCTGCTGCTGGTGCTCCAGGCGCTCGTCGACAAGGGGAACACGGTCCTGGTGATCGAGCACAACATGGACGTCGCCAAGCAGGCCGACTGGGTCGTGGACCTGGGGCCGGACGGCGGCGCGGGCGGCGGCCACATCCTGTTCTCGGGCACGCCCGAGGGCCTGGCCGACGCGGACACGCCGACGGCCCCGTTCCTGGCCGAGGAGCTCGAGCGCGCGCGGCAGTCCACGGGGCCCGTGCTGCCGGTCCGCGAGATCGACCTCGACCAGCTCGCCTCGGGCGACGCCGACGACCCGGCCGACGACGACGCCGAGGTGGAGGAGGACGAGCCCGAAACCGAGGCCGCGTGACGCTGGACGCCTTCCGCGCCCAGGCCGCCGGCTGGATCGACCGACCGGTCGAGGCCTTCGCCTGCACGGCCTGGAGCCACCCGCCGGGCGAGCGCCCCCGGATGTGCCCGCTCTCCGAGGCCGACGCGCTCTCGATCCCGCGCGCCGAGTACCACCCGGCCGACGGCGCCCCGGCCCGTCCGGAGAGCCGGGACACGCCCGATGGCGAGCCCTGCACGCTGCACGAGGTCAAGGTGGTCTACCGGCTCGCTCAGCACCTGCTCGGGTTCCGGGGCGCCGTCCAGCCGTCGGAGACCGGCGCGTCGTGGAACCTCTACCGCGACGAGTAGCCCGGCCCGCCTCGGCGCCGACGCGGGAGGCGCGGCGTCACCGCGCGACGGTGAGCACGCGCGAGACGACCCGCCCGTCGGCCTCGACGCGGACGAGGTACACGCCGGGCGCCAGCGCGCCGGTGGGGACGCGGATCGCGGTCTCGCCCGGCCCGACGGGCCCGTCCCACAGCGGGGCGACCCGGCGGCCGAGCGCGTCCAGCAGGTCGGCCCGGAGGCGCACCGAGGCGGGCGCGGCGAGGCGGACGGTGGCCGTGCCGACGGCGGGGTTCGGGCCCACCGCCACGGTCGCCGCCCGCACCGGGCCGGCGGCGCGAGCGACAGCGGCCTCGTCGTAGTCGAACCGCACCCGGGTGTCGTTGACCCACGCCCCAGCGGCGCGGTCATAGGCCTCGTCCGTCCGGGTGACCGCGCGGCCCTGGGCGTCGTAGGCGTAGGTCGCTCGCGAGCCGCTGGACACGAAGGTGACGGAGGTGTAGTCCAGCACCTCGACCTGGGCCGGCCGGCCGGCGGCGTCGAGGGTGAGCGTGGTTCTCAGGTCGAACCGCCAGTGGAGCGACGGCGGGTCCCAGACCTCGTGAGACTCGAGCGTCAGGGCCTCGCCGGCGTACTCCCTCCGCACCCGACGGTCGTTGGCGTAGGCGCCGCCGTCCCACGCCGTCTCGGTGGTCAGCGTCGGCCGGCCCTGGGCGTCGCGGACGCGCTCGGTGCGGTCCAGCCCCACCCAGCCCGTCCCGTCCCACGCCTCGGTCGTGCGGACGAGGTGCGCGCCGCCGGTCTGGAGCCGGGTGCGGTAAGCGTCGGCCCAGCCGGCGCCGTCCCACTGCTGGGTCTGGGCCTCGTCGGTACCGTCGTGCGTGTAGAGCGTCCGGGTCCGGTCCGCCCAGTCGCCGTCCTGCCACACCTCGTCCACCTCGGTGAGCGGGCGGCCGGAGTCGTCGGCGGTGAGGGTGGTGCGGGCGGTGTCGCGCCAGCCGGTGCCGGCCCAGGTCTGAGCGCGCGTCGTGACGACCGGGCCGATGGTCTCGGTGAGCGTCCGCTCGACGGGCACCAGGCCGGTCTCGTCCTCGCGTTCGACCGTGACGGCGGTCTGGTGACCCTGAGCGTCGTAGTCCCTCGTCACGTGCCGGTCGACCCGCCAGCGTCCGGTCTCGGCGCTCCAGCTCTCGTCGCGGGTGACAGTAGGGAGGCCGTCGGGGCGGGCGAAGGCGCTGGACCGCGCGCGCCCGAGCCAGGCGCCACCGACCCAGGTCTCGGCGGTCACGACCCGACCGCCGTCCGGGTAGTCGGCCCGCGTGCGCCGGTCGTTCTCCCAGTCGCCGACCGTCCGCGTCTGGACGGTCTCCGAGACGAGGCGGCCGGCGGCGTCGACGGTGCGGGACAGGCGCGTGCGGTCGTGCCACCCGTGGTTGACGACCCACGCCTGGCGGACCTCCGTCGGCACGTTGGCCGCCTGTGCGCCGGGGCACGCGGGGGGAGGTGGAAGGCCCGCCCAGCGCTCGACCAGCCGGTCGACGGCCCGGCGGTGGCGCTCTAGCGTGGAGTCCGCCGGAGGGCCTGCCCAGACGGTCGCGCGCGGGCACTCGGGACGCTCCGGTGAGTCCTGCGCGTGCGCGGCCGGCGCCACGGCCAGGACCGCGGCCACGAGCAGGAACGGACCGAGAGGGAGCCGGGGCATCAGCGGAGTCGTTGGCCTGAGGCGGAGTCTACAGAATCCGCTCGCGAGCGACGGTCCAGAGGCACGAGCCCCAGCCGCTTCCGACTCCCCCAGACCCCGGTGCGGCGTCCCCCCCTCGGCATGGTCGGGGGCCGCCCCAGCCGGCCCTGCTGCCCGACCGTCCGCCCGCGTCGAGCGTCACCGTCACGCTGCGCGGCTGGGTCCGCCTCGGCGCCGGGCCCGAGGCGGACGGAGTCAGCCGCCGACGGGGCTCCGGCCCTCGAAGTCCGCCAGCAGCTCGACGACGGCGTCCTGGGCCCGGTTGACGCGGCCCGTGCGGACCGAGTAGCCGTTGCACATCAGCGAGAACGCCAGGTGCCGGCCGGTCGCCGTGGTGACGTAGCCCGAGAGCGTCCGGACGCCCCGGATGTAGCCGGTCTTGGCGCGGACGTTGCCGCGTGCGTCGCCGGCCCGGTAGCGTCGGCGGAGCGTGCCCGTCACCCCGCCGACCGGGAGCGAGCCGACGAACGCCTGCCTCGTCGCCGGGACCGGGTGGGCCCACATCGCCGCCAACAACTCGACGGCCCCGGACGGCGTCATGCGGTTGGCCCGGGACAGCCCCGACCCGTCGCCCACGACCACAGTCCGGGGGTCGACGCCGAGCCGGCGGAGCGACGCCCCGACGGCGCTGGAGCGGAACCCGGGCGGGGCCGGACGGCCGTAGGTGTGCGCCGCGACCGCCCGCAGCAGGGCCTCGGCGTAGGCGTTGTCCGAGTCCTCGTTCGTGTGCCGGACGTAGGCCGCCAGCGGCGCCGAGCGGTGGGTGACCAGCCGCTCCATCCGGTCGTACTCGGGAGTCTCGTCGGGCGCGAGCACGACGACGGTCGGGTCGACCACGTTGACGCCCTCGTCGCGGAGCGCCGCGACGAGCCTCTGGGCGAGCGACGGGTCGGGGCGGTCCTCGACGTCGTCGGCGAGCAAGACCGGGCCGAAGATGGCGTTGATCCGCCGGCCGCGGAGGCTGTCGGCCCAGACGCGAGCCACTTCGCGGAGCTCGGCGCGGCCCTGCCGCCCGGCAAACGCCGGGTCGCCGCCGCCACGGACCACGAGCGCGCCGGCCAGCGTCCCGTAGGCGACCTCTCCGTCTGCGTAGAGCGAGGTCTCGAACCGGTAGTCCGGGCCGAGCACGTCGAGCGCGGCGGCCGTCGTGACCAGCTTCATGTTGCTCGCCGGGATCAACAGGGCGTGGGCGTTGCGCGAGTACAGCACCTCGCCCGTCTCCAGGTCAGCGATGTGAGCGCCCCACCGGGCCGTCTCGAAGGCGTCGGCGTCGAGGGCGGCGTCGATGCTGTCGGAGAGGGCCCACCGCGTGAACGTGGCCTGGGCCAAGGCGGGGCCGGCGAGGAAGAGGGCCGCGACGGCGGCCAGGAGGCGAACGGGCACGAGCACGGGGGAGGACGAGAGGCCAACGCCGCGACCGCTCCGGCCGTGCCACGTCGGACGAAAAAGAGTGTCGCCTGCCGAGACCGTCGGGCGCCCCACGGAGCGAGTCCCGAGGCCGGCGGGCCCATCCGTATGTTTCTGCCCCCCTCGGACGTGACCGTGCCCCTCCCCACCCTCGGCATCCTAGGCGGCGGCCAACTCGGCCGCATGACCGCCCTCGCCGCCGCCCGCCTGGGCGTCCCCGTCCGCGTGCTCGCCGAGGCGGAGACCGGCACCGGGCGGCCCCTGTCCGGCGTCACCGTCGCCGACTGGTCGGATCCGGCCGTGCTCCGCGACTGGGCCCACACCTGCGACGTGGTGACGGTCGAGAGCGAGTGGGCCCCGGCCGACCGGCTGCTCGCGGTCGCGCCCGAGACCGCCCTCCGGCCTGGCGTCGCGGCGCTGACCGCGATCCGCCACAAGGGCCGCCAGCGCCGCGCCCTGGCCCGAGCGGATCTGCCCCAACCGCGGCACACCTGGGCCGAAACGAAGGCGCAGGCGCGGGACGCCGTCGCGGGGTACGGAGCGGCGGTCCTCAAGCGGTTCGAGGGGTCGTACGACGGCTACGGCAACGCGACCTGCCGGACGCCGGCCGAGGTCGACGCCGCCTGGGACGGCCTCGCTGCCGACGACGGGCTGCTGGTCGAGTCGTTCGTCGACTTCCAGGCCGAGGCCGCCGTGACGGTGGCGCGGCGGCCCGACGGCGAGTCCGTCGTGTACCCCGTCGTCCGGAGCGAGCACCGCGACCACCGGTTGCACGCGGCGACCGCGCCGGCCGGGTTCGCGCCCGAGGCCGAGGCCGAGGCCCGCCGCGTCGCCCAGGCGACGGTCGCCACGCTCGACGTGACCGGCGTCGCGACCGTCGAGCTGTTCGTGCTCGCCGGCGGCGCCGTGCTGGTCAACGAGGTCGCGCCGCGGCCCCACAACACGGCCCACCTGACGACCGACGCGAGCCACACGTCCCAGTTCGAGAACCACGTCCGGGCGGTGCTGGGGTGGCCGCTGGGCGACCCCGGCCTCCGGGTGCCGGCCGTCTGCATGGTCAACGTGCTGGGTCAGCGCGAGGGGGTCGCCGCCCCCGACCTCGGCGCCGCGCTGGCCGTGCCCGGCGCGAGCGTCCACCTGTACGGCAAGGAGGAGGTCCGGCCCCAGCGCAAGATGGGCCACGTCACGGTCACGGCCGGCTCGGCCGACCTGGCCCGCGACCGCGCCGAGGCGGCCGCGGCGGCCGTCCGCCTCTAGCCCGTCGGCGGCCCCCCGCGCGTTGCGCCGTGGCGACCTTGCCTCCGCGACCCGACCCGGCTCCCTCCCCCGCTCCCATGTCCGACCCGTCCCCCCTCGTAGGTCTCGCCATGGGCTCCGAGTCCGACTGGCCCACGATGGAGGCCGCCGCCGACGTGCTCGGCCAGTTCGGCGTGCCGTTCGAGGCCCGCGTGTTGTCGGCCCATCGGACGCCGGGCGCCATGACCGACTACGCCCGGACGGCGCGGGGGCGCGGGATCCGCGTGATCGTGGCCGGGGCGGGCGGCGCGGCCCACCTGCCGGGCATGATCGCGGCCTCGACCACGCTCCCCGTGATCGGCGTGCCCGTGGCCACGCGGAACCTCCAGGGGCTCGACTCGCTCCTGTCCATCGTCCAGATGCCGGGCGGCGTGCCCGTCGCGACGGTCGCCATCGGGCAGGCGCTCAACGCGGGGCTGCTCGCCGTCCAGATCCTGGCCACCGCCGACGCCGCGCTGGCGGACGCGCTCGAAGCCTACAAGGCCCAGCTCCGAGACCGCGTCGCCGAGATGGACCGGTCGGTCGCGGCGAAGGCCGGCGGCTAGGCCCCGTCGGCGCGGAGGCCACCGGGGGTGCCCGCCTCGGGACCGAGGTGGAGGGGCCCGGACGGGAACGCGGGGAGAGGAACGGGCAGAGGGGGCGGAGAGGATCGGCGGGTGCCCCTACGCAAGCCCGGCCGACTCGGCGGCCGACTCGGCGGCCGACGCGGAGCCGTCCCCGGAGGCGACGAACCGGTCGAGCAGGGCGACCAGCCGCGCCGCCTGACGGGCCTCCCCCTCCTCGCGCCGCTCGGCGACCCGGAGCGCCTCGGCGAGCGGGCGGGCCGCCCCGTCGAGCGCCTTCCGCTCCTCGGTGCTGTAGCCGCGCCCCCTGCCGTGCGTCCCGAGCGCGAGCACGCCCACCAGCTCGTCCTCGGCTGACCGGAGCGGCACCCGGAGCACGAACACGGGGTCCTCCCAGTCCTGGACCGAGCACGGCGGCATCGTGGCGGGGTCGAGCACGTCGCGCGCCCACGACAGCACCGAGTCCCGCCCGACGCCCTCGACCGCGACGACCTCCCAGCCCCCGGGGTCGAGGTCGAGCACGGCCGCCCGGTCGGTCCGGAGCGTCTCTCGGACCGACGCGATGGCCACGCGCCCGATCTCTTCAGGCGAGGCGACCACCTGGCGCCCGGCGAGCAGCAGTGGGAGCCGCTCGGTGAGCCGCTCGCGCGCCCGGTAGAGGTCGGCGTCGGCGCGGCGCGTGAGCCACTCCCTCACCGGGTTGAACACGACCAGGGCGACGACGGCGGCGAGCGCCGCAGCGACCGAGTCGGCCCCGTCACCCATCGACGACCGCAGTCCGATCCGGAGCGCCTCCGTGCCCCCTGCGAACCCGGCCGCCAGCGCCAGCGTCGCGATGCCGACAGCGGCCGACCGCGCGATCCAGAGGTCGGCGTCCCACGGCCGGAACTTGAGGGCGCCCGCCAGCACGCCGAGCGGGATCGCCGCGAGCCCGAGGTCGAGCAGGACGTGGGTCGCGATCTGGAACAGGTACCCGGTCGCCCGGCGGTCTGGGTCGAGGGCCGGGATCACCGCGCTGAGGTACGGCACGCACAGCGTGGCCACGAACACGGCGAGGGGGAGCACGACCCACTTCATCTGCTGGCGGACGTCGGCCGCGGCCGAGCGCCGGTACTTCTGGGCGAGCCCAGCGACCGGCAACGCCAGGAGCCCGATCATCAACACGGCCACGAGCGTCTCCTGGACGGCTCCCGGCCAACCGAAGACGTCCGCTGCGACGAGCACGCCGAGCACGCCGACCAGCCCGGCCGCGACGATCCGACCCATCCGCCGCGTCCACGACGGCCCGTACCGGCCGTCGGGGAACCGAACGAGCGCGCTCGTCACCATCGGCAGCGCGCTCGCTGCCACCGCCATCGCCACGAACACCACGACGAACGCGAAGGGGCCGATCGTGCTCGCGAGGTCGGAGCTGTTGAGCGGGCCGACCCCGAAAAAAGCGGGGACGGCCACCAACGCCGTCCCGAGTTCGGCGCGGTAGCCCCGCCCCTTCGACCTGACGAACAGCGTCAGGCCCGTCGCCAGGAACGCCAGCAGCGCCGCGGTCAGCAACCCGCGCCCCGTCCGGTCCACGGCCTTGTCCGAGAGGCCAAACCGCCGTGCGTCGGCGCGGTCCTGTCGCCCCATCACGACCTCGACGGTCCGCGGCTCCCCAGCGCGCTCGATCGAGACGGCCACCGTGTCGCCGACGCGCCGATACAGCCGGAGGGTCTCCATCCGAGCGGCCGCGGCGCGCGCGACCGTGTCGCCGTCGATCACCAGGACCCGGTCGCCCGGTCGCAGGCCCGCCAGCGCGAAGTCCCCCCGAGCGAGGTCTCCGACGACGGCCGTGCTGTCGGGGCCGAGCACGGTGAGCGCCTCCGCTGCCGTCCGGTCGGGGAGCCGGGCCTGGGCGACGATCCCGACCACGGCGATGGCCAGCACCGACAGCGCGACGACGAGGCGTGCCGGCTGGCGGAGCGGGCGGGCGGCCCGGCGCCACCAGCGCCGCGCGGGCAGGGTCCAGCGGCGGAAGCGGCGGCGGCGGCGGGTCATGGTCTAGGCTACCGCGCCGAGTCCGGCTCGGTCAACCTCGGCGCCGCTCCGGGCACGCCCGGCCCGCGTGGCACGGTCCCAGGGAGGCCCGGGACGGGACCGAGGCGGGCCTACTCCAGCAGCAGGTCCGTCTCGCGGTCGGCCGTGTCGCCCGTGACCCGGTCGCGGACGGTCACGGTCAGCGTGTACAGGCCGGGCTCCTGGCCGGTCGCGTCGAGGAAGAGGTAGACCGTGTCGTCGGACCGGTCGCCCTGGACCTCGAACGCCGACGACACGGCCGGGTCGTCGCTGCCGAACACGCGCCGCGCCAGCTTGCGCAGCCCGGTCGAGGTGTCCTTGGGCCGCAGGCTCGCCTCGACCTCGTAGTCGCTCCGGCCGTCGACCAGGCCCAGCCCGTAGGGCTCGAGATAGAGGTAGACCGGGTCGCCGACCCCGAACACGCCCCAGGGCGCCGGCTGGACCGAGACGCCGTCGCGGAAGACGCGGCCCGGCTCGGCCCGGTCGGCCTCCTCGGCGAAGTACGCCAGGAGGACGTCCGAGAGCTGGAGACCACCGCCGGCGAAGCTCGGCACGTCGACCGTCGCGGCGCTGGACGGCGCTCGTCCCGCCCGAGGCCGTCTCGAACTCGAGCGAGACCTCGTAGCCGTCGGCCGGCTGGGCGCTCATCGCCTCGGTGCTCGTCCACAGCCGGGTCTGCTGGAACGGGCACGATCTGGGCGCCGCGGAGGCCGTACACGGTCCGGCGCCGCTCGACCAGCAGAGTCTCGGTCGGGCCCGATCAGGAACGCGCCCGTCTTGACCGTCACGTCGACGTCGTCCTGGACGCCGTCGCCGGGCGACTCGCCCGGGCGACCGGGATCCCGTAGTTGACGTAGAGGTCCGTCCGCCCGCCGTCGCCTTTGAACGCGGTCACGCGGTACGGGAGCTCGACCTGACGGCCCGGCGCCTGGAACGCGTAGCGCTCGGGACGGCGGCGGATCTCTTCCTGCGCCCGCTCGACGAAGTCCATCGCCGTCGGGTTGCGGACCGTGACCAGCCCGTAGACGTCGGCCGGCAGCGAGTAGAGCCGGAAGCTGGCCGTTTCGCGCCCGGGTCCTCGAACACGAACCGGACGCCGTCGTCGTAGTCCCACACGTTGAACCGGTTGGCCACCTGGAGGCCGGCCGGCGCGTCCGGGTCGATGGCGAAGTCGCTCGTTGCGCTCGGCGAACTGCTCCACGACGGCCCGAAGCCGCCCGTCGATGATGACGTCCGTCGCGGGCACGCCGTAGCGGACGTAGAGCCGGCCGCGCTCGGTCTTCCAGCCGGGCAGGCCGAGGTCCTCCGACCGGTAGAGCAGGTCGGCGGCGATCAGGCGGGCGTAGTGCTCGGTCCGCCGCTCGTTGACCGTGTTGAGGAAGCGTGGGTCGCGGCTCGTCCAGTACCGCTCGGCGAACGCCTCGGGCGTGGCCCGGTACGCGCGTGCCAGTCGGCGGCGGCAAGATGAGCGTGAGGTCGGTGTAGGCCTCGCGCGTCTCGTCGTCCATCAGCTCGAGCGCGCGGTCGAAAGCGACCGACGCCGCGTCGTACTGGCCGAGCCGGTGGTTGACGAGCCCGGTGTAGAGCCAGGTGTCAGCGTCGTCGGGGAAGTGGACGTACATCTCCGCGAGACGTCCGGCACCACCTCGTGGTACCGCGTCGGAGAGCGCGGCCAGCCGGACCACGTGGTCGTAGACGCGCGACGGCGGGGGTCGCGTCGAGCGCGCGCTCGCGGAGGTGGAACGTGGCCACGTCGTAGGCCGCCTGTGCACGGTGCGCGAAGTCGGTGACGGCGACGCCGCGCCGTCGGATAGCTCGTTGACGTCGAACCGGTCGGCGATCTCCTCGCCGACCTCGCCGATGAGCGCGTCGCCCGGCTCGCCGGCTCGCTGGTTGACGCGCGGGCTCGATGCCGGCCACGGCGGCTCGAATGCCGACCTCGTCGGTGCGACCGTCCCGATCCGGCCGGCCTCGTCGCCGCCTCGTGGATGCTCACGCCGGCCGACCGGAACGCCAGGGCCGGGCAACTTGATCGCGTTCCGGTACTTGTAGTAGTCCGACGATCGCCTGGATGCCTAGCTCCTCGTGGCCGAACGCGTTCGTCGAGTCGAGCGACAGGATGCGTTGGGCCGGTCTCGCGCCGCAGCCGGACCCGGAGATCTCGCGGAGGTAGGTTCCAGCTGTCGCCGCGGAGCTGCTCCAGGCTGAGCCGACAGATACACGACGTTGTCCGGATCGAGCTCGACGGCCCGGTTCATCTCGTCGCCCGCGCGCCGCTCGTCACGGTCGCGGGTTCCGCTCGTCGTAGAGGACGCGCGCCAGCAGGTAGTGCACCTCGGAGTCGTCGGGTCGCCTCGATGGCACGCTCAAGGGCACTCGATGGCGTCCGCGTAGCGGCCGTCCTGGTAGGCTTCGCGACCCCGGTCGTACGCGGCGTCCGTCTGGGCCGAGGCGCGAGGCGGCACCAGGAGGGCGACGAGGAGGGGAGACAGGCGCATGGGAGACCGGGCGGGAGCGGGGTCGTACGCTCGACGGGGAGAACGGCGTGGGGGGCCGGCGGTGCCCGACTCGGAGGTCGGTGCCTTGAACGTCAGGCTCCCGCCGAGCCCCGTCAAGGCACCGATGTCGGAGACCCGGACCCGGCGGCGGCCGAACGGAGCCCGACGGAGCGCCTCCGCGGTCTAATCGGCGATCCGCGACTCGAGGTCGAGCCGCGGGCTAGCGCTCCTTCAGCACGCCGGTCGATGCCGCCGCTTCGACTCGCGCTCGGCGATCGACTGCCGCTTGTCGACGGTCTTCTTGCCCTTGCCCAGCGCGAGCTCCAGCTTGGCGCGACCGTCCTTGAAGTACAGCTTGATCGGCACGATGGTCATGCCCTTCTGCTCGGTCCCCTTCCGCAGCTTGTCGATCTCGGGGGAGTGAAGCAGCAGCCGCCGCGGCCGCCGCGGCTCGTGGTTCGCGTACCCGCCCATCTCGTACGGCGGGATCGTGCAGTTCACGAGGTCGACGCCGTCCCGTCGATCTTGACGAACGACTCGGCCGAACGTGGGCCGTCCCCTTGCGGAGCGACTTGACCTCGGAGCCCAGTCAGCACGAGGCCGGCCTCGAACCGGTCGCTGATCTCGAAGTCGAACCGGTCGCTCGCCGGTTCGTGACGATGATCTGGATGCCGTCGGCCATCGTACTCCGCTCCTGTCGTCGTCGGGGTCGCTGGGCAGCTCAATGAACGGGATGGCCGGGACCTCGAGGAGCGTGCCGGTCTGAAACAGGTACTCGGCGAGCTGGTCGAGGCCGTCCATCGGCGTAGCCGTCGAGCGTGAAGCTGGTACGACGCCCGACGCCGTCGTGGAACAGGGCCTCCGAGGCGGGCGCGGCCTGGACGGCGGCCCGGAGCGGAGGGCGAGCCTCGGCGTCGAGCGTCCCATCGAGCGCGACCAGCAGGCCCCACGGGTACGGCCGCAGCGTCAGGTCGGTCCACTCCTGGCCGGGGTCGAGCGAGAAGGCTCCCTCGGGCACCGCGACTCCGTAGTCGACCAGGGCCGCCGACTGCCTGGCGAGGACGTCCTCGGCGAGCGGCCGGGCCGTGGTCGCGAGCGCGAACGCCGCCGAGCGACCCGTAGTGCTCTCGCAGCACGAGCTGCGTCAGCAGCGCCTCCTGGGAGTCGCGCGGGTCGAACGCGATCGTCTCGATCTTGTCGAGGCCGGAGCCGACGACGAGCCGGCGCCGGGCTCCGCTCGCCGACCAGCGCCGATGCCCGGGACGACGTCGAGGCCGGCGTACGACTCTCAGCACGTCGAGGGTCGGCAGCGAGCGCGAGCTCGACGCCGCCGGCCTCGAGGGCCGTCGCGGGCCTCGTGCGGCTCGATCTCGACAATCTCGGTGACGAGGTCGCCGAGGGCCGTTGCCAGCGCCCGTGCGGGCGCGACAGGCCAGACGGCGAGGCGCATGAGGAGCAAGGGCTATGCGGCAAGGGGTACGGGGCAGCGGAGAGCGGAACCGCCCCGTGCCTCGTGCCCCTTCCCTCTTGCCTACGCGATCACTTGCGGCGGCGCTCCTGGATGCGAGCCGCCTTGCCGCGCAGGCCGCGCAGGTAGTACAGCTTGGCACGACGGACGCGGCCGTAGCGGGTTACCTCGATCTTGGCACGCGCGGCGACGCGAACGGGAAGATGCGCTCGACGCCGACGCCGTTCGAGATCTTGCGGACCGTGAACGACTCGGCTACGCCGCCGTTCTGGATCGCGATCACGACGCCCTCGAAGAGCTGGATCCGCTCCTTATCGCCCTCGATGACGCGGACGTGTACGCGGACGGAGTCGCCGGCGCGAAAATTCGGGGTGGTCGTCGCGGAGCTGGGTGGCCTCCACGAGGCCCATGAGGTCGGTCGCCATAACGGTTCGGATCGGGTGGGTGCGCGCCGGTTTCGGCGAACGGGTGAAGGTAGGGGTGCCAGGCGCCAAGACGGCACCGAACGACGGTCTACGGGGATTCTTCGCCCGCTGAGGAGCCGTCCTCGAGGGCGGGCCCATCGAGGCCGTCGGGGTCGAGCAGGTCAGGGCGACGGGCTCGGGTGCGCTCCAAGCGCTGGGACTCGCGCCACGACAGGATGGCCCCGTGGTCGCCGGACATCGGACACGGCTGGGACCTCGAGGCCGCGGAATGCGGCCGGGCGCGTGTAGCTCGGCGCGTCCGAGAGCCCGTCCTGGAAGCTGTCGCTAAGCGCCGAGCCCGCGTCGCCGAGCACGCCCGGCATCAGCCGAGCGATGGAGTCGATGAGGATGAGCGCCGGCAGTTCGCCGCCCGAGAGCACGTAGTCGCCGACCGATATCTCGCGCGTCACCAGCGTGTCACGGACGCGCTGGTCGATGTTCTTGTAGTGCCCGGCGATCAGCAGCAGGCGTCCTCGAAGCGAGAGCGCGTTCGCCATCGGCTGGTCCAGCGTCTCGCCGTCTGGCGTCAGAAAGATGACCTCGTCGTAGGGACCATGCGCGGACTCGACGGCCTCGACGCACGCGAACAGCGGCCCGGGCGTGAGCACCATGCCGCCCTGCCCTCCGTACGGCGCGTCGTCGATCTGGCGGTACTTGCCCTCCGCGTAGTCGCGAAGATCGTGGACCTCGACCTCGACGAGCCCCTTGTCCTGAGCACGCTTCAGGATCGAGTGCTCGAGCGGACTCCGCACGAGATCAGGAAGCGAGGTGACGAGATCGAAGCGAATCATGGTCGCGGAGTGGCCGAGGGGACAGGTGGACGAGTGAGAAAACCACTCGACCATTCGACTCACTCCAGTAATCCCTCGATGGGCTTGACGTAAAGGCGCCGAGCCTCGAGGTCGGTGCGAACCACGAATTCCTCGACGTCAGGGATCAGGACCTCCGGCTTTCCGGGGCGGTCGACGGCGAAGAGGAGCTGCGCGCCGTCGTACAGATCACGCACCGTCCCAATCTCATCGACCTCGAGGCCGTCCTCATCGACCTCGACGACCGTCAGGCCGATGAGATCGTGCAAGTAAGCCTGTCCCTCTTCGAGAGCGGGCAGGTCCTCAGGGTCGGCCCAGACCTGAAAACCGCGCAGGTCGGCGGCGGCCTCCAGCGAGTCCACGCCCTCGAGGGCGAGGAGCACCGTCGTGCGGCCCTTCGGGTACTGGAAGCGGGCGCCCTCTAGGTCGTAGCGCTGCGCAGAGTCGGCGGTCTTGCCGATGTAGACAACCTCGAGGTCGGCGAACCGCTCGGGGACGTCGGTCTCGGGGGCCACTTTGATCTCGCCGCGCACACCGTGGGTCTTGCCCACGCGGCCCATCAGGAGGAAGTCGTCGTGTTCGGTCATGTCAGCAGCGCGCCCGCCCCTCGAGAGGAGCGGGCGCGGTGTTCGGTGGCGTCCTCGAGGCCGGTACGACCTCGAGGACGAACAGGGCTAGGCCTTCGACTCGTCGTCGGAGGTCTCTTCCGTGGCGTCGGCAGCCGGCTCCGCTTCGACAGTGTCTTCCTCCTTGGCAGCGGCGTCCGTCTGGTCGGCGACCTCGGATCCAGCCTCGTCGGCGACGGCCTCAGTCGTCTCTTCGGTTACGGCGGGCTGCTCCTCGGCGGCGTCGGGCGCCTCCTCGGCAACGGTCTCGCTCGAGGCGTCGGCAGCGGCATCGTCGCCAGCCTCTTCCGTCGAGGCCGGGACGGCGTTTGCCGCCTCCGTGAGCGCCTCCGAGTCGGCGGCAGCGGCCGCAGCCTCTTCGCGAGCCTTCTCAGCCTCGGCGCGCTCGGCGGCCTCAGCCTCCTCGCGCTGCTTCTGGAGCTCAGCCTCGCGCTCGGCACGCTCCTTGGCGAGTCTCGGCAGCCTTCTCGGCGGCGGCCTTCCGCTCGGTCTGGAGAGCTTCGGCACGGCGCTCGGCGCGCGTCTTGGTCTTGCCACCTTCGGCCTTCTCTGCGCGGCGGGCCTTGAACTCCTCGAGGGCGGTCTCGATCTCCTCGGCGTCCTTGCCCTGACGGGTCAGCGCCCACTGGAGCAGGATGCCCTCCTTCTGAAGCAGGTTGCGGACCGTGTGCGAGGGCTGGGCGCCCTGGCTGAGCCAGTAGAGGATGCGATCAGCGTCGAACTTGATCACGTTCGGCTCGGTGACCGGCTCGTACCGACCGAGGTCCTCGATGAAGCGGCCGTCGCGGGGCGAGCGGCTGTCGGTGGCGACGAGGCCGAAGACGGGGAGCTTCTTGCGGCCCATGCGGCGGAAGCGGAGCTTGACGGACATAGGACGGTCGGGGTTGGGTGAGTCTGTGTGTCGGAGGCTCCAGGAGTCCTCGAGGACGTCCTCGGAGGCCGGAGCTCGCAGGACCGCGCCTGGACGGGGCTAGCGCCCGGCGAGGAGTCGGAGGGGTCGATGGCGCGTCCCTTGCCCTGGAGCTTGGACATCGTCTTCATGAGCTTCTTCATCTCGCGGAACTGCTTGAGCAGCGCGTTGACGTCCTGGACCTCGAGGCCGGCGCCGTTGGCGATGCGGCGGCGGCGCGAGCCGTTGATCTTCTCCGGCGTGGCGCGCTCGTACGGCGTCATCGACTGGATCAAGCGCCTCGATGTGGCGGAACGCGTCGTCGTCGACGTCGATCGCCTTGAGTTGCTTGCCGACGCCCGGGATCATGCCCAGGAGGTCTTTCAGCGACCCCATGTTCTTGATCTTCTGGAGCTGGTCGTAGAAGTCCTGGAGGTCGAACTCCTGGCTGCGGAACTTGCGCTGCAGCTTTTCGGCCTCCTCCTCGTCGAACTGCTCCTGGGCCTTCTCGACGAACGAGACCACGTCGCCCATCCCAGGATGCGCTGGGCCATCCGGTCGGGGTAGAACTCCGTCAGGGCATCGAGCTTCTCGCCCGTGCCCGCAAACTTGATCGGCTTCTCGACGACCGAGCGAATGCTCAAGGCCGCGCCGCCGCGCGTGTCGCCGTCCAGCTTCGTCAGGACCACGCCGTCGATGTCGAGCCGCTCGTTGAACGCCTTGGCCGTGTTGACGGCGTCCTGGCCCGTCATGGCGTCCACGACGAACAGGATCTCGTCGGGCTCCGTCGCAGCCTTGATCGCGACGACTTCGTCCATCATCGCCTCGTCCACGTGCAGCCGGCCCGCGGTGTCGATGATGATCGTGTCGCGGCCCATCCGCTTCGCTTCGGCGACGGCCTGCTTCGCGACCTCGACGGCGTCCTTGAGCGGCACACCGTCCTCGCCACGGATCGAGAAGACGGGCACCCCGACCTGGCCGGCCAGCGTCTCGAGCTGGTCGACGGCCGCCGGGCGGTACACGTCAGCCGCGGCCACCATCGGGGAGCGTCCCTTCGACTTGAGGTGGAGCGCCAGCTTGCCGACGAACGTGGTCTTGCCAGCGCCCTGAAGGCCAGCCACCAGGATCACCGTCGGCGGCTTCTTGGCCTTGTTGAGATCGACGTGGACGTCGCCCAGCAGGTAGACCAACTCGTCGTAGATGGCCTTGACGAACTGCTGGCCCGGGTTGACGGCCTGGAGAACCTTGTCGTCGGTGACGGCCTGCGACCTTGTTCGTGAAGCTCTTCGCGACGCCGTAGTTGACGTCAGCGTCCAAGAGCGCGCGGCGGACCTCGCGCATCGTCTCGGCGATGTTGAGGTCGTTGATCTTGCCCTCGCCCTTCACGGATTTGAGGGCGGCGTCGAGCTTGTCGGACAGCGTATCGAACATTCGGAGGGTGCCGGGTAGGGACGGGATTCACGAGTCTGCCGTGGGCAGGCCGCGCGGGCGAGGGCGGAGCCGCCACAGGGCTCCATGCCGTGACTCCGCGGTGCGGCCGGACCCTCGTCCGGGTGTCCGGGACGAGGCGACGACAAAGGTAGAGCGCCGCCCTCGAGGTCGCGTGAAGGGCGGGCGGAGATTCGCGACGCACGCCGCCTCGGCGGCCCGCCGGGCCTACTCGACCGGGGGGCCGAGGCGGAGGCCCTCGGGCAAGTCGGCCCGGTCCAGACACCCCAGCGCCTTCTCCATCGTGTCGCCACCCGGTCCTCCTTGCCCGCCCGGCGGCACAGCGCCGCGAGCAGGTGCGAGATGGCGCTGTCGACGACGCCGCCCGGCCTCGATCAGGACGTCCCGGTCCGCCGGCTGGCCTCGGGTCGCGCTCTGCGCGATCTCGCCGACGAGTGGGCTCGACCTCGCCGGGGCCCGACGGCGTGGCGCGAGACGGCGCGGCAGTCCCAGATCGCGTCGAGGTGGGGCGCCCAGCGGGGGTCTCCGTGGACGGCCTCGACGATGTCGAGCATCTCGGCCCCGTCGAAGCGGCCCGGTCATGCGGGCCACCACGAGACCGAGCGGCTCGGTCGATGTCGAACGTGAAATCGGCCTGGGAGTCGGGGAGCGGGCGCATGGCAGGGAGCTCGAGCGGCGTCTACCTTGCGATTAGCGACGTAGCTCCTCGCACGTCTCCCGGCCTTCATGCGTTCATGACCCGTGGTGGGCCTTCGCTCTCGACCCCGCGACCCGGTCCGACCCCGACGCCAACCGCTTGCGCGACGCCGACGGCGCGCCGCTCGTCAACGCGCCCGGCGCCGGCGGCCGCAGCGCGCTCGACTACGCCGGCTACCTCGGCCTCGACGACCTGCTCGGGCGCCGGCACGCCGTCCTCGTCGGTGCCCGACGAGCGCGCGTTCGTGATCGTGCACCAGCTGTGCGAGGTCGTGTTCAAGCAGATGACGTTCGACCTGGCCGTCGTCACGGCCACGTTCGAGCGCGTCCTCGAGGCCGCCGAAGGCGGACCGGGCGGCGCTGGCGCTGGCCGAGGGCGAGGTGGACGAGCGGCACTCGACGGCGGCGGCGGTCTGGCGCCCGGCGATCACGGCCTCGAACCGGCTGCGCCACGCCGCCCGGCGCCTGCTGCCGCCCATCATGGAGCTGATGGGACGCAACGGCGAGCGACGACGTGCTGTTCTCGCGCATCGAGTTCGCCCACTTCCGGTCGCACCTCGAGCCGTCGTCGCGGCTTCCAGGCGGCCCAGCTCCGCCTGATCCAGCGGGCGCTCGGCAAGGGGCCGCTCCTCGACCTCCGCGTGTTTCCCGGCGACGCCTACGGGCACCACTACGCTGGCGTCGCCCTGCGGCCACGTGTCCCTCGCCGACCCGCTCGTGCTCCAGGCGAGGCGCCGAGATGGCCTCGCCGCCGCCACCGCATCCGGCCCCGAGGGCGGCGCGGCTCGACGAGGCCGCACACGCGCTGCTGGCAGCGCTCCCCCACCTCGGCGACGACCTTCCGCCGCCGCCGGCCGTCGCGCCGCATCCACGACGCCGATGTCGACCGCGCCGTCGACCGCTTCCGCGCCACGCTCGGACCCGCCGGCCACGACGGGCCCGGCGCCGCCGCACGGCGCCGTCGACACTTTCCGGTCCGACCTCGAGGCCGCGGTCACGGCCGAGAACGCACGTCGCGACGCGCTGGGCGCCGGCTCGGCGCGGCGCCTACTACCTCCAGGCCCGAGCGCCGGCCAGAGCGCGCTCGCCCACGTTCTCGCCCGCATCGTCGCGACCGACGACGCGCTCCACGCTCCCTCCGACGGCACGTTCCTGACGGTCCACCGCCGGACGGTCCGCCGCCACGTCGCCGACGACTCGGGCACGGGCGGCGGCGGGATGCCGTACCTCGTCACGAGCCAGCGCTACCTGCTCCCTCTCTTCCCTGCCTCGTGGCATGGCAGGACCTCGAGCTATGACCCGACTCTCCTCCTCTCTCGTCGCCCTGCTCGCCTCGCGGCATGCGCCGGCTCCGCCCGCCCGCGTCGACAGAGGCCGATCCGCTCGTCGCCACGCTGTCGCCCGACCGACAGCGCTGCGGCCGCGGCGCACGATCTCGCGAGATCGAGCGCATCGCCCGCGACGTCTTCGCGCGCGGGCACGTTCACCGGCATCGACGGCGTCGGCGCTTCCGTACCGCCTGCTGCCGCCTCTCGACCTCGAGCGACGGCCGAGCGGGTACCCGCTCGTGGTCGTCTTCCACGGCGCGGGCGAGATCGGGACGGACAACCTGCGGCAGCTCGACCGCTTCCCCAAGACGTGGGCGCGGCCCGAGATCCGCGAGCGGTTCCCGGCCTTCGTCGTGGCGCCGCAGATGCCGGAGCGGTCGGCGCTCTACTCTGGCCCGGCCGAGCACGCCCGACCGGCACTCGCGGCCCGGCCCGCCGCTCGCGGCCGCCCTGGAGCTGGTCGACGGCCTGCGTGCGCGCCTGCCCATCGACGCCACGCCGCGTCTACGTCGTCGGCTTCTCGATGGGAAGCCTCGACGACGTGGAACGCGCTCTGCGCTCCGGCCGACCTGTTCGCCGCGGCCGTCCCCATCGCAGGCGTCCCGAACCCCGCCGCGGCGGACCGAGTCGCTCGGACGCCGGTCTGGGTCGTCCACGGCACCGCGGACACGGCCAACCCCATCGGGCCGGACCGCGCGATGGTCGAGGCGCTTCGCGCAGCGCGGCGCCGAGGTCCGCTTCTGGGCGGTCGACGGTCTGTGGCACGCCGTCCCGCCTCGCTGCTGGCCGGCGACGAGCTGATGGCGTGGCTGTTCGCCCACCGCCGCTGAGCCCGAGGGCTAGCGCTGCTCGCGCTCTCGGATCAGGTCGATCGTCTCGACGGCGTGGCGCAGGTGCGGGATCACGATGCTGCCGCCGACGACGAGCGCCACGTTGAGCGCGTCCAGCATCTCGTCGTCGGAGTAGCCCGGCCTCGGCGCACTGCTCGAGGTGGTAGTCGATGCAGTCGTTGCAGCGCAGGACGGCGCTAGGCGGTCAGGCCGAGCAGCTCCTTGGTCCGGCCGTCGAGGGCGCCGTCGCGGTAGGCGGCCGTGTCGAGGTTGAAGAACCGCTTGATGCCGAGGTGCGTCGCCGTCGTCCAGGATGCGCGCGTTCATGCGCGACCGGTAGTCGTCGAAGCGGTCGAGGCGAGTCTCTGAGGTGTCCATGGAGCGCGCAGAGCAACGTGACGGCGGAGAAAGCGGCGTGGCGCGCGTCGGTTCCGTGCGGTTCGGCGAGGAGGCGTCGCCCGAGCGCTCGCTCGAGGCGAGCCGTGCGCAATCGTCGACCGCGTCCGAGGCCGCTCCCCGAGGTGGCCGGCGGCTGCGGACGGTCCACCTGTTCTGGCCGCTGCCCGGGCGAGGTCGACCTGCGGCCTCTGGCCGGCGCTCCGGGCCGCGGCGTCGAGGTCGTGGCGCTGCCGGTCGTGGTCGGGCCCGCGGGCGCCTGGCGCACCGCCGGTTCGAGGGCGCCGAGCCGGCTGGTGGACGGGCCGTGGGGACTCGCTCGAGCCGGCCCGGGACGCGCCGCCGGTCGAGCCCGCCCGCCTCGACGTGGTCGTGGTGCCGGCGCTGGCGCTGGGCCGCGACGGGAGCCGGCTGGGCATCGGCGGCGGCTTCTACGACGCCTTCCTGGCCGAGACGCGCCGCCCTGCGCGTCGGCGTCGTATCGGCGGCCGCGCTCGCCGACGCCGTCCCGACCGAGCCCCACGACGCCCGCCTCGACGTGGTCGTGACCGAGGCCGAGACGGTACGGGCCTCGGAGTTCGGGGGTCGTGCGTGACGGCGGTGGTGCTCGACGGAGAGCCGTCCGCCACGTCCCGTCCGGCCATCTCTCGACCTGCCGCACCTCGCGCCGTTCCACTGGTCCCTCGCGGCCCCGCCCCGCGCAACCCCTCCGAGGCGGCCTCCGTACCTTGCCACGTCTCCTCTCCCCTCCCGATGTCCACCCGCTCCCGCCGCCGGTCCCGCTCGGACGAGGCCGAGGTCTACGACGACGAGTTCGGCTCTGGTCTCCGACGACGACATCGCGGCGTTCATGGCCGAGCAGGAGCTCGAGGAGGAGGCCGCACGACGAGAAGGAGGCCGGGTTCTGGAACCTCCAGACCGCCTCGGGGATCGGGCTCATCGGGCTCGGCGCGCTCTACAGCCTGCAGCTGCTCGGGCTGTTCCCGCTGGGCAGCGCAGCTGCTGTACAACTTGGTCCAGGTGCTGCCCATCTTCGCGGCCGTCCTCATCATGCTGACCGGGTTCGGCGTGCTCTCGTGGAGCCCGGCCGCGCGGCGCCGCGCCAAGGCGCGCAAGCGGGCGGCCCGACGGCGCAAGCAGCAGCGCCGCGTCCAGCGCAAGACGGTCGGCCGGAGCGCCGGGCGCTCGACCGACGCGGCCGGCGAGACGGCCTCGCGCGCGTTCCGCCAGGCCGAGAAGGCGCTCCGGACGGCCGGCAAGGCCGCCGGCCGCGTCACCGACGAGGCGTTCGAGCGCCGCGCCAACGCCCGCCGGTCGGGCCGGATCCGCCTGGCGAAGGACCGGAAGAACCGGAAGATCACCGGCGTCGCCGCCGGCATGGCCAACTACTTCGGCCTCGACCCGACCGTCGTCCGGATCGGATGGGTCATCGCGGCCATCTTCAGCAACGGGGCCGCCATCCTACCCTACCTCATCCTGACGGCCGTGCTCAAGGACGAGGAGAAGGACGACGACGACGACCCGTTCGTACGGATCACCGACGACTAAGTCGGGGCCTCCTCTCCGATCCCGGAACGGGTGGGCGAGTCACGACCGACGGGCGGGCCCGCGCCCAGTCCGCCTCGGGACGACGCCGGGCCAGACGGGCGACGGGCCCGGGCCCCCGGGAGCGCCCCGGACGCACCGCGACCGCGGGGTAGCTTGCGACGTCTCCCCCTCCCGATGGTCCGCCTCTTCGTTCTCGCCGTGCTGCTCGTGCCGGGCACCGCCCTCGCACAGCGCGAGGGCGTCCTGCAGATCGGCAGCCCGCTCTCGGACCTGATCCAGCGGCAGGCCACCGCCGGCCACCTGCCCCAGGCCGCCGCCGACGCCCTGCCGCTCACGGCGGCCGAGGCGACCGTCTGGCTCGACTCGCTCGCGCGGGCGATCGAGGCGGGCCAGGTCGCGCTCTCCCGGGCCGACCGCCAGCTCGTCGACCGCTACCAGACTCCGGGCCCGACGACCGTGCGGGGTCGGCCCCTCCCACTCGGCCTGTACCGCGACGGCGTCTCGGTCGTTCGGGAGCCGGGGCGACGGCTACGGCTTCGAGGGCGGGCCGATCGTCGCCGAGTCCATCGGCCCCGCCCGCCGGTCCGACCTGGACGGCCGCGACACGCCAGGGTTCGTGTACCGCAACACGCGCGGGATCCGGGTCGCCGGGCGGCTCGGGCGGCTCTACGTCGAGTCCCGGGCGACGGAGAACCAGCAGCGGACGGTGTTCCCCCAGCGGGACTCGCTCCAGTCGACGGCGCCGCGGTTCGGCTTCGTCAAGGACGGCGGCGGCGACGCCTACGACTACTTCGCGGCCGAGGGGGCCGTCGGGTACCGCGACCGGTTCGTCGACGTCCGGCTGGCCCGGGACCGGAACCGGTGGGGCGCCGGGACCGGGACGCTGTTCCTGTCGAACTACGCCGCGCCCTACGACCACCTCCGCGTCGGCGCCCGCGGCGGGCCGGTCAGCTTCACGATGGTCGTGGCGCGGCTGACGACGCCGGACCGCGACCCTCGCGGCCGGGACACCGTCCTCCCGTCGAAGTACGCCGCGTTCCACCGCATCGCGTTCGAGGTCGGCCGGGTCCAGCTCGAAGCGTTCGAGGCCGTCGTCTTCCACGACGACACGCTGCGGGGCAACCGCCGCGGGCTCGAGCTGGGCTACCTCAACCCGGTCATCTTCTACCGGTCCGTCGAGAGCGAGCTGGGCTCGGGCGACAACGCGCTCCTGGGGGCCGGCGTCGCCGTCAAGCCGGTCGACGGGGCCCGCGCCTACCTCCAGGTGCTGCTCGACGAGTTCCGGGCGAGCACCTTCTTCGAGGACGCCTGGACCAACAAGTGGGGCCTGCTGGTGGGCGCCCACACGGTCGACCTCGGCGTCGCCGGCCTCGACGCCCGCGTCGAGTACGCCCGGCTCCGGCCCTACCTCTACGGCCACCGGACCGTGTCCAGCGCCTACGTCCACTACGGCGACGTGCTGGGCCACCCCGTCGGCCCCAACGCCGACGACCTCTCGCTCTCGCTCCGCTACCGGCCCAGCGTGCGGACCGAGGCGCGCCTGCTGGCCACGCGCACCCGGCGAGGCCGCGACCCGGACGGCCAGTACGTCGGGACCGACCCGAGCGTGCCCTACACCGACCGCGCGAGCGACGTCGCCCCGACGTTCGTGGGCGTCCGCCAGACCGAGTGGCTGGTGGAGGGGGCCGTGTCGTACGAGATCGCGCCGCGCCTGGCCCTCGAGGCCGCCGGCCTGTTCCGGTCCGTCGACGACGCCCAGCGGGGGCTCGACCGGGGGCTCGCCGCGACGGTCGGGGTCCGGTGGGAGGTCCCGTTCCAGAGCGTCCGGTACTAATCCGCCGGCGGGTACAAACGAAACGGGGCCGCCGCACACGCGACGACCCCGTTCGGTCAAACGTCACCGGAACGCTTCAACGGAACGCCTAGGCGTCGTCGGTGCCGGCCCAGGCCTGCTGCGTGGCCTTGACCGCCTGCTGGCCGACGGTCGGGTCGATCGTCTTGTCCTCGTCGGTCAGCTCGGCCGCGACGACGGTGCAGACCGCCTCGGAGAGTTGGCCGATGATCTTGGTCAGGTCGTTGAGGTTGCCGATCGCGATCGCCGCCAGGTCGTCGGCCTTGAGCGCGAGCGCCGTCGTGTACAGCATGTGGTAGCTGATGGCGGCCAGGCTGGTCGCCGTGTACGAGTCGCGGATCATGCGCGAGACCTTGTCGGTCTGGCGGATCTGGTCGTAGAACCCGGCGGCGACGCCGAGCGCGCCGGCGAGCGCGTCCTTGAGCGCTTCCTTGATGTCGCCGCCCTCCGTCCGCTCGTTGTAGGCGTCGAGCTTCGAGACGTGGCCCTGGAGCGTCGTGTGGAGCGAGGTCAGCACGCGGACCGCGTCCGGGTAGGCCTTGGTGTCGTCGGAGGCCAGCTGGCGCTCGACGGCGGTCGCGATGTGGCCCTCGACGGCGGCCATGTCGGTGACGTAGGAGTTGAGGATGTCTGTGCGGTCCATAGGAGGGGGAGTCGGAGAGGGGAGGCCGTTCCACCGGGGCCCCGTCGCCGCCGTTCCTTCCCGGCCCCGTGTTCCAGGGCCATTCATCCCGCCCAGCCCAAACTGGGGCCTTCCCCTACCCACCCCCGGCCGATCGAGTCGGCCCGCCTCGGCCGTTCTTTGAGGCGGGCGGAACCCGCGGAGCGGCACGGCGGCACGCCGGGCCAGGTCGGACCGAGCGGCGCCAACCGTACCGCCTCCGGGTCCGCCTCGGCCGCTCGACCGAGGCGGGCCTAGCGGATCAGGGCCACCTTGCCGTACACCGTCGACCCGTTCGTGCCGGAGGCGGCCACCAGGTACACGCCCGAGGGCACGGGCGCCCCGCTCCGGTCCCGGCCGTCCCAGCGGAACGACCCGCCCCGGACCTCGGACGCGTACACCACGTCGCCGGCGACCGTCAGCACGCGGACCTGGGAGACCGGCCCGGACAGCCCGCCGATGACCACGCCGGTCGCGTCCGAGGCCGGCCGGTACGGCGACGGCGTCACGACCAGCGCGTCGGTGCCGGCCCGGGGCCGCGTCGCGTCGCCGGGCGCGCTGAACAAGCCCTCCGCGGTCACGAAGTAGACGCGGCCCGACGTGGGGTCGACGGCGACGGCGAACACGGCGTCGCTGGGGAGGGGGCTCGTCGCGGCCGTGATCGTCCGGACGAGCCCGGTCCCGGCCGCGTCGATGAGGTAGGCCCCGCTCGACGTGCCGACCCAGATCTGGCCGGCCGGGTCGACCTCCAGGTCGTACACCTCGACGTCGCGGAGCAAGAAGCTCGTCCCGTCCGCGGTCAGGGGGAACTGGGGCGCAGCCAGGCCAGGGTCGGCCGAGAACGCGTCGAGCGGGCGGAACACCGAGGCCACGCCCCGGGCCGTGCCCAGCCAGATCCGCCCGTCGGCGCCGACGACGACGTCGCGGACGTCGGGGTCGGGCAGACCGGTCCCGTTCGAGCCCAGGCCCGCGAACCGCGTCGCCCGGTCGTCGGCCGGCGAGAGCGGGTCGGCGCCGGTGTCCCAGACGCCGAGCCCGTTGGTGCCCAGCGCGAGCCACTTCTGGCCCAGCCGGTCGATCGCGATCCGGAACGCCTCGGCCGACGACGGGATGCCGGACGGGTACGGGAAGCCCCGCCACGACTCCCCGTCGAACCGGTGGAGCGGGAACGGCGACACGTTGAGGACCCACGACACGTCGTCCTCGAACGCCACGTCGCGGACGACGACGAAGCCGGACGTCCCGCTGGCCGAGCGGAGCGACGAGTTGGCCTCGTTGTAAGTCGTGACATCGCCGTCGCGGAACACGCTCACGCCGTCGCCGGCCGAGCCCGCGAAGAACGCGCCGTCCGGGGCGACCGAGGCCGACAGAGACGGTCGCCCGGACGATGTCGAGCCCGGCGTCGTCGGTCCGGAACGAGTCCCACTGGCCGTCCGCGAACCGGTTGACGGAGGCGAACCCGGCCGCCTCCAGCCGCTCCGTCACCGCCCACAGCACGCCGTCGTCGCCGACGTCGATGTCCAGGATGCTGGTCGAGAGCGGGCCCTCCGGGGCGACGGGCTCCGGCGTCACGTTGTTCTCGCCCGAGGCGGGGACGCGCGGGATCCGGAACAGGCCGATGGCGGCGTCGCCCACCCAGGGGTCCCCGTCCGGCCCGATCACGACGTCCGACAGCGCGCCGGCGCCGGCGGCGCGGTAGAACGAGAACGCCTGGCCCGGCCGGCCGACGGCGAACGCGAAGGGCGCCGAGACGGCGTAGACCCGGTCGGCCGAGGCCACCAGCGACGTGATCTCGTTGTTGGTGAACAGCTGGCGGTCGTAGCTCCCGGTCGCCGTCCGCCGGTAGAGGTCGCGGGCGTCCGGGGGCCCACCGCCGACGTAGACCGTCCCGTCGAAGGCGACCAGGCTGTACGCCGCCCCGGCCAGGCCGGCCTCGCGCGTCCAGGCACCGGGCGCCTGGAGGTTCGCGTTGTCGAGACGGGCCGTGTACACCCCGCCGTCGGTGGCCACCCACAGGCCCGGCCCGCCTCCGGGCAACGGGGCCTCCAGGACGTCGTTGACCGGCGTGCCCGCTTCCAGGTCACCGAACCGGGCGTAGGCGCTCTGGACGCGTCCGGCCTCGGCGTCGAACACGACCACCCCGAAGTCGGTCGCGACGTAGAGCACGTCGCCGGCGACGACGACCCGGCGGACGCCCCGGGCCGGGTACTGGTCGGCCCGGCTGATGTCGTAGAACGCCCGGGCCTCCAGCGTCTCGGCGTCGAGACGCTCCAGGACGCCGTTCTCGTAGCCGATCCAGACCACGCCGCGCGCGTCGTCGACGGCGAGCGCGCCGACCGGGCCGCCCTGCAAGCCGCTCGCCGAGGTGGCCGTCCTCAGCTCGCCCGTGCCGAGGTCGTAGAAGAACACGCCGCCGTCGCTGGCCGCCCACAGCCCGTCGGCGCCCGAGGCGACCGCGGTCACCTCGGTGTAGGCGGGGTAGGCCTCCCAGCCCACGTCGGACTGGGCCCGGCCGGGCACGGCGAGCAGCAAGACGACGGCGAACGCGAGCGGAATCCTCATCGGAACAGGCGGGGAAGGTCGCGTAGCGTCGTCGGGAGCGGTGCGGGGCTAGCGGCCGATCTGGGCCGCGAGGGAGACCATCTCGATGGCGGCCGCGGCCGTCTCGGCGCCCTTGTTGCCGGCCTTGGTCCCGGCCCGCTCCCACGCCTGCTCGATCGAGTCGACGGTGAGCACGCCGAACAGGACGGGCACGCCGGTCGCGAGCGCGACCTGCTGGCAGCCGCTCGCGACGCCGCCGGCGACGTAGTCGAAGTGGGCCGTGGCCCCGCGGATCACGGCGCCCAGGCACAGGACGGCGTCGTACGCGCCGGTCTGGGCCATCTGCTGGGCCACGAGCGGGACCTCGAAGGCGCCCGGGCACCACGCGACGTCGACCGCCTCGCGGTCGGCCCCGTGGCGGGCGAGCGCGTCGAGGGCGCCGTCGAGCAGGCGCCGCGTGATGGCGTCGTTGAACCGGCTCGCGACGACGCCGTAGCGGGCGCCGTCGGGCGAGACGAGGGATCCTTCGTACGTCGTGGCCATGCGTCGGGCGGGTGCGGACCGAAGGTAACGCCCGCCCCGGCACCCTCCGAGCCATCCCGGAGCGCCCTGAGTAGCTTTCGCACCATGCTCGCATCCGCCCCCACCCGGGCGCCGCGCCTGCTGCCGCCCGGCGCCGCCCTCCCGGCCCTCCCGCCCTCGGTCCCCCGCCAGGGGCACCCGCGCTGGCTCCGCGCGCTCGGCCGGCTCATCATGCGGGCCATGGGCTGGCGCTTCGTCGGCGGCTTTGCCGACGCGCCGCGCCAGGTGATCGTCGGGGCGCCCCACACCTCGAACCTCGACGGGATCATCGGGCTGGCCGCCGGGGCCGTCTGCGACGTGGCCGTCCACGTGTTCGCCAAGCGCCAGCTGTTCTGGGGGCCCGTCGGGTGGGGCCTGCGCGCGTTCGGCGGCGTCCCGGTCGACCGCGACGCGCCGGGCGGGCTGGTCGAGCCGGGCCGTCGAGGTGCTCGACGGGGACGCCGAGATCGTGGCGATCACGCCCGAGGGGACGCGCCGGCGCCGTGCCGCGCTGGAAGACCGGGTTCCACCGGATCGCCGTCACGGCCGGGGTCCCCATCGCCGTCGTCTCGATCGACTGGGGGCGGCGCGAGATCGGGGTCAAGGGGACCGTCGTGCCGTCGGGCGACTTCGACGCCGACCTGGACGCGATCGGCGCGCCTGCTCGACGGCGTCCAGGGCCGCCACCCCGAGCGCGCGACGCTACCGGCGGCGGGCTGAGGGGCGGGGGCAAGACGCCTCGTGCGCCCGCCTCGGCGCCGACGCGGGAGGGGCGGCCGGGACGTCTCGGGCGGGGCCGGCCCCTTCCCCGACGTCCCCCTTCCACCTCGACGCCGAGGTGGAGCTACTCGGGGCGACCGTCGCCCGGCTCGGGGCGGACCGCCGGCGCCCGGCTTGCCTTCGAGGTCGTTCCGGTAGAGCCGCGTCGTCGGGTAGGCCAGGTCGATGTCGTCGCGCGCGGCGAACCGGTCGAGCACGGCCTCCCACACGTCCTGCTCGCTCCCGCGGACCCGGCGCGGCGCGACGAGGTAGCGGAGCGTGAGCTGGACGCCCTCGCCGACCACGCTCGTGTAGACGGTCGGGGTCAGCTTCGAGTAGAAGATGAAGTACTCCCGGGCCGCGCGGCGCAGCGTCCGCTCGGCGTCCTCCGACAGGTGCTCGGCGCACTCCCCGACGACCTCCAGCAGCACCTGCTTGGCCGCGCGCCAGTCGCTCTCGAACGTGACCACGACGGCCACCTCGTGCCAGACGTAGGCGAACGTCCCGGTGTGGTTCGTCACCGAGTCCGAGAAGACCCAGCCGTTGGGGACGTGGACGATCCGGCCCGTCGACTGGCCCGCGCCCGGTCGCCGTCCCGACCTCCAGCAGCGTGAACTGGAACACGCGCTGGTCGATCACGTCGCCGGTGTGCTGGCGGATCGTGATCCGGTCGCCGGTCGCGAACGGGCGGCGCCACAGGACGAACGCCCAGCCGGCCAGGTCAACGAGCGGGTCCTTGAGCGCGATCGCGACGCCGGCCGTGAGCAGGCCCAGGAACGTCCCGATCGAGCCCAGCTCCCCCGTCCAGATCCGGATGAGCGCGAGCGCGGCCACGACCGTCGCCACGTAGGTCGTCCCCTTGCGCCACTTGTAGAGCTGGCGGACGTCGTCGCCGGTCCGCTTGCGGACGGCCGCGAGCACCAGCCGGCGGAGCGGCCCACAGCGCGACGGCCAGGACGACCGTCAGCAGCAGGTCCTGGGTCAGCTCCGGGCCGACCCCGATCAGCTCGGCGACCGCGTCGGAGCCGCGCTGGCCGAGGTCCCCGGCGGTGCCGGGCGCGGCGCGGGCCGAGTCTTGGACGGTTTGAAGCACGAGGGCGGGGTGGGGGCGGCAGCGTACGACCGGCCCGGCGCCCCGGTCCCCGGTCCCTCATCCCGGTCCCCGGTTACTGCGCCCCGGCGACGAACTCGGCGAGGCAGCGGCCGCTGTACGAGGCGTACGTCGACTCGACGATGCGCCCGTTGACGGCCAGCTTGGGGACCGAGAGGCGCCCGCTCGGTGCTCGTGAACGCCTCCCCGACGGCCTCGGCCTCCGTCTGAATCTCGGCCAGGACGCCCTGGAGCTGCCCCTCGTCCTCCAGGGTCGCCTGGAGCGCCGCGCCGTCCATCCCGACCGCGTCCGCCGACGCGATCAGCTCGGGCAGCGTCATGCCCCACGTCGCGTCCTGACGGCGGAACATCTCCTCCAGGAGCTCGAAAAAGCGCCCCTCCTGCTGGGCCGCCTTGAGCGCGACGACCTGACCGAGCGACTCCTGGCGGAGCGGGTACGGCAAGAAGAAGTACTGGGCCGCGTCCGGGTTCTCCTCGATGAACGGGAGCAGCACGTCCGAGAGCTCGCGGCAGTGCGGGCAGTTCGGGTCGAGCACCTCGACCACCTTGACCGGCGCGTCGGGGTTGCCCAGCGACGGGCCCTGCATGAACGGCGTCATGTCGGCGATCGGCTCGTACTCGGCGTCGTAGCCGCACGCGCCCGTCACGTCCTCGATCCGCTTGGGCGGCAGGAGCGCGGCCCGCTCGGCCGGGTCGACCGTCGCGACCCCGTTGTCGGCGCGGGCGGCGAGCCCGAACGTGGACGCCAGCAGGACGACGAAGCCGCCCAGCACGGCGGCGTAGGGCCGGAGCGCGGCGAGCCCGCCCCGGTCCGCCTCGGGGCGGCGGCGGGCGGGCGGGGCGGTGGCGTGGGTGAGCCGGCGGTGTTCGATCACGTGGAGCACGAAGAGGGTGGTGACGAGCGCGGCCGACGTCATGCAGAGCACGCAGAACGAGCCGATGACGGCCGCCTGGAGGTAGACGAGGTAGCCCGTGTAGAGGAGGCCGGTCGTGACGACGGCGCCGCTCGCCAGCCGGAGCCGGTCGTCGCGGAGCACGGCGTAGCCCAGCCGGAGCCCGGCCACGATCACGTAGAAGATCAGGCCGAGCGCGATGTTGGGGATGCCGAGGAAGTCGGCGTACTCGCCCTCGGTGACCGTCGCGCAGCCCGAGCCCTCGCCGGTCACGGCCGCGCCGGACGAGAAGTCGACCTCGCCGAGCCCGGTGCACCCGGCGGCGAACCCGTTCGCCTTCTGGAGCGCGAGGTGGGTCACGACGACGACGCCGAGCAGGGCCACGCCGACCAGGAGGCGGCGGAGGAGCGAGGTCTGGGCGGGGAGGGCCATGGGTTCGGGGGGAGTGCTGCCGAGGCGGGCGCAACTGTCGTGCCGCGTGGCCGAAAAGGTACGGAGCCGCGCCCTCCGGCGGCAACGGGGACGGGCCGGACGGCAACGGGGGAACGGGAATCGCTGGTGCGTGCTAAGAAAATAACATCAGCAGGCTTGACTCTCTCCCAGGCCGATCCCTACATTCCGCTAACTTTTTAGCACCCCTATGCCCATCCCCTCTCTCAGCCGCCGCGAGCGCCAGGTGCTCGACGTCTTGCACCGGCTCGGCCGCGCCTCCGCCGCCGACGTCCGCGAGGCGCTCGCCGACCCGCCCAGCGACTCGGCCGTCCGGACGCACCTCCGCATCTTGGAGGAGAAGGGGCACGCCCGCCACGAGCAGGACGGGCCCCGCTACGTCTACCTCCCCGTCGAGGCCCGCGACGCGGCCGGCCGGTCAGCGCTCCGCCACCTGATGACGACGTTCTTCGACGACACGCCCACCCGGGCCGTCGCCGCCTTGCTCGACGAGGCCTCATCGGACCTGTCCGACGCCGACCTCGACCGCCTGGACGACCTTATCCAGCGCGCGCGCGCCCAGGGCCGATGACCCTCTTCCTCGCCGTCGCGCTCAAGGGCGCGCTCGTCCTGTTGCTGGCCGGCCTGGCCACACGCCTGCTCCGACGCGCGCCGGCCTCGGCCCGCCACGGCGTCTGGGCGGCCGCGTTCGCGGCGCTGCTGCTGCTGCCCGTCTTGGAGAGCGCCGGTCCGCGCTGGTCCGTCGGCGTGCTGCCGTCGTCGGGAGCGGGAGCGGCCGTCCCCGTGGCCCCGCCGCCTCCGCCCCCCGCGCCTCCGGCACCGCCCCCCGCGCCTCCGGCACCGCCGGCGCCCCCTCCCCCGCCGCCGGTGGCGCCCCCCGCTCCGCCGGTGGGGTCGAGCGTCGGAGCCTCCTTCGACCGCGACATGGCGGCGTTCGACCACGAGATGGACGCGTTCGACGCCGAGATGGCCGCGTTCGAGCGTGAGGTGGAGGCGTCCACGGCCCGCTACCAGTCCGAGACGGCGCACGAGTGGGCCGCCTTCGAGGCCGAGATGGACGCGTTCGGCGACGCGATGGCCGTGTCCGGGCCGGCGTTCGCCCCCGCCCGCCTCGGCGCCGAGGCGGGGCGAGCCGGGCGGACGGGCGCGCTCGGGCGCTGGCTCCTCGCGCTGTGGGCGCTCGGGGCCGTCGTGGTCGGGCTGGGCTGGCTCGGGGCCGCGCTGGCGGCCCGTCGGCTGGTCGCTCGGGCCCGCCCCGAGACCGACGACGAGTGGGCCGTGCTCGCCGAGCGCGCGCGGCGGCTGAGCGGCCTCGACCGGCCGGTCCGGTTGCTGCGGACCGACGCGCTCGACGTGCCCATCGCTTGGGGCTACGGCCGCCCGGCGGTGGTCTTGCCCGCCGGGGCGGACGCGTGGGACGACGGGCGCCGCGAGGCCGTCCTGCTCCACGAGATGGCCCACCTCCGCCGGCACGACGCCTGGACCCAGGCGGTCGCCCAGGTCGCGCTCGCCGTCCACTGGGCCAACCCGCTCGCGTGGTGGGCCTACCGCCGCTTTCTCGACGCGCGCGAGCAGGCCTGCGACGACGCCGTGATCCTGGGCGGCGCCCGCCCGTCCGACTACGCGGCTCACCTGGTGGGCGTGGCGCGGTCGCTCCGCCGCGACCCGTTCGCGCTGGCCGCCGTCGCCCCGATGGCCCGGTGCGCGCCCATCGAGGACCGCGTCGTCTCGATCCTGGACGCCGGCCGCCGCCGGGGCCGGATCGGCCGGGTCGCGCAGGCGGTGACCGTCGCGCTGGCGGCGGCCGTCCTGCTCCCCCTGGCCGCGCTCCAGCCCGTCGCCCGGCCCAGCGACACGGTGGCGTCCGCCCCCTTCGGGCCCGTCACGGTCGTCGCCGATCTGCCGGCGTCGTTCGAGCCGGTGCCGGTGGCCTCCGACACCGACTCGGTCGCCGTGCGGATGGACGAGGAGACCGAGTGGATGGAGGACGACGCCGACTGGGCGACCGACGACATCGAGGACGCCCAGCGCGAGATCGAGCGCGCCGGGCACGACCTCCGCCACGCCATCGAGGACCTGGAGCGGGAGGGCGGCGACGTGGCCGCGATCCGGGCCGACGCGCTCCGGGCCGCCGAGGCCGCGCTCTCCGAGATCGACATGGACGAGATCCGGGCGCTGGCCAAGTCCTCCGCCCAGACGGCGCTCGCCGCCGTCGACTGGGACGAGATGGAGCAGACCCAGCGCCAGGCGGTCGTCGAGGCCCAGGCCGCGCTCGCCGAGATCGACTGGGACGAGATGCGCGAGATCCAGACCCAGGCCATTGAGCGAGCGCTAGAAGACCTGGAGGACGTCGACTGGGACGAGATGCGGGAGACGCAGCGCGAGGCCGTCCGCGGCGCTCGGGACGCGCTCCGCGAGTCGGCGCGCGAGTCGCGCGAGGCAGCGAAAGAGTCGCGCGAGGCCGCCCGTGAGGTCCGGGACGTCCAGCGCACGCGGGGCCGGACGCCCCGGCCGACGGCGCCCGGCGCCCCGGCCGACTCCGGCGCCCCGGCCGACCCCGGCGCCCCGGCCGACCCCGGCGCCCCGGCCGACTCCGGCGCCCGCAGTCCGACCCGCGCCTCCCGCGCCAGTAGCCCCCTCCGCCTCGGCCCGGCAGCGGACCGAGGCGGGCGCGGTCGACTGGAACGCCGTCGACCGTGCGCGCCAGAGCGCTACTCGGCGCTCGCGCGTCTCCTGGTAGCCGGCGGCCGGCTTCCCCGCTCCCTGTCCCCCCGGGGGCTCCCTGCTCGGGGGCCCAGCGGGTCGGGACGCCCGTGTCTCATCGACCCGTTGCCCTCGCTCTCCCCTGCCATGCGTTTCGCTCCTCTCGTTGCCACTCTCCTGCTCGCGGCCGCCGCCTGCGCCCAACCCGGCCGGGTCGTAACCGGCGACGCCTGGTGCGACCAGACCTGGGCGTCGGACGGCCAGACGGTGGTCTGCGAGGTCCGCGAGTCGCTGGTGCGGACCGACGCCGTCGACGTCCGCGCGACGAACGGCGAGGTGACCGTCCGCGAGTGGGACCGGCCCGACGTGCTCGTCCGGGCCCGGGTGCTGGCCGTGGGTCGCGACGCCGCGCTGTCCCGGCGGCTCGTCCGTGCGACGACCGTCGCCACCGACCGGGGACGCGTCCGTGACCAGACGCCGTCCGAGTCGCGCCGGAGCGCGTCGGTGAGCTACGAGATCTTCGCGCCCCGCGCGACCTCGCTGACGGTCGCCGCGCTCAACGGGCCCGTCCGGATCGACGGCATGACCGGGCGGATCCGGGCGCAGGTCACGAACGGTCCGGTCGCGCTGGCCGCCGTCGGCGGCGACGTCGAGGTCGACGCCACCAACGGGCCGGTCTCGGTCGCGCTGGCCGGGTCGGGCTGGCGCGGCGCCGGGCTGTCGGTCCGGGCCATGAACGGGCCCGTCCAGCTCGCCGTCCCCGACGGCTACGGCGCCCGGCTCTCCGCCCAGACGCACCAGGGGCGCATCAGCGCGCCGGGCCTGCGGGGCGGTCCGCGCGAGCGCCGGCCGGGCCAGACCGGCGACCGCCTCGACACGACGATGGGCAGGGGCGGGCCGACGATCTCGCTCGTCGCTCACAACGGGCCGGTCCAGATTCGGACCGGGGACTGAGGGCCGGGTATGGGTGGCCTCCCCCATCGGCGGAGGGCGTGGCTGGCCACTCATACCCCCTATGTAAATCGCTGATCGGACCACGCATACACTGTTAATGCGGTTTTTTTAGCACCCCCGAGTAACTCTCGGCCCGCTCCCCCGTCTGTGGGGAGCACGCCCCCTCCCAGCCATGCGCCTCTCGACTCTTCTGGCCGCCGCCGCCACGCTCGCCGCCCCGGCCCTCGCCCAGTCCTCCGTGCCCGCCTCGGTCCCGGTCCCGGCGCCCCCGGCCGGCCCGCTGGCGGTGGCGGCCAGCCCGCTCACCGACGCGATCGCGCTGGACGGCCGGCTCGACGAGGCCGCCTGGGCCGGCGGCCGAGGTCGCGACCGGCTTCGTCCAGCTCCGCCCCGAGGCGGGCGCGGCGGCCAGCGAGCCCACCGAGGCCCGCGTGCTCTACGACGGCGACGCCGTCTACGTCGGGATGCGGATGCACGACGGCCAGCCCGGCCGGATCGACACCCAGCTCGGGCGCCGCGACAGCGGGTTCGAGAGCGACTGGGCGCGTCGTCGCGTTCGACTCGTACAACGACAACCGGACGGCCTTCCTGTTCCAGGTCAACGCCGCCGGCGTGCTCTCGGACGCCCTGCTGTTCGACGACGTCAACGAGGACGACTCGTGGGACGCCGTGTGGGACGCCGCCGTGAGCCAGGACGAGGGCGGCTGGACGGCCGAGTTCCGGATCCCGCTCAGCCAGCTCCGGTTCGCCGCCTCCGAGGGCGACCAGCGCTGGGGCATCGAGTTCGGGCGGAAGCACTTCCGGACGAACGAGCAGACGTTCTGGGCGCCCATCAACCCCGAGGTCAACGGGGTCGTGAGCCAGTTCGGGACGCTCTCCGGGCTCCGCGGGCTGCGGGCCCAGCGCCAGCTCGAGATCCAGCCCTACGTCGCCTCCAGCCTGACCCGGGCGCCCGGGCGACGACCTCGACCCGTTCTTCGCCGAGAACGACCTCGACCCCCGCGTCGGGCTCGACGTCAAGTACGGGATCACGAGCGACGTCACGCTGACGGCGACCGTCAACCCGGACTTCGGCCAGGTCGAGGCCGACCCGGCCCAGGTCAACCTGGGCGGTTTCGAGCTGTTCTTCCAGGAGCGCCGGCCGTTCTTCGTCGAGGGGCTCGACGTGTTCACATGGAGCCCCGGCGGTACTTCTCGAACGGCCGCCCGGACCTGCTCTACACGCGCCGGATCGGGCGGAGCCCCGCAGCGCGGGTCGTTCGTGCCGGACGCCGCGCACGACGCCGCGGGCGAGAACGGGACGGTCTACACCGACGCCCCGCAGCAGAGCACGATCTTGGGCGCGGCCAAGGTGTCGGGCCGGGTCGGGCGGTTCTCGTTCGGCGTGCTCAACGCCGTGACGGGCTCGGAGTACGGCCGCTTCCAGGCCGTCGACGTGGACGGCGGCGTGGTCATGGACGACCGCGCGCTGGTCGAGCCGGCCACGAACTACGCCGTCGCCCGGACGCGGGGCACGTTCGGCCGGACCATCGTCGGCGGGCTCGCGACGTCGGTCGTGCGGGGCACCTCGAACGACGCCATTGCCCGGATGCTGCCGAGCCAGGCGACGGTCGCGGGCTTGGACATCGAGCACCCGTTCGGCGACTGGGTCCTGAGCGGCCAGGTCGCGGGCAGCGTGGTCTCGGGCAGCGCGTCGTCCATCGAGCGGCTCCAGACGGCGTTCCCCCGCGTCTTCCAGCGCCCCGACGCCGGCCACCTGACGCTGGACCCGACGCGGACGTCGCTGGCGGGCGTGACCGGCGAGGTCAACGTGCTCAAGACGTCGGGCGAGCACTGGCTCGTCGGGTTCCACGGGAACGCGACCTCGCCCGGGTTCGACTCGAACGAGTTGGGCTTCCAGAGCCGGGCCGACGAGTTCGGCGGCGGGACGGTCGTGATCTACAACCAGAACCAGGCCCAGGGTCCGTTTCAGAGCTGGGGCGCCAACGTGTTCGGCGGGCTGGCCTGGAACTTCGCCGGCGACCGGACCAACACGTTCGTCGGCGGCAACGCCAACGGGACGTTCAAGAACTTCTGGGGCTTCGGCGTCAACGGCAACGCCGGGACGCGGACGGCCGACGACCGGGGCACGCGCGGCGGCCCGCTGATGACGGACCCGGCGGGCGGGCGGATCAACCTGAACGTCTGGTCGGACGACCGCCAGGTGGTCTCGGGCTACGCCTGGACCGGCGCCAACCGGGACGAGCTGGGCAGCTGGTTCCACGGGATGGAGGCGGGCGTCCAGATCCGGCCGTCGTCGTCGGTCTCGGTCAACCTGGGCCCCGAGCTCTACCGCTCGCACGGCAAGCGCCAGTACGTCGGGGCGTTCGACGCGCCGGACCTGGCGGCCACGTTCGGCCGGCGCTACGTGTTCGGCGAGATCGACCAGACGTCGGTCTCGCTCAGCGCCCGCGTCAACTGGACGTTCACGCCGCGGCTGTCGCTCCAGACCTACCTCCGCCCGTTCGTGGCCCGGGGCCGCTACACCTCGTTCAGCCAGCTGACCGAGCCGGGCCAGCTCGACCTGCCGACGTACGGCGAGGGCTTCGGCGCCATCGAGGCCCGGTCCGACGGTGCCGGCGCGGTCACGGGCTACCAGATCACGGGGGCCGACGGGGGCTCGGCCGAGTTCGGCAACCCCGACTTCACCGTCCGCGCGCTCCAGGGGAATGCGGTGCTGCGCTGGGAGTACCGGCCGGGCTCGGCGCTCTTCCTGGTCTGGCAGCAGCAGCGGAGCGGGTTCGCGCCCGACGGTGGCCTGTCGTTCGAGCGCGACGTGCGCGGCCTGTTCGCTGACGAGGTCACCAACGTGTTCCTGCTCAAGCTGAGCTACTGGCTCGGCTAGGCCCGCCTCGGCGACGCGCCGGGGACACCGCGGCCGCCCGCAGGGACACCATGCGTGGTGTCCCTACCGCCCGTAGCGGCCCCGCCAGGGTCTGCGCGGGCTCACCGAGGCGGGCCGAGTGGCCGGCGGGGCAATCCGGCGCACGCGGTCTCGTTGGCGCCCCGTCCCCGGCTAGCTTGCCGGCCCCGCCTCCCGCCCTGTGCCCTCGTCCCCCCTCGCCGTCTCGCTCCGCCGCCGGATCCGCGCCGCGCGGCGCCGGCTGACCGGCGCGGCGGTCGCCGACGGCGCCCTGGTCACGCTGGGCGTCGTCGGCGCCGGGGCCGGGCTCGCGCTCGCCGCCGAGGCGACCGTCTGGCTGGGCGTCGAGCTGCGGACGGCCCTGTTCTGGACGCTGGCCGTCGCGCTCGCCGTCCTCGTCGTCGCCACCATCGTCGTGCCGCTGCTCCGGGGCTGGGGCGTCCTGCCCGGCCTCGACGAGCGGGCCGTCGTCCGCCGCGCGGGCCGCGACTTCCCGGGCGCCGACGACCGGCTGGCGACGTTCCTCGACCTGGCCGACGGGCACGACTCGGGCGACGACGACCGGTTGCACGCCGCGGCCCTGGACGCCCTGGGCCGCGAGGTCGCCGAGATCCCCTTCGAGCGCGTCCGCGCGTTCGGGCCGGCGAGGGAGACCGCGAAGTGGGCGCTGGTGCCGGTCGCGCTACTGGTGCTCGGGTTCGGAGTCTGGCCCCAGCCGATGACGGCGGCGGCCGGCCGGCTGCTGGCGCCCGGCGTCTACTTCGCCCCGCCGGCCCCGTTCGAGATCCTCGTCACGCCCGGCGACGCCGAGGTCACCCGAGGCGCCCCCTTCGAGATCGCCGCCCGAGCCGTCGGTCGTGAGCTGCCGCTGAGCGCCGAGCTCGAGATCGGCCGGGCCGACGAGCGGGCGACCGAGACGGTCCGCCTTCAGGCCGAGGCCGACCGGTTCGCCCACACCGTCGAGGCCGTCCGCGCCGACACGCGCTACCGGTTCATCGCCGACGGCGTGCGGACGCCGTGGTACACCGTCCGCGCCGTCGACCGGCCGCTGGTGCGGGGCGTCCGCGTGACCGTGATCCCGCCGGGCTACTCCGGCCGGAGCGCGCGGCCCCTGCCCGAGGGCGTCGGCGACGCGACCGGGCTCCGGGGCTCGGCGGTCCGCGTCCAGGTCCAGCACGGCGGGCCGGCGCCCGTCGAGGCCTGGCTGAGCGTCGAGTGGGAGGACGGCCGCGGCCAGCGCGTCCCGCTGCGGCTGGGGAGCCAGGCCGCCCTGGGCCAGTTCCGCCTGCGCGGCGCCGGCACCTACACCGTCCACCTCCGGTCGGAGGACGGGCTCGAGAACACCGACCCCGCCCGCTACCGCCTGGGCGTGCTCTCCGACGGCCCGCCCCAGATCGCGCTCGTCGAGGGCGCCGACGGCGGGCTCGACGGCGGCCCGCGTCGGCTGGTCTTCCGCGTCACCGACGACTTCGGCTTCCGGGGCGGCCGGATGGTCTACCGCCTCACGCGCGGCGGCGCGACCGGCCGGGCCCAGGGCGTCCGCCTCGGGGTCCGCACGCGGCCCCTCGACCAGGACGTGACGCTGGACTGGCGCGTGCCCGGCGCCCGGCCCGGCGACGTCGTCGAGTTCTACGGCCAGATCACCGACAACGACGGGGCCGGCGGCAAGACCGCCCGGACGCCCCTGTTCACCGCTCCGCTACCCCTCGCTCACCGACCGCCTGGACGACCTGGGCGCCCAGCGCGACTCGACGGTCGAGGCGCTGGAGGAGCTCAAGGACGACGCCGACCAGTCGCGCGAGCGGTTCCGCCGCCTGCGCGACGACCTGCGCGAGAACGTCGACCCGGACTGGGAGGACCGCCGCCAGATCGACGAGCTGCTCCGCGAGCAGAGCGCGCTCCAGGAGCAGGCCAAGGCGCTCCAGGAGCAGATGCGCCGGCTCGGCGAGCAGATGCAGGACAACCAGCTCGGCGACGACGACCTGCGCCGCCAGTTCGACCAGATGCAGCAGGTCCTGGAGGAGCTCGACACGCCCGAGGTCCGGGACGCGCTCGAACGGCTGCGCGAGGCGATGGAGTAAGCTCGACCTGGGCGACATGCTCCAGGAGGCCGACCAGGTCGCCCAGAGCGAGGAGGAGATGCGCCGCCGCCTGGACCGCGCCATGGAGCTGATGCGCCGGCTGGAGGCGGCCGTCGAGATGGAGGAGATCGCCCGCCGCGCCGACGACCTGGCCGAGACCGAGGAGCGGCTCGCACGAGAGACCGAGGCCGTCCGCCAGGGCCGCGACCCCGAGGCCGAGACGCCCGACGGCGAGCCCGAGGCGGGCCAGGCGCCCCGGCCCCAGGACGCCCTCTCGCCCAGTGAGGCCAAGGCCGAGCGCGAGCGGCTGGCCGAGGAGCAGCGCGAGGCGGCCGAGGCGGCCGAGGCGTTGCAGGAGCAGCTCGACGCGCTCCGCGAGCAGCTCGACGAGGTCCGCAACGCGCCGACCGACGACGTCGAGCGAGATGCAGGACCAGATGAACGAGGACGGCGGGCTGCCCCAGCAGATGGAGGAGAACGCCGAGCAGCTGGAGCAGAACCAGATGCAGGACGCCCAGCAGGGCCAGCAGGAGATGTCGGAGCAGCTCCGCCAGATGGCGGGCAAGATGCGCCAGCAGAGCCAGCAGATGCAGGGCCAGCAGAAGCAGGTCGACCAGGCCGCGCTCCGCCGCGCGCTCGAGGACGTGCTGACGATCTCGCGCGAGCAGGAGGCGCTGGCCGGGCGGACCGGCGGGCTCCCGCGCGACAGCCCCGCGCTCGTCCCGGCCGCGCGCCGCCAGAGCGAGCTGCGCGACGCCCTGCGGACGGTCGTCGACACGCTGCGACGCGTCGGTCAGACGCGTGCCGACGCTGGGGCCGCCCGTCAACGAGCGGGCCGAGAACGGGCAGCGCGAGATGGACCTCGCCGTCGACCGGCTCGCCGACCGCCGCTCGTCCCAGGCCGTCGCCCACCAGCGGGCGGCCATGTCGCACCTCAACGAGCTCGCGCTCTTGCTGGCCGACCTGCTGGAGAAGCTCCAGAACCAGAACCAGCAGAGCGGCGGGGGAGGCGGCAGCGGCCAGGGCCAGGGGCAGGGGCAGGGCATGTCGCCGGCCCAGATGCAGCAGCTCGGCCGGGCCCAGCAGCAGCTCAACCAGCGGATCCAGGAGATGCTCAACCAGTCGGCCGGCCAGCGGCTGTCACCGGGTGAGGGCGAAGGCGGCCAGGGCGGCGACGACGGACAGGCGCGGCGGCTCCGCCAGATGGCCGAGCAGCAGGAGGCCATCCGCCGCCAGCTCCAGCGGGCCGTCGAGGCGGGCGGCGACGGGCTCGACCCCAACGACCGGAGCGCGCTCCAGCGGGCCGGCGAGCAGATGAAGGAGACCGCCGAGCAGATGCGCCGGGGCGGGCTCGACCCGCGCACCGGGGCCCGCCAGCAGCAGATCCTGGAGCGGCTGCTGGAGGCCGAGCAGTCGGTCAACCAGCGCGGCCGCGAGCCGCGCCGCGAGGCCCAGACCGGCCAGTCGCGCCCGGCCCCGCCCGCCTCGGCGCCCCGCCAGGACCGCCCGGCCGACCGGATCCGCGGCGACCTGATCCGGGCCCTGGAGAGCGGCTACGCGCCCGACTACCAGGACCTCATCAAGCGCTACTTCGAGCGCCTCCAGGCCCGCACCGCCGGCTGACGACGCGGGCTGCGACCGTTCGACGAGTCCGCGACGGGCTCAGTTTCGGACCTCCAGGTCGCCGTAGGTCACGATCCCCTGGCTGCCGTCGAGCAGCGCGACCCGGTAGGTGCCCGCGCCGCCGAGCGCGATCTGGCGGACGCTGACCGAGAACGGGTAGAACCCGGACTGCGCGCGCCTGGGGCTCGAACGCGTTCGGGTCGGCGATGGGGACCAGGTCGACGGTGCCCGTCCGGTCGGTCGAGAGCACGTAGAGCCGGAGCCCGCCCGGGACGCCCTGGGTGTCGACGAGGAAGCTCGACGGCCTGGCCGAGGCGGACGGGGTTGGGCGCCGGGAGCGACAGCAGCGTGACCCGGTTGAGGTAGGCCGGCCCGATCCGCCAGTCCGTCGGGTCCTGGCTCAGGACGGTGCCCCGGTCGTCGGTCTCGGTGATGCCCTCGACGGGCGTGAACAGGGCCTCGTCCTCGAACAGCGCGCTGCGCGCGTCGACGGACGCGCCGTCGCACCCGGCGACGGCGACGAAGAGCAGGAGGAGGCGAGCGGGCGTAGCATGGGCGGACCGTGGCGGCCCCCCTCAACGCGCTCCCCTCGCCCTCCGTGCCCGACGTCCTCGTCCGCCGACGCCCTCGGCGTGTCGCTGGGCGGACGCCCGGTCCTCGCACGGCCTCGGCGTTCCGCGTCCGGCCGGGCGAGCGGATCGCGCTCGTCGGGCCCAACGGGGCCGGCAAGACGACGCTGCTCCGGGCCGTCGCCGGGCTGATCCCCTACGGCGGCCGCCTGGACCTGCGGGGCCGCGCGGTCCGCGAGTGGCCGGCGCGGGCCCGGGCACGAGAGGTCGCGCTGGTCCGCCAGCAGGCCGAGCTGGCCGTCGACTTCACGGCGGCCGAGATCGTCGCCCTGGGCCGGTCGCCCCACCTCGGGTGGACCGAGCGGCTGCGGCGCGGACGACCGCGACCGCGTCGAGGCCGCGCTCGCGGCGGTCGACCTCGGGCGCGTTGGCCGACCGCCCCGTGACCCAGCTCTCCGGCGGCGAGCAGCAGCGCGTCGCGCTCGCCCAGGCGCTCGCCCAGGACGCGCCGCTCCTGCTGCTCGACGAGCCGACGGCCCACCTCGACGTCCGCCACCAGCTCGACCTGCTCGCCCGCCTCGCGCGCGCTCGCCCGAGCCGGCAAGACCGTCGTCGCGGCGCTCCACGACCTCGACCGCGCCGCCCGCTTCGCCGACCGGCTGTGGGTGCTGGCCGGCGGGCACGCTGGTCGCCGACGGCCCGCCGGCCGACGTGCTCACGCCCGACCTGCTGCGCCACGCTTCGGGGTCGAGGCCGAGGTCGAGTCGTCCGGCGGCGAGCTCCGGGTCCGCTATGTTGGCGTCGCCCGGGCGGACGGGAGATCCGCGCCGGCGGGATCGGCGTAGGGCCGTCCCCACCCGCCGCTCCCCCTCCTCCTACGTTCCAGCATGAAGGTCTACACCCGCACCGGCGACGACGGCACGACGGCCCTGTTCGGCGGCGGCCGCGTCTCCAAGACCCACCCCCGCATCGCCGCCTACGGGACGGTCGACGAGACCAACGCGGCGCTGGGCATGGCCCGGGCGGCGCTCGCGGCCTCGGCCGGCGACGCCCCGAGCGGGGCCGACTCGCGCCGACGCCCTGCTGGCCCGGCTCCAGAACGAGCTGTTCGTGCTGGGCGGCGACCTCGCCTCACCCGGCGACGTGACCTACCCCGTCCCCCGCATCGAGGCGGACCACGTCACGGCGCTCGAAGCCGAGATCGACGCGCTCACCGCCGACCTCCCGCCGCTCAAGCACTTCGTCCTGCCCGGCGGGACGCCGGCCGCCGCGGCGCTCCACCTGGGCCGGACCGTGGCCCGCCGCGCCGAGCGGCTGGTCGTCGAGACGTCGACGCTGGAGGAGGTCTCGCTGGAGGCCGTCCACTACCTCAACCGGCTGTCCGACCTGCTCTTCACGTTGTCGCGCTGGGTCAACCACCAGGCCGGCGTTCGGGAGCCCGTCTGGGCCCCCGTCGCCGACCGGACGCCGGGCGATTCCTGACCGCCCGGCCTGCGGGCACCTCCGGGCGGCCCGCGTCGTTTCCCACCACGACCCCACGCTCGTTTTCGATGTCCAGCCCGTCCACGTACTCCCTCGCCGACGAGGTCGCCAGCGCCATCACGCACGGCCTCGGCGTGCTGCTGAGCGTGGGGGCGGGCGCCGTGCTGATCACGCTCGCCGCCTTGACCGGCGACGTGTGGACCATCGTCGGCGCGTCGGTCTTCGTGGGCACGCTGGTGCTGGTCTACGCCTCGTCGACGCTGTACCACGCGATCCCGTTCGAGGCGGGCGAAGGCGCGGCTCAAGACGCTCGACCACTGCGCCATCTTCGGGCTGATCGCGGGGACGTACACGCCGTTCCTGATCGGCGGCCTGCGGGGACCGTGGGGCTGGTCGCTGTTCGGCCATCATCTGGGCGCTGGCCGCGGCCGGCGTCGTGTTCAAGCTGTTCTACACCGGCCGGTTCAAGAGGGTCTCGACGCTGATCTACGTCGCGATGGGCTGGCTCGTGGTCGTCGCGACGGGCCCGATGCGGGAGGCCCTGCCCGGCTCGACGCTGGCCTGGCTCGTCGGCGGGCGGCCTGGCCTACACGGCCGGGACCGTGTTCTACCTCGCGCGCTGGCGCTACGCCCACGCCGTCTGGCACGGGTTCGTGCTGGCCGGGAGCGTCTGCCACTTCGCGGCGGTCCTGGTCGAGGTGCTGCGCGTGGGGATCTAGCCCGCCCCGCCTCGGGCCCGAGGTGGGCGAAGCCGGCGATCCCTGAATCGGGCCGCCGGGCGGGAACGGCGGCCGGGCGACACGGGGTAGGCGGAGGCCCACCCCGCTGCGCCATGTCTGCCACCGTCGTCTGGTTCCGAAACGATCTCCGCCTGCGCGACCACGCCGCGCTGGTCCACGCCGCCGAGCGCGGCCCGGTCGTCCCCGTGTTCGTCTGGGCGCCCGACGAGCACGGCGACTGGGCGCCCGGCGGGGCCCACCGCTGGTGGCTCCACGAGTCGCTCCGGGCCCTCGACGCCGACCTCCGCGAGCGCGGCAGCCGGCTCGTCCTGCGCCAGGGCGACAGCCTGGACGAGCTCCGGGCCGTGTGCGACGAGGCCGGCGCCGACCGCGTCGTCTGGGAGTCTCGGATCGCTCCGGCGCTCCGCGCCACCGACCAGGTGGTCAAGGCCGGGCTCGAAGACGCCGGCATCGAGACCCGAGCGTTCGCGGGCCGCATCCTGCACGACCCGGAGCGGATCCGGACGGGCTCGGGCGGGCCGTACAAGGTCTCACGGCCCGTTCTGGAGGAAGTTCCAGGACCAGGTCGACGTCGGCGCGCCGCTCGACGCGCCCTCCTTTGGCGACGCCCCCGACGCTGGCCCGAGTCCGTGCGCCCTCGACGCGCTCGGCCTGACGCCCCAGGCGCAAGACGGCGTGGACTGGGCCGGCGGGATGCGCGACGAGTGGACGCCCGGCGAGGCCGGTGCCCTCGACCGCCTGGACACGTTCCTGGCCGAGTCGCTGGTCGACTACCCCGAGGGCCGCAACGTGCCGGCGGCGCGCGACACGTCGATGCTCTCGCCCCACCTCCACTGGGGCGAGGTCAGCCCCCGCACGGTCTGGGACCGCGTCGAGGCCTGGGTCTCGAACGGCGCCACGCGCGAGGACGCCGACAAGTTCTTGAGCGAGATCGCCTGGCGCGAGTTCGCCTACCACGTCCTCCACCACTTCCCCCGGACGCCGACCGAGCCGCTCAAGGAGAAGTACGCCGCGATGCCGTGGCGCTCGGCGCCGGACGACCTCGACGCCTGGCAGCGCGGCCAGACCGGCTACCCGCTCGTCGACGCCGGGATGCGCCAGCTCTACGAGATCGGCTGGATGCACAACCGGGTCCGGATGGTCGTCGCCAGCTTCTTGACCAAGGACCTGCTGATCCCGTGGCAGGACGGCGCGCGCTGGTTCTGGGACACGCTGTGCGGCGGCGACCTGGCCAACAACACCATGGGCTGGCAGTGGGCCGCCGGCTGCGGCGCCGACGCCCAGCCGTTCTTCCGCATCTTCAACCCGGTCTCCCAGAGCACGAAGCACGACCCCGACGGCGCCTACATCCGCCGGTGGGTCCCCGAGCTGGCCGAGTTGCCCACCAACCACCTCCACGCGCCCTGGGACGCCCCGGCCGACGTGCTCGCCGAGGCCGGCGTGACGCTGGGCGAGACCTACCCCGGGCCGATGGTGGACCACGCCGAGGCCCGCGACCAAGCGCTGGAAGCGCTCAAGCAGGTCAACGCGTAGCCTGGGGGCACCCGGCCGCCCCCGCCTCGGCACCGAGGTGGGCGGGGTCGACCGCCTCCTGGCTCGCCATGTCCTGGTTTCTCATCGCGTGGCCGCCGGTCGCGTTCCTGCTCGTGCTGGGCGCCGCGACGACCGCGGCGGTCCGGGGCGGCGCCCGGTCGGCGGAGGCCGCGAGCGAGGCCGTGACCGCGCGCACGTCGGTGTGGCTGGCCGTCACACTCGCCCTCGTCGGGCTGACGCTGGCGGCGCTGGTCGCCGAGAGCGGCGCCGTCCGCGACGGGCTGATGGACGCGGTCCGCGCCGGCTCGTGGCGCCGGGCCACAGCGGTGGGCGCGCTGAGCGGCGCCGCCGTCGCCGGGGTCTACTTCGGCGGGCTCGACCGGCTCGTGGCGCGCGCCCAGGTCCGCTTCGGCGACTACGTGCCGGCGGGGAGCACGTCCGTGCTGGACGGCGGCGGACTGGCGTTCTGGGTCGCCAACGTCGGGCTGGCGCCGGTCGTCGAGGAGCTGTGGTACCGGGGCGTCCTGTTCGACGCGCTCGTCCCGCTCGGCCCGGTCGGGGCGGCCGTCGTCGGGTGCGCCGCCTTCGGGCTGTTCCACTGGCCTGGCGGCGCGTGGTACGTCGTAGTGACGGGCGTGCTGGTCGGCGGGACGTGCTGGGGGCTCCGGGCGTGGGACGGCGGGCTGGCCGGGCCGGTCGCCGCTCACCTCGCTCTCAACCTGACCGAGACCGTCGTGCGGACGCGCCGGGCCCGCCGGGCCCCCTGACCCCGCCCACCCCGGCACCGAGGTGGAGCGGGCTGGACGGGCGGCCGGTGTCGGACGGCGCCGCACGTTGCGCGCCGGAGAAACGGCGGCGGCGCGGCACGGTACACCCCGACACTCTCAACCGACCGAACCATGGCCACCGAACAGAAAGCTCTCCTCGCCCGCCTCCACGCCAAGCCCGGGAAGGAGGCCGAGGTCGCCGCGTTCCTCAAGAGCGCGCTCCCGCTGGCCCAGCAGGAGGACGGCACCATCAAGTGGTACGCCCTCCAACTCGACGACTCCACGTTCGGCATCTTCGACACGTTCGCCGACGACGACGGCCGACGGGCCCACCTCGACGGGCCTATCGCGGCGGCCCTGATGGAGAACGCCGAGGCGCTCCTCGACCGCCCGCCCGTGATCGAGCAGGTGGACCTGCTGGCGGCCAAGTAAGGAGGCCGCGACCGGTCCGCCTCTGGGCCCCGTGCGAGTCTGCGGTACGGGATAGTGGACCGTGCGCATTGGATAGTGGACCGTGCGCATTGGCAGTCGGCGCCGCCCCCCTATGTTGGCCGTCCGCTCCCGCCGTCCCGATGCGCATCCTGCTGCTCCTGCTCGTCCTGGCTCCCGCCGTCACCGCCCAGTCGTGGTCGATGCGGTCCATGGTCGACGAGATGGTCCCCGTCCTCCTCGACGCCTCGCGCACCGACTTCGTCGGGCTCCGGGGCGACCTGCTCGACAACCGCGACGGCGACTCGCTGTGGGCCTCGGCGTACCGGCCGGCCGGCCAGAGCGGCCCGCTGGCCGGCCGGGTCAGCCAGAGCCCGTCGAGGGGCCTGAGCATGTTCTGGTTCACCATCGCCGGGACCGACCTGGCCTACGTCCAGGGCCTGTTCGGCGACGCGATGGCCGCGCTCGACACCCGGGTCGGCGGGTCGGGCGACGGGTGGCAGTTCGCGGCCGTCGACACGTCGCCCGAGCGGAAGGTCGCGCAGTGGGTCGAGTGCCCCGTGGTGGGCCGGGTGTTCGAGGTGATCTACCAGCCGATCGAGATGGGCGCGGCGGTCACGGTCTCGCTCGCGCGTCCCAGCAGCGGGCCGTGCCCGTCCGGCCGCTAGCCCGAGGCGGGCCGGGCCGGCCTAGCCCAGCGTCTCGGCCGCCCGGCGGAGGCGGCGGATCACGGCGTCGCGCCCGATCACGACGAGCGTCTCGAACAGGCCGGCCCCGACCGACGTCCCGGTCGCCGCCAGGCGGACCGGGTGGACGATCCGGCCGAACCCGGCGCCCTGGTCCTCGGCGAGCGCGCGCATGGCCGCCTCGGTGCTCGCCTCGGTAAAGTCGGCGTCGGCGTCCAGGCGGTCGGCGTAGGCGGCGACGAGGGCGGCGCTGTCGTCCTTCCAGCGCTTTTTGAGGCCGGCGGGGTCGTAGGCCCCCGGGTCCTGGAACAGGTAGGCCGCCTCGGCCAGGTCGGCGGCCCGCGTGAGCCGCTCGCGCATCAGGTCGGCCGCGGCGACGAGCGCCCCGTCGTCGACCGGCCCGACGGCGGCTTCGACGGCCGCGCGCGCGCGCCGGGCGATCTCGGCGCCCGAGAGCCGGCGCAAGTGCTGGCCGTTGAACCACTCCAGCTTGTCCATCGAGAACTGGACGCCGCTCTTGCCGATCCGCTCGACGTCGAACGCCCCGACCAGCTCGGGCAAGGTGAACAGCTCCTGGTCGGTCCCCGGGTTCCAGCCCAAGAGCGCCAGGAAGTTGACGACGGCCTCGGGCTCGAACCCGGCCTCGCGGTACTGGGCCACGCTCACCGGGATGCCCAGCCGGTCGGCCGAGCGCTTGGAGAGCTTGCCGCCGGTCGGCGACAGGATCAGCGGGAGGTGGGCGAGCCGGGGCGGCGTCCAGCCCAGCGCCCGGTACATCAGCAGGTGCTTGGGGACCGACGACAGCCACTCCTCGCCCCGGATCACGTCGGTGATCCCCATGGCGTGGTCGTCGACGACGTTGGCCAGGTGGTAGGTCGGCATCCCGTCGCTCTTGACGAGCACCTGGTCGTCGACCTCGGTCGTGTCGAAGGCGACCTCGCCGCGGACCCGGTCCTCGAACACGATGGTCTGGCCCTCGGGCACCAGCAGGCGGACGACGTGCTCGTCGCCGCGCGCCAGGCGGGCCGCCACCTCGTCGGCCGGGAGCGTGAGCGCGTTCGTCATCTCGCCGCGCGTGGCGAGGTCGTAGCGGGGGCTCGGGTTGGCGTCGCTCCGGTGCCGCTCCTTCATGGCCTCGATCTCGTCGGGCGTGTCGAAGGCGACGTAGGCGTGGCCGCCGTCCAGGAGCTCCCGGGCCGCGTCGGCGTAGAGCGCCCGGCGCTCGGACTGGCGGTACGGCCCGGCGTCGCCGCCCTGGGCCGGCCCCTCGTCGACGGCCAGGCCGGCCCAGGCGAGCCCGTCCAGGATGTCCTGCTCCGCCTCGGGCACGTAGCGGGACCGGTCGGTGTCCTCGATCCGCAGGACGAACGTGCCGCCGCGGCCGTCGCCGGCCGCCTGGCGGGCCAGGAGGTAGTTGGTGAGCGCCGTGCGCAGGCCGCCGATGTGGAGGAGGCCGGTGGGCGAGGGCGCGAAACGGACGCGGACCGGGGCGTCGGACATGGGTCGGAGCGGAGGGGGCCGGTGAACCTATCGCCGCTCCCGTCGCCCCGCCTCCGCCCCACCTTCGAGGTCGGCCGGGCCGTCCGCCCGGTCTGGAGAAAAGGCGGGGCCGGGTGAGCCGGTCGGGCGCGCGATTCCGCTTGTGGGAGCGACGCCCCCTCCGCCATGCTCCGCCTCGGTCTCACCCTCGCCCTGCTCGCCGGCTGCGCCGGGACGCCCGCCGCGCCCGACGCCCCGCCCGACTTCGCGCTCGCGCTGAGCGACGGCGGCGGCTTCTCGGGCCGCTGGACCGGCGTCGAGGTCGACGCGAGCGGCCGGGCCACGGCCTGGACGGCCCTCGGCGCCGACCGCACCACGACGGCCGCCGACACGCTCTCGGCCGCCGCGCTCGGCCGGCTCTGGGCCCGCCTCGGCCCGGCCTTCTTCGCCACCGAGGCGGACCGACCCGGCAACCACACGGCCCGGATCGAGGCGACGGGCGACGGCCGCACGCACGCCGCGGTCTGGACGCCCGGCGACCGCCCCACCCTCGACACGCTCTACGCCGACCTCCGCGCGCTCCTCCCCCGCTGACCCCGACCCCGATGCCCGTTCGCCACCCACTCGCCGTGCTCGTCGCGGTCCTCGTCCTCGCCGCGTCCCCCGCCGACGCCCAGAAGCGGACGCGCGACCTCCGCCCGATGGTCGGCGCCCAGGACCTCGCGGTCCCGACGTTCCCGACCGTCCAGTCCTACCTCGACGCCCGGGCCGGCCTCCGGCCCGTCCTGCGCGACGCGGCCACCCGGACCACGTCGGGCACCGTCGTGCCGCTCGCCGCGCCGGTCCGGCGCCAGCTCGGGGCGCTCCAGTCCGGCCCGGCGGCCATGCCGATCCGGATCGAGCGGGCGCCGAACGGGACGGTGCGTTGGATGGAGGGCGAGCTGCGGCCGGCCGGGGCCGCCCGCGTGACGGGGACGATGGCGCGCGTCGCCGTGGCCCGCGACGTGCTCGCCACGTTCGCCCCGGCTCTCGCCCTCGACTCTCCCGCCGACGAGCTGACGCTGACCCGGTCGGAGACCGACGCGCTGGGCCAGACCCACGTCCGCTTTGCCCAGACCTACGGCGGCGTGCCGGTCTGGAACGCCGAGGTCTTGGTCCACCTCGACGCCGACGGCGCCCCGTTCGCGGTCCACGGGACCTACCACCCGACGCCCCAGGGCGCTGAGACGGCCCCTACGCTGACGGCGGGCCAGGCCCGGGACGCGGCCGTCGCCGACCTGGCCGCGCGCGGCCGCTGGCGCCCGGTCTCGGCCGAGACCGCGGCCTGGCTTGACCTGGAGGACCCCGCGCCGCGCCTGGTGCTGTACCGCGGCGCCGACGCCGTCCGCCCGGCCTACGCGCTCGACCTGCACGCGAGTTTGATCGAGACGTTCGAGATGGTCGTCGACGCCGCGACCGGCGAGGTCCTGGAACGGATCCCGCGGCACTGCTCGTTTTTCGCCGCTGCCGACGCGCCGGACGTGCGCGTGAGCGCGCCGCTCCTCGCGCGCCGCCCGGTCGCCGGCCAGTCCTCCGCCGGCCAGTTCCTCGCCGGCCAGGGGACCGACCTCAACGGCGTCGCCCGCCAACTCCGCATCTGGCGCGGCGACGACGGGAGCCACGTGCTCCTCTCCGACCTCGACAACCTCAACGCCGGGGCCTCCCAACTCCCCGGCAACCCGGCCGGCGGCGCGCTCACGGTGACGGCCAACAACACCGACTTCGACCAGAACGCCCAGATCACCCAGGTCTCGTCGGCCAGCCCGACGTTCGGCGACCCCGCCTCGGTGTCGTCGAGCTACAACATGGACGTGACGTACGCCTACTTCCGCGACACCTTCGGCCGGAAGGCGATCGACGACGCCCACCAGTCGATGATCTCGATCGTCCACGTGACCGACGGCGGGCGGTCGATGGCCAACGCGTTCTGGAGCGGCCGCGTGATGGCCTACGGCGACGGCGACGGCGTCAACTTCCGCGCGTTCGCCGGGTCCCTCGACGTCTCGGCCCACGAGATGTCGCACGGCGTGATCCAGCACACGGCCGACCTGGTCTACAAGAACCAGCCGGGCGCGCTCAACGAGTCCATCGCCGACGTGTTCGGGATCATGGTCGACCGCGACGACTTCCTCTCGGCCGAGGAGATCGCCATCGGCCAGATCGCCGGGCGCGACCTGGAGAACCCGGACAACCCGGCGCTCAACCAGCCCCAGCCGGCCCACATGAGCCAGTTCCAGAACCTGCCCGAGAGCGTCGACAACGGGGGCGTCCACGTCAACAGCGGGATCACGAACAAGGCGGCGGTGCTGGTGATCAAGGCGATCGGCCGGGACAAGACGGAGCAGATCTGGTACCGCGGCCTCTCGACCTACCTCACGCGCGAGAGCCAGTTTGTCGACGCGCGGCTCGCGTTCGAGCGGGCGGCCCGCGACTTGCACGGCGACGGCAGCGCCGAGGCGGCCGCGGTGAGCCAGGCGTTCGCGGCCGTCGGCATCGGCGGGGCGGCCGGCGGCGGCGGCGGCGGGGGGACCGGCGGCGGAGGCGACGACCTCCCGCCGCTGACGGGCGGCCAGTCGCTGGTCGCGTTCCTGACCGGGACCGGGGCCGTCGGCGTGGCCGACGTGACCGACCCGCAGAACGTGGGCGCCAGCCTGTTCCCCGGCGCGACGGCCCGGTTCTCGACCGACGACGCCTCCCAGGTCTCCGCGCCCAGCGACGGCGCCTCGGTGTGGTTCGTCGACGCCCAGGGCCGGCTGGCATTCGCGGACACCCAGACCGGCGCCGTGAGCACGTTCGACGACCTGTTCGTCCAGCAGCCGGGCGACCTGTGGACGGCGTCGATCTCGCCCGACGCCGGCGTCGTCGCGTTCGTGTCGGCCTACCTCGGCGACCCGCGCATCTACCTCTACGACGGCCAGACGCTGGGGGCCGTCGAGCTGCTGCCCGAGACGACGGTCGAGGGCATCCGCGACCAGACGATCTCGTTCCCCGACGTGGTCGGGTGGTCGCCGAACCCGGCGGCGCCGCTCGTCATCTTCGACGCGTTCCACGAGGCGCGGACGTTCGGCGGGAGCCTGTCGTACTGGGCGCTCCACGAGATCGACCTCGCGGCCGGCCGGATCTACGACGTCCTGCCGCCCCAGCCGGAGGGCGTCAACATCGGCAACCCGACGTACAGCAAGACCGACCCCGACGTGCTGGCGTTCGACGTGGCCGGCCCGTCGGGCCTCGAGACCTACGTCGTCGACTTCACGGCCGGCTCGGTGACGGGGCTCGGGACGGCGTCGCTCGCCGTCAACGGGACGGCGGTGACCGACGCCCAGCGGCCGTCGTTCGCGCCCGACGACCGGACGGTCGTGGTCTCGTCGCCGGCGACGGCCTCGCTGTTCTTCGTCGACCGGGCCTCGCTCCAGGCGGCCTCGCTGACGTTCACGGAGCCGGTCTACAACCCGACCTGGTTCACGCTCGGCGGGACGCCCCAGGGGAGCACGCCGGCCGAGGCCGGGCCCCAGGCGGCGCTCGCGCTGGCGGCCCCGGCGCCCAACCCGTTCCGCACGGCGACGCGGCTGGCGTACTCGCTGGGGTCCGCCTCGGCGGTCCGCCTGACGGTCTTCGACGCGCTGGGCCGCGAGGTCGCCCGCGTCGTCGACGGCGAGCGGCCGGCGGGCGACCACGTCGCGACGTGGGACGCGAGCGGGCTGGCCGGCGGCGTCTACCTCGTCCGCCTCGACGCGGCCGGCGGCACCCTCACCCGGACCGTCACGGTGGCCCGGTAGCCCGAGCTCGCCCCTCCGCCTCGGCTCCGAGGCGGGCCTACTCGGGTCGGGCCGTCCGGGGGGCCTCGACGGTCACACCGGGGTCGATCAGGTAGAGCGCGCCGTCCTCCAGCACGGCCTCCACGACGCGGTCGTCGGGCGCCGCCGGCGCGGGCGCCGGGGCGAGCACCGAGCCGACCCAGACGGCCATCCCGGCGACGGCCAGCAGCGCGCCCAGCGACACGCGCCGCCGGAGCGCCTGGCCCACCGCCGACCGCTCGCGCCGGCGGTCCGGGGCCCGGCGCGACTGGCGGCGGAGCTGGTCGAGCCGGGCGAACAGGGCGGCGTCGGCCGAGGCCGGGACCGCGAGCGGCTCCTGGCGCGCGGCGAGCCGGAACGCCAGCAAGGCGTCGAACTGAGCGCGGCACCCGGCGCACGCCGCGAGGTGCGCGAACAGCTCGGGCTGGCGGGTCGGGGCGAGCTCGCCGTCGACGTACTCGTTGAGCAAGACCTCGGCCTCCTCGTCGGCGCAGGGGGGCAGGAACGTCATGACAGGCGCGCAGAGCGGGGAACGAGGGGGACGGCCGCGGGGCCCGGCGCCTCCGCGGGGCAGGGCAGGCTCTCCGGGTGGAGCCACGGGCGCAGGAGGGCGCCGATCTGGCGGCGGGCCTTGAACAGCCGGCTCTTGACCGACGAGACGGTGGTCTTGGTGACGGCCGCGATCTCGTCGTAGCTCAGGTTCTGGTACTCCCGGAGCACGACGACCTCGCGGTACGACGGCGACAGCTGGTCGAGCGTCCGGCCGACGAGCGCGGCCTGCTCGCTCTTGAGCAGGTTGCCGAACGGGGTCGCGCCGGGCGAGGGAGGCTCGGGCGCGTCGGGCGCGAACCCGACCTCGCGGCCCCGCTTGCGGAGCGCGTTGAGGCACTGGTTCCGGGCGATCGTGAACAGCCAGGCCTTGAACGAGGTCGAGTTGAGGAGCCGCTCGCGGTGCTCGTAGGCCCGGGCGAACGTCTCCTGGAGCAGGTCCTCGGCCGCCGTCCGGTCGAGCAGCATCTTGGCGCAGTAGGCGTAGACCGCGCCCTTGTACCGGTCGTAGAGCGCCACGAAGGCGAACTCGTCGCCCTGGCGGAACGCGTCGATCAGGGCGGGGTCGTCGGGCGGCATGGGCGACGGGGCGGGGTCTCACGTGTCAAGACACGGGTCGGAACGGATCGTTGCCCGGGGGTCGTCTTTTTCTCCGACCGCCCCTCCCCGCCTTGGCCCGACCCCGCGCCCACCCGTGCTGTGGTCCCGACGACGCCCCTGGTGTGTCCAGGATCACACGACCAGCGTGCCCTGGGGGGTCGTGGCGCAGAGCCCGCCCCTCCACCCCGGCTCCGAGGCGGGCACACGGCCCGGCGCCGTGCCCCCCGTGCCCGGTGGCGTGCTCCGAAACCTGACGGGTCCCTAGGGCCTTTTTCGCTCCACCTTGGACGGAGCGCCCCGGCGACCCCGTTAGCTTCCCGGCCCGAGACGCGCCGGACAGGCCGGCGCGCGACTTTCCCCTTTTCGAGACGCGATGTCCACGCCCCGCCTCGCCCTGCTCACGTTCGTCGCCGCCGCGCTCGCCGGCTGCGGCGGGTCCCGCCCGGACGCCGGCCCCATGCTCGGCCCCGACGGCACGCCCGTCGTCGCCGCCTGGACCGCCGACACGCTGACGCTGGCCGCCTTCGACGCGGCCTACGCCGCCGCCGACGGCGCCGTCGTCGACACGACCCAGACGCCGCTCGCGCGCCGGCTCGACTTTCTCGACCGCTACGTCGACTTCCAGCTCAAGGTGCTCGCCGCCAAGCAGGCCGGCTACGACCAGGACTCGGCGTACGTCGCCGAGGTCGCCGAGTACCGCGACCAACTGGCCGGCCCCTACTTCACCGACCGCCGCGTGCTCGACGGCGTCGTGGCCGACCTCTACGAGAAGCAGGCCGAGCGGATCAAGGTCTCCCACGTCCTGTTCCTGCTCAGCCCGGCCGAGCGCGACACGGCCGCCGTCTACGCCCGCGCCACGGCCCTGCGCGACTCGATCGAGGCCGGCCTGATCTCGTTCGAGGACGCCGCCGCCGCAGTACTCCGAGGACCCCTCGGCCGACCAGAACCGGGGCGACATCGGCTACATCAGCGGCGGGCGGACCGTGCTCGCGTTCGAGGACGCGGCCTACGCGACCCCGGTCGGCGAGGTGTCCCTGCCCGTCCGCACCCGGTTCGGCGTCCACCTCGTCCGCCCGACGGCGCGCGAGGCGGACCGGCCCGAGATCGGGGCCCGCCACATCCTGATCCGGACCTCGGACAACGTCTCGGTCGACTCGGCCCGGGTCCAGGTCGAGCGGCTCCGCACGCGGATCCTGGCCGGCGAGGACTTCGCCCAGCTGGCCGCCCGGTACTCCCAGGACCCCGGCTCGGGCAAGCGCGGCGGCGACCTCGGCACGTTCGGGCGGGGCCGGATGGTGCCGGCGTTCGAGCAGGCCGCCTTCGACCTCCGCGAGGTCGGCGACCTCTCGGAGCCGGTCGAGACCCAGTTCGGCGTCCACCTCATCGAGCTCACCTCGCTCGGCGAGCGGCCGTCGTTCGAGGACGCCTACGACGGGCTCCGCGACCTCGCCCTCCGCCTGCCCCGGACGGCCGTCCGCCGCCAGGCCGTCGGCCGCGAGTACATCGGCGAGGTCGGCGGGACCTACGACGAGGCGCTCGTCCGCCAGGCCGTCGAGCAGTACCCGGCCGACTCGCTCCAGACCGCGTTCCGGCGCGACGGGTTCGGGACCTACGCCAGCCGGACGTTCGCGACCATCGGCGACTCCACGTTCGCCCTCTCCGATGTCACCCCGATCCTGTCGCGGATGCGGTTCGGGCCGCACCCGGCCGGCGAGATGATCGAGACCACCCGGGCGTTCGTCGACGAGAAGGCGGCCGAGATGGCGCTGGAGCAGCTGGAGGACCGCGACCCCGAGTTCGCCCGCGTCTTCCGGAGCTACGCCGACGGCGTCCTGCTCTTCCGGATCGCCGAGGACAGCGTCTGGACGCCGGCCAAGCAGGACAGCGTGGGCCTGCGGGCCTTCTTCGACGCCAACCCCGGCCGGTTCCGCTGGCCCGAGCGCCGCCGCGCCAGCGCCGTCCGCGCCACGTCGGACTCGCTCCTGCGCGCGGTCGCGGTCGACCTCGACCGGGGGATGAGCGTCGAACAAGCCCTGAACGCCCGGATCACCCAGGTCGCGGCCAACCAGCTCCGCCTGGAGACGGTCTACGTCGCCGACTCGACCGGGTCGGCCCAGGACGCCGTCCTGCCGCTCCAGGTCGGCGACCGGAGCGAGGTCGTGCTCGACCGGGCCGAGCGCGTGCTCTACGTGCTGGAGGCCGTCGAGCCGCCCCGGGACAAGACGTTCTCCGAGGGCCGGGCCGAGCTGATCACGGCCTACCAGGACGCCGTCGAGGACGCCTGGGAGGCCCGCCTCCGGGCCCGCTACGACGCCCGGGTCTACCCCGAGCGCGTGCCCGCCGTGTCGTCCGCCCCGGCGTCCGAGGCCGCCGGGCCGACGACGGTCTCGACGGGCAGCGTCCGCTAGTGGCCCGGCCCGCCTCGGTCCCGACGCGGCCGAGGCGGGCCGGGCCGCGCTCCCGCATGACGCTCCGCGCCCTCCTGCTCGCCCTCGCCGTCGCCGGCTGCACCTCCGACGCGCCGGCCGACGCGCCGGGCGGCGGGGCGACCGTCGCCCGCGTCGGCGACGCCGTCCTGACCGAGGGCGACCTGGCCGACGCGTTGGGCGACGGCCCGACCGTCCTGGACAGCGTCACGGCGCGCGACCAGGTCGTCGAGCAGTGGGTCCAGCGCGAGCTGTTGGTCCAGGAGGCCCGCCGGCAGGGCCTGGACGACGACCCCGGCGTCCGCCGCCAGCTCGCCGAGGCGGAGCGGTCTACGCTGGAGCAGGCCGCGCTAGACGCGTTCTTCCAGCGGACCCCGGCCGAGCCCACCGACGACGACCTCCGGGCCTACTACGACCGGAACCGGCAGGCCCTGGCCCTGCGCGAGCCCTACGTCCGCCTCCGCCACCTCCGCCTGGGCAACGCGGCCCGGACGGCCGAGGCGCGGGGCTCGCTGGAGCGGGCGGTCGCCTCGGCCTACCCGGACTCCCTGTTCGCGCTGGTCGCCAGCGAGTACGCCGACGACCCCGCGGGCGCCGCCGCGTTCTCAAGCGAGTACGTCTCGCAAGCCCGCCTCCAGGCGCTCGACGAGACGCTGGGCGACCGGGTCGCGGCGACGCCGGCCGGGGCCCGGGTGATCGCCGTCACGGTCGGCCGGCGTCGTCCACCTCGTCCAGGTCGTCGACCGGGTGCCGGCCGGGACCGTCCCGCCGTTCCGGCTCGTCCGCGACGAGCTCGCCGAGCGGCTGGGCGTCCAGCGGCGGCGCGACGCCCAGGCCCGGCTCCTCCAGCAGCTCCGGTCCGAGGCCCAGGCCGCCGGCCGCCTCGACGCCCTGAGCGGCCCTCCCACCGTCTTCGCGCAATACGACGGCCCGTCGGCCCGTATTCGCTCTCGATCTCCGAACTCCGCCCGATGCGACTGATTCTCTCCGCCCTCCTCCTGTCCGTGGCCGCCGGCGCCGCCGCCCAGCCTGTCCAGGCGGGCGCCCGCCTGGACGGGATCGCCGCCGTGGTCGGCGAGCAAGTCGTCCTCTACTCCGAGGTCGACGCGCTCGTCCAGCAGTCGACGCCCCAGGGCCAGACGCCGCCGCCCGACCTGTGGAGCCGCGCGCTCGACCGGCTGGTCGACCAGCGCGTCGTGATCGCGCGGGCCCGCCAGGACACCACGCTGACCATCACCGACGACATCGTCGACCAGCGCGTCGATGCCCAGGTGGCCCAGCTCTCGGCCCAGGTCGGCGGCGACGCCGCCCTGATCCAGGCCTACGGCCGGTCGATGGAGGAGATTAAAGTGTCCGTCCGCGACGACGTCCGCGACGAGTTGCTGATGCAGCAGTACCAGGGCCGCCGCCTCCGCGAGGTGACCGTGACGCCGGGCGAGGTGCGCGAGTGGTTCGAGCTGATCCCGGCCGCCGAGCGGCCGGTCGTGCCGGAGTTGGTCCGCGTGGCCCACATCGTCCGCGTCCCGTCCAGCGACGAGAGCGGGCGGACGGCCATCCGGGCCTTCGCCGACGCCCTGCGCGACTCCGTCCTGGCCGAGCAGGTGACGCTCGAGGAGCTCGCCAACCGCCACTCCGACGACCCCGGCAACACCAACCGCGACGGGACCAAGAACGGCGGCCTGTACACGACGCTCCGCCTGACCGACCTGGAGCCGCGCTTCCAGGCGGCCGCGGCGGCCTCCGAGATCGGCGCGTTGTCGCCCGTCTTCGAGACGCCGTTCGGGTACCACGTCCTGCGCGTCAACGCCCGCGACGGCAACCAGATCTCGTTCAACCACATCCTGCTCCAGGTCGAGGTGGGCGAGGCCGAGGCCCAGGCGGCGCGCGAGTACCTCTCGGTCCTGCGCGACTCGGTCCAGGCCGGGACGCCGTTCGAGGCGCTCGCCCGCCGGCACTCCGAGGACCCCGCGAGCGCCCCGCGCGGCGGCTACGTCTCGGTCCCCCAGACGCGCCAGCGCGACCTGGCGACCGAGGGGCTGGGCCCCGAGTGGCGGGCCACGCTCGACTCGCTCGACATCGGCGAGATCAGCGAGCCGGCCCCGGTCACGCTCGCCGACGCCCAGCAGACGCGGGCCTTCCACATCGTCCTCCTGCAGAAGAAGACGCCCTCGCACCCGCTCTCCATCGCCGACGACTACTCGCTGCTGAGCCAGTACGCGCTCCAGCAGAAGCAGAACGAGGTGCTGGCCCAGTGGATCGACGGGCTCCGGCGGACGGTCTACGTCGACATCCGGGCGGAGCGGTACCAACCGCCGGTCGGCGGCTAGCGGACGTGTGATCTTGGGGCGGGGGACCGTGCGGCCGTGACCGCGCCGGCCCCTGCCCGCGCGCCCCTCCGCTCACCCGCCCGTCCGCATGCCCATCGACCCCCGAGACCCCGCCGCCGTCACCGCGCTGGCGGACGCCTACCGCCAGCTCCGCGCCGAGGTGGGCCGGGTCGTGATCGGGCAGGAGGCCGCCGTCGAGGGGCTGGTGGTGGCCCTGCTGGCGCGCGGCCACGCGCTCCTGGTCGGGGTGCCGGGCCTGGCCAAGACGCTCCTGATCCGGACGTTGGCCGACGCGCTCGAGCTCTCGTTCAGCCGCGTCCAGTTCACGCCGGACCTGATGCCGAGTGACATCACCGGGACCGAGGTCGTCGAGGAGGACCCGGCGACGGGTCGCCGCGCGTTCCGGTTCGTCCAGGGGCCGGTGTTCGCCAACGTGGTCCTGGCCGACGAGATCAACCGGACGCCGCCCAAGACCCAGGCGGCGCTGCTGGAGGCGATGCAGGAGGGCCACGTCACGGCGGCCGGCCAGACGTTCGACCTGCCCCGGCCCTTTTTCGTGCTGGCGACCCAGAACCCGATCGAGCAGGAGGGGACGTACCCGCTGCCCGAGGCCCAGCTCGACCGGTTCATGCTCAACCTGTGGCTGGACTACCCGCCGTTCGCCGACGAGGTCGCCGTCGTCAAGGCCACGACCTCGGGGGCGACGCGGTCCGCCTCGGCGGTCTTGTCGGCCGACGACCTGGGCGCGTACCAGGCGCTCGTCCGCAACGCGCCCGTCGCCGACCACGTCGTCGAGCACGCCGTCCGGCTGGCGGCGCGGACCCGGCCCGGGCGCGATGGGGCGCCCGACTTCGTCTCGCAGTACCTCGCCTACGGGGCCGGCCCGCGCGCGAGCCAGTACCTCGTGCTGGGCGCCAAGGCGCTCGCGCTCCTGGACGGCCGCGTGACGCCGCTGGCCGAGGACGTCGACCGGATGGCGGTCCCGGTCCTGCGCCACCGGATCGTGACCAACTTCAACGCCGAGGCCGAGGGGGTCTCCCAGATCGACGTGATCGAGCGGCTGATCGCCTCGGGCGCGTAGCCAGCCGGGTGCGTCGGCGTGTCGACGGGTGCCCCCGGGCGTGACCGAGGCGGACCGGCTCGGGGGGCCGGACCCGACACGCCGAGCCTCTCGGCCGAGTGCCCGAGGCGCGACGTCGTGGACCCTGGGCGCACCCACGGGAGTCCGTGCCCCCCGTCCGCCCTCCCCGTCCGTGCTCGACCTCCGCCCCGCTTTCGTCGTCCCCCCCGAGCCCGCCGTCGAGCTGCGGGCGTTCACGCACGGGCTGATGCCGCGGTCGGTGCCCGGCCTGATGGCCGGGTTCTGCGAGGACTGGGCCGAGCGCGGCGTCGACGCCTGGAACCGCGTGCCCGACCGCTGGGGGCTGGGGAACGAGACCGGCTGGTGGGCGCTCCCGACCGACCTCGCCGACGCCTGGGTCGCCCCCCTCTCGTCGGCGCCGGCCGGCTCGTGCGTGTTGCAGCCCAACGTGTTCACGACGGTCCAGGCGCTGCTGTCGTGCGACGGCCCGTTCGACGGCCGGCCCGAGGTGGTCGTGACCGAGAACGCGTTCCCGTCGGTCCGCCACTCGGTCCAGCGGTGGGACGGGCTGCGCGACCTCCGGCCCGTCGACGTGCCGGCCGGGCCCGACGGGTTCCTCGACCTCGGCGCCGTCGCGGACGCGGTCACCGACCGGACGGCCTGGGTGTTCGTGTCCCACGTCGGGTTCTCGACCGGCGAGGTGCTCCCCACCGACGCCCTACGCGCGCTCGCCGACGTCGTCCACCGGCACGGGGCGCTGCTTGGCCGTCGACGGGTACCACGCGACGGCGTCCTACCCGGTCGACGTGGAGGCCATCGGCGCCGACGTCTACTTCGGGGGCCTGCTCAAGGAGGCGTGCGGGTCGAGCGGGAACGCGTATCTCTACGTCCGGCCCGGGCTCGACCTCCGGCCGCGCCTGTCGGGCTGGTTCGGCGACGCCGACCCGTTCGGGTTCGCGCCGGCCCCGGCCGACCACCCCGAGGTCCGCCGGCGGTTCCTGGGCGGGACGACGGCCGTGGCCTCGATGTACCACGCCGTCGAGGGCGCCCGCGTGCTGCTCGGCGTCCGGGGCTGGAGGCCGTCCGCGCCGACACGCTCGCCAAGGGGGCCCGGGCGCTCGCCCGCGCCGACGCGCTCGGGCTCCGGGTCCGCTCGCCTCGGGACGACGCCCGGCGGGGCGCCATGATCGTCCTCGACGTGCCCGAGGCGGACCGGATGGTCCGCTGGCTCAAGACGCGCGGCGTGTACGTCGACGCCCGCCGGGGCCGGGTGGTCCGCCTGGCCCCGTTCGTCTGGAACACGGCCGGCGACGTGGACCGGCTGTTCGACGCGCTGGAGGAGGCGCTGGAGACCGACGCGCACCTAGCGCTGGCCCCAGCCGCCGAGGGCGGGCCGGTCACCTAGGGCCTACCCGGTCGCGCAAGCGCCGGGTGGCCGGCGGGCCCGCGAACGGGCCGGGCGGCGCGGACGCCGATTCTACCCGGGCCGTTACGATTCCGTACCGACGGCCCGTCTTGATTGGGCGAACGGGTACGCCCCGCCGATACGGGGCCTGGAACGTTACGACGTCCCCTTGGGAGGGGCCTGGACGACATGCCGGTGTTCCAACCGGGCGGGTTGATGGGGGAACGCCGGGGGCCGAGGTGGTCGGTGCGGGAGGCATCGGGCCGGGTGGCACCCGGCTTGCAGAGGGGTCCGGCACGACTCCCTCCGTCCATGCTCGCCTGGTCCCTCCGTTCGTCCGCCGCCCTCGGCCTGCTCGCGCTCGCCGCCCGCCCTCCGGCCTCGGCCGCCGAGGCGACGGCGCTGGCCGCCGCAGCGCTGGTCGTCACGGCCGCGTCCGTCCGGCCCGCGGAGTCCGCCCGCCACTCCGCCTGACCCGGCCCCGCCGCCCCCGACTATGACCTCTTCGCTCCAGACTGCCGTCGAACGCTACGCCGCCGAGCGCGACGTCGAGGGCCCCCGCATGGACGACTACGCCCGTGCCGTCGCGATCGCCGCGCTCCCGCTCGTCCGCTCGCTGTCCCGCCGGGTCTCGCTCCCCGACCACCCGCTGGCGTCCTACGCCGACCTCGAGAACGCGGGGATGCTGGGGATGCTCCAGGCGCTCGGGAGCTACGACCCGTCGCGGGGGACCCCGTTCGCGTCGTTCGCCTACGGCCGGATCCGCGGCTCGCTCGTCGACTTCCTGCGGACCATCGACTGCCTCAGCCGGGACCGCCGCCGCCGCGTGGCCGAGGCCGCCCGGACGGCCCAGACGCTCCAGCAGGAGCTGGGCGACGAGCCCCGCGCGGCCCAGGTCGCCGACCGCCTGGGCGTCTCCGTCCGCGCCTACAACCGGCTCTTGGGCGACGCCCAGCAGCGGTTCGCGCTCTCGCTCTTCGACGGCCAGGGGACCGACCGGCCCTCCCCCATCGACACGCTCCCGGCGCCGGGCGTCGAGGCGGCCGACGCCGACACCGAGCGCCGCTCGCTCTACGGGTTCGTCGAGGCGCTCGTCGAGCGGCTCTCGGAGCGCGAGCAGCGGATCGTCCACCTGTACTTTTTCGAGGGCCTGACGCTGCGCGAGATCGCCGGCGAGTTCCACCTGACCGAGGCCCGCATCTCCCAGATCTTGTCCAAGACGCTCCGCACGCTGCGCGGGCCGCATGGAACAGCACGCCGTGGCCGCCTAGCCACGCACCCGACTCCCGAGAGGGAGAGAGAGAGCGGCGGGCCGAGACCGGGGTCGACCCGGCTCGGCCCGCTGTTTGTTTGGGCGGCACGGTGGCCGAGGGCGCGGGGTGGCCGGCCTCGGCGACGAGGCGGGGGAAGTGGCCGGCCGTCGCAGGGTGGGGCCCCCCTCCGCCTTCCCCGAGGGGCCGGAGCTCGGGGCGGTCCAGACGCGAGCACGCGGCCCGCCCGTTCCAGCCCTCGTTCCCACGAGCGCCGGCGAGCCTCCTCCCCGACTCCTCTGATTTTTCCCCCGGGGCGTTCCCCTACCCTCCTGTATCTTCCCTACCCCTCCGAGCCGGCCGTTTGCGTCGGCTCGTTGTGGTTCGGGCGCCCCCCTAGCGGGCCGGGCGCCGATCCGACACCAGAGACTGATCCCGCGGAGGCGGAGCGACATGGCAGGCATGATGAACAGCATTCGCGAGCGCGCCGGCGGCGTCATGGTCGGCGTCCTGGTGGTCGCCTTCGGCGGCCTGTGGGCCCTCCAGGACTCGGGCGCGTTCGACTCGGTCGGGCGCGGGCCCGACGGCCGCGTCATCGGCGAGGTCGACGGCGTCGCCATCGAGGGCGAGCTCTACCAGCGCGCCGTCGACCAGCAGCTCGACGCCTACCAGGCCCAGGGCCTGGACGTGACGGGCGCGCTCCAGCGCCAGATCGAGGACAACGTGTTCGACAGCTTCGTCGACAACGCGCTCGTCGAGCGCGAGATGGACCGGCTGGGCGTCGAGGTCACCGACGACGAGGTGTTCGACCTGATCACCGGCCCGACCCCGGACCCGCTGATCGCGCAGGTCTTCCCCGACGGCCAGGGCGGCGTCGACCGGGCCGCGCTCCAGCAGGTCGTCGAGGACCCCCAGTTCGCCGACCAGCTCCAGGCCATCGAGGAGCAGGTCCGCCGGAACCGCCGCCAGGCCAAGCTCTCGGCGCTCATCACGGCGACCGTCCGCGTGACGCCGTCCGAGCTCCGCGCCGAGTTCGTCCGCCAGAACCGCCGGGCCTCGGCCGAGCTGGTCGGGCTCCGCTACGCGGCCGTCCCGGACGACCAGGTCTCGGTCGAGGACCGCGAGCTCCGCGTCGTACTACCGCGACAACATCGACGACTACGAGCGCGAGGCGTCGTACTCGATCGAGTACGTCGGCTTCGACAAGGCCCCGACCGCGGCCGACTCGGCCCGGGCCATCGACGAGCTGTCCGGGCTGGCCGCCGGGTTCCGCTCGGCGCCCGAGGCGGTCGCCTACGCCCGCCGGAACTCGTTCGGGGCCGCCGTCGACCCCGAGTTCGTCGGGGCCGGCGCGATGCCGGCGGAGCTGGCCACGGCCGTGTTCTCGGACCTGACCGAGGGCCGCGTGGTCGGGCCGGTGGTGGCCGGCGACCAGGCCTACCTCGCCCGGATCACGGCCGTCCGCGACGGTGACGAGACGGCCGTCCGCGCCCGCCACATCCTGTTCCCGGCCGGGGCCGACGCCGAGGCCCGCCGCGTGCGCGACGAGATCAACGCGGGCCAGACGGCGTTCGGCGCCGCGGCCCGCCAGTACTCGACCGACCGGAGCAACAAGGACCGCGGCGGCGACCTGGGCTGGTTCGGCCCGGGCCGGATGGTCGCCGACTTCGAGGCCGCCGCGTTCGCCGCGCCGACCGGGACCGTCGTCGGGCCCGTCGTGACCCCGTTCGGGCTCCACCTGATCCGCGTCGAGGACCGGTCGTCGCAGGAGGTCGAGCTGGTCCAGATCGGCCGGCCCGTCGAAGCCGACTTCGCGCGCGTGCTCGGCGAGGCCGAGGACTTCGCCGCGTTCATCGAGCTCGAAGACCGCGACTTCGCCGAGGAGGCCCAGGAGCGGGGCATCGCGCCCACGCCCGTCGAGATCACCGAGGGCCAGGAGCAGGTCCCGGGCCTGGAGCTCGGCCGCGACTTCTTCCGGTTCCTGCGCCGCTCCGACGTCGGCCAGGTGTCGGAGCCGTTCGACGCGGGCGGCAGCTTCGTGATCGCGCGGCTCGTCGAGCGCCGCGAGGCCGGCCCGGCCCCGTTCGAGGAGGTCCAGGGCCAGGTCGAGTCGGTCGTGCTGACCGAGAAGAAGAAGGCGGTCCAGATGGCCGCGCTCCGCGACGCGCTCGCCGGGGCGTCGTCGCTGGCGTCGGTCGCCGCGGCGAGCGGGACCGAGGTCTCGACCGTCTCGGACCTGACGATGGCCAACCCCGCGCTGACGGGCTACGGCGTCGAGCCGCGCGCCGTCGGCGCCGTGTTCGGGCTCAAGCCGGGCCAGCGGAGCGGCGTCATCGAGGGCGACCAGGCCGCGTTCGTCGTGCGGACCACGTCGCTCCAGGGCGGCACCGACGCCGAGTTCACCGACGCCGTCCGCGAGACCCTGCAGGACCAGGTCCTCCAGCGCAAGCGCTCGCGCGTGCTCCAGGCCTGGCTCGAAGGGCTCCGCGACGAGGCCGAGGTGGACGACTTCCGCAACGACCTGCTCTAGCGGACCCGGGCGCCGGCCCGTCTGCTCACCCGTCGCCCGCCCGGCGCTCCGCTTCGCGCGTGAGCGCCGGGCGGTCCGGTTTCAGGCCGGCCGCGCCGGACCAGCCGTGGAACGCGACCGGCACCATGAAGCCCGGCAGCGACTGGCGGACGGCGGCCGCCAGCGCCGACGCGTCGGGCGGCGCCCCGCTCGCGGTGCGGACGAACGCGACGGGGCGGGCGCCGAACGCCGCGTCCGGGACGGGCACCACGACCGCCTCGGCGACGCCGCCGCGCCGCCAGCAGCGCGGCCTCGATGGGCTCGGGGTGGACGTTCTCGCCGCCCGAGACGAACTGGAGGTCGCGCCGGCCGGTCACGACCAGCCGCCCGTCGGCGTCGAGGCGGCCGAGGTCGCCCGTCGCGTGCCACTCGGGCGGCGGCTGGACGCCGTCGGGACCCAGGACGCCGGCCAGCGTGGGCCCGCCGACCTCGATCTCGCCGGCGTCGGAGATGCGGACGCGGCGGTACCGGAGGGGCCGGCCGGACGTCGCGAGGGCGTCCCGGCTGCCGCCCGGCGCTGTCGCCGTGATCGTCGCCGTCATCTCGGTCATCCCGTACGAGACCACCACGGGGACGCCCGCCTCGGTCGCCCGGTCGAGCAGGTCGGCCGGGACAGCGCTCCCGCCCAGCAGGACCGCGTCGAGGACCGACAGGTCGGCGCCGGCGTCGAGCAGGCGGGCCAGCTGGGTGGCGACGAGCGAGGCGTGCGTCGGGCGCAGGACCGAGATCCGGTCGGCCAGCGGCATCGCGCGCGGCGGCACGGCGAGCGTCGCGCCGGCCAAGGCGCACCGGACCACGACGCCGAGCCCGCCGACGTGGTAGAGCGGCAGGTCGAGGAGCCACCGGCTCCGCTCGGTCACGCCCAGCGCCTCGACCACGCCGCGGGCGCTCCAGACGTGGTTGCCGACCGTGTGGAGGACGGCCTTGGGCGCCCCCGTCGAGCCCGACGTGTGGACGACGGTCAACGGCCGGTCGAGCGGAGCCTCGGACGCCTCTCCCCTCTCGCGGCCCCCGACGATCTCGGCGAGCGAGACCGTGTCCAGGCCCGGCGTCGGTGTCTCGGCCACCACGACCGAGGCACCGAGGCGGGCCAGGGCGGTCGCGGCGGCGTCGGGCGTCCACCGGGTCGAGAGCGGGGACCAGCAGCCGGCCGGCGCGCAGGGCCGCGAGCACGAGCACGACCGCCTGGGCCGACGTCTCGACCCGGGCGCCGACGCGCTCGGGACCGTCGGCCAGCCGGGCGGCGGCAGCGCCCACACGAGCGTCGAGGTCGGCCCAGGTCCAGGTCTCGGCGCCCGTCACGAGCGCCGGGGCGTCCGGGCGGGCCTGGGCGTGCTGGCGGACGGGGTCGGGGAGCGTCACGGTAGGCGGACGCCGAGAGGCGTGGCGAACAGGCCCGGCACGTCGACCGCGGTCGGTCGAACGGGAGCGGCGGGAGCACGTCGGCGGCGAGCCAGCGGTAGGTGTCGAGCCCGGCCGGCGCGCCGCCGGTCGCCGCCGCCAGCGCCGCGACGCCGCGGAGGCCGACGCCGCTCTCGAACGTCGCGCTGAGCACGGGCCGGACCCCGACCGAAAGGGCCGCCTCGGCGAGCGCGAGCGTCGCGCGCCACGCCGCCGACCAGCGTCGGCTTGAGGACGGCCGCGCTCGCCCAGCCCCGGATCGCTCGGCTCCGTCCGGCTCCTGCAACGTCTCGTCGAGCGCGAGCGGGAGGCCCGTGTCGTGCCACAGCTCGGGCATCCGGGCCGGGTCGGCGAGCGGCTCTTCGAGGTAGTCGAGCGCGACGCCCGCGACGCCCTGAGCGAACGCGACCGCCTGGTCCCACGTCCAGGCGCGGTTGGCGTCCAGCCGGAGCGCGACGGCCGGCGACAGCGCGTCGCGCACGGCCCGGACCGTCTCTATGTCGTCCGCGACCGACTGGCGGCCCACCTTGAGCTTGACCGTCCGGTAGCCCGCCTCGGCGAGCCGGCGGGCCGAGTCGACGGCCGGCTCGCCGGCCATCACCAACCCGTTGAGCGGGAGCCGGACCTCGGGGTCCGGGTGGAGCACCTGGGGGAGCGACCGGCCCACGTCCTGCGCCGCCAGGTCGGCCAGGGCCAGGTCGAGCGCGAACCGGACCGACGGGGCCAGGCCCGCGGCGTCGAGCGCGGCGGCCAGGCTCCCGCCGGGCACCATCCCCCGGGCGGACACCGGGCGGCCGACGAGCGCGGCGCTGAACGTGCCCAGCGCGGCCTCGGCCTCCGCCAGCGACTCGCGGCTGAAGCCGGGCAAAGGCGCGGCGTCTCCCCACCCGACCCGGCCCGCGTCGTCGCCCAGGCGGAGCAGGACGCCCTCGCGGTGGTCCCGGCGCTCGCCGTTCCACACGACGGGCTCGGTCAGTGGGAGCCGATACGGCAACAGGTCGGCAGCGTCGATCCGCACGGCGGGCCTAGGTCGAGCACCCAGCCCAGGGCGAACGCGACCGAGTAGACGAACAGCAATCCCGCCGTTTTTCCCAGGAGAGGGTTGAGCACGGACGGGTCGGCGGTCGTCGCCAGCGTCGACGCGAGCCGCCGGCCGACGATGGCGGCCAGCGCCGACGCCGCCAAGACGCCCAGGTGGTCGCGCGCGACGAGCGCGAGCGAGGCCGGCACCACGACGGCGCCCGAGATGCACGCGTTGTACAGCCGGACCCCGAACGGCCGCCCGAACCGGACGACGAGGGTCCGCTTGTCCGCCGCCCGGTCCTCGTCCACGTCACGGACGTTGTTGGCCAGCAGGATGGCCGTCGCCAGGAAGCCCGGCCCCAGCCCGGCGACCGGCACCCACAACGGCAGGCCGAGCGCCTGGACGTAGAACGTGCCGCCGACCGCGACCGGGCCGAAAAACACCAGCACGAACAGGTCAGCCAGGCCGGTGTAGGCGAGCGCGTAGCGGCCGGCGGTGTAGGCCACGCCCGACGCGATCGACGCCAGGCCCAGCGCCAGGATCGGCCAGCCGCCGCGCGCGATCAGGTAGACGCCCGACGCGAACGCGAGCCCGAACGCGACGCCCGCCGCCGCCCGCATCTGGCCCGGCGTGACCAGCCCGGCCGCGGTCGCCCGGAGCGGGCCCTTGCGCGCCCCGGTGTCCGCCCCGCGGACGAAGTCCTCGGCGTCGTTGGCGTAGTTCGTCCCGATCTGGATGAACACGGCGCCCAGCAGCGCGCACGCCGCGGCGAGCGCGTGGAACGCCCCCTGCTCGACGGCCAGCGCGACGCCCACCAGGACGGGCGCGATGGCGGCCGGCAGCGTCTTGGGCCGGGCCGCGCGGAGCCACAGCCCGGCCCGCCTCGGGCGCGCGGCCGGCAGGGTCGGCTCGTCCCCCGGGTGGGCCGAGGCGGGCGGGGTCCGAGGGTCTGTCACGTGAGCCACAGGTCGAGCCGGTCCAGGAGCGCGTCGACCTGGGCCCGCTGCCGGCGCTTCATGGTGAGGACCAGCGCGCCCTCGGTCGCCCCGGGGACGGCGCCGATCAGGCCCATCGGTCGCGTCCGGATGGTGACCGTGTCCCAGAACGGGTTCCGCTTGTGGCTCACCTCCTCCAGGTCGGTCAGCTCGAACCGGAACGTCTGGGCGCCCCGGTCGAACATCCCGAGCACCTTGACCTGGACCTCGATCACGACCTCGTCGCCGTCCACGTGGATCGCGCCGCGGCCTTCAGAGAAGCCGCCGTGGATGTCGCCGGTCGAGAACGGGATGGAGAGCATGGGGGCCAGTGGCGGGCGGGGGACGGCCAGTACGAACCGGTCCGCTGGCGCTCGGCCACGGACCGCTGGCCCCTTCCCACGGCCTTACGGACGATAGCCGTCGGCGTCGAAGTTCGGCGGGCGACGGTCGAGGTAGGCGTTCTTGCCCTCCTGGCCCTCCTCGGTCATGTAGAACAGCATGGTCGCGTGGCCGGCCAGCTCCTGCAAGCCCGCGCCGCCGTCCTCGTCGGCGTTGGCCGCGGCCTTGATCATCCGGATGGCGATGTTGGAGTTGGCCAGGATCTCCCGGCTCCACTGGACCGTCTCGCGCTCCAGCTCGGCCAGCGGGACGACCGTGTTGACGAGCCCCATGTCGAGCGCCTCGGCCGCGCTGTAGGGCCGGCACAGGAACCAGATCTCGCGGGCCTTCTTCTGCCCGACCATCCGGGCCAGGTGCGACGTGCCGTAGCCGGCGTCGAACGAGCCCACCTTGGGGCCCGTCTGCATAAAGCGGGCGTTGTCGCTCGCGATCGTCAGGTCGCAGACCACGTGGAGCACGTGGCCGCCGCCGACGGCCCAGCCGTTGACGGACGCGATGACCGGCTTGGGCATCTTGCGGATCCGGGTCTGGTAGTCCAGGACGTTGAGCCGCTGGGTCCCGGTCTCCTTCCCGTCGGTGACCTCCTTGTACCCGTGGTCGCCGCGGATCCGCTGGTCGCCGCCGGCGCAGAACGCCCGGTCGCCGGCGCCCGTGATGACGTAGACGCCGATCGACGGGTCGTCGCGGGCGTCGTCGATGGTCGCGATCAGCTCGGTGACCGTCGTCGGGCGGAACGCGTTGCGGACCTCGGGGCGGTTGATCGTGACCCGGGCGATCCCGGCCGTGTCGGTCCCGGGCGCCCCCTTCTCGTAGATGACGTCTTGGAAGTCCCCGACGGAGACCCAGTCGAACGGGCCGGAGACGGTGGGGCGGTCGGTGGTGTGGTGCGTCTTGGACTCGGCCATCAGTCGGTCAGAAAAGCAGTGAGGAGGGAGGCGAGCGCGTCCGGCCGTTCGAGCGGCAGCAGGTGGGCGGCGTCGGGGACGACGCTGGCCTCGACGGTGCCCGCCTCGGCCATCGCGTGGGCGAGGCGGACGAACTTCGGGTCGCGGGCGCCTGCTACGGCGAGCGCCGGGGCGGAGATTCCGACGAGCGCGTCCCAATGCGACGGCTGGGCCCCCGTCCCCATCCCGGCCAGCGAGCGGCCCAGCTCGGCCGGGTCGTTGTGGGCGACGCGGTCGTCGGTGAGGCGCCGGCGCAGGGGCTCGGGCAGGTCGAACAACGGGAGCCGGTACCAGCGGTCGGCGAACGCCGAGAAATCGGCGGCGACCTCGGCGGCGCGGGCCGCGTCGAGCGCGCGGCGCGCGGCCCGGTCGGGCTCGGAGCGCAGGCCGGGCGAGGCCGAGACCAGCACCAGCCGGCGGACCGCGTGAGGCCGGGTCACGGCGAGGTGGAGCGCCAGCCGCCCCCCCATCGAGTAGCCGACCAGGTCCACGGGACCGTCGAGGCCGGCGAGCAGCCGGTCGGCGGCGCCGCCCATCGTGTAAGCGGCGGCGGGCAGGCCGACGGCAGCGCCGTGGCCCGGCAGGTCGGGCGCGGTCACCGGCCGGTCGCCCAGGCGGTCGCGGACGGCGTTCCAGTCGGCGCCGCGGCCCAGGAAGCCGTGCAGCAGGATCAGGGACGGAGGCGCAGGCGGCATTGGCAGGGAGCGGAGGGCGGCAAGGTCGCTCCGGTCTCACGTTCGAACAGAACCACGCGGAGGGGGAAACGGAACGGCAGGAGGGGTGGATGGAACGCCTGAGATCCATCTGAGCGCTCTTGTCGGGCCCTCATCCCGGTTCCGGCACGGTTTCTGAAGCCCGACAAGGACCTGGCCGACAAACCCTGATGAAACAAACACTTCTAGCCATCTGCGGGCTGGTCCTGACGATGCTCCTGGCGGTCTCGCTCCAGCGCAACGCCGTCCGGGGCGAGTCCTCGAAAGTCTCGACCGAGATCGAGACGCTGGCCGGCCACGCTGCGCTCGACGTGCTGGCCCACATCGCCGCCCAGCCGTTCGACGCCAACACGGCCGCCGGCGCGGTCTCCACGCCCGCCGACCTGACGCCCGCCAGCGCGTTCCCCACCGGCCTGGCCTTCGCCGCCGCCGCCGATGTCGACGACTTCCACCGGATGGCGACGCTGGACCGCACCGCCGGGCCGGACTCGCTCACCTTCCAGGTCGACGCCGAGGTGGCCTACGTCACCGAGACCGCCCAGCCGTCGGCGGCGCCCACGTACCAGAAGGCCGTCACCGTGACCGTCCGCCACGCCCACCTCGGCCACCCGGTCGTGCTCCGGCGCGTCGTCAGCTGGCCCTAGTCCCATGCACGTCATCCTTGACCACCTGACCGCGACCGTCGTCGGCACCATCGTCCTGCTGGTGCTGCTGGCCGTCGTGATGCGGACCGCCGAGGCCGGGACCGACCAGCAGGTCTACGAGACCTCGCAGCGGATGGCCCAGTCGCTCGCCCAGCAGCTCGAAGGCGACCTCCTCAACGTCGGCTACGGCCTGCCTTCGACCGTGGCCCCCCTCGTGTCGTGGACCGACTCGTCGCTCGTGGTCCACCGGCGCTCCGGCCCCCAGCCCACCGACCCCATCCTGCGCGTCGAGTACCGGCGGACGACGCGCGGCTCGACGGTCGCCAACGGCGTCACGCTCCCGGTGTACCAGGTCGAACGCCTCCAGGACGGCGTGCTCGCCGGCGGCACGGCGGCCACGCTGACGGCCTTCGAACTGGACCTGATCGACGTCGCCGACGCCGAGACCTCCGACCTCACCCAGGCCGTCGCCCTACGCGCCAGCTTCCGGACCTCGTTCGGCACCGGCGACGACCAGTCCGACAACGCCTCGCGCTACAGCCGCACGTTCCACCCTGAAAACCTGGCGCCCTAGGTGCGCCGGGCAGGTCCGGCCCCAACGACACGCGGGACGTACAACGTGGGCAGACGGCCTCGGAGCGTCCCCCCGCCCATTCACGACACGGACCACGACCTGACGGAATCACCCTGACGCTCTACCAAGCCCCCTCCTCCCATGGGCAAAGCCCTCCTGCTCGCCGTCCTCGGGGCGGTCATCCTGACCACGGGTCTCCTGTCGAACGGGTTCACGTCCGCGCTCACCACGGGCGACACCAAGGCGCGCGACGCGCAGTCGATGATCGCCGAAGAAGTGGCCCGGTCCGGCCTGTCGATGACGTCGTCGCGGCTGCAGCGTGAGTTCGACACCTGGCGCACCGGGCTCCCCGTGACGCCGTTCGGCGGCGGCGCGTTCGTGACGGCCATTGACGGCCCTCAGACGGGCCCCTTCGAGGTCTACTCGGCCGGCGTCGTGGACGGCGTCGACGCCCAGGTGACGCTGTCGCTCGCACGGCTGGCCGACGCTCCGGGCGCGCTGACGGTCCACTCGGACTCCATCGACGTGACGCTCGCCAGCGGCGCGCCCCTGTCGGGCGTCGACCACACGGTCGAGGCGGGCGAGGGCTACGGCCAGAGCGGCCCGGCGCACGGTACCTGGGCCGGGACGGCCAAGACCGAGGCGGCCTTCCTCAACGCGTTGGGTTTGATGGGCAAGGACCAGATTCGCGGCGTGGTGCCCCAGTCCGACGTCCACCGGGCGAGCCTGCCCGGGGAGCACGTCGCGATGATCGCCGACGCCCTGGCCGCGCCGACCCACTCGTTCGCGTCCGACCAGACGTTCCCCAACCAGACCTTCGGGAGCCTGGACGCGCCCGCGGTCGTGGTCGTGGACGGCGACGCGAAGTTCGCGGGCGGCGGCGGCGTCGGGATCCTCTACGTCAAGGGGAGCTTCCGCGCGACCGGCGCCTTCTCGTGGCGCGGCGTCGTGATCGCGGAAGACAGCGGGGACATGGGCTTCTCGCTGAACGGGAAGTCCAGGATCTACGGCGCCGCCTACGCCTTGCACTCGGCTGGCGTCAGCGGGGCGCCGGGTTCGGAGGACGCGTTCGTCGCCCTCCAGGACGTGCCCGCCTACGCCGGGCCGGGCGCCCACACCGACACCGTCTTCTGGCCCGACATCGGCAGCGTCACCGTCGCCTCGTCGCTCGCCGCCCCGGTCGGTGCCACCCTCTCGGCCCCGGGCACCATCGAGGGGTCATCGCTCCAGACGTTCCTAGGCCGCGCCAACATCGACGGCGTGGACCTGAACGCGGGCGGCGTCACCAACGTCAACTACACCGGCCCCACCCAGATGCCCATGCTGGACGTGCGGCCCACCCAGTCCGGCCTGGGAAGCGACGCCGACGTCACGCTCACCTTCGGCGCCCCGCTGCCGCCGGCCCCGGTCTACCTCTACGTCGCCGACCTCGACTGGGCGACCCTGACCGTCACCGCCTACGACGCCAGCGGCGCCGCTCTGCCGGCGGTCTCCTGGACCAAGAGCCGCTCGGTGGACCTGATCGCGCCCGACGACGGCGCCCGGACGTCGCTCCAGACCGGGCTCTCGAACGCGCGCCTGGTGCCCAACACCCCCACCGGCGGCGACGCCGAGACCATCATCGACGAGATCGTCATCCCCGACCCCAGCGCCATCGCGTCGCTGCGGTTCGCGTGGACCTCGGCCCCCAACCAGAGCGACTACGTCGGCCTGAGCGTCTCGACCGAGTCCATCTTCGAGCCCAAGGGCAAGCTGACCGTCACGCTGGGCAACAACACAGGCATCCACTACGCCTCGGTCGAGATCGGGCGGTTGGCGGCGGTGCTCCCCAGCGTCCGCGCCCGAGCACGGGTGGTGGCGTACGACTATCGGACCGAGATGCAGATGGACCGGATGGTCGTCCGGGGCCCGGAGGCGGGCCGGACCTACGCCTACTGCCAAGCCGGCTCGACCCGGACGGCCACGTCGCTGATGGACCTGCTGGTCGAGCAGCTCGCCGGCGCCACGGCCGGCGCGTGCCCCTAGCACGCCAGCGCCCCATCGACCGCCTCGGCGGCGGCCTGGACGATCTGGCGGCGGAGCGAGGCCTGCTCGGCCCGGACGGTCTCGACCTCGATCAAGGCCGAGCGGCCAGACGTGAGGGACTGGCGGAGCACCGCTTCGTAGTCGTCGACCGTCGTCGGCGCGTGGTAGGCCAGCCCCGCCTGGCGGGCCGCGTCGGCGAAGCCGAGGCCATGGGGCGTCCCGAACAGCCGCTCGAAGGTGGCCGGGTCCAGGGCCCCCTGGGCGACCGGGAGCTGGTGGAAGATGCCGCCCCCGTCGTTGTTGACGACGACGACGACGACCGGCGGTCCGTCGCGGAGCAGGGCCAAGCTGGTCTGGTCGTGGAGCAGCGCCAAGTCCCCGATCAGCAGCGCCGTCGGGAGCCCGCGCCCGCGTGCGAAGCCGGCGGCCGTCGCGACCGTCCCGTCGATCCCGCTCGCGCCCCGGTTGGCCGCGACAGGGACACTCGCGTGGGCGAACGCGTCGAGGTCGCGGACCGGCATCGACGCGGCGGCGACCAAGCCCGCCCCCTTGGGCAGCGCCTGGGCGAGCGACCGGGCGACGACCGGCTCCGACAGCCCGGAGGCGTCCAAGACGGCGTCGGCAGCCGACCGTGCGGCGCCAGTGGCCGTCGCCCATCGTGCCCGCCAGTCGTCGGAGGCCGGGGGGGGGCGCCGGGCCGAGCGGTCCGCCAAGGCTCGGTCGAGCGCCCGGGCGACGGGCCCGGTCGGGGCGACCAGCCGGTGCGTGACGCGGTGGTCCGGGTCGACCCGCTCCGGGCGGGGGTGGACCAGGACGTAGAGACGGGGCCGCGACGACGCGATCCAGCTCGCCAGCCGCTTCGATGTCGGCCGGCCCCCGAACTGGAGGACGGCCTCGGGCTCGGTCTCGCGGAGACGGTCGCACGTCAGAGCGAGGTCGTAGGCCGTCCGGTCTCGGCCGGCGCCCGAGAGCAGGTCGGCGAGCAGGGCCACCCCAACCGGTCCGCGATCTCGGCGGCCGCTGGCGCGGTGTCGGTGTCGGTCGCGTCCAGCGGCCCCAGGAGCACGACGCCGCGCTCGACCCCGTCGAGCGCGTGCGCGAGGTCGCCCACCTCGGCGTGCGCGGCGGGCGAGACGCGCCGGGTGTAGGGGTCGGTCCCGTCGAGCCACCGGCCCAGGGGCGCCAGGAGCGCGCCGGCGTCGGTGCCGTCAGGCGTCGGGGCGAGCGGCTCGCGGAACGGGCAGTTGAGGTGGACCGGCCCGCCGTCGCGCGCTCGGGCGGCGGCCTCGGCCGCCGTCGTCAGCACGAACGCGGGGTCGACGCGGTCCGACGGCGTCCCGAGGTCGACCTCCCAGCGGGCGACCGTCGAGAACAGGCCGGGCTGGCGGATGGCCTGGTTGGCGCCGGCCTCGCGCAGTTCGGGCGGCCGGTCGGCCGTGAGCAAAATGAGCGGGACGCCCGACTGGCGGGCCTCGACGGCGGCCGGGAGCAGGTTGGCGACCGCCGTGCCGCTCGTGGTCACGACCGCCGCCGGCCGGCCCGTCGCCCGGGCCCAGCCGAGCGCGACGAACGCCGCCGCCCGCTCGTCCCAGTGGACCACCAACTCGGCGCGCCTGTTCTGGGCGACCGCGACGGCCAGCGGCGTGCTCCGGCTGCCGGGGCAGACCACGAACAGCGTCGTCCCCTGGCGGACCAACTCCTCGACGAGCAGGCCCGCCCAGAGCAGGTTGAGGGTGGGCGAGGCGGCGAGGCGGTCGGTCACGGGAGCGGCGAGGGGCCCCGGCCTACGCCGGAGCGCGGTCGGTGAGCCCGAGCACGCGCGCGAAGTCGCCGATCTTGTGCTCGATCTCGGCCCACTCGGCCGCCGAGGTAGACCCGGCCACGATGCCGGCGCCCGAGTACAGCGAGAGCGACCGGCCGTCGACCAGGCCCGAGCGGATGCCGACGGCCAGGTCGGCCGCCTCGGTCCCGTCGTCGGCCCGGCCGATCCAGCCGATCGGCCCGGCGTACAGGCCCCGGTCGAACGGCTCCAGGCGGTCGATGGCGTCGAGCGCGCCCGCGGTCGGCGTCCCGCCGACGGCCGGCGTCGGGTGGAGCGCCCCCAACACGTCGAGCGCGCCGACGCCCGGGGCCAGCTCGGCCCGGACGCCGGTCCTCAGGTGACGGCCCCGAGCCAGCGTCATCGCCGCCGCGTGGTCGTCGGCCTCCACGGCGGTCGCCAGCGGCCCCAGCGCCGTGACGATGGCGTCGCGGACGTAGGCGTGCTCGCGGCGGTCCTTCTCGCTCGCCAGCAGCTCGTCGCGCAGCCGGTCGTCGGCCGCGTCGGCCTCGGCGCGCGGCCGCGTCCCGGCGACGGCCTCGGTCGACAGCGTCCGCCCGTCGATCCGGAGCAGCCGTTCCGGCGTGGCGGTCAGGAACGCCGGCCCGCCCTGCGGGGAGACCAGCGCGTGGTAGCACCGGGGCGTCGCCGCCTCCAGCCGCTGGAGCAGCCCGAACGCGTCGACGGGGTCCTCGAACAGGAAGCGGGCCCGGCGGGCCAGCACCACCTTGTCGAGCAAGCCGCTCTCGAACGCCCCGAACGACCACCGGAGCATCCGGTCCCACTCGGCGAGGTCGGGGTCGTCGCGGCGCATGAAGGGGAGCGGGAGCGGACCGGCCGCGCTCGGGAGGGGCACGCGTAGCGCGGCCAGCGCGGCCACGCCCACGTCCGGCGACTCGCCCGGCACCAGGTGGACCGCCAGCCAAGCCGTGCGGTCGTCGGACCGCAACTCGACGCGGGGGAGCACGAACCGGACCGCGCCGAACGCGGCCCACTCCTCCCCCACCTCGGCGAGCCCGTCGAACCGAGCCGTCGTCGTCAAACGTGACGACGGAGGCAGAGACGCCACGACGGCGCCCAGCTCCCGCGCGCCCTCGAACGACGGCGCGTCGAGCTGGATCGCGGCGCCGACGCCCGCCCGGGCCTCGGCGTCCCCACGCCCACGCCAGTACTGAGTCGGCGCGCCGGACTGGGCAGCGAGCCAGAGCAGGGGGTCGAGCGGCTCGACCGGCGTCTCGACCCGCAAGACGTGGTCGCCGGCCCACGAGCGAGCGGCTCGATCGAGGAGGCGCCCCAGGCGGGCGGGCGCGGAAGTCGGAGCGGACGGGAGGACGGACACGGCCGGGGGGGCGACGTGGGGGTGGGTAGGGGGATACCCGATGGGAATCGCTGGGTTTCAGAAAATAGTGAAAGCACGATCCCTTCACTGCCTCCGGGCACCCCGCTGGCCCGGCGCGGTACCTAAGCCCTCCTCTCCCCCCTCCGTCCGTGACGAAACCGCCCATCGGCCAGGCCCCCGGCAAGCGCGAGCACGTCGAGGCGATGTTCGACCAGATCGCCCCCCGCTACGACCTGCTCAACCGCGTCCTCTCGTTCGGGATCGACGTGCGCTGGCGGAAGAAGGCCGTCGCTATGCTCAAGGACGGGCTGGTCGGCCGGCCCGAGCGGCTGCTCGACGTCGCGACGGGCACGGCCGACCTCGCCATCGAGGCGCTCGGCCTCGGCGGGCGCGTGGTGGGCGTCGACATCTCGGAGGGGATGTTGGACGGCGGTCGCGAGAAGGTCCGCCGCCAGGACATCGGCCACCGCCTGGAGTTGGTCCAGGGCGACGCGGCCGACCTCCCGTTCGACGACGCCACCTTCGACGGGGCGTTCGTGGCGTTCGGCGTCCGCAACTTCGAGGACCTCCAGGCCGGGCTCGGCGGCATCCGCCGGGTTCTCCGGCCGGGCGCCCCGCTCGTCGTGCTGGAGACGAGCCAGCCGACGGCGTTCCCGTTCAAGCAGGGGTACCGGCTCTACGCCGAGCAGGTGATGCCACGCGTGGGACGGGCCATCAGCGGGAACGCGGAGGCCTACGAGTACCTCCCGGAGTCGGCCCGCGAGTTCCCCTACGGCGAGGCGTTCCTGCGCGAGCTGCGCCGAGCCGGGTTCACCGACTGCGTCGCCCGGCCCCAGACGTTCGGCGTGGCGAGCCTGTACCGCGGCCAGGCCTGACCGCTCGGGGCGGCACGTCGAGGCGGGCCGGGCCCTACTTCAGCACCATCCGCGCGTCGTCCGCCCAGATGCGGCGGAGGCCGAAGCTCAGGCCAACGAACGTGCCGGGCGTGCCTCGGGCCCCGAACTCCTGGGTCACGCGGACCCCGACGGGCACGCCCACGGTCGGCGAGAGCGGGAGGACGACGCGGGGGTTGACCGAGACCGACCCGACCGAGACCGACTGGCCGCCGGGGGCCGCGTCTCGGCCCGCCTGAAACACGCCCAGGCCCGCGCCCAGACCGATCTCGGCTCCGCGCAAGACCGAGTGGCGGTCGGCCCGGCGCCCGAGCGGGACCGCGAGTTCGGCGCCGAGCGAGGCCGTGTACCGGGAGTCGAGGCCGCCGGTGCCGCCGTCGCCGGTGACCGGGGTCCGGAAGGCCGTCGCGAGCGAGACCGCGAAGCCGCTGCCGAACCGGTAGCCGCCCTCGGCACCGACGGCGCCGGCGAGCGCGGGCGGCCGAGCTCGGGCCCGACGGCGACCGTGCTGGAGGCGAACAGACCCGACAGGAACGGCCGGTGCCGCTCGACCAGGTCCCGCTGGACGCGGTCCGAATACGGCTCCGGGCTGGGGAACTCGTCGGGGACGACCTGGGCGGAGAGGGGCGCGACGAACGCGAAGGCGAACACGAGCAGGCGGCGCATGGGGGCGGGGTCGGGGCGAGCGGAGGATAGGGGGCTCACGTCCAGCCGCCAACAGGGGACGCCGAGTCACCCCCGCCACTCCAGCGTGCCCTCGTAGACCGTCTCGGCCGGCCCGGCCAGCGTCAGGTCGTGGACCGCGCCGCCGTCGATCCGGAACCCCACGCCGAGCGTCCCGCCCGGCATCTCGACGGCGACGGACTCGCTTCCACGGCCTCGCCCAGCCGACCGTCCAGGCGGGCCGCCAGCGCCGAGGCGAGCGCGCCCGTCCCGCACGCCAGCGTCTCCGCCTCGACGCCCTTCTCGAACGTCCGCACGCGGACGCGGTCCGGCGCCGAGCACCTGGACGACGTTCGACGTTGGTGCCGGCCGGGGCGAACGCGGGGTCGTGGCGGAGCGCGCGGCCGACTCGACCACGTCGGCCTCGGCGACGTCGTCGGAGAACACGACGGCGTGCTCGGTACCGGTCCAGATCCGCAGACCGCGCCGTCGACGCCGCGCCGGCCCGAAGTCGCGCGGAGGCGGGACGTCGAGCGAGACCGGGCCCGAGGCCCGGCGGTCAGGCGACGAGCGCGCGGTAGCGGCCGCCGTCGGTGTCGAACGACAGCGCGGACGCCGCCCTCCACGGCTTCGCCGAGGCCGGCCCGGGCGGCGAACCGGGCGAGGCAGCGGGCGCCGTTGCCGCACATCGTCGCGAGCGAGCCGTCGGCGTTGCGGTAGCGCATCCGGAAGTCGCGCCGCTCGCCGGCGTCGTCGAGCGCCAGCAGGCCGTCGGCGCCGACGCCGGTGCGGCGGGGGCACGCCCGGCGGCGAGCGCCTCCAGCTCGGCCTCGGAGAAGCGCAGGAACCGGTTGTCGAGGACGACGAAGTCGTTGCCGGCGCCGTTCATCTTGGTGAACGGGACGACGAGGCGGCGCGGACGGTCATGGCGAGGAGGGGCGGATCGGGCACGGGAGGCCGTCACGCTGGGCCCTGCCCACCGACTCCCGGACCTCGGCCCGCCGACGCGCGTAGCCGGCCCGTGACACGACGCCGTCGCTCCCGGCGCAGCCCTTCCCGCTCCTCCTCGCCCCCGACCGCTTGGCTGAGATCTCCGCCCCCATCGACCGCACCCTCGACCGTCAGCGGCGCCGAGCCGCTCCTGCTGTTCGGCTTCAACGACGTCTACCTCCGCCGCATCGAGTCGGCGTTCACCGACACGCGCGTCGTCGCGCGCGGCGACCAGCTCAAGCTGCGCGGCCCCGCCGACCAGGTCGACCGGATCGAGCGGGTCGATCGGCGAGCTGGTCGTGATCCTGAACCGGAACGGCAACCTGACCGAGAACGACGTCGACACGGTCCTCGACCTCGCCCGCGTCGGGCACGGGGCTGCAGCGCGTCCGGGCGGGCAGGACGCGATCCTGTTCACGCCCCAGGGCGGGACCATCCAGGCCAAGACGCCCGGTCAGGCCCGGCTCGTCGAGGCGGCCCGCCAGTCCGACATCGTGTTCGCGGTCGGCCCGGCCGGCACGGGCAAGACGTACACGGCCGTCGCGCTGGCCGTCTCGGCGCTCAAGAGCCGCCAGGTCAAGAAGATCGTCCTGGCCCGGCCGGCCGTCGAGGCCGGCGAGAGCCTGGGCTTCCTGCCCGGCGGCCTGCGCGACAAGGTCGACCCGTACCTCCGGCCGCTCTACGACGCGCTCGACGACATGATCGAGCGCGACAAGCTGCCGAGCTACATCGAGCGCGAACATCGTCGAGATCGTGCCGCTGGCCTACATGCGCGGCCGGACGCTCAACACGTCGTTCGTCATCCTGGACGAGGCGCAGAACGCGACGACGGGCCAGATGAAGATGTTCTTGACGCGCCTGGGCGCCGGCCGCCGCGCCATCGTCACCGGCGACGCGAGCGCAGACCGACCTGCCCCTCGCGGGCCCAGTCCGGGCCTGGTCCGGGCGCGCGAGATCCTGGAGGGCGTCGACGGCATCTCGTTCATCGACTTCGACCAAGGAGGACGTGGTCCGCCACAAGCTGGTCAAGGACATCATCGCCGCCTACGAACGCGCGGAAGACGACTGAGCTCGGGCCCGCTCGGGAGGTTCCGCGAGTTCGGGGGCCGCCCGAACCCTGGCCGGGCCGGCGTCGCCGTCCCTCGGCGACCCTCACCCGCCCACGCATGACCTACGGCGACCTCGAGATCCACGGCGCTCCCCGAGGGGCGCTTCACCGTCGGCCTGGACAAGCGGTTCGTGCCCGTTCGCCGAGGGCGACCCGGCGCGGCCGGGGACGCTGTTCATCTCGGTCACCCCGTTCCTGGTCCGGACGCCCGAGGCGACGCTCCTGGTCGACACCGGGCTGGGGTCGTGGGCGGAGGGGCGCGGGACGGAGTTCTTGATCGAGGGGCTGGCGCGCCTCGGCGTCGCGCCGGAGGCGGTCGACCGGGTGATCCTGTCGCACCTACACTTCGACCACTCGGGCGGGGCCATCTCGCCGGTCGGGCCGGACGCCTGGCGGCCGACGTTCCCCGACGCCGACTACGTCGCGCAGCGGGCCGAGGTCACCGCCGACGGGTACGCGGGCGAGTCGGCCCGGGCGCGCGACCTGGTGATCGAGACGCTGGACCGCGAGGGCCAGCTCGTCCTGGTCGACGGCGACGCCGAGGTGGGCCGGGTGGGGCTGGAGGTGACGGGCGGCCACACGGGCGCCCACCAGATCGTCCGCCTGCGGTCGGGCGACCTGCAGGCCGTCTTCGGCGGCGACGTGCTCGGCACGCCGGGCTCGGTCACGCGCCGCTACCAGGCCAAGTACGACGTCGACGGGGCGCGCTCGCAGGCGTGGCGCGACCGGCTGGTCGCCGAGGCGGCCGAGGCGGGCCACCTGCTCCTGTTCTACCACTCGACGAGCCGGCCGGCCGCGTTCGTGGCCGAGCAACGCCCGCGGCGTCCGCGAGGTGGAGCCGGTGGCGCTGTAGACGCCGAAAGGCCCGCCCGACGACGCGGCGGCGGCCTAGCTTTCTGCTCCCCCTTCCGTCTCGGTCATGCGCGCGCTCCTCCTTCTCGCCAGCCTCGTCCTGCTCACGTCGTGCGACTCGGGCTCGGGGCCCGACGATCCGGACCCGGAGACCGAGTTCGCGAGCCTCCAGGTGGTCTACAGCGTGTTCGTCATCGACGACGCGCCCAGCGTGGGCCTCACCTACACCGACGCCGACGGCGAGACGGTGGTGGACCAGGCCGACTTCAGCCAGATCTCGACCTACACGCGCGAGGTCACGCTCGACCCCGGCACGGCGGGCACCTTCTCGCTCACGGCGACGGGCCTCGTCAACGGGGGCAGGATGGCGGCGAGCATCGTCGTCACGCGGCTGGACATCGACCTCCAGACCGACTCCGACAACGCCTCGGTGACCACGACGGGCCCCGAGGAGACGTCGGTGACCGTGTCGGTGGACGTCGAGGCCCTGGAGCTGCGGACGCTCTAGCCTAGGCCGCAGGGCCCGGCTGCCTCCGGTCTGTCTCCGCCCGCAGCCACGCCGAGGCCGCACGAGTCGTCGCTCAGCCCGCCTCGGCGGCGACGGCGGCGAACTCGGCCAGCATCATGGCCGTCGCGCCCCAGACCTCCAGCCCGGCCAGGTCGAAGTAGGGCACGTCGAAGCGGCCCAGCGGCGCCTCGCGCGTCGAGCGCCGGCGGCGGCCGGGGTCGAGGAGGTCGGCGACGGGCACCTCGACGACGGCGGTGACCTCCGTCTCCTGCGCCACGAACGGCGGCCGGGTCGGCGTCGTGGCCACGACGGGCCAGACCGAGAACCGCGACGGCGGGATGTAGAGCGGCGTCAGGTGCCCCAGCACCTCGACCGCCTGGGGCGCCACGCCGACCTCCTCCCAGGCCTCGCGGCGAGCGGCCGCCTCGGGCGTCTCGCCGGGCTCCAGGCTCCCGCCCGGCAGCGACACCTGGCCGGCGTGGTCGCGCAGCCCGGCGTGACGGACGGTCAGCACCAGCAGGGCCTGGCCGTCGTCGCCGGGGTAGAGCAGGACGAGCGTGGCTGCGGGTCGACCCTGGTTGAGCTCGGTCGACAGCGTCTCGACGGTCGCCCGAGCGGGGAACGGGGCCATCTCGGCGTGGGCCGCGTGTCCGGGGAGCGGCCGGCGGAGCCGGTCGGCGAGGTGGCGGCGGAGCGTGTCGAGGTCGGGCATGGCCGCCCAACGCCGGCCGGCCGTCGCGGCTCCGTCGAACCCTCGCAGGCCCGGCGGGTACGCGGTCCATGCGCACGCTCTCGCACCCGGAGGCCCGGGCCGTCTACGACCGCGTCGGGGCCCACCAGGACCGGCAAGCGTGGTACGAGGACGCCGCCGTCGACGTGCTCGTCGCGCGCGGCGCCTTCGACCGGGCGACCGCCGTCGTCGAGGTCGGCTGCGGGACAGGGCGGCTGGCGGCCCGGCTCCTCGCGGACGTGCTGCCTCCCGGCGCGCGCTACCTCGCGGCCGACCCGAGCCCGGTGATGGCCGCGCTCGCGCGCGCGCGGCTGGCCCCGTTCGGCGACCGAGGCGGGGTGACGGAGACGTTCGGCCTGCCGGACGTGCCGCCAGCGTCGACGTCGCACGTGGTCTCGGCCTACGTCATCGACCTGCTCTCGACGGACGACGCGCGGCAGTTGGTGGACGACGCGCACCGCGCGCTGGCGCCCGGCGGGCGGCTGTGCCTGGCGTCGCTCTCGACCGGCCGCGGCGCGTCCCGGCTGGTCGCGGCCGGGTGGACGGGTGTCTGGAGGCTCCGTCCTGGGCTCGTCGGCGGGTGCCGGCCGGTCGCCCTCGGTCTGTTGCTGGACGACGACCGGTGGGAGACCGTCCACCACGAGCACGTCGCGCCGTGGGGCGTCCCGTCCGAGGCCGTCGTCGCGGTGCGTCGGTGACCCGGCCCGCCGCGGTCCGTCGCCCGACACGGTCGCCGGCTCCGCCCCGCCTTCGGTGTCGTCGGTCGCAACGTTACGGACTGGCGACGCGCCGACACCCGTGCCGAGGGCTCGGGGGTTCGCCGGGACCTGTCCCCATCCCCCCCTCTCCGAGTGCCTCGGCAGGAGTCTGGACGGCTGGCCTCAGAGCCCCTCGGCCTGCTCACCCCGCGCGATCATGGTGTAGCCCGACTGGACGCGCGGCGTCAGCAGCAGCTCCTGGACGTTGACGCGCTCGGGAGCGTGGGCGCAGTACACGACCGCGTCGGCCACGTCCTCGGCCGTGAGCGCGTTCGTGTCGGCGTAGACCGCGTCCGCCCGCTCGCGGTCGCCGTCGAAGCGGACGAGCGAGAAGTCGGTCTCGACGATGCCCGGCGAGACCGTCGTCGCGCGGACGGGCGTCCCGTGGAGGTCGACCTTGAGCCCGTTCGTCAGAGCGCAGCACGGCCGCCTTGGTGGCGCAGTAGACCACGCCGCCCGGGTAGACGGTGTGGGCGGCCGTCGACCCCAGCGTGACGACGTGACCGCGCCCGCGCGCCAGCATCCCCGGCACGAGCGGCGCGGAAGCCGTTGACGACGCCCTTGACGTTGACGTCGACCATCCGGTCGACGTCCGTCGACGGTGTTCTCCCAGACCGGGTCGAGCCCCTTCGACAGGCCCGCGTTCAGGACCGCCACGTCGACCTCGGCCCAGTCGTCGGGCAGGCCGGCGACGACGTCGAGGTGGGCCTGGGCGTCGGTGACGTCGAGCGGGACCACGAGCGCGGTGCCCTCGCCCAGCGCGTCGTTGAGGTCGGCCGCGAGGTCGTCGAGGGCGCCCCGAGAGCGGGCGGCCAGGATGACGCGGTCGCCTTTGGCCGCGAAGGCGCGGGCACAGGCGGCGCCGATGCCGGCCGAGGCGCCGGTGATGAAGACAGTGAGCCGGTCGGGCATAACGTCAGCGGTCTGGTGGTGTGGCACCGGATCAGCCCGTGGGGACACGGCGGGCCGTGTCCGCGAGGACGGATCGGAGCCCCAAACTCGCACCAGGCGCGGGCGGCGCGGTCATCGCCACACCAGCAGCCCCAGCCCGGCGAGGCAGGCCGCGACCCCGAGCCCACTGGCGCGGCGACAGCGCCTCGCCGAACACCACCAGCCCGCATCAGCAGCAGCAGCACGGCCACGGCCACGTTGACGACCAGCGATCGCCGTCGACAGCGGCCACCCGGCGCGGTAGGCCAGCAGGAACCCGACCTCGATGGTCGAGCACGCCCAGCCCGACGCCGACCGCCGGGCGCCACGCCGCCGCGGACGGTCTCGGCAACCGGCGTCCCGCTCGCGCCACGACGACCCCGACGCACGTCGCCAGCCCGACCACGTAGGCCAGCCCGATCACCACGAACGGCGCCGGCCGTGCCGGGGACCGACTTCTGCGACAGGTGGTACGCGACCGCCCCCGAGCCAGCGCGAGCGGCCAGCGGGCAGCGGGGCTCGAGCGTCACGAGTAGTCGTAGAAGCCCTGTCCGGACTTCCGGCCCAGCCGCCCGGCGGCGACCATCTTGCGGAGCAGCGGGCACGGCCGGTACTTGTCCTCGCCCAGCTCGCGGTGCAGCACCTCCATGATGGCCAGGCACACGTCGAGGCCGATGAAGTCGGCCAGCGTGAGCGGGCCCATCGGGTGCGCCATGCCCAGCTTCATCACCGTGTCGACGGCCTCGGCCGTCGCCACGCCCTCGTGGACGCAGAAGATGGCCTCGTTGATCATCGGCATCAGGACGCGGTTCGAGACGAACCCGGCGGCGTCGTTGACCTCGACGGGCATCTTGCCCAGCCCCTCGGACAGCTCGCGGACCGTCTCGTAGGTCTCGTCGCTCGTCGCCAGCCCGCGCACGACCTCGACGAGCTTCATCACCGGGACCGGGTTGAAGAAGTGCATCCCGATGACCTGCTCCGGGCGCGCGGTCGCGCCGGCGATCTGGGTGATCGAGATCGACGACGTGTTCGAGGCCAGGATCGCGCACGCGGGCGCGGGCCTCGTCGATCTGGCCTCGAAGATCTTGGCCTTGAGGGCCGCGTTCTCGGTCGCCGCCTCCACCACCAGCTCGGCCTCGGCGACGCCGCGGGCCAGGTCGGTCTGGGTCGCGATGCGGCCCAGCGTGGCCGCCTGGTCGTCGGCCGTGATCCGCTCCTTGGCGACCTGGCGGCCCAGGTTCTTGTCGATGGTGCCGAGCGCCGCGTCGAGGCGGGACTGGTCGAGGTCGACGAGCGTGACGGCGTGGCCGGACTGGGCGAACACGTGGGCGATGCCGTTGCCCATGGTGCCGGCGCCGATGACGGTGACGTTCATTCGTGGTGCGTGGATGAGGAGTGGGATGAGCGGTGCAGACTTCGAGCGCGGCGACGGCGTACACGCCCTACGCCCCACGCTCTACGATGATCGCCGTCGCCTCGCCGCCGCCGATGCAGATGGCCGCGAGCCCGTAGCGGGCCCCGGTCTCCTTCATCGCGTGCAGCAGCGTCGTCAGGATGCGGGCGCCGCGTCGCGCCGATGGGGTGGCCGACGGCGACCGAGCCGCCGCGGACGTTGAGCTTCTCGGACGGGATGCCGAGCGCGTCCTGCGCCGCCAGCGCGACGACGGCGAACGCCTCGTTGACCTCGAACAGGTCGATGTCGTCCAGCGTCAGCCCGGCCTTGTCGAGCACCTTGTGGACGGCCTCGATGGGGGCCGTCGTGAACTCCATCGGCGCCTGGCTGTGCTGCGCCGACGCCACGATCCGCGCCATCGGCGTCTTGCCGTTCGCCTCGGCCCACTCCTCCGACGTGACGACGAGCGCCGCGGCGCCGTCGTTGATCGTGCTCGCGTTCGCGGCCGTGACCGTCCCGTCCTTGGTGAAGACGGCCCGCAGCTGCGGGATCTTGTCGAAGTTGGTCTTGGCCGGCTCCTCGTCCTGCTCGACGACCGTGTCGCCCTTGCGGCCCGGGACCGTGACCGGGCACGATCTCCTGGGCGAACGCGCCGTTCTCGACCGACGCCTGGGCCCGCGTGTAGCTCTCGATCGAGAACGCGTCCTGGCGGTCGCGCGGCACGTTGCACGTCACGCCGCACGCGTCGGCCGCGACGCCCATCGCCACGCCGTCGTAGGCGTCGCGCAGGCCGTCGTGGAACAGGCCGTCGACCAGCTCGCCGTTGCCGTAGCCGTAGCCGTAGCGGGCCTTCGGGAGGTAGAACGGCGCCTGGCGACATGTTCTCCATGCCGCCGGCGACCACGACCTCGGCGTCGCCGGCGCGGATCGCCTGGTCGGCCAGCATGACGGCCTTCATGCCGCTGCCGCAGACCTTGTTGATGGTCATGCACGCGACCGACTGCGGCAGGCCGGCGCCCAGCGCCGCCTGGCGAGCGGGCGCCTGCCCCTCCCCCGCCGTGACCACGTTGCCCAGGATCACCTCGTCCACCTGGTCCGCCGTCGACGCCGGCGCGGTCGAGGGCGCCGGTGATGGCGGTGGCGCCAAGCGTCGGGCGCGGAGACGGTCGAGAGCGCGCCGCCGAAGGAGCCGACGGGCGTGCGGGCGGCGGAGAGGATGACGGAGGCCATGGGGGTCAAGGAGAGGATCTGGAAGCGGTTCCGTGCAAGCTATCCGAGCCCTCTCTCCAGGCGACGTTGACCCCGGTGAAAAGGGGACCCCCGGCTCGTCACCGCGACGCCTCCCCGCCCCACGCGCTCACGAGGCCGGCCACCCCGCGCGCCTGGTCTTGCCGCTGGGGTGGGCTCACCTCTGCCAGCTCGGCCCCGCCAAAAGCCGCTGGCGGCTCCGGCACGGCATCCCGCTCGTGACACGCCGACGCACGGACCCGCCGGTCAGGGCGCTGGCCCAGCTGGCCGCCGCCGCGTCTACCGCTCCGGACCCGCGACCGGCTCGAACCGCTCGGTGCGCGACTCGGCCCGCAACGGGGGCGTCCGCGCGCTCGTCCCGGCGGTCGTCCCGGCGGTCGACCAGCCGCCGGAGCTTGCGGCGGCGCCCCACGAACTGAACGATCGACGACGGGGTCGGCAGGTAGTGGACGTAGCACAGGAACCCGTAGACGACCACAGCTGCCGCCCAGGAACGTCAGCGAGGCCTCTGCCAGTGCATCTGGGTCATCGCCACCGCGCCGAACGCCAGGAACGCCCCGAACAGGTAGAGCGTGACGGCGGCCCGGCGCGTCGACATCTGGGCCTGGAGCCGGTGGTGGATGTGGTCGCGGTCGGGGAAGAACAGCGGCTTGCCCGGTCAGCTTGCGCCGCAGGATCGAGACGCCCGTGTCGAGCACCGGGATGCCCATCACGACGGCCGGGATGATGAGCGCCAGCACCGGGCTCGGGTGCGAGCCGTCCCGCGGAGCGCGTACGCCGCCAGCACGTAGCCCAGGAACAGGCTCCCGCTGTCGCCCATGAAGATGGAGGCCGGCGCGAAGTTGTACCGGAGGAACCCGATCAGCGCGCCGCACATGGCCACCACGAGCACGAGCGCGCCGAGGTCGCCGCCGAGCGGCGTGGACGCCAGCCAGACCCACGAACGCGATGGCCACCACGCCCTCCGGCCAGCCCGTCCATGCCGTCGATCAGGTTGACGGCGTTCATCATCCCGACCATCCAGACCACTGTCAGCACGGCCGAGACGGCCAGCGCCAGCGCGCCGTCTCCGAGCGGGCCGTCGAACACCATCACGCGGGCGCCGCCCAAGAACGCGAGGGCCGTCACGACGAGCTGCGCCGGCGAACTTGGTCCGGTGCGAGATCTCGCTGAGGTCGTCCCAGAATCCGATCAAGCGGCGATCCCGAGCGCGCCCAAGAACCACCAGCGGGTCGGGGAGCGTCAGGATGCCGGTGATCGAGCGCGGCAGCTCGATCCGGCGCGAGCGGTCATGACGCCGATTCCGACGCAGACGGCGCCGACGATCGCGAGCCCACCGATGTTCGGGACGGCCCGCTCGTGGACCTTCCGGTCGCCGTCCGGGGCGTCGATCCAGCCCGCGCTGGAGCGCGACCTTCCGGACCACGGGTACGAGCAGCAGCGCCGCGAGTAGGCTCACGAGGAACCCGATGGCAAGGGCGATCAAGTGCATGGACGAGAAAGACAGTCGAGAGATGGGATCGGCGCAGATCGAGCCGGGGCGGCCGATCGGAGATTTAGATACCGCGGGCGCCGGGCCCTCACAAGCGATCTACCCTCCTTCCGTCAAAGGCGCAGTCGGGGATCGCCTGAGCCTACCGGCCCGTACCAGAGTCGTTACCGCTTCGCGAAGTGAATCGCGCCAGTCGGGCGCGGCGTCCCAGCCGAGCGCCTCCAGGGTCGCGCGCATCTCGAACTCGACCCGGGCCGGACGGCGCGCGGGCCGGGAAAACGAGGACGACGGGACGGGATCGACCGCCGGAGGTGGAACCGCTACCACCTCACCGTAGAGGTCCGCAACGGCGGTCGCCAGGTCGGTGCCTGGAAGTGACGGGCAGCCCCCCGAGGTGGAGCGTTCCTCCGCCCCCGAGCCGGCCTCGGCGGGCGGCCGCCAGCGCCGCTCGGGCCACGTCGGTGGCGGCCGTCGGGTGGCCCCACTGGTCGTCCACGACGGAGATCCGGGGGCGGCTCGCGACTAGGCGAACGATGGCGGACACGAAATCTTCACCGTGGCTCCCAAATACCCAGGCCGTTCGCAGGACGGTGGAGGTGCCGCCGGCATCCCTAACGGCGCGTTCTCCAGCCCCCTTGCTCGCGCCATATACGTTCAGCGGCGAGACCGGATCTCCCGGTGCGTAGGGCGTGCCCTTCGTGCCGTCGAACACGAAGTCCGTGGACAGGTGGACGAGCGGGACACCGGCGGCCGCGGCCGCCTCGGCAACCACACGGGCCCCGTCCCGGTTGACGTGGAACGCCCGCTCAGGCTCGACCTCGGCCCGGTCAACGGCCGTGTACGCGGCCGCGTTGATGATGGCGTCCGGCTGGACGGCGGCGATCGCTCCCCGGACCGCCGGCCCGTCGGTCACGTCGAGGCGGGCCCGGTCGAGCCCGACGATCTCGGCTCCCTCGCCGGGCCCGACCGCTGCGAGCGCGTGGCCGACCTTCCCTCCAGCGCCGGTCACGAGCACCCTCACGATGGCGCGCCGGGCAGGTCCGCGGCGTCGAGCGACGCCAGAGTCGGCCACGCCCGGTCCTTCTCCGAGAGCACGGGGGCCTCGACCGGCCAGTCGATCGCCAGGGCCGGGTCGTCCCACGCCACGCCCCCCTCGTCGTCCGGGCGGTAGACCTCGGTGCACCGGTAGAGCACGTCGGCCCAGTCGGAGAGGACGCAGAAGCCGTGGGCGAAGCCGGGCGGCACCCAGAGCTGGCGGTGAGACCGGTCGTCGAGATCGACCCCCTCCCACCGGCCGAACGTCGCCGAGCCCGGGCGGAGGTCGACGGCCACGTCCCAAATCTGCCCGCGGACGACCTCGACCAGTTTGCCCTGGGGGTGCCGCCGCTGGAAGTGCAGGCCCCGCAACGTGCCGCGCCGCGACCGGCTCCGGTTGTCCTGGACGAACCCGGCGACGCCCACCTCGGCGTAGCGGTCGGCCCGGTAGCTCTCCAGAAAGAAGCCGCGCGCGTCCGAGAACACGCGCGGCTCGACCACCAGCAGGCCGGGGAGGGACGTCTCGCGGACGGTCACGGGGCCAGGTGAGGGGGAGGGGTGGCCGGGGGCGGCGAGTCCGCCCCCGGCCGGGTCCTACTGGTGGCGGGTGGTCCTACTGGTCGCGGGTCACGATGCCCGCCTGAGCGAGCGCGTCCAGGACCGCCTCGACGGCCTCCTCGACCGACTGATCGCCCGTGCGGAGCGTGAGCTCCGGCGACGCCGGGGGCTCGTAGGGCGCGTCGACCCCGGTCAGGTTCTGGATCTCGCCGGCCTCGGCCTTGGCGTAGATCCCCTTCGGGTCGCGGGCCTTCGCGGTCTCCAGGTCGACGTCGACGAACACCTCGAAGAAGCGGCCGTCCGGGACGAGCCCACGGACGCGGTCGCGGTCGCCCTGGTACGGCGAGACGAACGTGCACAGCGTCACGGCGCCGCTCTCGAAGAACAGCCGGGCCACCTCGCCGATCCGGCGGACGTTCTCGCGGCGGTCGTCCGGCGAGAAGCCGAGGTCGCCGTTGAGGCCGTGCCGGACCTGGTCGCCGTCGAGCAGCATCGTCTTGACGCCGGCGTCGAACAGCCGCCGCTCGACCTCGCGCGCGACGGTCGTCTTGCCCGAGCCCGAGAGGCCCGTGAACCACACGACGGCCGCCTGGTGCTCCTGCTTCGCCTCGCGCGCCTCGCGGTCGATGTTGAGGCCCTCCCAGACCACGTTCGGCGAGACCCTCCGGGCCTCGCTCGCCGCGGCCGCGTCGGCCGAGCGCTCCAGGCGGGCGGCCCGGCCGGCGATCTCGTCCGGGCTCTGCGCCGCCCCGCGGATCATGCCCGCCGCGACGGTCGCGTTCGAGTACGGGTCGATCAGGACGAACGCGCCCGTCGCCTTCGCCTGGCGGTACGGGTCGAAAAAGAGCGGCGCCGCCGTCGTCACGCGGACGCGGCCGATCTCGTTGAGCTGCAGCGTGTCGCTGTCCTCGCGGTGCAGCGTGTTCACGTCGACGCGGTAGACGATCTCGTCGACGAAGGCCTTGACCTCGCGCGTCGTGTGGCGCAGGATGTAGTGGCGGTTCGACTGGAGCGGCTCCTCGGCCATCCAGCACATCATGGCCTCGATGCCCGTCTCCACCTCGGGCACGTTCTGGGGGCGGACCAACATGTCGCCGCGGCTCACGTCGATCTCGTCGGTGAGCGTCAGGACGACGGCCTCGCCGGCGTGGGCCTCGTCGAGGTCGCCGGTCAGCGTCGTGATCGACTCGACGGTCGAGCGCGTGCCGGCGGGGAGCGCCAGGACCTCCTCGCCCGGCCGGATCGTGCCCGAGGCGACCGTCCCGGCGAAGCCGCGGAACGTCTGGTCGGGCCGGATGACGGTCTGGACCGGGAACCGGAAGTCGCGCAGGTTCTTGTCGCCGGTCAGCGAGACGTGCTCCAGGTGGTGGAGCATCGTCGAGCCCTCGTACCACGGCATGTTCTCGCTCCGGTCGACCACGTTGTCGCCCTTGAGCGCCGAGACCGGGATGAAGTCGACGTCGCGCAGGTCGAGCTTGGCCGCGAACGCCGAGAACTCGTCGACGATGGCGTCGAACACCTCCTCGGAGAAGTCGACCAGGTCCATCTTGTTGACCGCCACGACCACGTGGGGGATGCCGAGGAGCGACGCGATAAAGGCGTGCCGCTTCGACTGGGTCTGGACGCCGCGCTTGGCGTCGACCAGGATCACGGCGAGGTCGGCCGTCGAGGCGCCGGTCACCATGTTCCGGGTGTACTGGACGTGGCCCGGCGTGTCGGCGATGATGAACTTGCGCCGGGGCGTCGCGAAGTAGCGGTAGGCCACGTCGATCGTGATGCCCTGCTCGCGCTCGGCCCGGAGACCGTCGGTCAGGAGCGCGAGGTTCGGGACCCCGTCGTCGTCCATGCCGCGGTCCTTGGACGCCTCGGCGACGGCCTCCATCTGGTCCTCGAAGATCGACTTCGAGTCGTAGAGGAGCCGCCCGATCAGCGTGCTCTTGCCGTCGTCGACGGACCCGGCGGTCGTGAACCGCAGGAGGTCCATGTCGAGGTAGCCGTCGGAGGCGAAGGCCTCGTCGGGGGCGTCGGTCGGGGAGGTCGTGCCGTTCTGTTCGGACATGCCGGTCGGATTCGTTGGAGTTGCGGGGGTCGGGGATTGGGGGCCAGGATCGTGGGTGGAGACGTCCCAGCCCCTAGCCCCCTACAACACCCAGCCTAGAAGTAGCCCTGCTTTTTGCGGTCCTCCATGGCCGCCTCGGACCGCTTGTCGTCGTGGCGGCCGCCCCGCTCGGTGTTGCGGGCCGCCGCGACCTCCTGGATGATCTCGGGGAGCGAGGCCGCGTCGCTCTCGACGGCGCCGGTGCAGGTCGCGTCGCCGATCGTCCGGAACCGGATCGTCTGGCGCTCGACCGTCTCGTGCTCCTGGGGGACCACGAAGTCGGTGACGGCCAGCAGCGTGCCGCGCCGCTCGAACACCTCACGCTCGTGGGCGAAGTAGAGGTTCGGGATGTCGATGCCCTCCAGCGCGATGTACTGCCAGACGTCCATCTCGGTCCAGTTCGACAGCGGGAACACCCGGAACGTCTCGCCGACGTTCTTGTGGCCGTTGTAGAGGTTCCACAGCTCGGGCCGCTGGTTCTTCGGGTCCCACTGGCCGAACCGGTCGCGGTGCGAGAAGAACCGCTCCTTGGCGCGGGCCTTCTCCTCGTCGCGGCGCCCGCCGCCGAACGCCGCGTCGTAGCGGTGCTCGTTGAGCGCGTCCAGGAACGGGACGATCTGGAGCCCGTTGCGGCTCGCCTCGGGCCCGGTCTCCTCGACCACGCGGCCGTTGTCGATGGCGTCCTGCACCGAGGCGACCTCGAGCCGGACGCCCAGCTCGGCGACCATCTTGTCGCGGAAGGCGATCGTCTCGGGGAAGTTGTGGCCCGTGTCGACGTGGAGCAGCGGGAACGGGATCGGGCCCGGGTGGAACGCCTTGCGGGCGAGGTGCACCATCAGGATCGAGTCCTTGCCGCCCGAGAACAGCAGGACGGGCCGCTCGAACTGGGCCGCCACCTCGCGCATGACGTAGATCGCCTCGGCTTCGAGGGTGCGGAGGTGAGACGTGCGGTAGGCGCGGTCCGTGGCCATAATGGGGGCGGGTTGCGATCGGAGGACGGGGTCAAGCTAGCAGGCCGCCTCCAAACCGTTCGGCCTTCCCACAGACTTGACGCGGGCGCCCGGCCCCTCCCGCTGGGGCGTCGAGGCGGACCGGCCGGGCGGGGAACGGGGCTCAGAGCCAGACCAGCACGCACGTCGTCACGGTGACCGCGCAGACGATGACGCTCACCGGCAGGCCCGACCGCGTGAAATCGGTGTAGCGGTAGCCCCCGGGCGCGAGCACCATCAGGTTGGTCTGGTACCCGATGGGCGTCAGGAAGCTGGCCGCGCTCCCGACCGTCACGGCGACCGCGAACGGGACCCAGTCGACGCCCAAGTCGGCCGCGACCGCGAGCGCGACCGGGAGCATCAGGACGGCCGACGCCTTGTTGGTGACGAGCTCGGCGAGCCCGTTCGCGATGAGGTAGACCACCAGCAGCGTGACGACCGGGCCCAGCGCGCTCACGGTCTCGATCCCGGCCGCCGCCAGGGCCGCCAGGCCCGTCGACTCGACGGCCTCCCCGATCCCGAGCGCCGCCCCGATCACCAGCAGCACCGGCACGTCGACGGCCCGGCGGAGCGCGTTGCCGCGCAGGCACCCCGTCACGACCATCCCCAGGGCGGCCGCGAACGTGGCCGTCGCCAGCGGCATCACCTCGAACGCCGCCAGCGCGATGGCCCCGCCCAGCAGCGAGAGCGCGAGCAGGCGCGCGCGACGAGATCGGCCGGACGTGACCGACCGGCGACACCAGCGCGAAGTCGTCCGAGAGCGCGGCCAGCCGGTCGGCCAGCGCCCGGCGCCCCTCGATCAGGAGCAGGTCGCCGGCCCGGAGCGGGACGCGGCCCAGGCCGCCCTCCATGTCCTCGGCGCGGCGCCGGAGCGCGATCACGACGCCCCCGTAGCGCTCGCGGAACTCGATCTCGCTCAACGTCTTGCCTTCGAGCCGCGAGCCGGCCGCCACGACGACCTCGTAGAGCGAGAGCTCGGGCGCGTTCCCCTCCACGACCGGCGCCGTCCGCTCCAGGCCGGGCCGGGCCAGCAGGTCGTCGAACGCGCGCCGCCCCGCCCACGAACGACAGCACGTCGCCGGCGACCAGGATCGCCTCGGGCGTCGCGTCGCGGGACTCGCCCTCCGGCGTCCGGATCCGCGAGAGGTAGGCGTCGCCCAGCGTCCGGAACCCGGCGGCCTCGACCGTCTGGCCCGCGAACGGCGCCTGCTCCCCGACGCGCAGCTCGAAGTGGTAGCCGCGCTGGGCCGCCGGCGAGGCCGGCCCGTCGCGCTCCGGGAGCAGCCGGTGGCCGACAGCCCGTAGTACAGCGACACCAGGATCGACGGCCGGCACGCCCGACCCAGGTCAGCGTGAAGAAGCCGAAGCCCGGCAGCCCCTCGGCCAGCAGGAGCCCGTGGACGACCACGTTCGTGCTCGTCCCGATCAGCGTCAGCCAGCCGCCGACGATGGCCGCCGTCGACAGCGGGATGAGCAGCTTCGACGCCGGCGGGCCCGTCGCGCTCCCACGCCCGGACGCGCGGAATCAGCATGGCCACGATGGGCGTGTTGTTCAGGACGCCCGACAGCAGCGCCGTCGGGAGCATGAGCCGGAGGATCGCCGGGCCGGGCCGGCGCGACCGCGGCCGGAGCAGCCCGTCCAGGAAGCCCAGCGCCCCCGTCCGGTCGACTCCGGCGGCGACCACGAACAGCGACCCGATGGCGACGACGGCCGGGTTGGCGAAGCCCGCGAACGCCTCGGCCGGGCCGACCACGCCCGCCACCAGGAGCAGCCCCAGCGTCCCGAGCAGGACCATGTCGGTCCGCGCCGCGCCGCGCACGAGCGCGCCGACCATGACCGCGAGCGCCGCCAGGGTGTACCAGGCCTGCCAGGTCATTGGCGGGTCAGGGGGCGAGGGGAAAGCGGCACGGGGCGGGCCCGGCTCCCACGAGGCGAGTGCGGAGCGACTCGCGCTCCGCCCCGTGCCTCATGTCTCCTGACCCGTGCCGTCACTCCGCGAGCCACGACCGCCAGCCGAGCGCCGGGTCGCCCCAGGCGAACACCGACGGGTTGCGGAGGTCGTCCTTGTTGTAGCTCAGCCGGTCGTCGGCGCGGGTCGAGACGCCGCCGCCGGCCGCCTCGATGACGGCCTGGGCCGCGGCCGTGTCCCACTCGAAGGTCGGGACCGTCCGGGGGTAGAAGTCGGCGGCCCCCTCGGCGACCAGGCAGAACTTGAGCGACGAGCCCATCGAGGCGGACGACACCGCTCGGCCCCCGGCCTCGATCTCCGTCAGGATCGCGGCGACCTCGGGGCCCGCGTGGTCCCGGCTCGCGACGACCGTCAGCGCGTCCGCCGAGGCGGGCCGGGTCGAGATCCGCTGGGGCTCGCCGTCGCCGGTCCGCTTCCACGCCTGGCCGTCGGCGGCGTAGTAGGTCACGCCGTGGACCGGGACGTGGACCACGCCCAGCGTCGGCACGCCGTCCTCGACGAGCGCGATGTTGACCGTGAACTCGCCCGACGTGACCGGCGCCTTGTCCGAGCCGGCGACCGGCGAGCCCTTGACGAACTCCTTGGTCCCGTCGAGCGGGTCGACGCACCAGAACCGGCCCCACCCCTTGCGGCCGGCCACCTCGGCCTCGGGCGACTCCTCGGACAGGACGGGGATGCCGGACGAGGCCAGCGCGTCCGAGATCGTCCGGTGCGCGGCGAGGTCGGCCTGGGTCAGCGGCGAGTCGTCCGCCTTGGCGTCGACGGTGAGCGGCTGGCCGTAGTAGCCGAGGATGGCGTCGCCGCCAGCGCGGGCGGCGTCGAGGGCGAGCGTGAGGAGGTCGGACATGGAGTGGGGGGAGCCAGAGCCCGGAAGATCGGGCGGGCGTCATTAAGGACGCGCGAACTCCCCGGCCGTGTGCGAACTCCCTCGGGCCCGTGCCCGCCTCCGCCGGACGGCGCCGCCGATCCTCGCGGGCTCGCGGTCGATTGCGGCACTGGACGGACCCCCGGGTGCTCGGGGACGACGGCGTAGAAAGCGGAAACCGTCGGGGCCGAGCGTCCCTGTGCCGCCCCCTTTCGAGCCCACGACGGGCGTTAGGCCACGTCCAACTCGGCCTCCAGCTGCTGCTTGCGGACGAGCGTCGCGTAGGCCCCGCCGGCCGCGACCAGCTCGGCGTGGGTGCCCCGCTCCGAGACGTGCCCGTCGTCCAGGACCAGGATCTGGTCGGCGTCCTGGACCGCCGAGATCCGGTGGCTCACCACCAGCACCGTCCGCTGGCCGAACTGGGCGCGCAGGTTCTCCAGGATGGTCGCCTCGGTCCGGGTGTCGACGGCCGAGAGGGCGTCGTCGAACAGCAAGATCGGGGCGCGGCGGATGAGCGCGCGCGCGATCGCCGTCCGCTGCTTCTGGCCGCCCGAGAGCGTGATCCCGCGCTCGCCGACGCGCGTCTCGAAGCCGAGCGGGAAGCCGGCCACGTTGTCGAGCAGGTCGGCCTCGCGCGCCGCCGCCTCGATCTCGGCCGGGTCCGCGTGGGGCACGCCGAACGCGATGTTGTTGCCGACGCTGTCCGAGAACAGGAAGACCTCCTGGGGCACGTAGCCGACCGCCGCCCGCAGCGTCCGGAGCGGCATCTCGCGGACGTCGGTCCCGTCGACGCGGACCGTGCCGGCGGTCGGGTCCATCAGCCGGGGGATCAGCTCGACGAGCGTCGACTTGCCCGAGCCCGTCCGCCCGACGATGCCGACCGACGAGCCGGCGGGGACCTCGAACGAGACGGCGTCGAGCACGGCCGGGCCGTCCGGCGTGTAGCGGAACGTGACGTCGTCGAACGTGATGCGGCCGGCGACCGCGTCGACGCCCAGGTCGGCCGCCTCGGGCGGCGCGCCCGTGGCCTCGGCCGTCGCGCCGAGGCGGGCCGGGTCGCTCACGGCCGGCTCGGTCTCCAGGATCTCCTCGATCCGGCCCATCGACGCCGACGCCTGCTGGACCATCGACACGACGTAGCCGAACGAGGCGACCGGCCAGGTCAGGTTGGCGACGTAGATGATGAACTCGGCGATGTTGCCGAGCGACAGCTGGCCCTGCGATCACGAGCCGCCCGCCCACGCCGACGACCAGCACCGTGCTCAGCCCGATCAGGATCATCAGGACGGGCCGGAACGCGGCGTCGACCAGCGCCAGGTCGAGCGCCTTGTCCTGGTAGTCCCCGCTCGCGTCGTCGATGCGCCGGCCCCACGTCTCCTCCTGCGTGTACGCCTTGACCACGCGGATGCCGCTGAAGCGCCTCCTGGACGCGGCTCGTGAGGCCGGAGTAGGCCTTCTGCTGGCGGTCCGTGCGGACGTGGACGAGCCGGCTCACGAAGAAGACCGCGACGGCCAGGACCGGCATCGGCAAGACGGCCCAGAACGTCAGCGTGGGCGAGATCGCCAGCATGAACGTCAGCGCGACGACGATGGCAGCGCCGCACGGGCGATGTACATCAGCGCCGGGCCGACGTAGCGACGGACCTTCTCGACGTCGCTCGTCGCGCGCGTCATCACGTCGCCGGTCGCGAAGCGATGGTAGAAGCGCCCGAGAGCCGCTGGAGGTGGGCGTAGAGCCGGTTGCGCAGGTCGTACTCGATGTTTCGGCTCGCGACCACCACCAGCCGCCGCATCAGAAACATGAACAGGCCCGAGAGCGCGCCAAGGCCACGATCATGACGCCGAGCAGGACCAGCGCCCAGCGGAAGTCGTCGTAGAGCGCGGGTCCGGCCGCCGTCCCGGCGGCGTAGCCCTGGACGGCGACCATGCGCGGGATCGCGTCGATGGCCTCGCGGACCAGGCCAGGGATGAACAGCGCGAACAGCGCCGACACGAGCGCGCAGAGCAAGCCCAGGACCGAGGGTCCAGCGGTACCGCCAGAGGTCGGCGTCGAGGCGGCGGAGCGGAGAAGCCATGCGGTCGGGAGGGCGGCGCCGGACGGCGCTCGGGCCTACGCGCCCGGTCGCGTGGTCTCGCGGTGGCTCCGACACGGCCTCGAGGTCGGATCGCGTCGCAGCGGTCGGCGTCACGTCGACACGAAGGACGCCCTCGACGAGGCGGATCGCTACGCGGCTGCCTGGAGACGATCATCGCCCGCTCCGTCTCCGTCGAGCGGCGTCGCGAGCGGCGTCTCGGACGGCAGACCTCTCCGTCGTGCGGACGGCGGTCTCGACGTGGTTCCAAGACGTCGCGAGGCGGCTCCAGCCCGACGTTCGCCGCGCTCCCCTTGAGCTTGTGCGTGGGCGGCCGCCGCGATGTCCCGTCGCCTCCGCGATGGGCCGTCTCGACCTCGGCGACGGCGACTGCGGGAGGTCACGAACGCGTCGACGAGCTCGGGACGAACTCCTCGTCGTCCTCGCCCGAGCAGCGACCGGACGTGGGCGCGGACGTCGTTCGCGAGCGACGCCAAGAGCGCCTCGGGGTCGGGCGGACGGATCATCAGGACAGGATCGGCGAGAGCGAAGGAGGGCGGCTGGCGGCAACGATGGCCTCGCGCAGGATCGCAATCGAAAGCGGCTTGTTGTAGAAGTCGTCGAACCCAGTCGCGAGCATCCGCTCGCGCGTCCCGACTGACGGCGTGCGCCGTGACCGCGATGATCCGGGGGCACTGGTCGGGTGGCAGCAGCGCGCGGATCGCCGCATGGCCTCAGTGCCGTCCATCACGGGCATCTGGATGTCCATCAGGACCACGTCGTAGTCGCGCTCCGGTCACCATCCTGGACGCCCAGCTGCGCCGTTGACCGCCGCGTCGGCCTCGATGCCAATGTGACGGAGCATCGAGAGCGCGACGAGACGATTGGTCGGATCGTCCTCGACGAGAAGGACCGACGGTGTGTCGGGGAGCAGGAGATGTCAGCCATGGAGAGGAGCTACGACGGATCGGGGAGTATCGGGCAGAGGACCGCCGTCGGTTAAACCTCGGCCGGTCGAGGGGAACGATGTTAAATGGGTGCCGCTCAAACGCTCCGGCATTCCCTCCGGTCGGCGCCGCTCCGCCCTCGAGGCCGTCGGTCAGACCTCGAGGATCGCGGACCTCCGTCTGGACCTCGGACTTGGGGATCAGCGCCGGCCAGTACGCGACGACCTCGCTCGGGCGCGGGCGGCCGCCGGCAAAGCCTGTGACGGCGCTCGGGCCGGTCAGGATGAGCGGGGCGATCTCGCGGCCGAACTGCTCCACGGCTGCCTTGTCCTGGCTCCGCACCGAGACGCGAAGCTGCACCTCGTCGAGGTCGCCCTCGCGCGCGGCGTCCGCCTCGGCCTCTCTCCGAGAGCGCGTTGAGCGCCGATGATCTCGGAGCGGAACTCGTCGAACTCGAGGCCGAGCGCGTCGAGGCGGTCGCTGCAGGATCTCGCCGGCCGAGCGCGCCTTCTTGGCGGCGCTCGGGCCAGGCGTACACGAGCGTCGAGGTCGCCTTCCAGCCGTCCGCGTAGGCGGCCGAGACCTTGAGGAACTCGGTGTCCTCGGTCCCGCGGATGCCGCTGACGCGGACGCGGTCGTCGCCCTCGTCCTCGAGGTCGATCGACGTAAAGTCGGCGATGACGTCGGGCGTGATGTAGTCGGTCGGGTCGCCGATCTCGTACAGGAGCTGCTCGGCGACCGTGCCGCGCGAGACCAGCCCGCCGGTGCCGTCGTGCTTGGTGACGACGAACGAGCCGTCGGCGGAGACCTCGGCGATGGGGAACCCGATCCCGGCCATGTCGGGCACGTCGTGCCAGTCGGTGAAGTTGCCGCCCGAGGACTGCGCGCCGCACTCCAGGATGTGCCCGGCGACGGTGCCCGGCCGCCATCTTGTCCCAGTCGGCCCAGTCCCACCCGAAGTGGTGGACGAGCGGGGCGAGCGTGAGCCCGGTGTCGGTCGTGCGGCCGGTGACGACCACGTCGGCGCCCATCGCCAGCGCCTCGGGCGATGGGCTGAGCGCCGAGATACGCGTTGGCGCTCACGATCTGGTCGCGGACGTCGGCCAGCGGCTGGCCGGTCTCCATGTGCTTCAGCTCGACGCCGCGCGCGAGCAGGTCGTCCAGGCGGCCGCAGCAGGTCGTCGCCGGTCACGACGGCCACCTTCGAGGCCGGTCGCGCCGCGCTTCCGCGCGCCCTCGACGATGGCCTCGGCGCACGCGACGGGGTTCACGCCGCCCGCGTTCGAGATCATCTTGAAGCCCTTCTCGTTGATGTCGGGCGCCAGCTCGGTCACGACCTCGACGAAGTCGCGGGCGTAGCCCTTCGAGGGGTCGCGCAGCTTCTGCTTCTGCATGATCGACATGGTCACCTCGGCGAGGTAGTCCATGACGAGCACGTCGATGGGGCCGTGGCGGGCCTGGTCGATGGGCGCGCGCTGGAGGTCGCCCCAGAAGCCTTGGCCGGAGGCGATGCGAAGAGTGTCGGACATGAGCGTGGGGAGACGGGTGGGGACTGGAACCGCTTTCGGAAAGCTACGCGCCGCCCCCGAGCCGGTGCCCGGCCGGCCGGCCTCTCCTCCCGGTCTTCGGCCGTCGCGCCCGACCTGCCGGCCGCCGCGCCCAGCCCGCTCGCCGGCCGTGCCCGCTCGCGCGCCCCCAGGCCGACCGAGGCGGGGGCGGTCAGACCTCGACGGCGACGCCGGGCTCGAACGTGACCCGGACGACGGTCCCGCCCTCGTCGCGGTGGCGGACCTCGAACTCGCCGCCGACGCGGTCGGCCCGGTACCGCATCGTCCGCATCCCCAGCCCCTCGCCGCCGGCCAGCGCGACCTCCGGGATGCCCACGCCGTCGTCGACGACCGAGAGCGTCGCCGTGTCGCCGGCCTGGGTCAGCGAGAGCCCGATCGAGCGGGCGCGGCCGTGGCGGGCCGCGTTCGTCAGGGCCTCCTGGGCGATCTGGTAGAGGTGGGCGGCGTGCTCGCGCGTCGGCGCGGACACGGCCTCGCCGGCGAACGTGCACTCGATCGCGAACGCCGTCGCGACGTCGGTCGCGAGACGGCCGAGCGCCTCGCTCAGCAGGTCCGGCTCGATGCTGATCGGGAACAGGCCGCGGGCGATGGCGCGGGCCTGGTCGAGCGCGCCCTCGACCAGCTCGCGCGTGCGGAGCGCGTCGGCCGCGAGCGCGTCGTCGCCGTGCCCGCGGAGCGTGTGGACGAGCGCCTGGAGCCGGAACGCGGCGCCCGTCAGGACCTGGCCGAGCCCGTCGTGGAGGTCGCGGGCCATCCGCTCCTGCTCCCGCGCGGCGACCTCCAGGATCTCGCGCTCGAGCCGCCGCTGCTCAGTCACGTCGCGCTGGGTCCCGACCCAGTTGACGACCTCGCCGGCCTCGTCGTGGACCGGCGCGATCTCCCACTGGACCGTGAACGGGGTCCCGTCCTTCCGGTAGTTGACCGTCTCCGCCTGGACGGGCTCTCCCGCCTCCAGCCGCGCGCGGACCCGGTCGAGCACGGCCCGGTCCGTCTTGGGCCCCTGGAAGATCCGGGGGTTCTGACCGAGCAGCTCGTCGACGGTGTACCCGAACGCGTTCGCGTGGGCCCGGTTGGTGTAGAGGATCCGGGGCCCCGGCGTGTCGATCCCGGCGTCGGTCACGACGATGGGCTCGCCGGCCTGCTCGATGGCCGCCGTCAGCAGCCGGCGCTCGGCGTCCGCCCGTCGGCGGGCCGTCACGTCGGTCACGACGTACGAGAACAGCGGGGCCGTCTCGCCGGCCGCGTTGAGGACCACGTCGAGGTGGCGCGCGTCCTCGCTCTCGGGGTCGGCGCCCCACGGAAAGACGGTCGAGAAGTGGACGGGCCCGGCGGTCGCCGCGCACGCGTCGACGTGCGCGCTCCCAGGTCGCCGCCTCGTCCTCGGTGAACCCGAGCTCGGTGAGCGGCGCGCCGTCGACCCCGTCGAACGTGCCCCCCCGACCGGTAGAGCGCGACCGCCGTTCTCGTTCGCCGCTCCGGTGGCGGACCTCGCCCGCCGCGGCGCTCGACGACGCCCATCAGGAACGGGGCGCTGGAGAAGAACGCCTCGAGCACGTCGGCGCCTCGGTCCAGCGGCGGGTCGGGCTCGGGGCGAGGCGGGCATGTCCGGAGCCGGAACGAGCGCCTGCCCGAGACGGCGTCTCTCGGGACGGGCCGGACGGGCCTGGAGCGCGACCTCGACCCGAGCCGGACGGCGCCGGACGGGCCACCAACGTACGCACGCGTCCCGTCGCTCAGGGGCCCGTCCCGCGCTTCCGCTCGCCGACGGACCAGCTCGCGTGACGGCGGCCTAGCGGCGTCACGCGGATCGAGTCGAGCACGACCTCCGACACCTCGAACACGGCCCGTTGTCGAAGGCGTCGCCGAAGTCCGGATGGTCGTCGAGCGAGTCGGCCGTCACGTTGCGCCAGTCCTGGAACAGGACGCCGCCCACGCGCTGCCTGGCCGATCGGGACGCGGAAGCGGGTGCCGGTCTCGGTCCTCGACGTGTCGCCCGGGCGAGGGCTCGTAGGTGTAGGCGAAGTGGCCGATCTCGCCGTCGTCCGGCGGAGCCAGTAGACGTAGCGGTCGTCGAAGTCGACGCCGCCGCCCTCGCGCGCGAACGTGACCTCGACGCGGTCGTAGTCGGCTCCCGCCGACGCGGTCCGGCGTCAGCAGCCGGGCCCGGACGGCCGGGTCGGAGAGCGGCGCAGGCAGCAGCGCGAAGTAGGCCACCGAGTTGACGGCCGTGTGGACGCGCCCGGCCTCGGCCGCGTCGAGCGGCACCTCGACGCCGTCCACGAACCGGTGCGTGCCGGCGTTGTCGACGACCTCTTCGACGGTCCGCCCCTGCTCGTCGCTCAGGGTCCGCGCGTAGCGGAACGTGGCGCCGTCGCGGCGGAGCACGAACGGCGTGCCCCGGAACGAGAACCGGACCTCGGCGCCGTCGAGGCGCGCCGAGCCGTGGTGGGCCCGCGCGCGATCGATCAGCGCCAGCGCCTCGGCGTCGCCCTGGGCGCGGGGCGGCGCTCGCAGGCGGCGAGCACGGCGGCGAGACCAGGAGCAGACGGAGCAGGCGGGCGGAGCAGTGGGCGCAGGAAGCGAGCGGCGAGTCGTCCTCCGACGGACGGGGCGACCCGCTCGCGTCGGACGAGCGTCCACGTCCGCCTCGAGCGCGCCGAACGGCGCGACTCGGCCTCTACACGAACGGCGACTGGCGCGCGGCGCGCGCCAGCTTCTGCGTGTCCTGCGCGATCACCAGTTCCTCGTTGGTCGGCACCACCCAGACCGGGACCGTGCTGCCGTCGGTCGTGATGCGGGCCTCCGTCCCGTTCGCCGCCTCGTTGGCCTCGGGGTCGAGCGTGATGCCCAGGCCGTCGAGGCCGTCCAGGATCTGGGCGCGGACGGGCGCGGCGAACGTCCCGATGCCGGCCGTGAACGCGACCGCGTCGAGGCCGCCCAAGACCGCGAGGTAGCGGCCGAGGTAGCTCTTGACACGGTAGCAGAACACGTCGACGGCCTGCTGGCAACGGACGTCGCCGTCGGCCGCCTCGGCGAGCAGGTCGCGCATGTCGGCCGCGTAGCCGCTCAGGCCGAGGAGCCCCGAGTAGCGGTTCAGCAGGGTGTGGACCTCGGCGAGCGGCACGTCTTCCTTCTCGGCGATCTCGAACACGATCGACGGGTCGAGGTCGCCGGACCGCGTGCCCATCACCAGCCCTTCGAGCGGCGTCATGCCCATCGACGTGTCGACGCTGCGGCCGTCGTGGATGGCGCCCATCGAGCAGCCGTTGCCCAGGTGGATCGTGACGACGCGGGAGTGCTGAATGTCGAGCCCGTCGAGGTCGACCAGCCGCCGCGAGACGTAGTAGTGGCTCGTCCCGTGGAATCCGTAGCGGCGGATCTTGTGGCGCCGGTAGAGCCGGTTCGGCAGCGCGTAGAGGTAGGCCTGCGGCGGGATCGTCTGGTGGAACGCCGTGTCGAAGACGGCCACGTGGGGCACGTCCGGGAACGCCTTCTGGGCGGCCCGGATGCCCTGCAGGTTGGCCGGGTTGTGGAGCGGCGCCAGGTCGAACGCGTCGCGGATGGCGTCGATCACCTCGCCGTCGATGAGCGCCGACTCGGCGAACCGCTCGCCGCCGTGGACCACGCGGTGCCCGACGGCCTCGATCTCGGGCAGCACGTCCCGGTTCGGGCCCGTCGGCCTCGCGCATCCGGTCGAGCAGGTGCGACGAGCGCCGTCGCGTGGTCGGGCGCCTGGAGCGAGACCCGCTCCGGCTTGGCGTCGCCCAAGCCGGAACGAGGCGAGCGACGACACGGCCCCGATCCGCTCGACCTGGCCGGCCGCGAGCGTCTGCGCGGCGTCGGCGTCGATGAGGTCGATCTTGAGCGACGACGAGCCGGCGTTGAGGACGAGGACGATCATGGGGGCGGGGGCAGGACGAGGAGGGGACGAGCACCCGGCGCCCGAGCGAATCCGGCCGGAGGGGTTCCCTCGCCCGCCGGGCCCATTGCCCTTTTCCTCGACGCGCCCGTTCGTCCGCGACCCGAGCGGCCGTCTCACGCCTCCACGACGCGGGTGCCGGCGCTGGTCGTAGGCATCCTGGAGCGCGCTCGGCCGCCGCGTCGCGGATGCTCGTCGGGTCGCCGTCGGCCGGGGCCACGGCCCCGATGAACAGCGGCGGGTCGCCCGAGGCGAGCCGGTCGCACCACGCGGCGGCCGTCCTCGGAGGGTCGAGGTCGAGGAACACGCCGAACAGCAGGTCGCCGAACGGCTCGATGCGGCGGACGCCCGCGGTCCCCGCAGGCGCGTGCGGAGGTCGGCCTCGGCGCGGGCGACGTCCTCCGGGGTGTGCGCGGTCAGGCGCTCTTCGGCGTCGGCGAGCGTGACCAGGGCGAACGCCAGCGGGCGGTCGGCCTCGCGGGCGGCCTCGTTGCTCCTGGGCGATGATGACGGCCCGGGGGACCGGGGCCGGCTCGGGGGCGTCCGCCGGGTCCCGAGGCCGGCCGCCTCGGCGTCGGCGTCGGGCGGGGCGGGCGCGTCCGGCGCGGGGGCGTCGGCGTCGGGCAGCAGGTCGACAGCAGGTCGAGGTAGCGGTCGGCGGCGTCGGCGTCGCCGCCGACCAGGACCACGCTGGGCCCGGCGGGGACGGCCCGGGCCCGGCCGCCGACGGCGCTCACGAGCGCGCCGAGCGCGTCGGACCCCATCCGGACCTCGCGGTCGAGCGCGACCGGCGAGCCGGCGATGGCCGTCAGCGCGCCCGCCGTCGGTCCGGGCCTCGACCACGCGGCGCTGCGCCGTCGTGGCGGACGACGGCGACGCCGCCCGCCGGCGTGGGCGGCGATCGACGCGAGCAGGAGCGAGACGGCGGGCCGGCCCAGGGCGTCCCCGGCGCGGCGGCGGTCGGGCCGGGGCCTCGGCGCGGGCGGGGCGCTCGACCGGGCGGGCGCTCGACGTCGAGGGGTCGCCCGGGACCGCCGGCAGGGCCACCGGCCGCCCGAGCTCTCGGTGAACCGGGCCTCGTCGGGGTCCGACCGCGCGCCGGCGGGCCGCGCGCGGACCGACGACAGCCCCAGGCTCGTCAGGTCGCTCTCGCCGGACGGGGGCGGGAGCCGCGCGCCCGCCGGCGGCACCACCGGCCGGCGCAGACGGGCGACGTAGGCCCCGGCGGCGGCGAGCGCGATCAGGAGGAGGAACCAGCCGAGGAGGGACACAAGGAGCGCGGGAGAACCGCGGGCGGGAGGGCGAGCGCGAATCCGGTAAGGTATCCGTCCGACGGACACTCCACAACCGCCCCCGGCCGGCGGGCGGGCCTGTCTGCGCCTCGCGGGGCCGGCCTAGCTTCCCTCGCCCCCACTTCCCCCCGCTTCTCCGTGGAGACCTACTACAAGCCCGAGCACCTCCCCCGCTTCGGCGAGATCGCCGAGGGCTCCAAGCCGCTCGCCGACGCCTTCTTCAGCTACTACGGCAAGGTGTTCGAGGACGGCGCGCTGACGGCCCGCGAGAAGGCCCTGATCGCGCTCGCGGTGGCCCACACGGTCCAGTGCCCCTACTGCATCGACGCCTACACGCAGGACTCGCTCGCCAAGGGCTCCGACCTGGAGCAGATGACCGAGGCGGTCCACGTCGCGACGGCCATCCGCGGCGGGGCCTCGCTGGTCCACGGGCTCCAGATGCTCGACGGCGTCAAGGCCCAGACGATGTAGCCCGGGCCGGGTGAGCGGGGGGACGCTCCCGCTCGCGCTCTCCTCGACTGTCGGACGACCTCTGCATCCGGTCGTCGGACACGTGAATGATCGCCGGTCGCCGGTATTCCCCCCTCGGCTCCTCCACTTCTGATGTCCAACGGCGACGGCGCAGCCATTTCCCTCCCCGTCCTCTCGGCCGAGCTCATGGCCGACGTCATGGACGGCCCGAAGCGGACGACGAGCCTCTACGGCCGGCGCACGCCGCTCGCGGAGCCCGCCGCCCAGATCGCGGCGCTCGACGCCGTCGACCTCGACCTGCGGCCCGAGCGGGACCGGGCAGCTTCCACCGCGACCTGGTCGCGAGCGGGTGGGACGCAGGGCCTCACGCCGGCGCCGCTGGAGATCTTCCAGATCAACATCGGCAAGCTGTGCAACATGACGTGCCGGCACTGCCACGTGGACTCGGGCCCGGACCGGACGGACGAGAACATGGACCGGGCGGCCGTCGACGCGTGCCTGGCGGCCATCGACCACATCCAGGCCCACCCCCAGGGCGGCTCGCTGCACACCGTCGACCTGACGGGCGGGGCCCCGGAGCTCAACCCGCACTTCGAGTACTTGGTCGACGAGTGCGTGGCGCGCGGGCTCCACGTCATCGACCGCTGCAACCTGACCATCCTGACGGTCCGGCGCTACGAGCACCTGCCGGAGTGGTTCGCCGAGCGCGGCGTCGAGGTGGCCTGCTCGCTCCCCCACTACCGCCAGCTCGGCACCGACGCCCAGCGCGGCGACGGGACCTACGAGAAGTCGATCCGCGCGCTCGCGACGCTCAACGAGGCGGGCTACGGCCAGGGCGACCCGGACAAGGTCCTGACGCTCGTCACGAACCCGGTCGGCAGCTTCCTGGCCGGCAGCCAGGACTCGCTGGAGGCCGAGTGGAAGGAGGCGCTCGACAGCGCAACCACGGCGTCTCGTTCGACCGCCTGTTCGCGCTCAACAACATGCCGATGAGCCGCTACCTCGAGTGGCTCCTGGAGAAGGGCCAGCTCGACGCCTACATGGACCGGCTGCTGGGCGCCTTCAACCCGGCACCATCGACGGGCTGATGTGCCGCAACACGGTCTCGGTCGGCTGGGACGGCAAGGTGTACGACTGCGACTTCAACCAGCAGCTCGAGATGGACGCGGCCGTGCCGTTCGGCGACGTCGGCGACTTCGACCTGGCGGCCTGGCAGGCGCGGACGGTCAAGACCGAGCGGCACTGCTACGGCTGCACGGCCGGCGCCGGCTCGTCGTGCGGCGGCGCGACGGCGTAGCCCCTTGCGCCTCGGCCAGCCCGCGGGCCCACCGAGGTGGGCGGGGCCGGAGCGCGGGGCCGGAGCGCGGGGCCGGAGCGCGGGGCCGGAGCGCGGGGCCGGAGCGCGGGGCCGGAGCGCGGGGCCGGCCGCGGACCCGTCCCCCCTTGCCCTGCCCGTCCATGCGCCTCGTCCCTGCCGCCTCCTTGTCCCTCGCGTTCCTCCTGTCCGGGTGCGACTCGGACGGCGGGAGCACCGCCCCGGTCGCCAACAACGACTCGGTCCAGACGCGGCCCGGCGAGGCCGTGACCATCAACGTGCTCCGGAACGACACCGGCACCGACCTCACGATCGGGTCGTTCCAGTCGCGGTCCGCCAGCGGCGCCACGATCGCCGAGGCCGACGGCAACCAGCTCGTGTACCGGCCCCGCGCCGGCTTCGTCGGCTCGGACTTCTTCACCTACGTCGCCCGGAGCGGGACGGGCGAGGACTCCAAGAGCGCGACGGTCTCGGTGACGGTCCAGTAGGCCCGCCTCGGGTCCAGGGGGGCCCGGCGACGGACCGGCGCTCCGATGCCGCGCGCTTCGCGCTCGCCGCCGCCGGGGCGCTCCTGGCGTTCGCCGTCGCGTGGTTCGGGTGGGCGGTCCAAGAGCCGCTGTGCTCCGCGCCCCTCCCCACCCGGTTCGCCCGGGGCCTGGCCACGCTCGACGGGCCGACGTGGGCGCTGCTCTCGGTTGGGGTGGCCCTCCCCATCGGCGTCCGACGGGTGGCGGCCGGCTCAGACGACCGCTGAACCTCCCCCGCCTCGGCGCACCTGCGCGCGCGTCCGCCGGCCGGCCGAGGCGGGCACACCGAGCGGGGGCCTGTTTGCGTGCGGGATCTGCGGTGACGTAGTTGTCCTCACATTCGTGTGCGACGGGCACGCCCCGACATCTCCCATCGACCCGTGAACCCTTTCCGAATCGCCGTCCTGGCGTTCCTCCCGCTGGTCGCTGGCGCCCAGGTCGATCCCGAGTTGATCCGGGAATTCGCGCCGTTCGAGGTCGGCGACGAGTGGGCCTACTCGTACTCTCAGACCGTGTGTGAACACGTCGTCTACGGAGGGGGGTGTCAGACCGAACGGGCGACGTACTCCTACCGGGTGACCGAAGAGGTCGTCCGGGGGACCGACACGCTCGCGGTCGTCCGGGGCGGAGGGGGCACGCGGGCGCTCCTGGGCTTCCGGGCCGACAGCCTGGGGTGGACCTACGAGGTCGTCGACCCCGGGGACAGCACGTCCTCGCCCGTGCCGCCGCTCGCGTCGCTCACCGTTCTGGAGTCGATGGGCCGGCGGGACCCGACCCCCTGGACGTTCGACGTCGGAGGCACCGAGTACACGGGCGAAGCCCGCGCGTACTCCCCGCCGACGTACGTCCTCGTCCGGGGGGTCGGGCTGGTCTCTCATGTCGACTCGTGGATGGGGACGGGAGGCCAGCGGCGGGAGACGAGGTGGACCCTGGCCCGCGCGGTCGTGGGAGGCGTCCCGTACGGTCCGGTCGCGACCGCCTCCGACGACGCGCCCGACGACGCGGCGGAGATCCGAGTCGGCCCGAATCCGACGCGGGGGCCGCTCCGGGTCCGGGCCCGGCTGGCGGCGCCCGGCGCCGTCCGGGTCGAGGTCACCGACCGGCTCGGGCGGCGGGTCTGGGCCGGCGAGTCGCGCGCGTCCGGCCGCGACGTCGACGTGCGCGTCGACCTGGGCCGCGTGGCGCCGGGGACCTACCTCGTCCGCGTTCTGTCCGACGGGGCGCCCGTGGCCCGGGCGACCGTGACCCGGGCCGGCGACCGCTGACCGGCCCCGCCTCGGTGGGCCGACGGGCCGGCCCACCGGCCGGCCGAGGTGGGCCGAGCTAGGCGTCGACGGCGGCGGCGGCCGGGGCGCCCTCGACCCGCTCGCGGTGCCCCTCGGCGTCGATCCGCGTCCGCTGCATCACGATGGGGACGCGGCGGCCCGAGCCGAACGCCTTCGACGAGACGCGCAGGCCGGGCGCGGCCTGGCGCCGCTTGTACTCGTTGCGGTCGACCATCTGGGCGATCCGCTCGACCAGGGCGAGGTCGTAGCCCAGCTCGCGCGCGATGCCGGCCGGCGCCTGGTGCTCCTCGACGTAGCGCTGCAGGATGGCGTCGAGCACGTCGTAGGGCGGCAGCGAGTCCTGGTCGAGCTGGCCCGGCCGGAGCTCGGCCGAGGGCGGCTTGGTGATCGTGCGGCGCGGGATCACGTCGCGGCCCGCGAGCGCGTTGACGTGCTCGGCGACGCGGTAGACCTCCTGCTTGAACACGTCCGAAAGGACGGCCAGCCCGCCCGACATGTCGCCGTACAACGTCGCGTAGCCGACGGCCATCTCGGACTTGTTGCCGGTCGTGAGCAGCAGGTGGCCGAACTTGTTCGAGATCGCCATCAGCGTCACGCCGCGCGCGCGCGCCTGGACGTTCTCCTCGGCCACGCCCTCGTCGGTCCCCTCGAAGAGCGGCGCCAGCATGGTCGCGAAGGCGTCGACCGCCGGGCGGATCGAGACCTGGTGGAACTCGATGCCCAGGTTCTCGGCCAGCGCTCGGCTGTCGTCGACCGAGCCCGACGACGAGTAGGCCGACGGCATCGTGACGCCGACCACGCGGTCCGGCCCGAGCGCGGCGACGGCCAGCGCGCACGTCACCGCCGAGTCGATGCCGCCGCTCAGCCCGACCAGGGCCTTGTCGAACACGCCCGCGCCCGTCTTGCTCGACGTAGTCGCGGATGCCGAGCACCAGCGCGTCGTGGACCTGGGCCGTCACCTCGCCCGCCTCGGTCTCGCCGCCGGCCGTCTCGCCGCCGGCCGTCTCGCCGTCGGCCGTCTCGCCGCCGGCCGCCTCGCCCCTGCCGACCGACGCGCCGAGGCGGGCCGGGCCGACCGGCTCGCCGGGCGCCCCGGAGTCCCAGACGTAGAACGCCTCCCGGAACAGCGGCGCGTGCCACAGCACGTCGCCGGCCGCGCTCTGGACCTGGCTGTCGCCGTCGAAGATCAGCTCGGTGTTGGCGCCGACCTGGTTGACGTAGACGAACGGGACGCCGTGCTCGCGGCAGCTCTCGTGGATCAGCCGGCGCCGCTCGGCCGGCTTGCCCGTCGCGTAGGGGCTCGCCGACAGGTTGACGAACAGGTCGACGCCCAGCGCGGCCAGCTCGTCGATGGGGTTGGCCGCGTACAAGTGGTAGGGGGCCTGCTCCTCGTTGTTCCACATGTCCTCGCACAGGTGGACGCCCAGCCGGAGCCCGCCCACTCGACGACCTTCGCGCTCGGGGCACGGCTCGAAGTAGCGGTACTCGTCGAACACGTCGTAGGTCGGGAGCAGCGTTTTCGAGACGCCGTCCTGGACCTCGCCGTCCGGCCAGCAGCAGGGCCGCGTTGAACAGCCGCTTGCCGACCGGCGTGTCGTTGCGGACGGGCGCGCCGACCAGGAGCGCGAGCCCTTCGGGCGGCCTGCCGGGCCAGGTGTCGCGACGGCCGCGTCGACGTCGTCCAGGAAGGCGGGCCGGTCCAGCAGGTCCTGAGGCGGGTAGCCGGTCAGGCACAGCTCGGGGAAGACGGCCAGGTCGGCGCCAGCGTCGGCGGCGCGGCGGGCGTCGCGCAGGACGCGCCCGACGTTGCCGGCCAGGTCGCCGACGGTGGTGTTGATCTGGCAGAGGGCGATCCGCATGGGCAGGCGTTCGGGGAGCAGTCCGGCGAGACGCCTTGGACGACCAAGTGCGACCGGGGTGCTGGGCCTCGACCCGGCCCGTCTCCGCCCGTCGTCCTCGGCTGTACCGCCGCCGCGCGAGGGGCTACGTCCCCGGCGGGACGACGGGCGCGCCCGTCTGGCCGTCGCCGAGCCCCACGTCCTCCACGTCGGGCGGCACGTCGTCCACCTCGGGCGCGTCGGCGCCGAGGCGGGCCGGGTCGAGCCAGGCCGCGTCCGGGGAGTGGTCGGCCAGGATCACCACGGCGTCGCCGGGCAGGGGCGTGATGTCGGCGTCCTCGGCGTAGACCTTGACCTTCTCGCCGCGGACCAGGAAGAGCGGGGTCAGCCGTCGGCTCGTCGTCCTCGTCGCTCTGGAGGAGGCCCGCCAGCGTCCGCGTCTCGGTCAGGTGGACGACGTGGACCTTGGCGCCCGCGTTGAGCCGGTCGTCCAAGGGCCGTGAACGTGGCGTCGGTCGCGAACAGGGGCCGCCCGCGCAGGTGCCGCGGGATCTCGGTCGCCGGGCTCTTGGGCCCGTCGGCCCGCATGGGGAGCTGGTAGACCTCGTCGGACTCGAACACCTCGCCGAAGTGGAGCGCCGCGAGCGCGTTGACCTCGTCGTTGGGCGTGACCGCCAGCAGACGCCCGATCCCGCTCAGGTCCAGGTCGTCCACGACGCCCTCGGCCAGGATGTTGGCCCGCTGGGCCGGCAGCCCGGCCTTCTTCGCCTGGCGGACGTTGCGCGCGTTGGCGTCGATCAGCATGACCGGCACGCCCAGCCCGGCGAGCGCCTTCGCCACGCGCCGCGACCCAGCCCTGGGCCCCGATGAACAGGACGCCCTGCGGGTCGGGCAGCGCCAGCCCGAGCCACCGCGCCAGGGGCGAGATCGTCAGGCCGTAGACGGCGACCGTCCCGACGATGACCAGGAACACGATGGGCACGATCCGCTCGGCCTCGGCCGGGAAGAACTCGGCCAGCCGGAACGAGAACAGGCTCGCGACGGCCGCCGCCACGATCCCGCGCGGCGCCAGCCACGCCAGGAACGCCTGCTCCTTCCAGTTGAGCCCGGTCCCCAGCGACGACAGCGCGACGGCCAGCGGCCGGACGACCAGCATCAAGCAGCGCCAGGAACAGCAGCGGCCCCGGCGCCAGCATGATCTCGAACGCGCTCGGCTCGAGCCGGGCGCTCAGGATGATGAACAGGAGCGAGATCAGCAGCACGCGCAGGTCCTCCTTGAACTCGACGATCCGGCGGACCGAGACGTACTTCTGGTTGGCCATGATGATGCCCAGCAGCGTCGCCTCCAGCAGCCCGGCCTCCTCCTGGAGCGAGTTCGAGATGGCGAACGCCGCGATCACCACCATCAGCGCGACCGGGTTCTGGAGCCAGTCCGGCACCAGGCGCCGGTGGAGCAGGACGATGAGCAGGCACGGCCGCGAGCACGGCGACGCCCACGCCCGACCACGATCTCGAACGCGATGCCCTGGTCGCGAGCGCGCCCCACACCGACCCGTGGTCCCCGGCCGCCTCGGCGGGCTCGTGGAGCAGGATGACCGTCTCCAGCACGAGCACGGCCAGGATGGCCCCGATCGGGTCGATGGTGATGCCCTCCCACTTGGCGATCGTCCCCACGCGGCCCGCCGGGCGGACGTGGCGCAAGAGCGGCAGCACGACGGTCGGGCCGGTCACCGTCAGGAGCGCGCCCAGCACGACGGCGACCTCCCACGAGAAGTCGGCCAGGTAGTGCGCCCCCAGCGTGCGCCAGCACGCCCGTCACCAAGCACGCCGATCGTGATCAGGTTGACGACGGCCTTGCCCACCTCGCGGAACTCGTCGAACCGGAGCGTCAGCCCGCCCTCGAACAGGATGATGCCGACGGCCAGCGACACGAACGGGAACAGCCACTCGCCCTGGAGCGCGTCCTGCGGGCAGGAACCCGGTCACCGGCCCGGCCAGGAACCCGAACCCGAGCAGCAGCAGGATCGACGGGAACTTGGTCCGCCAGGCGAGCCACTGCGCCCCGATGCCGAGGACCACGACGGCGGCGATGGTGACGAGCGGGGTGGGCATGGCGCGGGCGGGCGGAGCCCGAAAGGTACGGACGGCGCGGGCGGAGCCGGCCCGGACCCGCGTCCCGCTCGGCCTCGGCCCGTGAAGACACCGAGGCGGGGCAGGAGGCGCCCGCCCGGGCCGTTCGAGCGCTCCCTACCTTGGCCCCGTCGCCCCCCCGCCCCGATGCCCCGCCGTCCGTCCTCCCCTGGCTGGTCGCCGCCGCGCTCGCGCTGGCCGCGCCCGCGTGCCAGTCGTCCGACGCCACGCCCGCGCCGCCGGCCCCGGCCGACGCTCCGGCGCGGGCGGACGCCGCCCGTCTCGGCGTCCGCGCTCGGCCGGCGCCCGACACCACCGACCGCCGCGGCGCCCTTGCCCGACGGGTTCGTCCGTCTGAGCGAGGTCGCCCCGATGATCGCCCAGGAGATCCGCTACACGACGGCGTACAACTTCGTCGGCGAGCCCATCGACGGCTACCTCGCGCCCGAGTGCATCCTGACCGAGCCGGCCGCCGACGGCGCTCGCCGGCGTCGCCCGCGCGCCTCGCCCGCGACGGGCTCGGCCTCAAGGTGTACGACTGCTACCGGCCCCAGACGGCCGTCAACCACTTCGTCCGCTGGGCCAACACGCCCGACGCGCTCGATGAAGCGACGCGTTCTACCCCGACGAGCCCAAGGGCCGCCTGTTCTCGCGCGGCTACATCTCGACGCGGAGCGGCCACAGCCGCGGCTCGACGGTCGACCTGACGCTGGTCGCGCCTGCCCGTCGCCGCCTCGGTCCGCACGGCCTTCCCCACGCCGGACGGGCCGCTCCCCCGCTGCGACCGGCCCCGAGGCCCGAGCGGGCGGCTCGCCGAGGGCGACCTCGACATGGGGACGGCCTACGACTGCCTCAGCCCGGCCGCGGCGACCGACAGCCGGGCCGTCTCGGCCGTGGCGCGGCGCAACCGCGACCGGCTCCGGACGGCGATGAGCGCGGCGCGGCTTCCGCAACTACTCCAAGGAGTGGTGGCACTTCACGCTCCGCGGCGAGCCCCACCGCGGCCCTACTTCGACTTCCCGGTCGAGTAGCGGGCCCGGCGCCGGCTCGGCATCGGGCCCCGCTCGACGCCGGGGCTCTCCCACCGCGACCGGCCCCGCCTCGGGCGAGCAGCCGGCCCGGACGGGCCGGGCGAGCCCGCCCACACGCCCGCCGAGGCGGGGCTACCGGTCGATCGGCGACGCGACGACGGCCAGCGCGACGGTCTCGGTGTCGAGGCAGTCCGGGTCGCCCTCGCACGACGCCGCCAGGACGTCGTTGGCGCGTACTCGATCTGGACGCGCCGGTCCAGGATCGCGTTCGAGTCGCACACCGAGTAGTCCGCGTGGACCGTCTCGGTCGCGCCGTCGTCGGTGCGGAGCGGTGAGCGTAGCACGACACGTCGCCGCTCTCGATGTCCGTCACCACGCCGCGCGCGGGGACGGAGGCGCCGCCGACCTCGACCCGGGCCGGGCCCGTCGTGTCGACCTCGGCGTCGAGCGCCGGCCCGGCGACGTCGGTCGTCTCGTTGGACTGGACTTCGACCTCGCCCGAGGGCGACGCGGCGACGTCGCCGGACGCCTCGGAGGCGCAGCCGGCCAGGGCGGCACCCGCGAGGGCCAAGGCGAGAACGAGCGGGACGTCGAAGCGGAGGATCGGGCGGGTCACGGGGGAGTCGGAGCCTGGGCCGTCGTCTGACGGGCGGGGGCCCTCTGCGATCCCGGCCCGTGCCGATGGCTCGCGGCCGTCAGGGCCCCGCCGCCCCTGCGCCCCCGACCAAGACGACGCCGAGGCGGCGCGACCCGGGCCGGCCGCTACTCCCCCGGCTCGTAGTCGAACGCCCCGATGACGCCCGGGAACACGACCGGGCTCTCGCTCCCGTCGGCGGCGACCGCCGAGACGCCGAACAGGTAGTTGTCGATGACCACGTTCTCCAGCGGTGTACGTCTGGCGCGGCTCGCCCGAGTCCGGCACGAAGACCGACCACTGCCACTGCGGGCTCGGTCGTCAGCCGCCACCAGACGCGGAAGCCGGCGAGCTGGGGGTTCCGGCCCGCGTCCGGCCGGTCCCACGACAGCGTCGTCGAGGGCTGGACGGCCCCCTCGACCGACACCTCCGACGGCGGCGCCGGGGCGCCCGCCAGGCCCGCCAGCGTGACCGCGTTGAGCGCCGTCAGCTTGGCGGCGTAGTGGAAGTCGACGTACTCGACGGTGTCGCCGAAGTGGCGCGGCGAGCCGTCCGGGTGCGTCCCCGTGCGGAGGTCCTGGTGCTGGCGGTCGTAGTGCTCGTGCGTCTCCATGATCCGCACGCCCGGGTAGCCGACGTTCGTGAACGGCGTGTGGTGGCCGCCCGCGCCCGAACCGGTCGAGCCGGTAGACCATCATCACGTCGAGGTTGCGGACGTACTGGTCCGCCATCCGGTCGACGACGCGGGCGAGGTTGCCGGCTGGGCCCGTCGATCTCGCCGCCGGTGAACCGCCGGACGCGCGCCTGGCGGTCGGTCTCGGTCGGCCGCGTGGCCTCCGAGAAGACGCGGGCGCGACGTGTTGTCGCACACCCCGTCGATGCCGCACGAGTTGCCGATCATGTCGTTGTTCAGGACGGCCTCGATGTTCCACCCCTCGGTCGCGCGCGGTCTCGGCCATGATCTGGCCCCCGAACAGGCCCTGCTCCTCGCCGCTCAGCCCGGCGTAGACGATGGTGCCGGGGAACGAGTACCGGCTCAGGACGCGCGCGGCCTCGATGGCGCCGGCCATGCCCGAGGCGTTGTCGTTGGCGCCCGGGCGAGTCGCTGGTCGCGTCGAGCGCGTCCGAGACGCGGCTGTCGATGTCGCCCGACATGACCACGTAGCGGTTGGGGTCGGCCGTGCCCGCGCTGGATGGCGAGCACGTTGACCACCTCGGTGGGCTCGGGGATGCGGCGCTCGCCCGAGATCACGCGGCGCTGCTCGACGACCTCCAGGCAGCCGCCGCAGGCCGGCCGAGATGCGCTCGAACTCGGCCCGGATCCAGCGCCGCGCCGCGCCGATGCCCGCGCGTGGCCGACTGACCGTGTCGCTCAGCGTGTGGCGCGTGCCGAAGCCGGCGAGCGTCCGGACGTCGGCCTCGATCGCGGTCGGCGGAGACGGCGGCGGCGACGTCGTAGAGGGCCTGGACCTCGGCCGGCGGGGCCGTGCCCGCCGACCAGCGAGTCCGGCCAGGGCCGGTCGGTCGGACGGCCCCGCTCGACGCCGGGCTGGGCGAGGGCGGCGGGCGCGGCGAGGACGGCGGCGACGAGGACGAGCAGGCGCATGGGGGGCGACGGGGTGGGACCGGTGCCAACCTACGCGCTCGGCACGCTCTTGGACCTCTGGGCCGGTCTCCCCCTCGCCCCCGCGACACGGCCCGTTTCGCGCGCTCGGCAGGCCGTGCCGAACCCGCTCGCGTTACGAGCACTTCCCCCGGACGATGAAACTGTTTCCCAAGCTGCATGCTCGCGTTTTGCGGCGGCCGCGATCGTTGTATCGGCGATGGGCGTCGCGGTCCTGCGCTCGTCCGACCGGGCGGCGGCGGCGGCGACCCAACAGGCGGCCGAGCGGGCCGACGCGGCCGCCGGCGGTGCTCGCGACCGACCTGAGCCGCGCGCTCGGTGCCGCACTCCGCGACGACCCGTCGGCCGAGGCGGCCGAGGCCGCCGCCGCCACCTCGCGCCCGCGCTCGACCGGGCCACCGAGCGCGGCCGTCCCCGACGCCCAGGCCGCCCGGGCCACCCTCGCGGCCGGTCCGCCGGGTCGGGACTGGCGCTGCTCGTCGTCCCGTTCGGGCTGGCGCTGCTGCTCGGGCTGTGGGATCTCCCGGACGCTGGGCCGACGGCTGAGCCGGATCGCGGCGCGCGCCGAGGCCATCGGCCAGGGCGACCTGGACGCCCGGATCGGCGACACGTCGAGCGACGAGATCGGCCGGCTCGCCCGGACGCTCGACGCGACCGCCCACGCGCTCGCCACGAGCACCGTGTCGCGGGCCCACCTCGACGCCGTCATCGAGTCCATCCCCGACCCGCTGTGCGTGCTCGACGGCGAGGGCCGGGTCCTCCGGGTCAACCGCGCCGGGGCCGACCTGGTCGGAGCTCCCGGCCGACGACGCTCGTGGGCGCCCCGGCCCTCGACATCTGATCGCGTCGCCAGCCCGACGAGGCCGCCGCGTTCGGGGCCGCGATCGCGGGCCGCGACGCCGTGACCGGATTCGACACCCACTTCGCGCGCGCCGACGGCGACCGTCGTGCCGGTCCGCATCTCGGCGGCCAAGCTGCCCGCCGCGGGCGACGGCCGCGGCGGGCTGGTGATCGTGGCCCAGGACGTGACCGAGGTCGCAGCGGGCCCACCGCGCGCTGGTCGCCGCCAAGGACGCGGCCGAGCAGGCCAACCAGGCCAAGAGCGAGTTCCTGGCCAACATGAGCCACGAGATCCGGACGCCGCTCAACGGCGTGATCGGGATGACGGCCCACCTGCTCGACACCGACGCTGACGGCCGAGCAGCGCGAGTTCGTCGGCGTCGTCCGGTCGTCGGGCGAGGCGCTGCTGGGCGTGATCAACGACGTCCTCGACTTCTCCAAGATCGAGGCCGGGAAGCTCGAGCTCGAGTCCCGGCCGTTCGACGTCCGGACGTGCGCCAAGGAGGCGCTCGACCTGGTCGCCTACCGGGCCTCGGCCAAGGGGCTCGACCTCGCCTACGACGTCGCCGACGGCGTCGCGCCCCGCGTCGTCGGCGACGTGACGCGGCTCCGCCAGGTGCTGGTCAACCTGCTCGCCAACGCCGTCAAGTTCACCGAGGCCGGCGAGGTCGTGCTGAGCGTGGCGCCGTGCGAGCCGGACGCGGTCCCGGCCCACGTCCGCCCGCTCGACGGGTGCCCGTCCGGGCTCCACGTCTCGCGTCCGCGACACGGGCATCGGGATCGCGCCGGACCGGATCGAGGCCCTGTTCGACGCCGTTCACCCAAGCCGACGCCTCGACCACGCGCCGCTACGGCGGGACCGGGCTCGGGCTCGCCATCTGCCGCCGGCTGCCGACGCGATGGGCGGGCGGATCTGGGCCGAGAGCGAGCCGGGCCGCGGGACCACCTTCCACGTGGTCGTCCCGGCCGAGGTCGCCTCGGGCCCGGTCCCGGCGCCGGCCCACGGCCTCGACGCGCTCGCCGGGCGGGGCCTGCTCGTCGTCGACGACAACGCGACCAACCGCCGGATCCTCCAGGTCCAGGCCGAGCGGTGGGGCTCGTGCCGACCGTCGCGGCCTCGGCGGCCCAGGCGCTCGACGCCGTCGACGCCGGGACCCCGTTCGCCGCGGCCGTCCTCGACTTCCAGATGCCCGACGTGGACGGGGGCACGCTCGCGCTCGCGATCCGGGCGCGCCGCCCGGCGTTGCCGCTCGTCGTGCTGTCGTCGATGCACCAGTCGCCCGACGTGCCCCCGGGCCTGCTCGCGGCCACGCTCCACAAGCCGGTCAAGCCGTCCCACCTCGCCCGCGTGCTGGCCGAGGCCGTCGAGGAGGCCGAGGCCCAGGTCGCCGCGCCGCCACTCGCCCCGGCGCCCGAGGCGCCCGCCTCCGGGCTCCGGATCTTGGTCGCCGAGGACAACCCGGTCAACCAGCGCGTGGTCGGGCTCACGCTCGACCGGCTGGGGTACCGCCACGACGTCGTCTCGGACGGCGACGAGGTGCTCCCGGCGCTCCGCCGAGCGGCCGGGGCGGGGCGGCCCTACGACGTGGTCCTGATGGACCTGAGGATGCCCCGGATGAACGGGCTCGACGCGACGCGCGAGGTGCGCGAGGCCGACGGCCTGCCCCAGCCGCGCGTCATCGCGATGACGGCCGACGTCACGGCCGACCGCCGGGAGACGTGCGTCGCGGTCGGGATGGACGGGTTCCTGGGCAAGCCGCTCGACCGCGCGGCTCTAGACCGCGTCCTGGGCGACGTCGACGCGGCGGCCCCCGCCCTCCCGGTGGTCGACCCCGAGCCAGCGCCGCCCGAGCCGGCCCTGCCGGCGGCCGACCTTGAGCTGACGGTCGAGCAAGTCGTCTTCCCCACGATGTCGGAGATGGCTTCGGGCGAGCCGGCGCTCTTGCTCGGCCTCCTGGCCGACGCCCGCGACGAGATCGCCGACGAGCTCAGCCGGATCAAGACGGCCCTGCGCGCCGACGACCTCAAGGCCGCCGGCCGCGGCTCCCACTCGCTCAAGACGATCGCCGGCCTGCTCGACGCCGACGGCCTGCTCGCCCACTGCGCGGCGACCCAGGACGCCGCCGACGCGGGCTCGCTGGGCGACGCCGTCCGGGCGTTCCTGCCGCTCTACGCGTCCGCTCAGGACACGCTGACCTCGCTCGACGCCCTGCTCCCCTCGACCTCCTCGGCGGCCCCGGCCGTGGTGGACCCGGCCGTCCTGGCGTTCTCCTGACTCCCCGCCCGCCCGGGCACTCCGCCCGCCTCGGGCCCGAGGCCGAGAGGGCTGGGGCCGAGGGGCTGCGGGCCGTCAGACCACGGCCAGCAGCGCGGCGTAGCCGATGGCGCCGAGCGCGAACGGGGCGAACCGGCTCGCACGCTCCTCGGGCAGCTCCTCCTTGAGCGTGTTGAGCACGACGCCGCCGGCCAGGAACGCCACCAACCCGGCCACCACGGCCTCGTGGATCTCGGTCGCGAGCCCGACCCCCGCGCCGGCCACGACGGACGCGGCCAGCACCCACCGGCCGACCCGGTCGTACCGGGCCTTGTGGTGGTCCCGCAGGCCGAAGTCGTTGACGAAGAAGTGCAGGGCCATCGCCGTCCAGAACAGCGCCACGCCGACGCCCGACCCACCTTCGCCCTCTTCCAGGAGGTAGCCCACCAGCACGTTGTACAGCCCGTAGCTGCCCATGTGAAGCCAGAACACGCCGGCCTCGGTCCGGTCCTCGGGCTCCTCGGCGTCGTCCCGGGACGCCTGGGCCGCCCGTTCGAGCCCGTAGAACGCGACCAGGCCCAGCAGCGCCAGCAGCCACACGTGGCCCTCGCCGACGGCGAGCCGGGCCAGCCCGGTGTCGGCAAGGGCGCGCTGGCCGGCGGCCACCTGGGGCAGCAGGTGGGCGAACACGTAGGCGACCGAGATCCCGCCGGCCAGCGACAGCCACCGGCTCCGCGGGACGACGGACAGGAACCGGAGCTTCCCGGCGACGAGGTGGACGGCGGCCAGACCGGCGGCCAGGGCGAGCGCGAGCATGGCCCGAACCTAGCGCCGAGTCCTCCGCCTCGGGCCCGAGGCGGAGGGAGCCGGGCGAGCGCGTGGGGTCAGTGGGCGTCGAGCCAGTTGTCGGCCACGCCCACGTCGACCACCACCGGGACGTCGCCGAGCGGGAAGGCCGTCGCCATCTGCTCGCTCACGAACGCCGAGACCGCGTCGACGTCGCCCTCGGGGACCTCGAACACCAGCTCGTCGTGGACCTGGAGGATCATCCGGGCGCCGGCCGAGACCCCGCCCAGGCCGGCCTGGATGGCGATCATCGCGATCTTGATCATGTCCGCCTGCGTCCCCTGGATCGGCATGTTGACGGCCACGCGCTCGGCGAACGCCCGGTCGTTCGGGTTGCGGCTCGTGATGAGCGGGAGGTAGCGGCGCCGGCCCAGCAGGGTCTCGACGTAGCCCCGGTCGCGCGCCTCGTCGATCAGCCCGTCCAAAAACTGGATCACGCGGGGGTACGAGGCCCGGTACTGGTCGATCAGCTCCTGCGCCTCGCTGTTGCCGATCCGGAGCCGCTGGGCCAGCCCGAACGCCGAGATGCCGTACGGGATGCCGTAGTTGACCTGCTTGACCCGGTCGCGCTGGGCCCGCGTCACGTCGTCGTAGTCGACCGCGAACACGCGCGCCGCGGCGGCCGTGTGGATGTCCTGGGCCTCGGCGAAGGCCCGCGTCATGTCCGGGTCGCCCGACATCGACGCGATGATGCGGAGCTCGATCTGGGCGTAGTCGGCCGCCATCAGCACGTGCCCCGGCTCGGCCACGAACGCCCGCCGGATCTCCTTGCCCAGGTCCGTCCGGATCGGGATGTTCTGCAGGTTCGGGTTCGACGAACTCAGCCGGCCCGTCGCGGTCACGGTCTGGTTGAAGTCGGTGTGGACCCGGCCCGTCTCCGGGTGGATCAGCTCGGGGAGCCGGTCGACGTAGGTCGACTTCAGCTTGGACACCTTGCGCCAGTCGAGCACCAGCGCCGGGAGGGCGTGCTCCAGCGCGAGCTCGCCCAGCACGCGCTCGTCGGTCTTGGGCTGGCCGGACTTGGTCTTGCCCAGCGGCTTCAGCCCGAGCCCGAACGTGGGCGCCTCGTCGGCGAGCTGCTTCTTGGTCTTGGGCTTGGCGTCCGGGTCGCCCTCGACCGTCCCGGCCTCCTTGTCCCGCACGTCCTGGAGCCAAGTCTGGTAGGCCGCGCGGTCGTCGTCGGTCGGCGGCGGGTTGAACAGGACCTGGCCGATCTGCTTGGGCGAGCCGATCCTGAACTCGCGCCCGGCCTCGGCGAAGACCTGGGCCTCCACCTCGGCCAGCTGGGCGTCGAGCTGGAGGCTGATCTCGCCGAGCACCTTCTCGTCCACCTTGACGCCGGCCATCTCCATCTGGGCCAGCACCGGCACGAGCGGGAACTCGATGTCCTGGGCGATCTGCAAGAGCCGGCCCTGGCCGCCGTCGATGGCCACGAGCGCCTCGGTCAGGATCGGGACCAGTCGGAGCGCGACGTCGGCGTCCTCGCAGGCGTAGGGGCCGACGTCCTCGACCGGCACCTGGTCCATCGTCAAGGCGTTCTTGCCCGTCCCGATGAGGTCGGTGATGGGCTGGGGCCGGTAGTTCAGGTGGAAGCTGGCGACGTCGTCGAGCTTGTGGCTGGCCTCGGGGTTGAGGAGGTAGTGGGCTACCATCGTGTCGAAGATGGGCCCGCGGACGGTCACGCCGTGGCGCGCCATGACCTCCAGGTCGTACTTGACGTTGTGGCCGACTTTCAAGAGCGCGTCGTCTTCGAGCGCGGCCCGGATCGGCGCGAGCGCGGCGTCCTGGGGCGTCCCGTCGGGCAGGGGCGTCGGGACGTAGACGGCCCGCTTCTCGTGCTTGGCGAGCGAGACGCCCACCAGCCGGGCCCGCATCGAGTCGGTCGACGTGGTCTCGGTGTCGAACGAGAGCCGTTCGGCGCCCTCGACCACGCCCGCGGCGGCGTCGAGGTCGTCGCGCTCGTAGACCGTCGTGTAGCTCACGGCGTCCTCGTCGAGCGCCGTGACGGGCTCGTACGGGCCGAAGTCGAACGACAGCGACGGGTCGTCCTCGGGCAACGTCGTGTAGGCCCGGCCGGGCTTCCCGTCGGCCCGTCGGCGCTGGCGGCCCGCGGCGTAGTCTCGGGCGCGGTTGCGGAGCCGGGCCCCGAAGCCGACCTCGTCGAACAAGGCGTTCAGGGCGTCGAGGTCGGGGTCGGTCCGGCGCAGCGTGTGCCAGTCGAGGTCGCCGCCCTGGGCGTTCTTGAGCGGGACGTCGCAGCGGATCGTGACGAGCTTTTTGGACAGGCGCGCGTCGTCGGCGTGGTCGGTCATGCCCTCGCGGGCGCGCTTGCCCTTGAGGTCGGCGGCGTGCTCGATGAGCGACTCGACGTCGCCGTACTGGTCGATGAGCGAGACGGCCGTTTTCTCGCCGATGCCGGGCACGCCGGGCACGTTGTCGGCGGAGTCGCCCATCAACGCCAGCAGGTCGACGAACTGGGCCGGCTCGAGCCCGCCGTACTTGGCCCGGAAGGTCTCGGGCGTCTCGCGGTCGAACGTCTCGCCCATGTAGGGCGGCCGGAGCATCGAGACGCGGTCGGACAAGAGCTGGCGGAAGTCCTTGTCGGCCGAGAAGATGACGGCGTCGACGCCCTCGTCCTCGGCCCGCTTGGCGAGCGTCCCGATCACGTCGTCGGCCTCGACGCCCTCGACTTCGAGCACGGGGATGTCGAAGGCCCGGACGAGCCGCTTGACGAGCGGGACGTTCTGCCGGATCTCGGGCGGCATCGGGGCCCGGTGCGCCTTGTACTCGTCGTAGAGCGTGTCGCGGAACGTGGGGACGCCGCCGAGCGCGTCGAACACGACGGCGATGTGCTCGGGCTGCTCGTCCTCCAGGAGCTTGAGGAGCGCCGTCGCGAAGCCGTAGAGCGTCCGGGTGTCGGTCCCGTCGGGCGCGGTCAGGGTCGCGTTCTTCATCGAGAAGAAGGCCCGGTAGGCCAGCGCCATCGCGTCGGCCAGGAACAGGGTCTCGCGGGCGTCGCCGGACTCGATGGCGTCGAAGTCGCCGTCGGGGTGGCCCGCCTCGGCCGGCGGGGCGCCGAGGCGGGCGGGGTCGGTGTCCGGGGGGAAGGCGGCGTCGAAGAGGGAGGGCTGGTCGGCCATCGGGCGGGGCGGAGGCGGGGTCGGGCGCACGCTAACGCCGCCCGGTGCCGACGGGTTGTCGCCGAGGGGGGGTGGAGAGCCGGGCGGGTTCTCTTTCGGTGAAACCCCGCGCCGTCAGGGCTCTCCCCTTCCAGACGCCGACGGGCCTGCGTAACTCGCCGGACCCGCTCCACCCACGCCCCCCCTATGCCCGTCCTCCTCTTCGACATCGACGGCACGCTCCTCCAGTCCCACGGCGTCGGCCGGCGGTCGGTCCACGCCGCGCTGGAGGCGCTCGCCGGCGGCACCTACGACTTTTCCGGGCTCCCCTTCTCGGGCAAGACGGACCGCCAGATCTTCCGCGAGATCCTGGAGGGCGCCGCCGAGGCGGGCCTGGACGCCCGCCCCGAGCAGGCCGACCGGTTCGGCGAGCTCTACGCCGAGCGGATGACGGCCAACCTCCCCGAGGCGACCGTCGAGGACCTCCCGGGCGCCGTCGCGCTGGTCCGCCGGCTGGCCGAGGACGGCGCCGAGATGGGGATGCTGACGGGCAACATCGAGCCGCTGGCCTACCTCAAGATCGAGCAGATCGGCCTGGGCCGCGACCACCTCCCGTTCGGCGCGTTCGGCAACGACGACGCCGACCGGAACGCGCTCCCGGCCGTCGCCGCCCGGCGCGCCTCGGAGCGGTTCGGCCGCGAGGTGGCCCACCACGAGCTGGTCATCATCGGGGACACGCCGCGCGACGTGGCCTGCGCCCGGGCGGTCGGCGCGGTCGCCGTGGCCGTCGCGACCGGGAGCTACTCGGCCGACGAGCTCCGCGAGGCCGACGTGGTGCTGGAGACGCTGGAGGCGTTCGACCTGTCGATGGTCGCGTGACCGGCCGGGCCGCTTGCGACCCGGCCCGCCTCGGGCCCGAGGCGGCGTGAACCGGCACCGAGGTGGGGCTAGCCGAATGTAGGACGACAGATGGTCTGGTTGATCCGGGATGACGAGGGACGATCCGGGATGATGTGGGATAGGGACAGGTGTACCTCTCAGGTCAACGCCTCTCCGATCGGCCTGGAATGGCCCATGAAGTCGGCAATGCGCATCTCCGCTTCGATTCGGCAGACCGACTCGCTTGATGGTGACGACGAGCTCAGACGGAGCTGAGCCTGCCATGAGCGGGATGCAGGGGCGACACGTGGTTTGGTGCAGTTACAGCGTGACGCGCTCGGAGTGAGCCGGTAGCTTCTGGCCTCACCACACGCGATGCTCTTGGCTGTTTCCGTCGACCTCCGCCGCCGCGCCGTCGCGGCCTACCGACAAGGTGGCGCCTCCCTCGACGCCGTCGCTGCACGCTTCGCCGTCGGCCGCGCTTCGCTCGTTCGCTGGCTCGCCCTCCAGCGCGATACCGGCGCGCTCATGCCCCGGCCCAACACCGGCGGGACGCCTCTCGCCGTCTCCGAGGTTGGCCGCGCGATGCTGCAAGGTTGGCTCGACGATGACCCGTCGGTCCCACAGCACGTGCTCGCCGCCCGGCTGGCCGACGCCGGCGAGCCCGCTGTCAGCCAACAGACCGTTGGGCGGACGCTGGCGCGGATGGCACTGACGCACAAAAAAAGTCCATCCGAGCCGTCCAGCGACTCCGCGACGACATCGTAGCCGAGCGCGAGGCGTTCGCGGCGTGGCAGCCGACGGTCGATGGAGCGCGCGTGGTGTGCGTCGACGAGAGCGGGATCGTCGCTGGTGGCCGGGTGGCCTACGGGTACGCCCCGCGCGGGAAACGGTGCGAGGAGCACGCGCCCTATCGCAAGGGCCGGCGGACGAGCCTGCTCGGGTGGGTCGGCCTCGGGCGCGGCGGGGTCGTCGCCGTCGAGGGAAGCGTCGACGGTGACGTGTTCGAGCGCTTCGTCCGGGATCACCTCGCTCCGAACCTGAGGCCGGGCGACATCGTGATCTGGGACAACCACTCCGTCCACAAGCGGCCGGAACTGAGAGCGCTGGTCGAGGCGCGCGGAGCGGAGTTGGTCTGGCAGCCGCGCTACTCGCCGGAGTTCAACGCGGTCGAGGAGATGTGGTCGAAGGTGAAGCACCTCGTCCGGCGGGCACGGGCCGACACGGCGACGGCGCTGAACGAAGCGTTGGCGGCGGCGGTCGGTGCGCTGACGTGGGAGGACTCGCTTGGCTGGCTACGTCACGCGGGCTACAGGCTCAGCCCGGACGCGTAGCGCTGTACCCCACTGGAGCATGGCTGCGACACGTGGTTTGGCGTAGACCTACTCCTCGGGTCCTCCACCTAGCTCGCTGAGTTCGTCGGCGACTCCAGGAAACTCTGCGTCGGCGGCGTAGACCCTCCGCAGATGCTGAATCGCCCGGCGCTTGTCGCCGGTTTCTTTGTAAAGCATGCCCAACATGGCGTGTGTCCGCTTCAGGTCCTCGTCGAGGTTCCGTTTCCGTAGGGGCGCGTCCTTGAGCACTTCGATCGCGGCTTCGGCTTGGCCGTCTGCGCGCATCGCAGAAGCGAGCGCGTTGATCTTCTGGACCTGATGCTCATCGTCAACATCTAAGCTGGACTTTGGCCCTATGCCGCATAGGCGAGCGTGGCGCTCATGCGCTCAAACACAGCCGCCGTCTTTTCCGCCGTCTGCGTCCCAGACCCCGATATCTCAAAAACCGCCGCGCGCCACAGCTCGACGCGGACCGCCGCCAGCGCGTCGCTGAAGGTCGGGGCCACTTTCTGGTACCACGGGCTCTGACGTGTGGGCAGCGCCCCGGCAGTGTCCAGCGTGTCCGCCGCCAGCGCGACGACCGAGAAGAGACCGAGCAGGCACGGCGTCGTCCGCGCGATGGCCGGGGCCGACCACTGCCGCTGGGTCTCGACGCCGAGGTGGCGCCGGACTTCGGCGAAGGTCACCTCGACGGTCCACCGCCGCACGTACCACCCGATGATGGTGAGCGGGCCGACACTCTGGTCGGTGCAGAGGAAGCCCTTCGGCTCATCGGTCGAGCCGGGGATGCGGACGAGCACCCACCGCAGCGGCACGGCGGGCTTGCCGACGTGATACCACAGCGCCGTGCCGGTGGCGATCTCGACGGTCCGCTCGGTCTCTCCGTACCACCGGCTCACCACGACCGTCGTCCACGTCGTCGCCGGGTCGGCCGCGCGCGCCGCCAGCGTCGGTTGCCGGTCGCCCTTCTTGCGCGGGCGACCCACGAGCCCTGGTCGCGGCTCCGGTATGGGGTCGTAGAGCGCGGCGTCGAGTCGGAGCCGGGTCACCACGGCGACGCGCGAGCACACGGCGGCGAGCAGGTCGATGGCGGCGAAACCGGAGTCCGCCACCACCACGACGTGGCGGTCGGGGAGCCACCGCGCCAGTTGGAGCACAGCCTGTCGAGCATGATCGGTCAGCTTCTTGGCTGGGCGTCCTCGTCTGCCGTAGTACCGCGCGCTGGGGCAGAGGACCGTCAGGAACGGGAGCGCCCACACGCGGCCAGCCCACCGGACGTCGGCCAGCACGGAGAGCGAGAGCCACCGGAGCCCGCTCGCCTTGACGAAGTGGCCATGGCTGGAGCGGACGGGGTCGCGGTAGATCCCGCGCGCCTCGATCTTGGCGCCCCACCGTCGCTCGATGGTGTCGTCGAGCCCGACGATCACAGGGCCTTGCGGCACGAAACGCTCCACGACGAGGCCGAGCAGGATGCGGGCGGCGGCGCGGCACGACCACCGAGCACGGCTGAGGACGCGGTGGTAGGCCGAGAACCTCTTGTCGTCACGTCCGGTGACACGGAGCGCGGCGGTGACGGTCCGGGTGCGGACCGAGAGCAGAGCCCCGACGGTGAGCACGAGGGCACGCTTGAAGACGCGGTGGTCGAAGAGCGGTCGGAAGGCTACCATGACGGCAGCGAGGGCGGGAGGCAGCGCAGGCACGGGGTCCGTTTGGTAGACAGAACCCGTGATCTACGACGCCCCCGCCCTCGTTACCAAAAGGCCAAAGTCCAGCTCAGGGACCCGGACCTGGAGGCCGCGCTGAGCCTGGGGTCACTCGCCGCTGAGCGCGCCCTCACGGACGGCGTCGAGGCCCGGGTCCGTCCGGCAGCCGAGGGCGGGCTCGTCTCGGCCGCGCTGCTCGGCGCGCGCCACGTGGTCCGCCTCGGCGTCGAGGCGGGGGTGGCCGGCCTCGCGCTCTCGGACTACGCGCCGCCCGAGGTCGAGGACCCGGTCCGGTTCGAGGAGGCGCCCGACGCGCTGCGGGCCCGGATCGCCACGTTGCCGAGGGGTTTCTACCGGCTCGAGGACGCGCTCCGGTTCCGGGCGTTCACGGTCTCGGCGATCAGCTCTGTCGACGTCGTCCTCGCGCTCCAAGCGGCGCTGGCGCGCGCGCTCGAGGACGGCGAGACGTTCTCAGACTTCGCCGCTCGGGCCCGGGCCGTCGAGGGGCTCCTGGACGAGGCCGGGCTCGGCGAGTTGACGCCGTGGCGCTGGGAGACCATCTGGCGGACCAACGCGACGGCAGCCCAGTCCGGAGGCCGGTGGGCACAGATCCGAGGGTTCGGCGCCGACGTCGCGCTGTGCCAGTTCGTTGGGATCGAGGACACGCGCCAGACCGAGGTGTGCCGGTCCTACGCGGGGATCATCCGGCCGCCCAGCGACCCGATCTGGTCCACGATCACGCCTCCCAACCACTTCAACTGCCGGAGCACGGTCCGGCCCATCTTCGCTGGCACCGACGAGGCCCGGCGCTTGGTCGTGACGCCGGACGGGGACCTGGCCCAGGTCGCGGCGCCCGAGGACGGGTTCGCCGCCAGTCCCGCCGAGGTGAGGGCGTTCTACGACATCCCACCGGTCCTGGAGGAACGTGCCGAGCGGTACGGGCTGACCGAGAGGATCGAGGCTGAGCGGCGTCGTCTCGACCCGGACCGGGCCTGACCCCTCCCTGCGTTGGTAGCGGTTCTGGTGTGACCTCGACGTTGACCGCCAGATAGCATGGCTCTCGCTCCCAGATCACTAGGATCGGTTTCCAGACGTCGTGTCGACCCCTGCCACCATCACCGAGACGGGCCCCGCGATTATCCTCGCACGGATGGCCGCGACAGCGGTCGCGTTGGGGCTCTCGGTCGACGAGGGCTCGCCGGAGCGCCTTCTTTTCCAGACGGTGGCGTCGGAGGCGTCGCGGATCGCCGGCCTCAGGGACCTCGCCGCGGACCAGGACCTTCTCGAGCGGGCGTTCGGCGCGCACCTGGAAGGGCTGGTCGACCTCAACGGCGTCTATCGCCGTCAGGCCACGGCGTCGACGGCTCTCGTCCGCCTGTTCCGCGACCCCTTGGCCGTCGACGGCTCGGGTCGGCCGACCGTCGTGGTCGTGCCTGCCGGGACGAGGATCCAGGTTTTCGCGGTCGTCTACCAGACGGACGTCGAGGCAGTTATCGGCCGGTACGACTCGGTGGCCGATACGACGATGACGGCCGTGGCCACGGGCCCAGGCCCGAACGGGGACGCTCTCTACGCCCCGGGCGTACTGCTCGACGTGGTCCCGGGCGTGGGCCAGGCCACGTTGATCTCGGCCGTCTCGGGCGGGGCCGAGCCAGAGAGCGACGCGTCGCTCCGGCGTCGCGCGCGCTTGGCCCGGTCCAGAGTGGCCGCGGCGGGCCCGGACGACCGATGGGCCGCGCTCGCTCTCGACGCGCACCCCGGCGTCGGTGACGCAGCGGTGTCAACGCCGGAGCCCGGCGTCGTCCGCGTGACCGTCGCGGGCCACGGGGGGGAAGAGCCGAGCGCCGCGGCGGTCGCGAGCGTCGAGGCGGCCCTCGTCCGCGACGACGTGCGCCCGGCGACAATGACAGTGCTCGTAACGGCGCCGTCGATCACCACCGACGAGCTCCACATCCAGTACACGGTGGTCCCGGCCGCGCTGGGGCGCTTGGCGGCGGTCGAGGCGGACGTCGTCGAGGCCGTCGCGAGGTACCGGGACTGGCAGGAGGGCGGTCTGGGTCGCGACATCACGCCGAGCCAGTTGGTCGCGACGGTCCAGGCGGTCGCGGGTGTGGCCAGCGTCCGCGTGCTCGCCCCTCGCGAGTTCCGACCAGTCGACGCGGACGAGCTGGTCCGGCTCCGGCTGATCGCAGTCCGGTACACCGGGGCCGCCTCGTGAACGCGTTCGACACCGAGTCCGGCAGCTGGGACCCAGCGCTCGACCCGCTCCGGGCCGGGCCGGGCGAGCTGGAGGCCGATGTCGCGGGGCTCCTGCCGTCCTCGCTCCGTGACACTGGGCCCGTCCCGACCTCGATCGACGCGGGTCTCGGAGAGATCACGGAGACCGCACGGCTGCTCCCAGCTCTCGCCCGCCTCGGTGAGCGAGGAGAAGGGGCCCTGGCTCGATCTCAGCTCGACGCGGTCGCGCGTTTCTTGGGGGTCGGTGTCTACGGCGAGGCAGCGACCGACGACGAGGTCCGCGAGATCTGCCGGTCGGCTGACACGTACCACCGAGTCCGCGGCACGCCCGCCGGGATGCGGTGGGCGGTCGAGACGCTCGCGGGTCAGCCTGGCTCCGATGACGAGGGCGTGGCGGCCGTCGAAGTCGTCGAGCAGGGGTCTAGCCGTGCCGCCGAATTGGGCGGGCGACTTCCCGCCTTGTCGCATTGGGCCGAACTCTGGGTCGTCGTCCACGCCGACCTCGCCGACGAGGGCCGGTGGGACGCGAGCGTCGGCCGTGCGCTCCGCCACGCGCTCCCGGCGGGCGTCATTCCGACCTGGGTGCTCCTGATCCCCGACGCCCAGCTCGCCGGCGCCGAGGGGGCCGACCCGGCGTTCGCGGCCGAGGCCCTCGCGTCGTACGCCGAGGACGCGCTGGGGCCAGGCTACCGGATTTGGACCACGCCGACCATGAACGGCGAGGCCGTCATGGATGGGACGTTCTCGATGTCGCCCGACGCGGTCGTGGCCCGGCGCGACCGGGAGTTCCTCCCGTCCTCGACCTCGGCTCCGCCGGTCCTCCTGACGGCCTCGGCCGTCGCGTCGCCGGGCGCCCTTGACGGCGCGGCCGGGTTTGGCGACGGCGGCGTCGAGGCCGTCGAACTCGTCGGCCGCGACGGGGGCGGGTTCCGTGTCCGGTCCTACTCGGTCTCGTACCGAGGGCAGCCCTACCGGCGCGAGTCGGCCAAGGTCGTCCCGTACCGGCTCTTCCGCGACGTCGTCGTCGACCGCGAGCCGGCCGGGCCGGGCCGGTCCGGCTCCGTCACGCTCACCGTCTCCGACCTCCCCCCGGGGTCGGCCCCCCAGCCCCGACCCTGATGGCGACCCGCCTCGACAACGCGCTCCCACACGCGGACCTCACGCCCGAGGACTACACGTCGGCGACGCCGGTCACACCGCCGACGTGGATGGACGTCTACGCCCTGGTCGAGGCGAACTTCCTCAAGGCCATGGAGGGAGTCGCGCTCGTCGTCGACGGCTCGGCCGACCTAGGGACGCTCCCAGGCCCTATCCCGGCCCGGCTCGCGGTGGTCCTGACCTCGGAGGACGGTCAGCCCCGGCTCTACGTGCTTGCGCCGATTGGGCACGTGGACCCCGCGGACGCCCCGGACGGGGCCGTCGAGAGTGCCCACGCCGGCCGCTGGTGGCGGCCAGTCATCGCCGTGCCGGGGACGTACGAGCCGGACCCGGACGACCCCGAGGGGCCGCCGATCTACACGCCGCCGCCGCCGCCAGTCGTCACTCCGCCTGCGCCTCGCACGCGGTGGGAGATGGTCATCGACCACGTGACCGAGCTCCCATACGGCTTCGTCTCGACCGAGGCCGGCGTCGACTACTACCGGGCTAAAGTGGGCCAGCACCGGGCGACGGGCCAGAGCCCGGTGTTCGAGATCCCGTACGTCATCGAGCCGGACCTCTCAGGGCTCGCGAAGAACAGGCAGACGAACACTGGGGACCGGTGGCGACTCACGACCCGGCTCGAGCTCGACTGGGACCGGTACTCGCACGAGCCCTACGCCGGCCAGGGGGTCTCAGTCGACATCACGGTCGACGGAGTCCCGAAGCGGAACCTCTACTCCGACGGCTCGGGCTCCTCGGGGACGGTCCAGGGCGAGCACCACATCGACATAGAGGAGTCCGGCTCGGCGGTCGGGCTCCGGGTCGGCTACGCCGGCCTCCAGGCCGGCGGGCGGACCCGGCTTGTCCTCACCTACAACAGCTAGACCAGCTACACCATGGCCCTCTCGTTCCAGCAGCGCGCCGTCCTCCGCTCGGCCTCCGACGCGTCCGACGAGGCCGCGCTCCTCAACGACATCGGCACCGACGCCGACGACGTCGCCAAGATCGCGCTGACGGTCGGGGACGAGCCGGAGGCCGAGCGGACGACGAGCGAGCGGGCCGGGAGCCGGATTATCACTCGTGGCCTGCTGGGCGTCTACGACGGCCTGGTGCGCCAGGCGCCGAAGCCCACGGCGGAGGACCTGAGCCAGACGCAGATCCTCGCCCGGAACGGGAATGGCATTGTCAACCTGGATTTCCGTGACGTGGCCCGGGGCGTCCCAGCAACTCAGGAGATCAACGGCCTGCCCGGCATTGAACTGGGGGCGCCCACCCAGCGGGGGGACGAGACGACGCGGGAGGCCGCGTACCGCCAGGGCCGGGACAACTACTCCGCGCTCTCCCGGCTCACACGTCGCGCGGACAGCCTCGGGCTCCCGCTCACTCTCCCGGCACGTCGGGACGTGGCGAAGCGAGCACGGCCATTGGACCGGGATGGTCCCGGCCCACATCGTCCCGTCGGCGGCCGAGCCCTGGGAGTACTCGCGCGGCACGCGGATCGTGAGCGAGGGTGGTCTCCTCCAGATCCCCACGGGCGTCCTGACCGGGGCGGACGACGAGGTGTGGCCGGTCCTCATTAACTCACTGGCTCAGCGCGCGGACGGCGCGCGCGTCGCCGGGTTCACCATCGACGGCAACGTCCTCGGCAACCTGGACCCGGTGGAGAACCCAGGGATGCGCGCGAGGATCAGCCAGCAGAACGGGCCGGCGGTGGGGCTGGGCCACGGGATCGTCTGCAACCCGCTGAGCGGGCGAGAGCTGCCGCGAGACGTCGAGTTTGCCGGCGTCAACTCGGAAAATTTCCTCCGTAGCACCTGGGTCCTCAGCCGGTGCGGGGCGACGATGATCGCGTGCGGCTCGGGCGCCTCCCTGACCGACCATTTCTACGGGCCGGACGGCGAGAAGTCACTCGCCCTGGCCGCTAGGAACCTTCTGATCGGGTGTTTCCAGTACGGGTTCTGGCAGGGCGCCGGCTTGGACTTCGCCGTGAGCGACGTGACTGGGTTTACGTTCGCTGACATCGGCGAGAACCCATCCGCGTCTCTGGGCCTGCCGAGCCAGGCCCTCGGCGTCCTGTTCAGCTCCCGCCCCCAGACCGGAACGTCGACTTTCCGGGGTGTCAGGGCGTTCGTTGACTGCGCGCTCCTGGATGCGGTGACGGCCACGCGCGAGGGGACCAACTACGAGGGCGTCCGGCTGCACCACACCGGGGACCCCGACCTGCCGGCCGGGCGCCAGTTCCAGTTGGTCCAGGCGGGCAAGGCCGTCCGGGGCCGGACCGTCTCCGGGTTCACGTGCGACATCCAGGCACGTGACCTCCCAGGCGGGAGCCGATTCCTGCGCCACGACCAGGGGCTCGTGGACAGCGCGCTGACGCTAAAGGCGCTCTGGCATCCGGGAGGCCAGCGCCGGGCGGACCTGCTCCAGTTCGAGGGGGCAGGCGTCCACCGCGGCAACGTTATCACCGTCTACTCGCCGCACGGCACGGGGGGCGCTGGGGCCCGGCGGCTGTACGAGATCCGCTCCGACGCCGACGGCGGGCGCCCCACGTTCGACGGGGTGGAGATCCGGGGCACCGCCCGGCTCGAGAAGGGGCAGGACCTGGTGCAGGAGTCTGTACCCCTGACGCCGGGCGTCACACTAGAGGACCTGACCGTGGACACGCGTGCCGGCACGCGCGCCCAGGTGACGAAGATGGCGCACGGGCGGCGCGTAACGTACCTGAAGGAGCGCCCGGGCTCGACGGACCTGACCGGGACGGAGACACGCGCCGCCGAGGCCAGCGTCCGCGTCTACTCCTGGGCCCACGGGCTCGGCGCGCAGCCGTACACGCTCGACGTGGTCGGGAAGAACGCTCTGTCTCAGCAGATCGAGGGTGTCGAGGCGGACGCGGTGACGATCACGGTGACGCTCGCGGCTGCCGCTGACGTGCAGGCCGGGGCCCAGCTCCAATGGGACTGGCTCGTCAGCGGCGCCCGAGGCCGGCAGGTCACCCTCAGCAAGGCCGGGAAGCTCTCGTACACCTGGCCCCACGGGTTCAAGGCGAAGCCTACCGACGTGCAGGTCCGTGGCCTCACCCCGCTCGCCCGACAGGTGGAGTACGCGACGGCGGACGCCGAGACGGTAACGGTGACACTCCACGAGCACGTCGAGGTCGTTGCGGGAGAACCGCTGGAGTGGGACTGGCTGTTGACGGCGTACGACGAGCGGCCGGGGAGCGTCGAGCGGCGCGTGACCCTCGGCACCGTAGCGGGTGCCCTGGACTACACCGAGCCGCACGGGATGGCACAAGCCCCCTCCCTCTATTCTGCCGACCGGCTCGGCTTTGGTGAGCGACCGCAAATGAGCGTCAACGAGACGCACTTCCTGTTCAGGTTCGCTCAAGACCCGGGCGCTGGGGTGGTCTCGCTGAAGGTCACAGCCAAGGCGTAGGGCTGGCAGGGACCACTCAGCGTCTAAGCCAAACCACGTGTCGCGCTGTGCCAAACCACGTGTCGCGCTACACCGAACCGGCGGAGGGTCCGCTCGACCGGCCCGCGGTAGCCGGGCCCGTGCGTGAGGTGGTTGACGAGGTGGAACAGGTTGTAGACCTCGCGGCGGTCGGGGTAGCCCGGCTCCAGCGGCCACGCGGCGCGGTAGGCGTCGTGGAACGGGGCGCCGAACCCGCCGAACAGCTCGGTCATGGCCAGGTCCACCTCGCGGTGGCCGACGTAGACGGCCGGGTCGATCAAAGCGACGCGGCCGTCGGCCGTCGGGACGGCGTTGCCGGCCCACAGGTCGCCGTGGACGAGCGACCGGGGCGGCGTCTCGGGCAGGATCTCGCCCAGCCGCGCGACCAAGCGGTCCAGCGGGCGGTCCCACGCCGCCACCCACGCCCCGCGCTGGCGGACCGTCTCGGCCTGGGCGCGCAGCCGGCGCTCGCCGAAGAACGCCGGCCACGACGCGTCTCGCCCGTTCCGCTGGGGCTTGCTCCCGACCCAGTTGTCGTCGTCCCAGCCGTAGCCGGCGCCCGGCGAGGACGCCCGGTGGAGGGCGGCCAGCCCGGCCCCGAACCGGCGCCAGTCGGGCGCGCCGCTCTCGATCCAGGGCAGGAGCAGCACGCCCGGCGCGTCCGCCTGGTGCACGTGGACGGCCAGCGGCGCCGGCACCACCAGGTCGGGCCCGGCCACCCGGGCGAGCGCCCCGAGGCCGGCGGCCTCGGCGGCGTAGGTCTGGCCCGCCGCGCCCACGCCCCACTTGACGAAGACTGGGCCGGCGGCGGTCTCGACCCGGGCCGCGTGCGACACGTCGCCGCCGCCAACACCGGTGGCCGAGCGCACGGCACCCGCATGAGCTTCTACGGCACGGCGGACGACGTCGGGGAGCGTCACGGCGAGTCCGCCTCGAAGTCGTCGAGCAGGCGCTGGAGGAACCCGCTCCCGCCCTCCGCCCCCCGGCGGACCAGGCCGAGCGACGCGGCGCGATGGCCGTGGTCCCACGGTGCCACCAGCGGCTGACGCCGCCCGGGCAGCACGTCGAGGCCGCCGGCAGCGCCGTTGGCCGGGGCCTCCAGGGCGTAGAGCGCCGCGTGGAGGCCCGCCTCGGTCATAGCGCCGAGGCACATGGCGCAGGGCTCCAGCGTGGTCGCCAGGATCAGCCCGTCCTCGGGCTCGCCCTTGACCAGCCAGGCGTGGAGCGCGTCGGTCTCGGCGTGGCGCAGCCGGTCGCCCGTGCTGGTGGCCCGGTTGCGGCCCGTCGCGACGACGGTGCCGTCCGCCCGCCCGATCACGGCGCCGATGGGCGCGTCCCCGGCGTCGAGCGCGGCGCGCGCCTCGGCCATCGCGTGCGCCATCAAGGCGTTGGCGCCCGCCGCCATCAGGGCCGTCGGCCCGGGCTGGGCGGCCCCGAGGGCGGCGGCCAGGCCGTCCGCGAGCGCTGCCGTCGACGGGTAGACCGCCCGGGCGCCAGTGCCCCGGAGGTCGCTCTCGGACCACACCCAGGTGCCCACGCCCACGAACGCCGCCCCCGCACGCCGGGCCGCCAGGCCGTCGAACACCGTGTCGCCGACCAGCACGCAGCCGGCGGCGGGCACCCCGAAGTGCTCGGCCACGACGGTCACGAGGTCGGGGGCGGGCTTGCTCCCGTCCACGTCCGACGCCGTGGTGACGTAGTCGACGTGGTCGCGGAAGTCGACGCCGGCCGAGGCGAACAGGGCGTCGAGGTCGTCCTCGCTCGACGAGGTCGCCAGGGCCAGGTGGAGCCCGCGCGCCCGCGCGGCCTGGATCAGCCGCTCGGCGCCGTCGAACACGGCGGACGACTCGGACGCGGCGATCTGGCGGAACGCGCGGCCCGTCGCGTCGCGGAACGCCTCGCCCCGGTCGCGTTCGAAGGCGTCCCCGAACACGTCCGGGACGACGTGGTCGGCGCCCTTGCCGATGGCCCGGTCGAACCGGTCGCGCGGGACGGGGATGCCGGCCTCGGTCGCGGCCCGGACGAAGGCGCGCGAGTGGGCGGCGTTGGAGTCGACGAGCGTGCCGTCGAGGTCGAGCAGGAGGGCGGAGGCGGACATGGCGAGGGAGGGGGAGCAGGCGAACGCGCCAACCGGCCCCAGTGTCCGAGCCGGGCCTCGGGCTCCGCCCGAATCCGCTCCGGGGGCCCCTGGCGTCGAGCTCCACGGCGGGCGCGTCGAGGTGGACGTCGCGCCGGAGCGCCCGCTTCGCCGTCGTGCTGGGCGCCGCGGCGCCCGGCTCGGCCGGGCCGGCGCCCGAGGTGGGCGCGGCGGCCTAGGCCGGCCAGCCGTAGACGGCCCGGAGCCGGTCCAGGATGGCGTCGGTCGTCCGGTCGACGATGTCGTAGACGTGGTCGAAGCCCTCGGGCCCGCCGTAGTACGGGTCGGGCACCTGGTAGTCGCCGGGCTCGGGGTCGAACTCGCGGAACAGGCGGACGCGCGTGCCGTGGTCGCCGTCGGGGTCGAGGGCCAGCGTGTCGTGGAGGTTGTCCTTGTCCATCACGAACACGTGGTCGAAGTCGCCGAGGTCGGCCCGCTCCAGGCGCCGGGCACGCAAGCGCCGAGAGGTCGGTCCCGCGCCGGGCCGCCGTCGCCGTCATCCGGCGGTCGGGCGGGGCGCCGACGTGCCACCCGCCGGTCCCGGCCGAGTCGACCTCGACCTCGGCGGCCAGCCCGGCCTCGACCACCTTCTGCTGGAACAGGCCCTCGGCGACCGGGCTCCGGCAGATGTTGCCGAGGCAGACGAACAGGACGCGGACGGGACGGTCGGGCATGGCAGGATGGAGCGAGGAGGCGGGCTCTCCGATAGGGCGCCGTGCTCGGCAGGGACACCAGGCACGGGGCACGCGCGGTGCCCCTACGGCGGTGCCCCTACGGCGGGGCCCCTACGGCGGGGCTCCTACGGCGGGGCTCCTACGGCGGGGCTCCTACGGCGGGGCTCCTACGGCGGGGCTCCTACGGCGGGGCTCCTACGACTGGGCACGGTCGCTGGCTCCCTCCGCCTCGGCACCGAGGCGGGCGCCCCCGAGGCGGGCGCCCCCGAGGCGGGCGCCCCCGAGGCGGGCGCCCCCGAGGGGGGCGCCCCCGAGGGGGCACCCGCCCTTTCGCCCATCCCCCCCTCTCCCCTTTCAACTCTTCCTGAAACCGGGGTGAAGCACCAAGGGTCAGAGCCGTCCCCCGGTATCTTCGGCCCTTTCGCGCCTCGCCCATGTCCCAGGTCGCCCCGACCCTCACGCCCGGCCCCCTGCTCGCCACCATCGACAGCCCCGCCGACGTCCGGGCGCTGCCCGTCGAGCAGGCTCCCCCAGCTGTGCGACGAGCTCCGGGAGTTCATCGTCGACATCGTGTCGGTCCACGGCGGCCACTTCGGGGCCTCGCTGGGCGTCGTCGAGCTGACGGTCGCGCTCCACTGGGCCTACGAGACCCCGACCGACCAGCTGGTGTGGGACGTGGGGCACCAGGCCTACGGGCACAAGATCCTGACCGGCCGCCGCCAGGCGTTCCCGACGAACCGGAAGTACGGCGGGCTGTCGGGCTTCCCCAAGCGCGACGAGTCCGAGTACGACACGTTCGGCGTGGGCCACGCGAGCACGTCGATCTCGGCCGCGCTCGGCATGGCGACGGCCAGCGACCTGATGGGGACCGGCCAGAAGGTGGTCGCCGTGATCGGCGACGGGTCGATGACGGGCGGGCTCGCCTTCGAGGGGCTCGAACAACGCCGGCGCGAGCGACGCCGACCTGCTGGTGGTCCTGAACGACAACCGGATCTCGATCGACCCCAACGTGGGCGCGCTGCACGAGTACCTCGCGCGGGTCTCGACGTCGGGCTCGTGGAACTCGCTCAAGGGCGAGGTCTGGGAGCTGTTCGACAAGCTCAAGGGGGTGGGCGGCGGGCACCTCCAGCGGCTCGCGTCGCGCGTCGAGGACGGGCTCAAGGCCGTGCTCACGCCGGGCATGCTGTTCGAGGCGCTCGGCTTCCGCTACATCGGGCCGGTCGACGGGCACGACGTGGTCACGCTGGCGACCAAGCTCAAGAAGCTCCGCGACCTGCCCGGCCCGCTCCTGCTCCACACGCTGACGGTCAAGGGCAAGGGGTTCGCGCCGGCCGAGGCCGACCAGGTCAAGTGGCACGCCCAGTCGAGCCCGTTCGACAAGCTGACCGGCAAGAGCCTGGCGACGCCGGCGGCCAACGGGACCAAAAAGCCCAAGTGGCAGGACGTGTTCGGCGACGCCGTGATCGAGCTGGCCCAGGCCGACGACCGCGTCGTGGGCGTGACGGCGGCGATGCCGTCGGGCACGAGCCTGGGCAAGATGATGGCCCAGATGCCCGACCGCGCCTTCGACGTGGGGATCGCCGAGATGCACGCGGTCGTGTTCGCGGCCGGGCTCGCGACCCAGGGGATGCGCCCGTTCGCGGCCATCTACTCGACGTTCCTGCAGCGTGCCTACGACGGCGTCGTCCACGACGTGGCGCTGCAGAACCTGCCGGTCGTGTTCTGCATCGACCGGGCCGGGCTCGCCGGCGCCGACGGGCCGACGCACCACGGGACGCTCGACGTCGCCTACCTCCGCGCGGTCCAGGGGCTGGTCTGCGCGGCGCCGCTCGACGAGCAGGACCTGCGGGACCTGCTCTACACGGCGCTCCAGCACGACGGGCCGTTCGCCGTCCGCTACCCGCGCGGGGCGGCGACCGGGATGCCGCTGCGCGACGGGTTCCAGGCGATCCCGATCGGGAAGGGCCGGAAGATCCGCGACGGTGCGGACGTGGCGTTCGTGACCTACGGCGCCATCGGCGGGTACGCCGTCGAGGCGTGCGACCGCCTGGCGGCCCAGGGCGTCGAGGCGGCCCACTACGACCTGCGGTTCGTCAAGCCGCTCGACGCGGCGCTGCTGACCGAGGTGTTCGGGCGCCACAGCCGGGTGATCACGGTCGAGGACGGCGTCCGCGACGGCGGGGCGGGCTCGGCGGTGCTGGAGTGGGCGGCCGACGCGGGCGTGCTCGGCGGCACCGAGGTGGTCCGCCTCGGTCTCCCCGACCGGTTCGTCGAGCACGGGACGCAGCGCCAGCTCCACGACGAGGTCGGGATCGGGCCCGACGGGCTCGTCCGCGCGGCGCAGGCGCTGGTCGGCGCCGAGGCCGAGGCCGCGTAGCCTCGGGCGCCCCGCCTCCTCCGCCTCGGCGCCGAGGCGGGCCTAGCCGCGCGACGCGTCTTGTGCGGCCATGGCCTGACGGCGTCCCCTGGTCGTCCATACAGGCCCCCGTGCTCCGCGCGCGCTCCGCGCGCGCGAAACGCACGCCGGCCTCTGGCCGGGCAGCGACACCGGGGGCTCCGCGGCCACCAGTGTCGTCCGGGTCGGGAGCGTCCCTTGCGACGCCGCCGACAGCCTGTGCGCGCCCGGCGCCGTCCGGGCGAGCCCGCCTCGGTCGGCCGCCGGACGCACCGGGGTCCGGCGACCGGCACGCCGAGGTGGAGCCGCCTACGGCATCGACGGCGCGTTCGGGTCGTTCACGGCGCAGTTGGTGCCCGTCCCGTTGACGTCGATGTGGGTCGTGATGTCGTTGGCGTCGGGGCCCCAGATCTGGACGTTGACCATCCCGGCCGTGTAGGCGTCCCCCGGGGTGTTCGCGAGCCCGTCCGGGGTGGCCCCCAGACGTCGACGCACCCGTTGTTGGGCGAGTCCACCCAGAAGGCGCCGGCGTCGGTCAGGTACACCTCGCGGCCGTCGACGATGGTCGTCTCGTAGCCCAGCGCGCCGATGCTGATCGTAGACAGGTCGTTGTCGCCCAGCCCGCCGAACGCGGCGGGCTTGGTCTTCCACGCCTGGACCTCGCCGGCCAACTGGACGGCCTCGCTGAGCATCAGGTCGCTGGACGTCTTCTTCTGGTTCTCGGAGAAGGCGTCGATGCCGGCCGCGACGGCGACGCCGACCAGGACGATGGTGAGGACGAGGAGGAGGAGTTGCTGTTGTCCCATGGGAGAAAAGGGGGAGACGTGAGGGCCAGAGAGCGCCGCGGCTGTGGCCCCCTGCGGGACCGCGCGACGGCCGGACCCTGTCCACACCTCGTGCCGCTGACGGCCCGATGGCCGGCCACCACGCGACACACGCCCTGAGTGTCACGCGGCGTCGACACCCGCGCCGTCTATCGCCCTGATGCCGAGCTGCCACCGGGGGCGTCGTCGCCGGCCTGAGGTTCGTTTTGATAGCCCATGCAACTCATTTACAAGTACATGAACCACACACCCCCGGCCCACCGGCCCTCACGCGGTCCGCTCGCGGAGCAGGTCGAGCACGGCGGCCTCGGACGGGCGCAGGCCGGCCGGCGTGTTGCCCGCGTTCCGCCGCCGGACCCGGTCGCGCAGGTCGTGCTCGCGGAAGGCGTCGAGCACGTCCGGGTGGACGTAGTAGCGCCGGCACACGGCGGGCGTGTTGCCGAGCACGGCCGCCGTGTCCTTGATCGCCCGGACCACGAGCCCGTCCGCTTGGGCGTCGTCGTCGGGCGGCTCGTGCTCGGCCAGGGCCTCGGCGGCCGTGACCGTCCCGCCCCAGGTCCGGAAGTCCTTGGCCGTGAACGCCTGGCCGGTCGTCTCCTGGAGGTACCCGTTGACGTGCCCGCTCTCGACGTCGTGCTTGTCGCCGGCCTCGTCGTAGAACTGGAACAGGTCGTAGCCGGGGATGTCGCGGCACTGCTTGACGAGCCGGGCCAGCCGCCGGTCGCGGACCGAGAGCGACTGGGCCTTCCCGCTCTTGCCGACGAACTCGAACCGGACCTCGGCCCCGTCGAACGAGACGTGCTTGTCGCGGATCGTCGTCAGCCCGTACGACCCGTTCTCGGTCGCATACTGCTCGTTCCCGACGCGGACCAGCGTCTCGTCCAGGACCCGGACGCACAGCGCGAGGACCTTCTCGCGGCCCAGCCCGGACGCGCCCAGGTCGGCCTCGACGCGCGCCCGCAGGCCGGGGAGCGACTCGCCGAACCCCACCATCCGGTCGAACTTGAGCCGGTTCCGGTGGGCCAGCCAGTCGTCGTGGTAGCGGTACTGCTTGCGGCCCTTGGCGTCGCGGCCGGTCGCCTGGAGGTGGCCCGTCGGCGTCGGGCAGATCCAGACGTCGTCCCAGGCCGGCGGGATCACCAGCGCCTCGATCCGGCCGCGGACGTCGTCCGAGACGAGGTCGCCGTCGGTCCGGTGGTACGAGAACCCGGCGCCGCGGCGGACGCGGGTCAAGCCGGGTCGGGCGTCGTCGACGTAGCGGAGACCGGAGGGGGTGTCAGGCATGGCAGGGACGAGAGGAGGGACTCCGACGGCGGCCCCGACCGGCAGGTCCCGGCCGGCCCCGGGTCAGGAACCCTCTGACCGACCGCGACCGGCCGAGGGTCCGCCTGCCCCGAGCGCGGCCCCACCGGGCCGACGTCCGCCAGGGGGAGCCAGACCACGGACCGGCTCCCCTCGCCCTCGGCGCTCTGGACTCGGATCTCGGCGCCCATCCGGTCGGCGCAGCCCTTGGCGACGGCCAGCCCCAGCCCGGCCCCCTCGTACCGCCGCCGGTCGCCCTCGGACGCCTGGCGGAACGGGTCGAACACGTGGTCGAGGAACGCCGCCGGAATTCCGACCCCGGTGTCGGCCACCTCGACCGCGGCCCGGTCCGAGTCCGTCCACACGCGGACCTGGACGCGGCCCTCGTCGGTGAACGTCACCGCGTTCTCGACCACGTGCCCCAGCACGCGGCCCAGCGCCTCGGGGTCGGCCCAGACGAGCGGGCCCGCGCCCGGCGCCTCGACCCGGATGGGGAGCGGCCCCTCGGCCGGTCGGCCCGCCTCGACGGCCCGGCGGACGTGGGCGCCGAGGTCGACGGGCTGGGGCGCGATCGGGAACAGGCCGGCTTCGAAGGCCACCCAGTCGGGGACGGCGCACAGCGTCCGGAGAAGCCGGCCCCCGCCGTCGCGGATCGCCAGGGCGTCGGCCGCGAGCGCCGGGTCGGCCTCGTCCAGTAGCAGGGCCGCGTAGCACAGGATGGTGGTGAGCGGCGTCCGGATCTCGTAGGTCATCGCCGCGAGCGCGTCCCGGAGCACCCGCGTGTTCAGGCGCGCGCGCCGCGCCAGGTCCGCCTCGACGCTCCAGGCGAAGGCCTCCCGGTCCAGGCCCGTCCAGGTCCGCGGCCGGACGTCGAAGGCGCAGACGGCGCCGAGCACGTGGCCGGACGGCCCCCGGACGGGGACCCCGAGGTAGGCGGCGACGCCGAGCTCCGCCGCGGCCCGGCTGGCGCCGAGCAGGGGGCACCGGCGCCCGTCCGGCACCGCGAGCGCCGCCCCCGACTCGACGACGTGCTGGCGGAGCGAGTGCGAAAGGGGCACCGACCCCACGGCCGCCAACGTCGGGTCGAGCCCGCTGGCGCTCCGGAAGTGCTGGCGCTCCGCGCCGACGAGCGTGAACGCCACGGGACCCGGAGGGGACGCCGCGCCAGGCCGGCGAGCCGGTCGACGGCCGGGTCTGGGGGCGCCCGTACGAGCCCCGTCCGCGCGAGGGCCCCGAGGCGGCCGGGGTCGTGGAGGGAGCGGGGCGTGGTGGCGGCCGACACGGTCCAGAGCGAGAGGGAGAGAGAGCGTGGACTCCGGCGTCCACGCTCTTGTCATCGGCGGCGGGGCGGTGTAGCAAATAGGTAGGCCAACCCGTTCTCAGGGAAACCCCCAGCACCCGACCCTATTCCACCGGTCCTCCCCCGTTGGGCCCCGGGACCAGCCGGCGCACGACGGCGAACCGGACGAGGTCGCCCTGGGTGCGGAGCCCGAGCTTTTGGAGGAACCGGGCCCGGTGCTTCTCGGCCGTCCGCGGGCTGATGAACAGTCGCTCGGCGACCTCGGCGTTGGAGAGCCCCTCGATGGCGAGGTAGAACGCCTGGCGTTCTCGGGCGCTGAGCCGGTCGAGCGGGTCGTCCCCGCCGTCCTCCGCGGCGGCCACGGCGCGATCGGACAGGTCGACGCCGACGAACCGCTCGCCGGCCGCGGCCGACCGGATGGCCTCGAAAAAGTCGTCCGCCTCGGCGTCCAGTGGGACGAAGGCGAGGGCCCCGCGTCGGAGCGACTCGACAACGTAGGAGTCGTTGACGTGGGCCGAGAGAACGACCACCCGGGTCTGGCTGCCGCTCTGGACGACGTGCTCGATGACGTCGACGCTGTTCACCCCGGGCAGCATGAAGTTCAGGACCACCACGGAGGGCCGGAGCCGGTCGATGGCCTCGATGACCTCCTGGCCGTGGTGAGCCTCTCCGACCACTTCGAGGTCGGGGGCGCTCTCTACGAGGAGCCGGAGGGCGCTTCTACACAGGCCGTAGTGCTCGGCGATGAGGACGCGGATCAAGCAGCCCTCTCTGGACAATCACAGGACGGCGTATCCCAACGGCTTACCCCCTCCTTGAGCGTTGATTTTGGCGTGCGCATCGTATGTATACCTGTATGAAAGTGTTCAACTACCCGACCGTTAAGAGAGTCGTGTCATGAGCCCGCAAGGTCTACCCAAGCCGTGGCAACGTCTATGGGTAGCCGTCCCTAATCCGCTCGTTCGACACATTCATCTCCCGGTTAGGGTCGAGGTACAAACCCCGCCGCCGGTGGGGGGGAGTCTCTACATGGAGCCCGTCACGACGCCTCCACCCCACCCACGCCGCCCCCTCCCACGGGGGTGCCTCTGGGTCAACCGGGCCTGCTCGGTGCCGTTCCCCTGTCCTAGACCGCGACGGGTCCCGGCGCGTGGTGCAGGTGGACCAGACGGCGCCGGCAGGTGCACCACGGGAGCCGGTCTGGCGCGGCCCACCTTGGTGCTCCCCCTCCCCTCCCGACCATGACCAAACTCGTGCTTGCCGCGTCACTTGTCGCGTCGCTCGCGGCGGCACCGGGCCTCGCCCAGGGCGTCCCGCTCGAGCCGGAGCCGGAGCCCACCGAGGCGGGCCGCCCCGCGCCGCCTCCGGCGCGGCCCGCGCCCGTGCCGGCCCCCGAGGTCCGCCGGCCCCAGGCGGCCGCCGTGGTCGCCGGCCCCCGCCGCGTCGGCGGGCCGCGGACGGGCCTGACGTTTCTGAGCGCGGGCACCATCGACCGGATCAACGAGGCGTTCGACGACGGCGACGGAGCCCCCCGCATTTCGGCCGAATTCCCCGTTGTGACTCAGTTCGGGTGGCAGTTCGAGACCCGGATCTTCCAGACCGAGGAGGGACTGACCGGGCTCGCCGAGTGGGTCGCGCTGCTGGGCGGGGCCGACCGCGGGCTGTTCCTGCCGAGCCTGTCGTTCTTGGCGGGGCTCCGCGCGCCGGGCGGGTTCGAGATCGGCGTCGGGCCGAACCTGTCGCTGGGCGGCGCGGCCTACGCCGTCGCCATCGGGACGACGACGGCGGTCGGCGAGGTGGGCATCCCGATGAACGTGGCCGTCGTGTTCGGGCAGGACGGGCCCCGAGCGAGCGTGCTGGTCGGGTTCACGATCTCGGAGCGCCGTTGGTGAGCCGGCCCGCCTCGGGCCCGAGGCGGGGCGAACCGGGCTCGGCGTGGCGGGTAGCTTTCGGGCCCGCCCCGCCGCCCATGACCGAGACGCCCGCCCTCCGCCTGACCAACACGCTCACCCGGTCGGTCGAGACCGTCGAGCCCGCCGCGACCGCGCCCGACGGCCGGCCGCTCCTCCGGTTCTACAGCTGCGGGCCGACGGTCTACAGCTACGCTCACATCGGCAACTTCCGGACATTCCTGACGGCCGATCTGGTCGTCCGGACCGCCCGGGCGCTCGGCTGGGCCGTCCGCTACGTCTCGAACGTGACCGACGTGGGCCACCTGACCGAAGACGACGTGGCCGACGGAGGCGGTGAGGACAAGATGGCCCGGGCGCTCGCGTCGAAGGAGGGCGAGGCGTTCGAGACCGTCTGGGACCTGGCCCGCCACTACACCGAGGCGCTCGTCGCCGACTGGCACGCGCTGGGCCTGGGCGAGCCCGACGTCCGGCCGCGCGCGACCGAGCACGTCCGGGAGCAGATCGAGGCCGTCCAGGCGCTGGTCGCCGCCGGCCACGCCTACGAGACCGACGACGGCGTCTACTTCCACGTCCCGTCGTTCCCCGACTACGGCAAGCTGAGCGGCAACACCGACGCCGAGGCGCTGGAGGAGGGCACGCGCGAGGTCGTGAAGGACGGCGGCAAGCGGGACCCCCGCGACTTCGCGCTGTGGAAGAAGCCGGTCGGGTCCCAGGCGGGCCACCTCATGCAGTGGTTCTCGCCGTTCGCCCAGGGCGAGGCCGGCGGCTGGGGCTTCCCGGGCTGGCACCTGGAGTGCTCGGTGATGGCCCAGAAGTACCTCGGCGAGACCATCGACCTGCACGGCGGCGGTGAGGACCTGCGGTTCCCGCACCACGAGTGCGAGATCGCCCAGGCCGAGGCGCTGACCGGCCAGCCGTTCTCGCGCTACTGGATGCACACCCGGTTCTTGCAGGTCGAGGGCGAGAAGATGTCGAAGTCGACGGGCAACTTCCTGACCGTCCGCGACCTCACGGCCGAGCCGGCGGACGGCGGGCGCCAAGACTGGGGCGCCCCGCTCGACCCGCTCGCCGTCCGCTACGCCCTGATCTCGGGCCACTACGCCCGGCCGTTCAACCTGACGCGCAAGACGCTCGACGACGCGGCCAAGAACCTCCAGCGCTACCGCGAGGCCGGCGAGGCCGTCCGCCTCGGCGCCGAGGCGGACCGGCCCGGCGACGCCGACGCCGGGCTCGTCCAGGCGCTCGACGCCGCCTACGGCGACGCGCTCGCAGCCATGGCCGACGACCTCAACACGCCCATCGCGCTCGCCGCCGCGCTCCGGGGCACGAACGCGGTCCTCAAGGCCCACCGCGGGCGCCGCTGTCGGGCGCCGGCGCCCGGGCGGCCGCCGACTACTTCGGCCGCGTCGACGCGCTGCTGGGCGTCGTCCCCGCCTGGGGCCCCGACGGCGGCCCGGCCCCGCCGGACGACCTCGCCGCCCAGGTCGAGCCGCTGGTCGCCCAGCGGACCGAGGCCCGGGCGGCCAAGGACTGGGCCCGCGCCGACGCCATCCGCGACGAGCTGGCCGGGCTCGGCGTCGAGGTCGTCGACACGCCCGCCGGCCCCGAGTGGCGCCCGCTCTAGCGCCGCCACGCCGGCGCTCGCCCCGACCCCGCCCGCCTCGGCGCCGAGGCGGAGCGGGCGTCCCTCCACCTCCCCCACGGCTCCTCCCATGTCCCTCGACGCCTCCGACTACTCCGCCCTGGAAGGCGGGCTCGTCCGCATGCTCGACCGGCTCCAAGCCGAGGGCACGGCCACCAAGGACCCCGAGGTCGACCAGTTCCTGCGCGACGAGCCGGCGGCGATCCTGCTCGGGCTGCTCTACGACCAACGGGTCCTCGCCGAGGTCGCGTTCGCCGGGCCGCACAAGCTGCGCCAGCGGCTGGGCCACCTCGACCTGGGCCGGATCGCGGCCATGGACCGCGACGCCTTCGCGGCCGTGTTCACCGAGGCGCCCGCCGTCCACCGGTTCACCAACAAGATGGTCGACACGACCCAGGCCGTCGCGCGCGCGGTCGCCGACGACTACGACGGCGACGCCGCCCGGCTCTGGGCCGACGGCGACTGCAAGACGGTCGAGAAGCGGGTCCAGGTCGCTGCCCGGGTTCGGGCCGATGAAGGCGTCCAAGCTCAAGTTCTGCCTGTACTACTTCGGCCACCGCGACCTCAGCGACTAGTGGAAGCACACGGCGTGTTTGACGGGTAGACTACGGCCTCACCGCCGCCACCCGCCGTGCCCACGACCTACCGCGTCCGACTCTCCGACGACGAGCGCACCGACTTCGAAGCGCTCGTCCGACGACGCTCCGAAAACGCCGCACCGGTCAAGCGCGCCCTCGTGCTGCTCGCCGCGCCGACGAGTCCGAGCGCGGACACCGCCCGCACCGACGACCGATCGTCGCCATCTAGCCCGGTCGGCCTTCGCACCGTCGAGCGCCTGGCGCCAGCCGCTCGTCGAGTACGGCATCGAGCGCGCGCTCGTACGGGCTCCCCCGCGGGCCGAACAGCCTGCGCGCAAGTTCGACGGCGTCGCCGAGGCGCATCGTCGTCGCGCTGCGGTGCTCCGAGCCCGCCGGGCGACCGACTCCGGGTGGACGCTGCAACTGCTCGCCGACCAGATGGTGGCGCTCGACTGACGCCGAGTCGATGAGCCGCGAGTCAGCGCGTCGCATCGCTGAGAAAGACGCGCTCAAGCCCTGGCGCGTCGCCTCGTGGGTGATCCCGACAGCCGGCCCGGAGTTCGTGTGCGCGATGGAGGCCGTGCTCGACGTCTACGCGCGGCCGTACGACGAGGCGCGCCCGGTGGTGTGCCTCGACGAGAAGCGCAAGCAACTCGTGCGCGAGACCCGGCCGGGCTTTACCGACAGCCGCGGCGTCCGGTACGAGGACTACGAGTACGAGCGAAACGGCGTCGGCGTGTTGTACATGGTCTGCGAGCCGCTCGGTGGTCGCCGCGAGGTGCGCGTCGAGACGAGCCAGGACCGACTGGCGTGGGCACGGACGGTGGTGCACCTGGCCGAGACGATGTACCCCGCGGCCGAGCGGATCACGCTGGTGCAGGACAACCTGTCAGCGCACAAGCCGTCGGCGCTCTACGAGATGCTGGAGCCGGCGCGAGCGCGGGCGATCCTGGAGCGCCTCGAGATCGTGCACACGCCCAAGCACGGAAGCTGGCTCAACATCGCCGAGTGCGAGCTGAGCGTGCTCGGTCGTCAGGCGCTGGCCGGTCGGATCGAAGACACCGAGGCGCTCGCGCGGATCGCCGAGGCCTGGTCGACGGCGCGGACGGCGGCTCAGAAAGGCGTCGACTGGCAGTTCACAACGGCGGCAGCGCGGGTAAAGCTGAAGCACCTCTCCCCGTCATATACCTCGTGACAATGCACTAGTCGCGGCGCCGGCCTCCACGCGCGTGAAGCTGCGTGGGGGCACGAACCCGGGGGGGCCGTCGCGTTCGACGCCGTCCCCCGGACTCCCCATGCCACACCTCGACGTTCCCCCCTGGGCCTGGATCGCGTTCAACGCGTACGTGGTCGTCCTGCTGCTGCTCGACCTGTTCGTGTTCAACAAGCAGGCCCACGAGATCGAGTGGCGGGAGGCCGCGCGGCTGTCGGCGTTCTTCGTCGCCGCGTCGCTGGCCGTCAACGCGGCCATCTGGAGCGTCTACGGCCACGCGGCCGGCGTCACGTTCCTGACCGGCTACCTCGTCGAGATGTCGCTGTCGGTCGACAACCTGTTCGTGATCGCGGTCCTGTTCGGGTTCTTCGCGGTCCCGCCGCGCTACCAGCACCGCGTGCTGTTCTGGGGCATCTTCGGGGCCATCGTGATGCGGGCCGTGATGATCCTGCTCGGCGTGGCGCTGGTGGACCGGTTCCACTGGGTGCTCTACATCTTCGGCGCGTTCCTGGTGCTGACGGGCGTGCGGATGTTCCGCGAGACCGACGCGGCGACGGACGTGGCGAGCAACCAGGTGCTCGGCTGCTGCGGCGCGTGCTGCCGGTGACCAAGAGCTACCACGAGGAGCACTTCTTCGTGCGCAAGCTGGGCCGGACTCTGGTGACGCCGCTGTTCCTGGTGCTGGTCATGATCGAGCTGACCGACGTGGTGTTCGCCGTCGACTCGATCCCGGCCATCCTGGGCGTCACGACGGACCCGTTCCTGGCCTACTCCTCGAACATCTTGGCGGTCGTCGGGCTGCGGGCGCTGTACTTCCTGCTGGCCGGCGTCATCGAGCGGATCCGCTACCTCCACATCGGGCTGGCGCGCGGTGCTGGTGTTTATCGGCGGCAAGATGCTGGCCGAGCCGTTCCTGGAGTCCGCGCGGGCTGGAGATCCCGACGTGGGTGTCGCTGCGTCGTGGTGGGCTGCATCACGGTCGCCGCGGCCGTGTCGTGGGCGGCGACGGTCCGCGAGCGCCGCGACGACTCGCGATCGGCCCGCCCGGGGCCCGGATCCCGTGCACGGAGACGGCACGCCGACCGTCCCCAGGGTCGAGGACGACGAGGAGACGACCGAGCACGACCAGGCCCACCTCGGCACCGAGGCCGGCGAGCCGCTGCCACCCCCTGGGTCCCGGCCGTGGCGCGAGCGAGCGAGCCCGGCCTACCCTACTCGGCGTCGATCACGAACAGGTGGGACGAGGTGGTTCGGACGCGTCGAGATGTGGGCGCGGCCGCTCGCCGGGCGACCCGTCGGCAGCGTGGTCGAGACGGCGGTCCGGCCCACACGGGCCGAGGGCGCCGTCGTGACGGTCCGCGTCTGGCCGGGCGCGTTGGGGTCGTAGACCGAGAGCGTGGCGTCGAGCGGGCCCGCGCCGCTCGATGCCGAACGCGACGACCTGGTGGAGCGCGAACGGGTCCGGCGAGTCGCCGACGAGCCCGAGCAGGACGGGCCGCCCGGCGCCCGAGCGCGGGCCTCGACACGGTCCAGCTCGGCGCGCGAGCGCGTCGGCGAAGGGGCTGTCGGGGTCGCGCGAGGCGCAGCGCGCGGAGCCACCAGCCGGCGAAGCGCGGCAGCGAGGCCCGCAGGGTCCGCTCCTGGCGGCGGCGCAGGAGCGCGCGCAGCGGGCTCCGGGCGCAGGTCGGCCGTGGCGACCGCGCCGGCGCGCTGGGGCCACCGCTCGATGGCGGCCAGCGCCATCCCGCCGCACAGCCCGAACGTCGACCACCGCCGCGCGACCGACCGGACGATCCCGTCGCCGCAGCCCGACCCGACCGAGCGCCGGCGCCGACGGCCAGCGCCCACGACGCCCTCCGACGGGCCCGCTCACGGCGCCGCCCAGCGCCCGCACCGAGCGCGACGGGCAGCGACGTCGCGGCGCGGAGCCGCCGGGCGAGCAGCGTCGAGGTCGTCGTCGGTCCAGGTGTAGCGGTTGCGGAACGAGAACCCGTCGCGGGCGGGGTCGAAGTCGAGGGCGACGCGACGGGCGATAGCGAAGTCGGTGGGGACATGCCTGAACGACGGAGAGGGCGGCGAATGGACCCGAGTCCTTGTTTTGAGAGGACGACGTCGTCCAACTTTGCGGGACCGACCTGGGGACGCGGGCCCGAGAGAACGTCGCGACGGCCGGCCCGCAGGGTCCGCCGGACACACCCCGTCCCGCCATGCGCGACCGATCCGGCGTCGGCCGCTCGCCTCGTCTTGCTCGACCGGGCTCGTGCTCGTCGCCGGAGGCGCCTCCGCCGAGTACGTCCGCCAGCGCAGCCTGCGCGTGACGCCGGCGACGGTCGCGCCGTTCCTGGCCGCGCCACTCGACGGCCGACAGCCTGGCGCTGCACCCCGGCGTCGCACGCGCGTCTACGACTCGCTCGGCGGCCAGCCCGCCTGGTTCGCGGCCGCAGCGCGCGACGCGGCACTCGACACGCTCCGCCGGGCCGACCGCGACGCGCTCGCGCTCGACTCCGCCCTGGCCGACCTCGGCGCGCTCGCCGACACCGCCGCGACCGCGGCGGACCTGGCCCGCCTCGACGTCGGCCTGACCGACGCGCTGCTCCGCTTCGGCGACGCCCTCGGCCGCGCCCCGCGTCGACGCGTCACGGCGCTGTACGGCCACAACTGGACGCCCGCCCCGCCGACGCCGCCCGACGTGGCGGCCCGCGCTGGCTCGCCAGGCGCTCGCGGCCACGGACGACCCCGCCCGGCGCTCGACGCCTGGGCCGACGGTCTCCGCCCCCAGCACCCCGGCTACCGGCGGCTCCGCGCCGCGCTCGCCCGCGAGATCGACCTGCAGGACCGGCCCGACCTGGTGCTCGACCGCGACCTGGCGCCCGGCGACACCGGCGCGGCCGTCGTCCGCCTGCGCGACCGGCTGGCCATCGACGGGCACGCGCCGGTCGCCGAGGCGCCGCCGACCTTCGACGCCGCGCTGGCCGACGCCGTCCGCGCCGGTCCAGCGCGACTCGCCGCCTCACGCCGACCGGCCGCCTGGACGCGCCGACGCGCGCGGCCCTCAACCTCCGCCGGGCCGAGTTGATTCCGCTGCTGGCCCTCAACCTGGAAAGCTGGCGCTGGCTGCCCCGCGACCTGGGCGACCTCCACGTCTGGGTCAACGTGCCGCGCTTCGAGCTGGCCCTGCGCGAGCGCGCCGGCGACGACTGGGCCGACGCGACGCGGTTCGTGACCGTCGTCGGCGCGCACGACTGGGAGACGCCGTCGTTCTCCGACACGCTGGAGACGGTCGTGTTCAACCCGACCTGGATCGTGCCGGCGTCGATCCAGCGCGAGTCGTACGGGCGCGTCCGGGGCCGCGTCGTCCGCCCGCCCGGGCCGGGGAACGCGATGGGCCGGGTCAAATTCCTGTTCCCCAACGACCACGCGGTCTACGTCCACGACACGCCGTCGAAGTGGGCCTTCGGCCTCGACGACCGGGCGCGGTCGCACGGCTGCGTCCGCGCGGGCGACCCCGAGGCGCTGGCCCGCGAGCTGCTGACGCGGACGAACGGCTGGACCGCCGGACGAGGTGGCCGGCGATCTTCCGCGGGCGCTGGCGGACCCGCTACGGTCACCGGTCGAGGCGACCGTCCCGGTCCACCTCGTCTACTTCACGGCCGAGGTCGACCCCGACGGCCGCCTGCGCGTCTACGACGACGTCTACCGCCGCGACGGCCGCCTGGCGGACGCGCTCGGCCTGGAGCGCCCGACCGTGCGCCGGGCCTGCTCGCGACGCTGATCGCGGACACCATCGGCGACGAGCGACGAGGTGGAGGAGGCCGAGGACGCCGACAGACGCCGACGACGTGCCGGAGCGAGGTGCCCGAGACGGCGCCCGCCGCTCCCCGCCGCCCGACCGACGCGGGACGCGGCCAGCGCGGACGCAGCTGCACGCCGGAGACGCCGTCGGACACGGTCGCGACCGCCGGCGGCAGCGTACTTTCGCGCCCCCGCTCGTCGTTGAGCTCGGGCCTCTGCCCGCTCGTGACCGTGTCCGCTCTCCTCCTCTCGTCCTCGCCCTCGTCACCCTGCTCGGGTGGGGCTTCTTCGACGACCTGTTCGGCGCCGGACGAGGTCGCGGCGCCCGCGCCCGACGCGCTCGCCGAGGCCGTCGCCGTCCCGCGTCCGCACGTCGGCCGCGCGGCTCCACCCGCCACGGCCGCGCTCTACGCCGAGCCGCGCCCTGCTCTGGGCCGACGCCCGCGCCCAGGCCGCGCTCGCGACCGTCCTGGACGCCGCGCCCGCCGACGGCGTCTCGGCCGCCGAGGTCCACGCCGACGCGCTCCCCGCGCTGCGCCGCGCGCTCGCCGACGCCGAGCGCGAGTGGGAGGCGCTCGACGGCGAGGCCCGCGACACGCTCGCCGACCCGCGCCCGGCCCGGCTGGCCGCGCTCGACCTCGCGATCACCGACGGGCTGCTCGCGCTTCGGCGACGCGCTCCGGGGCCGCCGCGCCGACCCGCGCCAGCTCTACCGCCACTCGTGGTTCCCGACCGTCCGCGACTCGTCCGGCGCCGCGTTCGACGCGCTCGCCCAGGCCGTCCGCCAGTCCGACGTCCGGGCCGACGGTCCGGGCGCTGCGACGCGCTCCGGCCGCCGCACGACGGGTACCGCCGTCTCCGCGCCCGCCTCGGCCGCGCTCCAGGGCGACCTCGCGCCCGTCCCCGACGGGCGCCGACCTGGCGCCCGGCCAGCGGTCGGTCCGCGTGCCCCACCTGCGCGACCGGCTGACGGCCTGGGGCTACCTCGCCGCCGACACGCTCGACGCCTGGGGCCGCCCCGACGCCTACGTCTTCGACGACTCGCTGGCCGCCGCGCTGGGCCGCTTCGAGACCGCCCAGGGCCTGCCGGCCGACAGCGTCCTGGACGCCGCCGCGACCGACGCCCTCAACGCCGACCTCGCCCCGCTCCGCCGGACGCTGGCCCTCAACCTGGAGCGCTGGCGCTGGCTCCCCGACGACCTCGGCGACCACTTCGTCTGGGTCAACCTGCCCGCCTTCGAGCTGCGCGTGCTGCAGCGCGACATCGCCGGGACGGTCGGCGACGGCTACGCCGAGCAGCTGCGGATGCCCGTCAACATCGGCAACGCCCAGACGGCCGGGCTGGACGACGCCCGTCATCACCGACTCGGTCCACACCGTCGAGTTTCAGCCGGCGTGGTACGTGCCGCGCTCGCTGGCCGCCTCGAACGTGTTCCCGATGGCGCGTCCGCGACAGCCTGGCGCTGTGGCGGGCCGGGCTTCGAGGTGTACCAGAACGGGGCCGCGGTCGACAGCCGGCTGGTGCCGTGGGATTCGGTCTCGGTCGGCCAGTTCCGGTTCGTGCAGCGGCCCGGGCCCGGCCAACCCGCTGGGGCGCGTCAAGTTCTTGATGCACAACCCGTACGCCATCCTGATCCACGACACCAACAAGCGCTACACGTTCGACGACGGCGCGGGCTCGTCGATGTCGAGCGGCTGCGTCCAGGCCGGCGCGCCGGACGTGCTGGCGGAGTACCTGCTGACGACCGTCAACGGCTGGGAGCCGGGGCAGGCGCCGCGCGGCGTGGCAGCGCGGCCCGCGGCGGGGCGTCCGGCTGGACCGGCCGTTCCTGTCGCAGTTCACCTACTTCACGGCCTGGGCCGAGGCCGACGGCTCGCTCCGCCTCTACGCCGACCCGTACGACTACGACGCCCGGCTGGCCCAGGCGCTCGGCCTCGACGGGCCGACGCGAGACGGCCGCCTCTCCCAGCTAACCCCACGGCCCATGCGCACGCTCTGGCTCTCGCTGCTCGCCGCCCCGCTCGTCCAGGCCCAGGAGGTCCGGGTGCTGCCGGCCCCGCCCGAGCGGCCGGAGCCGGTCGCGCTCGCCGAGCGGTGCGGCGCGGCCGTCTCGATGCCCGAGCCGTTCCCCGCCACGTCTCTCCGCGTCGCTCCCGAGGCGGGCGCGCTCGCGCCCGGCGGCCCGGGGCCCGCGCCGATGCCGAACCTGTGCGACGGGCCCCTGGCGCTCGGCCCGGCCCCGACCGACCTGGCCGCGCCTCTCCGGTTCCGCGAGGGGCCCCTCCCTGGGAGGCCCCTCCCTGGGAGCCCACGCGGCGGACCGTCGACGTTGTGGCCGCGCCGGCTCGACGACCTCGGCACGCGAGGCCACCCGGACCGGTTCGACCAGCTCCGCCGCGAGTACGACATCGAACCGGTCCACCCGCCCCTCCTCGTGCTCCCGCCCGACCCGAGCACGGACCTGCTGCGGCTGCCGCCGGTTGCCCCGCTCGGCGAACACGAGTAGCTTGCCCGCATGACGCTCCGCGCCCACACCGTCTGGCCCTGGTGGCACCCCGCACTCCCAGTGGGCGGACGGCCTGTGGCCTGACGCGATCGCGCCTCCCGTCCGCGAGCCCACTGTTCAGACGAGCAGGGGGCTTTTTTGTTTGAATCGGCATTCACGCCGGCGCACGCGGCTCGCAGCTTCGACGTGCCCCCTCCTCCCCACCTGTGACCCTCACCGAGTTCGAGACGACCGTCCGCGAGCAGCTCCCGACCGACGGGCGGCGGCTGGCGGTCCCCGTCTACGTCCGCCGCTCGGCCGACCTGCTGACGCCGGTCTCGGCGTTCCTGGCGCTCCGCGAGGCCGGCCCGTTCGGGTTCCTGCTGGAGTCCGTCGAGGGCGGCGAGCGGCTGGGGCGGTACTCGTTCATCGGCAAGAGCCCGTACCTCGTCGTCGAGAACCGAGGGAGCGGGTCTGGGCGCACCGCCCGGCGGGCATCTACGCCGGCGACGGCGCGCCGCACGAGGTCGAGCCGTTGCCCGGGACCGTGTTCGAGGCGCTGGGCGCGATCCTGGCCCAGACCGAGCAGGCCGACGTGCCGGGCCTGCCGCGCCTGACGGCCGGCGCCGTCGGCTTCGTCGGCTACGACGCCGTCCGCCAGCTCGAGACGCTGCCGCCGGGCCCGCCCGACCTGCTGGGCCTGCCGGACGCCGTGTGGGGCTTCTACGACACCGTCGCCGCGTTCGACCGGGTCCGCCACCAGCTGGTGCTGATGGCGACCGTGTTCGTCGACGCCGAGACCGACCTGCACGACGCCTACGCCGAGGCGACCGAGCGGCTGGTCGAGCTCGAGGACGACCTGCTGCACGGCGGCGTGCCCGGCGAGCCGGTCCGCCTGCTGGCCGCCGAGCCCGCCTCGTCGGTCGAGCGGAGCGGCCTACGAGGCCGCCGTCCGCCGGGGCAAGGAGTACATCGTCGAGGGCGACGTCTTCCAGGTGGTGCTCAGCCAGCGGTTCGCGATGCCGTTCGCGGGCGACAAGTTCAACCTGTACCGCGCGCTCCGCCAGGTCAACCCGAGCCCGTACCTGTTCTACCTCGACGTCGACGGCCTGGACGCGCCGGGCGACGGGTTCTCGCTCGTCGGGTCGTCGCCCGAGGTGCTGACGCGCGTCGAGCCGCGCGGGCCCGAGCGCCGGGCGCTCGTGCTGCCCATCGCCGGGACGCGCCGCCGGGGCGAGACGCCGGCCGAGGACGACGCGAACGAGGCCGACCTGCTGGCCGACCCCAAGGAGCGCGCCGAGCACCTGATGCTGGTCGACCTCGGCCGCAACGACATGGGCCGCGTCTCCGACGTGGGCACGGTCTCGGTCGACCGGTTCGCCGAGGTCGAGCGGTTCAGCCACGTCATGCACCTGGTGTCGTCGGTGTCCGGCGCCGTCGGCGACCGGCCGGCGACCGACGTGCTGGCGGCGTGCTTCCCGGCGGGCACCGTCTCCGGCGCCCCCAAGGTGCGGGCGATGGAGATCATCGACGAGCTCGAGCCGATCCGGCGCGGGCCCTACGCCGGCGCCGTCGGCTACGCCGGCTTCGACGGCGCGCTCGACACCTGCATCGCCATCCGCACCATGATCGTCAAGGACGACGTGGCCTACGTCCAGGCCGGCGCCGGCGTCGTCGCCGACTCGGACCCGGCCGCCGAGTACGACGAGACGAAGGCCAAGGCCGCCGCCCTGTTCGCCGCCATGCGCTCCGCCACGTCCGACCTGCTGTGACCGAGGCGAGGGGCACGAGGCACCGGTCCTCGTCCTCCGCCCCTCCCGCCTGACCCCTGCCCTCTTGCCCCCGACCGCCATGTTTCCCTCCCTCCGACCGATCCTCAACAAAGGCGGCGCCGGCCGCTACATCTCCCGCGAGGAGAGCGCCGAGCGCCTGGTGCCGGTCGCCGAGCGCCACCTCGACCTGCTCCGGACCTACGACGCCGCTCTGGCCCGGCTCGCCGACGGGCCGGCCAAGGAGCGGGTCCAGGCCATGATGCCCTACCTGCGGACCGAGGCGGCCAAGGTCTCCGAGACCATGCTCAGCCTGGGCGGCACGCCGCCGTCGGGCGCCGGCACCATGGCGGCCGTCGCCCGGCGACGCTCGGGCCCCGACCGGACCGGGTCCAGGCGCTGCTCGACGCCGAGGCCGACTTCGGCGGCGCGCTCCGCGACGAGATCGACGTCGTCCACCACCAGGAGCGGACGCGCGCCATCCTGGGCCACAACGCCGGGCCTCGGCCTCGCGCATCGACCTGCTCCGCGGCGTCGCCGCGGACCTCGCCCGCTGACCCCGCCCGCCTCGGGCACCGGCCGAGGCCGGCCGCCGGCCGCGCTGCTCGCCCGTGCCACACCGGCACCTCGTGTGGCGTCCCGCTTCCGTCCCCTACGACCTCCGACGACGTCCTCCCCCGGGGCCCCGCCAGCGCGCCAGGCGGCGCCTGCCCGTCATCGTCTCCGGCATCCAGCCGTCGGGGACGCTCCACCTGGGCAACTACCTCGGGGCCATCCGCCAGAACATCGCGCTCGCCAACGACGCCGACGCCGCGGAGCGAGGCGTTCCTGTTCATCGTCGACTACCACGCGCTGACGACGTTGCGCGACGCCGACGCGCTCCGCCGCTACACGCTCGACGTGGCGCTGGACTACCTCGCGCTCGGCCTCGACCCGGACCGGGCCCGCCTGTTCGTCCAGTCGGACGTGCCCCAGCTCGGCGAGCTGACCTGGATCTTCCTGTGCCTCACGCCCACGTCGCAGCTCGAGAAGGGCGTCTCGTACAAGGACAAGGTGGCCCAGGGGCTGACGGCGAACGGCGGGCTGCTGACCTACCCCATCCTGCAGGCCGCCGACATCCTGGCCTACACGGCGCCCGGCCGCGACCTGCTGGTCCCGGTCGGGGCGGACCAGAAGCAGAACCTCGAGATCAGCCGCGACACGGCGGCCCGCTTCAACCAGGCGTACCGGCCCGAGCGACGACCCGCTCTTCCCGCTCCCCGAGCCCGCACATCCTGGACGAGGTCGCCGTCATCCCCGGCCTCGACGGCCGCAAGATGTCGAAGAGCTACGACAACACGATCGGCATCTTCGACGAGGGCAAGGCGCTCAAGAAGAAGGTCATGTCGATCCTGTCCGACTCGACGCCGCTCGAAGCCCCCAAGGACCCCGACGCCGACCACACGTTCGCGCTCATCCGCCACTTCGCGACCGACGACGAGCGGGCCGAGATCGCCGACGCCTACCGCGCCGGCGGCTACGGCTACGGCCACGCCAAGAAGGCGCTGCTCGGCATGATCGACCGCCACTTCGGCGAGGCGCGCGAGCGGCGCCGCGCGCTGGCCGAGCGCCCCGACGACGTCCGCGACGTCCTCCGGCGGGTGCCCAAGCGGCCCGGGCGCGCGCCGCGGAGGTGATGGCCCAGGTCCGCGACGCCGTCGGCTTCCTGAACGCCTAGCCGCCGACGCCCCCCACTCCCACGTCCCATGATCCTGATCATCGACAACTACGACTCGTTCACGTACAACCTGGTCCACCTGGTGGGCGGGGTGACGGCGGCCTACCGGGTCGTGCGGAACGACCAGATCGACGCTGGACGAGATCGCGGAGCTGGCTCCGGCGGGCGTGCTGATCTCGCCGGGCCCCGGCCGGCCGGACGAGGCGGGCGTCAGCGAGGCCGTCATCCGCCGGTTCGGCGAGACGACGCCCATCTTCGGCGTGTGCCTGGGCCACCAGGCCATCGGCGAGGTCTACGGCGGCCACGTCGTCCACGCGCCGACGCTGATGCACGGCAAGACGTCGACGGTGCGCCACGACGGGCGGGGCGTGTTCGAGGGCGTCCCGCAGGACTTCGTCGCGACCCGCTACCACTCGCTCGTCGTCGACCGCGCGACGCTGCCGGACGTGCTGGAGGTCTCGGCCGAGACGGCCGACGGCGTCGTCATGGGGCTGCGCCACCGGACGTTCCCCGTCGAGGGCGTCCAGTTCCACCCCGAGTCCATCCTGACGACGGAGGGGCCGCGGATCGTCAGGAACTGGGTCGGCTCCGTGTTGGACGGCGCGAAGGTGGGGAAGTAGAAGGTACGGAGGACTGAGCGGATGAGCACGTTCCGACGGTTCGAGGACATCGAGGCATGGGAGCTCGGCCGCGAGCTCACCCGGCGTGATCTACGGGCGACGGGACGTGGAGACTCCGCCCGAGACTTCGGGCTGAAGAGACCAGATCCAGCGGGCCGCCGTCTCCATCACCTCCAACATCGCGGAGGGCTTCGAGCGCCAGCCGAGAGAGTGCCCGCTTTCTCCAGCATGCGGGTCCGCGGGCGAGGTCGCTCCACTGTACCGGCCCTGACCTCGGCTACCTCGAGCGGCGACGTCCGATCCCTCGACGACCTCTCCCGTCTGGGAGCCGAAAGCTTGGCGCGCCGATCCGCTCCCTGACAATCGCGCGAGCCCGAGCGCGACCCTCTGACGCTGCAACCTTCTCACCTTCTACCCTCCCCACCTCGAACTCCCTCCGCCCCATCCTCCAAGCCATCGCCGAGGGCGAGACGCTGACCCAGCCCCAGGCCGAGTCGGCGATGCACGTGATGCTCTCCGGCGAGGCCGACCCGGCCCAGATCGCGGGCTGCTGATGGGGCTCCGCTCGCGCGGCGAGACGATCGACGAGCTGGTCGGCTTCACGAAGGTGATGCGCGAGTACGCGATCCCGGTCGAGACCGGCGACCTCGACCCGATCGACCTGTGCGGCACCGGCGGCGACCACTCGGGCACGTTCAACATCTCGACGGCGGCCAGCTTCGTGGCCGCCGGCGCGGGCGTGCCCGTCGCCAAGCACGGCAACAAGGGCGTGCTCGTCGTCGAGCGGCTCGGCCGACGTGCTGTCGGCGCTCGGCGTCCGCGCCGACCTCGACGCCGAGGGCGTCCAGCCGTGCCTGCACGAGGCGGGCATCGCGTTCCTGTTCGCGCCCCAGTTCCACCCCGCGCTGCGCCACGTCGGCCCGGTGCGGCGGTCGCTGGGCGTGCGGACGTTCTTCAACATCCTGGGCCCGCTGTGCAACCCGGCCCGCGTCAAGCGCCAGCTCATCGGCGCGTTCTCCGACCCCGTCGCCCGGCAGATGGCCCAGATCCTGATGCGGCTCGGCAGCGAGCACGTCGTCGTGGTCTACGCCCACGACGGGCTGGACGAGCTGAGGACGACGAGCCCGACGACGATCTACCAGACCGGCAGCCACGCCTACGACGGCGGGCTGCTGGAGCAGGAGGTCGTCCCCGAGCGGTTCGGGCTGGCGCGCGTCTCGGCGGCGGCGCTCCAGGGCGGGACGCCCGAGGAGAACGCCGAGATCGTGCGCGGCGTGCTGGGCGGCGAGGCCGGCCCGCAGGCCGACGTGGTGCTGCTCAACGCGGCGTACGCGCTGCTCGCGTCGGGCGAGTACGCCGGCCTCGACGAGTGCCTGGAGGCGGCGCGGGAGAGCGTCGCGACCGGCGCGCGCTCGCCAAGCTGGACGCGCTCGTCGAGGTCTCCACCGCGCTCGCCGAGGCGGCCTGATGGCGACCATCCTCGACCCGATCCTCGCCGACACGCGCGCGCTCGTGGCCGAGCGCAAGGCCGTCACGCCCGCCGCCGCGCTCGAACGACGGTCCGCCTTCCACGCGCCGACGCTGTCGCTGGCCCGCGCGCTGCGCCGCCCCGACGGGCCGGCGACTATCGCCGAGTGCAAGCGCGCCAGCCCGTCCGAGGGCGTCATCCGGCGCGAGTACGACCCGGCGGCCATCGCGCGGAGCTACAAGCAGGCCGCCGCCGCCGCGCTCTCCGTGCTCACCGAGCCGACGCACTTCCAGGGCTCGCTCGACCACCTCGCCCAGGTCCGCGCCGCCGTCGACCTGCCGCTGCTGCGGAAGGACTTCGTCGTCGACGACTACCAACTCGTCGAGGCCCGCGCCTACGGGGCCGACGCGGTCCTGCTGATCGCCGCCGCCGCTCGACCCGGCCCACCTCGCCGACCTGCTCGACGCCGCCCGCGACCTCGGCCTGGGCGTGCTCGTCGAGGTCCACGCCGACGCCGAGGTGGACACGCTCGACCTCGACCGCATCGACGTGCTGGGCGTCAACAGCCGCGACCTGGCCGACGTTCGAGGTCGACCTGGGCCGGGCCGAGCGCATCTTCGCGCGCCTGCCCGAGCGCATCGTCCGCGTGGCCGAGAGCGGCATCCGGACGGCCGCCGACGCGGCCCGCCTGCGCGGCTACGGCGCCGACGCGTTCCTGGTCGGCACCCACTTCATGCGCCAGCCCGACCCCGGCCGCGCCCTGGCCGCCTTCCGCCGCGAGACGGCCCTGGCGCTGGCGCCGGGCGGTCGATGCAGGGCTCAGGGCTCGCCGAACCGGCCCCCGCGACGCCGACTCCGTCCTGCCCGCGACGACCCCAACCTCTGCCCCCCGACCCGTGACCAAAGTCAAAATCTGCGGCATCACCCGCCTGCACGACGCCCGGACGGCCGCCGCCGCCGGGGCCGACTTCCTGGGGTTCATCCAGCACGAGGACAGCCCGCGCTACGTCGAGCCCGACGTGGCCAAGGAGATCATCGACTGGGTGCGCGGGCCGGAGCCGGTCGGCGTGTTCGTCAACCGCGACGCCGACGAGGTCAACGCGACGTGCGCCCGGGTCGGCTTCACGCGTCGCGCAGCTGCACGGCCACGAGACGCCCGAGACGTGCGCGGCCGTCGAGGTCCCCGTCATCAAGGCCATCCAGGTCCAGCACGACGCCTCGTCCGAGCAGGTCCGCGCGATGGTCGAGCCCTACCTCGACGTGGTCGACTTCGTGCTGCTCGACACGCACCACACGAGCCTGTGGGGCGGGACCGGCGAGAGCTTCAACTGGCGCGTCGCGCGCGACCTGTCCAACGACGTCGACCTGTTCCTGGCCGGCGGCATCTCGGCCGACAACGTCGCCGAGGCCATCCAGACGATGCGGCCCTACGCCGTCGACCTGTCGTCGATCCGTCGAGTCGGAGCCCGGGCGTCAAGGACCTCGACAAGCTGGCCGCCTTCTTCGACGCCTTCCACGCCGCGACCGGGCCGGCTGACCCGCCCCGCCCGCCTCGGCGCCGAGGCGGGGGGAGCGACAGGACCTGACCCCCCTATCCCACCGATCCGATCATGCCTACCCAGACGGCGACCCCTACCCCCCGGACCCTGACCTCTGGCCCCCCGACGCTCCCCGACGCCCGCGGGCCGCTTCGGCGCGTTCGGCGGCGCGTTCGTGCCCGAGATCCTGCACCCCGTCCTGGCCGACGTCCGCGAGGCGTGGGCCGAGGCCAAGGACGACCCCGAGTACCAGGCCGAGTACCGAGCGGCTCCTGCGCGACTACGTCGGCCGCCCGACGCCGCTGACGCGCTGCGACCGGCTGACGGCGCGGTTGGGCGGGGCGACGATCTACGCCAAGCGCGAGGACCTCTGCCACACCGGCGCGCACAAGATCAACAACGCGATCGGCCAGGTCCTGCTGGCGCGGCGGATGGGCAAGGAGCGCATCATCGCCGAGACCGGGCGCCGGCCAGCACGGCGTGGCGACGGCGACGGCGTGCGCGCTGTTCGGGATCGAGTGCGTCGTCTACATGGGCGCCGAGGACATCGAGCGGCAGAGCCTCAACGTGAAGCGGATGCGGCTGCTCGGGCGCCGAGGTCCGCTCGGCCACGAGCGGCAGCCAGACGCTCAAGGACGCCACCAACGAGGCGTTCCGCGACTGGGTCTCGAACCCGAGCACGACGTACTACATCATCGGCTCGGCCATCGGCCCGCACCCGTACCCGATGATGGTCCGCGACCTCCACCGCGTCATCGGCGAGGAGACGCGGGCGCAGCTGCTGGAGCAGACCGGCTCGGAGTTGCCCGACGCCGTCGTGGCGTGCGTCGGCGGCGGGCTCGAACGCCATCGGCATCTGGGCGCCGTTCGTGGACGACGCGGGCGTCCGCCTGATCGGCGTCGAGGCGAGCGGCGAGGGGCTCGACGGGCGCCACGCGGCGACGCTGACCAAGGGCGAGCCGGCCGTCTTCCACGGCACGATGACCTACCTCCTGCAGGACGCCGACGGGCAGGTCGAGATCGCGCACTCGATCTCGGCCGGGCTGGACTACCCGGGCGTCGGGCCGGAGCACGCCTACCTCAAGGACGCCGGCCGCGTCGAGGTCCGGACGGCGACCGACGCCGAGGCGCTGGCCGGCGTGTCAGCTGCTGAGCGAGACCGAGGGCATCATCCCGGCGCTGGAGACGGCCCACGCCGTCCACGCGCTCGCCGCGCTGGTCGCCCGAGATCGGCGCCGGCGGCGTGCTCGTGTTCAACTGCTCCGGCCGCGGCGACAAGGACATGGCGACGATCTCGGCGCACCTGTTCGGGGACGAGTCGGCCCACCTCGGGCCAGGCCGGCACGGCGGGCGCCTGAGGCTCGGCCGCGTCGCCCGCTCCGCCTCCGGCGCCGAGACCGACGAGCGCCCCCACCCGTACCGGTGCGTGAGAAGAGGCGTGGGGGAGACGAAGCGCCCCCCTCCTCCCCCTCCGTTCTCTCCCCCCTTCCTCACGCATGACCCGCCTCCGCGCCCACCTCGACGGCCTCCGCGCCCGCGGCGAGACCGCGATGGGGCTGTTCCTGACCGCCGGCTTCCCGTCGCCCGGCGCCACGCTCCCCATCCTGCAGGCCGTCGACGCCGCCGGCGCCGACTTCATCGAGCTCGGGATGCCGTTCTCGGACCCGGTCGCCGAGGGGCTGCCGATCCAGCAGGCGTCCGAGCGGGCGCTCGCGCCAGGGCGCGACGATGGCCGACACGTTCGAGATCGGCCGCCGCCTTCCGGCGCCAGCCGACACGCCGCTGCTGCTGATGGGCTACGCCAACCCGGTCATGCGCTACGGCGTGGGCGACTTTTGCGCCGACGCCGCGTCTTCGGGCGTGGACGGCCTGATCCTGCCCGACGTGCCCCCCGAGGAGGCCGCGGACGTCGAGCAGGCCGCCGCCGACCACGGCCTCTCCATCACCCACCTCATCGCGCCGAACACCTCCGACGACCGCGTCCGCCTGGTCGACGCCCGCTCGACCGGCTTCGTCTACGCCGTGAGCGTGACGGGCCTGACCGGCTCCGGGCCTGGGCGACACCGACGCGACCGACGCCTACCTCGCCCGCGCCCGGGCCTCGGTCGAGCAGCCGCTGCTCGTCGGCTTCGGGATCTCGACGCACGCCGACGCCCAGCGGCTGACGCGCCACACCGACGGGTTCATCGTCGGGTCCGCGCTCATCCGCCAGGCGGCCGCGCTGTGGGACGACCCGGATCTCACCGATTCCGCACGGCGAGACGCGGGTCGGCGACTGGGCGCGGACGTTGAAGACCGGCGACGCCCCCACGCCATGACCCGCGCCCTCCCGCTGTTCGCTCTGCTCGCCGCCCTCGCCGTCGCCGGCTGCGAGGCCGTCGACCTGGGGCAGGCCGAGGCGCGGGGCGACACCGAGGAGATCATCGTCCTGACGGACAGCGTGACCTGGGACGGACCGGTCGGCGACGCGCTCCGCGCCGAACTGGGCAAGCCGATCGCGACGCTGCCGAGCAACCAGGGCGCGTTCCGGTTCGCTTCCAACCGCTGACGTCGCGGTTCTTCGAGAGCCTGAAGCTCCAGCCGAACCTGGTGTTCGTGGCCCCCATCGACGCCGAGGGCACGCATCGGCGACTTCCTGCGGACGCGCGTGGGCGAGGCGAACCTCGCGACCAGGTCCGCTCGGGCACGGTGACGGCGGTCAACGTGCGCCCCAACCTGTGGGCGAACAACCAGTTCGTGACGATCGCGACGGCGGCGACCGACAGCGCGCTGGCGACCCAGATCCGCCGGCGCGGGCCAGGAGATGCGCCGGGCGTACGAGACGCTGGCGCGCGAGCGGACCATCGGCGAGATGTTCTCGCGGCTCGCAGCAGACCGACCTGGAGGAGGAGCTGCTCGACGCGCACGGCTTCCGCGTCAACATCCAGTACGACTACGTCCAGGTCCAGGACACGACCGCGACGACGGCCGGCCGGACCGGCACGTTCGTCCGCTACCGCCGCGTGCTCTCCGACACCTGGCGCGACTTCTTCGTCTTCGCCCAGGACGGCGTGAGCGCGCTGCCGCCGCCGGCCGAGATCGACCGGATCACGGACGGACTGCTGGAGACGTTCGCGCGCGGCTCGTACGACAGCTCGTACGTCCAGCTCGACGACCAGCGCGCGCTGCCGCCGCGACACGATCGAGATCGCCGGCCGGCCGGCGCAGGAGCAGCGCGGGTTCTGGTACATGACCAACGACGTGATGGGCGGCTCGTACGTCCGCTACGCCTTCGTCGACCGAGGCCACCGACCGGCTCTACGTCTACTACGGGATGACGTTCGCGCCCGAGCCGGACGCTCGACAAGCGCGAGTTCCTGCGCCAGATGGAGGCGATCGCGTACACCTTCCGCTCCGCCGCCGACGTGAGCGAGAGAGCCGCGGACGGCATCCAGCGCTGAGCGGCGCTGAGCTCTCTCCCACGTCCCGTCCTGCCTCCAGGAGAGACCTCACTTGCCCCTTCTCGACCCTTTCATCTTCTTCCTCCCTGATGTCCACCCAGACCGCCACGACCGCCGCACCACCGACCGACGCCGACGTCCGACACGCAGGTGCTCAAGCCTCGGGCCTGCCCAAGGGCAGCCTGCAGGAGTCCACGTTCGACCTGCTCGACAAGGCCGGCTACGGCTTCTCGGTCCGCTCCCGGAGCTACTTCCCCTCCATCGACGACGACGAGCTGACGGCCATGCTGGTCCGCGCCCAGGAGATGGGCAAGTACGTCGCCGACGGCGTGTTCGACGCCGGCATCACCGGGCTCGACTGGATCGCCGAGACCGGCGCCGACGTCCACGTGGTCGCGGACCTGGTCTACTCGAAGGCGTCGATGCGGCCGGTCCGCTGGGTGCTCGCCGTGCCCGAGGACTCCGACATCCACTCGGTCCAGGACCTGGAGGGCAAGCGGATCGCGACCGAGGTCGTCGGGCTGACCGAGCGCTGGCTCGCCGAGCACGGCGTGACGGCCGACGTCGAGTTCTCGTGGGGCGCGACCGAGGTCAAGGCGCCCGACTTGGTCGACGCCATCGTCGAGGTGACGGAGACGGGCAACTCGCTGCGCGCCAACAAGCTGCGCATCGTCGAGGTGCTGCTGTCGTCGAACACCCAGCTGGTCGCCAACCACGACGCGTGGCAGGACCCGTGGAAGCGCGAGAAGATCGAGAACCTGGCGCTGCTGCTGGAGGGCGCCATCCGGGCCGAGGGCAAGGTGGGCCTCAAGCTCAACGTCCGCCGCGACGACCTCCAGCGGCGTCGTGGAGACGCTGCCGGCGCTGCGCAACCCGACCATCTCGCCGCTCTTCTCGGAGGAGTGGGTCGCCGTCGAGACGATCATCGAGGAGCGCCAGGTGCGCAAGCTGATCCCCGAGCTCAAGCGCCTGGGCGCCGAGGGCATCATCGAGTACCCGCTGAACAAGATGATTCCGTAGGGACGTGAGGGACGGGGGATGAGGGACGGGGGCATGCGAGCCTCCGCGACCATCGACCGCCGTCCCGAGCGTTCCCGCCCCACCCACGTCCCTCCCCCCATGCCCCAACTCCTCGACCTCTGCTTCGGCCGCTCCGGCGACAAGGGCGACGCCGTCAACGTCGGCCTGATCGCGCGCGACCCGGCGCACTACGACTGGCTCCGCGAGACGGTCACGGCCGAGCGTGGTCAAGGCCCACTTCGGGCCCCGCTGCACCGGCGAGGTCGAGCGGTTCGAGCTGCCCAACCTGTCGGCGCTCAACTTCATGCTCCACGGGGCGCTCGGCGGCGGCGGGACGGTCTCGCTCAAGCTCGACGCCCAGGGCAAGACGTACGCGGCGCACCTGCTCCGGATGGAGGTCGGCGAGCCGCGCCGGGGCGAGGCGGCGCGAGCCCGCGTGCGCGCCGGCGCCCGTCGCGCGCTGGCCGGCCGGGCGGTCGCGCTCGCCGGGGCAGCGCCCCGGACCGCGTCGACCCCGCGCTGGTCGACGCGCTCGCCGAGCTCCACCTGGCCGACGCCCGCGCGGCGCTCGACTCGGCCGAGGCGCGGCGCCCGGCGCTGGCCGACAGCCTGCGGCGGTCGCGCTCGACGCCCACGGCCTCGACTCGGCCGGCCTGGGCGCCCGCCTCGACGCGCTCGCCGCGGACCCCTGACCTCGCCCGCGCGACCTACGACTCCGTCGAGGCGACGCTCGTCCGCGAGCGCCGTGGCCCCCGTGGACGCTTACCCCGACACGACGCGGCCGTATTGACCTCGACGCCGAGCGGCCTAGCGCGGCCTCCACGTCTCCCCGTGCCCCCACGTGCCCGTCCACGCCCTGATGACCCTTCGCCAGAGACCGTCCAGGTGTTCACCACCGGCGGCACCATCGACAAGGAGTACTTCGACGCCAAGAGCGCCTACGAGATCGGCGAGCCGCAGATCGCGGGTCCTGCTCCGCGAGGCGGGCGTCGCGTTCCCGGTCGCCAGGTCGAGGCGCTGATGCGGAAGGACAGCCTCGACCTGACCGACGACGACCGCCGCGCTCGTCGCCGAGCGCGTGCTGGCGACGCCGCACCGGCGCGTGATCGTGACGCACGGGACCGACACGATGGCCGAGACGGCCCGGACGGTCGCGAGCGTGCTCGAGGCCGCGACGGCGACACGACGGTCGTGTTCGTCGGCTCGCTGGCGCCGGCGCGGTTCAAGGCGACCGACGCCGAGTTCAACGTGGGCTTCGCCGCGGCCGCCGTACAGACGCTCCCGCCCGGTGCGTACGTTGCCATGAACGGCTGCGTCTTCGACCCGCACCACGTCCGGAAGGACCGGGAACGGAACCGCTTCGAGCCTGTCACTCCCGGCGCGTAGCGCCGTACGCCTCCCCCCGACCACCTTTACCCGACCGACTTTATGACCCGCTTGTCCCTTCCGGGCGCCCTCGCGCTCGCCCTCCTCGCCACCGGCTGCGCAGCTCCTCGACGATGGTCACCGACCCCGGCACGGACGGCAGGCACCATGCCCTCCGGCGACACGGCCGTCCGCCGCGATGTGCGTCGACGGCATGGCCACGCTGCCCACCGACGACGCCGCCGACCTGGCCGACGGCCCGTTCGAGTGCTCGAACGTCGACCTGGTCGCCTTCGTCCCGCTCTCCGATGTTCGACGCCAACCAGCTCAACGACATCTGGGGCTGGACCGACGCCGAGACCGGCAAGGAGTACGCGCTCGTCGGCCTCGACAACGGGACCGAGTTCGTCGACATCTCGGACCCGATGATGCCGGTCCTGCTGGGCAAGCTGCCCACGAAGACCGTCGCGACCGTCTGGCGTGACATCAAGGTGTACCGCGACCACGCCTTCATCGTCTCCGAGGCGCGCGACCACGGGATGCAGGTGTTCGACCTGACCCGCCTGCGCGGCCTGACGGCCGACCAGGGCGAGTTCACGGCCGACGCGCTCTACGACCAGGTCACGAACGTCCACAACATCGTGATCAACGAGGACTCGGGCTTCGCCTACGCCGTCGGCTCGGGCTCGCGCGGCGACAGACCTGCCGGCCGAGTGCGGCGCGCCGGGCTTCCACGTGATCAACATCCAGGACCCGACTGAACCCGACGTTCGTCAACTGCTTCTCGGACGCGCCAAGGACACCTCGCCGGTCTCGGCGCCGGGCTACACGCACGACGCCCAGTGCATCAACTACGACGGCCCGGACGCCGACTACACAGGCCGCGAGGTCTGCGCCGCCTCGAACGAGGACGTGGTCACGTTCTTCGACGTGACGGACAAGATGAACGTCCGGATCATCTCGATCGCGGAGTACCCCCAGGACGCCTACACGCACCAGGGCTGGTTCACCGAGGACCGGCTGCGCGTTCCTGGCCAACGACGAGCTGGACGAGACGAACGGCTTCGTCGCGACCCAGCGGACGCTGCTGTTCAACGTCGAGGACCTCGACGACCCCGAGTTCATCGGCGCCTACGACTCGGGGATCACGACGATCGACCACAACCTGTACGTGCTCGGCGAACCTGAGCTACCAGAGCAACTACGAGTCGGGCCTGCGCATCCGGGACCACAGCGACGTGCTCAACGGCGTGCTGACCGAGGTCGGCCTACTTCGACACGTACCCGCAGGACACGTCGATCAACTTCGCCGGTCAGTGGAGCAACTACCCGTACTTCGGGAGCGGCCTGGTGATCGCGAGCGACACGAACAACGGCCTGTTCGTGCTCCGCCCGCACGTGGCGATGTAGCCCGCCCGCCTCGGCACCGAGGCGGACCGTGCCCGCGGGGGGCTCCGGCGCGTCCGGAGCCCCCCGCTCTGTTTTGCCCCGCCGTGCCGGGGACCGAGGCGGGCCGTCCGAGCGTACCGGCGGGCCACCGTGCCTCCCCGCCCATGCCTCTCCGACTCGCCCTCGCCGCCCTGCTCGCCGTCGCCCTGGGGGCGCCCGCCGCCCACGCCCAGGAGATCGCGTGCGTCAACGGCCTCGCCGACCTCCCCGACGTGGGCGGCTTCGAGTGCGACCGGGTCGACCTGGTCGGCTACCTCTCGCGGGCGTCGTTCTCGCCGGAGGGCTCGCCCGAGGTCGGGCCACAACGACATCTGGGGCTGGACCGACCCCGAGACGGGCGTCGAGTACGCGCTCGTGGGCACCCAGAACGGTGTCGGCTTCGTCGACCTCTCGACGCCGACCCAGCCGCGCGCTGGTGGGCAAGCTCCCGACGACGCGGCGAGCTTCGACGTGGCGCGACGTCAAGGTGTACCGCGACCACGCCTTCGTCGTCGCGGACAACTCGCGGGACCACGGGGTCCAGGTGTTCGACCTGACGCGGCTGCGCGGAGCGACGGGGACGCCGGTGCCTGTTCGAGCCCGACGTGGTGTACGACAAGATCGGCTCGGCCCACAACGTCGTCATCGACGAGGAGACGGGCTTCGCGTACGCGGTCGGGTTCCGGTACTTCCCCGGCGGAGCGGGCCGCGCTCGGGCTCCCGGCGTCGTGCGACGTCCCGGGCTTCCACGTGGTCGACGTCCGCGACCCCGAAGCACCCGGCGTTCGTGACGTGCTTCTCGGACGCCTCGCGCGAGGCGGACCCGTACATCGCGCCGGGCTACACGCACGACGCGCAGTGCGTGGTCTACCGGGGTCCCGACGCGGACTACCAGGGGCGCCAGCTGTGCTTCGGGTCGAACGAGGACGTCGTGACCGTCTTCGACGTGACCGACAAGGCCGACGTCCGAATCGTCTCGCAGGGCGAGTACCCGAACGACGTCTACACGCACCAGGGCTGGCTGACGGAGGACCAGCGGTACTTCCTGGTCAACGACGAGATCGACGAGCGGACGGACTTCCAGAGCGGGGGCTCGGGCGTCCAGCGGACGATCGTGATGGACATGTCGGACCTCGACAGCCCCGACGTGGCCTTGATCTACGACTCCGGCCGGTCACGATCGACCACAACCTCTACGTCCGGGGCCGGTACGCCTTCGAGACCAACTACGAGTCCGGGCTCCGCATCCTCGACCTGGGCGAGATCGCGAACGGACAGGTGACGGAGGTGGCCTACTTCGACACCTACCCCCAGGGGACGAGTCTCAACTACAACGGGCAGCTGGAGCAGCTACCCGTACTTCGAGAGCGGGCTCGTCGTGGTCAACGACATCAACAACGGCCTGTTCGTCCTGCGCCCCGACGCGTCGCTGGCCGTCGACCGCGCCGCCGGCCCGGCGGTCCCGACCGGCGTCACGCTGACCGAGCCCCGCCCGAACCCGACGGCCGGCGTCGCCCGCCTCGGGCTGACCGTGCGACCGGGCCCAGCCCGTCCGCGCGACGCTCGTCGACGTGGCCGGCCGCGAGGTGGCCCGGGTCTACGACGGGCCCGCCCAGGCCGCCACGGAGCTGACGCTGACGGTGCCGGAGGTCGGGCTGCCGGCCGGCGTCTACGTCGTCCGCGTGGTCGGCGAGACGTTCGAGGCCTCGCGCCGAGTCGTCCTGACCCGCTAAGCGCTCGGCCGCGAGGCCCCTCCCACCCGGCCACCGAGGCTGGCGGGGCGGACGCCGTTTGGCCCGTCCCGGGCGGAGGTCGAGGCCGGCGCACGGCGTACGTTGCGGCGCCCCCTCCCGACTCCGATGCGCGTCCGTCTCGCCGTTCTCGCCGCGCTCGCGGCCGCTGTCTCCCCGGTCGCGATGGCCCAGCCGTCGCCGTGCGTCGACGGCGACGCCGGCGGGTACGGGTGCGACCGGGTCGACCTGGTCGCCCACTTTACGCCGCAGGAGTTGGGCGCGCCGCCGGTCGGGCCGTGCCCGAATCCGTACCCGGGCCTGTGCGCCAACGACGTCTGGGGCTGGGCGGACCCCGACACCGGGCGTCGCTACGCCATCGTCGGCCTCGCGGTCGGCACCGCGTTCGTCGACGTGACGACGCCGAGCGCGCCGGTCCGGCTCGGGATGTTGCCGACGGCGACCGTCGGATCGAGTTGGCGCGACGTCAAGGCGCTCGGGAACGTCGCGCTGATCGTGTCGGAGGCGCCGGGCCACGGGATCCAGGTGTTCGACCTGACCAAGCTCCGCGGGCTCACCGAGGACGCGGGCCGGCGGTTCTCGGCCGACGCCCGCTACGTCGGGGTCGGCTCGGCCCACAACATCGTCGTCAACGAGGGCGCCCGGATGGCGTACGCGGTGGGGTCCCGGGCCGGGAGCGTCGCGCTCCCGGCGACGTGCAACGCGCGCGGGCTCCACGCGGTCGACTTCTCGGACCCGCTGGCGCCGGCCTTTGCCGGGTGCTTCAGCGACGCCATCGGCGGCGTCGACTCCGGCTACACCCACGACGCCCAGTGCGTCGCCTACGACGGGCCCGACGCCGACTACGCCGGCCGCCAGATCTGCTTCGGCTTCGACGAGAACGAGGTCTCGATCTTCGACGCGACGGACCCGGCAAACGCCGTCGTGATCTCCCGGGTCGGGTACCCGACCCCGGCCTACACCCACCAGGGCTGGCTCACCGAGGACGGCCGGTACCTCCTGGTCAACGACGAGCTCGACGAGGCCAACGCCGTCAACGGCGGCGACGCGACGCCCCAGCGGACGCTCGTCCTCGACGTCGAGGACCTGGACGCGCCCGGAGTTCTCGTTCGCCTACCGGTCCGGACTGGCGACCATCGACCACAACCTGTACGTGCTCGGCGACGTCGCCTACGAGAGCAACTACGAGGCGGGCCTCCGGGTCCTCGACCTCTCGCGGATCGGCGACGGCACGCTGGAGGAGGTCGCGTACTTCGACACGTACCCGCTCGACACGTCGGTCAACTTTGCCGGCCAGTGGAGCAACTACCCCTACTTCGGCGGGGGGCTCGTGATCGCGAACGACGGCGAGACCGGCTTCTTCGTGCTCCAGGTGGACCCCGCACTGGTGGTCGCGGCGGCCCCGCTCCGACGCCGACGACGGCGACGCTCACCGAGCCCCGCCCGAACCCGACGGCCGGCGTCGCCCGCCTCGGGCTGACCGTGGACCGGGCCCAGACCGTCCGCGCGACGCTCGTCGACGTGGCCGGCCGCGAGGTGGCCCGGTCTACGACGGGCCCGCCCAGGCCGCCACGGAGCTGACGCTGACGGTGGCCGGGGACGGGCTGCCGACCGGCATCTACGTCGTCCGCGTGGTCGGCGAGACGTTCGAGATGTCGCGCCGCCTCGTCTTGACGCGCTAGGCGTGACGTGGAGCGGGTCCGGAGCGGCCTCATGGGCCCTCCCCTCCCGACCCGTGCGACCCCTCGCCCTGCTCGTCCTCGTCGCGGCCGTGTCTGCGTGCCACGGCGACCGCCCCGGACGACCGACGACGGCTTCCAGGTTGACTCCTCGGCCGATGCGGCTCAGGCGCTCGCGTTGGCGATCGACACGGCATCGGAGTTCGGCTACTTCACGCGTGAGCGCGACGGCGCGATTGAGGTCGAGGTACCCACGGGGCCTCCGATGTCCGAGCGCCTGTCTCGGAGGTTCCGAGTCACGGTGTCGCCGAGCGGGACCGGCTCGGTGACCCGGATCTACTCGCTCCCTCGGATCGTCGGGGTGGCGTCGACACGGCGGGCGGTCGAGCCGGCCTTTCTCTTCGCAGACCGCCTGGCCGAGCGGCTGCCCCGCTAGGAACGAGCGGAGGCGCCGGCACGCGGTCGCGCAGGCTCAACTGTGAGGCGTCGACTCCGTTACCGGGCGAGGTGGCGCTGCCCGGCCGGCGTCAGCTCGAAGTGGACCAGGAGCGGGTCGACCAGGCGGAGCAGGCCCTCCGCCACCAGCCAGTCGGCGAGTTGGCGGGTCCGCCGTGGGGCGTCCGGGCCGGCCGGCTGGTCGCCCCGGTCGACGGCGTCGAGGATGCTGCGGAGCACCGGCTCGTCGGCGGGCGCGACCGCGTCGGGGCGGTGGCGGCCGAGGCAGACGTCGCAGCGGCCACACCGCGCTGGCGCGGGCTCGCCGAAGTAGGCCAGGAGGTGCTGGCGCCGGCAGCCGACCGCGTTCGCGTAGCGGACGACGTCGTCCAGGCGGGCGTGGGCGCGCTGGCGGCCCCGGCCGAGCGCCGCCGCGTCGACGGGCACAGTCCGGGCGCGGGCGTGGTGCCACGCGAGCGTCAGGCCCTCCTCGGGGCGCGACACCTCCAGCAGGCGGCGGGCCGCGAGGTAGTCCAGCCCGGCGTCGAGGCGGGCCTCGGGGAGCCCGAGCGCCTCGGCGAGCGGGGCCACCCAGACGGTCGCGCCGCCCCCCGCCTCGGCCGGCAGGCGGCGGACGAGCGCGTCGGCGAACTCCTGGACGGCCACGCTCTCGGCCTCGACGGCCCGCATCAGCCCGTCGCGGCCCCGGGGCAGGCGGACCCGGACCTCGCCCGGGCGGGGGCGGACGACCGTCCACACGCCGTCGGCGGCCAACCGGTCGACGGACGCCCGGACGATCCCGGCCGGCCGGCCGGCGACGGCGGCCAGCCGGGCGAGGTCGAGCGTGACCGGCCCCTCGGGCTCGCTGCCCAGGGCGACCTGCCCCAGGCTCCCGACGGCAGCGTAGACCGCCTGGACGTCGGCGGGCGTCGGGTGGCCGCGGTCGGCGAGGTCCCGGGGCAACGACTCGGCGTCGGGCCCCAGCGCGAGCGCGGCGTAGGCCCGCTCCCCGTCGCGCCCGGCCCGGCCGGCCTCCTGGTAGTACGCCTCCAGCGTCGGCGGCAGCGCCGTGTGGACGACGGCGCGGACGTCGGCCTTGTCGATCCCCATGCCGAACGCGCTCGTCGCCGCGACCACCCGCGTCTCGTCGGCCAGCCACCGCCGCTGGGTGGCCTCGCGCAGCGCCGCGGTCCAGGCCCGCGTGGTACGGCTCGGCGGAGATCCCGTCTCGGCGCAGGCGCGCGCGCGACGGCCTCGGTCGCGCGCCGCGTCCCGGCGTAGACCGAGCCCGGCGCCGGGCACCGCCCGGAACACGTCGAGCGCCTGCCCCACCGGGTCCTGCACGTGGTGGACGCTCCAGACGATGTCGGGCCGGTCGAACCCGCGGACCACGACCTCCGGGTCCTTGAGCCCGAGCTGGTCCAGGATGTCGCGGCGGACCTCGGGCGTGGCGGTGGCGGTCACCGCGACGACCGGCGCGGGCTCACCGCCGGCCGTCGTGACGAGTGGCCGCGCCTCGGCGATCTGCCGGTAGGCCGGGCGGAAGTCGTGGCCCCACTCCGAGATGCAGTGGGCCTCGTCGATCGCCAGCAGCGTCACGTCGAGGCGGGGCGCCCGGGCCGCGAACAACTCGGTCTGGAGCCGCTCGGGCGTGAGGTAGACCAGCCGGTACAGCCCGTGCTCGGCGTCGGTCCAGACCTGATCCGCCTGGTGGCGGCGCAGGCCGCCGTGGAGCGCCGCCGCGCGGACGCCGCGCCGCGCGAGCGCCTCGACCTGGTCCTGCATCAGCGCCACCAGCGGCGAGACGACGAGCGCCAGCCCCCGGCCCGCGACCGGCGGCACCTGGTACACGAGCGACTTCCCGCCGCCGGTCGGCAGGACGGCCAGCACGTCGCGCCCGGCGAGGACGGCCGCGACGGCCGCGTCCTGTCCGGGGCGGAAGGCCGGGTAGCCCCAGACCTCGCGCAGGGCCCGGAGCGCGTCGTCGGGGACGGTCGACCATGCCGACAAGCTACCGGCGTCTGCGCGTCTAGCCCCCCGCCTCGGCGCCGAGGCGGGCGGGGCCGGCGGGCGAAAAAGTTTGGGGGCCGGGGTAGACCCGCGTCCGGCTCGGGTCTAGGGCAGCGCCGGTCCGAGTCACGAGTCGTGGCGTCGGAGACGGTGGTGGCCGGGGCGGTCGGGCCCGTGGTGGGGTCGATGGGCCGCGCCGGTTGTGCGGGAGGTGGCACGGGAGGGGGAGTAGCTTTCGCGAGCGCCCCTCCTCTCTGTGTCCCTCCCCCGCGTCTCGGTCGTCGTCGTCACCTGGAACGGGAGGGCCCTGCTGGAGCGGTTCCTCCCGAGCGTGCTCGCGAGCGACTACCCCGACGTCGAGGTGGTCGTGGCCGACAACGCGTCCGACGACGGGACGGCCGGCTGGCTGGCCCACGCGCACCCCGAGGTGGCCGTCGTGCGCCACCCGGAGAACGCGCTGTTCGCGCGCGGCAACAACCTCGCCGTGCCGCACGCGACGGGCGAGGCCCTGTGCTTCCTCAACAACGACGTCGAGGTCCCGCCCGGCTGGCTCCGCCCGCTCGTTGCGGCACTCGACGACCCGGGCGTCGTCGCCGTCCAGCCGAAGCTGCTCCAGCACGGCGACCGGACCCGGTTCGAGTACGCGGGCGCTTCGGGCGGCTTCCTCGACGCCTACGGCTACCCGTTCACGCGGGGCCGCCTGTTCGACACGCTCGAACCCGACCTCGGCCAGTACGACGACGCTCGCGACGTCTTCTGGGCGACCGGCGCGGCCCTGCTCGTCCGCCGCGCGGCGTTCGAGGCGGCCGGCGGGTTCGACGAGTCGTTCGGGATGCACATGGAGGAGATCGACCTGTGCTGGCGGCTCCAGCGGGCGGGCGGGCGGATCCGCGTCGAGCCGGCCTCGGAGGTGTACCACCTGGGAGGAGCGTCGCTGCCCCAGGGCGACCCGCGCAAGATGTTCTACAACATCCGGAACGGGCTGGTCATGTTGGCCAAGAACCTGCCAGCGGTCGAGGCCCGGCGCGTGCTCCGCGTCCGGCGCGTGCTCGACGGTGTCGCCGCCGCCCGCGCCTGGGCCAGCGGCGACCGCCACCAGGCCCGAGCGATCCGCCGGGGCTGGCGAGAGGCTCGGGCACGGATCGCCGAGATCACGCCTCCGACCGACGCCCGGCCGGTCATGCCCCCCTACCGCGCCAGCGTCGTCCGCGACTACTTCCTCGCGCGCCGGCGGCACTTCAACGAGCTGCCCCCCCACCACTTCGCCGACGCCTGGCGGACCGGGTTCCGCGTGGTCGACGGAGAGCTGTACCTCGACGAGGACGTCCGCGTCACCGTCGGCGGCCCCAGCGACCTCGGCTAGTCCGGCTCCCGCCTCGGCCTCGTCCCGGGCTCCCTCGACGGCGGCGCCGAGGCGGGACCGGCTACGCCTCGTGCGTCGTGACGACGGCCGCGATGGACGCCAGCACGACGGCCATCCCGATCACGCCCAGCGCCGCCGGTACTTCTCCGAACGCGACGAGCGCGACCGTCGACGCGATCACGGGCTCGGCCAGGCTCAGCAGGCCGATCAAGGCGGCCGGGAGGTACTTGAGCGCGTAGGCGAACGACCCGTGGCCCATCAGGCCGGGGCCGACCCCCATCGCGATGGCCAGTCCGGCGACGGGCAGCGGCAACCCCAACGGCACGCCGGCAACGGCGCAGCCGACCAGGCACGTCACGGCCGCCGCCCCGTTGAGCAACGCGAAGTAGGCCACGAACGAGGTCCGCTGGCGGACCGAGCGGCCGATCAGGAGGTAGACCGAGACCAGGATCGCCGCGCCCAGCGCCAGGCCGTTGCCGAGCGCCGGGTTCGGGTAGACGCCGGCCCCGTCGCCCTCGCTCAGCCCGATCAGGACGGCCCCGACCACGGCCACCCCGATCGCCGCCGACGTCCGCCGCGATGGCCGCTCAGACAGGAAGACGGCGCCCAGGACGGCGATGAACACCGGGCTCGTGGTCACCAGCACGGACGCGCTCGCCACGCTCGTCAGCTGGACCGACACGATCCAGGCCATGAAATGCAGGCCCAGCAGGACGCCCGCGCTCAGCACCAGCGCCCACTCCCGAGCCGTGAACGCGGCCACCTCGGCGCGCGAGCGGGACAGTGCGACGGGCACGAAGACGGCGGTCACCGTCATCGTCCGCCACGCGGCCAGCGCCAGCGCCGGCACGTCACCCGCCAGCCGGATCAGGATCGGCGACGACCCGACGGCGACCAGCCCCAGCACGACCAGGACCCACACGTGGGCCGGCGCCTTGCCCACTAACGGATCCGGTCCATCGACCGGACCACCTGGATGTCCTTCGTCACGCGCTGACGCGCCATCCGGAGCAGGACGTAGGCCACGATGGGCTGCATCGCGACGAGGTAGTACCCGACCGGCGCCGTGAAGTCCGAGCTGTCGAAGGCCAGGGTGAACCCGACCAAGACGACCACGACGAGCGCCAAATCGAGCCACTGAGCCGCCAGGATCACCCGGCGCTGCAGCTCCCGGTTCTTGAACAGCCCGACGGCCACGAGCGCGACCAGCGCGGTCACACCGGCCAGGGCGTACCCGGCCGTCCCCAGCCACGCCAGCTCGGCGGCGATGGCCGCCGCCCACGTCTCGCCCAGGGCGACGAACAGGACCAGCAGCAACGCCGCGGCGGCCAGGTAGAGGGACTGAATGCGCTGGATCATGCGGGGTGCGAGAGTCTAGGGGGAGCGGCGCGGGCTAGGCCGCCGACACGTGAGCGCGGACGCGCTCGGCCAGGGCCCCGCCGAAGTCGGCCGTCGAGGCGGTCCCGCCCAGGTCGCGCGTGAGCAGCGACGGGTCGGAGTAGACGTCGTGGAGGGCCAGGCGGACCGCCTCGGCGGCAGCGTCCTCGCCGAGGTACTTCAGCATCATCTCGCCCGAGCGGACGACGGCCGTCGGGTTGGCGATCCCCTGCCCGGCGATGTCGGGCGCCGACCCGTGGACGGCCTCGAACACCGCGCAGTCGTCGCCGATGTTGGCCGAGCCCGTCACCCCGAGCCCGCCGACCAGACCGGACATCAGGTCGGAGAGGATGTCGCCGAACAGGTTCGTCGTGACGATGGAGTCGTAGTCCTGCGGGTGGATCACCAGCTGCATCGCCATGTTGTCGACGATCCGGTCGTCGAAGGCGATGCCCGGGTTGTCTTCGGCGATCTGGCGGCCGATCGACAGGAACATGCCGCCGGTCTGCTTCAGGATGTTCGCCTTGTGGACGAGCGTGAGCCGCTTGCGGCCGCGCCGCTGGGCGTCCTCGAACGCGAACCGGATGATCCGCTCGCAGCCGGTCCGCGTGTGGCGGGCGATGGAGTCGGCGATCTGGTTCTTCTCGTCGAAGTACTCGATGCCGGCGTAGAGCCCCTCGGTGTTCTCGCGGTAGAGGACCAGGTCCACGTTCTCGAACGGGCCCCGCGTGTTCGGCAGCGTCTCGCACGGGCGGACGTTGGCGTAGAGGTCGAACAGCTGGCGGATCTTGACGTTGATGCTCCGGAAGCCGGCCCCGACGGGCGTCGTGAGCGGGCCCTTGAACGCGAGCCGCGTCCGCTCGATCGAGTCGATGGTCTCCTGGGGGAGCGGGTCGCCCGTGGACTCGAACACGCCCATGCCCGCCTCCTGGCGGTCCCAGTCGAACGCGACCCCGGTCGCCTCGATCACGCCGACGGCGGCGTCCATCACTTCGGGGCCGATCCCGTCGCCGGGGATGAGAGTTGCAGCGTAGGCCATAGGGGCGGTCGAGGGGCGGGGGGAACGGGAAGCTAGACGGGACCGGAGCGGCCCCGGCGTGGAGTCCGGGCGAAACGCGGCCCGGCCGGCGAGGTGCCCGAGGCGGGCCGACCCGGGTTGTGGACGGCCGCCGCCCGGCAACGGCCCCTCCGGCGGGGGGTGCCCGCCTCGGCGCGTCTACGGCCCGCAACCAAAAAGCCGGGGCGCCCCATCGGAGCGCCCCGGCACGGCCGGACGGGAGGCGGAGGCTACTCGGCCTCGCGCGACGTCGAGTAGTTGACGCGGAGCGCCTCGGCCTCGCGGAGCTCCTGCTGGACGTCGTAGAGCAGGCCGGTCTCGACCTGCTTGTCGACGCGCATCGAGACGATCGTGCGGGGCTCGTCGCGGAGCGCCCGGTACATGGCCTGCCGGATCGACGCCATGTCGCGGACGATCGCGTCGTCGATCTGGACGGCCGGGTCGCCGAGCCCGCTCTCGAGCTTCTCGGGCCCGATGTAGACGTACTGGATCAGCCGCTTCTGGTCGATCTTCTCGATCGCCTCGGCCTGCGGGATCGACACGTTGACGAGCAGTTCCGTCTCGCGGAGCACGGTCGTCACCATGAAGAAGATCAGCAGCATGAAGATGATGTCCGGCAGCGAGGCTGTCGGGATGTCCTGCTTCGTGTTGGCGCTCTTCTTCTTGAAGTGGGCGGACATAGGAGAGGTGCGTTAAGGAGAGACGACTAGAGGACGACTAGAGGACCGGGTACCGAGCGAAGGGGGCGCCGTGCCCCCTAGCCCACACCTTGCATCAGTCGGGGTCGGGCTCGGCGAGCGAGATCTTGAGGGGGAACCGGTCGGCGATCTCGTCGACCGCCTCGTCGTCCAGGCGTGCCTTGTACTCGCCGTACGTCACGCCGTACTCCTGGCGGGCCGCGTCGTCACGGACGTCGTTGTAGGCCGACTTGATCTCGTCCAGGACCCCGATGTAGGTCTCGTACGGGAGCCCGCGCTTGGTCTTGAACGACGTGACGGCCTTGTCGGGTGCCAGCGAGAACTGGGGCTCGCGGCCGTTGTTCAGGATGTGGCGCTTGACGATCTCACGGATGGCCCCCACGTTGGTGACCTCGTTGTCGATCAGGACCGCGCCGTCGGCGTTGACCAGGACGTTGAGCAGGTTCCGTTGGTTGATCTCCGGCGGCACCTGGTCGTCCAGCTTCGGCGGGAGCTGCATGTAGATCCCCTTGTCCGCGTTGATCGTCGTCGTGACCAGGAAGAAGATCAGCAGCAGGAACGCGATGTCGGCCATCGAGGACGACGGGATCTCGGCGTCGCGCTTTTTGCGTTGCTTGAGGAGCGCCATGGGCTTGGGAGGGAGTCCGCGGAGGGAACGGGCGGTCGGGCGCCGGTCGTGCCGGCGCCCGGCGGGTCAGGAGAACAGGCTCCGGGCGCCCGAGATGATGAGGGCGAGGAAGCCCGAGAGCGTGAGCGCGAGCGCGGTCGCGACCGCGGCGCCGGTCGCCGTGCCGTCGATGAGGTAGGCGATCACGAAGATCAAGACGGGCAGCGCGAAGGCGGCCAGGCCGAGCTTGCTCTGGCTGAGCACGGTCCCGGCGTTCTTGAGCCCGAACCCGACCATCATCAGCAGCGAGACGGCGATGAGGGCGAGGACGAGGTAGATGAGGATGGTTTCCATGGAGGCGTGAGGCGTGGGGCCCGCCCGCCTCGGCCGGGTCCCGAGGGACCCCGCGTCGGAGGCGCGTCCCGGAGGACGGCGTCCCGGAGGACGGCGTCCCGGAGGACGGATCGAGGCGGGCCGAGCCGAGGCTTACGAGAGGTCGGCGCCGGTCATGTCCGGGCCCGTGCCGAGCTCGGTGCTGGCGCGCGGGAGCGAGCCCCGGGCCGAGCGGCCCGCGAGCGCGGGGCGGCCGACCGACATCATGGCCAGCGAGTCGATGAGCTCGACCGAGGCCTCCTCCATGTCGGCCGTGATCCGGTCGATCTTGCTCACGCAGTAGTTGTAGAACACCTGCAGGATGATGGCCGCGATCAGGCCGAAGACCGTCGTCAGGAGGGCGATCTTGATGCCTCGGGCCACGAGCGACGGCGAGATGTCACCGGCGGCCTCGATGGCGTCGAACGCCTCGACCATGCCGACGACCGTCCCGAGGAACCCGAACATCGGGGCCAGCGAGATGAACAGCGAGAGCCAGACCAGGCCGCGCTCCAGGAAGCTCATCTCGATCGAGCCGTAGGACACGACGGCCTTCTCGACGGCGTCCATGCCCTCGTCGAACCGCGTGAGGCCGGCCTGGACGACCGAGGCGACGGGGCCGCGCGTGTTGGCGCAGACGTCCTCGGCGGCCGAGACGCCGCCGTTGTCGAGCGCCTCCTTGACGCGCGCCATGAACTTGGGCGCGTTGATGTCGGACCGGTTGAGCGACAGGATCCGCTCGAAGGCGATCGCGAGACCGATGATCAACGAGATGAGCACGGGCCACATGTAACTACCGCCCTCGTTGAAGCGGTAGACGAGGTCGTTGGCGAAGCCGTCGGAGGCGGCCTCCTGCAAGAGGAGCAGGGCGGAAAGCGTCATGGGTGAGTACCTCGGGTGGGGAAACGGGGGGTCGGGGAGGCCGCCGGGAACCAACCCGGAGCGAAACAAGAGGGGGCGGCGCGGGAAGCGCCAGACGTGGGGGCCAATATCCCTCCCGCTCCCAGGAATGTCAACGCGGCACGAAGACCCGCTGTTTAGTTCTGGCGGGCGGAGCACCCGGAGAGCCCCGTCTCCCACAGACACAGGCACAGACACGGGATCTAGCTGGGAGTTGCTCCCGCCCTTGAGATTCGCCCCTCAGCGCCCGCTCCGAACGAGAGCGCCCCGCCGGCGTCGGGCCGGCGGGGCGCCTCGGTCCACCTCGGTCGAGCGCCCGAGGTCGGCTAGGCTAGCGGGAGGCCTGGGCGAGCACGTCGGCCTCGTTCCAGTGGCGCATCGCCTCGCGCAGCGCCGGGTCGATCTGGCCGACGACCGGGTAGAACGAGTCGGCGGTGAACAGGCGGCGGGCCATGAACGCCCGGATCCGGGTCTCGATGTCGGCGCGGGCCGCCAGCGCCTCGCTGCGGACCAACACGTCCTCCTCGCCCTCGGCGGGCCGCGTCGCCACGACCGGCGTCCCCTGGCTCTCGACGTAGTCGAGGAACCGCTCGAAGTCGGCGTCGGACAGGCGGTACTGGCGGACGAACTCGCGCTCCCTCCCCTGCCACTGGTCGCGGAACGCGTCGCCGCGCCGCTCCAAGTCGACCCGGGCGAAGCTGTTGTCGTAGAGCTTCCCGATCACCGTCCGCATCGCGCCCGAGAGCGTGTCGAGGGCCACGACGTAGTCCGGCAGGATGCCGCCGCCGCCGAAGACCGTCCGCCCGCCGGCCGTCTCGTAGACGAGCGAGTCCGGGACCTGGGCCTGGAACGCGCGGACGTCGACCGGCCCGCCGGACTCGACCAGGTCGGCCTCGACGCCTTCGCGGAGCGTCTTCTTGGACGCGTAGTAGTCCTCGTCGCTCTCGCCGACGGTGTAGGGCGTCTGGATGAGGCGGCCCGAGGGCGTGTAGTAGCGGCTCACGGTCATCTGGAGCACGCTCCCGTCGGTCATCGGGAACTGCTGCTGGACCAACCCCTTGCCGAACGTCCGCCGGCCGATGAGGTAGGCCCGGTCGTGGTCCTGGAGCGCGCCCGCCACGATCTCCGACGCCGACGCCGAGTTCTCGTCGACGAGCACGATCACCGGCCCGCCCTCGTAGATCCCCCCGGCCGTCGCGCGGTACTGGCGCCGGTTCGAGGGGTGACGGCTCTCGGTGTAGACGATCATCTCGCCCGAGCCCAAGAACTCGTCGGCGATCTCGTAGGCCTGGTCGAGCAGCCCGCCCGCGTTGCCGCGCAGGTCGAGGACGAGCCGCGTCATGCCCTGGCCCTGGAGGTCCCGGATGGCCGTCCGGACCTCGTCGTGGCTGGTCCGGGCGAACCGCTGGAGCTTGATGAGGCCCGTCTGGTCGTCGACCATGTAGGACGCGATGACGGTGTTGAGCGGGATCCGGTCGCGGATGATGCTGTAGTCGAGCCGCTCGCGGTAGCCCGGCCGCTTGACGACGATGTCGACCGACGTGCCGCGCGGGCCCTTGAGGCGGCTCTGGACGCCTTCGGCGTCGATCCCCACGGCCGTCTCCCCATCGATCTCGACGATCCGGTCGCCGGGCTGGAGGCCGGCCTCGTCGCTGGGCCCGCCCGCGATGGGCATGAGGACCACGAGCGAGTCGGCGTCGTCGGGGCCCTCGACGAACTCGTAGTAGATCCCGACGCCCTCGAAGCTCGCGTCGAAGCTCTCGCGGACCCGGTTCATCTCCTCGGACGAGATGTAGATCGAGTGGGGGTCGAGGCCGGCCAGCATCCCCTCGATGGCGTCCTCGGCCAGCTCGGACGAGTCGACCTGCTCGACGTAGGCCCGCGTGATGTACTCGTAGGCCTCCTCGATCTTGCGGAGCTGCTCGACGTCCTCGGAGCCGGAAACGGCGTCCTGGACCTGGACGCCGACGAGGAGACCGACGGCCAGGAGGCCGGCGCCGAGGAAGGGGGTCAGACGGATGCGGGGCATGGAGAGGCGGCGGGTTCTGGAGCCGGCCCAACGGCCGGGGGCGATCGTTGGTGCGGATACGGTGGAGCTGGGGCGCGGTTCGTCCCGTGTGCACAAAGTAGGGCGCTCTCCCTGGCCGGCTGGTCACGCCCTCCGCTCCCCCTTCGCCCGCCTCGGTCAGGCACCGAGGCGGCCCGCGTCGACGGCCAGGCGGAACCTTTCGTCGCGCTCGACTGAACTCCGTCCCCCGCCCCCCGCGCCTCCATGACCAACAAGTCGATCGCCCGCCAGCTCGCGCTCACCGCCGACCTCGTCGAGCTGACCGGGGGCAACCCGTTCCGCGCCCGGGCCTACGCCTCGGGCGCCCGCGCCGTCGAGCGGCTGGACGAGCCCGTCGAGGGGCTGGTCGCCGCCGGCGACCTGGTGGGCGTCAAGGGGATCGGGAAGGGGCTGGTCGCCGAGATCGAGGAGCTGCTGGCGGACGGCGTCATGGGGAGCACCGAGTCGCTGTTGCAGGCGCTCCCGCCGGGGCTCCCGGAGGTGCTGCGCGTCAAGGGCCTGGGCGTCAAGAAAGTCCGCGTGCTGTGGCAGGACGCCGGGGTGACGTCGCTCGAAGAGCTGGAGGCGGCCGCCGCTGCGGGCCGGCTGGCCGAGTTGCCGGGGTTCGGGGCCAAGACGGTCGAGAACATCCTGGCGGCCGTCGAGCAGCTCAAGGCCTACCGGGGCAAAGCCCACCTGCGCGACGCGGCCCTGGCCGCGCTCGCCGCCCGGGACCGGCTCCGGGCCGCCGGCCTGCGCGCCGACCTGGCCGGGCCCGTCCGCCGCCAGTGCAACGTGGTCGACCGCGTCGACGTGGTCGCCCAAGGGACGCCCCAGGCCGTCGCGGCCGCGCTCGACATGGCCGGCCTCGCGACCGAGGCGGACCGGGTCACGGGCCGGCTCCCGCTCGGGCTCCCGCTCACGGTCTGGACCGCCGACGCCGGCGGCTACGGCGTCGTCCTGTGGCGCCGGACCGGGCCCGAGGCCCACGTCGAGGCGTTCGTCGAGGCCCACGGGGCGCCGACCGATTTCGCCGACGAGGACGAGGTGTACCGGAGCGCCGGGCTCCACCCGGTCCCCGCCCCGCTCCGCGACGACCCGCACTGGCTCACGGTCGCCGCCGACGCGCTCCCCACGCTCGTCCGCACGGCCGACCTGCGCGGCACGATCCACAACCACACGACGGCGTCGGACGGGGCCCACACGCTGCGCGAGATGTGCGACGGCGCGCGCGACCGGGGCCTGGGCTACTTCGGCGTCTGCGACCACAGCCGGAGCCTGCAGATCGCGCACGGGCTGAGCCTGGACGAGATGGACGAGCAGATCCGGCGGGTCGGAACGTTGAACGAGACGTACGTGGCCGAGGGCGTCGACTTCCGGGTGTTCGCCGGGTCGGAGGTCGACATCCTGGCCGACGGCTCGATGGACTACCCCGACGAGCTGCTGGCCCGGCTCGACCTGGTCGTGGCGAGCGTCCACTCGGGCTTCCGGATGACGGAGGACGAGGCGACGGCGCGCGTGGTGGCCGCCGTCTCGAACCCCTACGTCGACGTGCTGGGCCACCCGACGGGCCGGCTCCTGCTCCGCCGCGAGGGGTACCCGCTCGACCACGTCGCCGTGCTCGACGCCTGCGCCGAGCACGGGGTCGCCGTCGAGCTCAACGCGAACCCGTGGCGGCTCGACGTCGACTGGCGGTTCGTTCGGGCGGCGACCCAGCGCGGCGTGCCGGTCTCGATCAACCCCGACGCCCACGCCGTCGACGGCCTGGACGACACCCGCTGGGGCGTCGCCTCGGCCCAGAAGGGCGGCCTGACCCCGGCCGACTCGCTCACCTCGAAGTCGGCCGACGAGCTGGCGGCCTGGCTGGCGGCCCGGCGGCCGTAGGCGGCGCACGGGGCCCGCTGCGGCCGGGTCCTCCCGCCTCGGGCCCGAGGCGGAGGGGGCCGCCCGGTCCCTTTGCAGCAGGGCGGCCCGCCCTGAGCCTCCTGCCAGCCGGGAGCGGACGCGGGCCCGCCGCGTAGGACCGGCCCTCGGTAGCTTTCCCCCCTCTCCTCCCGCGCTCTTGGCTCGCATCCTCCTCACTCTCGGCGCCGTCCTGGTCCTGGTCGTCGGCCTGGCGTCCGCCATCGGCGTGCTCGCGTACGGGACCGAGCCGCCCCACGACGGGACGGTCGAGGTGGCCGGGCTGGGCGCGCCGGTCACGCTCGCCTGGGACGACAGCGGGCGCGTCTGGATCGAGGGCCCCGACGAGGTCGCGCTCGCGGCCGGGCTGGGCTACGCCCACGCGGCCGACCACGGCTGGGACGTCTCGCTGTGGCGCCAAGCCGCACGCGGCACGCTGGCCGAGTGGTTCGGCGACGGCGCCCGCGACCTCGACCTGCACGCGCGGACGCTGGGGTTCGCCTCGCTCGGCCGCCAGACCTACGAGGCCCTGCCGCCCGCCGAGCGGGCCGTCCTGGACGCCTACGCCCGCGGGGCGTCGGCGGCCTTCGCCGAGCCGGGCGTGGCCCAGGGCAACGCGTTCATCGTGGCCGACGTCGTGCCCCAGGCGTGGGCCTCGTGGGACGCCCTGGCCGTCGAGCGGTTGCACGCCTACCTCGCCTCGCCGACCCCCGCGGCCGACTCGACGTGGCGCCGCGCGGCCCGCGCCGACTCGGCGGTCGCCCGGTTCCTGTCGGCCGACTCGGCGTTCCGGGCCTTCCTGGGCGTCCCGGCTGGCGGCTTCGACCGGGCCTACGCGCTCCCGCCTGGCACGTCCGGCGCGGGCCGCCAGCTGGTGCTCCAGGCGTCGGGCGGCGACTCGGCGCTCTCGCTCCTGGCCCCGGCCGTCCTGCGGACGCCCGGGCGCACGACGGTCGCGCTCACCGTCCCCGGCACGCTGGTCTCGCCCGGGGGCTGGACCGGCGGCACCGGCTGGGCGATGCTCCGGACCTCCGACCTCCGCCTCGAACCCTACGACGGCCCGTCCCCGCCGTCCGTCTTCAGCCGGATCGTCGAGCGCGACGGGGACGAGACGCTCCTGGAAGTCGCCCGGGACACGAGCGGCCTGGTCCTCCGCCCCGGCCGCGCCGCGACCGACGCGACGCGGCGCGACACGACCGACCGCGGCACCACCGGCGCCGGCGCGACCGGGCGCGACGCCGCCCGCCTCGGCGCCGCCGCGGACTCCCTCGCCGCGCCCCGCTCGGGCTGGCGGGTCCGCTGGAGCGGGTTCCGGCGAGGCACCGACGTCGCCGCGTTCCGCGCGCTCCGCGAGGGGCGCGCGCCGTCCCGCTTCGTCCTGCTCGACGGCGCGGGCCTGGTCGCGACCGCGACCGAGGCGGGCGTCGTCGGGGCGCCGCGCCTGGCGCTCTCGAACGGCGCGGCGACGCTCGTCGCCCAAGACTCGCTCGCGCGGTGGGCCGCCCGGGTGCTCGCCCCGCCGGCGCCGACGACGACGGCCCCGTCCGACTCGGGCGCGGTCGTCCTCCCCATCCGCCCCGTGGACCCCGCCGACCGGGAGGTCACGAGCGCGTGGGCCCGCCAGCAGCTGCCCGGCTTGATGGCCGGCCTGGGCGCCCGGGACTCGCTCGCCGACGTGTTGCAGGGCCCCTACGCCTACCTCAACGGGTGGGACGGCGCCTACCGCGCCGACGGCATCGCGCCGTCGCTGTTCGAGTGGTGGCTCGCCTCCCACCGCGAGCTCACCGGCCACCTGCCCGACCCCGCCGACTCGCTCGACGTGGCCCTGTTGCCGTCGTCGCTCCGGATCGCCCGGGCCGAGCTCCGCGACCGCTACGGCACGCGCCCGACCGACTGGCGCTGGGGCCGCCTCCAGGGCGGCCCTCAGTACCCGGTCCTGGGCCGGCGCAGCGGCGTCGCCGCCCGGGACTACCGCGGCGGCCTGAGCGCGCCCGGCGGGCACCCGACCTCGCTCCTGCCCGGCCCCGCCGTCGTGCTCGACGGCGTTCAGCCCGGCCTGGCCGTCTGGACCGTCCGCACGGACCTGCGGACCGGCCGTGTCGCCGTCTTGTCGCCCGGCCGCCGGGCACGCACCGCCGACATCGTCGACGCCCTCGCCGGGCCCGACGGGTCCGCACTCGTCCTCGACCCGTCGGCGCCCGTGCCGGCCCGGCGGCTCACCCTCGCCCCGCCGTCCTAGTGGATCAGTTGTTCGTCGGGATCGACGCCGGAGGAACCAAGACGGCCGCCGCCGCCGCCGTCGGCGGGCGGACCGAGCGGCTGTCGGGCCCGCCGGCCCAGGCGATGCGCGACGGCCCCCAGGCGGCCGCCGCGGTCGTCGCCGAGCTGGTGGCCCAGGCGCGCGCGCGCTTCGAGCCGGCCCGCCTCGGTGGCGTCGCGGTCGGGCTGGCCGGCGCCGGGCGCGAGGGCGTCCAGCAGGCCGTCGCCGACGCGCTCCGTCCGTCGCTCGACGGCGCCCGGCTCGCCGTCACGCACGACGCCGACGTGGCTTTCCACGCGGCCTGGGGCACCGGCAGCGGCGCGCTCCTGCTCGTCGGCACGGGGTCGTTGGTCTACGGGCGCACCGAGGCGGGCCGTGCCGTCCGCGCGGGCGGCTGGGGGACCGCGCTCGGCGACGACGGCAGCGGGGCCGCGCTCGGCCGCGCGGCCCTCCGGGGGCTGCTCGCGGCGCTCGATGGCGGCCCGCCCTCGGCCCTGCCTGAGATCGCCGCCGAGTCGTTCGGGTTGGCCTCCGCCGACGACGTGATGGCGGCCGTCTACACCGACGGGCGCGCGCCGGCCGGGTTCGCCCCCCTCCTGCTGGCCGCCGTCGAGGCCGGCGACTGGGCCGCCGAGGCCGCGCTCCGCGCCGAGACGAACGCGCTCGCGAGACAGGCCGGCTGGCTCGCCACGCGCCTGGCCGACGACGTGGCCCACCGCTTGGCCTACACCGGGGGGCTGGCCGCCGAAGCGACCTACCGGAGCGCGCTCGAGGACGCCCTCGACCGGCACCTGCCTGGCTGGGCCGTCACTCGTTGCGAGGCGGAGCCCGTCGAGGGCGCGCTCGCCATGGCCCGGGCGCTCGCCACCGGGCCGAGCGCGGACCCCGCCTAGAGCCGGGGCGAGGGCGTGCTGAAGTGGAACCGCGACGAGGGCGGTGCGCCTACAAGGTCCCCTCTCCCTGAGGGGCAGGGTGAGGAGGAACCGGTCGCCCGGGCTCCGTAGGCCGCCGGCGTCTCGCCCGCTACCGGACGACCGTCATCGACCGGACCCGGGTCTCGCCCCCGGCCCTCAGACGGACGAGGTACACCCCCGGCGCCAGCGATCCGGCCCCGACCCGGACCTTGTGCGCGCCCGCGTCTCGCTCCCCGTCCGCCAGCACGGCCACCTCGCGGCCGAGCACGTCGACCACCGACACCCGGACGGGCCCGGCCGACGGGACCTCGACCCCCACCGTGACCGCGCCCCGAGACGGGTTCGGGTACGGCGGCCCCAGCGCGACCTCCGCAGGAGCCGAGACCGACAGCCGGACGACGTGCGTCGCCACGGTCTCCGTGCCGGCTCGGACCTCGAACACGACCGCGGCCGGCTCGCCGACCGGCGCCGACCGGAGCACGTCGAACGCCAGCCGGGCCACCGGATCCGTCGCGCCCTCGGCGGGCTCCGCCGCGGCGGACGGCGACGCGAACGACAGCCAGGCCGGCGCCTCTGCCACGGCGACCGTCAGCCCCTCTGCGAGCCCGGACACTTCGAGCTCGACGACATTGCCCGACGCGCCGAATGGGACGATGTGGGCGGTCTGCGCCGAGGCGGACAGGGAGAGGGCGACGAAGAGGACGAGGGCGGACAGGGGGCGCATCGGATGGGGAGGGTGGAGGATCAGTCGTCGAGGTCGCGTTCGCACGAGTCCTCGGCCTCGGCGTCGCAGGCGTCGTTGCCCCGGCCGCCCCGGGCCTCGTCGGTCCCGCCGTCGCCGACGATCACGTCGCCGCCGTTCCCGCCGGCCAGCACGTCGTCACCCGGGCCCCCGAAGAGCCGGTCCCGGTCGCCGTTCCCCTGGAGGAGGTCGTCGCCGCCGAGCCCACAGAGCACGTCGTCGCCCGCGAACCCGGCGAGCTGGTCCGGGCCCTCCGTGCCGACCATCACGTCGGGGCCCTCGGTGCCGCGGAGGACCCCGGCGTAGGCCTGGCCGTCGGACTCGCCTCCGACCACGAGCCCGTCGGCGGCGACGTAGACGGTCGCCGCGAGCCCGTCGCAGGTCGGGGCGCCGGTGCCCAGCGGGCCCTCGCAGTCGGTCACGGTCTCGGCGTCGCAGAGGTCGGTCCCGTCGCCGCCGTTCGCGTCGTCGGTGCCGGAGCCGCCGGCGAGCGCGTCGTCACCGGTCCAGCCCGTGAGGACGTCGTCGCCAGGGCCGCCGTCGAGGTCGTCCGCGCCGGGGCCGCCGTCGAGCGCGTCGTCGCCGTCGCCGCCCCGGAGCGTGTCGTCGCCCGGGGGCTGGTCGTCCGATCCGTCGCCCGGCGAACCGTCGTCCGGGGGGAAATCGCCGGGCGGGTCGTCGGGGAGCCCGGACGGGGGCGGGGGGAACCCGGGACCCGGGCCAGGAGGGAAGCCCGGCGGCAGGTCTGTGACGGCCGACTCGTCGTCGCCGAAGAGGACGTCGGCGCCGGGCCCGCCGTCGAGGACGTCGGCGTCGCCCCGGCCGCAGAGCGCGTCGTCGCCGCCGAGGGCGAGGAGCGTGTCGGGCCCGAGCGTGCCGACGATCACGTCGTCGCCGTCGGTGCCCCGGAGCGTGCCGGCGTAGGGCAGCCCGTCGTCGGGCCCGCCGACGACGAGGCCGTCGGGCGAGACGAAGACGGTGGCCGGGAGGCCGTCGCAAGTCGGGCCGCCGGGGGCGGGCGGGCCGCCGGGGCCCTCACAACTGAACTCGACCTCTGCGGAGCAGGTGTCGGTGCCGTCACCGCCGTCGGCCTCGTCGAACCCGTCGCCGCCGTTGATGGTGTCGTCGCCGTCGAGGCCGCAGGCGACGTCGTCGCCCCCGAATGCCACCAGCGAGTCTGGCCCGGCGGTGCCGACGATCACGTCGGGGCCGTCGGTCCCGCGGAGTGCTCCGGTGTATGGCTGACCAGCGTCGGGGCCGCCGACAACGAACCCGTCCATGATGTAGACGGAGGCATCCCGGCCCCCGCAGCGCGGCGCAGGCTCGTTGTCCTCGAAGCGGTCGGGGTAGACGACCCGGCACGGCGGGGCATTCGCGTCCACCGTCGCGGATCGGCCGAGGATGTGCCACGTGATGGATTCCCCCGGCTCGGGATACACCACGGTGACGAAGCTCGGGACGGGCTGGTCCCCGATGTCGTAGAAGAACTCGGGCGGCGTCTGCGGGATCTCCCGGCCGGTGCTCGACACGAACCGGTTGTCCGGCCCGACCGGCACGTAGACGACGGCGCTTGACGGCGTCCGCGCCCCGAAGTGGCCCACGACGGCACCGCTCCTTGTCTCAGCAGCACACACGGCAATGGGCTCTACATCGGTCGCGGGTGGGAGCGCCTCGGCGATGGCGTCAAGGTACGACTGGTTGACCATGTACAACGGCGAGAAGACGCGCAGTTCCCCACCCGGCTCGTCGAAGTCGCGAGTCAGGTCGAGGGCCTTCACGGCGTACGACGTGTCTCCCGCTGCGACGAGGACGCTGTAGGTGCCGTACAGAATGTCGATGAGCTCGTGGACCGAGTAGTACGCAGCCTCGCCCGTTGGGCTCTGGTCCGAGATCGCTCCCGAGACCGGGCGGACGAGCGGGAGCGCGCGGTCGAGGAGCCGCCCGGCGGCGTCTGTGGGTGGGGGTGCATCAGCACTCAGGACGTAGGTCGCATGGCGTAGGAGGGCCGTGAGTGCCGCCGCGCGCTCGAACGGTGCCGTCTCCATTCCTCCCGAGGTCACGGCGGCCTCCATGTCGTCGCCGATGGGATCGACCAGGGACGAGGCCTGGTCGAGAATGAGTTCCGCGACCGGGACCGCGAGGCTGGGGCCGACCGCGGCGGCAAGCTGGATGAGACCGAGGCGGAGGGCGAGGGCCGCCTCGAAGTCAGGCGCGTTGGGGTCAGGCGTCGGACTCACTCGGTCCTCGATGTGCGCGAGGTACACGTCGGGATAGGCCCGCATCTGCTCGACGAGCGAGGCGTCGCCAAGGAGGCCAACGGCTCCGGGGCCGTGCTGGAATGAAAGAGCGGCGTCTACGTCGCGCGTGACATCTTCGGGACTCGGCTGTGCTGCCGCAAGGGACGCCGTCGTGATCGAAGCGATCAAAACCGCAGCGAAGATGGTCGGTCCGCGACGCACCAGGGGAAGGAAGATCATCAGGTCTGGGGGATACAGAGGCGCGGCGAGGGTCAGTCTCTTGGGAGCGTCTCCCGAATCGCATTCACGACGGACGGCGGGACTCTTCTGAAACTCCACACCCATGAATCGAGCCGAGCGGCTTCAGCCGGGAAGAAGTACTGTGCCTCCCCGTAGTAGGGATCTCCCTCAAGGACAGGGTCCCTCCGTTCGGACGCGACATGCCCGATCTCGTGCGCAAGCGTCCGAAAGGGGAGAGGCGCTGTCGGATCGAGGAGCGTGTATCGACGACCGGCGAGTTGAGCATCGTAGTGTTCTCCGAGTGCCCCTGGCCAGAACGCGATGCCACGGGCCTTGCGCCTAAGCACGAGACTGTCGAGCTTGACCGTCGTCCTGATTGGCGCCGCGTACACAGCGACGAAGTCTCCAGGAGCGGTCATGGGGTTGATCGCGTCGAAAAGTGGGTCGTCTTCCCTACGCAGAAGGTCGTCCCCCAGCGCGATGTCCAGGTAGTTTGGGGAGGAGCCAGGATCGGGCCTCTCCGCGCGGAAGGCGAAGTTGTAGTAGTCGGCTCCGAGGTCCACGGGAACCGGGTCCGTGACCTCGACGACGAGACAAGCCTGATCCCAGGAGAGTTGGGTGCGATGCACCGTACCAGCGTGATGCTCAGGTGTCACCACGGGGCCCCGGCCTTGACCTATTGGAGGAGAGTAATAGCGTGATACCCAGACTAAGTCCCGCGGGGTCACGTCTTGGCCTACTCGCTGACTGAGCTCGACGTACTCTTCGAATCCCTCGTTAGCTGATACGATGCCGTCGCCGTCTTCGTCATCCCAAACGCCGACGTTGCCCTTGATTCGCACGTCATCGACATAGTATCCAGCGTCGGAATACGGTTCCATCATGGCGAAGGCCTGGACCCGGAGCGTCCGGAGATCCTCTGCCCGACAGACCGGGGCCTCGACGGCTGTCCCCTCGTAGTCTACTCTGACGGTTCCTCCGGCGACCGCGACATGAGAGCGGTCGCCCTCCTCGTCATCACTGACCAGTCCATACGTCGGGAGATCAATGTCGTCCGTCCCTGTCTGGACGTAGAGCGTGTACTCGTCGTCGGTGACCCGTTCGGAGACCCCGGGAACATCAGGCCCAGGCGGAATGGAGAAGTCACGGGCCACGAGGATCTGGGCCGGGGAGTCGAAGACTCCGGTGTCTGGTCCCGTCTCCCACGCAACGACGGCCGTAGGGCCGTCTTCGACGCCGCCTCCAGACGAGGACACGGTCACGGTGATCTCCTCAACCCTGTCGGGGTCCTCGTTGCGGGTTGGGTCGACAACCTGAACTTTGAACCGCAGGGAGTCGTCGTCGACGAAAGAGTAATCCGGAAGATTGAGCACAGACGGTGGGCTCTCCCCGGCCGTATCCAGATAAGCATCTTGCCACAGTGACACGGCCAGGGCGTCTATCTCTTCTTCGTCACGGCCGAGGAGCTGAACGATGGGGGCTGGTAGAACGGTCACCTCCGCCTCCCCGGCCCGCCCGCCAGCGGAAATCGAAACGGTGACGGTGACTGCTGAGTTTGGCGCCGCAGCCAGGAACCGCACGTCGCCCACGGCCGCGAGTGCCTGCGTCACGCTCTGCTGGCGGGTGGCACTGCCCCCGACCCCCAGCCCACCTGCCGTGGTGTCCGGGACCGAGAACGTGACGGGCGTGTCCGGGTCCAAGCCAGGAGCCCCGACCGTGAACCATGCTTCCTCACCAGCGCGGAGGGTGTCCGGCGAGGCCGTCACCACCAGCCCGCCGGGCAGGATCTCGACGGCGGCGGTGGCGGTGAGCCTTCCGTCGTACGTGTCGACCGAAGCCCGGACGACGAGCGCCGTGTCTGGCGTCGTGGTCGGCGTCGGGGCGACTACCCGGACTTGGCCGAGGTACAGGGCTGAGGGCGAGACGGTGATCGTTGTCCCCTCGGCCTCTCTGTCGTGGACGAGCCGGACGTCCCCGTCAGCCCCGGGCGGCCCGTCGCCCGCCGTCTCGAGGGCGAGTTGGACCGTCGCGTTGGACGGGAGGGTGACCGTCTCCCCGTCGGCGTTGACCGCACGGATGGAGAGGGGGACGCCGTCCGGTCCGGTCGGTACCAGCGGAAGGCCGAGCGAGATCGCTACGGGACGTTCGGCTTCCGGTGGGGCCGAAGCAATCCAGAGGGTTTCCAGCCCTTCTCGGAGTCCATGCACCCCCTCGGCGACGACCGTCGTGTACGTCGACGTCCCATCATCTGTGGGGTCCGCGATGAACACGACCTCGCCGTCCTGGGCCGCCTTGTACGGGACCTCCAGGGTGTCGGCCTCGACGCCGTTGTAAGCCAGGGTCCCCGCGTTCGGCCCGTACGAGCTGATCCGGAACGTGACCGGCATGTCGTCGGGTGGCACGACGGGCCCGCCGTCGGAGTCTTGAGCCTCCAACGTCAATGCGACCGACTCCCCAGCGAAGACGTCCTCTCGCTCGGCCGTGAGCACGAACCGGTCGTCGAACTCCTCGACGTCGACGACGATGGAGAGCGTCGACGCCTTCAACTCGAACGGATACGCCGCCAGGTCGGCGCAGTCGTGGGAGACGGAGTACCCGCCCTCCTCTTCCGGCCGTACGGGCTTAACTAGCCCCCAGAGGCCGTAGTCGTGCTCGTAGTTCGTGTAGAGCCCGCCGTCGAACACATTCCGAAACGACTTCGTCGTCCCTGCGCTCTCGCCGATGGCATCGATGGCGTACGCCCCGAAGGGGATGTCGACCGTGAGGGACGCCTCCGACGTCGGCGCCTCGTAGAAGTACACCGGAAACGTTTCGTCCCCATCTCTACAGGTCGCGGTCGACGCTTCCAAGAGGGGAAACAGTCCGCTTACGTCGACGCTCAGGGTGTCGTCGGCCGGCCAGAGCCTGTAGCGGATGGTGATGTCGAGCGGCGCTCCGAGGGCGACCACCTGACCGATCGCGTAGGCCGGCCGGAGGGTCAGCCGCTCGTGGTACGACCGGGCGGCCGTCGTCCGAGACGCCGGAGCCGCCTGGACGGGCGCCGTCACCTCGACCCGCTCGCGGATGACGACCTGCGCCGACGCGCTAAACGCCCCCCCTATTCCACTTACCAGCAGCGCAACGAACACGAAAGCCCGAGGGCGTCGAAGGGAAGGCACGAATTCGGGGTCGGACGTGGTGGGATTCGAACCTATCCAGGGGCGCCAGCGCGGGTCAATGGCGCGTCGCGGCCAAGACCGTAGTGCATGGGTACCACTGCTGCGCCAAGTCCTTGTCGACGGGCTCGCAATCCGCTCGGCCCACCACCCCTGTCCCCTCCTGGACAGGAGGGGAGCTCCTCGACGGGGTTCGACGCTCGATCAACTCACAGGCTGTCGAGGCACCGTCGCCTCACCCGATGGAGCCCGGTGGGTAGTCGGCCGGGTCGAAGTCGGGCTCGGGGTACTGCGGGTCCAGCGCCTCCAGCGTCTCGACCAGGATCTGGCTCACGACCAAGTCACGGTACCACCGCGTCTCGGCCGGGACCACGTACCACGGCGCGGCCTCGGTGCTCGTCCGGGCCATCGCCGTCTCGAAGGCGCGCTGGTAGTCCTCCCAGTGCTCGCGCTCTTCGAGGTCGCCGGGGTTGAACTTCCAGTGCTTGTCGGGCCGCTCCAGCCGGCGGCGGAACCGCTCCAGCTGGTACTCCTTCGAGATGTGGAGCATGACCTTGACCACGCGCGTCCCGGCGTCGGCCAGCAGCGCCTCGAAGTGCCGGATGTGATCGTAGCGCCGCTCGATCACGTCGGCCTCGGCCCAGCCGTGGACCTTGACGATCAGGACGTCCTCGTAGTGGGACCGGTTGAACACGCGGATGTAGCCTCGCTCCGGGGCCTTCGCGTGGACGCGCCACAGGAAGTCGTGGGCCAACTCCAGGGCCGTCGGCGCCTTGAAGCTGGCCACGCGGACGCCCTGGGGGTTCATCGGCCCGAACACCTTCTGCGTGGTCGAGTCCTTGCCCCCGGCGTCCATCGCCTGGAGCACGACCAGGACGGCCCGCTCGCCCTCGGCGTAGAGCCGCTCCTGGAGGTCCCGGGACCGGTCGATGTTGGCCGCGAGCCGGTCCTTCGCCGTGTCCTTGTCGAGGCCCCCGTCGTCGTCGGTGGGGCGGTCGGCGAGAGAGACGGGGGCGCCGGGCGCGATCCGATAGCGGTCGAGGTCGAGGGGCATCTGGAGTCGGGGACGAGGGGGCGGGGTGGGGACACCCCATGCTACACCCCGACCCCCGCCCCCCGGTCTCGTGGCTTACCGGCCGAACAACTTGCCCAGCGCGGCCTGGCCCGCCCGGGCGAGCAGGTCGTCCTGGATCGAGCCGTCGCCGTCGCGGTCGAGGAAGCCCGAGAGCGCGCCGATAACGCCCGACGGGGCGGCCTGGCGGGCGCGCGTGGCGTCCTCGCCCAGGATGCCCGACAAGCCGGCCTCGTCGAGGCCCGACTGGCGCTTCCGCTTGCCCAGCGCCGCCATCACGATCGGCGCCAGGATGGGCAAGAGCTTGGCCACCTGGGCCATGTCGAGGCCCGACGCCTGGGAGACGCCCTGCTCGACGGTCTGCTGCTGGCCGCCCAGAATGTGGCCCAAGATGCCGCCCCCGTCGGCCGACTTGCCCTGGACCTGGCCGCCCAAGAACCCGCCGAGGTGGTCCAAGAGCGACCCGTCGTGGTCGCGGTCGAGGGCCCGGGCCAAGCCCTGGGCCCCGGCCGTCGTGTTGGTCTGGCGGTTGAGCGCGGTCAGGATGGCCGGGAGCGCCGCGGCCACCGCCGTCTGGGTCTTGCCCTGGTCGGCGCCGATGGCGCTGGCGATCTGGCCGACGTTGTCGCCGCCGATGTTGTCGGCGAGGAGGTCGAGGATGCTGTTCATGAGCAGTCGGGTCTGAGGGGAGTCGAGTCGGGAGGGGGAGAACCCAGAAGCGCAGGATCGGGTCCGCCGGCCCCACGCCCGGCCCCACGCCCGGCCCCGGGTGCGCCCGCCTCGGCGCCGAGGTGGGCCCGGGGGAAGCTGCCAGGCACGGTCTCCCATCCTCCGTGCCGTCTGCGCCGTCGCTCCCGTGCACGCGAGAGGCCATCCGGTCTCGCGGCCGATCGTGGCCCCGCGTGAATTCCCGCGTTCGTGGGAACGACAGGTCGGGAGAACGGGGCCGTGCTCGGAGACCGCTCGGCAGGGGCACGATCCGTCGTGTCCGCGTGGCCGGGGCCACCGGTAGCGACGCCATGCCTGACGTCTACGCGGTACGCGACAGGACCTCCACCCGCATCCAGCCGCGGAGCGCGTTCGACAGGAACACCGCGTCGGCGGCGACCAGGTCGGCGGGCGTCAGGACGGCCTCGCCCGCCTGGGCGTGCGTCTCGAGGACGTGGGCCCGCATCGACGCCGGCCAGGCCGCCCGACGACAGCGGCGGCGTCCACAGACGGCCGTCGAGCCGGGCCCACACCGACGTCCGCGTCCCTTCCGAGACCTCGCCACGGGCGTTGACCAGGACCGCCTCGTCGGCGCCCTCCGCCCGCGCCCGGTCGTAGCGGAGCCGGTAGGCGTCGCGAGCCGTCGTCTTGTGGGCGCAGCGCCAGCTCCCGGCGTCCCAGAACGGCTCGGGGTCGACCCAGGCCGTCCGGAACGGGGCGTCGTCGAGCGCCCACGACCGGACCTCGGCGTCGCCCGCCGGCCCGACCGTCAGGCGCACGCCCCGGACGCCGTCGCCCACTTCCGCCTCGACGCGCCGGCGGACGGCCCCGGGGTCGAGCACGTAGCCCAGCGCCTCTGCGCTCGCGCCGAGGCGGTCCAGGTGGCGGTCCAGGAGCGCGATCCGCCCCGCGTCGGACCGCATGGTCTCTAGCAGGCGCGGCGGCTCGGGCGTGCGCGCGCTCACCGGGCCAGGTCCGTCAAGACGCGGGCCTTCAGCAGGCACTCGGCGTACTCGGCGTCGGCGTCGCTGTCCCAGACGATCCCGCTCCCCACGTCGTAGCGCCCGAGCCCGCCCGCGACGACGGCCGTCCGGATGGCGACGCTGAACGCGGCCGTCCCGTCGGGCGCGGCCGAGCCGATGGCGCCGCAGTAGACCCCGCGCGGGCCGGCCTCCAGGTCGCGGATGAGCCCCATCGCCCGGACCTTGGGCGCGCCCGTGATCGACCCGCACGGGAACAGCGCGCGGAGCACGTCGGCCAGCCCGACCTCCGGGCGCAGGTCGCCGGTCACGGTCGACGTCATCTGGGTGACGGTCTGGTACCGCTCGGCGTCGAACAGCGCCGGCACCCGGACGCTCCCGGGCGCGGTCACGCGCGAGAGGTCGTTCCGCAGCAGGTCGACGATCATCAGGTTCTCGGCGCGGTCCTTGGGGCTGGCCCTGAGCGCGGCGGCCAGCGCGTCGTCGGCCCGGGGCGAGGCGCCGCGCCCGGTCGTCCCCTTCATGGGCCGGGCCGTGACGGTGCGGCCGGCCGGGCCGGGGTCGACCCGGAAGAACAGCTCGGGCGAGACCGACGCGACGGCCAGGCCGTCCAGCCGGACGAACGCGCCGTAGGCGACCCGCTGACCGCGGCGGAGCGCGGCGAACAGCGCGGCCGGGTCCGCCTCGGTCGCGAAGCGGACCGGCGCGGTCAGGTTGACCTGGTACACGTCGCCGGCCCGGATGTGGGCGCGGACGGCGGCCACGCGCGCCCGGTAGGCCTCCAGCGACCACGCGAACGCGGGCGCGTCCACCGTCGCCGGCCCGACCGCGGCCAGCGCCTCGTCGACCGCGTCGGGCGCGAGCTCGACCGGCGCGTCGTAGACGCCGAACCAGCCGAGCGGCACGGCGGCCCCAGACGCGGCACGTCCCGCCGGTCCACCGAGGCGGGCCGGGCCGGCGGCCGGTTCGAGCGCGTGGCCGGCCTCGTAGGCCAGGACGCCCGCCACGTGGTGCCCCTCGGCCAGCGCCGCGTCGAGCGCGTCGAGCAGCGGGCCCACCTCGGCCGGCGTCCGGGCCACCAGCGTCCGGCGGGGCCCCGCGAACAGCCGGGCGCCCCGGCGGCCGGTGTCGGCGTCGGGGCGCGGGCCGTCGAGCAGGACGGTGCCGGGGCGGCGGAGGGCGTCGGCGAGCACGGGCGCGGGGTGGGGCGCCCAGAGCACGCGGGCGCCGGGGGCGTAGGCCCGACCGCCGCTCCGCGTTCCCGGCCCGGTGGAGCCCGTCCTAGCGGGGCATCTGGGTGTCGGTGTCCTCCGGGCCCAGGTCGGTCCCGGTCAGGTTGGCCAGCGCCGGCCCGAGCGCCGTCCGGAACTCGTGGGCCCGCATCCGCTCCATCACGTCGCCGCGCCCGGCGCAGTACCCCAGGAGCGCGTGGGGCCGCTGCATGTGCTGGAGCGCCTCCCGCACGACCCAGGTGTGCCACGGCCGGAGGTCCCGGTCGAACGGGCCGATCAGGCGGGCGTAGAGCCGGTTCGCCGCGCGCTCGACGTCCGCCTCGGACGTCAACTCGCCCATCTCCAGCAGCCGTTGCAGGCCGCCCCAGACGTAGCCCGCCAGGAAGTCGTGCTGCCCGTCCGTCAGCGTCAGGCCCGACTCGGGCCCGGTGTAGCCGAGGTCGGCGAGGGGCGTGCGGATGCAGGCCTCGACGTGGGCGACGGCCTCGCGGATCATCGCTTCGACGTACGCGGGGGACTTGGGCTGGCGGGACATGAACGTGCGGTGGGAGGGGTGAGCAGAACGACTGGCTCCCCTTGCAACCGCCGTTACCACCCGGCCCCCCAGGCCTTCACCGTCCCGCGATGTCACCCTAGCGTACCCGGACGCGCGCCCAGTACCCCGGACTCATCGTTCGCGCACACGTCGGCTTCAGAGTGAGACACGTCACCGGCGCGTCCGGCGCGCCCCGACCTCGCCGGCCCCAGGTGGGACCGCTAGCGGAGCCGCGGGCGGTAGCCCTCCAGCCCCCAGACCAGCCGGAGCGACGCCAGCGAGACCCCCTCGGGGCTGATCCCGATCAGCCCGCCCACGAGTGGCCGCTCCCGGTCGAGGTAGTGGAGGTTGAGCCCGACGGCCAGCGACGGCGTCAGCGGGACCCGCTCGCCGACGGCCACCCGCTCCCGGGTGAACCGGACGCGGGGGGTGAACTCGGTGAACACGTCGTCGTAGGCCGCCCCGAGCCGCGTCGTCGCGACCCCCTCGATCAGGAACGCGCCGATGGCCTGCCCGATGACGCCCCGCACGCCGGCCCCGACCGCGAGCGCGTCGCGGCCTACGAACTCGCCCCTCGGGAAGCCGACCGTCAGCTCGCGGTCGAGCTCCGGGAGGTAGAACCACGGCAGGTCGGCGGCGCCGTCCTCCCGCGTGACGACGCCCGTGACGCGCATGAACACGGCGCCCCGCTCGGGCAAAAACGGCAGGCGGATCAAGGCCGGGCGGAAGGCGATCAGGCTGGCCCGGGTCCGCCAGAACCCCAGGCCCGTGCCGTCGAACGACTGGAACCGGGCGACCTCCCCCTCGGCGTAGACCCCCCGCGACGTGATCGACGGCCGGTCCCGGCCGTCGCGGACGACGGACAGAGCCACCTCGGCGCCGTAGCGGTCCTCCCCGGTCGTGCGGTCGAGGCGGGCGAGGTCGGCCGGGAGCACGGCCGCCAGCGCCCCGGCGCGGCGTTCCTCGAACCCCCGGATCCGGTTGTACCGCAGGCGGCCCGTCGGCTGGACGACGGGGCCCCCGGGGCCCGCGGGCGACCAGACCAGCCGGGCCTCGGCCTCGGCGGCGAGCCGGTCGAGGAAGAGCTGGCCCGCGCGCGCCGAGTGCGGGCCGTACCCGACGAAGTTGGTCCGGGTGGTGGTCCAGCCGGCCGCGCCCAGCAGCCCCGCCCAACGCTCGACGCCCGGCTCGCCGGTGAGGTACTCCAGGTGGGCGCCCTGGAGCCGCTGGGCCAGCCTCGCCTCGATCTGGAGGTGGTCCCCTCGGGCCAGCACGTCGTCGGCGGCGATCCCGCCCCCGAGTCCGAACCCCCGCGACCCCGAGTACAGGGCCGACGGCGAGAACACCGGGCGGACCCGGGCCCGCGCGATGTCCTCGGCGACCTCCTCGACGGCCTCCTCGGCCGTGTCGACGGTGTCCGAGGGCGCCTCGGGGAACCGGGCCGTGGTGTCGGGCTGGACGAAGAGCGCGAGCGCGGCGACGAGGGCGAGCATGAAGAGAGGCGCGGTGGGAGGGGTCCGACGACCGGGAGGGGTCCGACGACCGGGAGGTGTCCGCCCACTGTCCGCTCCGTTACAGTCCGGACAGGTGGGAAAAGGTCTCGGCCTCTAGCGTACGCTCGGGGTTCCCATTCCTTCCCACATGCGCCTGCTCGTTGTCGAGGACGACCCCCAGATCGCCGGGTTCATCGCCGGCGGGCTCCGCGAGGCCGGCTACGCCGTCGACGCGGTCGCCGACGGGGAGTCCGGGTTCCGCCAGGCGCTCGCCGTCGACTACGACGCGGCCGTCGTCGACGTGATGCTGCCGCGGCGCGACGGGCTCTCGCTCGTCCGCGCGCTCCGCCAGCGGGGCTCGGACCTCCCGGTCCTGATCCTCTCAGCCAAGCGGTCCGTCGACGACCGCGTGCGGGGGCTCCAGACCGGCGGCGACGACTACCTCACCAAGCCGTTCGCCTTCGCCGAACTGCTGGCCCGGGTCCAGGCGCTCGTCCGGCGCGGGACCCAGGCGGCGGAGCCGACGCGGCTGGCGGCCGGCCCGCTCGCGCTCGACCTGCTGACGCGCGAGGTCACCCGGGCCGGGACGCCGATCGACCTGCAGCCCCGCGAGTTCCGGTTCCTGGAGTACCTCATGCGGAACCCGAACCGGGTCGTCTCCAAGACGCTCGTGATCGAGCACGTCTGGGACTACGACTTCGACCCCCAGACGAACGTCGTCGACGTCCTCGTCCACCGGCTCCGCAAGAAGGTCGACGAGCCGTTCGAGCCCGCCCTGATCGAGACCGTCCGGGGCGTGGGCTACGTGCTCCGGGTGGCCCCGTGACCCGGCCGGCGCCCCCCGCCCGCCCCGCGGCCCGGCCCGCCTCGGCGGTCTGGCGGAGGTCGCTGGGCGCCCGGCTGGCGCTCGCCTACGCGGCCGTCTTCCTGGTGAGCACGGCGGCCCTGTTCGCGCTGGCCTACGTCCTGCTCGCGGGCTCGCTCCGCGACCGGGACCGCGCTGGCGTAGCGGGCGAGGTGGGCGAGTTCGCCGAGGAGCTGGCCGGGGGCGGCCTGGCGGCGCTCCGGGCCGAGGTGGCCCACGCTTCCGGCGAGCCGGGCGCGCCGGCCTTCGCCGTCCGCCTGGTCGGGCCCGACGGCCGGGCGGCCCTGGCCGTGCCCGCCGCGGTCTGGGAGGGCTACGCGGCCGCCCCGCTCGCGGGCCTCCGCCCGGGCCGGTGGCTCGTGCTGGACGGCGCGGGCGACCGGCCCGACCTCGACGTGACGGCGACCGAGACGCTGGCCGGCACGCTCTACGTGGGCGCCGTGGCCGAGCGCGGCGAGGTGCTGGAGCGGTTCCGCGACCTGTTCGCCCTCGTCCTCCTCCCCGTGCTCGCTCTGGGCGTCGGGGGCGGGCTGGTCCTGGCCCGGCGCGCGCTGGGCCCGCTCCGCGACCTGGCCGAGACCGTCGACCGCGTGGCGACGACGGGCCGCCTGGGCGAGCGGGTCCCCGAGCGCGGGACGGGCGACGAGCTCGACGCGCTCGCCGGGCTGGTCAACGGGATGCTGGCACGCGTCGAGGCGCTCGTGGCCGGGATGCGCGGGACGCTCGACGACGCGGCCCACGACCTCCGGACCCCGCTGACGCGGTTGCGCGCGGGCGCCGAGCGCGCCCTCCTGACCGGCCCGGCGGCCCACGCCGACGCGCTCTCGGACGCCGTCGAGGAGACCGACTCCGTCCTGGCCATCCTGGACGCCGTGATGGACGTGGCCGAGGCCGACGCGGGCACGCTCGCGCTCCACCTCGCCCCGGTCGACCTCGCCGCCGTCGCCGACCAGGTGGCCGACCTCTACGCGCTGGTCGCCGACGAGAAGGGCGTCGGGCTGGCCTGGGACCGCCCGGCGCCCGTGGCCGTCCGCGCCGACGCGACGCGCGTGCGCCAGGCCGTCGCCAACCTGGTCGACAACGCGCTGAAGTACACGCCGCCCGGCGGCCACGTCCGCCTGGGCGTCGCCTGGGACGACGGGGCCGCCGTGGTCACGGTCGACGACGACGGCCCGGGCGTGCCCGAGGCGGACCGGGCCCGGATCTGGGACCGCCTGTACCGGGGCGACAAGAGCCGCTCGGAGCGCGGGCTGGGCCTCGGCCTCAGCGTCGTCCGCGCGGTCGCCGAGGCGCACGGGGGCGCGGCGACGGTCGCCGGCGGGCCCGGCGGCGGCAGCCGGTTCGCGCTCCGGCTGCCGGCGGGCCCCGCCCCGACCCGGGCCGGCCCCGACCGCCCTCCGACGTAGGTCGCTCTCCGACGTGCCCGCCCGGTCGGGCTCCGTTCCGGCCGGCGGGCGTTGGCCCGCCTCGGGCCTCTCCCCTCCCCCCTCTCTCGTCTCATGGCCCGCCTGCCGCTCGTCGTCGTCCTGTTCCTCGCCGGGTGCCTCCCGCTCGGCCCGACGGCGCCCGTGGCGACGCTCCCGCCCCAGCCCGAGGCGCTCGCGTCCCGACCCGGCGGCGTCGGCGACGCCGACTCGATCCGCTACGTCGTCCACGTCTCGGTCGACGGGTTGCGGCCCGACGCCGTGATGCGCCAGCCGCCGACGGTCCTGACGGCCTTCGCGCGGCTCCGGACCGAGAGCGCGTTCACCCAGAACGCCCGGACCGACCCCGACTTCCGGATCACGCTCCCCAACCACTCGGCCCAGCTGACCGGCCGCGGCGTCGTCGGGCCGGACGGCCACAACTGGACGGTCAACGTCGACCCGGCGCCGGGCGTCACGCTGCACTCGAACAAGGGGGCCTACGTCGCGAGCGTGTTCGACGTGGCCCACGACGCGGGCCTGCGGACGGCCGCCTACGTGAGCAAGTCGAAGTTCTCGCTGTTCGACGTGAGCTACGACGCCGAGCACGGGGCGCCCGACGAGACGGGCGAGGACGACGGGACGGACAAGATCGACACGTTCGTCTACGACCCCGACACGTCGACGCTCACCGACCGGATCGTGGCCGACCTCCAGGCCGACCCGGCGGCCTACACGTTCGTCCACCTCCGCGACCCCGACGCGACGGGCCACTGGCGGCGCTGGAGCGTCCGCTCGGGGAGCCCCTACATGCGGGCCGTCCAGGCCGCCGACGACCGGATCGGGCGGATCCTCGACGCCGTCGAGGCCGACCCGCGCCTGCGTGGCCACACGGCGCTCATCGTCACGGCCGACCACGGCGGCTCCGGGCGGAACCACTCCAGCGAGAAGGTGGAGCACTACACGGTCCCGTTCTACGTCTGGGGCCCGGGCGTCCCCTCGGCCGACCTCTACGCGCTCAACCCCGACACGCGCGCCGACCCCGATGCGGCCAACGTCGGGTTCGACGCCGAGCGCCAGCCGGTCCGCAACGGGGACGCGGCCGACCTCGCGCTCGCGCTGCTCGGGCTGGACCCCGTCCCGGGCTCGACCATCGGCGCCGAGCACCCGCTCCGGGTCCGGGCCGACCAGGCCGCGCCGGCGCCCGAGGCGGGCGCCGGCCCCGGCACGCCGGCCCCGGCCGCCTCGGTGCCCGCCCCGGGACGGCCGGCGGGCGGACGCTAGAGAGGGTCGTGGACTCGGAACGGGGCGGCGGCTCGGGAGGACCGGTCCCGACCGGCTTCCCGCGCGCGCGAGGGCGCCCGCGGGTCGTTCGGGAGTCGGGGGCCGAAGCGGAGTCCGTGACGAGCGTCGGGCTCTCCCTGGCGTCGCGCGCTTGGTCCCCGGCCGTCGGAGCGGGTCGCGACTCGCCCCTGTCCGCGGTGTAATGCGAGGGACAGGCGTGGGTCACGGGCCCGGTGGTCGGAGGGGTCTCCCCTCCCCCGCCCCGATGGACACGCCCCGCCTCAACAAGGTCGCCCAGGTCACGCTCGCCTTCTGGGTCATGAAGGTGCTCGCGACCACGCTCGGCGAGACCACCGGCGACTTCCTCTCGATGTCGCTCGGGCTGGGGTACGCGGTCGGGCTGGCGATCACGGGCGCCCTGCTGGCGGCGTTGCTGGCGGCCCAGATCGGCGCCCGGCGCTTCCACCCGGCGCTGTACTGGGCCGCCATCATCGGCACGACGACGGCCGGGACCGAGGTCTCCGACCTGATGGACCGGACGCTGGGGCTGGGCTACGTCTGGGGCTCGCTCGTGCTGGCGGCCGGTCTGGCGGCGACGCTGGCCGTCTGGTGGTCGCGCGAGCACGACCTCGGCGTCTACCCCGTCGTCGAGCGGGCCACGGAGGGGTTCTACTGGACGGCCGTCCTGTTCTCGAACAGTCTGGGCACGGCGTTCGGCGACTACCTCACCGACGTGGCCGGGCTGAGCTACCTCCAGGGCGCGCTGGTCACGGCGGCCGTGATCGGCGTGGTGCTCCTCCTGCACTACGCGACGCGCCTCGACGACGTCGTGCTGTTCTGGGTCGCCTTCGTCTTTACGCGCCCGTTCGGGGCCACCTTCGGCGACCTGCTGACCAAGACGCCGGCCCAGGGCGGCCTCGAGCTGCCGCGCGGCTGGGCCTCGCTGGTGACGCTGGCGCTGCTGGTGGCCGTCCTGGCCGTCTCGACGCGTCGGGCCGGGCCGGCGCGGACCGAGCCTCGCCTCTCCGACCTGTAGCCCGCGACGCATCCGGGTCGCCGCGCTCGGTCCCTCCGCCCTGGCCCGACGACCTGGCCCCCGGCCCGCCGCCGACGGAGACGACGCTCCACCGGGTCTCCAAGGCAAGCCGGACCGTCGAGGCCGGCCGGCAGAGGCCGCCCCCCGCCCGCCTCGGGCCCGAGGCGGGGGACCGAGCGGGGACCCGTGCCGAACCTCTTAGCGCGCGGCGGCGACCAGGCGGCCGAGTTCGAGGGTCTTGTCTCGGATCTCGTCGAACGTGTCTCCCTGTTCATAGAACATATACTCCGGAGACACGGAGACGGAGTACACGACCGCACCGTCCCGGATGTGGATCGCAGCGATCTGGGGAGGATCGAGGATGCGGTTCGTCTCGAGTGCCGCCTGGTCTCCGATCCCGGGCACGTCGTCGTAGGTGGTCTTCGAGGCCAGACCCGCGAGCATGCCGCCTACATCCTCGCCCTCTAGAGCGGAGACGTCGCGGCCCTCGGCTTCCATCTCCTCCATCGCCTGGTCGCCAGCGCCCTCGATCCGGTCGAGGTCCTCGGCGGTCTGCGTGCGGTAGGTCGACGTGAACATCCCCTCGGCCCCATCGGCGCTTTCGTAGCCCGAGACGAAGACGCTGGCGCCGTCGTAGTCGCCCTCGCCGGCGATCTCGTACGTGCATGTGTTCGCAATCCTGTCCGCCATCGCGCCGCCTCTCTCCATCATCCGAATCATCATCGGGTCGAGTTCCGGGACTGTCACGGAGGCTTCAGGGACCCCGAAGGCGTCGGCGACCATCCTCGTCGTGAGGGCATCGCACGGCTCAACGTCGGCCTCGACGGTCTCGTCGACGCGAGGAGGAGCGTCGCCGGAGGAACTGGAGTCTGTGCCGCAGGCGACGAGAGCGAGGGCGGGGAGGAAGAGGAGCGTTCGCATGGGTACGTAAAGGGAGGTGTCGTCCTCGAGGACGCAGAGAGCCTCGCGAGAGGCTGCAGAGGGGAGCCGTCCTCGAGGCCGGTCTGACCTCGAGGACGAGCGTGCTACAGGCCGACGATCTCGACGCGGCGGTTCTGCTCGCGGCCCGACGCGGTGTCGTTGCTCGCGACCGGCTGGTCCTCCCCCATCCCGACCGGTTGCAGCCTCCCCGACGAGATCCCGCGGCCCGCGAGCCAGTCGGCGACGGCCTGGGCGCGCTGCTGGCTCAGCCGCTGGTTGGTGCTCGCGCCGCCGCTCGCGTCCGTGTGTCCCTCGATGCGGATGCTCAGGCCGGGGTTACCCTCGAGGGCGGTCAGAAGCTGGTTCAGCTCCGTCGAGGACGAGCCGGTGATGCGGGCGCTTCCGCTCTCGAACAGGATGCCGCGCGCCGTGATGCGGTCGCCGGTTTGGAGCGCGCCATAGCCCGTCTCCTGGCCGCCCGCGCCGACGCGGATGTTGTCGATGTACGCCGTCGAAGGGTAGTCGTAATTCTTCAGCGTGACGAAATAGAGCATAGAGCCGGGCGCCAACTCCGTGTTGGGGATGTTGACGACGCGGGTCTCGTCGAGGTAGACCTTGAGGTAGGTCCCATCCACCGTGGCGCGGACGGGGACGTACCGCTCCGCGAGAGCGGGATAGCCCCCGTAGTTGCCGGTTCCCCCACGTCCCTCATCTGCGATGAACCCGGTCGAGTACGACCCCCTTCCGCCGGGGGCGAGGGTGAGCGCCGTCATGTCCGCCCACTCCGTGGCACGCTCGCAAGAGTTCAGGATGTAGTCCAAGTCGCCGATCCGCCACTGGTCGGGGTCGTCAATCGGCGTCGTCGTGATGCACACCTGTCCGTCCTGTTCGAGGTAGAGGTCGAACTCGAGCGTGAACAGGTTGGGCCGCTCGCCCATCGGGACCTTGAAAACGGAGCCGGGCAGGACGCGGAGCACCTTGTTGCCGCGGTCCTCCACGACGTCGATCTCCCCCGTCACGAAGCGGATGGAGCCGGGCACGTTGCCGGTCCGCGTACTCTCGAAGTCGTCTTGGAAGAGCGTGCGGGCGCCGGGCTCGAAGTCGAAGTTGGCGTTCGTGACGCCGGGGCGGGGGCCGCTCGGCGGTCCGGCCGAGCCGGGCGCTCGCACGATGGCGCCCTCGACGTTGTCCTCGCTGACAGGGTTGCCGTTGCGGTCGACCGGCGTCCCGTCTCGGTCCACCAGCACCACGTTCTCGCCGCGGTCGTTAGCGCGGCGGACACAGGCGTCGTCGTCGTAGGTGCAGCGGACGGCGTCCTCGCCTCTCTGGAAAGCCCCGTCGATGGCGCCGTTGACGGCCCGGTCTGTCCGATTGTCGATGTTGCGGTTGACGGCGCGCTCGGCGACGTTGCCGGCGCGGTCGATGGCGCGGTCGAGCGTGTTCGCGCAGCCGGTGAGCGCGATGAGCAGGGCGAGCGGCGCCAGGCGCCAGGTCGTAGGAGTCATGGTAGAGTGGGGAGGGTCACGTCCGTCACGCAGCCCGGCCCGGCGGTCCGTCACGGCCGGGGGAAAAACACCGGGGCGGCACGTCGCGGAGGTCCTAACCCATTATCATCTAGGCAGCCACCGTCCCGCTGCCCATGGATGCCGTTCTCGATGTGCCCGCCCGTGACCTCGTCCGGGTCCTGCGCGACGACGCGACGCGCGGCGGCGACGTCCCGCCCGACACCCTCGCCCGCCAGCTCTACAGCGAGCTCCGGCGGCTGGCGCGCGGGCACCGCTCGCGCTGGAGCGGGAACGAGACCCTCAACACGACGGCCATCGTCCACGAGGCCTACCTCAAGCTCTCCAACAGCGACGGCTACACCGGTCGTGACCATTTCCTGAGCGTAGCCAGCCGGGCCATGCGCCACGTGCTGGTGAGCTACGCCCGCGAGCGGGGGGCCCAGAAGCGCGGAGGCGTCGGCCGCGACGTGGCCCTCGACGACGCGCCGCCCGCCGCGCTCCTGTCGGCCGGCGCGTCGACCGACGTGCTCGGCCTCGACGACGCGCTGGGCCGGTTCGCCGCGCTCGACGCCCGGGCCGCCCGCGTCGTCGAGCTCAAGACGTTCGGGGACCTCACGCTCGACGAGATCGCGGCCGAGCTCGGCGTCTCCGAGGCGACCGTCTCGCGCGACTGGCGCCGCGCCCGGGCCTGGCTCCGCGCCGAGCTCGGCGAGATCCCCACGCTGGCGTCGTGACGGGCGAGCCCGCCCTCTTGCGTGTGAGACAGCGACACCGGCCCGCGCGCTCGTAAGGGCCGCCCCCCCGGGCCCACCCCCGTCTCGCCCTGACCTGCCATGACCTCCGACCGCTGGTCCCGCGTGGCCGACCTGTTCGACCGCGCCGCCGACCTCGCCCCTGCCGACCGCGCCGCGTTCCTCGACCGCGAGGCCCTCGGGCCGGGCGGCCAGACCGACGGGGCGCTCCGGGAGGAGGTCGAGCGTCTGCTCGCGGCCGACCGCGACGACGCGTTCCTAGACGACCCGGTCGGGCCCGACCTCGACGCGCCGCCGCCCGACGCCGGCCCGTGGCGCCTGGTCGAGCGCGTCGGTCAGGGCGGGATGGGCGAGGTCTGGCGCGCCCAGCGGAGCGGGGGGTTCGAGCAGACGGCCGCCATCAAGCTGGTCCGCCCGGGCCTGGGCGACACGCTCGTCGCCCGGTTCCGGGCCGAGCGCCAGATCCTGGCCGGGCTCGAGCACCCCGCCATCGCCCGGCTCCTGGACGGCGGCACGGCGTCCGACGGACGGCCCTACCTCGCTACGGAGTTTGTCGAGGGCGAGCCCGTCACGGCCTACTGCGACCGGCGGCGGCTGGGCGTCAACGAGCGGCTGGCCGTGTTCGCCGAGGTCTGCGACGCCGTGGCCTACGCCCACACCCGGCTGGTCGTCCACCGCGACCTCAAGCCGTCGAACGTGATGGTGACGCCGCCAGGGCCGAGTCAAGCTGCTCGACTTCGGGATCGCCAAGCTGCTCGACGCCGACGAGACGCTGACCCAGACCGGCAAGCCGTTGCTGACGCCGGCCTACGCCGCGCCCGAGCAGGCCGGCGGCGGGCCGGTCACGACGGCGACCGACGTCTACGGCCTGGGCGTCCTGCTCTACGAACTCCTGACGGGCGCCCGCCCGCGCGGCGGCGACGCGACCCGGCCGAGCGACGCCGTCACGACCCGGGCGACGACCGGGGGCCGGGTCCCGACGGCCCACGGCGCGCCCGAGGCGGACACGGGCGCGCTCCGCTCGACGACGGCCGACCGCCTCCGACGGCGCCTCCGGGGCGACCTCGACCGGGTCGCGCTCAAGGCGCTCCGGTCCGACCCCGACCGGCGCTACCGGGGGGCGGCCGAGTTCGGCGCCGACGTCCAGCGCCACCTGGACGGCTTGCCCATTGAGGCGCAGGCCCGAGTCCGTGGGCTACCGCCTGGGCAAGTTCGTGCGGCGCCACCGCGGGATCGTGGCGGCCGCCGCCGTCGCGCTCACGGCCGTCGTGGGCGGGGCCGGCGTCGCGGCGTGGCAGGCGGCCGAGGCCCGGCGCGCTCTCTCGGTCGCCGAGACGAAGTCGGAGACGGCGTCGGAGGTGGCGGCCCTGCTCGCCTCGATCCTGGAACAGGCCGACCCGACGCGGTCGCGCGGCGCCGAGGTCACCGTCCGCGAGGCGCTGGCGCTGGGCGCCGACCGGATCCGGGCCGACCTGGCTGACCGCCCCCTGGTCGCCTCGGAACTGCTGCGGACGATCGGGGCGACCTACCTCAACCTGGGCCTGCCGAACGACGGCCTGCCGCTACTCCAGGAGGCCCTGGCCCTGGTCGAGTCCGTCCGTGACGCGCCCCCGTTCGACATCGCCCTGACCCAGGACCGACTCGCCGCCGCCTATCTGATGCTCGGCCGGGTCCCCCAGGCCGAGCCCTTTCTGCGCGGCTCAATCGCCTACTGGGACGCCCAGCCGCTCGGCGAGCACCGCTTCGCGTACGGGGCCTACAACAACCTGGGCGCGATCCTGCTCGCGCGCGGCGACATCGACGGAGCCCTCGTGGCGCTGGGAGAGGGCGTGCGGCACGCCCGGGCGACCGAGGGCGCAGAGGGGGCGCTGGCCGGGATGGCCCACAACCTGTCCGCGCTCCACCTCAATGCCGGCCGCTACGACCTGGCCGACTCGCTCTCCCAGATCGCCCTGCCGCTCGCGGCGAACGCGCTCGGCCGGGACCACCCGCTGTACAACCCCGTCCTGGGTGGGGTCGCCGAGGGCCGGCTGATGACGGGCCACGTCGACCAGGCCGACGGAATGTTCGAGGAACTGGAGGCCGACCTCCGAGAGCGGTTCCCGGACCAGACGTCGCGCCGCGCCCGCGCCGTCGTCGGGCAGGGCAACGCGGCGCTGATGCGGGGCGACCTAGCCGACGCCGACCGCCACTACGCTGCCGCCCTCCGCCTGTTCGAGATCGAGATGCCACGCCAGAGCGCCGAGATCGCTGACGTCTTGGTCGACCAGGCTGACATCCGCCTGCGGACGGGCCGAGCTGGCGACGCGCTGGCGTTGGCCCGCGAGGCGGCCCGGACCTTCGACGCGGTCGGGCCCGACCGCTGGGAGCACGCCCGGGCCCAGAGCGTCCTCGGGGCGGCGCTCGCGGCGACGGGCCAGCGCGCCGAGGGCGCCCGGCGGATGACGGCGGGCCGCGACACGTTGGCCGCCCGGCGTGGGCCCGACGAGCACCACGCGCGCCTGGCCGCCCGACGGCTCACTGACCACGGTGGCTAGCCCCACCTCGGCGCCGCGGCGGAGGGACCGCGCAGACCCTCCGGTCTCGCCTTCGACGGACAAATGACGCGCGACGCCCGCTCCTATGTCGCCATGCCCAACGCCCCCGCTCGACCGAGGCGGGCAGGGCGAGTCGCTCTAGGGCTAGGCATGAGCACCCCAGGTGTGCCCTACGAAAGCGCCCCCCACGATACCGTGAGGGGCGCTTTTCGATGGAGCCAACGGTCAGATTTGAACTGACGACCTGCTCATTACGAGTGAGCTGCTCTACCCCTGAGCTACGTTGGCGCGGCCGGCAGAACCCCGCCGGCAGGCACGAAACCTACGACCCGGCTCCCGAGCCCGCCAAGACGGCGCGCGCTGAAATCCCCGTGAACCGGGCCCCGGACGGCGCCGCGCGGCGCGGGTACCCCCGCCTCGGGCGGATCTTGCGCGCTCCCCTCTGCGCACCCGATGGCCCTCCTCACCTTCGACCGCGTCCGCAAGGACTACGGCACCAAGCCGCTCCTCGACGAGGTCTCGTTCGTGGTCGAGGCCGACGAGAAGGTCGGCGTGATCGGCGCCAACGGCGCCGGCAAGACGACGCTGCTCCGGCTGGCCGCCGGGACCGAGCCGCCCGACAGCGGGCGCGTGCTCGTGTCGAGCGGCGCGCGCGTCGGCGTGCTCGCCCAGCGGCCCGACCTGGGCGACGCAGACCGTGCTCGACGCCGTCGTCGCGGGCGACGGGCCGTCCGCGACCGCCGTCCGCGCCTACGAGCACGCGCTCGCCCGGCTCGACCGCACCCCCGACGACGTCGAGATCGCCGCCGAGGTCGCCCGGCTCTCGGGGCGGCTCGACGCCGTCGGCGGGTGGGACCTCGAGGCCCAGGCCCGCGCCACGCTCGACCGGCTGGGCCTGACCGACGCCGAGGCCCTCGTCGACACGCTGAGCGGAGGCCAGAAGAAGCGCGTCGCCCTGGCCCGCGCGCTCGTCGAGCGGCCCGACCTGCTCATCCTGGACGAGCCCACCAACCACCTCGACACCGAGACCATCGAGTGGCTGGAGGGGCTCCTCCGGTCATGGACGGGCGCGCTCCTGCTGGTCACGCACGACCGGTACTTCCTCGACCGCGTGACCAACCGGATGCTCGAGGTCGGCGGCGGCGACGTCCAGCGCTACGTCGGGTCGTACGGCGACTACCTGGAGCAGAAGGCGGCCCAGCAGGTCGTGGAGGCGGCCGAGGAGGCCAAGCGCCAGAACCTCGCCACGCGCGAGCTCGCCTGGCTCCGCCGCGGCGCCAAGGCCCGGACCTCGAAGTCGAAGGCGCGCATCGACCGCGCCCACGCGCTCCTGGACGCCAAGCCCGAGGCGGGCCCGGGCGACATCGAGATCGAGTCGGTCTCGACGCGGCTCGGCAAGAAGGTCATCGAGCTGCACGACGTCGCCAAGGGGTTCGACGGCGTGACGCTGTTCGAGCACCTGACCTACACCGTCACGCGCGACGACCGGCTGGGCATCATCGGCGCGAACGGGACGGGCAAGACGACGCTCTTGGAGATGCTCGCGGGCCGGCTGGCGCCCGACGCCGGGCGCGTCGAGGTCGGCCCGACGGTCTCGGTCGGCTACTACGACCAGGAGAGCCGGAACCTGGCCGCGACCGCCAGCGAGGGGGCCGACCAGCGGATGATCGACTACGTCGAGGAGATCGCCGAGACCGTCCAGACGGCCGACGGCTCGCTCATCACGGCGGCCCAGATGCTGGAGCGGTTCCTGTTCCCGCGCGACCAGCACTACACGCCGGTCGGGCTGCTCTCGGGCGGCGAGCGGCGGCGGCTCTACCTGCTCCGCGTGCTGCTGGGCGCCCCCAACGTGCTCCTGCTCGACGAGCCGACCAACGACCTCGACATCCCGACGCTGGTCGCGCTCGAAGGCTACCTCGACACGTTCGCGGGCGCCGTCGTGGCGGTCTCGCACGACCGCTACTTCCTGGACCGCGTGGTCGGCCACCTGCTCCGGGTCGAGGGCGACGGCCGCGTCCGCGCGATCCCCGGGAGCTACAGCGTCTGGGCCGAGATCGAGGCGCGCGAGCGGGCCGCCGAGGCCGCCCCCGCCCCCAAGCCGCCCGCCTCGGCGCCGTCGCCGGCCGCACCGACCCCCACCGCGCCGCCAGCCGACGCCCCCAAAAAGCTGTCGTACAGCGAGAAGCGGGAGCTGACGATGTTGGAGGAGCGGATCGCAGCGGCCGAGACGAGGCAGCCCGAGCTCGAGACCGAGTTGGCCCAGCGGGCCACCGAGGCGGAGGCGGTCGTCGCGCTGTCGGCCGAACTCGCCGCGCTCGCGGCCCAGCTGGAGGCGGACGTCGACCGGTGGGCCGAGCTGGCCGAGCGGGCGTAGCGGCTCGACGACCTCACCCGGTCGTTCTGAGCGCCCGCGTCGGAGGGACGGCGGCCAAGGGCCTGACCGCTCGTGGGGCGGCTCTCTGGGACGTGCCGCGTGCCGTCTGGACGCCTAGCCGTCGGCCGTCGCGCCCAGCCGGGCGTCGGGCCCGCGGGCGCCGGGTGCGGGTTTGGCCGCCCGGGCCGTCGTGATCAAGGCGACCGCGGCGACGACGGCGACGGCCGCCCCGACCACGCGCGGCCCCAGAGGCTCGTCGGCCAACGCCCAGCCCAGCAGCACGGCCACGATGGGGTTGACGTAGGCGTAGGTCGAGGCCTTGGCCGGGGTCGACACCTTGAGGAGCCAGACGTAGGCCGAGTACCCCACGATGGCGCCCACGAAGACGAGGTAGGCCAGCGCTCCGGCCGACTTGGCCGACACGGCCCCGGGGTCCAGCCGCTCTCCGAGCACCAGACCCGCCAGCAGCAGCAGCGACCCGCCGGCCAGCATCTGCATCCCCACGTTGAGCAGCGTCGACTCGGCCTTAGGCGCCCCGCGCTGGACGATCGACCCGACCGCCCACAGGAACGCGGCGGCCCCGACCGCGAGCGCGCCCAGCCCGTCGACCGGCTCGCCGCCCAGGCGCTCGGGCCCGACCAGGAGCACGATTCCCACCAGCCCCAGGACCAGGCCCGCCACGACGGCCGGGCGCGGCCGCTCGCGGAGCCGGACGCCGTCGATCAGCACCATCCACATCGGCGTGGAGGCGACCAGGAGCGCCGCCACGCCCGACGGGACGTACTGCTCGGCCCAGGTCACGCCGCCGTTGCCGCCCAACAGCAGCAGCGCGCCCACGACCCCGGCCGTCCGCCACTGCGGTCGGGTCGCGGGGACGGCCCCGCGCAGCCGGGCCCAGGCGAACAGGATCGCCCCGGCCGTCACGAACCGGACGCCGGCCATCGTGAACGGCGGCATCGTCTCGATGGCGAACCGGATGCCGAGATACGTCGACCCCCAGATCAGGTAGAGGGCGGCGAAGGCGGCCAGGACGGCCACCAGCGGCGGCTTCGAGTCATCGGGCACGGGCCGAGGCTACCGCCGGCCGCGTGCCAGGCGGCGCACGCCCGCCGTCCTCGCGCAGTCTCCGCCGTCCCCGCTTCCCGGACGACCCGCGCGCCCCCACGACGCGTGCCACCCGACGCACCGAGACGTCGCACGCGGCGACGCCCTGTGGAGGCGGCCCGGGGCGGAGGGACCGGCCGCCCCGGCCCGCCTCGAGCCCGAGGCGGAGGGGCTCAGACGACGGCGACGCGCGACGCAACCTCGCGCCGCACGACCGGCGCCACCTCCGTCCCGAACAGCTCGATCGCCCGCAGCACGTCGGCGTGCGGGATCGGGCCGACGGTGAGCTGCAGCAGGTGCCGGTCGTGGCCGAACAGCTCGTGCTGGTACAGGATCTTGTCGATGACCTGCTGGGGGCTCCCCGAGCACGAGCGCGCCGTCGAGCGCGATCTCCGCCTTCGAACTGCGCACGCGATGGCGGCGGCCAGCCCGCGCTCGCGCCCGATCCGCCCCATCGTCTCCATGAACGGGCCCAGCGCCGTGGCCGGCCGCCGCCTCGGCCGTGTCGGCCAGGAAGCCGTGGCCGTTGATCGACACCGTGAGCGACGCCGGGTCGTGGCCGGCCTCGGCGCCGGCCTGGCGGTACAGGTCGATCAACGGCGCGAACCGGTGCGGCTGGCCGCCGATGATCGCGAGCGCCAGCGGCAGCCCCAGCCGGCCCGCACGGACCACCGAGGCGGGCGTCCCGCCGACGGCGATCCAGACCGGCAGCGGGTCCTGGACCGGACGCGGGTACACGGCCTGGTCCCGGAGCGGCGCCCGGTGCCGGCCGCTCCACGTCACGCGCTCCGACGCGCGGAGCTTCAAGCAGCAGGTCCAGCTTCTCGGCGAACAGCGTGTCGTAGTCCCGGAGGTCGTGGCCGAACAGCGGGAACGACTCGGTAAAGGAGCCGCGGCCGACCAGGATCTCGGCGCGGCCGCCCGAGAGCAGGTCGAGCGTCGCGAAGTCCTGGAACACGCGGACCGGGTCGTCGGACGACAGCACCGTCACCGAACTGGTCAGGCGGATCCGCTCGGTCCGAGACGCGGCGGCGGCCAACACGACGGCCGGCGCCGAGGCCGCGTAATCCGACCGGTGATGCTCGCCGACGCCGAACACGTCCAGGCCGACCTCGTCGGCCAAGGCGATCTCGTCGAGCAGGTTGCGCAGGCGGGTCGTGTCGGTGCCGCCGGGCGGCACCTCGGCAAAGGAGAACAGGCCGAGCTCCATGGTGCAGATTGGTTGTTGCACCAAGCAAACGCTCCGGCCGGCGTTCGGGTCCCCGCCCGCACGCCCCGGGATCGCCCTTCTCGGTCGCGAGGCGGGCCTACTCGTCGGGGCGGACGGGCCCGACGGCGTCGGCGATCACCCGGCGCACCTCGGCGTCGGTCTCGACGCGCCACTGGGCCACGAGCGCAGCGCGCGCGACGGGCAAGTCGATCTGGGCCAGCGACCGGGCCGCCTGCCAACGGACGTAGGCCGTCGGGCACGCCAAGTAGGCCGCGACGGCAGGCACGGCCTCGTCGGGGTGGGCCAGCAGCGGGGCCGCCTCGATGGCGACGCGGGGCGTCTGGGCCTCGTCGCATTCGACGGGTCGGAGGCGTGACAGCGCCGCATCGGCGTAGCGGCGGTCCCGGCTCTGAGCCAGCAGACGGAGCGCCTCCTCGGCCTGCCAGCGGTCGGCGTCGTCGAGCCGCCGGGCCGCCTGGTCGGCCGCGGCCGGGTCGCCGGTCTGGACCCAGACCTCCAAGACGCGGTGGGCCTCGTCCGGGTCCGACCGGCGGTACAGCTCAGCCAGGGCGGCGGCGTGGTCCGTCCGGACGACCGGGGCGAGCGCGCCGATCAGGCCGGCCAACACGTCGGGGTCGGTGGCGGCCTGGGCCAGCGCGAGCACAGCGTCGGCCCCGCCGGGGTCAGCGCGCAAGCCCAGCGCGCCCACGGCGGCGTACGAGAGCGCGTCGTCGGCCGAGACGGCGGCGTCGAGGAGCGCCCGGGTAACCGCCGGCGAGGCCGTGCGGGACCGGCCCAGCGCCGCCGCCGCCGCGGAGCGGACGACCAGGACGGGGTCGGCGCGCAAGCGGTCGAGGAGCGGGCCGGTCAGCAGGTCGGTCACCTGCTCGTAGGTGCGGAGCAGGTCGGGGCCGTACCCGTGGGGGAGCGTGAGCGCGAAGTCTGCGGCCCGGGCGGCCTCGACGCGCCACTCGGGCCGGCGGTCCTCCAAGAGAGCCTCCAGGGCCTCGGCTCGGCGCCGGGCGGGGCCGTCGGGCAGGGCGAGCAGACGGGCCGCGAGCGCCTGGGCGTCGTCCGAGAGCCGGGCCCGCGTCCGCTCCGGGTACCCCATCTCGCGGAGCCGGCCCGCGCCGTCGTCCACGAGCAGCAGGAGCAGCCGCTCGCCCGGCGCGTACGTCCGGTCGAGGCACGTCGAGACGGTGACCGTGACGCCGTCCGGCCCGGGCTCGCCGCAGCGGACGACCGGGAGCGGGACGGTCATCCGCCGGAGCCCGTCCGGCCCGCTCAGCACGCGGTCGACGCGGAACGCCGCCGTGTGCCGCGAGACGTCGCCGACGGTGCCCGTCACGACCGCGTCGGCGTCGCGGAGCAGGCCGGCGTAGGACCGGGCGATCCACGACCGGGCGTCGGCGGACGGAGCGGAGGCGAGGAGCAGGAGCGCGAGCCAGAGCCGCACGACGGGGACCGGGGTGGGTCCAGAAGGACGCCAGCGTGGCCGGATCGCGCAAGCCCCTCCGGCTCCCCCCGCCTCAGGCCCGAGGTGGGCCGGGGACGCCGCCCGCCTGCCTCCGCCCAGAGGACCGGCCCCACCCCACGGTCACCGTCCGCACGCGGCGCGCCACGCGCGCCGGGTCGGAACCTTTCACGGCCGCCGTTGAACCTCCCCCCTCTTCAACCCCCCTCCACCATGCCCGACGCCCTCCCCGCCCTCCGCCAGCGGCTCGCCGAGGTGGCCGACCTCGGCCACGCCGCCGCCGTCCTCGAGTGGGACCAGGAGACGTTCATGCCGGCCGGCGGCGCCGGGGGCCGGGGCCGCCAGATCGCCACGGTCCGGCGGATCGCCCACGAGCGGTTTACCGACCCGGCCGTCGGCGAGTGGCTGGACGCGGTGGTGCCCGAGGCCGACCTCGACGCGGCGCTGGTCCGGGTGACGGCGCGCGACTGGGAGCGGGCGACCCGACTGCCCGGGCGTCTGGTGGCCGAGAAGGCCGAGGCGTCGGCCCGGGCGATGGAGGCGTGGAAGGCCGCGCGCGAGACGGACACGTTCGCGTTGTTCGCGCCCCACCTGGAGCGGATCCTGGACCTGGCCCGCGAGGAGGCCGACCTGGTCGGCCCGATCGTCGCCCAGGAGCGCGGGCCGGGCTACGCGCCGTCCGACGCCGACGCCCGCTACGACGCGCTCCTGGACGCCTTCGAGCCCGGCGCCTCGACCGCGTCCGTCGCCGCCACGTTCGCCGAGCTCCGCCGGGGCCTGGTCCCACTCGTCGCCGCCGTCGCCGACGCGCCCGCCCCGGACGACTCGTTCTTGCGGGCCCCGTTCGACGCCGACGCCCAGTGGGCCTTCGGGCTCGACGTCGCCCGGCGGCTCGGGTACAGCCTGGACCACGGCCGCCAGGACCGCTCGGCGCACCCGTTCACGACGTCGTTCGGCATCACCGACGTCCGCATCACGACGCGCGTCGACCCGTCGTTCTTCCCGACGGCCTTCTTCAGCACCGTCCACGAGGCCGGCCACGGGATCTACGAGCAGGGGTTCGCGCCCGAGCTGGCCGGCACGCCACTCGCCGACGGGGCCTCGCTGGGCGTCCACGAGAGCCAGTCGCGGCTCTACGAGAACCTGGTCGCGCGCGGCGCCCCGTTCTGGTCGTGGGCGTTCCCGCGGCTGCAGGCCCGGTTCCCCCACCTCGCCGGCGTCTCGCCCGACGCGTTCGTCCGCGCCGTCAACCGCGTCGAGCCGTCGCTCATCCGGGTCGAGGCGGACGAGCTGACGTACCACCTCCACGTCTTGCTCCGGTTCGAGCTGGAGCGGGCGCTGCTGGCCGGCGACCTGGCCGTGGCCGACCTGCCCGGGGCCTGGCGCGACGGGATGCGCGACCTGCTGGGCGTCGCGCCCGAGACCGACGCCGACGGGTGCCTCCAGGACATCCACTGGTCGCTGGGCGCCGTCGGCTACTTCCCCACCTACACCCTGGGCACGCTGATGAGCGTCCAGCTGTGGGACGCGGCCGACCGCGACCTGGGCGGCCTCGACGGGGCCATCGAGGGGGGCGACTTCGGGCCCCTGCTGGGCTGGCTCCGCGAGCACGTCCACCGCTGGGGCCGGTCCAAGACGGCCGACCAGATCCTGCGCGACGCGACCGGCGCCGGCCTGGACGCGGGCCCGTGGCTGGCCTATGCCCGGGCCAAGGTGGCCCGGCTCTACGGCGAACCCCACCCGGCCGGCTAGCCCCGCCTCGGGAGCGAGGCGGGCCGGGTCGCCTACTCCGGTCCGTCGGACAGGCGGGCGACGGCGGTCATGTTCTGGCCTCCCAGGCCGTCGGCCTGGGCCCGCTCGAACGTGGCCCGGGCCGCCGCGACCGTGGGCGCCTGCGTCCCAGCGTCGGCCGCCATGCCGAGCGCGTAGCCCAGGTCCTTCTCGATCAGGTCGACAGGGAACAGCGGGTCGTGCTGGCCGGCCGCCATCAGCCGCAGCACCGTCGCCGCGACGGGCCCGGCGACGGGCGTCGCGCCGATCACCGCGGCGGCCGTCTCGGGCGCGACGCCGGACGCGCCCAGCGCGGCCAGCAGCTCGGCCGCCGCCGTCACCTGGACGCCCATGAACGCGTTGACGGCCAGCTTGACGAGCGCGCCCTGCCCGACGGGCCCGACGTGGTGGACCGCCGAGCCCATCGCCTCGAACGCGGGCCGGGCGGTCTCGACGGCGTCGTCGTCGCCGCCGACGAGGTAGACCAGCGACCCGGCCTGGGCCTGGGGGCGCGAGCCGGACACGGGCGCGTCGAGAAAGCGGGCGCCGCGCTCGGTCACCAAGCCGGCCAGCTCGCCCACCCAGCCGGGCGTGAGCGTGCTCGACTCGACGGCGACCGCGGCCGGGCTGAGCCCGGCGAGCGCGCCGACCGGGCCGGTCCAGACGGCGCGGCTGGCGGCGTCGTCGGTAACCATGACGACGACCAGGTCGGCGCGGTGGGCGGCCTCGCGCGGCGTCTCGGCGACGACGGCACCCAGGTCGCGGAGCGCGTCGGCGGGGCCGGGCGAGCGGTTCCAGACGGTGACGTCGTGGCCGGCGTCTAGCAGGTGGGGGACCATCCGGGCGCCCATGGCGCCCAGGCCTAGAAAGGCGACGTGCATCGAGATCGGGGGGGTGGAGGCGTCGAACGGGCCGTACACCGACGCGGCTCCCCCCGATTCGACGCCGAGGCGGCCGGAGCGGCCGGGCCTAGCGCGCCAGCGTCAGCGTCCGGGTCGCGGTCGTCCCCGAGGCGACGTGGCGGACGCGGACGACGTAAACGCCGGCGCTCTCGCTGGACAGGTTGAGGCGGACCGGGACCGCGCCCAGGCGGGCGGCCTGGACCGACGCGCCGGCCACGCGCCGGCCGAGCACGTCGAGCACGTCGACCGCGTACGGCCCGTCGAGCCCGGCCTCGATCACCAGCACGACGGCGCCCGCGCTCGGGTTGGGGGCCGGCGGCGCGAGCGCGACCGTGCCCGCCGGGGGCTCCCCCCGGACCTGGGCCTCGGTGTCCAGCCGCAGGTCGCGGACCCAGGCGACCCCGTCGGCGCCGAGCACCAGGCCGGCCAGGTCGCCAGCGCGCGGCCAGTCGGCGACGGTCGCCCGGGTCTCCCACGGACCGTCGGGCGCCGCCACCGCCGCTTCGAGCCCGTACGGGCCGGCGTGGAGCCGGAGCCGGGCCGGCAGCGCGACCGGCCCCAGCGAGTCGACGGCGACGCCCGCCGCGTCGCGGACGCGGAGCACGACCGCGCCGGACCCGTCGGCCAGCAGCAGCGCCGACCACGCCCCGGGGTCGGTCGAGGCCCGGACGGCGACGCCCGCCGAGCCCTCTAGGACCGTCTCCACGACGACCGACACCGCGCCCCCCTCGGCCAGCGGACCGTGGACGAACGGGAGCGCGTCCGCCGCCGGGCCCGTCGAGGCCGCGCCGGACAGCACGAGCGCGCCGTCGCCGGCCGCGGCCAGGTCGAGTTCGGGCCCGTCCCCGACCCGGAACGCAACGGTCCCCTCGGGGGCGGGGGCGGGCGCACCGAGGCCGAGGCGGACGCGGGGCCCGAGCCCGCCCGGGCTCACGCGCAGGCCCTCCGCCACGACGGCCGCGAACAAGACACGGACGCCGTCGGGCTGGACGATCGCTCGGGGGTACACGACCGGCGCCCAGACGCCCGCGACCAGCGCCTCGACCGAGACCGAGTCCGGCACGGCGGCGAGGCCGGGCAGGAGCACGCTCCGGACCCGGACCGGCCGGGCAAACCGGGCCTCGCCCGCCGTCCACGTCGGCTCGACCGACCCGATCACGGCGTCGGCGGGCGCCAGAGGCAGCGAGACCGTCCGCTCGACCTCAATCCCCTCGCCGTCACGCACACGGACCGTCGCTTGGTAGAACGCGACCTCGCCGTCGTCGCCGTGGGGGAGCGCCACGAACGAGGCCCGGGCGCCGTCGGCCCGGAAAAAGCCGGGGTGCTCGTGGACGTTGTGGACCAGCCGGACCTCCCACTCGACCGCGAGCGCGTCGTCGGGCTCGAACGGGTCCGAGGCGGCCGCGTGGAGCGGGACGAGCTGGCCGCCCCGGACGAGCCCGCCGGTCGGCTCCAGAATGGCGACCGTCGGCGCCGCGCGGCCGACTCGGACGGGGACGGTCGCCTGAGACGTCCGGCCGTCGGCCGTGGTCACGGTCAGCGTGGCGACGTAGGCCCCGGGCCGGTCGTAGACGTGGACCGGGTCGGCCTCGGCCGACCGCCCGCCGTCGCCGAACCGCCAGTCGTAGCTCAGCGCCTCGCCGGTGGGGTCGAACGACTCGGCCCCCCGGAGCCGCGCCTGGAACGGCGCCGCGCCCGTCCGGACGTCGGCCGTCGCCCGGGCGACCGGCGGCGGCGCGCCGCCCGCGTGCCGGAGGTGGACCAGGCGGCCCCGGTAGATGTCGACCAGCACGAGCGCGCCCTGGCCCGGGTCCGGCTCGACGTCGACGATGCCGGCCGCGCCCTCGACGATCCGCTCGGCCCCCTCCATCCGGCCGTCGCGGAACCGCCCCGCCATCAGCCAGCCGACGGAGAAGTCGGCGAAGACGTAGGCGCCGTCGTAGACCGCGGGGTAGTCCGCGCCGAGCGCGAAGGCGCCGCCGGTGATCGAGTTGGCCGTCGTCCCGGCCGGGGCCGAGCGGTCGGGGTCGTAGTGGTTCCAGACGGCCGGCGGCAGCGTGAACGCGCCCGACGCGCCGCAGTCGAACCCGGCTGGGGCCGCCTCGGCGAACACTGCGACCCGGTCGGGCCCCTCGTAGCACGGCCACCCGAAGTTCTCGCCCCCCTCCGAGACGTCGAGCTCCTCCCAGGCCCCCCACCCCACGTCGCCGATCACCAGCCGGGGCCGCTCCGACGACGGGTCGACGGCGAACCGGAACGGGTTGCGGAGCCCGAGCGCCCACACCTTCGAGGCGACGGCGTCGGGGTCGCCGGTCCAGAACGGGTTGTCGGGCAGCCCGCGGCCGGTCTCGGGGTCGACGCGGACGATCTTGCCGTTCAGGCTCCCGAGCCGCTGCGACCGGAACGCGCCGACGTCGTCGGCCGGGTCCGCGCGCCCCGGGGCGAAGCAGTCGGGCTCGGTCCCGCCCACGTCGGCGAAGCCCGCGTGGCCGGCGTCGCCGAAGCTGAGGAGCAAGGAGCGGTCGGGCGCGAACGCGATCGTGCCGCCGGCGTGGTACGGGAGGCACACCGCGAGCCCGTCGGCGTAGCCCTCCCCCAGCACGACGGTCCGGCTGGCGGGGTCGGCCCGCCACAGGCCCGGGCCCGAGGCCGTGTAGCGCGTGACGCGGCCGACCCCGTAGGGCGTCTCTCGGTCGGCCGAGGTCGGGTCGAGCGCCGTGTAGTAGAGGTAGACGTCCGGGCGGGCCGGGAAGTCCGGGTGGAGCGCCATGCCCAGGAGCCCGCGGTCGCCGCTGGAGATCACCTCGGCGTCCAGGTTCAAGAACAGGTCCGGGCGGACCGACCCGTCGGGGTCGACGGCGTAGACGTAGCCGCGCTTGTCGAGGACGTAGTACCCCCCGTCCGGGCGGACTGCGACGTCGGTCGGGTACGGGACCGCGCCGTCCTCGGTCAGCGGGTCGAGGTAGAACCCCTGGGCGCGCGCGCCCCCGGCGACGATCCACAACAACACGAACGCGGCAAGACATCTGCTCATGCCGAGAGCATATCACTCGGACACGTGTGGCGGGGAGGATCCAAAGGGCAATCCCCGGTCTCTTCGCCAGGGAGTCCCCACGCGCACGACTCCCGCCGCTACAGCCCTCCCCACCTCGGTCCCGAGGCGGGCGGGGTCGCCTGCGGGCTCGTCTCTCTGTGGCGATGGATCGTGTCCCTACGGCCGCTCGCGACGGGTCGAGAACGATCTGGAGCAGGCAAGACGGAGACCTCGGACGCGCGCCGAGCCTCCTACCTCGTGCCCCGCCCCTACCCCTCGCGCATGGCCAGCGCCGGGCTCGTCCGTGACATCTTCCAGGCCGGGTAGACGCCGGCCAGCAGCGCCGCCACGACCGCCAGCCCGACCGCCTGGAGCAGCACGGTCGGCGAGACCGAGAACGCCAGCGTCCACCCGAACGAGCGGACGTTGACGACGAACACCAGCACGGCGGCCAACGCCAGCCCCAGCGGGACGGCCAGCAGCCCGGCCCACAACCCCATCAGTCCGGTCTCGGCGAACACCATCGTCCGCACCTCGCCGGGCGTCATGCCCTGGGCGCGGAGCATCGCCAGCTCGCGCCGGCGTTCGAGCTGGAGCGCCATCAGCGCCGACAGCACGCCGACGAACGCGACGGCGACGGCCAGCAGCCGGAGCACGCTGGTCACCACGAACGTCTGGTCGAAGATCTCCAGGCTCGCCGCGCGGAGGTCCCGGTTGGACCGGACGATGACCTGCTGGCCGCTCGCCTCGGCGAGGGCGCGGGCTCGCTGGACGAGCGCGCCGACGTCGGCGCCGGGCCGGGCCGTGAGCGCGGTGCCCGCGAAGCCGGGGTCGCGGAACGAGGCCAGGAACGGCCGCTCGTCCATCAGCACGACGCCCAGGTCGTTGCCGTAGTCGTAGTAGATGCCCGAGACCGGGTAGCGCCGCTCGCCCCGGTCGGTCGGGAGCGTGAGGGTGTCGCCGACGGAGACGCCGAACCGGAACGCGAACGGCTCGCTGACCGCGACGGCCCCGCCGGGCGCCGCCCGGGCGACGGCCTCCGCCGAGCCGGCCTTGTAGCGGTTGATCCCGGCCCGCGCCGAGTCGACGCGCGAGACGACCAGGTCGAACGGGCCCGAGCCCGTGTCGAGCGTCCGCACCCGGATGGCGTCCGAGCGCTCGACGCCGTCCAAGGCCGCGAGCCCAGCGGCCAACTCGGGGTCCAAGACCGCGCCGCCCCGGCGGAAGACGGTCGCCGGCGGCTGGACGTAGACGTCGGAGACGAGCACGGCCCCGAGCCAGTCCGAGACGGTCGTCCGGAACGACGAGACCATCGTCGCCACGCCGACGGTCGCGGCGACGGCCACGGCGAGCGCGGCGACGGCCACGGCCGTCCGACTCAGGCTGGCCGAGACCCCGCGCGCGGCCATCCGCCCGACCGGGCCCAGCAGCCGGCCCAGCACGGGCCGGGCGAGCGCGGCCCAGCCGCGCGTCGCGTAGGGGATGGCGAGCGCGAACCCGGCCAGGATCCCCAGCATCCCGACGTAGGCGCCGGCGACGCCCGCGGGCACCCACAACGAGGCGACCCCGAGCGTGAACACGACGGCGCCCCAGGCGGCCAGGCGGCCCGCACCCCGGGCCAGCCGGTCCTCCTGGGTCGACCGGCGGAGCGCCGAGGCGGGCGCGGTCGAGGCCGCCTCCCACCCCGGCCGGAGCGCGCCGACGGCCGTCGCGCCCAGGCCCAGGGCGACGCCCTTGAGGAGCGCTGCCGGCGACAGGGCCAGCTCGCGCACGCGGACGACGAAGTAGAGGTCCCCGATCGTCTGGGTCACCAGCCGCACCAGGCCGGTCCCCATCAGCACGCCCAGCCCGAGCCCGATCGCGGTCCCGACGGCGCCGACCACCAGGGCCTCGCCCAGGACCGCCCGGAACACCTCGGCCCGGGTCACGCCGAGGGCCCGGTACGTGCCCAGCACGCGGCGGCGCTGGACGACGGCGAACGTGACGGTGTTGTAGATCAGGAACACGCCGACGACCAACGCTAGCAGCGACAGCGCGGTCAGGTTGAGCCGGAACGCGGCCGTCATGGTCGACAGCGCCTCGGCCTGGGTCGACGCCGGGCGGACCTCGACGCCGTCGGGCAACGCCGCGCGCACGGCCACGACCGCCGCGCTGTCGCCGAGCGGCAGGACCACGTCGATCCGGCTGAGCTGGCCGGCCTCGGCCGAGCGGGCCCCGACCGGCCCACCTCCCCCCGCCTCGGCACCGAGGCGGGACGCGTCGGCCCGTGCCGGCCCCGCGCCCCTGGCCTGCGCCACGCCCTCCCCCGTCATCCCGAACCACTCCTGGGCCGTCGCCACGTCGGCGACGAGCAGGTTCTGGAGCGCGCTCGCCGAGCGGTCGTCGTCGGGCTGGAGCAGGCCGACGACCTCGGCCACCTCGGGCCGCCCGCCGACCCGGAGCCCCAACGTGTCGCCGACGGCCACGCCCAGCGCGGCGGCCGTCCCCTCCGACAGCAGGACGGCGCCCGGGACGGTCAGGAACGTGCCGGCGTCGAGGCCGCTGCCGGGCCCGCCGACGAACGGCCGGAAGGCGGCCTCGGCGAACGGGTCGACGCCCAGCACCGACACCACCTGGCCCGGGAAACGGGCCACCCGGGCGTCGCCCTCGACGACCGGAGCGATGGCCTCGACGCTGGGCTCGACGCTCAGCCGCGCCACCAGGCCCCCGCCGACGCCGCCGGGCCCGCCGACGACCTGGTGCGTCGCCCGGCCGGTCACGGCTTCGCCCGACAGCTCGAAGGCCCGCAGCGCGCTCGTGTTGGCCAGGTCGACGGCCACGCTCACGGCGACGCCCAGGGCCACGCCCAGGACCGACAGCGCGGTCAGCAACGGGTGCCGGAGCAGGTAGCGGCGGCTCGAACGGGACAGGGGCATCGGGCGGGGTCGGGGGGCGCGCCCGGTACTCCGCCCTCCCGACTACGGGTTCTCCCCGTCCGACTCTCCCCGCCTCGGGCCCCCAGCGGGCGGGGCTACAGGTCGGCCGGCGGCGTCCACTTCAGGACCGTCAGCTGGCCCGTCCCGTCGCTGGCGTAGACGTAGCCGCCGGGCGACGGGAGCGTCGCGCCCCAGTTGCCGTCCATCGTCACGTCGTCGCTCCGGGGGTACGTGTCGTGGTGGGCCACGACCGTCGGCGCAGCGAGGTCGGCCAGGTCGAGCACGTAGAGGCCGGCCGTGTAGTGCGACAGGAACGCGTAGCGGCCGCGGACCAAGACGTTGTGGGCGATCCGGTTGGCCCCGAGCCACTCGCCGACCAGCTCGGGGTTCTCGGGGTCCTCGACGTTCCACACCTTGACCGTCTTCTCGGCCGTCTCCTCGGTCGTCAGGACGTGGCGGCCGTCGTCGGTCGGCCAGACGTTGTGGACGTAGCCGGCGTTGGGGACGGTCACCCGGCTCACCAAGGCCGGCGCGGCCTTGTCGGTCACGTCCCAGATCGAGTAGGTCGGGTTGCGGCCCTCGGCCACGTAGAGCCGGTCCTCCCGGGCGAACACGTCGTGGACGTCGCCCACGTCGAGCCGGCCGACGACGACGGGCGCGACCGGGTCGGCCAGGTCGAGGACGACGACCGTCTCGCCGTTCGAGTCGAGCACGTAGGCGTGGCCGGTCGCCGTGTCGATGGACAGGTTGTGGGACGAGACGAGCGCGTCGCCGGGCCCGCGGACGACGGCGACTCGACGGCCCGCTCGGGCAGGCCCGACAGGTCGATGACCTGGAGCCCCTCGCTGGCCCCGACCGCCTCGGTGACGACGTAGGCGTACTCGCCGTAGGTCTTGACGTCGCGCCAGTACCACCGGGCGTCCTCGGTCGGCCCCGGGATCTGGGCGACGACCCGGAGGCTGGGCACGGCGACGACAGCGACGCCCTCGATGTCGCCCATGATGGCGTACTCCGACCCGTCGGGCGCGACGTAGCCCCAGACGTCGGAGCCGCCGGTCTCCAGCGAGTCGGTGACGATGGCCGGCAGGTCGACGGTCCCCACCAGGTCGAGCGTCTGGGCGCTCGCCGCCGGGGTTAGGACGAGGGCGAGGAGCAGCAGGCGGAGCATGGCGGCGGAGGCGGGGTCCCCCAACGTACGCCCGAGGCGGCCGTACGCCCGAGGCGGCGTGACTCGGACTCGACGACGGAGCGCGACTCCTCCAGGCGGTCTCGACACGGGCCTCTGAGTCGCGGACGTAGCGCGAGCCCCGCCCGCTACGCCTCCGCGTCGAGCGGCTCCGCGCCGGGCTCGGGATCTGCCTCGGCCACCGGCTCGGCCCCGTCGTCGGCCCGCCTCGGTGGCAGCGGCGCGCGGTAGCCGATGAGCAGCCCCAGCGCGCCGACCGTGATGAACGCCCCGATCCGGACCAGCGCCTGGGCCTGCGACAGGTCGACCAGGAACAGCTTGACGCCGACGAGCGCCAGCACGCCGACGCCGAAGAACCACAGCCCCCGGCTCTCGACGCGGACGGCCCAGACGGTCAGGACGAGCGCGAGCACGGTCCAGGCCACCGCGAGCGCGGCCTGAGCCGTCGACGAGGTGTACAGGCCCGTGACCGTCCAGGTCGCGGCGCCGGCCGCGTGCGTCGCCCGCAAGACGGCGGCGGTCAGCGCCCCGAGCCCCAGGGCGCCGACGGCGGCCGTCAGCACGCCGCGCCACTCGCCGGCGCCGCGGCGGGCGGCGACGAGCCCGAGCAGGCCCGCGATCGACGGCAGGCCCAGCGGGTCGAGCGGCGGGACGGTCGGCAGCGGCCACGCCGAGCCGGCACTCGTCCACGAGATGCCCGTCCAGGCGGCCACGGCCAGGGCCAGCCCGCCCACGCTCCACCCGCGCTCGCGCGGCGAGGCCCACGAGGCGGGGAGCGAGATGGCCAGGGCCAGCCCGGCCGCCAGCACGGCCCCGACGGCCCCGAGCCCCCAGGCGCCCTGGGTGGCCCCGGCCAGCGGGTCGGCGACAGTCCAGGCGAGCACGGCCGTCGCCAGCCAGACGGCCCCCACGAACGCCGGGAGCCGGGAGCGGTGGGACCAGAGCAGACGGAGCGACACGGCGGCGACCGCCAGCAGCGCGGCCCACCCGGCGCCGCGCCACCCGCGCACCGTGTCGACGTCCGCGCCGACCGAGAAGCCCCACAGGATCCACCCGGCGGGGACGACGCCGAGCGCGGCGGCGGCGAGGGCGGGCCACCGGAGCGCGCGGCCGACCGCGAGGAACAGCGCGCCCGAGGCCGCGGCGGCCCCGAGCAGGCCGGCGGTCACGGAGCGGTCGGGCGCCAGGTCGAGCACGTGGACGGTCGCCGTCGTGACCCACCAGAACAGCGCGAACGCCAGGAAGACGCGCTCGGCCGCCCGCTCGGCCCGGGACCACCCGTCCTCCGCGAGCGCGCCCGCCTCCAGGTCGAGGTCCACCGAGCCCGTGGGCTGGTAGAGCCGGCGGAGCACGTAGGCCGAGAGCCCCAGCCCGACCGCCACGATCCAGCCCGTCAGGGACTCGGCCGTGAACGTGTCCGACGGCGACAGGACGCCCTCGACGAACAGGACGGCCGCGGCGGCGGCCTGGAGCGCGAGCCCGCTCCACCGCATCCAGGCCTTCCGCTGGCGCGCGCCGACCCAGACCAGCCCGGCCCCTTCCAGCACCCACATCGCCCCGAACACGACGCGCTCGAACGCCAGCGGCAGCGCCAGCGTCGCGAACGCGAGCCCGACTGCCAAGAACGCGTCGGCCAGCAACCGGACGCCGGCCCGCTGGCGCAGCACGCCCGCGCCGGCGAGGTAGACCGCCGCCAGCGCCGCCGCGCTCCAGGCCCGCCCGTAGGGGAGCACGCCGTCCACGATCCCCGCCTGGAGCACGAACGTCGCCGCCGGCAGCCCGAACACCAGGGCCCCGTCGACGGCCAGCGCCCGCTCGGGCGTCGCCTGGGCGCGCGCCGACCGAAGCGCGAAGCGGACGGCGAGGGCGAGGTAGATCGCGAAGTTGACCACGACGAACGGCTGGACGGTCGCGAACAGCTCGGGCCGGTAGCTCACCCCGCCCCACAGGCCCCCTGTCACGAACGTCGACAGGAAGCCGACGACGGCGACCGACCGCCAGCCGCGCGCCCACGACGCGCCGAGCACGCCGACGTTGAGGAGCGCGTAGTAGCTCAGCAGCAGGACGTGGTTGCCCTCGGCGGTCCCCGCCAGGACGGGCGCCGCGAACCCGCCGGCGACGCCGAGCACGGCCAACCCGGGCGCGTCCTGGGCGAACGCCAGCCCGCCGCACGCGACGGCGACCGCGCCCATCAGCGCGATCGCGGGCAGCGACGGCACGATCCCGTAGAGCGCGTAGGCCGCGTAGACGGTGAGGTAGAGGACGGCCACGCCGCCGCCCTGCAGCGTCAGCCCGAAGCCGGGCGTCCCGCGGCGCAGCCGCCACCCCAGCCCGACCAGCACCAGCCCGACCACGGCCACGAACGCCAGCCGGAGCTCGACCGAGATCACGCCCTGCTCGACGGCGTAACGGATCAGGAGCCCCAGCCCGACGAACAGGACCAGCAGGCTCAGCCGGGCGACCAGGTTGCCGCCCGTCGCGAAGTCCCACGCGCGCCGGAGCGGGGGCGGCAGGGCGTCGAGCGAGAACGAGGGCAGCGCCGGCAACGGAGGCCGCGGGCGCGCCGCCCCCGGCCGTTGGGGACGGGGCGCGACCGGCCCGGGCTCGGCCGGCTGGGGCTGGGGCGCGACCGGGCGGCTGGGCACCGGCTCGGCCAGCACCGGCGGCTCCGACGCGGGCTCGGTCCCGAGCGCCACCCCGTCCGCCTCGGGCCCGAGGCGGACGGGCTCGGGCCGGGCCGACTCGGGGCGGCCGGCGCGGTGCCTCAAGAGGGCCTCCAGGCGGCCCTCCAGCGCCGCGATCCGGTCGCGGTCGCGCAGCACGACCAGGGCCAGCACCCCGACCGCGACGGTCAGCACGCCCACCGCGCCGTCGGGCGTGACGAAGGCCGCCCACAGGACGACGGCCAGACCGAGAGCGAAGACGAGGACCCGGGACACGGCCCGAAGCTAGGCGCGGGCTAGCTTGCCCACCCCGTCCGAATGCACCATGCGCCTGGTCCTTCTCGCCCTCCTCCTGTCCGCCGTCCCGGCCGCCTCCGCCCAGTCCGGCCCGTCGGCGCCCTACGCCGAGGTCGCCGCCCGGATCACCCGAGCGGCCCTGGCCGACAGCGCCGCCTTCGACCGGATCGCGCGCCTGGCCGACACGTTCGGCCCGCGCTTCACGGGCACGCCCGCGCTCGAAGCCGCCATCGACCAGGTCCTGGACGAGATGCGGGCCGACGGGCTCGACAACGTCCGCGGCCAGCCCGTCACGGTCCCCGTCTGGGTCCGGGGCCGTGAGTCGGCGACGCTGGTGACGGCGGCCGGCGGCGTCGACCTGCCGATGCTGGGCCTGGGCGGGAGCGTCGGGACGGCCGGCATCGAGGCCGAGGTGCTGGTCGTCGGCTCGTTCGACGAGCTGACCGCGCGGGCCGGCGAGGCCGACGGGCGGATCGTCCTGTTCGACGTCCCGTTCACGACCTACGGCCAGACCGTCGCCTACCGCGTCGGCGGGGCGACCGCCGCGGCGGCCGTCGGCGCCGTCGCCAGCCTGGTCCGCTCGGTCGGGCCGACGGGGCTCAGCACGCCCCACACCGGCGTCATGCGCTACGCCCCAGGCGACCGCCAGATCCCCCACGCGGCCGTGACCATCGAGGCCGCCGAGGTCCTGCGCCGCATCCAGGACCGCGGCGAGCGGCCGGTCGTCCGCCTGGTGATGGGCGCCGAGACCCGGCCGGACGGCCTGTCGCGCAACGTGATCGGCGAGATCCGGGGGCGCGAGCGGCCCGACGAGGTCGTGATCCTGGGCGGCCACCTCGACTCGTGGGACGTGGGCCAGGGCGTCCAGGACGACCTGGGCGGCTGCGTCGTGACCTGGGAGGCCGTCGCGCTCTTGCAGCGGCTCGGGCTCCGCCCCCGGCGGACGGTCCGGGTGGCGCTGTGGACGAACGAGGAGAACGGGCTCCGGGGCGCCGAGGCGTTCCGGGACTCGCTCGGGCCCGACGTGTCCCACGTCCAGCTCGCGCTCGAGAGCGACGGCGGCGTGTTCGCCCCGGTCGGGTTCGGCTACGGCGGCGCCGAGGCGGGCCGCGACATGCTGGCCGCCCGCGTCGAGCCCCTGATCGCGGACCTCCTCATGGCCGACTCGGACGCGGGCCCGCCCGGGGTCACGATGGGCGGCGGCGGCGCCGACATCGGCCCGATGATGCGCGACGGCGTCCCGGGCCTGAGCCTCCGGACCGACAACGGGCTCTACTTCGTCTACCACCACACGCCGGCCGACACGGTCGACAAGATGGACCCGGGGCACGTCCAGCGCGCCGTCGCGGCGACGGCCGTCCTGATCTGGGTGGCCGCCGAGATGCCCGAGCGGCTCCCCCACGGCGACTAGCCCCGCCTCGGCGAGCCGGCCGACGGTGCGACCGAGGCGGGCACACTCGGCGGGGAGCGGGCGTAGGTCGGGACGCCCCACCGCCCCCCATGCGCCTCCGCCACCTCGGCTACGCCTGCCTCAACACGGCCCTCGGGACCCAGTCCCGGACCGTCCGCCTGGCCAACCTCCGGACCGAGACCGTCATCCCGGTCGTCGTCCAGAACCTCGCCGACGTCCTGGCCTCGCTCCGCTGGAACGTGGCCCACGACCTCCGCTTTTTCCGCGTCTCGTCGGACCTGATCCCGTTCGGCCCGCTCGACGTGTTCCCGTTCGACTGGGCGGAGGCGTTCGACTGGCAGTTCCGCGAGATCCGGCGGCTGGTCAAGGCCGAGGCGCTCCGGGTGACGAGCCACCCCGGCCAGTACACGGTCCTGAACAGCCCGCGCCCCGAGGTCGTCGCGGCGTCGGTCCAAGAGCTCGACTTCCAGGCCCAGGTGCTCAAGCGGATGGACCCCAAGGGGACCATGACGCTGCACGTCGGCGGGGCCTACGGCGACAAGGCGGCGGCGCAGGACCGGTTCGCCCAGACCCTCGACCGGCTCTCGGACGACGCCCGGGCCCGGCTCGCCGTCGAGAACGACGACACGACCTACACGCTCGCCGAGACCGTCGCGCTCGCCGAGCGGACCGGGCTCCCGGTCATCGTCGACCTGTTCCACCACGTCCTGAACCCCGGCGACGGGCCCGCGCCCGAGATGCCGGACGACGAGTTGGTCGACCTGCTGGACCGCGCGATGGCGACCTGGGGCCGGCGCCCGCCCAAGCTCCACCTCTCGTCCCACAAGCCCGGCACGCGGACCGGCCACGCGGACTTCCTCGACATGGACGACGTCGACCGGCTGGTCGGGCTGATGGACCGGGTCGGCGACGCCGACGCGCCGTACGACCTGATGCTGGAGGCCAAGAAGAAAGAGCAGGCCGTGCTGGAGGTCCGCCGCTACCTCGACACCGGCGAGCGGCCCGACCGGCCGATCCCGATGGAGACCGTCCAGGAGGCCGAGGCCGGGTAGGGAAACACCCGCCGCGCCGGCGTGTCTACGATCCGAACCGTAGCCCGCCGCCGATGCGCCGTCTCTTCGTCCTGGCCCTGGTCGCCGGCTGCGCGGCGGCCCCCCGTCTGCTCCCGTCCGACGTCGAGGGGGGGACCTGGGTCGAGTGGTGCCCCGACCCCGACATCCGGACGGCCTACGTCCGCCTGGAGGCCGGCGGCGTGCTGGCCTGGAGCTACGCCCACCCCGACTCGGCGCGGGCCGACAGCGTCCACGGCTGGTCCGTCCGCGACGACACGCTCTTCGTGACCTGGGCGAACGGGACGGCCGGGACCGCCTACACGCCGACCGACGACCCGGCCACGCTGGTGGGCCCGGCGACGTTCTGCCCCCAGGGCGCGACGCTCCGCCGGATCCGGTGAGGCCGGCGGCCCGGCCGGGTGGGCCGCCTCGGTCAGCCGCTCGGGGCGGCGGGTGTGCCGGCGGGGCGGTCTACGACGAGCCGGTCCGCTGGGCGAGCCCGCCACGTACCGCCGCCGCCGGTGCCCCGTTGGGACCGCGCGTGCCCCGAGCGGCCCCCGCCCGGGCCCGGCGTCTCGCCGAGGCGGGCCGACCGGCCGGGCCCGCGGGGCATTTCGCCGGTTCCCCACGAGCCGGGCCGAACCCCTGACGCCCACCACGCGCTCTACTGTCGCCTCCCCCCGTGCCGATGCTCCGTCGACTGCTCTCCCTCGCGCTGTTGGCGCTCGCCGCGTCGTCCGCCAGTGCCCAGGCGGGCTCGGCGACCCTCAACGGGTTCGTCCGCGACGCGTCCTCGGGTGAGACGCTCCTCCAGGCGACGGTCCGCGTCGAGGCGACGCGGCCGTGGGGCGGCGACGAACGTCCAGGGGTTCTACTCGCTGGGCAACCTGGACCCCGGCGAGGTGACGGTCACGGCCAGCTTCATCGGCTACCAGCCGCTCCGCCAGACGGTCGACGCTGGCGGCCGGCGAGACGCGCCGGCTCGACCTGGAGCTGGCGCCTGAGGGCGTGACGACGGACGAGGTCGTGGTCGAGGCGACCGAGCCCATCGAGGAGGAGCGGGCGCCGGGCACCCAGAACGTGTCGATCGACCTGGTCCAGGCGCTCCCGACCGTGTTCGAGGCCGACCTGTTCCGCTCGATCCAGCTCTTGCCCGGCGTCAAGGCGTCGAGCGACTTCTCGTCGGCCTTTACATCCGGGGCGGCTCGCCGGACCAGACGTTGATCCTGCTCGACGGGACGACGGTCTACAACCCGACCCACTTCTTCGGCTTCTTCTCGACGTTCAACACCGAGGCCATCAAGGACGTGCGGCTGTACAAGGGCGCGTACCCCTCGACGTACGGCGGGCGCCTGGGGAGCGTGGTCGACGTGTACAACCGCGACGGCAACCGCGCGCGACCGACGCGAGCCTGTCGGTCGGGCTGCTGGCGAGCCGGGTCGGCGTGGAGGGCCCGCTGCCGGGGGTGTTCGGGCTCGTACTCGCTCAACGCGCGGCGCTCGACGCTGGAGCCGCTGCTGGCCGTCCTGCGCGAGCAGCTCGACGAGGACGGCATCCCGGAGAGCTTCTACTTCTACGACCTCAACGGCAAGGTGTCCGTCGACCTGTCGCCCAACGACCGGGTCAGCCTGGCGACCTACGCCGGCCGCGACCAGGTGGTGGTCCCGTTCGGCGACGACGCCCAGTTCGACCTGGACTACGGCAACCGGACGGCGTCGCTGGCCTACAACCGCGTGCTCTCGGGCACGGCGTTCGCCCAGACCCGGCTGACCGCCAGCCGCTACTTCAGCTACCCCGATCGGGTCGTTCGCCGGGACCGAGTTCGAGCGGCCCAACACGCTCACCGACTACTCGGCGCGCGTCGACGTCGAGTGGCTGCCGAGCGAGCGGTTCGAGCTGCGGACGGGCGCCTGGGGCGGGACGCTGGGCCTGGAGCTGGAGAGCAGCTTCAACGGCAACACCCAGACCGACGTACAACAACCCGTCGCGCTACGCCTCGGGCTACGTCCAGGGCCGGGTCCGGCCGGGCGACGGCGTGGATCCTGACCGGCGGCCTGCGCGCGGAGTACTTCCGGAGCCTGACCGACGACCTGCTCGACGCCGTCGACCCGGTCCGGTCGAGCTACGTCCGGCTGTCGCCCCAGGTCCAGGTCGAGCGGACGTTCGGCGAGGACGTCGTGGTCCAGGCTCGCGGCCGGGCAGTACCACCAGTTCCTGTCGCTCATCTCGAACGAGGCGTTCTCGGGCTTCGACACCTGGGTCACGACGGGCGTCGGCGTGCCGCCCCAGGCGTCGGAGCAGGTCGTGCTGGGCGTCAAGACGAACCTCGGCCAGGCCTACCGGCTCGACGTCGAGGTCTACGGCCGGACGCTGCGCGACCTGTTCGACACTCGACCCGAGGACCAGGACGTGGCCGGGCTGGACTACCAGCGACCTGTTCCGGTTCGGGGAGGGCTACGCCTACGGCGCCGAGGTCCTGCTCGAGCGCGGCATCGGCAAGCTGACCGGGCTGGTCAGCTACACGCTGGGCGTCGACGCGGCGGCGCTACCCCGACGAGCGGCCGCCTTCCAGGCCTACTTCCCGCCCAAGTACGACCGGCTCCACGACCTGACGGTCGTCGCCAACTACGACCTCGGGCGCGGCTGGCGAGCCACGGTCGCCGGCTCCTATGCGACCGGCCAGGCCTACACGACGCCGTCCGGCCGGTTACGTCAGTCGAGGGGCTCCCGTTCGAGGACGCCGACCTGCTGGTCTCGTCGACGAACGCGCTCAACACGGCTCGCGCTTGCCGCCCTACCACCGCGTCGACGTCGGGTTCACCAAGACGCGGCCCGCTGGTCCGTTCGCCGACTACGAGCTCCAGCTCCAGGTCGTCAACGTCTACAACCGCCGCAACCTGTGGTTTGTGACCTACGACTTCGACTGAGAACCCGGTCGAGGTCGACGAGGTGCGCCAGCTCCCGATCCTGCCCAACGTGTCGCTGTCGCTCGACTTTTAGACCGCCCTCGAGCCCGATGCACGCTCCGCCTCACCTTCTTGCTCGTGCTGGCCGTCGCCGTCGGCGCCTGCGACGGGTTCACCGACGACGACTTCACGGCCGAGGTCGTCGTCTCGGCGTCGCTCGGCGCCGGCGAGCCGCTGCCCACGATCGCGCCTGTCCGAGACGTCGCCCTTCCTCGAGGCGTACGACCCGGCCCGCCTCGGCGTCGACGGGCGCCACGGTCTCCGTCACGCTGCTGGCGGCCGACGGCTCGGTCGAGACGGCCTTCGCCTACCTCGACGCCGGGAACGGCCACGACGTCCTCGTGCGGCGGACGCACGTCGGTTCTTCCCCAGCGGACCTACCGGCTCGACGTCGGGTAGGGCGGCCAGACGCTCACGGCCACGACGACGGTCCCGCCGGCGATCACCATCGTCGGCGACCGCCGGCCGAGACGATGGTCTACGGCGACCGGCCAGGGCCGGGGTCCGCGTCACCCAGTCGTCGACGGCCGGCGCGCCAGGCCACGTTCGTGGCGCTCGACGCGCGCGCTGGCGCCGGTCCCGTTCGTCGAGGTCGTGATCGACGGCGAGACGCGGTACCGGAGCGTCCCGGCACGGGCGCACGTTCGGCCTCACGTCCGATCTACGAGCGGTTTCTCGACTGCGACCGCGAGGCCGACGGCGTCACGCTCGTCTGCGACGAGGACCCGCCGCTGAACGCGCCGTCGTCGGGCACGTCGCCGGTCATCAACGAGGCCAGCTACATCACCTGGGTGACGGGACGATCCTGGTCCAGGTGCCCGTATCATCGCGTTCGGCTACTACGGCCCGTACCGGCTGTCGCTGGTGTCGCTCGACCCGGCGCTGCAGGCGTTCGTCCAGAGCCAGGCCGTCCAGCGCGGCGGCTCGACGCTGTCGCCGGGCGAGATCCCCAACGTGACGACGAACGTCGAGGGCGGGCTGGGCATCTTCGGCTCGTTCGCGCGCGTCGTCACCCAGACGACGCTGCTCCAGCCCTAGCCCCGGACCGGCGCGAGCCCGCCCGCCTCGGGCCCGAGGCGGACCGCGTCAGGCGACGACGGTCCGGGCGTAGCGGAGCTTGTCGGGGTGCGTCGCCCGGATCAGCGCTCGGGCCAGCGCCCGCGTCGAGTTGACGAACGGGACGTCGCCGCGGCGCCGCTCGGGGACGGCCAGCGGGAGCTCGGTGCAGCCCAGGATCACGGCGTCGGCGCCGCGCTCGACCAGGTGGTCGGCGGCGGCCAGCAGCACCTCGCGCGCGCGCGCGGTCGGCGGCGCGCTCTGGGCCTTGAGGCCCCAGTCGCCGTCGTAGATGCTGGCCTGGACGGCCTCCTGGTGCGCCCGGTCCGGCACGACGGCCCGGAGCCCGGCCGCCTCCAGCCCGACCTGGTGGAGCCGGTTCTCGACCGACGACGAGGTCGCGAGCACGCCGATGTGGGTCGACCGCGGGGCCACCTCGGCGACGTTCTCGACGATGGCGTCGACGATGTGGAGCAGCCGGAGATCGCGGCCATCAGCGAGCAGGCCCTCCTGGAGCCGCTCGTACAAAGCCGGGGCGTGGGCCGTGTTGCACGGGATGCCGGCGACCGCGCAGCCGGCGTCGTCGAGTCGGCGGAGCACCTCCATCATGGCCGGCAGCGGGCTCGGCGACGTCTCGTCGGCCAGCCAGGTCGCGCGGTCGGGGATCCGGCCCGGGTACGAGACGAGCGTGACCGGCAGGTGCTCCTGGTCGGTGTGGGCCTCGGTCTCGTCGAAGATCGCCCGGACCAGGTCGAGGCCGGCGTAGGGCCCCAGGCCGCCCAGGACGCCGATGGCCGCCCGCTCGTCCGGGGACGGCGCGCCGTGGAGCGCCGAGAGCGCGGGGTCGATGGGGTGGGGCACGGGCAGAGTGAAGAGGGGGGCAAGACCGTCCGGCGGGACGTCGAGCGGGGCGTGGGGGGCCAACTACGTTGACCGCCGAGCGCGGGGCCGCCTATTTTAACGGGCCGCCCGCGCGGACCCCGTACGCCTCGGGAGCCGCGCGGTGCCGTCTGCCCGATGGTGTAATGGCAGCACAACTGTCTTTGGAGCAGTTTGTGGAGGTTCGAATCCTCCTCGGGCAACCACGGGCCTCCCGCCGGAGGCCTCTCTCGCCGTCTCGCGGCGCCCCCCCTCCCCTCCGCCCGTGGCCCTGCTCGTCCCCGCCTCGACGCTCCCCGTCTCGATCTTCGCCGGGCGCTCGAACCCCGCGCTGGCCCGCCAGATCGCCCAGGCGGGCGGCTGGGCCCTGGGCGAGGTGACACTCAAGGACTTCTCCGACGGCGAGATCTACGTCCGGTACGAGGAGTCCATCCGGGGGACCGACCTGTTCATCGTCCAGTCGACGCCGCCGCCGGCCGAGCACTGGATGGAGCTGTTCCTGATGATCGACGCGGCGCGGCGGGCGTCGGCGGCCCGGATCACGGCGGTCCTGCCGTACTTCGGCTACGCCCGCCAGGACCGGAAGGACCAGCCCCGCGTCTCGATCGCGGCCCGGATGATCGCCAAGATGTTGCAGGACGCCGGCGTCGACCGGGTGCTCACGATGGACCTCCACGCGGCCCAGATCCAGGGGTTCTTCGACATCCCGGTCGACCACCTCTACGGCTCGGCGGTGTTCGAGGAGTGGCTCGACGAGAACGCGCTCGCGCTGGCCGGCTCGAACGGCCAGTCGGCCCAGGCCTTCCGGGAGAACCTGGTGGTGGTCGCCCCCGACGTGGGCGCCTCGAAGATCGCCCGGGCCTACGCCAAGCGGTTCCGGGCCGGGCTCGCGCTCATCGACAAGCGCCGGCCGGAGGCGAACGTGGCCGAGGTCATGAACACGATCGGCGACGTGGCGGGCAAGAACTGCCTGCTCATCGACGACCTGTGCGACACGGCGGGCACGCTGACGTCGGCGGCGACGGCGCTGTCGAACGCGGGCGCGCTGAGCGTCCAGGCGTTCTGCACCCACCCGCTGCTGTCGGGCCCGGCCGTCGACCGGATCGAGGCGAGCCCGCTCAGCCGGGTCATCGTGACCGACTCGGTCCCGCTCCAGCGGTCCTCCGACAAGATCGAGGTGATCTCGGTCGCGCCGCTGTTCGCCGAGTCGATCCACCGGATCGGGTCGGACGAGTCGATCTCGACGCTCTTCGTCGACTAGGCCCCCCCGGGGTAGCTCCCCCGGGGAGAGATGCTCGCCCGCCTCGGTGCCGAGGCGGGGGAGCCCGGGCGAGGCGGGGAGCGCCCGGCCGGCCGGCCCCGGGGGCCCGCTCCCGTCTCTTCGCCGATTTGTCGCGGTCGCCCCCCCCGCCGCGCGCCGTAGGCTCCGGGTCCGATCTGCGAGACTGACCCGACTTTGGGGACGGCCTCGCACCCGAGCCGCGAGGCCGGCGCAGACTTCCCCGCACCCGAACCGAACCATGCAGTCCATCACGCTCGACGTCCAGCCGCGCGAGCACCGGCAAGGTGGCCACCAAGGCCGCCCGCCGCGAGGGCCTCGTCCCGTGCGTCCTCTACGGCGTCGCACACCGAGCCCGTCCACTTCGCCGTCGAGACGCTGGCGCTCCGCCCGCTCATCTTCACGACCGAGACGTACCGCGTCGCGGTGTCGTTCGAGGGGACCGACCACGAGGCGATCCTCAAGCAGGTCGACTACCACCCGGTCACCGACCAGCCGCTCCACGTCGACTTCCTGGCGCTGACGCCGGGCGAGCCGCTCACGATGGTGATCCCGATCCAGCTCGAGGGGACGCCGCGCGGCGTCAAGGCCGGCGGCACGCTGTCGCAGCCGATCAACGAGCTCCAGATCCGGGCGCTCCCCAAGGACATCCCGGGCCACGTCTCGATCGACGTCACGACGCTCGAGATGGGCGAGTCGCTCCACGTCGCGGACCTCGACCTGGGCGACGACGATCGAGCTCCTGACCGACCCCGACCGGACGATCGCGGTCGTCACCGCGCCGCAGCTGGTCGCGGTCGACGAGGAGGAGGAGGCCGTCGGTCTTGCCGAGGGCCTCGAGGCCCCCGAGGAGGACGCCGACGCCGAGGCGACAGAGGAGGCGTAGCCTCCCCGCCGGTTCGCAGTCCCCACGTAGGGGCACGGCCCGCCGCCGTGCCCCTACGTCCGTTTCAGCCCCCCTGCGATGTCCTGGCTTTCCCGCCTGCTCGGCGGCCCCCCCCCCGCCCTCGCTCGCCCCGTCGCGCCTGATCGTCGGGCTGGGCAACCCGGGCCCCGACTACGACGGCACGCGCCACAACGCCGGCTTCGAGGTCGTCGACCGGCTGGCGGCCCGCCTGGGCGTCGACCTGACACGGAGGCCGCCCACGCGTTCGTCGCCGAGGCCCGGCTCCCCCGAGGGACGCCGACCGGCAGGCTGACCCGGCCCCGGCGAGACCGAGGCGGGCCCGGCGGCGATCGCGATCGCCCAGCCGCTCACGTTCATGAACCGGAGCGGCCGGGCCGTCGCGGCGCTGCTCGACCGCTACGGGCTGGAGCCCGCCGACCTGCTGGTGGTCTACGACGACCTCGCCCTGCCCGTCGGCGCGCTCCGCCTGCGCGGGAAGGGCTCTCACGGCGGCCACAACGGCATCCGCGACCTGATCGAGGCCCTCGGCTCCACCGAGTTTCCCCGGTTGCGCGTAGGGGTGGGCAATAGTTTCCGCCCCGGCGGCCAGGTCGACTTCGTCCTGTCGCCGTTCGACGACGAGGAGCGCGGAGGCGGTCGAGGCCGCCCTCGACGACGCGGCCGAGGCCGCGCTCACCTTCGCGCGCGACGGGCTGACGGCCGCCATGAACCGGCACAACCGCCGCTAGAACGACGGCGTCCCCGACGCCCGCGCTGACTCCGCCGACCCGCGCCCCGGGCGCTGTCTCGCTCACCCCCACACCATGGAATCCACTCTCGCCCTGCTCGTCCCCATCGCGGGGGTCCTCGCGCTGGGCTACGCCTTCACTCCGATCCCGCTGGGTCAACGCCCAGCCCGTCGGCACGGACCGGATGGCGGAGATCGCCGCCGACATCCAGGAGGGCGCCAACGCCTTCCTGCGCCGCGAGTACCGCGTGCTCGCCATCTTCGTCGTCGTCGTGGCCGGCGCTGCTGCTGCTGGCCAACCTGGGCCGGGCCGACTCGAGCCCGCTCATCGCGCGTCTCGTTCGCCGTCGGCGCCCTGTGCTCCGGGCTCGCCGGCTTCTTCGGGATGCGCGTCGCCACCAAGGCCAACGTCCGGACCACGAACGCGGCGCGGACGTCGCTCGGCGGCGCCCTCAACGTCGCCTTCTCGGGCGGCCTGGTGATGGGCCTGTCGGTCGTCGGCCTGGGCCTGCTCGGCCTCGGCACGCTGTTCATCGTCTACTCGGGCGTCTTCGACGGCGCCGACGGCGTGCTGCAGCCGCTCGAAGTCGACGCGCGTGCTCAACGTGCTGGCCGGCTTCTCGCTCGGCGCCTCGTCGATCGCGCTGTTCGCGCGCGTCGGCGGCGGCATCTACACCAAGGCGGCCGACGTCGGCGCCGACCTGGCCGGCAAGGTCTACGAGGGCATCCCCGAGGACGACCCGCGCAACCCGGCGACGATCGCCGACAACGTGGGCGACAACGTGGGCGACGTGGCCGGCATGGGCGCCGACCTGTTCGAGTCGTACGTCGGCTCGATCATCGGCGCGATGGTGCTCGGCGCGGCCTTCGCGGCGTCGCTGCTCGACGCGGGCGGCATGGAGCTGGGCGCGGTCCTGCTCCCGCTCGTCATCGCGGCGGTCGGCATCGTGGTCTCGATCCTGGGCTCGTTCTTCGTCAAGGTGAAGGAGGGCGGCAACCCGCAGCGGGCGCTCAACATCGGCGAGTTCGGCGCGGCCGGGCCTGATGGCCATCCTGAGCTACTTCATCATCGCAGTTCATGCTCCCGAGCGAGTTCACGGCGACGACCCCGATCGTGGGCACGTTCACGTACACCTCGTTCGGCGTCTTCGTGGCCGTCTTGATCGGGCTCGCTCGCGGGCACGCTCATCGGGCTCATCACCGAGTACTACACGGCGACGCACACGACGCCGGTGACCAACATCGCGCGGGCGTCGGTGACGGGCGCGGCGACCAACATCATCTCCGGCCTGGGCGTCGGGATGTACTCGACGGGCCTGCCGACGATCGTGCTGGCGCTCGCCATCATCGGCGCGTTCTACGTTCGCCGGGCTCTACGGCATCGCGATCGCGGCGCTGGGCATGCTGTCGGTGACGGGCATCCAGCTCGCCGTCGACGCCTACGGCCCGATCTCGGACAACGCCGGCGGCATCGCCGAGATGGCCGAGCTGCCCCCGGAGGTCCGCGAGCGGACCGACCTGCTCGACGCGGTCGGCAACACGACGGCGGCCATCGGCAAGGGCTTCGCGATCGGCTCGGCGGCGCTGACGGCGCTGGCCCTGTTCGCGGCGTTCATGCAGCAGGCCGGCATCGAGGCCATCAACGTGGCCGACCCGCCGCATCCTGGCGGGCGTGCTCATCGGCGGGATGCTGCCGTTCGTGTTCTCGGCCATGGCCATGAACGCGGTCGGCCGCGCGGCCGCCGACATGATCAAGGAGGTCGGCCGGCAGTTCGCCGAGATCCCCGGCCTGCGTGAGGGCACGGCCAAGGCCGACCACGCGCGCTGCGTCGACATCTCGACCAAGGCGGCGCTCCGCGAGATGATCCTGCCGGGCGTGCTCGCGGTCGCCGTGCCCGGTCGCCGTCGGGTTCTACGACAAGAACATGTTGGGCGGCCTGCTGGTCGGCGTGACGGTCACGGGCGTGCTGATGGCCATCTTCCAGTCCAACGCCGGCGGCGCCTGGGACAACGCGAAGAAGCGCATCGAGGGCGGCGTCGACGTTCGACGGCGTGACCTACGGCAAGGGCTCGGACGTCCACAAGGCGGCCGTCGTCGGCGACACCGTCGGCGACCCGCTCAAGGACACGTCGGGCCCGTCGCTCAACATCCTGGTCAAGCTGATCTCGGTCGTGGCCCTCGTCATCGCTCCGCTGATCGCGGGCACCGGCGCCGGCACGACGACCGAGACCGACGAGACGCTGCAGATCGAGGAGATCGACCTCGGCATCGCGGCCGGCCGAGGCCGACGTGGTCGAGCTGGTCGCGGCAGAGACGTGGCGAGGTCGTCCCGGAGACGCCGGCCGAGTAAGCCCGGCCCTCTACGGACGGTGAGCGCCCGGTCTCTTAGCGGGGCCGGGCGCTTTTCGTTGCTGGCCCCGCCCGCCTCGGCGCGGAGGTGGCGCCCCGGGGCCGACGCCGACCCGGTCCAGCGGGCCGCCGAGGCCGGACGGGTCAGAACCGGACGCCGAGCGTGACGGGCACGCGGACGGACGGCGTGAAGTCGCCGCCCGACGTCAGGTCGGAGAGCATCACCTGGACCTCGACCTCGGGCACGACGGCGAGCGCCGCCGGCGCGAAGCGCCAGCCCGGCCGCCGGCCTGGACTCCGGGCACCCACCCGTACGGGTCGTGCGGCTGCTGAGCCGCTGGCGGTGGCCCGCCGACGCCGACCAGCCCGTACGGCCCGGGCCGCGCCGCCCGATGACGAGGTGCCCGAGCGCGGACGCCGTCACACGTCGGGCCAGTCGACGGTCTGGAACGAGCTCGTCAGGACACGTCCCTCGTTCCACGACGCGCCCAGGTCGACCCGGACGCCCAGGCGCCGGTTCGGCCCGCCTCGGCCGTCCGGTCGCCCGGGCCGAGCCGGTACAGGTCGGCCATCCCCAGCGTCGGGCAGGGCCGCGCCGGCCGTCCGCCCACCCGGACCCGGCTTGGGCGCGGGCCGCGCCCAGTGAGAACAGCACGACGCGAGAACGAGGGAGAGACGGCGACGACACGGGCGGCATCGGTCGCCAGTCTACCCTGGACCGCCGCCCGCGCGCCTGACCCATCTGCACTAGGCCCGCCTCGGCGCGCCGCCGGGCAACCTGGGAGCCCAGCCCCCTCCGCACGCCGACCGAGGCGGGCTACCGGCCGTCGGCGCGGAGCGGCTGGATGACGCGCTCGATGACGGCCTCCTCCAGGGCGTCCTCCTCGACCCACTCGCCGTCGATCCACAGGCCCAGCGTCGAGCGGACGCCGGCGCGGACGCCCTGCCGCTTCTGGGCCAGGATCGCGCCCGTGTCCGTCGCCGCTCTCGATGGCCGCTCGGACCGCCTCGCCGTCGAGGCCGACCGCCTCGGCGTGCTCGGCGAGTTGGGCGGGGCGGAGCGCGAGTTGGTGCTCGTACATCCGGTCGTGGAGCAGCCAGAACCCGCCCTGCCGCGCGGCCTCCTCGGCCGCGAGCGCCGCGCGCGAGCGCGTTCGGGTGCGGCCGCAGCGGGAAGTGGCGGAACGCGAACCGGACGCCGAGCGGGTGGTGCTCCCGGATGTCGGCCACGAGGTCGTGGACGTCCTTCGAGTACGGGCACTCGAAGTCGCCGTACTGGACGAGCGTGACCAGGGCGTCGTCGGGACCGGCGAGGTGGTCGGTGGAGGAGAGGGGCGGGTCGAGGGGCATCGGGGGTCGGCAGGGTCGAGGCGGGTCGGCGCGAGGCGACGCGGGCGCGGACTCAGCCGATCGCCGCCGGCCGCCGCCGGCGCGCTCGATCAGCTCGGACGACCTCGCGGACGGTCGACACGCCGCGGTCGCGGGCGTACCACTTGCGGAGCTCGCGGTAGCGCTCCTCCTTCTCGATCTCCTGCGCCGTCGCCCGTCAACCAGGCCTGGAGGTCGGCCGGGCGGGGGCCCCACCAGCCGCGCTCGACGCCTTCGCCGTCGAGCAGGATGACGACCGGGATGGAGCGGGCGCGCCCGTTCGTCAGGTGCTCGTCCATCAGCTCGAGGTTGTCGTCGCGGTCGAGCATGCGGAGGTCGACGTTGGCCGCGGCCTCGGCGAGTCGGGCGAGCGACGGGACCGTGCTGGTCGCGTCGATGCACCAGTCCTCGGTGAGCACGAGCAGCTTCCAGTCGCCCGGGCACGGCCTCGACGCGCGCGACCAGGTCGCTGCGTCGGCCGTGGCGCGGACGTAGGCCGAGGTCCAGAGCTCGACCAGGTCCTCGGCGGCAGCGAGCCAGGGCTCGAACGGCCGCGGCGCGTCCCAGTCGGACTGGCGGTCGGTGCCTCGGTGGCGGGGTCGAAGTGGGTCGTCATCGGCGGAGCGTGGGGAGAGGGGCGGACGGCGGCGTGGCGGCGGTCTTACCCGCCCCGACGCGCCGGGTCTCCGCCTCGGGGACGTGCCTGAGGGGCGGCCGGCGAGCGGAGCCCGTCGCGGCCGAGGGAGCCCCCGACTGGATCGCCGAGGCGGGCGGGCGTCAGCGTCCGGCGCGCTCGGCGGCCCGGCCCATCCGCTCGGTCCCGATGTCGACGAACAGGCCGGTCGCCTCGGCACGAGACGTCCCGTCGCCGCGGCGCAGCTCGGCGCGGACGGGCACCTTGGCGCGCTCGGCCGGCTCGACCGTCAGCTCGACCGTCACGACCTCGCCCAGCGGGACGAGCGCGCGGAAGTCGACCTCGATGCGAGCGGCGACGACGACGCGGCCGGTCGCGAGCGCGGCCATGCCCATCGCCTCGTCCAGGAGCGCCGCGAGCGCGCCGCCGTGGACGTGGCCCGGCGGGCCCTCGGCGCCGGGCCCGAACCGCGCGCGCGCCCACGTCCGGCCGTCGGCCGTCGGCGTAGTAGCGGACGCGGATCCGGTCGCCCGTCGTCGGACGAGACGAACGAGCGCGTGCCGATCGACTCCCAGAACGGCGTCAGCGGCGTCCAGTCCGGGTCAGCGGCGGAGAGGTCGGGCGTCAGAGCGTCCTCGAGGTCGGTCACAGCTCGATCTCCTGGCCCTGCTCCGGGACGATGACCCGGACGTCGGGGTGGAAGAACTCGATGTTGTCCTTCATCCAGGCCTTGGCCGCCGTCTCGCCGTGGACCAGCACGACCGTCCGCGGCTTGATCCGGTCGACGACCTCGATCAGGTCGCGGCGGTGCGCTGTGGCCCGAGAACCGGAACCGCTCGACGCGCGCGTTGACGGCGACCGGGCCCTCGTCCGGGTCGAACGTCATCTTCTCGCCCGCCTGCGGCGGCCGACCTGGAGCGCGGTCGCCCGGCGAGCCCTCCTTGGAGTAGCCGACGAAGAAGATGCCGTGCCGCTCGTCGGAGACGATCTGCTGGGCGAGGCGAACGACGGCGTCCGCTCGAACAGCATGCCCGAGGTGAGCGACGAAGATGCCCGGCTTGGAGAGCGCCTCGTCCTTCGCGCTTCTGCGAGCGCGGGTAGCCGCTCCTGGTCGACGCCGTAGACCTCGAAGTCGGGGTCGAGGCGCGGCGTCGACTCGCGCGTCTTGTCGTAGATCTCGGCGATCGCCGCGCATCGAGCCGGCCGTGTAGACCGGCGTGTCGGCGGCGATCAGGCCGCGGCGCTTGAAGCGGTCGATCAGGGCCAGCATGTCCTGGCTCCGGCCGAGCGCGAAGACGGGCAGCAGGACCACGCCGCCCGCCGTCGAGGACCGTCGGCGAGGGCCTGGCCGAGCCGCTTCTCCTCGCGCCTTGCGCGACGTCGTCTCGGCGTCGGGGTCGGCGCCCAGCGTCGACTCCAGCAGCAGCACGTCGACGGGGCCGTCGGGGTAGTCGGCCTCGGGCAGGATGGTCTGCGGGCTGCAGGCTCGTGTCGGACGTGTAGAAGAGCGCGGCGGCGCTGGCCGTTCTCGTCGCCCTCGACCATCAGCCCGACCGCGCCGAGCACGTGGCTGGCGTGGTAGAACGTGCCCGCGAGCGGGCCCTCGGCCTTGGGCCCGCCCAGGTCGAACGGGGCGTCGAGGAGGTGCGTGTCGTAGACGTAGCTCAGCGCCTCGGCCGTCTCGACGTCGAACACCGGCGCCGCCGTCGTCGAGCCCTCGCGGACGCGCCGCTTCTGGAGCCGCGCCGACGACGGGAGCAGCATCTCGGCCAGCATCGCCGTCGGCCGCGACATGTGGATCTGCGCGTGGGGCACCTCGCGCGACAGCACCGGGCAGCGCGCCCAGGTGGTCGTGGTGGGCGTGCGTGACCACGACGTGGTCGACGGGCCGGTCCCTCAGGAGTTCGAACGGCGGGAGCGCCGCGTAGCCGTCCTGGTTCGGGGTCCATCCCGGCGTCTAGGACGAGGCCGGTGCCGCCGAACGTGATGTGGTGGCAGGACGCGGCGATGTCGTCGGTGTCGCCGAGGGAGAGGTAACGCATGAGTCGGAGCAAGCAGACGTTCCCGCCCAGGCTACCCGTGCTCGCCGTCGCCGCGATTCTGCGCTTGTCGGTGAGGTTTGCGCCTCGCGCCGCCTCGGCGAGGCCCCGTGGGCAGACTCGAGGCGGGCCGCGCCCGGCTCGACCGCCCTCGGACGCCGTTCGCGCGCCGCGACGCCGGCTCGTCGGCGCCCTGGAGCTCGTCCCAGTCGGACAGGAACTTGGCCAGGCCGCTGTCGGTCAGCGGGTGCTTGATCAGCTTCTTGATCACGTCGAGCGGCATCGTCGCGACGTCGGCGCCGGCCGTCGGCGCACTCGACGACGTGCATCGGGTGGCGGATCGAGGCGGCCAGGACCTCGGTCTCGTAGCCGTAGGTGTCGTAGATCTGGACGATCTGGCGGATCAGCTCCATCCCGTTCGACGAGATGTCGTCGAGCCGGCCGATGAACGGGCTGATGTAGGTGGCGCCGGCCTTGGCGGCGACCAGCGCCTGCGTCGGCGAGAAGCACAGCGTGCAGTTCGTCTCGATGCCCTCCTCGGCTGAACGTCTTGATGGCCTTGATGCCGTCCAGGATGAGCGGCACCTTGACGACGACGTTGTCGGCGATCTGGGCCACCTCGCGGCCCTCGGCCAGGATCCCGTCGTAGTCGGTCGCGGTGACCTCGGCCGAGACGTCGCCGTCGACGATCTCGCAGATCTGGGCGATGTGGCCGTGGAAGTCCTGCACGCCCGACCTTCTTCATCAGCGACGGGTTGGTGGTGACGCCGTCGAGGACGCCCATGTCGGCGGCCTCGTGGATCTCGTCGAGGACGGCGGTGTCGATGAAGAACTTCATGGCGGGGGTGCGGGGAGGGGAGGCCGTGGTACGACGCCCGGCGCGGGCGGGTCCGTCACGGCCCGGCCGGCTGGCGGAGGATCCGGCGCGCGAGCCGGCCCCACTCGCCGTCGCCAAAGGCCGGTGCCGAGGGGAGTTGAGAGAACGCGTAGGGCGGGCCGCGGTCGATCCGCCAGCGGAAGACCCAGGGGTCCACCTCGTCCAGGCCGAGCCGCCCGAACCGGACGTCGGCCACGACCACGTCGCCAGCCCCGTCCGCCTCGGCGTCGAGGCGGGCGAGCCAGCCGCGCGAGAACCACCGGAGCGTCCGGCCGGTCCGGCTCTCGGCCAGGGCGGGGCCGAGGTCGGCGGCCGGCAGCGACGGGTCGAACCGGACGTCGCCGGGCCGGTCGAGCACGTGGAGCGAGAACGGGACGAACGCCCCGTCGGCCTGGGCCACGCCGCGCCAGACGAGCGACGAAAGCGGGCCGGCGGCGACCAGCACGCGCTCGGCCACGACCCCGCGCTCGGCGAGCGCCGCGTCGACCGTCGACCGGGCGTGGTGCTGGAAGGCGACGCCCAGCGCGAGGTAGGCCACGGCCGCCGCGATCCCCACCGCCGACGCCCGCCGGGCCCGGGCCCGGCGACCCGCCCACACGGCCACGCCCAGCCCGACGGCGAGCGGGACCGTCACCAGCGGGTCGATGATGAACACGCTCCCGACGGCGAACGGCCGGCGCGAGAACGGCGCGAGCAGCTGGGTCCCGTAGACCGTGAACACGTCGAGGAGCGGGTGCGTCACCAGCCCCAGCGTCCAGAGGGCGGTCCAGAGCCCGGGCGTCCCCGGGTCTCGCCGGCCAGCGCGGCGCCGGCGAGCCGCCACCCGACCGCGCCCAGCGCCGCGCCGGCGAC